>CAKTUD010000009.1 GCA_934617425.1 uncultured Eggerthellaceae bacterium | reverse complement strand
CCGGTTCTCAAGGTGCCGGCCCCGCCTCCCGGGCGGGCCCGCCGCCGCTTCGCTGTCGCTTGCGGCAAGGAGATAAACTACTCTCCCCATCCCCTCCCGTCAAGCGACGGGATGGATGCACACGATTCCTACACAAACGGGGGGCTGGGGCCGGGACGGGGGCGCGCCCCGGGGAGGGGCGGCGGGGAACGAGCCTTGGCGCCAAACGCGGAAGACCGGCATGGTAAGTAACCCGCGCGATGGGAACCACTAAACAGAAAAGCACTCGTAGCACTAAAACAATTCAAAATGCCTAATGATTATCTGCTTCCATACGCAGAGAGAGAACCCCAGATGCAAAACGACCGCGCCGAAGAAGCGCGGTCGTAATAGGTAACCTTATTTTACAGAATCTATTCTGCAGAAGAGTCGGAGTCGTTTTCGCTTGGCGTCGATTCATCAGAAGACTCCTCGGAATCGGACGACGTCTTCGGGGACGCTTTCGAGGCTTTCACTACGCTGGTGTTGTCGAGGTCCATCGAAGAGCCTAGCCATTTGGTCTCGATGATGTCGACGGTACCGCCATCCACCATCTTCTTTAAAGCGCTTGTTACCGCCGACTGCAAATCAGTATTGCTCGAAGCGACGCCTACGCAATAGCCGCTAACGTCTTGGAGAAGGGCAATGACCTTAGCGTCGTAATTCCCCGAATGGGCTACATAGGTGCCGATAATGGCATCGGCCGCCACATAATCGACCTTGCCGCTCGTCATAGCCGCGAAAGCTGATTTCAAATCGCTTTGAGCGTTGAGAGCTTTGTCTCCATACAAGTTGGTTACACGCCAAGAACTCTTAGATGAAGTTTGAGCGGCAACGGAAGGATTGCTATCCGCCGCAGGAATGCTCGTCTTCGAGGAGAGGGCGAACAACGCCACTCCGGTCTGGAGATAAGAGTTAGAACGCCAGTAGCTCGTATCCGTAGTAGCAGAGTCAATCCCAAGCACAATATCGACGCGCTTGCTTGAGAGAGCGCCCTCGGCGTCGGTTCCCACGTCAACTACCTCGAGCTTTAAACCGAGCTGATCGGCAATGGCCGCCGCAACATCAACGTCAATGCCCACGATTTCGGACGAAGAAGATGTCTGACCAGCAAGGGGAGCGGCCTGTGCATTCACGCCAACGCGCAAAGTGCCCGAAGAAGTCAATGCCGAGTTGGAAATCGTCTGCTCTTTAGGGGTGGGCGTGTAACTTTGCTGGGAACATCCCGCCAGCAAAACCGAACAGCACAGCGCCACGACGCACGCCATAGCGAGCAACTTAATACGCTTCATTGCGATAAACCCTCCACTATCTCGACGGACAGCGCCCGCCGACTATCGAAATAAGCTTCTCTCGCCTGACCTAGTTTTCGACCCCACACCCGCGCATAGGGGCTAAGCTCTCACTTCACCCTCTCGCCCGCCGCAACCCCTGTTGCGAATTATGGTATTCGAGCGATGCGTCTTACATCTAGAACGCGCCGTGCTCGCCAGACGCCAAGCGCCGGCTTACGTGGATCCTTTTGACCGCGTCTGCCATGGACTGAAAACCCGAAGGTTTCGCAACTACAGACACGAAAGAAGCCTATTTAGTTTAGCAGATTGGCGAAAAGCCCGATACGCCAAGTATGACCTACCCGAAATCTTGATTGGCAAGTGCGGAGAAACCGAATACTCGCTGACGAATCCTTGTTGCACCATTAGCAAAATTCGACTCGACGTTAGATAAATTCTTGATTGGAGCGCGTTGGACGTCGCTGCTACGCTAAATTCGCTAGATGGGAAACGAGTACAAATGAAGAATACCGAGCGAAATCACAGCAATAGGGCTACGGCAATAGAGCTTTTAAGGGAAATCTCCCGATCATCAAAAGAAATTGCAGCGGAAGCCCTTTGGCCGACACGATGCGTTATCTGCGACGCACCTGGAAAAACGCTTTGCAACACCTGCGCGGAAAATCTCCCCTACATAGACCAATGGCAAGCGTGCAGGCGATGCGGAGCCCCTTTCGGCCGCATCGCCTGCACAGAGTGCAATCCCATTGCGCTGAAACGCCTGGGACTTTCCTTGCTCCCCTATACATCCTGCGTCAACGCAACGCTGTTCTCTCCGGAAACAGGATTGATCGTGCGCACCTATAAAGACGGTGGTGAAAAGCGCCTCGCAAACGTCATGGCGACGATGATGGCGAGAGCCGTTCCCCTTGATTGGCCCATCGATGCCATAACATTCGTGCCCGCATCGAGAGACGCCGTCAGACGACGAGGATTCGATCACGGTCTGCTGCTTGCAGAAGAGATCGCAACTCTGTTGAAGAGACCAGTTGCGAAAACCCTTCGCAATCCAACCACTGCCGACCAACGACAACTAACACAAAGGGAGCGCGTCGAGAACCTGTCCGGTAGCTTTGCCATAAAAGAAGGGGCAGCGGATATAGCAAAGCTGGCAACACGCCTTCTCCTCATCGATGACGTGTATACAACGGGGTCGACCCTTTGCGCGGCAAGCGAAGCTCTTTTGGAAACGGGTTTTGAAGAAATACGCTGCGCCACGTTCACCCGCGTCTACTAAACGAGGAATAAGCAAAACGGGAGATAAATCAGAGACGGCTATTCTCAACCTTCGCGCTTTGTTCGGTAATATCCTCCACACCAACGTCGATAGTGTGGCGAATGGGCTTCCACTGCGTGTTGTGAAAGAGAGCGACGAGTGCAATGGGGACGTACGTCAACATGAAGAAAGGGAACGTGAACATGTAGCGTATCTTGCGAAACGTGGTCGAATGGATGGAATCCCATTCGACAAAAGTGGTGAGAACGCCGTTCACGAACATGAACAATGTATAGTTCGCCAAACAGAAGATGATGGAAGATATAGACGAAGCGACCACCGTGCCCGTAGACATCGCCCCCGTAATGCCCAAAACGATGATGATGGCATTGAAGATCACCGAGATAATGGTAAGCAGCATGCCCGGAGCAATCGTCATGAGCATATCGTAGCAAGCGAAACGATGTCCTTTGGGATTTGTTACGACTCCCTTTACCAAACGCGCGCCATAGTTCCAAAACACCTGATAGAAACCCTTTGCCCAACGCTCACGCTGATTCCACGAATCGCGAAAAGTAGTGGGCTGCTCGTCGTAGAGCACCGCCGTAGGACAATACGCGATACGCACGCCATCGAGAATGCTCGAAGCCGAGAACTCGATGTCCTCGGTGAGAAGATGCCACTTCCAGCCGCCGGCAGCCTCGATTATATCGGCGGAGATGAAAAAGCCCGTGCCCGAAATGGCGCAGCTCGTGTGAAGGTTAAGGCGAGCTTGGTTCAAGAACTTCGCCTCGCGCAAAAACCAAACTGCATAGCCGGCGGAAATCCAGTTGGAATCGTAATTTTTCGAATTGCGATAACTAGTGGACGCCTTGGCACCGTTATCGAAGGTTTTATTCATCTCTCGGAAGTAGTTCACATCGAGGACGTTATCGGCATCGAAGACGAAATAAGCTTCGTATCCACGATCGGCGTAGCGCGAACGGATGATTTGGAAGGCATAATCGAGCGCATAGCCCTTGCCCACTTCCTTATCGTTAGTGCGCTTGAACACCGTCGCACCCGCTTCGCGAGCGACTTCGACCGTGTCGTCGGTGCAGTTGTCGGCAACGACGAAAACGTCGATAAGCTCTTGCGGATAATTTTGCACATTGATGGAATGGATGAGGTTGCCTATGACAGCACGCTCGTTACGCGCGGCGACAACCACGGCATAGCGATGGTTCTTCTGCGCCTTGAGGCCCTGATGACGATGAACCAGCACCTCGAAGATATAGAAGAGCTGATATGTGTAGCAAATCGTGAAAACCAGAAGCACGCAGATATTGAAAACGTCGACGAACGATATCTGCGAGAAGAACTGATCAAACACGGCCCTCTATCCCTTTCCCCGGCGCAACGCATCCGAGCGCGCGCAAACAAGCGACCAATCTCGCCGAAGGTGATTATAGCCGCATTGCCCTTTGCGCAATGCGTTACGGATAAAGTTGACGGAATACGCCGTTGTTTCGTTACGAAATGGCGCATTTCATCACTTCTTCTGCATTAAACGACCACGCTCTGCGTAATCGAGCACTTAAAGCTGCCTGCGCGCTTCGATGGCACGTCCAAGAGTCACTTCATCGGCGAATTCAAGATCACCGCCAACAGGAAGCCCGCTAGCAAGGCGTGACACCTTAACCCCCAACGGCTTGATGATGCGCGCCAGATAAGACGCAGTGGTCTCACCTTCGACGTTGGGGTTCGTAGCCAAGATGACTTCGCGCACCGACGGATCGGACAAGCGCTGCAGCAATTCGGCGATATGCAAGTCGTCGGGACCGATGCCGTCCATAGGGGAAAGCTCTCCGCCCAGCACGTGGTAGACACCCGTGAAAACCGCGGTTCGCTCGATAGGCGGGATATCGCGCGGCTCGCTCACCACGCAAATAAGCCCAGAGTCGCGTTTTGTGGATTGGCAGATCTCGCACAAATCGTCTTCGGCGTAATTGAAGCATCGCGAGCAAAAATGAACGCTTTCCTTCACTTCGACGATAGCCTCAGCCAAACGAAGGACAGTGGCTTTATCGGTATTGAGCATCCAATAGGCGATGCGTTGTGCCGATTTCGGACCGATGCCGGGTAGTCGCTCCAACTCATCGAGGAGCTTTTGCAAAGCAGGCGCAGCGTACACGAGAGCCCTTACATCAAACCGGGAATGTTCATGCCCTTCATGCCCGCAGTCGCGGTGCTGAGGCGTGCTTCGCTTTGCTCGGAAACCCCATTTAGGGCGTCGTTGACTGCAGCAAGGATCATGTCCTGCAGCATCTCGACATCCTCGGGATCGACAGCTTCGGGATTGATGGCGATGCTCTCGATGGTGTTGTCGCCCTTTGCGACGACCTCGACCATGCCGCCGCCAGCGGTGGCAGCGTAGGTGAAGTCTTTAATCTCCTCTTGCGCGCGAGCAAGCTCGAGCTGCATCTTTTGAGCCTGCTTCATCATCTTTCGCATATCCATGATAGTTCTCCTTCGTTGGCTCGCAATCGAGCGGTTTTTTCGATTCGTATATTCTGAACGACCTGGAGCGGTTTCGGCTAAACGCCTATTGCACTTCCTTAAAAACAACGCCGCCGCCGAAACCAGCTTGCAGCATAGCCTCGATATCGCTAGCTGCAGGATCAGAGACCTCCGCCATTTGATCTGACGGCTTTTGATCAGGCTCTGAGGGTACGCCGGTTTGTGAAAAAGGGCGCGTGTGGGGATCTTCCGCAAACCTGGAAGGAACCGCCGGAGCGTTGGCAAAAGACTGATCGGGGGATTCGAAAGAAGGAGCCGATGCCAAATCGTACCCCATATCGAACACGGCATCATCGCCGTAGGGCACGACATCGTCGTAAGGAGCGGAATCGGAAGCCGAAACAGGCTTTGTGGTCGCCGTGTTGTGAGGGATGCGATTGCGGAAATCTACGGTTTCGGCGCGGTTTGCGACACCAGACGCCGAAACAGGAGCCGCCACGCCTTGCCCAATCGGCGCTCTCTGCGATTGAAAGCCAAAAGCACTCGCATCGGAACCGGAAGCAGAGACGCTGACAGGCGCTGACGCGTTCGACGGCCCAGAAGCAGCGGTCTCGACGGGCGCTTCTCGCCTCCGCGGCGCTGTTGCAGGAACATCGACGACCGGCGCACCCGCTTGCGCGAGTTCGTAGACGACAGGTTCGCCGGCGGCCTGTTGCAAGGCCGCGCTCAGCGCGTCACGCACCTCGGCACGCTGAACCGATTTGAACGCAAAAGCGTTCTCGCGGGGAAACTCGACTACGAACACGCCGCGAGCCGCATCGAGGACGGCGCGGGTGTTCATGAACAACACGCCGTAGGCGGTTTTCTGCTTTTTGATGTTGGCCAGCGTCATTTGCCACACGCGTTGCAAGGCGGCGGGGTTCTGCAACGCCTGCAGCAAGCGTGAAGACATCGCTCCGGAGCCGCTTGCGGACGAAGGAGGCTGCTGCGCGGCGGGAACCGATGATTGTGCATTCGATTTGGAGCGATCGACAGCCCGTGATGCAGCAACGCCTCCTAAAGACTGGGAAGCGACGTCGGGACGCTGAGCCACAGAGCCTTCAACCCGAGTTGCAGCACCCGAAGACGCCGTCGATTGCCTAGGCGAATCATTTTGCCCCAATGGTGCCGCACCACCACGATTCCAAGCATCCTGCCTCGCTTGTTCTTGTTTATATATGCGTTCGCGCTGAAGCTCTTGGAGCTTTTGCTGAGCCTCCGTGAGAGGCTCTTCGGCATACGAAGACGTTTGTGCTCCTTGATCCGGCTGACGCCGAGGCTGTGCCATCGTCATGGGCGCATCGGAAACGGATTTTCGCGATGCGACGGGACGCTGCCCCGCTGCGCCCGTCCCCAACGCGGCGACGTCAAGACCGTCTCGGTCGGAAAGCTGTCCCACGGGCATGGCAGCAGCCGACATCCCTTTTTCCAGAGCTTCGACACGCTCGGCCAACCCCGCTATCGTGAGATCGGAATCAGGCCGCACCAAACGTGTTAGGGCTATCTCGAAAGATAGACGACGATTGGTCGACCCCCTCAGCTCGGTCAGCAAATCGCCCAATACGCAAAGCATACGCGAAAGACGGTCCTCGCCGAACATCTTCCGTTCATTCACGAGCTCGCGGCGAAGGGTCTCCGACACATCAAGCTCGACATCATCACCTGCAACCGCCATGAGATAAAGATTGCGGACATGCTCGGCCATATCCCGCGTGAACTGAACCAGATCGGCGCCGGTCTCGACATACTCCGCTATCCAGCGAAAACATGCCGCCGCATCGCGCCTGCCGATCGCGGCGATAATGTCAGCCATGTCGTTGGAGTCGATTGACCCCAAGATACGCTCGGCACCAGCCAGCGTGACCTTGCCGTCTTCGAACGCGATGATCTGCTCAAGAGAAGTAAGGGCGTTGCGCAAGCCTCCCTCAGCGCGATGTGCGATGAGGTCGAGCGCCTCGCCCTCGAATTCCACGCCCTCGGAGACGCACACGGCACCAAGACGCGAGACCATAGCCTCAGGCGAGATGCGCCTGAAATCAAAACGCTGGCAGCGAGAATGTATGGTTTCAGGCACCTTTTGAGGATCGGTAGTGCATAAGATGAAAATGACGTGCGCCGGAGGCTCTTCGAGCGTTTTCAGCAGCGCATTGAACGCCGCCGTCGAGAGCATGTGAACCTCGTCGATGATATAAACCTTGTAGGTGCCGCGCGTCGGAGCGAATTGCACGCGACTGATGATTTCCTCGCGCACATTCTCCACACCCGTGCGGCTTGCCGCGTCGAGTTCGTAAACGTCGGGATGCACGCCGTCGGCGATCATGCGGCAATCCTCGCACGTGCCATCGGGACTTGCGGTGGGTCCGTGCTCGCACAAAAGAGCTTTCGCTATCAGTCGCGCAGTGGTCGTCTTGCCTGTGCCTCGGGGGCCGCATAAAAGATAGGCATGGCTTACTTTGTCCTGAGCTATAGCATTTTTCAGCGTACGTTCAATGGGCTCCTGCCCCACCACGTCCTCGAAGATCTGCGGGCGATATTTACGATAAAGAGCTTCTGCCATGATCTTTTGGCTCCTGCGTCGAATCGAAATCGTTTCTCGACGATTATAAGAGAAGCCCAACGATTAGGCAGCGTGCGAACCTTTCTTCCCGCGAGAAGACATAGCGGCCTTGACAGCACCGATGACGGCAGGCAAGGCGGAAACGCCGACGATCCCCAGCACAATGATCTCAAAGTGCTGCTGCACAAACGGCACACCGCCGAAAAAGTAACCGACCAGCACGAAAAGGCTCACCCACGAGATGCCGCCGATAGCGTTGAACAACGTGAATTTCGCGAAATTCATATGGCCGGTACCGGCGATAAACGGGGCGAACGTGCGAAAGAATGGCATGAATCGCGTGATAACGATGGTGAGGCCACCGTATTTAGCGAAAAAGTTATCGAGCTTGGCCATACGCTCAGGCGTGAGCGCACCTACCTTCCCCGAATCGATGATGCGTTTGCCAAAAAAGCGAGCAATCCAATAATTGGAAGTATTGCCCAAGATAGCGGCGGCGTAGAACACCAAAAGCGTAGCCCACAGGTGCAACCCGCCACCGTCGGCGCTGAACACGCCCGCTGCGAAAAGCAACGAATCGCCGGGCAAAAACGGAAAGAACACCAGACCCGTCTCGACGAACACGATAATGAAGAGCGGGGTGTAAACCCAAATCGCACCAAGCGAGACGATCCATCCAGCAATGAAGGAACGAGGATCAGACAAAAGTCTGACGAAAAAATCGATGATGCCCATAAAGCCCCAATCGGCAGACGACAAAGCAAGGCATCACAGATGCACCCCACAGCAGCACAAATGTCAATAGCGCATCGCCGCGGCGGCATGAAAAAGCATCCTGCATAGGACGGGGCGCTCGCCAGCGGTCCCTTATGGCTGCTTCCTCCCGGACCTGACCAGGTTCGGAACTTAGCGCCGCCCCGCCCTATGCAGGATGCTGCAATGCCAATGAATTATAGTATATTCGGACTTTCGCGCAAGACCACAACAGCAAACAAGCTGCAATCGAAATCACACAGGCTCTTTACCATGGCTTTACAAGTGTCGGTTTCGCAGGAGAAACCGACACTTTACAAGCATCTATTCCCTACAGAAAATAATATGCAGTGAAGCCCCGACGAAGGAGACGCCATGCTCGATTCAAATGGAGAAAAATCGCTGAGGGAGTTTGCCGAAAGCGAATTTCCAAAACAAATATTAAAAGTATCAGACAGCGTCTACCATGTTTTGGGGTACGGTCATAGCAACTCGATCGTCATCATCGCCAACGAATCAGTGATTTTGATAGACTCGCTCAATTCACGCGAAACAGGGCAAGCCCTGAAAGAAGTCGTCGAGAGCCTGACGAGCAAGCCCGTGGAAACCATCATCTACACGCATAGTCACCCCGACCATCGCGGCGGCAGCGGCGCATTTCGCGACACGGCAAACGAAGTGATAGCGTTTTCACCCGCAACCAAACCGCTTAAGCATAGCGAGTCGATCCTGCATGGGCTAAACGCCCGCTCCACCCGGCAATTCGGCTACGAGTTAAGCAACGAGGAGCTGATTACCCAAGGTCTTGGCATCCGCGAAGACAAGAGTGGTTACGACCCGCTGCCCGTAACCACTCTCTATAGCCAAGATAAAGTAGAACGCGAGATCGACGGAAGAAAACTGCTGCTCGTACGCGCGCCGGGCGAAACCGACGATCAAATATTCGTCTGGCTGCAAGAAGAGAAGGCCTTGTGCTGCGCGGATAATTACTACGCTTGCTGGCCTAATCTATATGCCATTCGTGGAGGCAGCTATCGCGACGTAGCCACCTGGGTCGATTCGCTAGGGAAAATGCTCGAATTCGATACCGAGTTTCTTTTGCCCGGCCACACGAGACCGATCATAGGCGCTGAAAAAGTGCGCGAAACATTGACCGGCTATCGCGCAGCGATAGAGTCGATTCTTACGCAAACCCTATCGTGCATAGACAACGGGTTCGGGCTGGACGAAACCCTAGACGCCGTCAAGCTACCAAAAGAGCTAGCCGAACTGCCCTATTTACAAGAATATTACGGCAGCATCGATTGGTCGATAAGAAGCATCTACCAAGGCTACGTGGGCTGGTTCGATGGAAAAGTCGCCAATCTGCATCCCCTTTCCGTCAAAGAACGAGCAAACGAGCTGATCCCTGCTTTAGGCGGCATCGATAAAGTTGCCGAAATGGCCGAAATCGCACAACTCACCGGAAAATGGCAGTGGTCTCTGGAGCTGTGCGAAATGTCGCTTTGCGTAGAACACAGCGACAGGATCTCCAAACTGAAGATCAAAGCCTTATACGAATTATCCAAACTGGAAACAAGCGCCAACGGAAGGCATTATTACCAAGCAAGCGCACATGAAGAGAAAATGCGGCTATAGACCAGCTGTGGCGTTCCCGCAGAGCCGCCGCACAGAGCTTCGTTTTGTTTTAGAATGAAGCAGTTTAAACCGCAACCACGAGGTACCCATATGGCAATTCAACTTCCTGAAGGAACCAAGGACATGTTGCCCGAAGAGGCAGCGTTCTGGAACCATTTCAAGGTAACCGCCGCGCGCGTATTCGGCGCTTACGGCTATGAACCGATAGTCACCCCGCTGATAGAACAGACAGCTCTGTTCGTACGCGGCATCGGCGAGGCAACCGACGTCGTTTCGAAGGAGATGTTCACCGCCATATCGGGCGAGAATCTCAAAACCCTGCTTGGTGGGGGCCACATCAAAGACAAATCTAAGCTCTCCCTGCGCCCCGAAGGCACAGCAGGCGTCGTGCGCGCTGTTGTGCAGCACGATATGGTCCCACAGGGATCGGCGCCGGTAAAGCTTATGTATGCCGGCCCGATGTTTCGCGCCGAGCGTCCCCAGAAAGGCCGCTACCGCCAGTTCAACCAAGTAGGCATCGAATGCCTCGGCGCGGACGAGCCCTCCATCGATGCAGAGGGAATCATCATGCTCATGCGCTTCTATGAAGCGATCGGCATACCGAGCGAGTCGATGGAGCTGCTGCTGAACTCGATGGGCTGCGAGAACTGTCGACCAAAATATCGCGAAGCCGTGCGCACGTATATGTCCGAACACGAAAACGAGCTGTGCGAAACCTGCAACCATCGCGCAGAGATCAACCCCTTGCGCGCATTCGACTGCAAAAACGAAGGCTGCAAGAACGTCATGGAAGACGCCCCGAAGATCACCGACTATCTGTGCGACGACTGCAAGGAGCACCACGCTAAGGTGAAGAGCTATCTTGACGCCGCGGGAATCAGCTACACCGAAGACCACAAATTGGTACGCGGGCTCGACTACTATACGCGCACCGTTTTCGAGGTGCAGGCTCTCGACAGCAATTCGGCTCAAAACGCCATCGGCGGCGGCGGACGATACGACAAGCTCTGCGAAGAAGTAGGCGGGCGACCCACTCCGGGATTCGGTTTTGCCTTGGGATTCGAGCGCTGTGCCATCGCCCTCGAAGCAGCCGGGGTCTCGTTTGAGAAGCCATCGACCTGCACGCTGTTCGTCGCCTGCGTCGAAAATGACCAGCGCCCAGCCGCGTTCTCGCTTATCCAGCAGTGCCGCGATGCGGGCGTAGCCGCAGACATGTCTCATCAAGACCGCAGCCTGAAAAGCCAGTTCAAGCTTGCCAACAAGCTTGGCGCGAAATTCATCGTAACGCTTGGCCCCGACGAAGTGTCTCAGGGCAAAGCGACGCTGCGTAACATGGCCACGCACGAAGAGTGCGAGATTGATATTTCGATGGTGCCAACGGTTTTGAGGTAAACTAATCCAGTTTGAAATGCGCTTTTCAGCGCAGTACCCAAGGAGCAAATAGCAATGACGGATTATTTGAACGAGTTTTGCATGCACACCGCAACGTGCGGCGAGCTGCGCCGCGAGGACACCGGTCGCGAAGTGACGCTTGCCGGCTGGGCCTGGCACACGCGCGATCACGGCGGCTTGATCTTCGTCGACCTGCGCGATCGCGAAGGTTACACCCAGGTCGTCGTCGACCCCGACTGCGTCGCGGCCGAGCAGTTCGCCGAAGCCGAGCATTTCGGCCGCGAAGACGTGCTGCGTTTCACCGGTACCGTTCGTAAGCGCGGCGAGGGCATGGTCAACCCCAACATGGCCACGGGCGAAATCGAGGTCCTGGCTACATCTATCCAGGTGCTGAACAAATCCGTCACCCCTCCCTTCGCAATCGAAGACGGCATCGAAACCGACGAGACAACGCGTATGAAGTGGCGCTACATGGACCTTCGCCGTCCCGAGATGTACGCAAACCTGAAACTGCGCCACACTGTGGCGCAGGCCATCCGCGCCGCCCTGAACAAGCGCGGATTCCTTGAGGTGGAAACGCCCATTTTGGCGAATTCCACCCCCGAAGGCGCCCGCGACTATCTGGTGCCGAGCCGACCCAATCCGGGCAAATTCTACGCTTTGCCGCAAAGTCCGCAGCAGTTCAAGCAGATGCTGATGGTGGGCGGCATCGAACGTTACTACCAGATTGCACGTTGCTTCCGCGACGAGGATCTGCGCGCCGATCGCCAGCCTGAATTCACCCAGGTCGACATCGAGATGAGTTTCGTCGAAGAAAACAACGTCATGGACATCATGGAGGGTGTTTTCCAAGAGGTGCTTGCCGCAGCCGGCGTCGAGCATGAATTCCCGCTCCAGCGCATGCCGTGGAAAGAGGCAATGGACCGCTTTGGCTGCGATCGCCCAGACGTGCGTTTCGGCATGGAGCTTGTCGATATCACCGACATCGTCGCAGAGTGCGGCTTTAAGGTGTTCACCGCCGCCGTTGCAAACGCCGGCGTCGTGAAGTGCATCAACGCCAAGGGTGCAGGCAACTGGTCGCGCGGCGACGTTGAGAAGCTTGCCGAAGTTGCCGCCGCCAACGGCGCAAAGGGCATGGCCTGGATCGCCTACACCGATACCGACACCGAGCTCGCAGGTAAAAGCCCCATCATCAAGTTCTTGGGCGACGACGTCCATGCGTCCATTAAGCAAGCAGCCGGCGTAGAGCCGGGCGACTTGCTGCTGTTCGCCGCTGACACGTACGCCACGGCGAGCGCCGTTCTTTCGGCGTTGCGCCTCCATATGGCGAACCTACTGAATATCGAGCGCAATGGACATGCGCTTCTTTGGATCGTCGACTTCCCGATGTTCAAGCTTGACGAGGAAACCAAGAAATACGCCGCCGAGCACCATCCATTCACGATGATCCCCGAGGCGGATTGGGACAAGATCGAGACGGACCCCCTCGCCTGCTCGAGCTACAGCTACGACATCGTCATGGACGGCTTTGAGATGGGTGGCGGATCCATTCGTATCCACAACCCCGAGCTGCAAAAGCGCGTCCTTCGGCGCTTGGGTCTCACCGATGAGGAGATCGAAGAGAAGTTCGGTCATCTCATCCACGCACTCGAGCTTGGCGCTCCTCCGCATGGCGGCATTGCGCTCGGCCTCGACCGCTTGGTCATGCTTTTGGCCGGCAAGGATTCGATCCGCGACGTTATCGCCTTCCCGAAGACGTCGAGCGCTTCCGATCCGATGACGGGCGCACCTTCGGAGGTCACCGGCAAGCAGCTCAAAGAAGTCAGCTTGCGACTGCTTTAACGAGCCACGCCCCGTCAGCCCTTTCGCTGACGGGGCTTTTTTAGCATCATGACAAGAGGAACCGCATGAAAACAGCCCGGCCCTATCCCAAAGCCAGCATCACGCCAAAAGCCGAACGTGCAATCGCCGCCGGCCATCCCTGGATTTACGACACCGAAGTCGTCTCGCTCGAAGCAGCGACGGGCGCTATCTGCAACACTCAGGAAAACTCCTACGCCGACTCTCTTGGAGCAACGAACCCGAATGTGCCGAACGGCAGTATAGTCGACGTGGTGAATCGCAAAGGTGCTTATCTTGGCTCGGGCATGCTTTCGCAGCACAGCAAGATACGCATCCGGCTCATCACTCGCAACGCAAACGATCGTTTCGACTCGAGTTTTTGGGAACGCAAGGTTCGCTGGGCTTGGGATATGCGCAAGACCACGATGGGCGATGACACCTCGAGCTGTCGCGTGATTTTTTCGGAAGCTGATGGGTTTCCAGGGCTTATCGTGGACAAATTCGAAGACGTGTTGGTAGCCCAAGTTCTTTCCGTAGGGATGGAACGCGCCAAAAACGATATCTTCATGGCATTGCTAAAGGTCTTTTCCGAGGACGGAATTTTCTGTCGTGGCATCTACGAGCGAAACGACGTGCATACGCGCAAGCTCGAAGGCATCGAGGAATACAAAGGTTGGTTTGGCGAAAGCGGCGACGAAACCTCCGTCGAGATAAACGAGAACGGCGTCCGCTATCTTGTCGATTTTGAAAACGGCCAAAAGACCGGGTTTTTCCTTGATCAGAAATACAACCGCCGCGCAGTCGGCAAGTTGGCAAAAGGCAAACGCGTGCTCGACTGCTTCACGCATACCGGATCGTTTGCGCTAAACGCTGCGCTCGGCGGTGCCGCCCATGTGAACGCCGTCGACATCTCGCAGCTGGCGATTGACCAAGCCCGCGAAAACGCAAAGCTCAATAACGTCGAAGAGAATATGTCGTTCACCTGCGCAAACGTATTCGATCTCCTCACCGAACTCGAACAGCAGCGTTGCAACGACTACGATTTCATCATCTTGGATCCGCCCGCCTTCACCAAAAACCGTCGCAATATCCAGGCGGCGACGCGAGGCTACAAGGATATAAATTACCGCGCCATGAAGATATTGCCCCGTGGCGGTTATCTCGCAACTTGCAGCTGCAGTCATTTCATGGACACCGAACGTTTCAAGAAAATGCTCTCTTCCGCTGCACGCGATGCGGGCGTGCAACTACGTCAAATCGAAGAGCGCCAACAAGCGCCCGACCACCCTATCCTCTGGGGCGTGCCTGAAACCGACTATCTCAAATTCTTCCTCTTCCAGATAATCTAATACGCCGCAGCAAGCGCGATCAACCCAGCGACTTCAAGATATCAACCAAGACATCGTCGGGGCGATAATGCAGCTCAAGCGAGAGAAAAACCTTGGCAGGATCGAACATGCCGGCATCGGTGGCGGCCGTAGCGGCCGCCTTTACGGCATCAAGCAAGGCTGGATCGGGAGCCAAGGGGATACCCGCTGCCTTTAGGCCTGCGTCAACCTCAGGCAAACCCATCACGGGGATTTCCTCCTCGCTCATAAGGCTGCGCAGCTCGGTTGCCGCCTGCTGGGCAACCACCGGTGAAGCCGCAATAGATTTCAGATAGCATAATGCCGCCAAACGCGATTCACCGTTTTTCCAGCAAGCATAGGCCAGTTGATAATACACGAGCGAAATATCCGGCGGCGATACGCAAATGCGCAGCGCATCGATGAGCACCTCTTTTGCCGCGTGCATATCCCCCACCAGTACATATGCACGCGCAAGCGAACGATATCCATTCACCACCGTAGGCGCAATGCGTATGCTTCTCCAGGCAAGCTCGATACCGCGCTCGAACCCGTCAAAACGCTGTTCCACAAAATGAGCCGCCGTCGAATAACACATGTACAGAGAATCGGGAATGAGCTCTACGCGTTTACCCGCATCGTCGCCGCCGAAATCGAAATGATCTGACGGAATGCACAACTCGCCTGCTCGTATAAGGTTATAGAGCAAACGAGCAGTGTACGTATCGAAGCCGCGGTAAACCACCTCTGCGCTATCGACGAAACGACCAGCGCGCTCAGACTTATCGATGATTCCCATAACGGGCGACAGGGCATCCCCGCGTTCTTCCCTAACCGCTTCGCGCATAGAGGCAAGCGCTGTCAGGTAGCTATCCTCGCCTAGATAGCAATTCACGACTGCATTTTGATCGGAAACGTCAAGCGAGCCGTCTACGAGGGAACGCATCACACGCGCAAGGGCATCGAGATCAAAGGGGTCGGTCGCCTTTTGCTGCATCGAGCGAGCGATGCGAATGAAATCGATATCGCTTTGCGATGCAGTCAAAGCGTCGGCCAGCCTCTCGGCGTTACGGCGCCAACGCGAGCTGTAGGTTATACGTAAATCGCGCATGTAACGAGCCCCGAGCGGAGCACGGGTCTTCTCGGGAAGCAAACCATCGACGATCTCAGGACGATCGCCCACACCGGAAAGCCAAGAGGATTCTTCTTGGCTTTTCAGCAGTTCGAGTGCATCGGACCAACCGTCTACCATATCGTTTACCGGCGCATCGCGAAGAATCTCTCCGCCTATCCGCGACCAAAAAGATAGCGGGTCGTCTGCAGCACGCAGATAATCCCCATCGCGACAAAACGTATCGCGATCGATGCTTATACGACAATAGCTCTTCAGAGCAAAACCGCGCCCGGAAGCGTCGAGGTCGATTTCGTTTGCCTCGGCAAACGAAGTTTCCGAGCTTACCGAGCTGTCAAGAAAACCTTCGAGGAAACTGACATTAGCGATACGTTCGGAAGACGCAAATGCGTAGGCAATGCACGAAAGAGCGCAAGAAAGCGCATAATCCTCGGCTATTTTTTGGCGTTGCGTCTGCGTGTATGCACACCACGATTTAGAATCCGCGTCCCAATGAGAAAGCGGCATCGAGCGAAAAGAAGGAACGACGCCAACCGCGCAAACCGACCCGCTGCTTAAATCACCACGAAAATCCACCACTACGCGATGCGGCGAGAGCATCGATTCGAGCGCCGTCGAAAAAGCGCTACGCCACGACCATTCGCCCAATGCAACATCGAAAACAGGCAAGTCGAAAGCGCTTTCCGCTTCCATGCGCGAAGAAGGCATGGAGCGCACCGCCGAATCAGCGCCGGAAACGTCCGCAATCGAAAGACGACGCACTTTGGAAGCAAGCCGCGAGACTTCATCCATCTCGGCGGCAAACGCTCGATTGCCCAAAGCATCGCGTATTATCTTGTAGGTATCGAGCGCAGCTTCGATTGCCGCAAGATCATTCCCCGAAACCGCGAGCGCATCATCATTTGCCGGCACGATGTAGAACAAACCCGAGTAGTCAACAGCCTGCACCAAATTGAGCTCGTCGCCTCGAAACGCCAAATCGAGCACATGGGCATCCTCAAGCCAGCGAGCAAGGTGCCTCACGAGCGCCGGCACCTTGATGCCCGCCGCATCTTCGCCACGATGAGCGCTTTCCACGATATAGCGCAGGGCATGCACAAGCGACGTCTTGCGCAACGCACGATCAACGCCCTCAAAGCCGCATTCGGTGATGCGCAGCCCACCGAGATTGCAGCGGTGCACGAATGCGAAAAAACAGCGAGCCAAGGCATCCTCGTAGGTAAGACCCCGAGAATTCTCGCCAAAGTCAAACCACGAATCGACGAGCGAGAAACGCCCCCCGCCGCAATAATAGTGCGCTACTATCGCCGCGGAAGGTTTTCGCCCCCCGCGCCCAGCATCGGCGGAAATCTCGACGCAACCGCTTGCCGCCAAAGGATCTTCCATCTGCTGCGCATCTTCTTCTTGCGGAAAATGCTCGAACTTGAGAATCGGATCGCCCTCAAATGGCGCGCTCTGCGGCTCCGAAGCAGCGAAAACATTCCCTCGCCTGTCAACGTATCCAAGTACGCGCACCGTGCGACGATCGAGAAATTCCACCAAATAACAGCCCGTTGGTTCGGGCATGGGAAGAACGCCGCGCATCCAACCGAACGATGCTTCTGACAGTTCGCTAGGAATCGCGCCGTCAAGAATCCTGCGAGAAACCCCAAACAGCATCGCGACGCGAGACAAGCGATATGCCCCGTCTTCCGTTCGCATAATCTGAGCCATAAACCGAATACCCTTCCATTTATCAGGAAAGAGCATATCACGCACCCGCTAGTCACAGAATGACGAATCGTTTACACCAAGCGAGCCGCTCAGCTCGCCGGCAAATCGACAATCACTTGACAAACTTGACTATCAAAACGACTTCGATTGCAACAAGCGCGGCGGAAAACGCGAAGGCTACTTGGTAAGGAAATGCCGTGGAAAGCCCTGCGGCGCTTATCGTTTGAATCAACAAGACCATGATGGCTGCACCAATCGATGAGCCAATCTGTCGAAACTGAATGCAGGCAGAGCTTCCGTCGGAGATAAGCGCCCCCTCGAGGCCGCCAAGCGTCCACGCTTGCAAAGGTCCGATCATGCCCGCGATGCCAAACTGACGTATGGCCTGGTAAAGCGCCATCACCCAAAGCGGCGTCAATTCCGATGCCGTAACCTCCAAAAATGCACCAACGAAAATGAACACGCTGAGAACCAGCACTACCGGACGAATGCCCACGTGGTCCATGAAAATGCCCGCAACAGGGTTCATGACAAGCGCCACCACCATGGCCGGCAAAAGGACCATGCCCGAGTCCATCGACGTGCCGCCGCAAAGATTCTGCACCCAAAGCGGGATTATCATGGTGATTCCCATGAAGGCCGAAAAATGCAGAATCATGACGATCAAACCGCGATCGAAACGTTTTGACTGAAAGATTTCCAGGTGCATGAGCGGTTGCTCGATCTTTTTCTGCCTGACGATGAACAGAACGACGAAACAAGCACCGATAACCATCGGCAGTAAAACCTGCAGCAGCGGATCCGATGCGCCGCTTGCCATCGAAACCCCGATCAGCAACGCGCCGAAGCCCAACGTGGAGAACAAGAACGAAACGAAATCGAACTGCGCGGCCGGCGACTTCGCAGGCTCGCGGCGCACAAGAGCAAGCGTAAGCACCAGCAACACGATATTCAGCACTAAAAGCAGCAAAAAGAAGCTGCGCCAACCAAAAGCGGACTCCATCGCAGCTCCGAACGTGGGGCCGACGTTGGGCGCAAAACCCAAAGCGATACCACCTATGCCCATAGCCGTGCCGCATTTGCTCTCAGGAAAGCGAACAACAGCGATTACCTGCATAAGCGGCATGAGAATGCCAACTGCCGTCGCTTGCAGCACGCGTCCTACAAGCAAACAAGCGAAATCCCACGCAAAAGCATTGAGCGCAGAGCCGGCAATGAAGAGAATCGAGCCGATAACGAAATGGGTACGCGTGCATACCTTGCGCGAAAGGAACGTGGCGATGGGAACGACCACACCGATAACCAGGATGTAACCAGTAGTAACCCACTGGGTTGCGTCGAGGCCAACGCCGAATTCCTTCGAAAGCATCGGGAGCATCGGATTCGCCGCTGTTTGCGACAAAGCGCCGAGAGCCGCGATGAGCACGACGATGGCATAAACCGCCACGTTCTCCGCGGTCACTTCGGTTGCTCTTTGCAAGTGCTGTTCGGTCATCGAGGTCTTTCTCCGATCATCTGCGCAATGCCCCTCCTAGCGAAAAGGCGGGCGCTTTCGCTTCGCGAAACCATCGCTCGCGGGTCTTCGCGCCGGGCGCTGTCGCGACGCTTTCGCTTCGCGAAACCA
>CAKTUD010000008.1 GCA_934617425.1 uncultured Eggerthellaceae bacterium | reverse complement strand
ATAGGCCAGTAGCTCCAATTGGTAGAGCGGCGGTCTCCAAAACCGCATGTTGGGGGTTCGAGTCCCTCCTGGCCTGCCAGCTTGTTAATAAGCAGCTTGTATCGAGGTTGCTAGTGCAAATGTAGCAGCTTGGAATCAGGCTGCTTGTTTGGCGTTTATAGACAATACGATTTTGCTCGAAGGATTTGTATGGCCCATAAGTCAAAAACTCAACGTGCTAAGGCTACTGTTGCGCGCCAGGCTCGCAAAGAGCAAAAGGCAGCCGAAGAAGCCGCTGCAATCGCGAAAGCCGCTGAGCCGGTAGAGGAAAAGCCAAAGAAGGGCTTTTTCAAGAAGGCCGAGAAAACCGAAAAGTCTAAAAGCGCGGAGCAGGCGCAGCCTAAGAAAGCGAAAGAACAGCCTAAGAAGAAATCCCGCTTCGCTTTCCTCAAGGATGTCAAGGCGGAGCTTAAGCGCGTTACTTGGCCCTCTCGCGAAGATGTCTTTCGTTGGAGCTTGGTTGTCGTTGCTGCTTTGGTCTTCTTCGGTGTTTACGTTGCTTTGCTAGACAACGTGATTATCACTCCCGTGTTGGTTGCTATTTCTGGTTTGGGGGCTTAAGCGATGTCTAAAAAGTGGTATGTCCTCCACACTTATTCGGGCTACGAGAACAAGGTGAAGGAAACGCTTTTGCAGCGTGTCGAGATTATGGGTCTCGAGAACAACGTTTTCGGCATCGAGATTCCTACCGAGGTCGTCACCGAGATCAAAGAGGGCGGTCGCAGGGTCGAGTCGGAACGCAAGGTTTATCCTGGCTATGTTCTGGTTCGCATGGAGCTTGACCCTCGCAGCTGGGCAGCTGTTCGCAATACTCCTGGTGTCACCGGTTTCGTTGGTAGCCAGGGAAACCCCGAACCGCTTACGCGCGAGGAGTTCAATAAGATGATGGGCCGTGACAAGAAACAGACCCAGGCTCCGCGCAAGATTGCATCCACCGATATCGAAGTCGGCATGAGTGTAAAGGTAACCAACGGACCTTTGGCCGAATTCGACGGAATCGTGTCCGAGGTTTCGCCGGAAAGCGGCAAGGTCAAGGTTATGGTTTCCATCTTCGGTCGCGAGACGCCTGTCGAGCTTTCCTTCAATCAGGTTGCAAAACTTTAACTAAGATGATTCAAGTGCTTTGCGTGCCCGCGTGGACCGGGGCTTCTCACGAAAAGCTTCTTGATAAATAGATTTATTCATTACCGAAAGGATTCTGGAAAGATGGCTGAGAAAGTCAAGAAGGCTACTGGCTTCATTAAGCTGCAAATTCCTGCTGGCGCTGCCAACCCGGCTCCTCCTGTAGGCCCCGCTTTGGGCGCTCAGGGCGTCAACATCATGCAGTTCTGCCAGGCATTCAACGCTCAGACGCAAGAGCAGTCTGGCACGATTATCCCTGTTGAGATTACTGTTTACGAAGACAAGTCCTTCACCTTCGTGTGCAAGACCCCTCCGGCGGCAGTGCTCATCAAGGAGAAGCTGGGCATCCAGCACGGCGCAGGTATCCCGCAGCTGCAGACCGTCGGCACTCTCACCGAGGATCAGCTCCGCGAAATCGCTGAGACCAAGATGCCCGACCTCAACGCCAACACCATCGAGGCGGCTATGGAGATCATCGCCGGCACCGCTCGTTCCATGGGTGTTCGCATCGAGGGTCGCGAGATGAAGAAGAAGTACGTTCCCTCTAAGAAGCTTGCCGAGGCTCTGAAAGCACTCAACGCTTAAAGACAAGCATTCGTAGCAAGTGGAAGAACCCCAAACAGGTTCGTTATTCACCACGAAAGGATTTCAAATGGCTAAGAAGTCTAAGAATTACAAGGCAGCAATCGAGAAAATCGGTGACAAGACCTATACTCCGATTGAGGCTTTCACCACCCTGAAGGAAGTCGCCTCTGCGAAATTCGACGAGACCGTCGAAGCCCACTTTCGTCTTGGCATCGATACCCGCAAGGCTGAGCAGCAGCTGCGCGGCACCGTGTCGCTTCCCAATGGCTCTGGCAAGACTGTTCGCGTAGCTGTTTTCGCTGAGGGTGCGGCTGCTGATGCTGCACGCGAGGCTGGCGCTGACATCGTCGGCACCGACGAGCTCATGGCTGATATCCAGGCTGGCAACATCAACTTTGATGCTGCTGTTGCTACCCCCGACCAGATGGCCAAGGTCGGTCGTTTGGGCAAGGTTCTCGGTCCTCGTGGCCTTATGCCGAACCCCAAGCTCGGCACCGTTACTCCTGATGTTGCAAAGGCAATCAAGGAGCTCAAGGGCGGCCGCGTCGAGTATCGTGCTGACCGTTACGGCATTTGCCACGTTATTCTTGGCAAGACCAGCTTTACCGCTGAACAGCTTGCTGAGAACTATGGCACTGTGTACGACGAGATTATTCGCTTGAAGCCTGCTAGCGCCAAGGGCCGTTACGTCAAGAGCGTCACCGTTGCCTCCACCATGAGCCCGGGTATTTCGGTTGACTCTGCTGTCACGAAGAACTACACTACCGCCGTTACCGAGGCTGAGTAGTTCAGAATCACACTGGTAATGTGAAAAGAGGAGCCTTTGGCTCCTCTTTTTTGCGTTGAACAACTTTTTCCCGCTCGTCTTCAGCTAGACTGCTCATCGAGATAGCGTGCTGTGCTAACGTAGATGAAAATATGTTTGGCGGGCGGATTTGCGCCTGCCTCGCAACGTCTGCGTTTAGCGGCTGGTTTGCGATTCTTGCGCTCAGGTAACCTCGCATAGACAGGATATGATATGCGTGATCGCATCATTTTGAAGACGCCCCAAGAAATCGAAGCCATGAAGGGTGCAGGGCGGCTTTCTGCCGCCGTCCTTCGCGAAATCGGGAAGCGCTGCAAACCTGGCGTTTCCACTCTTGACCTCGATCGATTTGCCGAAGACTACATTCGCTCGCATGGGGGCAAACCGACTTTCAAAGGGTATTACGGTTACCCGGGCAGCATCTGCGCATCCATCAACGACCAAGTGGTCCACGGCATTCCTTCTAAGAGGGCAATACTGCGCGAGGGCGATATCATCTCGATAGATACGGGAGCTACTGTAGATGGTTGGGCTGGCGACAACGCTTGGACTTTCGCCGTGGGGAAGGTTTCCTCGGAAATTCAGCGTCTGCTTGATGCGACCGAGCAATGCATGTGGGCGGGCATTGATGCTGCACGTCCGGGAAACCATCTAGGCGATATCGGACACGCCGTGGCCTCTTTGGCTAAGGCCGCGGGTTTTGGCGTGGTTCGCGATTTTACGGGACATGGCATTGGGCATGATATGCATGAGGAGCCCGATGTGCCTAATTTTGGCAGACGCCATAGCGGGGTAAAGCTTGTTCCGGGTATGGTGTTGGCAATCGAGCCGATGATTACCATGGGGACGCACAAAGTCTATTTCGGCGATGACGGCTGGCTTGCGAGCACGCGCGATGGCAAGCCAGCTGCACATTTTGAGAAGACAATCGCCATAACCGAGTGTGGTCCAGAGCTGATTTCCGTTGAACCTGATAGGCGTCGACCGATTTAGGAAAATCTAGAATTCCTGGGCGTGGCGCTTTAGGATTTCGGGAATTTGAATCTTTTGGAGGGCTCGGGATGCCACTCTCGGGATGCCGCCGAATCTAGGCTACCCTGCCTTTTCCTGTGATGCGATGAATCATGCGGCGGACGATGTCCATTTCGGGGACTTTCAGCAACGCGCAGCCGCTGAAGATGATCACGAGCCCAGCAAAGCCGCATATGCACAGATGGATAAGCCCCGATGCCATCCCGGTGCCGCCAGGAATCAGCTCATTGAGGAACGCGACGATGATTGCGCCGATGACGGTTGCTGCAAGTACGCGGACAGCGCTCGATGCGATGGAAACAAGCTTGAACGCGCCGATATATTTGCGCAACAGGATGCATAGGATGACGCAGCACACGCCGTAATAGATGAGATCGGCGATGGGCACCCCTACGAGTCCGAGCACCGCCGGGTTGCATAGCACAGCGTAAAGGGCGCACTGCACCACGACCATAACGGTGCTTACGATGGCGAACGCCAAGAATTTACGAATGCTTGCGAACACGTTGTACAGCAGCATGAGGATCGAATAAAACGGCAAGCTGACGACCCAGATCGAAAGAATCGAAGCTACGAACAGCACGTCGTCTGCCGAGAATGATCCAGCTCGGAAAAGCTGCATGACGGGGACGGAGAGAACGCAGAGGATGCCCGCCATCGGGATGATGAGAAGCAGCGTATTGGCGATACCGCTGGTTACGTGATGGCGCAGCGCATCCCAATTGCCTCGTGCGACGGCCTCGCTCATTTCGGTGAAGAGCGCACGCGAGAGCGATACGGCTACCACGCCATAAGGCAGCTGATACCAAGTCCATGCGTAGATCAGCGTCGACGGGCCGTTGCTGCTTGCTTGCAGCGAGAATGCGTTGCGACACGAGAATGCGATCATCGTGCCGATGATGTAGACAAACGTGGGTGCGGCTATCTTCAGCGCTTCGTGCAGAGCTGCGTCGTGCAGGTCGATTTTAGGCACATATTTAAATCCCAGTTTGATCAAGGCGGGGATTTGGATTGCGAACTGCGCGGCAACGCCGAGGGTCGTACCGACAGCAAGCACGATTATGGCCATCTGCGGGTCGATATGCGAAAGGGGAACGTAGAGGAACATCGCGATGATGACCACGATGTTGTTGAGCGCGGGCGCAATCGATGGCAAGAAATAGACGCGGTTTGCGTTCAGCAATCCGGTAAGGATGCCTCCGATACCGTAGAAAACGATCTGCATGGCAAAGATGCGGAAGAATTCGATAGCGTATACCGTCACTTCGGCGGTGTCGCTTACGGTGAACGTCTGCGTGGCGATGACCTGCGGTGCGAAAACGGTCGCCAGAATAGACAATGCACCAAGGACCACGATAGCGAGGTTAAGCAGGTTATTGGCGAAGGCATTGCCTCCCTCGTCTCCCAATCGCTCTTTTTGAGAGAGATATACCGGTAAGAAAGCTGCTGCCAAAAGGCCGCCGGCAACGAGTTCGTAAATGACGTTGGGCATGTTATTGGCAACTTGGTAGGCCGAGGTGATAAGGCCGTTTCCCAAAGCGAAAGCCATGGCCCACGTGCGTATGAGGCCCGTTGCGCGCGATCCTAGGGTCGCGATTGTCATCAACGCGGTCGAGCGCGCGACGGAGCTGTCCGTGGGGTTTTCGGGGGTTTGGGATTTGGGGGTTTCTGCTTCGGTTGCTTCCGCTGTTGAAGTTTCCGTTTCAGTTGGTTTTGCTTTGGGGACTTTTGAGGGGGAGTCAGCGTTTTCTTGTTTGCTTTGGTTCACGTTGATCCTTCTATTCGGGCGGCGGGTTTGCGCCGCTTCGTGTAACTGTTTGGAATCGCGCTTAAGAAAGCGCTTATGATTGGTAAAATAAACAAGTTAGTCTGTACCGATGCGTGCAGATAGAAATGATGTCTCAAAATGCGCTTTTGCCTTTTGAATTCATCTAAACAACCGACAAAGAACAACTGGCAAGCGGGAAGCGGATCTGCTATATGCGTGCTCTCATCATAGGAAACAGGGCTAACCCCAAGGCACTCGATGCGTCGTTTCAGTTGGTGGCTTATTTTCAGGCTATCGGCATCGAGCCGGTTTTGCTTGATGTGCAAGACATCCCTGATTCGTCGTTTGTGTACAGCGATGGTGATCTGGCGAAAATCGACGATCGTTTGCTTGGTGACGAATTCGCTTTGGCTGTTACGCTTGGCGGCGACGGCACGGTTTTGCATGGAGCGCGCATCACGACCCTGATGGATGTGCCCATGCTGGGGGCGAATTTCGGACACCTGGGTTTTTTGTGCAACGAGGTCGGCGATGGCCTCATTTCCACCGTGGCGGCTGCTCTTGCGGGCGATGTGAGCGTCGAGAATCGTTCGACTTTGCGTATCGACGTGGTGTGCGATGGCGATGAGGAAGCGCTCGAGGCGGGCGAGCCTCTTGACGGGCCGCGCTCTTTCTTTGCGGTGAACGAGGTCTCGATCGCGCGCGGCGCGGCGGGTAAGATCGTCGATTTCGGTTATGAGATCTCGGGGAATTACGTGGCGCGTATGCGCGGTGACGGTCTGGTCGTCGCTTCGGCCACGGGATCGACGGCGTATGCCCTTTCTGCTGGCGGACCTTTGGTTGCTCCAGGTCATCGTGGCATGGTCGTTGTTCCTATTGCGCCGCATACGCTGAATTCGCGCGCCGTGGTCACCGAGCACCAAGATGTTATCGAGGTGAAACTGATCGACGACCCGCGATACTCGGAGGTGTCGCTATTCATTGACGGCGATCCGGTCGAATTCGCGATGCCGGTGCGTCGCGTGTTGGTGCGTTGCGGCGAAAATCCGCTTAAGCTGGTGAAATACCGCAAGACGAGCTTCTATGAGCAGATTTCGCGCACGTTCTTCAATCAACAGTGAACCCGAGGGCGCTTCCGTGGAAGCGCCCGACAGGTTCGGGAGGGCGCAGGACCGAGGGCGCTTCCGTGGAAGCGCCCGACAGGTTCG
Source organism: uncultured Eggerthellaceae bacterium (assembly GCA_934617425.1). GTDB lineage: Bacteria > Actinomycetota > Coriobacteriia > Coriobacteriales > Eggerthellaceae > UMGS1502. Next base: position 58,369 of record CAKTUD010000008.1, on the reverse strand, counting down.
GGAGGGCGCACGGCTTCTTCATGAATCCTCTAGACTTGCACGCCCCTGAACAGGGTTTATGTTTAAGCAGAAACAAAGCGCGCGGCCTGCGGGCAATCGTGGTAGGCTAAAGACCGACGTCGACACGGAACAAGAACCGACGAAACGCACCAAAAACGACAATTAAACGCACCATACTGGCAGCTCAAAATTTCACGACACAGCCGTTATGCATGGCACCCGCGGGTGGCTGGGTCGAATGTTCGATCGGAGGTTTCAATGAGCGGACATGTTACCGGGTTTTCCCGAAGGACGTTTGTTACGGGCGCGGCTATATTCAGCGCCATGATCGTGGCAAATCCTCAAAAAGCATTAGCTGAAACCGCAGCGGAAAAACAGGCCGAAGCCGACGCTGCGCGCACTCAACTGGTTTCCCTCCAGGCAGAATTGGAACAGGCGACCAACGACTATTACGGCGCTCTCGACGAGCAGCAGGCAGCGCAAGACTCGATGGACGCCGAGCAGGCCAAGATCGATGAGGCCAATGCTCAGATCGAGAAGCTGCAGGCACGTTTGAGCACGCGTGCAAAGGAGATGTACCGCACCGGTCCTTCGAGCTATCTCGATTTTTTGCTGGGCGCATCTTCGTTTGAAGAATTCACCACCAACTGGGACATGCTCAGCAACCTGAATGAACAGGATGCGAGCATGGTCTCTAGCATGAAGACCCTGCGTGAAGAGCGTCAGGCCGCATATGACGAGTTCGCTCGTCAGGAGAAGATCGCCGAGGAGAAGGCCAACGTCGCCGCCGAGGCTAAAGCGCAAGCCGATGCGCGTGTCGCCGAGGCGACCACCATCGTAAGCCAGCTTGACGACGAGGCCCGCGAACTTCTTGAGCAAGAGCAGGCCGCCGCCGCAATCGCCGCTGCTGCCGAGGCTGCTGCGGCCGCTGCAGCGGCAAACAACAACGCCGGCACTTCGGGTGGCGGAAGCGATAATTCCTACGACAACGGCGGAAGCTATGACAGCGGTGATTCTGGCTACAGCAACGGTGGCAGCGCGGGCTCATACGATTCGGTTGTGGGCTATGCCGTTTCGAAGATCGGCTGCCCCTATGTTTGGGGCGCAGAGGGTCCCGATGCGTTCGACTGCTCCGGTTTGGTTCGCTGGGCTTATCTGCAGGTCGGCATCTCGCTGCCGCATCAGACCGAGAGCCTGTATGCATGCGCGGTAAACAGGGTTCCCGTCTCGCAGGCGCGCCCGGGCGATGTTTTGTATCGCTACGGCCATGTGGGTATCGCTGAAGCGTATGGCGGCGTTCCTTATGTGCATGCGCCTACCTTCGGCGCTTATGTGCGCGACACCGATGGTCTTTCGTGGTCGGGTTTCACCTGCGCGCTGCAGTTTGCTTAGTTAGGTTTGTTCGGATTTTTGGTTTATGAAAAAGCCGCTTGCTGTTTGGCGAGCGGCTTTTCTACGTTTCAGAAGCAGAGATTGTGCGGTTGATGCGCTGTTTGGTACAGTGCGCTCATCGTGATCGGCGCGCGCCATAGTGCTCGCGCTTATTTCAGCTGTTTGCCGTCGGTATCCCAATAAAAGCGCTTGAACTTGCGAATCTGGTTTTCGAACATGATCTTAGCCCAAAGGTTGTGCTGTGCCGAATCGGGTGCATAGTGCAGAGGATAGGGGTCCTTGGTTTGCTTGCGAAGGGATAGTGCCTGCTCGAGGCGTTGCTTGTTGGGCATGCTGCGACGCATCACCATGTCGGGCACGCAGCAGTACAAAAACGGTCGATAAGCTTCGGCGTAGTCGATTTGCTCGTGCAAGATGAATTCGCGCACGATGAGCGTGATGAAGTTGACACCGCCAAGGCTCATGTAGTAGGTGTTGCGTCCGCAGCGCGTGTTCACTTCGAAAAAGCGGAAGCTCCCATCGCGCTCGTCGTATTTGATGTCGAAGTTCGCGAAACCCCGATAGCCTATGCGGCGAAGGATCTTGGCGGCATCGTCGATGATGGCCTGCTCTTTCTCGCCGATGATGGCAAGGGGGTTGCCAAGGGCCGTCGGGTCGTGGTCTTGCAGGGCGACGACCCCGCCCGACACCACGCGCAAATCGCCGTTTTCGTCGGAAAACGTAGTCAGCGTGCGTATGGCGTCGTCGGCGCCGGGGATGAAGTCTTGCAGGACAAGCAGGTTGTCGTAATCGGACTCGCGGATGCTTGTCCAAACCTGCGCGAGTTCTTCCGCCGATTCTATCTCGTAGATCTTGCGCTTGTTCTCGATCGTCGCGTCTTGGAATTGTGCCGAGTTCGATGGTTTGGCGATAAGCGGATAGCTGAATTCGTCTACGGGGAGCTCGGCGGGGCCTACCGCGCAATCGAAGTACCAGGTTTTGGGGTAGGGAACGTCGAGTTCGTCGCAAATCTCGTAGAAGCGGCGTTTTTGGGTGATCTCGTCAAGCCGCTCGAAATCGATGTAGGGCACGGTATAGCCGATTTCCTGCAGGCGTGTTTTGCCGGCGGAGAGCAGGCGCGCATGCACGTCGTCGCATCCAAGCACCAGGAGAATGGCATTTTCGTCACGCTCGTAAACCTCGACCGCGACCTTCTCGAGGTTGAGATAGAGCACCTCGGGGCCGTCGTAAAGATTGCCGACGAGGCGATAGTCGGTGAATTTGCTGCTGGAGAGCATCTTTACGTCCTGCGTGGCGAGCACGATGGAACGTGTGATCCCGTACGCACGATGAAGCTCGCGCACATAACTGTAAGCAAGGATGTCGCCGCCGATGATAACGGGTTGGAGATGCGCCTTTATGTCGCTTATGTTGTTAGCTTGCGTCATCCGTTCTCCTTTGGTTGCGTCGCTTGCGTGTAAGCCGGTTTGAAGTTGAGTCACTCAGTGCCTCCATTATTTCATAGCGATAGAAGCCGATGCGCCCAAGCCTGGTGAATTGATGTTATGCGCACAAGCGGGTTGGGGAGCCTTGCGTATAAAGTAAAATATAACGGTTCGACTTTTCTAGAAAAGGAGCGATTCATGTGCGGATTTGTGGGCTTTACCACCGTCGACTACGATGCCGACACCAACCGCAGCATCGTTAAGGACATGGCCGACCGCATCATTCATCGCGGACCCGATGAAGACGGCTATTTCGTCAATGACGACATCGCCATGGGCTTCCGTCGGCTTTCCATCATCGATCTCGAAGGCAGCCATCAGCCTATGCAAAACGCCGATGGCACGGTGATCGTCACTTTCAATGGCGAGATATACAATTTTCAGGAACTTCGCGCGGAGCTTCAGGATGCCGGCTACGAATTCGTCACCAACGGCGACACCGAAACCGTAGTCCATGGCTACGAAGAATGGGGCGTGGGCGTTTTCAAGAAGTTGCGCGGTATGTTCGCTATCGCCATCTGGGATGATGCGAACAAGCGTTTGGTTTTAGCGCGTGATATCTTCGGCATCAAGCCTCTTTATTATCAGCAGGACGGCGCGCGTATCATGTACGCAAGCGAACCCAAGGCGTTTTTCGCGCATCCGAAATTCCACGCCGCGGTCAACGAGAAGATGCTGCCGCAGTACCTGTGCTTCGAGTATATGAACGACTCGCAGACCATGTTCGAGAACGTTCATAAGGTTTTGCCTGGTCATATGATGATTATCGAGGGCGACCAGATTCGTTCGCGCTGCTTTTACAAGATCACCTACAAAATCAACTCCTCCAAGGGCTTGGAGGAGTGGGCCGACGTCATTAAAGATACGTTTGACGAATCGGTTCGTGCGCACGAAATCGCCGACGTCGAGATCGGAAGCTTTTTGTCGGGCGGCATCGATTCGTCGCTGGCGGCCTACTGCATGGGTCAGCACCACAAGGAGGGCGTGAAGACGTTCTCGGTGGGCTACGACATCACCGGCAGCGAGAAACAGCGCGACAAGGCGGAGAACGCCGGCTTTAAGATAAAGCTCGACGAGTTGAAGGATGCGCGCGAGTTCGCCGAATGGGCGGGGCTTTCCAACAAGGATGTCCAGGTCACGGCCAAGCAGTTTTTAGATATCGTGCCTACCGAGCAGTATTATATGGACGAACCGCTGGGTGCTCCGTCGGCTATCCCGCTGTATTTCGTGAGCGAGCTTGCTTCCAAAGAGGTGAAGGTGGTTCAGTCGGGCGAGGGTGCTGACGAGCTTTTCGGTGGCTATTGGATTTACCATGATCAGTACGAGTTCTCGAAGTATTTCAACTTGGTGCCCGAAACCATTCGCAAGGCAGCGGGCGCTGTGGCAGAGAAGCTGCCGCAGTTTCATGGGCGCCATTTCGCCATGCGCGGATCGGGCGGCCCCGAAAAGAGCTATCAGCGCGCATGCATGAACTACATGTGGGACGAGGTTCCGCATGTGCTGAAAGATTTCAAGGGCAAATGCAAGCCATGGGAGTGGTGCAAGCCGCATTTTGACGAGGCGCTTGAGCGCACTAACGGAGGCGACGTCATCACGCAGACGCAGTACGTCGATATGGTTTCGTACATGCCCTACGACATCTGTCTTAAGGCCGATCGCATGTCGATGGCACATTCGCTTGAGCTGCGCGTGCCGTTTTTGGACAAGAAGGTTCTTGATGTGGCGTTGCAGCTGCCTACCAATTGCCGCGTGACCAAGGATCATTCGAAGTACGCGCTTCGTCGTGCCGCTGCGCATTTGGGATTCCCCGAGAAGGTTGCCGACATGCCTAAGCAACCGTTTATCACGCCGCTTACCGTGTGGCTGCAGACCGATCTGTACTACGAGCGCATCAAGGAGGCGTTTACCAGCGAGGCGGCCGAAAAGTTCTTTAACACCGACTATCTGGTGAAGATGCTCGACGATCATCGCTCGGCCGATTTCAGCACGCAGGAAGGGCGCTCCAAGCTTAAGATGATGCGCATTTGGAATGTGTATTGCTTCCTGTGCTGGTATGAGGTGTTTTTTGGTGAGTCGGCTGCAAAGCTTGCGCCTAAGACGCAGGTTGCGTAATCGGCGACGCTGGCGTTTGCGCGATTTCGTCGGGGTTTGCGTAGTTGAGGGTGGCGATTCGAAAGGAGTCGTCGCCCTCTTTTTCAGTGCTGGGCTGTTGATGTTTGACGGCTTTGGATGGCAGTCTGCGTGACGGCGGTTGCTTGTCGCCCAAGCGGGCTATATTCCAGCCAGATCGCGAATGACCTCGCTCGCCATTATCAAGCCGGCTGCTGCGGGCACGGGTGCGAACGACCCTGGTAGGCTTCGGCGACCTTCGGGCGGAAGCTCAGTGTTCGGATCTTCGGGGTTAGGGCGCGGAGTATGCGCGGGCTCTGTCGAATAGACAACTTTGAAGCCTGGGATGCCGCGCTTGCGGCATTCTTTGCGAATCACCTTCGCTAGCGGGCAGGTCGAAGTCTCGTTGATGTCGGCTATTTTCAGCTGGGTGGGATCGAACTTGTTTCCCGCGCCCATGCATGAGATGACGGGAACGTGTCTATCGTTTGCTTCTTGGATGATCTGCAGTTTTGCGGTTACGGTGTCGACGGCATCGATCACGTAATCGTATTGCGTGAAATCGAACTGATCTTTTGTCGCGGGCAGATAGAAGCACTTGTGGGTGCGCACGATGCAGTTGGGATTGATGTCCAGGATGCGCTTGCGTGCTGCATCGATTTTCTCGCAACCGACGGTGGAATTCAAGGCTATTACCTGTCTGTTGATGTTCGTTTCGGAGACGATGTCGTTATCGACCACATCGATGGCGCCGACGCCTGACCTGGCGAGGGCTTCTACGGCGAATCCCCCCACGCCGCCGATGCCGAATACGATCACGCGCGCTTGAGCGAGCTTCTTCATTGCGTTTGTACCCATCAGCAGCTCGGTTCGAGCGAATCGTTTGTTGATGGCGGATTTCATCGGCATCTCCGTTTCTTATGCTTCTTGATGCTCGAGGGCCCGTCCGGATAAGTTTCGGGCGGGCCCTCAGTGGTTTGCTCGGTCTTGGGGTTTACTCGTGATAATAGCGATGCAGCTCGTATTTGGGCTCGCAGCAAACGTTGATGCCGAGAGATTTGTACAAGCGCTCGTCTTCTTCGGAGAGGATCACGCTGAAATACGCATCGCAACCGACAAGCTCGTTCATGTGCTCGATAACCTGCTTGGCTAGCGGGCTGGTGAGCGACGTGGAAGAAAGCGCGATGAGCATCTCGTTGGGGTGTAGATGCGGGTTGGTGTGCCCCAGGCGCTCGATGCGCAGACGGCAAATAGGCTCGAGCGATTCGTCGGAAATAACCGAGGTTTCGTCGTCTATTCCGGCTTGGTACTTGATGGCGTTGAGGAGCACGCTCGACGCTGCGCCAAGAAGCGTCGAGGTTTTGCCGGTGATCACTTTGCCGTCGGGCATGAGGATGGCACCAGCCGGACCGCCGGATTCCTCGGCTTTTTGCATGGCGGCAGCGTGCGCCGGGTTGTAGTTTTCGGTGACGCCCACGCGCGTCATCAGGCGAACCAGGCGATCGACCTCGACTTCGTTGCCGCCCGAGCGGCGGAAGTCCTCGCGCGCCTTGAAGTAACGGCGAACGATCTCGTTCTTCGAAGCCTCGCGGCATGCCTCGTCGTCGACGATGGCGTAACCGGCCATGTTCACGCCCATGTCGGTGGGCGATTTGTAGGGGCATTCGCCCGAGATCTTTTCCATGGTGGTTTTCAGCACGGGGAAGATCTCGATATCGCGGTTGTAATTCACCGTGGTTTCGCCGTAGGCTTCCAGATGGTAGGGATCGATGGCGTTTGCATCGTCTAGATCGACGGTCGCGGCTTCGTAAGCGATGTTCACGGGATGCTCAAGCGGCAGGTTCCATATGGGGAATGTCTCGAATTTCGCGTAGCCTGCGTTCACGCCGTGCTTGAGCTCTTGGTAGAGCTGCGAGAGGCACGTTGCCATTTTGCCCGAACCCGGGCCCGGGGCAGTGACGACCACCAGCGGCCGCGTTGTTTCCACGTACTCGTTTTTACCGTAGCCTTCGTCGCTCACGATGTGGTCGATGTCGTAAGGATAGCCCGCGATGGGGTAGTGCAGGTAGCTTTTAACGCCCAGCGAGTTGAGGCGTGCGCGGAAGGCGTCGGCGCCAGGTTGGTTGCGGTACTGGGTTATGACGACGCTGCCCACGTAAAAGCCCAGCTCGTTGAAGGCGTCCATCAGGCGTAGCAGGTCGTCGTCGTAGGTGATGCCTAAATCGCCGCGCACCTTGGAGCGCTCGATGTCGTTGGCGTTGATGGAGAGGATGATCTCCACGTCGTCGATGAGCGCTTTGAGCATGCGCAGTTTGGTGTCGGGCTCGAAGCCGGGCAACACACGCGATGCGTGGAAGTCGTCGAAAAGCTTGCCGCCGAATTCCAAGTAAAGCTTGCCGCCGAACTGATCGATACGCTCGCGGATGCGCGCAGCCTGAAGCTCGATGTATTTGTCGTTGTCGAAACCTATTTTCATGCAGCAACCCTTTCGTCATGAAATTTTCCGCAAGGCGGTTGACCAGCGCGCGATCGGTTCCGTTTGATGGAACTTCGCGTGCTCGTTTGCTGGCCGCTCGTCGGAAGAGAGGCCAGCTTGGCGCCTCTATGAACGCACTTATCGCAAGGTGCCGTGCAGCAACGCGTGGAAAACGGCATCTTTTGGTAGGTGCGATGTGGTTGATTGTTTGCAATTATTATATCGCAGGCTAATGCGCATCGCGGGTTGGTGTGCGCGTGTTCTGAACTTTTCCTTGATTTGGAATTGCTTGTTTGGTGTCGAGGTGGGTAAAAGCACTGAGGCGGACTCGAGACGGACAAAAGTGCCTAGTTTTGACGCGGAAAAGTGGTTCGCACAGGCGGATTTCTTCTACTTGCGTTTGCGAACTAGGCGATTCGAGCTTCTTTGCTCCCTAAAACGGCGCAAAGCCGAGCGATCCAGCGCCCTTCAAGGCTCCTTCGGTGTCAAAAGTCCAACTTTTTGTCCGCCTCGTCTTGTTTGCGGTCGTTTGCGTCCTCATTTGCCGGAGTAACGCATGCGGAGAAGCTCAGATTGCTTTTGTTTGTTCACGCGTTCTATTCTCATGCGTATTTCGAGATGTTTTGAGAGCTGCGTTGCGAGTTGGTTTAGCACATCGCGGTTGTCGATCTGGCGTTTCGTTGCAGTGATTACAGTGATGCCGAGTGAGGAGAGTGCATTGCGGCGGCGGGCGTCGCGCTCGATTTTCTTCGATCCGGTATGGAATTCGTCGCTGTCGTATTCTAAAGCCAATTTTGCGTTGGGCCAGAAGAGGTCGCAATAAAACGCCTTGCCGAATACCGCTTGCCGCAATCCGTGCGAGGTGCTGATTTTGTGGTTGAGTACTGGAGCCGGAAGCCCGAATCCCCCGAGCCTCTTTGGCAGCGTAAGGACAAGCGCTATGAACGATTCCGCTGGCGAAGCCGATAAATCGAGCACATAGCGAGCAGCGACTTGGGCTGCGGTCGCGTAAGCACCTTTGTATCTTTCGGCCGAAATCGCTAGCGATTTCGCGGAGGTGATAGGAACCGCCTTTGCCGTAGAGGTTGCGCTCGATGTTTTGTTGTTCGCTATGCGGTAGGTCCCCGCGAGTTTGAGTCCTATCAAAGCGGGTTCAATTGGGTTTTTGAACGCCGTGGCAAGGCGGCAGAAACAAAGCTCCGGCGAGCAGACATAGATGCCGAGACCGACGTCAACAAAGGGCCTCGCGGGGAGAGACGCGGGAGCCGCCACCGCATTGCGGATCTGTTTGGTTCGTAGTCGCAAGATGTCTTTTGGCGACATGATGCGATAGGGGCTGGTTAGCTCTGGAAACAATTTTTCGAGTATGGCGATGTCTGCGGTTGAGGGCTTGTTTGACGAATAAAGCTTCAGAGCGCGTGAGCAATCGCGTTTGTTTGGCGGTCGCATTTTGATGGTTGGGTGCGCCCGCCAATATTCTAGTGAGGATATGCCGTCAAGAAATATAGCCATGCATACACATTAGCTTTTCTGGAGGCTTGTTTTCGCGGGGTTTCGCCGCTGCCTGAGCAGTGTTTGATTGCGGATTGGTTTTTGTTTGCGATCGGTTTGATTCTTGCTGGAAGGTGCGGGAAGGGGCGAGCGAGGTGAGCGGGAAGGGGCGAGCGGGGCAAAAACAGGGGGATTTGTCACAAAGAACGAAGGCATCTTCTTCGCTGTCAGCTATTCTCTGGGTTTTTGAAAGGGATGAAGCATCGAAATTTTTGAAAGGGATGAAGCATCGAAAAACGTGAGCGGACTGGTTGCGTCGGTATCTAGTGACCGTTCGGTTTGTCAAAAGATGCGGTTTTTGTCCTGTTGAGCCTCTTTGTTGCTCTAATCGCTATTTCGCCCATCAATGGTTGTCGGGGTCCATCGATGGGCATTGGGTTTACTCGCTAGCTCGGCAGGCGGGCTAGGTCTGGCGGGCAGGTTTGCTTGACGGACGGGCGAAAACCGCTGCTGGGCGGCAAGGCTCGCGAATGCCCGGCTCAGCTTGCCAAACGGCTGGCTGCCATGCTGGCTGCCAAAACGCAGGCGCGCGCATGCAGCCAGCTCGTGTTCCGCCACTCCCGCTCTGCGTTACTCGCTTGCTTTTGCGTGGCGGTCGAGAGCGGCGGCTACAAGGCCTGCGAAGAGGGGATGCGGGCGTGTGGGGCGGCTTTTGAACTCGGGGTGTCCTTGGCTAGCTATGAAATACGGGTGGTCGGGAACCTCGATCATCTCGACCAGCCGTCCGTCAGGCGAAGTGCCCGAAACAACCAGTCCGCCATCGATCAGACGATCACGAAAAGCGTTGTTCACCTCGTAACGATGGCGGTGACGTTCGTAAATCAAGTCGGAATCATAAACGCGGTGTGCAAGTGTGCCGTCGGCCACTTTGCAAGGGTAGGCGCCGAGGCGCATGGTGCCGCCCTTGTCCTCGACATCTTCTTGCTCGGGCATAAGGTCGATAACCGGGTACTCGGCTGATTCGTCGAATTCGGTCGACGTCGCGTTTGGCATGCCGCAAACATCGCGTGCGAATTCGCATACGGCGGCTTGCAGACCGAGGCAGATTCCTAGGAAGGGCACGTTGTTCTCGCGGGCGTATTTGGCGGCGGCTATCTTGCCCTCGAATGCCCGCACGCCGAAACCGCCTGGGACGAGGATGCCGTCGAATCGGCCAAGCTCGGTGGCAGCATTCTCGTTGGTGATGGTTTCGCCATCGATCAGGTGAACGTTTACTTTGCAACATTGCCCCACGCCGGCGTGATGCAGCGCTTCGACCACCGAAAGATAGGCGTCGGGCAGGCTCACGTATTTGCCCACGATGGCGATGTCGCACGGGTCTTGGCAGCTTGCCTCGGCGGCGACGAAGGCTTCCATGGGGCTAAGGTTGATATCGCGTACGCCAAGGTTGAGCTTTTCGCACACCATTGCATCAAAACGCTGGTCGTGCAGGTTGAGCGGCACTTGATAGATGGACGGGCTGTCTTCGCAGGCCAGCACTTCGCGCGGGGCGACATCGCAGAATTGGGCGATTTTCTCGCGCACGCCGTCGGAAATCTTGTGGTCGGAGCGGCATACGATGAAATCGGGTTGCACGCCCATGGAGCGCAGCTCTTTCACGGAATGCTGTGTTGGTTTGGTTTTGACCTCGTGAGCTGCGGCTATGTAGGGAACAAGCGTCACATGGACGAAGATGACGTCGCCTGCAGGACGTTCTTTTTTAAACTGACGCGCTGCCTCGATGAAAGGTTGGCCTTCGATATCGCCCACGGTGCCGCCGATCTCGGAAATGACGATGTCGGCGCCCGATTGGTCGGCCGCGCGGCGGATGCGCTCTTTGATGGCTTCGGTGACGTGCGGGATCACCTGCACGGTGCCGCCTAGGAAATCGCCGCGGCGCTCGCGGGCGATGAGCGTTTTGTAAATGGATCCTTGTGTGAAGTTCGATTCGCGCGAAAGGTTTTCGTCGATAAATCGCTCGTAGTGGCCAAGGTCGAGGTCCCCCTCGTGGCCATCGTCGGTGACGAACACTTCGCCGTGTTGGAAAGGAGACATCGTGCCGGGGTCGACGTTGAGATAGGGGTCCATTTTCTGCATGGTCACCTTGTAGCCGCGCGCCTTGAGAAGATGCCCGAGCGATGCTGCGGTGATGCCCTTGCCCAAGGACGAAACCACGCCGCCGGTAACGAAAATGTGCTTTGCCATGTGCGCCTCCGCTTTGAAAACGATAGAAAACGTTGCGGCAAGCCCGTCTTGGCGTTGCCTGAACGATAGTAGTGCGTTCATGATTGCGGTTTTGTAAACCGCCTTTTCGTTAACGAATCTTTAACACCCGTGGCGTTCTCGGACGGTGCGCTGCGATAAACTGCTTGCATGACCATTGGGCGCTACATAGACGAATATCTGGCGTACCTGCGCATCGAGCGTGCGGCAAGTGCGCTCACCATCGAGGCGTATACAGGCGATCTCGCCGATTATCAGGCGTTTTTGGAAAACTCGGGCGCGCCCGTGCTCGACCTCGGCAACATTACGCGCGAAACCGTGGTTGCCTACGAAGGAGCTTTGCACAAGCGCGGCTTTGCGATTTCGAGCATCGATAGGCGCATCTCGGCGATCAAGGGTTTCCATCGTTTTTGCGTGTGGGAAGGCTACACGAAAAAGAATCCGACCGACACGGTAAAACTCCCTAAACCTGCCGAAAAACTCCCTGATGTTTTGTCGATTGCCCAGGTGAATGCCCTGCTCGATGCGCAGACTGACGAGAGTCCCATAGGGTTGCGTAATCGCGCGATCTTGGAAGTTCTTTACGGGTGTGGACTGCGTGCAAGCGAGTGCACGGGCCTTGATTTGGCTAATTGCGCGCTCGAAGAAGGTTTTCTGCGCGTGGTGGGCAAGGGCGATAAAGAGCGCATCTCGCCCATTTCGGGAGCCGCCGCTCGCGCGCTGGCGGCTTATCTCGAAGAGGCGCGCCCTCAGCTGGTTAAGCCCTACGCCAAGCCGACAGCCGCCGTTTTTTTGAACGCGCGCGGCGGGCGGCTTTCGCGGCAGAGCGTGCACAAGATAGTGGCCGATGCAGGTAGGGAGATCGGCGTGGCAAGCTTGCATCCGCACACGTTGAGACATTCGTTTGCCACGCATATGCTGGAAGGCGGCGCCGACCTGCGCGTTATCCAGGAGATACTGGGGCATGCGGATATATCGACCACGCAGATTTACACCCATGTTGATAGGTCGCATATTCGAGAGGAATACCTGGCGGCTCATCCGCGCGCATAGCGATGTTGCGCAATAATAACTATATTAGTTAAAGGAAACTCAGGGCCGGGCATGGAAAGCGGGGTGTGAAACGCATGGCGGTTGGTGTTAGCGCAAACGATATCCGCGTGTTGAAGACCTCGCCGGTGTTTCAAGGCGTCCCCGAAGCCGATTGCCTCAACCTGCTGAAAGAATTGCATGCCAGCGTGATGGCCATATCTCAAGGCCAGCTTTTGCGGCGCACGGGCGATGCTCTGGCGTTTTATCCCGTGGTTATCGAGGGGCGCGTGCGGGCGACGATGCCCCAAGGCGGGCAGGACCGCGAGATAGCGCAGTTCGCTGCGGGCGATTCGTTTGCCGAGGCGGTGCCACGTACGCTGAAACACAGCTCCGTGAACATCTGCGCTATGCAGCCGACACGCGTTTTATGCATCCCTGCCGACGAGCTTGAAAAATGCACCAGCTCGCATGCCTTTGTGTTGCAGGCCAACCTTTCAACCGAGATGTCCAAAAAGATCGGGCTTTTGTCGCAGGCGCTTTCCGTTGTGGGCGAGCCGCGCTTGTCCGATTGCATTTTGGCGTATTTGCGCAACCTGCCTGTTGACGCCGACGGTTTTGTGACGGTGCCTATGTCGCGGCAGGAGTGGGCGGTTTATCTGCGCGTTGCCGACAAATCGCTTAGCCGCGAGCTGCGCGCGATGCAAGAAGCAGGGCAGCTGCAGGTGGACGGTCGTCGTATCCGCTTGATGTGATTGCTTTAAATCGTTATCTCTGGGTAACTCGTTTTTCGCATGTAAAAATTTGTGTTAGGTAACATTTGTTACCAGCGGCTCGTTTTGCTCGTTAAAAGGTATACGAAACAAACTTTTATCTTGATTTTTAGTTAGGTGGGACGTACTATTTTCCCATCAAGTTAGTTTCCTGCGTGCAACTAACGCGTGCTAAGACCGTCGAAAATCAATGTATTTCTTTAAATACACTATCTAAGCAAGCCCGCGAACGATTTGCTATTCGTTCGCGCATCGCTGTTATACGCCCCGCAGTTCACGGCGCGGACAAAAAAGCGGGGTTTTGACACGGAATCCGATGAAATATCGAACGGAAAGGCTCGGAAAGGCCATCGGTAAACGTTCGATTCGAAAATCAGCAGGTCGGAAACCCGCTATGAGTTGGACGACGCAAGGGCAACTCAGATTTTGTGACAGAAACGGCTTATTTTGTCCAGCTCGCGATTTTGTCCAGCTCGCAAAATTCAGCGGATACTTCATCCAATCAGCGCGCCCTCCGTTTGTTAAAAAGCTCGATCTCGGACAGTTCGTGTGCAAAAAAACAGGCATGTTGCGAGCTGCCCCGATTTTCTGGACATGAGAAATGGGGTGGGGATGAAGCGCAACGTCGATGTTGAAGGGGGGGCAGCCGGTATCTCCGGAGGGGTAAAACATCGCGTGTGGGGCTGAGTGGGAGAATTGGGACAATTTGTCATCTCGTCGGAGTCACCAGATCATTTGTTCCCATTTGCTTGAAAATCTTGCGATGATCAGAGAAAAACAAGCATCAACCTGCGAAAACACAAAATCGCACCGTTCTTTCCCTGCTTGTCTTCCTATGTAGGAATTGGGAGAGAAGTGTTTCGTGGTGTTGCGAAGTGGGAGAAATTGTCATAGAATGCAAGCACGTTGGATGACAGTGAACGATTGCGCCTGCAAGGCGCAGCGCCGAAAGGGCGGGCCAAGACATGGAAGAAGGGAAGCACACCGTTGATCTTAACGGCGAGTTTCGCTTCAAAATCGATGCTAAAGGCCGCATGTCCCTGCCGGCGAAATTCCGCAAGCTGCTTTCCGACGAGCTCGTAGTAACGCGCAGCCTCGAAGACGACTGCATTTACGTGTTTGACGACGGCCAGTTCGAACAGTGGGTAAGCCAGCTGTTCGAGGATTCTTTCGGTGGCTATCGTTCGAACAACGCAAAGCACGTCGCCCTTCGCCGCAAGCTGAAAAGCCGCGCTCGCGACGTGCAGGTGGATTCCGCCGGCCGCGTCATGATCGCTGCGGATCAGCGTGAGGCCGTGGGCATCGAGAAGGATGTCGTCATCGTTGGCAACACGGGTTACTTCGAAGTGTGGGACGCAGAGCGCTACGACGCCATGGATGCCGAGATCGATCTCAGCGAAATGGTTGCAAGGTAGTAGGGCGTGCGTGCAATGACAAACGAATATCGGCATATACCCGTCCTGCTCGCCGAGTGCCTCGAACAATCGAAGCTCCAAACACAGCATACGTTCGTGGACGCAACACTCGGCGGGGCAGGGCATTCTTCCGAATTTGCCAAGTTGCTTGGCCCGCAAGGCGTGCTTATCGGCATCGATCAAGACGAGATGGCTCTGGCTGCCGCCGGCGCCAAGCTTGCGAAGATCGCGTCCGAAGACGGCCCCGAGGTCAAGCTTTTGCGTGGCAATTTCGGCGATATGGACGAATTGCTGGTCTCGGCGGAAGTTCCCGGGGTGGACGTTTTCTTGTTCGACCTGGGCGTTTCGTCGCCGCAAATCGATTTGGCATCCCGCGGCTTCTCCTTTAAAGAAGACGGCCCTCTTGACATGCGGATGGATCCGGGTAAACAAACCTTAACCGCAAAAGAGATCGTGAACACCTACAACGCAGCAGATCTCACTCGGATAATCCGCGCTAACTCGGACGAGAGATGGGCATCGCGCATTGCCGACTTCATCGTGGCGGCGCGCGAGCACGAATCGATCGACACCAGCGCGCAACTCGTCGATATCGTGAAAGCGGCGATCCCCGCATCGGCTCGCCGTAAGGGCGGGCATCCTGCAAAGCGAACCTTCCAGGCGCTTCGGATCGAAGTCAACTCGGAGCTTACCGTGCTCAAGCGTGGTCTTGACGCCGCGGTGCGCTGGCTTAATCCAGGCGGCCATCTGCTGGTGATCTCGTATCACTCGCTCGAGGATCGTATTGTGAAGGAAGCGTTCAACAAGTTTGCGGACAGATGCACCTGCCCGCCTGATCTGCCTGTTTGCATGTGCGGGAAAAAGCCGATACTCGAAGTGGTCACGCGCAAGCCGATAGTTCCCACGCCTGACGAGATCGAGCGCAACCCGCGTGCCCGCAGCGCCAAGCTTCGCGTGGCACGTAAGCTTTAGTAGAACAGGCTAGAGCAAAATAGAACAGAACATAACAACCATAGCAACCGCATGTAAACGCAGCTAAAACAAAGAAAAGGAGGCGGCAATGGCAGCAGAAGCGGCATATCGCATGAATGCCCACCCCGAGCGTACTGCTCGTCGCCAAAGCCGCCCCGACGTGCGTGTTGTCCCCGGTACGCGAACCGGCGCCGAGCCTAAGGAAAAAGGCGTCACCACCGGCCTTATCGTCAAACTCGCTATTGCGGTGATGGTGATAGCGGCCGTGGTGTGTTTCGCTCAGATAACTTTGAAGTCGGCGACGAGCGTCGTGCTCGCCGATTCCAGCGCCATCGAGAGTTCGATGGACAGCATCAAATCGAATTCCACCACACTCGAGGTGCAAAACTCCGCGCTTTCGACCACTGCCGCCATCAAGGCGCATGCCGAGAAGCTCGGCATGTCCGCGCCTTATGAGGTAGGCACCATCACGGTTCAAAAAGATATCGTGGCAACCGATGATTCGGGCGCATTGTCGCTTTCGGGTAGCATCAAAAATGCTGCCGAGATTCAAGGCTAAAGATGTCTTCGCGCAATAGAGGCAGCGATTTTGGCCGCACTACGCGCGCAAAAGGCGATGCCGGCAAATCGTCTCAGGAAGGGCGCACGCGCGATAGGCGCGCCTTCGGCGACGATCGCGCTGACAGGCGCCATGCGGGCGAACGCACGGACAAGGCGAGCAAGGCGCATGCCCGCGATAAGGATCGTTCGCGCAAGGCGAGCTCTTCGGGCGGCGTAGGTTCTAGCGCAGGCTCTCTTGTAGTGCGCGGCTCGGGCCGCACCGCTGTGCCCATCGTCTTCTTCCTTGCCATCGCTTTGCTTTTCCTCGGGCGTCTCATATACCTTGATGTCATCGTTCAAAAAGAATATTCCGAAGCAGCGCAGAAGTCGCATACGGTGGGCCTTACGGTTGAGCCCCGGCGCGGCACCATTTACGACCGCAACGGCAAGATCTTGGCCATTTCGGTAGATGCGACCACGGTTTATTGCAACCCATCCGAAGTGACCGACCCCACCGCCGAGGCCGCGCAGATAGCAAGCTGTCTTGGCGGCACGTACAAAGATTACGTCGACCAGCTTTCCGCCGAAAAGTCGACCTTCTCCTATGTGAAGCGCAAGGCCGACACCGACAAGGCGGCAAAACTTAAAGAGCTTGCCTTGCCAGGAATCTATTTCCTTTCCGACACGCGTCGCGAATATCCCTACGGCGAGGTGGGCGGCCAGCTTGTGGGCGCAACCAACACCGAAGTCGATACCGAGGCGAATCGCGAATACTACACTGGCATCTCCGGTTTGGAATACTGGTACAACGAAACGCTTTCTGGCACTCCCGGCTACTACGAGGCCGAGATCGGCGCCGACGGCACCCCGATCCCCGGCGGCGTGCACGAATCGACCCCCGCGCAAGACGGGCAGGATATCGTCATTTCCGTCGATATCGAATTTCAGCAGGTAGTGGAAACGGCACTCAAAGATCGCCTTGAGCGCATGGGCGTCGAGGGCGGCAGCGCCGTGGTGATGGACGGCGGCACGGGCGAGATTTACGCTTGCGCAAGCTATCCTTATTTCAATCCGGCCGACCGTTCCGAGGTAAAAGAGGGATCCATGCAGGTGAAGGCTATATCGAGCCTGCTCGAACCCGGTTCGGTGTTCAAGACGGTTTCGGCGATGTCGATTCTCGAAGAAGGCACCATGGGCCCCGAAGACACGCTCTTCTGCCCGTCGGAGCTGGTTGCCGATGGCTACCATATTTCCGACGCCCATGCGCGCGACGACACGACGTACTCGCTTCGCCAGGTCATGCAGTATTCGTCCAACGTCGGCATCTCGCTCGCCGTTGAGAACATGGGCTTCGACAAGCTCTACGACCATATCCTGAAATATGACCTCCATACGCTTACCGGAGTCGATTTCCCGGGCGAGCAGCTGGGTTATCTGGTCGATTTCGACAACTGGTCCCGCGTTGTCGGCTACAACGTATCCTTTGGCCAGGGCATTTCAGTGACGCCGCTGCAGATCGCGCGTTTCTACGGGTCGCTTGTCAACGGCGGTGTGGAATGCACTCCGCATTTCGTCATCAAATATCCCGAAACTGGCGAGACGCCTACGTACGAAACCAAGCAGATAATCGACAAAACCGAGGTTATCCCCGAGATGAACAGCATGCTGGAGACCGTCGTGCAATCGGGAACGGGCGTCATGGCCGGTATCGACGGCTACGACGTGGCAGGCAAGACCTCGACCGCTGAGGTTTACGACGAAGAGAACGGCGGCTACAAGTACGATACCTATAACCTGGGCTTTTGCGGCTTCATCAACAACAGCGACAGCAAGCTTGTCTGTTATGTGGGCGCAAACGAGGTCATCGGCGATAACGAGGTGACGCCGATATTTCGCGATATAATGACAGACGCTGTTGATAGATACAACATCACGTCCACGTCTACGTCGGCCGAGTAGCCGGCGCAAGGGCTTGCGAAACGAGGTGCGTCTTTATGGCGAAAACGGTTGCCCAGCTATTCGAGGGCATTGAGTGCACGATTCTCGGTAATGCCGACGACGAGGTGGCGGGCTTGGCGTACCGCTCTGACAAGGTTTCTCCGGGTGATGCGTTTTTCTGCATCGTCGGCTTGAAAGCGGATGGCCATTCGTTTGCGCAAGATGCCATCAACCACGGCGCGAAGGTGATCGTGGCCGAGCGCAAGGTGTATCTCGCCGACGCAACCGATGTGACTGAGGTCGTGGTTTCCGACACGCGCAAGGCCATGGCGCAGGTTGCGGCCAATTATTACGACCATCCGTCGAAGGATTTCGACTTGGTGGGCATCACCGGCACCAATGGCAAGACGACCACCACTTATTTGGTCGAGCACATCGCCAGCCGCGCCGGCAAGCGCACGGGCGTTATCGGGACGGTAGGCATCGTCGTTGCCGGTAATAAGCAGCATGCCGAGCACACCACGCCCGAATCCTCCGATTTGCAAGGCATTTTCGCTGACATGCGCGATGCTCGCGTCGACGTCGTCGCCATGGAGGTTTCGAGTCATGCGCTTGACCTTTTGCGCACGTGGGGCACGACGTTTGCCGTGACGGCATTCACTAATCTTACCCAAGACCACCTGGACTACCACCATACGTTCGAGGCGTATTTCGAAGCCAAGGCGCGTTTGTTCTCTGCCGACTATCCGGCGAAGCGCGTCATCAGCATCGACGACAAATGGGGCAAAGAGCTTCTTCGCCGTTGCAGCGCAGCCGACGACAATATCATCTCGGTTGGTTTCGATCCTGCGGCGCAGATTCATCCGGTAAGCGTTGATTACGAGCCTACGCATACCACGGTCGAGCTTGATGTTCGCGGCTCGCACGTCAAATTCGATTACCCGCTGGTGGGTCGTTTCAACGTATCGAACGTCATGACCGCCTTTGCCATCGGCCTTCAGTTGGGCTTCTCGCGTGAAGGAATCGTCGCGGCGCTTGAGGAAGCGCCGCAGGTTCCGGGGCGCTTGGAGCGCATCTCCACCGCGCACACGGGCGGTGTTTCGGTGTTCGTCGATTATGCCCATACGCCCGATGCGCTGCAAAAGGCGCTTCATTCCATCCAGCATATAACCAAGGGTCGCACCATCGTGGTGTTCGGCTGCGGCGGTGATCGCGATGCCACCAAGCGCTCGATCATGGGACGCGCATCCCTTGCGGCCGACTACGTGGTGGTGACGTCTGACAACCCGCGCACCGAAGACCCGATGGCTATCATCGATGACATCGTTTCCGGCATGGGCGAGGGCAGCGACCATTACGAAGTGCAGCCCGATCGTCGTTTGGCCATTGCGTGTGCTATAGCGCATGCGAATCCGGGCGACAGTATTCTCATCGCCGGCAAGGGACACGAAGATTATCAGCTGGTGGGTGACAAGGTGCTTTCGTTTGACGATCGCGTTGTCGCGGCCGAGGAACTCGAGCGCGCTTTCGATGGCTCTGCGACGCAAACCGAGGAGTAATTTTTTCTATGCGTTTGAGCATTCAAGAGATTTTCGAGGCGGTGCGCGGCTCTTATATCGTGCAGCCTGCCGACTCTGCCGAGATTGCGCAGGGCATAACCTGGGATTCTCGCGAGGTGCAACCGGGCAATGTGTATCTGGCGCTTGCGGGCGAGCGCGTTGACGGACACGATTTCGTGGCGCAGGCGATAGATGCCGGCGCTGTATGCGCTCTTGTGTCGCATGATGTCGACGAAGCCGCGCATGCTGCTGCGCGCAAGATGGGCGCAGCAGTGATCGCCGTTGAAGACGCCCAGGCAGCTATCGTCCATTTGGCGCGCGCATGGCGCAAGCGCTTGCAAGGCCGCGTCATCGCTCTTTCTGGGTCGACGGGAAAGACGACCACTAAAAACCTTATGCGCGAGGTTTTGGGCGCTTGCGGTTCGGTTGTGGCAACCGCCGGTAACCAGAACAACGAACTCGGCGTGCCGAAGACGCTGCTCAATGCAAGCGTCGACACGCAATCGGTGGTCGTCGAGATGGGGATGCGCGGGTTGCATCAGCTCGACGCACTTTGCGAATATGTAAAGCCCGAGTGGGGTTTGCTTACCAATGTGGGCGAAAGCCACATCGAGCTTTTGGGCAGCCGCGAGAACATCGCTCGTGCGAAAGCCGAGCTTTTCGCGTCTCTGCCGAAAGATACCGGCGTCGCTTTCCTGAACATCGCCGACGATTTCGCGAAGTTCATTTGCGATTCGGCTGATTTGACGGGAAGAAATGTCGGTCTTGTTTGCTACGACGGTTCTTTTGAGGCCGACCAGCACGTGGAGGCATTTTCGTTTGACGATCGCGACTTGCCCTTTGTATGGGCGCGCGACATCCATCTCGATGAACTGGGGCGTTCGAGTTTCACGCTGTGCGCTCGCGGTTTCGGTCAGCGCGGGCTTGGCGGCGATCCCCGTTTTGCAAGCGTGCCTTGCAAACTTGAGCTGCGCGGCATTCACAACGTTTCGAACGCTTGCGCTGCTGCCGCTGTTGGCTATGCCAGCGGCATGAGCCTTGCGCAATGTGCCGCTGCGCTGGCGCAAGCGAAGCCCGAGCCAGGCAGGCAGGACATTCGCCAGAGCGTTGATCATGTGTTGCAGCTGGGCGATGCGGAGATTTCCATCCCTGCCGGCGTCGTCGTCATCGACGATTCGTACAACGCAAACCCCGACTCGATGCGCGCATCGCTTGCGACGTTTCGTGCGCTTGCCGTTGCGGGCAGGCGCATCGCGGTTTTGGGCGACATGGGTGAGCTTGGTCGTTTTGCCGACGATTGCCATCGCCGCGTGGGCGCCATCGCTGCGCAGAGCGATCTCGATCTGCTTGTTTGCGTGGGCGAGCTTTCGCTTGCCTTGGCCGATGCCGCTATCGCAAATGGCATGAATGCCTCTCATGTGGTGAAGCTCGATTCTGCCGACGATGCGTTGGCTTATGTTGCGTCGTTTGTTCGTTCGGGTGATGCGGTGCTGGTCAAGGCGTCGCATTTCATGGAGTTCGACCGCATCGTCAAAGGATTGGTTGATTAAATATGCTTTCAGCATTGTGCTCTCGGTATCCTACATTCCTCGTTTTTTTGGCGGTCTTCGTCGCTATCGTGCTCACGGTTGCGTTCATGCCTGCCTGGATTCGTTTTCTTAAAAAAGAGCATCTTGGCCAGCAGGTGCGTGACGATGGCCCTCAAACCCATTTGGTAAAGCAGGGCACGCCAACTATGGGCGGCGTGGTGATGCTCATCGCCATGGTGCTCACCATCTTGCTGGTGGGCTATTTCACGCCCGAGACCTTCGGGCTTTTGGCGGCGATCTTCATCACGGGCATCATCGGCTTGGTGGACGACAGCTCTTCGATCATGCATGGGCGCTCGCTTGGTTTGACCCCCAAGCAAAAGCTCGTCGCGCAGTTCATCGTGGCAACGGTGTTTTGCCTTTTGGCCGTCAATTATCTCGGCGTTGCGCCTACGGTCGAGATTCCTTTCGTTTGCACGATCGACATGGGCGTGCTCACTACGGTGCTTCCTATATCCGGCGGCTTCGTTATCCCCTGGATCTACCTGGTGTTCGTTAACGTTTTACTCGTTGGGCTATGCAATGCCGTAAACCTCACCGACGGCCTCGACGGCTTGGCGGCGGGCACGGTGCTTGTGGTCATGGTGGTCATGGCCGCTATCGCTTATCGTTCCGACCTACTCGAGCCTGCGATTTTGGCTGCTGCGGTAGCTGGCGCCTGCATTGGGTTTTTGTGGTTCAACTCCTATCCTGCCGAGATCTTCATGGGCGATACCGGCTCGCTTGCGCTGGGCATGGCGCTTGGCTGTTTGGCGGTCGTCACCAAGACGGAGTTCCTGATCATCATCATCGGCGGCCTGTTCGTCGTCGAGGCTCTTTCCGTGATGATCCAAGTATTTCACTACAAGCGCACGCGAAAGCGCGTGTTCCTTATGGCGCCGCTTCATCATCATTTCGAGAAGAAGGGATGGAGCGAGACCAAGGTGGTTATCCGTTTCTGGATCGTCTCGGGTGTTTTCGCGGCCATCGGTTTTTCGATCTATTTTGCCAACTCGATGATGGGCATGGCTTAAAGATAACCTGACATGCAAAACGCGGCATAATGTGAACCGATCTTAAAAGAAGCATTTAATCGAAGTAAAAGACGGGTTTGTGATTCAAGTGGCGGATAGCGCGTTAATCTCCGGGAAAAAGCACGCTCTCAAGCAGTTGGGGAGCGTGCTGATTTTAGGTCTGGGAAAATCGGGCAGGATCGCGGCAAGTTATTGCGCCGATCTGCTGGGCGACCGAGTGAGCGCTTTGTGCATTGCCGGCGGTGCGCGAAACGATGCGTCGGTGCAGTTTGTCGAATCGCTTGCGGCTAAAGCTGGCAATGGGTTTGCTTGCGAGTTCGGCGATGCCGCCGTGCCCGCGCTTTCTTCTGCAATTGGTGGGCGTTTCGACTTATGCATCGCAAGCCCGGGCATTCCGTATTGGGCCGATTTGTATCAGGATGCGCTCGGTTGTGCCGACGAGGTTATAAGCGAAGTTGAATTTGCCTGGCGCGAAAGCTCTTTCGATGCGCGTTGGATTGCCATCACCGGCACCAACGGCAAAACCACCACCACGGCATGCTGCTCATCTATCTTGAAATCCGCTGGTTTGCGCGCATCTGCCGTGGGCAATATCGGCGAATCGTGCCTTGCGGCCGTTGCCGCCGGCGAAACCGATGTCTACGTTGCCGAGGTTTCTTCGTATCAGCTTGCTTCCACCAGTCTTTTTGCGCCCAATGTGGCGATTTGCCTGAATATCACGCCTGATCATATACATTGGCATAAAACGCTCGAAGCGTATCGCGATGCGAAATTTAAGATAATGGCCAATCTGGCATCGACGCCTGGCGCAGTTGCCGTGCTCGATGCGACAAACGACGTGGTGCGCGCTAAAGTGCGCGAGTTGAAGGCGCTCTCCGACGACGTGCGCGGTTACGACTACGTGCCGATGGGCGCTGCTTGCGGTTTCGATGGCGACATGCGCGCCGTCTGCGGTGCGAAAAACGCCGCTTTTATCGGCTCCGACAACGTGCTGCGCGTTGCCTTCGATGGTGTCGAGCATGCCCTTTGCCGCGTTGACGAATTGAAGATACACGGTTTGCATAACGCCTCCAATGCGCTGGCGGCTTCTGTTGCCGCGGTGGTGCTGGGCGTATCCGATGAGGATATCCGCGCTGCTTTAAAGGAATTCTCGCCGCTCGAACATCGCATCGAGCCATGCGGTGCCGTGGGCGGCGTGCAGTGCGTCAACGATTCCAAGGCAACCAACGTCGATGCCACCCTCAAAGCGCTTTCGGCCTTCCCTGCGGTTTGCCCTATCGTCTTGCTTGGCGGCGACGACAAGGGAACCGATCTTTCCGATCTTGTGCGCGAGGCGCACAAGCATGCGCGCGCCGTGGTTTGCTTCGGTGCGGCGGGCGAGCGTTTCGAGCGCGCGTTTGGCAATTTGGCGGACGAGGCACCGGCAGATTTCCGCGTGCTCTCCGGAAACCATATGGAAGATGCGCTTGATGCCGCTCTTAGCGTGGCGCACGAAGGTGATGTCGTATTGCTTTCCCCTGCATGCGCGTCGTTCGACGAATTCAGGTCGTTTGAAGAGCGCGGCGATGTTTTCAAGCACCTGGTTGCCAAGCGCGCTCAAGCGCTTTCTGCCGAATAGGGGGTGTCTGTGTCCTCGCCTGTTGCCAACGAAGCTAAGCTGTCGCTTTCGGGAAACAAAATGCTCTTCCTGCTGCTTGTAGTGGCTATGACGCTTTTCGGCTTCGTGATGATCTACTCGGCCAGTGCGCCTTCGGCCGTGGCCGAAGGCTCGAGCCCGTTTTCGTATCTGCTCGACCAGCTGAAGTTCGCTCTTTTGGGCGGCATCGCCGCCTTCGTTGCCTATCGCATCGACTATCGTATCTGGACGACTAAAGCCATTTATCCCATATGGTTCATATGCCTGCTCTTGGTCATCGCCACGATGTTTTCCGGCGCAGGCAGCGAGGATTGGGGCGCGCAGCGTTGGCTGGTTTTGGGCCCTGTCTCCATGCAGCCCTCCGAGTTCATGAAGGTGGCGCTTGTTTTGGTTGCCGCTGATATCATGGTCAAGTGGCATGCGGGCGAATATGACAATCGCACGGCGATTGTCCATGCTTTTGTTTTGGTGTTGGTTCCCGCGCTGCTGATTTACGTCACGCAATCCGATCTCGGCACCACGATGATCATCGCTATGGGCATAATCTCGGTTATGTGGTTGGGCGAAGTGCCTTGGAAAATCATCTTCGGCCTTGTTGCGGCCGCTGCTATTTTTGCCGTTTTAGCTACGCGGTTCTCGAGCTACCGATCGAATCGTTTCCTTTACCTTGATCCCTGGAACGACGGGAAAAATGGATACGGCACCGGCTATCAGATCATCCAGTCGTACTATGCGTTTTCGCAAGGTGGCCTGTTTGGCATGGGCATCGGCAACTCCACGCAAAAGTATTTGTATCTGCCCGAGTCCGAAACCGACTTTATCTTTTCCGTCATTGGTGAAGAACTTGGCTTGGTGGGCGCCCTTGTGGTTATCGCGGCGTTCATCGTGCTGTTGCATGCGGGGATGGAGATCGCTCGTTGCGCCGAAGACGAATACGGCACCATGGTTGCCGGCGCTCTTTCCATCATGATCGTCTTCCAGGCGTTTTTGAACATGGGCTCCGCCATGGGCGTTTTCCCGACGACAGGTAAGCCGTTGCCGTTCATATCGTCGGGCGGATCGTCGCTTATCGCGACGTTCATCATGGTGGGTTTGATTCTTTCGGTGGCGCGTGTGGCCGAGGGTTCGACCTTTGGCCGTCGCGAGCGCGGGCGAGACATCTACGAGCAGCGCCGCGATAATCTGCGCGTTGTGCGTGTTGCCGGATCTTCGTCGGATGGTGCGATGCGAGATGCGCGCGATCGTTCGGGGAGCAGCCGTTTCGGCAGTCGCTTCTCGAGCGGCAAGAGCGCAAGGGGCGAGCGCGGGTCTTCGCGTGGCGATGCTCAACTTGGCAACGCTAGATCAAGGAGATAACATGCGAGTAGTTCTTTCTGGCGGCGGAACCGCAGGTCATATCAATCCGGCACTTGCTTTGGCCGACGTGCTTTCGCATCGCGGCTGCGAGGTGTATTTTGCGGGAACGCCTCAAGGCGTCGAAGCGCGCCTGGTGACCGAGGCGGGCTTGCCTTTTCAACCGTTTGAGGCTGCCGGCTTCAATCGCAACCATCCTCTGAGCATCTTCAAGGGTGTGGCTCTTATCGAGAAAAGCACCTTTGCTGCCAAGAAATGGTTTAAAGAGATAAAGCCCGACGTAGTGGTCGGCTTTGGCGGCTACGTGTCCATTCCGGTTGGACGCGCGGCCGAGAAGATGGGCATCCCCGTTGTGGTTCATGAGCAGAATTCCGTCATGGGCATGGCCAACAAATTCTTGGCGAAAAAGGCTGCGCGTGTATGCCTTACCTACGATCACGCTGCCAAGGCGCTTTCGGATACCGCCAACGTGGTAGTCACGGGCAATCCGGTGCGTGCAAGCATCTTCGATTCCACGCGCGAAGAGGGGCGCGCTATGTTGGGCATCCCTGATAATGCGCGTATGTTGCTGGTGTTTGGCGGAAGCTTGGGTGCGCGTCATATCAACCAGGCGATGATCGCGCTTAAAGACGAGCTTTTGGCGTATCCCGACCTCTACATCGTGCATGTGACGGGTCCCAAAGAATTCGATACCGTGCAAGCTGATTTGGCGCTAACCCCCGACCAGCAAAAACGCTGGCTGCTCTTTGATTACCAGAACCAGATGGGGAAGTGCATGGCGGCATGCGACGCCATCGTCTCGCGTGCGGGTGCCACGTCGCTTGCCGAAATCTCCGCGCGCGCTATCCCGGCATTGCTGGTCCCCTTTCCATATGCGACCGAGGATCATCAGACTATGAACGCGAAGTCCTATGTGGAAGCTGGTTGCGCCTACATGGTGCCCGACGCCGAGGTTGAAACCCCCGTCTTCGAGGAGAAGCTGCGCTCTCTCATCGAAGACGCCGATGTGCGCGCTGCCATGGCTGCCGCCGCCAGAAAACAGAAAACCGCCGACGCCGCACGCCTTTTGGCTGATGAGGTCCTTGCTTACGCAGGCGTTGCGTAATCCGCGCTTCGTTCCCCTGAGTTTGCGCCTTTATGAGGCCCCTTGCTAAAGTTTGCAGCTTTAGCAAGGGGCCTTTTCATTAGCCAACTGGTTGATTCTCACAGATGAGGCTGCGACTTATTCTTTAACCAGAGAGTTGAGCTGGCCAGCAGATCTCATAAATTCGTTCATTCGAAAAAACGAGGGAGTGGTTTGAGATGACGAAAGCGCAAGATCGCAAGGTTCTCGTGCTGGGCGTCGACGGCATGGATCCGCGCCTGTCGCGCAAGTTTTTGAAGAAGGGCGTCATGCCCAATCTGCAAAAGCTTATCGATAGGGGCTCTTGCCGCGAAGACCTCGTGCTGCTGGGCGGTCATCCTACGGTGACGCCGCCGATGTGGACTACCCTTGCATGCGGCTGCTATGCAAACGTCCACGGCATCACGGCTTTCTATCGTCAATCGGCCGATAAGCCGCTTGACACCATCGAGTACAACATGGATTCCACCAAATGCCAAGCCGAGCCCATGTGGAACGCTTGCGCAGAGGCGGGCAAGAAGACGCTCGTTTGGCACTGGCCCGGTTCTTCGTGGCCTCCGACCAGCGATAGCCCCAATCTGATGGTTGTCGACGGCTCGTCTCCGGGATGCGTCGGCATGGCAACCAGCACGCTCGAAGTCGAATTCCTGATGGGCGCAAAAGACGCTTACAAGGAAGTCACCATCATTCCCGCCGCTGCAACCGAGGCGCATGCTCCGTGCGTCGTCGAGAACATGGAGATGACCGAAAACGATGATGGCGCCTTAGGTATCGAAGACTGGGCTGCCAAATACATCAAGCGCATCGTCTACAAGCAGTCGCAGATGGAGAAAGAGGGAACCGAGATCGGCATGGACCTCCAGGTCTCCCCGATTAAAGAACCCAAGGGCTGGACGGCTGCTCCCGAGGGTGCCAAGGAAGTCATCCTGCTTACCGCCAAGGGTCTTCTTCGCTGGCCTGGCCTCATCCTCAAAAACGCCGAAGGTAAATACGACAAGGTCGCTTTCTACAAGAGCAAGAAGGATGCCGAGCCGTTCGTCACTTTGGAAAAAGGCGTCATGGTCAAAGACGTCATGATGGAGTCCTTCAAAGACGATGCGAAGGTGCCTTGCAACCGCAACATGAAGTTGCTCGACATCGCCGAGGACGGCAGCGAGATCACCATCTACGTGGCCGCCGCAATGAACACCTACGATGACACCGTTTGGAGCCCCAAGAGCCTCTACACCGAGATTCGCGAGAAGATCGGCCCCATGAAGCCCAACTCCTACATCGGCTGCCAAGACCCGATGCTCATTACCGACTGCATGCTCGATAACTGGACGGTTGCACGCGACTGGCAAGCCGATTGCATCAACTATCTGATCAAGCAGTACGACCTCGATGTGGTGTTCAGCCACTTCCATAACGTCGATATGCAGTTCCACAAGTTCGTGAAGCATCTGGCCGAGGGCCAGCCGTTCAACCGGTTGCCGCACGAGCAGTACGATAAGTTTGCTGAGGATGTCTACAAGCAAACCGACGGTTATATCGGGCGCTTCCTGCATTTGCTCGACGAGGGTTGGACCATCCTGCTTGTTTCCGACCATGCCCTTATCTCGCCCAAAAACGATGTGCCCATGCTCTCCGAGAACAGCGGCCTTACTGCTGGCGTCATGAAGGAGCTAGGCTACACCGTGCTCAAGAAGGACGAGAACGGCAACGAGATCGGCGAAGTCGATTGGGAAAAGACCCGCGCTGTCGCCGTGCGTGAGTGCAACATCTACATCAACCTGAAGGGTCGCCAAGAAACAGGCATCGTCGACCCGGCCGACAAGTACGAGCTCGAAGAGCAGATCATGACCGATTTGTATGGCTATCGCGACAAGAAGACCGGGCATCGCATAGTGTCGGTAGCTTTGCGTAATCGCGATGCGCTTTTGCTTGGCTACGGCGGTCCCGAATGCGGCGATATCTGCTACTGGATGGCCGAAGGCTACAACGCCGACCACGACGATTGCCTTTCCACCACGCTTGGCGAAGACGACACGTCGGTATCGCCGATTTTCGTGGCGGCAGGCGATGGCATCAAGGCGGGCTTTAAGACCGATCGCCATATCCGCGAAGTCGATGTGGCTCCTACGGTGGCTACCCTCACCGGCGTCCGCATGCCCAAGAACTGCGAGGGCGCCCCGGCTTATCAGATCTTCGACGGCGATCAGACCATCGAGGTCGATTCGTAAAGGTTAGCGCGATTGCGTTGCATGGTGGTCCGCGCGAAGTGATTGCGCGGACCACATGGGGGGGGCGACGCTTCGGCCCATGTCCTTTATTCGCGGTGTGTAAAGCTCAACACCCATGTGCCGGATGAGGGCTTTTCCTACACCGCTTTGCCCTTTCGTTGCCCTCCGCGCAACCGAGCTATCTTATGAGCTTTATCCCATTTGCTTTACTGTTTCACCTATTTTGACAGACGAGAGTATTCGCGAGTCGTCGGGGCGGGTTCGCTCCCTTCTCCTTTTTGCCGATCTTCCTACATTTTCTTCAACGGCAAGAAGAACCCGCCCATTCGGCTGGCGAATCGGTGGATATAACGACCGCGCGCAACGCGAAACGCAAAGCGCGAACGCGTTTGCTATATTCGCTTTCATAGATGGGAACCGATTATGGCAGAAGAAAACAAACTACAGAAAACGTCGCGGCCGGCAGACGTGCTTCTCATGGCCGTCGGCGCGCTTATCGGCTTTGCCGTGTTCATGATGCCCGGCGAGCTTTTCCCTTCGAAGGGCGGCCCGGCTGGCACCTTCATTGGCTTGGCCATTGCATTCGTGCTGGTGGTGCCTATCGCTTATTCGTATGGCTATCTGCTGCGCAAGTACCCGCTGTGCGGCGGCAGCTTCACCTTCACGCTTATCGCGTTTCGCGGCAACAAGCACCGCAAGCAGCATGCCTTTGTTTCCGCATGGTTTTTGGCCTTGGCTTATTGGGCGCTGCTTTGCTTAAACGCCACTGGTGCCGGGCTTGTTCTCCGCTACATCTTCCCCGGCGTGTTCAGCGGCCCGCTGCTGTACAACGTCTTCGGTTGGGATGTGTATCTGGGCGAGATCGTCATTGCACTTGTGTTCATCATCTTGTTTGGCCTGATCAACCTCAAGGGCATGAAGACCGCATCGTGGATTCAAAACGGCGTTGTCATCGTGCTTTTGGGTGCCATCATCTACTTGGTCGTTTCGGTGCTCATGCAAAACCCCGACTGGAGCAACCTTGAGCCCGCGTTCCCCTCGAGCAAGACCCCGTTTCAAGCGATCATCGCTATGGTTGCCATGACGCCTTGGCTCTACATGGGCTTCGACGTCATCCCGCAGTCGGCCGAGGAGTACAACTTCACGCCGCGCAAGGCATTGGCGCTGATGATCGTAGCAATGGCCGTGGTGTTCATCGTGTACAACCTGATGATGGTCATCGCCTGCTCGTATGCTCCGTGGGAAGACATGCTGGCCATGGGCAACTTCTGGAACCTTGGCTGGGCTGTCGAAAACTACCTGGGTCGTCCCGGCCTGCTGATAATGGGTTTGGCCATGATTCTCGGCATCTTCTCGGGCATCAATGCATTCTTCACCACCTCGAGCCGCGTACTTTACTCTATGGGCCGCGTCGATGCGCTGCCTGAGTCCTTCGGCAAGCTTAACAAGAACGGCGTGCCTTCCACCGCCATCATCTTCATGATGGCTACCGCTTGCATCGCTCCGTTCGCGGGTCGTCAGCTCATCTCCTGGATCGTCGATATGCTGTCGCTCGGCATGGCGGTTTGCTACACCTACGCATGCATCTCCGCCGCCATCATCGCTAAGCGCAACGGCGACAAGTTGCCCTTCTTCTTCGGCGCTTTCAGCGCGGTGGTCGCCGTCATCTGCGTGCTGCTTGAGATCATCCCCGGTTCTCCCGGATTCCTTTCCGTCGAGGCGCTGATCGCACTGGCAATCTGGGCTGCTCTCGGTGTTGCATTCTACCTGTACAACCGCAAGAACTACCTGGCGTCCGACAAAATCGAGGAGCTTGCCGCCGAGGCAAGCGCCGAGGTCACTGCCGAAGAAGCCGAGGAGTGCATCGAGGAGCAGATCGATACCCCTTACGGCAAAGCCGACGTCGGCTGTATCGACGAAATCGAGGCTGCCGAACGTGCTCAAGCCGAGGTGGTCGCCATCAAAGAGGAGAAGGCCGAGGAATGCGGCGAAAAAGTGCAGACCGCATATGGCGAGGCCGATCTCGGATGCGCCGATAAAGTGGCCGAGGTCGAAGAGGCCAAATCGAAACTCGATGCCCTGCGCGAAACCAAAGCGCGCGTGGCCGGTCGATCTGATGAGGCTCAAGCCGACGAGACGTCGCATAAGTAGCTAGCCGCATCGGGCAATCGTTTCGGGGCTTTCGAAACGCAAGGCTTTCGATTTCGGGGGCGCGGGCGGGTTCTCTGTTCGCGCCCCTTCTGTTTCCAAACGCAATTTACGAAAGGCAACCAATCATGCGTCATATGACCTGGGGTTTGGCAAGCGCTATCCTCTGGGCGCTCGACACGGTGATCTTGAGCATCGCCTTGAGCCAAACCGTTTTCTTCACCACGCCGCAGGCCATAGCGGTGGCGTCGTTTACCAGCACGTTCATTCACGACACGGGTGATGCCATCTACATGTTCATCTTTAACGGCGTGCGCGGCAAGCTGGGCAAAACCTGGAAACTGCTGCGCAGCAAAACGGGTGCATTCATCGTGCTCGCGGCGCTTATCGGCGGGCCGATCGGCATGTCGGGCTATGTGTTCGCCGTAAATCAGATCGGTGCCGCTTATACGAGTGCCATCTCGGCATTTTACCCTGCATTCGGAGCGGTTATAGCGCATTTCTTCTTGAAGGATCGCTTGAAACCCTACCAGTGGGGCGGCCTTGCGGTTTGCCTCTTTGGCGTCGCCATCATCGGCTTCAACCCCGACGAGGGTGTGCCGGGCAATTGGATCCTCGGTGTCGCGGGCGCTTTATTCACGGTTGTCGGTTGGGGCGTCGAGGCCAACATCGTTTCGTATGCCATGCGTTTCGGCGAAGCCGACGAGGAATGCTGCTTGCAGATTCGCGAAACCACATCGTCGATCACGTTTATGATCGTTATCCTGCCAGCGCTTGGCGCTTGGCCAAGTGCGGTCGACGCGCTGTTCTCAAATGCGCTTCCCATCATCGCGCTTGCCTCGCTTGCGGGCACGGCTTCGCATCTAAGCTACTACACGTCCATTCGCAAAATCGGCGCGCCGAAGTCCATGGGTCTCAATGTTTCGTATTCCGGTTGGGCGGTGCCCATCTCGATGCTGCTGATCGGCACGCATCCTACGCCGGTGGGCGTGGTATGCACCATCCTTATTATCGTAGGCGCCATCGTGACGGCTACCGACCTCAACGATCTGTTCGGCAAAGGCAAGAAAGGTAAAGCTTCGAGCGCGGAGTAAGTAGGCTTTGCGTCTTGCTTCATCCGCGCGGTGCGTTGGGTTCGTGCGGGTTTCGAACAGGTAATAGCAAATGAGCCGTCTGTATTCCAGGCGGCTCATTTGCTATTTCGTCTATGGCTGTTCGCGCCACTTCGGTCTCTATTTGATATCGAGCTGCTCTTTGAGGTATTTCACGAACATCCGAACCGGCTCGCTGTCGCGGTCGCGCTTGCTGAATAGGCATCCGATCTGCGAGTTGATGGTGGGGGAGAACTCCTTGAACACCACGTTGCTGTAAAGGTTTTCGTTGCGGGCGACGAAAAAGCGGCTTGCGAAGCCGATGTAATTGTTGTTCTGTATAGCAGAGTAGAACAGATTTTCGCTATCGACGATTTTCTTTATTTGCGGGTTGCCGAATTCGCGATAGTAATCGAGCGTGATGCGGTCGATTCCCGCTTCGGGATAGTCGGGGTACTCGATGACCAGCGGCTCGTTGAAAATTGCCTTCAGCGTGAGGTTGGTTTTGCTGGCGAGCGGGTGGTTTTTGTTTATGCACGCGACCCAGTAGTCGTCTGTCAGCGGCAAGAACTCCAGATCGTCGCCGATTTTGCTTTTGAGCATCACGTTGTCGTCGGGGATGTTCAGCACGCTCACCACTGCGCCGTCTTCGCAACTGGCAAGACGGCGGTGCAGGTCGGGGATGAGGAAACTGTCTTTTGCGAGCACGGTGATATTGGTTTGCGGGGCGCGGTGCGAAAGCGTCTCGATGGCGGCAGGCAGCACTGTTTCGTGAACAGCGGGACAGCTGAGCACGGTGAGATCGCCGGTGATTTCCGGGCAGACGCTATAGCGGCTTTTGAGTTGGTCTACCTTGCCAAGGATTTCCTTTGCCATCTCCAGAACTTCAAGCCCCTCTTTTGTTAGCCAACAGCCTTTGCTTTGGCGTGTGAGCAACGTTACACCCAATTCTTTTTCTAAGTTGGATATCTGCTTTCCCAGCGATTGCTGCGTTATGAACAGCCGCCTGCTTGCCTCGCTGAGCGAACGGCATTTCGACACCATCACTAAATACTCAAGCTGCTCTAAACGCATAGCCCCTCGTTTCGCGATAATCTATTTCCCCGGTGGGTATTATATGCGCCGAAAGGCGATGGGCTGCCATGAAAACCCATGTCTAATGCGATGGATTGCGTTGTTGGTTGCATTTGCATTTGCAGGAATAGCGAATTCTCGTTTTGGCATTTCATGCTTTTGCGGCTGTAGTATCGGTGAATCCATTCGCCTGCGCGCGACGTCTCTTCGTTTGGGGTTATCATATCTATTTACTTTGAATGGTCAGGCTGCTCAGCGGCCAGGCTGTTCGCAAAATCACAGGTTCGGGCGCCAAGGCGCCTGCGTATAAAGCAAATGGCACTCAAATGCAGCAAGCAACGGGGTTCATGATTATGGATAAAAAGATCTCCTCGGTTCATTTCATCGGGGTCGGCGGCGTTGGCATGAGCGGCATCGCCAAGGTTGCGCACGACCAGGGTCTTGTCGTTACCGGTTCGGACATCCGCGATAGCCGTTATACCCAGCAGCTTCGCGACGCCGGCATCACCGTGCATATCGGTCATGCTGTCGAAAACATTGCAGGCACGGGCAAAGACGACGGACCCGATGTCGTGGTCATCTCCACCGCCGTGCTCGACAACAACGTGGAGCTTCAGGCCGCCAAGCAGCGTGGCCTTACCATCTGGCATCGTGCGCAAATGCTTGCCTATCTGGGTCGTGGCCTCAAAACGCTTGCCGTCGCGGGCACCCATGGCAAAACGACCACGTCGTCTATGATGGCTACGGTTCTCGATGACCTGGGCTTCAACCCCACATTCCTTATCGGTGGCATCGTGCGTGCATATGGCACCAATGCGCATTCCGGCACGGGCGAATACTACGTGGTGGAGGCCGACGAGTCGGATAAGTCATTTAGCTACTTGTCGCCCTATGCGGTGCTCATCACCAATGTCGAGGCCGACCACCTCGACCACTACAAAGACCTCGCCGAGATTCGCGAGAAGTTCCAATCGTTCATCGGTCTTGTTCCCGAGGCCGAGGGGATTGCCATGGTGTGCGGCGAGGATCCGGCAACGGTCGAACTTGCCCGCGCCACGGGCCGCACCGTGAAAACCTACGGTTTCGGCGAAGAAAACGACGTGCGCATCCTAAGTTACAAGCACAACGGCATTGGTAGCGAATTCACCCTGCAGATGCCCGACGGCGAGATCGTCGAATCGTCGGTGCCGCAAAACCCCGGGCGCCACAACGTGTTGAATGCTGCTGGCGTCATCGGGCTTTTGGCCGAGTTGGGCGTTCCCGCAAAGGATTCCGCTCGTGCAATGGCGGATTTCCGCGGCGTGCGTCGGCGTTTCGATCTGGTGGGCAAGGAAGACGGGGTGACCGTGGTCGATGATTATGCCCATCACCCCACCGAGATAGCGGCTACCATCGCTGCTGCAGCCGACCTTGGATACAACCACGTGCATGTGCTTTTCCAGCCGCATCGCTATTCGCGCATCGGCTTGTTCGCAAACGTGCTGCACGACGAGTTCGGTGCGGCGTTCGATAAGGCTGATAGCATCACCTTCATGGATGTCTATCCCGCCGGTGAGGCCCCGGTGCCCGGTGTTTCCGGTAAAACCTTCATGAACGTGGTGCTCGACCACGCTGGTCACCCCGATGCGGAATACGTCGCGCGTCGCGTCGACGTCGTCGATGCGATTCTTTCCAAGGCGCATGCGGGCGATCTTGTCATCACCATGGGTGCCGGCGACGTTACCGCCATGGGGCCGCAGATCATCGACGCGCTCGCCAAGCGCGCCGCCAACTAGCGTGGTGCGCTAGCATGGCCGCGCGTCATGCCGCGGGAATCGAAGCGC
This sequence comes from uncultured Eggerthellaceae bacterium, assembly GCA_934617425.1. Classification (GTDB taxonomy): domain Bacteria; phylum Actinomycetota; class Coriobacteriia; order Coriobacteriales; family Eggerthellaceae; genus UMGS1502. The sequence goes on along the minus strand of CAKTUD010000008.1, from coordinate 23,857 downwards.
TGCTTGCAGGTTCCGATTTCGACGGCGAGGTTATCCTTGACGAGCCTATGGCTCGCCATACAACGTATCGCATCGGCGGTCCTGCGCGTTTTTTCGTGCAGGCAAACTCCATCAGCGCGCTCACTAGCGTGTTGCGCGCCTGTGCGCGTTTCGACGTTCCTTGGGTGCTGGTGGGCCGCGGCTCCAACCTGCTTGTTTCCGACGAGGGGTTTGCGGGTGTCGTGCTCACCCTCGGCCGTGATTTTCGCAGGCTCCATTACGACGAGGAGCGCCATCTCATCACCGTGGGTGCTGCGGCGACATTGGCTGTCGTGGTGCGCGAGGCGCTGCATCGCTCGCTTGCGGGCTTGGAGTTCGCGGTCGATGTTCCCGGTACCGTCGGCGGTGCCTTGCGCATGAACGCCGGCCTGCGCGACGAGTGGATCGGCAAGCGTGTGTTCTCGGTGACGGTTCTGCATCCAAACGGTCAACTTGAGCGCTTGCGTGCGCAAGATCTTGCATGGGATTACCGTACGAGCTCCTTTGCGCCCGACGACATCATCGTCGAATGCGAGCTTTCGGTCGAACCTTCCGACCCGTTTTTCATCCGTGGGCGCATGGAAGGGCTTCATCGACGCCGCAAGGAGCGCCAGCCGCTCAATCTCCCTTCGTGCGGAAGCGTTTTCCGCAACCCCGAGGGTGCATCTGCTGCCAAGCTTATCGAAGAGGCGGGCCTCAAGGGCGAGATCATCGGTGGGGCGCAGGTTTCAAGCATACATGCAAACTTCATCGTGAACACCGGAAACGCAACCGCGCACGACGTCATCGCCCTCATCGAGCTCGTGCAATCGAAGGTTTTCGAGGCGTATCACGTACGCCTCGTCCCCGAGGTGCGCTACCTCGATGCACTTACGGCAGGCATGTCCGAGATTTCAGATTCGCCAAACTACGCTATGGCAGCGCTTAATACGCCGACGGCTTTTCATTGGGATCAACGATAAATGACACGCAGGTCGAAGGACATCTTGCAGCAAGATCGTGCAATGCGAAGCGCGCGTCCGTCGCGTGGCGCGCAAGCTTCGTCGTATCGAGGCGCCCCTCGTGAGGCGGCGCCGGGGCGATCGAAGAGGGCTTCGCAGAAAAGCGCGCCGCGCTCAAGCGCGCCGCGTGCCGGCTCCGACCCCGGTTCGTATCGCGTTATTCGCGGCGGTCGTTACGACGAGACCGTTGGTGGGGCGCGTCGGCAGGCTGCGAGGCGCGACATCGCTTCCGTGAGCGTCGGCGAGCTTCGTCGTTCCGAGCGCAACGAACGTGCTCAAAAGCGCGCGCGCAACTACGCCATCCGCATCATCGCGATACTGGTCTTTGCTGCAGTACTTGCTTTAGCAGGCGGCATCGCTTACAATTCGAATCTTTTCGCCATCGAGAGCGTCGACGTTCGCGGCGTCGATCACCTTACCCAAGCTGAGATGTCGCAGCTTGCGGCTGTTCCCGACGACACTACGCTCTTGCGCGTGGATACCGACACCATAAAGAAGCGCCTTTTGCAAAACGCTTGGGTGAAAGACGTGAGCATAGAGCGCGCGTTTCCCAACACGCTCGTGATCAACGTGACCGAGCGCGCGGTTGCGGCGGTGGTGGCGGTGCCGCAAACGGGTGGCAAGTCGACGAAGCGCTGGGCTATCGCGTCCGATCACATGTGGCTCATGCCCATTCCCGACAAGGATTCCGAATCGGGCAAGAACACCAGCGAGAAAATTTACGAAGACGCCGATAGCGCCCTCAAGATAACCAACGTGCCCTATGGCACGCAGGCATCTATCGGCTCTTATTGCACCGACAGCAACGTGCTCAACGCCCTCGATATCGTTTCCGGCATGACCACCGAGCTTGCAGGCCAAGTGGTCGAGGTTTCTGCTGCGGGCGCCGAGGAAACCACGCTCATGCTCGATAACGGCGTCGAGATTGCTTTCGGCAAGGCCGAGAACATCCGCGACAAAGAGCGCGTGGTGCTTCAGATCCTCAAAGAGAACGAAGGCAACGTATCCTATATAAATGTGCGCACGGTGGCCAGCCCTACTTGGCGAACCGTTTAGCGCTCCGATAAAGTCGTTGTGTGTCTTACGAGGGTCATTTGGCCCCCTAACGTTGCATTCAAACGACACTCGTGTAAAATCAAGCATGATACGGTGTCATTATTCGATACAGTGTCCACAGAAACGCTGCTAAAAAGCAAAACACAGGTGTGGAGGAAACAATGCCAAATAATATGGGCTCCGAACATTTGGCGGTTATCAAAGTCGTCGGCGTTGGCGGCGGCGGCACGAATGCAGTGAACCGCATGGTCGAGGCCGGTGTAAAGGGCGTCGAATTCATCGCCGTTAACACAGACCGTCAGGCGCTTCTCATGTCCGATGCGGACAAGACCATCCATATCGGCGAAGATCTTACGCGCGGGCTCGGCGCCGGCGCTAATCCCGAGGTGGGCGCTCAGGCTGCCGAGGAAAGCCGCGATGAGATCCGCGAGGCTTTGGCCGAGGCCGACATGGTCTTCGTCACTGCCGGCGAAGGCGGCGGCACGGGCACGGGTGCAGCTCCAATCGTTGCCGAGATCGCTCGCGAGGAGATCGGCGCTCTTACCGTGGGTATCGTCACCAAACCGTTCTCTTTCGAGGGGCGTACGCGTCGCAACCAAGCCGAGCAGGGCGTTGAGCTTCTTTCGCAGAAGGTCGACACGCTCATCGTCATTCCTAACGATCGCTTGCTCGAGGTTGTGGACAAGAAAACCTCGATGCTCGATGCGTTCCGCATTGCCGACGATACACTTCGTCAGGGCATCCAGGGCGTTACCGATTTGATCACCATCCCGGGCCTTATCAACCTCGACTTTGCGGATATCCGCACGGTCATGAAGGATGCAGGCACGGCTATGATGGGCATCGGCCTTTCTTCGGGCGAGAATCGCGCACTCGAAGCCGCCCAGCAGGCTACCAGCTCAAGCTTGTTGGAAACCTCCATTGCAGGTGCTTCGCGCGTGCTCTTCTCCATTGCCGGTGGCCCTGATCTTACTCTTACCGAGGTTGATGCTGCAGCTCGCACCGTCGAGGCATGCGCAGACGAGAGCGCCAACATCATTTATGGCCAAATCGTCGACGAGGGCATGGGCGACACTGTGCGCATCACGGTTATCGCTACTGGTTTTAAAAACCAGGGCGGCAACCAACAGTCCTCTATCGATTTCTCGCGTGATAGCTTGTTCGAGTCGACTACGCCCGCTCAGTCTCCTGCTGCGTCTTACAAGCCCCAGGCGCCGCGTTCTTCGCAAGCTGCTACCCAGACAAGCCGTTTTGCCGATGAGGACTACATCCCCGATTTCTTGAAGCGTCAGCGTTAAAGGAGTCTTCCCGACATGAGTTTAGGCGCATGTTTGCCGAAACCTTCTATCAATGCGCGTCCGATGGGCGCGCATTGTCTTTTCATGCTCACCGACGACGCTCTTTTCGAGGCGGTTGGCACACGCATCGCGTTCACCAGCCGCGATGGCGGCGTGTCGAAACCTCCTTATTCGTCGCTCAATCTGGGTTTGCATGTAGGCGATGATCCGGATGACGTTTTGGAGAATCGTCGACGTGTGCTCGAGGCGATCGGTGTGCCGAACGCGCCGATCATCGTCCCTCATCAGGTGCATAAGACCAATGTGATCGTGGTCGATGGTCCCGCGGGCTCCTGCGATGTTTGCACCGACACGTCTGCACGCGATGGGAAAGACGCCGATGCGGTGGTCGTGCGCGACATCGGCGTGGCCGCCCTCCTGAATTTCGCCGATTGCACGCCGGTCGTCATCGTGTCGCCAAGCGGCGCTTTCGCTATCGCGCACGCAGGCTGGCGCGGTGCGGTTGCGGGTGTCGCCGGCAAAGCTGCGCAATCGCTTATAGAGGGCGATATCGCTTGCGCCGAGCAAGGCGTGCTGCCGTCGTTTGCCGGCGCATCGGCAAACGAGATTGCGGCTGCGTGCAACGTTTATATCGGGCCGCATATTCAAAAGGAGTGCTTCGAGACAGGTGAGGATGTCGCCATGCGTTTCCGCGCGGAATTCCCCGAGGCGGCGCGGGAGGTTGTTCCCGATGACCGTCATGTCGATCTCTCACAGGCCGTCATAGCTGACCTTTTGCGTATGGGTTTTTCGCTCGATCGCATCTGCGACACGGGCATTTGCACCAAATGCGATTCTGAAGAATATTTTTCTTATCGCGCGGAGTCGGGCGTCTGTGGGCGCCATGGCGCCGTTGCGGTTCGTTCTAAGGATTGATTTATGGCAACAGGAGAAACGAGTAAAGAACGCTATCAGCGCGTGGCAGCCGAATTGGTCGAGGTGTGCAAGCGTGCAGGGCGTGACCCCGAAGAAGTGCGATTGGTAGCCGTCTCGAAAACGGTTGACGTGCCCGAGGTGGCAAACGCCATCGCCGGCGGCGCTTGTGATTTCGGTGAGAACCGCCCCGATCAACTTATAGCAAAGCATGATGAATATCCCCAGGTAAACTGGCATTTCATCGGCAACATCCAATCGCGTCGCCTGCATGATGTGGTTGGTCGCGCAACGCTTATCCACTCGCTTTACGAGAAGTCGCATGCCGAGAAGATAAACAAGTTCGCGGCAGAGCTCGGCATCGTGCAGGATGTGCTTATCGAAGTGAATGTTTCGGGTGAGGAGTCGAAAAGCGGGCTTCGCCCTGCTGATGTCGCCGATATGCTCGATTTTTGCGCTGGTTTCGCAAACATGCGCGTACGCGGTCTCATGACTATGGCACCTCAGGGAGACCTTGCCGTGGCGCGCCGGACTTTCGATGGTTTGCGCGATCTTGCGGAAAAACTGCGCCAGGGGATGACCTCTGAGCGCGCGGTGATCTTCAATGAGCTTTCTATGGGCATGAGCGAAGATTGGCGCGAAGCCGTTTTCGCGGGCGCTACCATTATTCGTGTTGGCCGCGCGATATTCAGCGACCAATTTGAGGCATAGTCCCCACTTTTCAGATAGGTGGTCTTTATGGCATCTAAATTCGGTTCTTCTCGCGACGGCGGCAGTGTGTTCGATAGCCTGAAGTCGCGTCTTGGTTTTGGCGACGACAACGCCGCGCCGCGCTCTTCGCGCGGTAATCACGCATCTGATGACTACGATGCTTACGGCGATGAATATTCCGAAGAGGATGATTTCGGCGAGTACGGCGCCTATGCGGGCGATTTCGCCGAAGAGTTTGCCGAGTATGGTCCCGACTACGATGACGGCTCTGCCGACTACGACGAACCGCGCTCGGCGCGTCGCGGCAGCCATGCAAGTGCAGCAGTCGCGCAATCGTCGCGTTCCGCCGGGGCTTATCGCAATAGCTCGCTTGTAACCATCGACGATGTGAAGGCTCGTGCTGCCGCGTCCGACAATCCCAATCGCGATTCGCTGTCGCAGCGTCAGGGGTTCTCCACGCGTACCGTCGTCGACGAGCGCAAACCTGCGCCGCAGACGCCGGTTGCCAAGATGGCCGCCGCTAATAACATCGCTATGGAGCAATCGCGCTCCGAAGGTCTGAACTCGCTGTTCAATCCAACTATCGCCGATGCCCCTTCTGCAGTCGAGACGCCTAAGAGCGGCTTTGCTTCTGCAAACCGCGATTCTCGCGAGGCGTTCGATCAAGCGGCACCGGCAAAGCCTGCATCCGCACGCGGCATTTCCGTTATCAAGCCGGTGGTTTACGGCGACGTCGCCCATGTGGCGAAAGTGGTGAAATCGGGTGACGTGGTCGTCATTGCTTTGCGCAATACGCCTGACGATCTTTCAAAACGCATCCTCGACTTCTCCTTCGGCGTTGCGAGTGCTCTCGATGCATCGGTTGAATGCCCAGGCGAGAAGGTTTTCGTCATCACGCGCGGCACAGCTTTGTCCGATAAGGAAAAAGAAGCCCTCATCAAACAGGGCGTGCTTTAATGGCGGGCGCATCCGAGGGTTCATTGCGCATACTCGTCGTCGGCGCTGGCAAGATGGGCGAGGCGATTGTCGCCGGCTGGATTGCGTCTGACGTTGACCCTGCAAGCAGGATCGATGCAAACTCCGTTGTCGTTGCCAATCCCGGCGCGGCGCGTCGCTCGCATATGACGGAAACCTACGGGGTTGTCGCTTACGAAAGCGCTGATGAGGCCGCGCGGGCTGCCGCGTCGGCGGGGCAGCGATTCGACATCGTCGTTTTGGCGGTGAAGCCTCAGGTGATGTTCGATGTCATCGCACGGTTTTCCCAGCAACGCCTTTTTTGCGGCGGGGAAGCCGGTCCGTTGTTCGTCTCCATCGCGGCAGGTCTTTCGACGGCCAGACTCGAGGAAGCTCTTCCTGCGGGCGCGCGTCTTGTGCGCGTCATGCCCAATACGCCTCTCATGGTCGGCGCGGGTGCTTCGGGCGTTTGCGCGGGCGCCAAGGCAAGTGCGCAAGACCTTGCGTTGGTTCGCGACCTCTTCGGTTGCCTTGGCATTGCCGTTGCAGTTGATGAAACCGACATGGACGCCGTTTGCGCCGTGAGCGGGTCGGGACCTGCCTATGTTGCTGCTATGATCGAGGCTATTCGCGATGCCGCGGCCGCTCAGGGTCTCGGTGCCCAGTTGGCCGAGGCGCTTGCCACCCAAACCGTATTCGGCACGGCAAAGCTCATGCTTGAGCGCGCGCAATCCGCCGAGCAGACGCGTATTGCGGTCTGCAGCCCGGGCGGCACTACATTAGCGGCCCTCGACGCTATGGCAGATCACGGTTTCGACGAAGTATTCGCGGCGGGCGTCGATGCCTGCATCAAACGATCTAAGGAGCTCGGTTCGTGCTAAGCATCCATTATCTCATCGCGTCGCTTGCCAATGCGTATTCGACGATCATCATCGTTTATGTTCTGATGTCGTGGATTCCCATGGGGCAAACGGGCATCATCGCCGATATCTATCGCGTTCTCGGCAAGATCTGCGATCCGTTTTTAGACCTGTTCAAGAAGCTGATTCCCCCTATTGGAGGTATGGTGGACATAACGCCCATCATCGCGCTGCTTGTATTACAATGTGCAACAACCTTGATTCTTAGAATTCTCTAGATTTGCAGCTTTCGCGCTGCGCGATAGAAAGGTTATGACATGGCCATTACCTCGCAGGATATTCAGGAGCAAAGCTTCTCTATCGATCGTAAGGGCTACGATGTCGACGAGGTCGATGTATTCCTCGAGCGCGTCGCCGACGAGATCGATTACATGAACAACGAGCTCGCTCAAAAGAACGATTTGATCGCAAGTCTCCAGGCTCAACTCGATGATATGAACATGGCTGGTTTCGATGCCCCCGTGAATGTCGTCGATGACCCCGCCGAGACCACCGTCGTCGCAGCTGATCCTGAGGAAGAGCTTCCTTACGCCGATGTCGAGGAACAGAAGGAAGAACTTCCCTCCGATGTTGTTGAGCTTCAGGAGCAAGTTGCCGATCTCAAAAAGCAGCTTGCCGAGAAAACCGCCGATTCTTCGGCAATCTCCGCAGCGCTCATCGTCGCGCAGCGTTCGGCAGATGATATCGTTTCCAATGCGAAGGTCGAAGCAAACCGCATTGTGAAAGATGCGAACAACGAGGCCGATCGCATCGTGAAGAAGGCCGAGGCCGAGCGCGAGAAGGTCCAGCTCGACATCGATGCGCTCGAGGATGACCGCGACGACGTTTGCGACGGCTATCGCAACGTCCTGGCCGATTTCATCGCCGATGCACAGCGCAAGCTCGATCAGGTGAATGCCACTTACAATCAGCCGCTTGCATCGCATGCTCGCCCCGAGTCGCCCGCAACCACCGCCGAGCAGGCTCCGATTGCGGCTTCTGCCGCTGGCTATCAGGTGCCGATCATGGCTTCCACTGCGGCGCAGGCATCCGAGCCCGTTGCTTATTCGGGCGATAAGGACCTTTCGGGATTCGGCGACGTGGCTGACGATTTCGATTTCGACGATCCGGAATAGTTCGCGGGTGCAAATCCAATGCTTGAGTAAAGACCGCCTAAGGGCGGTCTTTTTTATGCGTTTCCGCAGAGCCGTGCGATTGTGAATCGAAACCGAGAATCGGGATGAGCGTCGAAGATAGAGAAAAGCGAGTGGGCCGATAAGCCGGGTTCTGTCATTAGGACGACCATTTATCTCGAACATGCGTCACCGCATGCCTCAAGCGCGCAACCCGGATACACGGAAGGGCGGCCGTATCGTATCCCTATTTGCGTTTGCTCCAGATGGGGTTTACCAAGCTACGCCGTTGCCAACGCACTGGTGCGCTCTTACCGCACCGTTTCAGCTTTTCCGGTGTAAACCGGAGTTTTCTTTTCTGTGGCACTTATCCGTCGGGTCACCCCGCCCAGCCGTTAGCTGGCATCTTGCCCTTTGGAGCCCGGACTTTCCTCGCATGCATGCATACGCGGCCGTCTGGCCCACTCGGGTATGATATTCTAGCAGACGTTCGTCGATTTGGGAGGAATTCACATGACCACCTGCGCACTTGTTGCAGCAAGCGATTTCAATGCCGATCATTTCGCTTCCCTGCATGCGCGTGGGTCGTTTGACAAAGTGGTTGCGGTTGACGCCGGTTTTGCGTATCTGGAAAAGCTTGACGTGCGTCCTGATCTGGCGATCGGCGATTTCGATTCGCTTGGGTATGTTCCCAAGGCAAAGCGCGTTTCGCAGCATCCGACGCATAAAGACCAGTCGGATCTCGAGCTTGCGCTTGAGCGCATGGCTACGCGGGGTATTGACCGTCTATTCATTTACGGCGCCCTTGGCGGCAGGCTCGATCATACGCTTGCCAACTTGCAGCTGTTCGCTCTTTATGCTGAGCGCGGACTCGACATCACGGCTATCGACATGAATAGCGCTCTGCGTGTTTTGGTGGGTCCCGACGCTTTCGATTTGCCACGTCTCGATAGCGGCACTGTCTCGGTTTTTTCGGCAACCGATAGATCCATCGGCGTGTCCGAACGCGGGTTGGAATATTCGCTCGATGATGCGGAGCTCACCAATCGTACTTCGCTCGGTCTTTCAAACGAGCTCATAGGTCAAGAAGCGGCGATTTCCGTCGCCGATGGCACGCTGTATGTGTTTTACCCGCTTGAGCCTTTGCAATCGATGCAGACGCTATAATCGTTTTACATACAGGGGAGCCCGTGCTTATACGCAGGCGGGCTGAGAGGAGGCGCGTAACGTCTCGACCCTAGGAACCTGATATGGGTAATGCCAACGAAGGGAGACTCATGACGCAGCTTGACGCCGCGCGTCGCGGCGAAATAACCCCGCAAATGGAAGTCGTTGCAGCCAAAGAGCATCGCACGCCCGAATTCATCCGTGAAGGCGTGGCCGCAGGGCGCATCGCCATTCCGGCGAATATCCACCACACGGCGCTTTCTGCGGAGGGCGTGGGCGAGGGGCTTTCCACGAAGATCAATGTCAATCTAGGGATTTCAGGTGACATCGCCGATGCGCCTATGGAATGGGAGAAAGTCGACATCGCGCTTCGTTATGGCGCGCATGCGATCATGGACCTTTCCAATTGCGGAAAGACGCATTCGTTCCGCAAGGGTCTTGTTGACAAGTCCCCTGCGATGATAGGCACCGTCCCCATGTACGACGCCATAGGCTATCTCGAAAAGGATCTGGCCGATATCACGGTCGACGATTTTATGCGCGTCGTGCGCGCTCATGCCGAAGACGGTGTCGATTTCGTCACCATCCATGCGGGTCTGAATCGCCGTACCATCGAATCGTTTAAGGCAACCAATCGCCGCATGAACATTGTGAGCCGCGGTGGATCGTTGATTTACGCTTGGATGGAGATGACAGGCAACGAGAATCCGTTTTACGAGCACTACGACGAACTGCTTGACATTCTGCATGAGCACGACGTCACCATAAGCATAGGCGACGCCATGCGTCCCGGGTGCATCGACGACGCGAGCGACGCAAGCCAGATAGCCGAGCTGATCGAGCTCGGCAAGCTTGCCCAGCGTGCGTGGGATGCGGGCGTGCAGGTGATGATCGAGGGTCCGGGCCATATGGCGATCGATGAGATCGTCGCCAACATGAAGATGGAAAAGCGTTTGTGCCACAACGCTCCGTTTTATGTCCTTGGTCCTTTGGTTACCGACATCGCCCCAGGTTACGACCATATCACCAGCGCAATCGGCGGAGCTATCGCCGCTTCGCACGGCGCCGACTTCCTTTGCTATGTCACGCCTGCCGAGCATTTGCGCCTTCCCGATGCCGACGACGTGCGCGAAGGCGTCATCGCATCGCGCATCGCCGCACATGCGGCCGATATAGCCAAGGGTGTTCCCGGCGCGCGTGAGCTCGACAATCAAATGGCCGAAGCTCGTCGTGCCATGGACTGGGAGGCGATGTTCGAGGTGTCGATCGACCCTGTCAAACCGCGCGAATATTTTGAAAGCGCTCCTCCGACCGAAGAGGGTACCTGCACCATGTGCGGCGAGATGTGCGCCGTGCGCACGATGAATCGCGCCCTCGATGGCCTCGAAGTGAAGATCAACGCCCAATAACGTTTTACCAGCCATTTTCTCGTTCAACTGATCAGGAGAATCATGGATATCAAAGAATTGACCGTCGCGCTCGAAAACGTGCGTGCGAACACCCCGCTCGTGCATTGCATCACCAATTACGTCACCGTCAACGATTGCGCAAACGCGCTTCTTGCCTGCGGTGCGAGCCCCATCATGAGCGACGAGCCCGATGACGTCGTCGACATCACCACCATCTGCGGTGGCTTGGTGCTCAACATCGGCACGCTCAACAAGCAAACTCTTACCGGCATGAATATTGCGGGTGCTCGCGCAACCGAGCTTGGGCATCCTATCGTTCTCGATCCGGTTGGCGCCGGGGCCTCCGCCTTGCGCACGCAGAGTGCGAGCGCGCTTCTCGATTCTTACGGTATTTCCGTTATCCGCGGCAACATGTCCGAGGTAAAGGCGCTTGCAGGTTCTGCCGTTGCAACGCGCGGCGTCGACGTCAATCCCGACGATGTCGTGACGGATGCGAACCTCAAAGAGTCCGCCGCCTTCGCCAAGGCGCTTGCTGCAAAGGCGGGTGCCATCGTTGCCATTACCGGTGCGATCGATATCGTCGCCGATGCCGATCGCGCTGTTGCCATTCGCAACGGCAGCCCCATCATGGGCAAGATCACTGGTGCCGGTTGCATGCTTTCCTGCATCGTGGCGGCTTATGCGGTTGCCAACAAGCAGAACATGCTTGCCGGCGTGGTTGCCGCTATCGCAGGCGAAGGCCTCGCCGGCCAGATCGCCGCTGACCGCATGACCGAAGTCGATGGCAACGGCACGTTCCGCACGTATCTGCTCGATGCTCTATACAACATGGATTCCGCGACGCTTGAAGACGGCGCGCTGGTGCAGGACGTGTTCTAATGTCAGCGTCGACACTGCAGCGACGCGGACCGTGGTCTCCTAGAGCCATCAGGTCGGCTATGCGCGTGTATGCCGTGACCGATAGCGCATGGCTTCGCAGCCGTGCGCTTGAAGACTGCGTGGCGCAGGCGATCGAGGGCGGCGCCACGTTCGTTCAGCTGCGCGAGAAGAACATGTCGCACGAGGATATAGTGGCGCTTGCCAAGCGTATAGCGCCTATCTGCAGGCTTAAGGGCGTGCCGTTCGTTATAGACGACGATGTTGCGGCTGCGAGTGAAGCAGGTGCCGACGGCGTTCATGTCGGGCAGGAAGACATGGCGTGCGCCTCGGCGCGCGCCATGTTGGGCGAAGACGCGATCGTGGGCGTTTCGGTGCAAACGCTCGAACAGGCTCTCAAGGCTCAGGCTGATGGCGCCGACTATTTGGGTGTTGGTGCAATGTTCGGCACGGTTACGAAAACCGATGCCCATCTGGTGAGCAAAGAGACGCTTGCGACCATATGCGCAGCAGTGGATATCCCCGTCGTGATCATCGGCGGCATCAAGGCGGAAAACGTTGGGGAGTTCGCGGGAACGGGCTTCGACGGTGCTGCGGTGGTTTCGGCTATCTTTGCCGCAGACGATATCGTTTCGGCTACCAGGGAGCTTGCTAAAGCCGTTGATTCGGTGCTTGGATAGGAAGAATGAAATGGAGAGCACAGCGGGGAAGACCCGAAAATCGGTTTTGAGCATCGCGGGGTCAGATTCGAGTGGAGGCGCGGGCATTCAGGCCGATATCAAGACCATAACCGCATATCATCTGTTCGCGCAGACCGCCATAACATCGCTTACTGCACAGAACACCACGGGGGTTTTCGGCGTTTTCGATGCCGATCCGGCGTTTGTCGCGCAGCAGATCGACGTGGTGTTTCAGGATATCCGCCCCGATGCGGTCAAAGTCGGCATGGTGTCGAGTGCAGGTATCGTTCACGCGATCGCCGATGCCCTTGTCCGCAATGGTGCGCGAAATATCGTCGTCGATCCTGTCATGGTCGCCACCAGCGGCTCCTCGCTCGCAAGCAGCGAGGCCCTCGATGCCCTGCGCAAAGAACTCATTCCCCTAGCCGATGTGATAACGCCCAACATTCCCGAGGCTGAGGTCCTTGCGGGGTTCGCTATCCAGGATGAAGCCGATCAGGAGCGTGCGGCGCGCTTTCTTGCGGGCGTCGCCGTTCCCGGTGTTTCTGCTGTGGCGGCACCTGCCGTGCGCGCGAAAGCTGTTATGGTGAAAGGTGGGCACGGGAAAAGCGACGCCAATGATGTTTTGGCGGATGCGGATGGCAACGTTTCGTGGTTCAGGTCGCCGCGTGTGGATACTGCGAATACACACGGCACGGGTTGCACGCTGTCTTCTGCGATAGCGTGCGGGTTGGCCGAAGGAATGGCGCTTCCCGATGCCATACAGAGCGCCAAGGCTTATCTAACGGGCGCATTGGCGGCAAATCTCGATCTAGGCAAGGGATCGGGGCCGGTCGACCATATGTGGAACAACGAAATCAGGCCTTCGACGAGGCGTTGAGCGCGTCGACACCATCGACACCATCGACACCATCGACACCATCGATCCAGACGTTATTCCCAGTTTTTCATCTTGACGATCAGCGCTAAGATGAAAATCGCGGCGAAACATACGGCGACAGCGAGCGTCGCCACGACGTATGCCCAAGCAGCCCCCATTATTCCCTGGGAGATTATCAACGGTTTTGCAGCGAATGTGGCGATGACGATGGCTAGCGCATAGCCGACGACCACGCCGTTTTGGGCTCGTATGACAACCATTCCGTTGTAAAACACATTGGCGGCGGAAATCAGGCCCCCGCCGACCATGATTACTATCAAAGGCGCTTTGTACCCCTCAAGCGAAATCCCGTAAAGAAGCTCCAAAATGGGGATGCCGACGAGCGCGCATGCAAGGCAGACTGCAGCCGTTATGCCGACAACGAGCATCAGCAATTTTGCCAGAATGTTCAAAAACGGCTTCACGTCGTGATGAATCCATAAAAGAGCCAGCTTGGTGAGGCTTGGCCGAATGAAGAAGATCATGAACAGATTGATCACGAACGACGGCATGAACAAGATATTGAAGATAGTCTGCATTTGCTCGGTGCCCACCGCATCGATTGCGTATTTGCAGACATTCGAAAGGTAGGCGGCCAAAAACGAGCTTATGAACAGTGGCAAACATGCAAGAAACAGCGCTATTAGCGGTTTAGGCGAGAAATCGGGGCGCTTTATGTGGACGATCTTGTTCATGCGGGGGACGTCGTAAAGAATCTCCCAGGCAATCTCCGCCAGCGTCGCCACCACCAAAGCCAGCACCACATCGTTTGAGGCGACGAGTACGATGGCAAACAAAGCGATTGAGATGACAGAGCGCCAAACGGTTGAAAATCCTGCTAGGTCCAAACGTTCGAGCTTTTGGAAAGAGGCATACCAGTAGTTCGAGAGTGCTTCTACCAGGCGAAACGCACATAACGCGTAGGCAACCGCCGCTTTATGTGCGTCGTAGCCGAAACTCGCCGTGTAAAAGATGCTTGCAATAACCATTCCTGCGCAGGTAAGCAGCTTGAAAGCCAGAAATTGCTCGTAGGAGAACTGCCCTTCGGCATCGGTCGCGAAGAACGTGTTCGATTCGAAAACGCCTATGGTCAGCATCAGCTGTGCTATGGCGTATCCGATGGAGAAAACGCCCGCTTCAACATCGCCGCAAACGCGTGTGACGATGATGAGCAGCAAAAACGAGGACAGCGCATAAACGCCGCTGCCCAAGGCGTTCCAAATGACGATGCGTTTCTGTGAGGCGGTTTCTCGTAGCATGGGGCGTATTATATACTGGCCGTGAAATCATCGAGTTGCGGGGGCATTATGGCAACAAACAATCCCAAACGATATCCTGCAAGCGCGCTATCCGAGCTCCAACGCGTGCAGACCGACATTTTGTCGGCATGCGCGGCGGTATGCGACAGCCTCGGCATCGATTCGTGGTTCATGGATTCGGGCACGTGCTTGGGGGCGGTGCGCCACGGGGGTTTCATTCCTTGGGACGACGACATCGATATCGGTATGAAGCTTGCCGACTATCAGCGTTTCGTTTCCGAGGCTTCGCGTCTTTTGCCCGCGGAATACGGTATCTATACTCATTCCGACACCCCCAATTACCCCCCGCTTTGGGTAAAGGTCTACAAAAAGGGAACGCGTTTCATCGGCGAGAGCATGCGTGAGGCCGATTTCGAAGAAGGAATCTTCATCGATGTTTTCGCCTATTTGCAGCTCGATTCCGATAAGGATCGCGCGCGCAAACAAATGAGTCACGTGCAGTTTTGGCAGCGTATGAGCTATCTTTACTACACAGGGCACCCGAAGATCAGAGTTAACGTGCCTTGTCGCCCCCTGGTCGAAGCGGCGTGTGTGCTCGCTCATGGTTTGGTGCGTGCGTGCTTCAACCCCAAGAGCATCGAGCGTCATTTTTGGAAAGTTGTCGATATGGGCGATGGCGCGGGAGGGTGGATCAACATTTTCTACCCTTCCGATGGCGTGCATGCTACTCAGGATCTTTTCCCAACGAATAAGATGAGCTTCGACGGTCGCGAATTTCCCGCCCCGCATGATGCGGATGCCTTTCTGCGAGCGCTCTACGGCGATTATATGCAGTTGCCTCCAGAGGACGAACGAGCTGCTTCACCTGCGGTTATTCTCGATTTCGGTGATGGCGTGAATGCGATGGAGCGAGAGTCGTAGACTGCGTTCAAGAAAGATTCACAACTAGGGCTTGACTCAAGGTGTGTACCTGCGTAATATGTTAACTCGCGCTTGGCGCTTTGGTTAAAACGTCAAGAGCTGGTAGTACTGGGGTGTCGTCTAATGGCAGGACAGCGGTTTCTGGTGCCGTATGTGAGGGTTCGACTCCTTCCACCCCAGCCATTTGAAATTTCTTGTTGACATGAGATTTCAGCATGATATACTACCAACGCCGAATGGCCCGGTCGTCTAGCGGTTTAGGACGCCGCCCTCTCAAGGCGGAGGTCACGGGTTCGAATCCCGTCCGGGCTACCAAAAACTTACAGGCTAGAGAATTTCTCTAGCCTTTCTTTTTGCTCATATGAAAATCTTTCTCCCGTATCCCAGAATTTCTTTTCGCGTGCTGTCTACGTTGTCGAGCTGGGCAAAAAGGTGGGGTTTTGACGCAAAACGGACTGATCGTTTGGCCTAAAGGCACGTTATCGTGCGCTTGCTTTGGAAATCGCCAGCTTGGAAAATCGCTGCGAATCGGGAGACTCGAAAACAAGGTGGACTTTGTGACAGAAAACGGCTTTTCTGTCCAGCTCGTACGTTTCACGGTTTTCATCGCGCGGGCCTGAGGCCTGCCAAAGCACATGTCCTCGCGAAAGGCATTTTGCGTTTCGTATTCCACGGCTTTGCGCTACACTGCAAACCATTATGAAAACTCAGGACATCGATTCCAAATATCAGGTGCTCGAACCCTTGCACAAGGCATTGCTCATGATGCTCGACGACTTCGCATCTATTTGCGCGCACGAGGAGATGCGTTGGTATGCAAGCTTCGGCACCGCTATCGGCGCATTGCGCGAAGGGGGATTTATCCCTTGGGATGAGGACCTCGACATATGCATGCCGCGCGAAGATCTCAACCGGCTCATTTCCGTCGTGCAGCGCGATTATTCCGAGAAATACGAGATAATCAATGCTGAGATAAATCCCAAATACCCCATGCTTACCACGCGGATGATGCTGCGCGGCACCAAATGTTGCGACTCGGCGCTTGCCAGCATGGATTTCGATTCATGTATTTTCCTCGACCTGTTTCCGCTTGATGCGCTTTCCGACGACGAAGCTGTTTTTAAAAAGCAGGTCAATAGAGGGTGGTTTTACAACAAGCTCGCAATTGCGTCTCTCGTTGAGAGCCCTTTCATCAAGGATTCTGGATTCAAAAGCAAGGTTTTGCGAATAGGTACCAAAGCGATGCGCGGTCTATTGAAGCTCCCGGGATTGCGAAACGTCGATTTCAACGAAAAGGCTCTCAAGGTCTGCACGTCGCACGCGGGTGAACAGACGCGTCGGTGGGGCTTCGTGGGCGATACCGTTCCGACTTGGGATATCTACGATCGTGCTGATTTCGAACCCGCCCGTTGGGTACCTTTCGAAAATACGAATATCCGCATAGCAAATAAAGCCGAAAAGCATCTAAGTGCACTTTACGGCGATTGGGAAACGCCTATCGCGGCCGACCAGCGCGACGACCATTTCCCCGATATCCTCGAACTCGGACCCTATGCCGAGCGTTTTGGTGCCGAGAAATAGTGCTTTGGCGAGGGCATGTTTTCACGTCGCTCGCCTTTAGACCGGTGTGCGTTTTCGAGTTGGCGAAAACTCCTGGTTCGGTGCGCTTTTCGGGCTAGCGGCTAGCATGCGTTCTCGTTGAGCTTTCCAACGAAGGCAAGCAGTGCCGTGCGCTCGTTTGGGACTTTCTCGTCGATAACGGCATCAAGCAGCTTCTCCAGCGCGTCGCCAACCTTAGGTCCCTGTTCCACGCCGCAGGCGATTGCGTCGCTGCCGGTTACAGCGAGCTGCGCCAAGCTAAACGCTTGGTTTTCGGCCAAGATCTTGTCGAGCACGTCAAGCAGTTCTTCCGCCAGCTCGGCGCGTCCCGTGCAGCACGATGCATGCGAAAGAGCATCTGCGCGTTTCAAGTCGCAAAGAGCGCGAAACAAATCAACGTCTCCACCAAAGCGCCGCAAGGTTCGTTTCACTAGCTTGGGGGTGGGGCCTATCATTTCGTCATGAAGCTTCACCAGCGTGAGGATATCGTTTTTCAATTTGGTGGGAAATTTCAGTCTATCGAGGATCCCGCGGGCGATAACTACGCTCACATTCGCGTGCCCGAAAAAGTGCCCGACGCCGTCGCGTTCGAAATATGCGCCGGGTTTGCCGATGTCGTGCAGCAGCGCCGCCCAGCGAGTGAGCGGAGTGCGCTCGGCGCGCTGGACAACCCAAGCGGTATGTTCGAGCACATCGTATTTGTGATAGCGCGAATGCTGTTCAAACCCTTTCATGGCAATAAGCTCTGGCAGCACACCGGAAAGCACGTCGACGGTCTGCATGAGGGCATCGCGAACGTGGTCGCCTAGCAAAAATCGCGTGAACTCTTGTGCCACGCGTTCGACGGGAAGTGTCAGCATGAAGGTCTTCGCGTGCGTCATGCTCAGATAGGTCTCGGCTTCTATGGAAAAACCCAGTTCAGAGCAGAATCTGCAAGCTCTGAGAATACGGAGATGATCCTCCCGGAACCGCTCGATCGGGCTCCCGACGGTGCGAATGACGCCCGCCTCGATGTCGGCGCGCCCGTTGTAGGGGTCGCGAAATCCGCGAATCGGGTGGTAGGCGATGGCGTTGATGGTGAAGTCGCGTCGTGCCAGATCCTCTTCGATGCTCGATGCTGCTTCAACGCTATCGGGGTGGCGTCCGTCAGAGTATTCCCCCTCGCGTCGAAACGTCGTGACCTCGATAGGATGATCGTCGATGATTGCGGTTATGGTGCCGTGCTTCACGCCGGTTTCGTGCACGCGTATTCCTGCTGCTTCGAAGGCGCGTTTGGCTTCGGTCCAAGGGGCGCTGCAGGCGATGTCCACGTCGTAGATGTCGCGGTTTAGGATAGAATCGCGCACGAATCCGCCCACAAGCCATGCTTCTGCTCCGGCGTTTTCCAAAACGTCCAAGGAAATCTGGGCATAAGGAGGGATAATCGGTGTATCTACCTGGGACATCGTGCAACCTCGCTTGCTTAAGGAAACCTTGCTGCTGTCAAACCGCTATTTTATCGTGCTCCTGCTACAATTAGCGATTGCCGCATGAAAGCGGCGCTATCTTATCGATGACGTGCTTGTCGTCACGTGCAAATTAGTCAAGCGATTTCGATTGCGAGTTTTTATGGATGCTGTTTTTTCCGCCGTTGCCGATGTGCTGCAGCTTATCGTGCAGCCTTGCTACGCGTTGACCGGCAATTGGTGGATATCCATCTTTCTATTCACGCTCATTTCCAAGGTCATCCTTTTGCCCATGTCCCTTTGGGTGCAGAAAAACTCGATCGTCATGGTTAATCTCATGCCGGCGCTCAACCGCATCAAGGTGAAATATTACGGTGACCGCGAGGCGATAGGCGAAAAGCAAAACGCCATGTACAAAGAGAAGGGTTACCATCCGCTGCTTTCCATGGTGCCGCTTCTGGTGCAGATCATCATATTGTTCGGCCTGGTCGACGTCATTCACTCCATAACCGACGGCGGCGCGCCCGGTACGGAATTCCTTGGCATGGTACCTACCGTAAACGGCGGTGCTTCGTGGGTGATGCCCCTTCTCGCCGGGCTTTCCGCGGTGGCTATGGGATGCGCGCAAAATCGCATCAACCCGTTGCAGAAAGAGCAGTCGCGCGTCGAGAAGAACACCACCAACGGCCTCTCCATCGGCCTTTCCCTTGTTTTGGGCGTATTCGTGTCGGCGGGTATGTGTTTCTACTGGATTTGCTCCAACCTGCTTTCCATCTTGGTTCAGATGCTTATGAACGTGATGATGCCGCCCGCAAAGCATATCGACTACGACGATTTGGCGGAAAGCCGCGCCGAGGTCTGCGCTCTCGAGGCGCTCGAAGCCGGCCGCAAAGACCATTGGTGGAAACGCGACCCCCTCATCAAGCGCGAACGTGCCGACTACAAGCGTTTCTTCAAGGTGGCGGGAAAGCACATCGTCTTCTATTCGGAAGGGTCGGGCTTCTACAAGTATTTCAAGGGTGCGATCGAATATCTGCTTGAGAATTCCGATGGCATCATCAATTACGTAACCAACGACCCCAACGACCAGATCTTCGAGGTCGCCGAATCGCAGCCGCGCATCCGCCCGTACTATATCGGGCAAAAGCGCGCAATCACCCTCATGATGAAGATGGATGCCGATGTCGTGGTAACCACGCTCGAAGATTTGGAGAACTACTACATCAAACGCTCTTACGTGCGCAAGGATATCGCATACGTATTCATGGTACATCACATGACGTCTATGCACCTCACGCCATCAAAGCATGCCTACGATCATTACGACGCGGTACTTTGCGCAGGGCCCCATCAGGTAGCCGAACTCCGTCGCGAGGAAGAGCTTTACGAGCTTCCCGCAAAAGATCTGGTGGAATGCGGTTACGATCTGCTCGACGACGACATAGTCGCGGCGAAAGCCCGCAGGGTTGCCGATGCGCCGCACGCGCGGCCGACTATTCTCGTGGCGCCTTCTTGGCAAGAGGATAATATCCTCGACATGTGCGCGGATGCTCTTCTTGAGCAGCTGCTCGGTCGTGGTTGGCGCGTCATTGTGCGTCCTCATCCCGAGTACACCAAACGTTATCGTCCGCGTTGGGACGCGCTCATCGAACGCTATTCGCATATCTCCGAGGATGATCTTTATTTCGAGCGTGATTTCTCGTCGAACGAATCGGTTTTTTCGTCCGACGTGCTGATCACCGACTGGTCAAGCGTTTTCTGCGAGTTCTCGTTCTCTACCTTGCGTCCAAGCGTTTTCGTCGACACTCCCATGAAAGTGGGCAACCCCGATTGGCAAGAACTCGGTCTCGAACCTACTGATATCTCGCTGCGCAACAAGGTAGGGCGTTCGTTTAACCCCGATGACCTTTCGGGTCTAGGCGATGCCGTGGCCGAGATGGTTGCTCATCCCGATGCGTGGTCAGAACGCATCGCCGCCGTTCGTGCCGAAACCATCTTCAACATAGGAAACGCCAAACGCACCGCAGGCGAATATCTGCTCGGCCTTGTCATGGCGGCGCAGGAGAAACACGATGCCAAACGCATGAGCGAGGGGAATCGATGATGCCTTTCAGTGTGCGCAGGGCGGCTCTTGCCGCCTATGACTTTTTTGCCGCGCTCGTTTGCGCTGCGATCCTTACTTGCGGGTTTTCATCTCAAGCGTTGGCGTATGTCGATCCTTCGGTGATGACGTATGCCATCCAAGCTGTTGCGGGCGTCGCCGTCGCTCTTTCTACGGTTGCTGGCGTGGCTTTTCGCCGCACGCGCAAAAAGCTCTTTCGGGTGCTCGGTATCGATGGAGAAGCACGTAAGGAGCGCGAACCTCGCTATCATCGATTGGACGCTGGCGGTAAGCCCGTCTTGTCCGACATCGATTGCCTATGCGAAGACGGCGCTTCCGGCAAAACGCTCGCATTCTCTTTCGGAGAGACGAACAAAAGCCGATTTGTCGTGGCTTTTCTGGTCAGCCTCTTTGTAGCTTTCACCTTATGCGTCGTTGCGCCCTATGAGCTTGTCTCGGGTAGCGCCGGTAGCTTGGTCGTTCGCCTGCAGAACATCTGGGCCATTATGGCGTGCGTGGGTATCGTGGTTGCCGTGGTTGTTGCGGCGTTGCTCATGCTTTTTCGCGGCAAGGCGTTCGATGTTGCCGCGATTGTCGTATTCGCATTGGGTCTTTGCTGCTATGCCCAGGCGCTTTTCCTGAACGGCGGGCTTCCTCAGGCGGACGGCGGCGCGGTCGATTGGTCTTCTTATGGTGCGATAACCGCGGTGTCGACTATTGTTTGGATTCTCCTTGTCGCTGGTTCGGTCGTCGCGGCTCGGAAAGCTCCGCATCGTACTCGGGTGGTGGCAAGCGTTGCTTCGATTGTCTTCGTGCTTGTTCAGGGTGTGGGCGTTGCGAGTCTTTTCGTCTCCGATGCGCAATCGCAAACGGGCGGCGTCGGCGTGATGGTCTCGCAAAAAGGTCTTTTCGACGTCTCGGCAAACAAGAACATCGTCGAGTTCGTGCTCGACGACTACGATACATCGGTGCTAGAGGACGCCTTTGCCGAAGAACCGACGATATTCGATGGCTTCGATGATTTCACCTGGTTCAAGAATTCCGCGGGTTCGATGATTCCCACGCGCTACGGCAACGTGTTCTTGCTAACGGGTCAGCTTCCGCGTGAGGGCGAGTCGTTTTCGACGTTCTTGAAATCTCGCTACGAGCGCAGCTCCTATTTGGCTGACATCGATGCGGCCGGTTGCAAGGTGGGTATTTATAGCGATACCCTCGGCGAGCAATACCTTAGTGCGCAAGAGGCAGATCAGCAGATCTATCGCTATACAGAAAACATCGGGCCCTTCAACAACGATGCTTTGAGCATCCCTTCAACCGCGATGGCGCTTATGCAGTGCGCGCTTTATCGCGATATGCCGTGGTTGGCAAAGCCGGCGTTTTGGTTCTATACCGACGACATCAACAATCGCATGCTCGACCAAAATCAAAACGATCCCGCGCTCACTCCATACCTTATGAATGATGGCGCCTTGCATGCGAAGCTCAAAAGTGACGGGCTTTCGCTGAACGACGAAGCTGCTTCATATCGTTATATTCATATCCTCGGGGCGCACGATCCGTTTTCTCTCGACCGCGAAGGAAACGATGTAGGCGTTGGAAACTCGAGCGCGCTCGATCAAGCGATAGGCTCGATGCGAATCGTTTCGTCCTATATCGAGAATCTTAAAGAGCTTGGCGTATATGATGACACGACAATCGTCATAACGTCTGACCATGGTACGTGGTGGAGCCAGATGAGCGATCTCGAAACTCCCAAGTCGCCGATTCTCCTTGTGAAGCCCGCTCGCAACGCCGCTGGCTTTGCTGCCAATGATGCTGCCTCCTCGGATTCCGGCGCCGCCAACTCATTTTCCGCGGGAGAGGCTTTGGGCATTGCTGACGGTTCTAGCCCCGCTTCAGCTTTGAAGGTATCCGACGCTCCGGTTTCCGCTGGGCAGATCTTGTCGACGATCATTGCTGCAACGGGTGCTGACAACCACGCTTATGGCGAGACCCTGTTCGATGCAGCGGATTCTCCCGATCGGTCGACGCCTCGTTATTTCTACATGACTGCCAGCAACGGCGTTCACGACGTCTCCATAGACGAATACGAGATAACGGGCGACATCGCGGATATCTCAAACTGGAGAAAAACCGGCGTGTCCTGGCCGGCTGACGAGTAGCGGGCAACTAGCATGGTCTTTATTCGCCGCGGCCGGTGCAAGAAGGTGGCATTTTCTGGCAGTACGAAGTCGTCGTCTCCGAAAAAAACGCGCTCGTCGGTGCTTGGCAAATCTCCGGCGAAACCGCTTCCCGCGTTGCGCAAGATACCAGCGAAGCTTCTCTGCGCTTTCGTCGGTTTATGCCTTGTCGGCGCTTTCTACGGCGGTGCGGAGCGAAGCGACCCCCTTGTTGAGTCATCGCAATCTTTTACAGGGCAGGTTTCTGGCGTCAGCGCGCGGCAAAGTGAAGAGCAGAAGCCGCTTGAGGTCGTAGAGGCGCCTTCTTTATCGTCTGCCGATTTCGACTACTCCCAAATCCCTGCTTTTAGCGGCGACGCTTCGGTGCAAGTCAATGGCAATGTGCCATATTTCAGCGCTGGCGACATCCAATACGCAAAGGAAAATCCGGGTTACGAAAACTATGGAAAGCTCGATGACCTCGGACGTTGTACTGCGGCATCTGCTTCTGTCGGCAAAGAGACCATGCCTGCGGAAGGGGAGAAGCGCGGCAGCATCGGCCAGATAAAACCTACCGGTTGGTATTTGGTGACATACGATTCTATTGCTGATAGGTATCTTTACAATCGTTGCCATCTCATCGGTTGGCAACTTACTAACGAAAACGCTAACTTCGATAACCTCATCACCGGTACGCGTTTTCTCAACGTCGAGGGCATGCTTAAGTATGAGGACATCGTTGCTGCTTACGTTAAATCGTCGGGCAATCATGTTCTGTATCGCGTGACCCCGGTTTTCGTCGGCGATGAACTTGTGGCACGCGGCGTGCTTATGGAAGCGCATTCTGTCGAAGACGACGGTGCGGGCCTGCAATTCTGCGTTTGGGCCTACAACGTCCAACCTGGCATTTCCATAAACTACGCGGATGGAAGCTCGCAAGAGGTTTCGCAATCTTCCGTAGAGAGCGGGACGGAGTCCTCCTCCGGCGCAAATTTAACGTCCGAATCTTCCGTTTCGGCTGCTTCTGAACAAGTTAGGGCCTATATTCTTAATACCAATACCCGAAAGTTCCATCTGCCTAGTTGCAAATCCGTAGCTCAGATAAGCGCAGCCAATTGCCAAGAGGTAGAGTCGACGCGTTCCGATGTCGTTGCCCAAGGTTACGTCCCCTGCAAAAGATGCAATCCCTAGCGACGTTCTCTAGGGGCGCGACGTGGTCTGCACCCCCAGCCCCCCGTTTGTGTAGGAATCGTGTGCATCCCCTCCCGTCGCTTGACGGGAGGGGATGGGGAGAGTAATTTATCTCCTTGCCGCAAGCGACAGCGAAGCGGCGGCGGGCC
>CAKTUD010000007.1 GCA_934617425.1 uncultured Eggerthellaceae bacterium | reverse complement strand
GGCCGCAGGACAAGTCCTGCGGCCCCCTTTCTCTTTCCTTCCCGCCCCTTCCCCCCGGCGGGTCTTTTTGTGGGGGAGACGATGCTTTCTTCTTTACTTGTTTTATTGGATTACAATCAATTGTTGCAATAAAGGCTATTTGGCTGTCAATTCAAGAGGGAGAATCCGAGCGTGGTTTCGCTCGGTTTGCTCTGCAAAGCTTGTGTTCATTCGCTTTGCGCGGTTTTACGCGAGGTCTTAGATATGGAAGTACGCTTTACCAAGCGAACGGCTTTTCTTGTTGTTTGGGACGTAATCGCCACTTTTTCGGCTTATTGGCTGGGGTCTGTTTTAACGCTTCAGGATAAGTTTCTGTTTGCAACGCACGAGATTTATTTCATTTTGGGTATAGCGGTTGTTATCAATCTGCTTACCTATATGGCTTTCAGGCTCTACAACAATCTTTGGGAATATGCCTCCACCGACGATATGCTGCGCATCGTCGTTGCGGTGGGATTGGGCATTCTTGTCAGCGCCGTTTTCCTGTGGGTTATCGGCGAATGGGTTCCTATTCGCGTGTATTGCGTGGCTTTGATTTTGCAAATCATCCTTGTGGGCGGCGCGCGCATGCTTTTCAGGGTGCTGCGCTCTAAGAAACGCGAATATTCGGCGCCGGCAAAGCTTGAGCGTCCACGCACGCTTGTTGTCGGTGCTGGCGAGACGGGCAGCCTTGCCATCAATCGCATGATCTCGAACGATCCGAACATGTTGGGCGACCCTATCGTCGCCGTCGACGACGACCCAGCTAAACAGAAGCAGCGTATCCACGGGGTCCGCGTTCTTGGCAAAAGCGAGGACATCCCTGAGCTGGTTTCGCGTTTTGATATCGAGCAGATCGTCGTCGCTATTCCATCGGCCTCTTTGGATGAGCGAAAGCGCATTTACAGCATTTGCACGTCCACCAATTGCCAGCTTCGTACGCTTCCTAATGTTCGCGAGCTTACTATCGATGAGATTGACGACATCCAATTGCGTGAGGTCGACGTTGCGGACCTTCTTGGTCGCGAGGAGATCGTGTTAAATACGCGCATGGTGTGTGGCTATATATCGGGAAAAACGGTGCTGGTTACGGGCGGTGCGGGCTCTATCGGCTCGGAACTTTGCCGGCAGATGGCTACCGTTGCGCCCAAGAGAATCGTTATTTTCGATATGTGGGAAAACGATGCTTATCTTCTTAAGAATGAGATCATGCGCCAGTACGACGATATCGACGTGCGTGTTGAAATCGGTAGTGTTTGTCAAGAGGATCGCTTGCGCGATGTGTTTGCCAAGTATCGCCCTGATGCGGTGTTCCACGCGGCCGCTCATAAGCACGTGCCATTGATGGAGGTTTGCCCACGCGAGGCTATCCGCAACAACGTTTTCGGCACGCTGAATACGGTGCGTTTGGCTAACGAGTTTGGCGTGAAGCGATTTATTTTCATCTCGACGGACAAGGCTGTGAATCCTACTTCCGTCATGGGTGCAACCAAGCGCATGGGTGAGATGATCATCCAGCATTATGCTCAGGAAAACCGGAAGGCGCAGGAGGCTGCAAAAGCTGCGGGGCTTAAGGATCCCGACGTTCCGCAGACTGTGTTTGCTGCGGTGCGTTTCGGCAATGTGCTTGGTTCAAACGGTAGCGTCATCCCGATTTTCAAGAAACAGATTGCCGAGGGCGGACCGGTTACGGTTACCGATCCAAATATTGTGCGCTTTTTCATGACCATCCCCGAGGCTTCGCGTTTGGTTATCCAGGCTGGCGGCATGGCCGAGGGCGGAGAGATTTTCATTTTGGATATGGGCGATCCAGTAAAGATCGTTGATTTGGCGAAGAGTATAATCACGCTTTCAGGCTTGCGCGTGGATCAAGATATCAAGATCGTCTATACCGGCTTGCGTCCGGGTGAGAAGATGTACGAAGAGCTTTTGATGAACGAGGAGAACACGCTCCCGACCAAGCTTAAAAGCATCATGATCTCGACGGGCAAGGAAGTGAGCTTCGAAGAGGTTGAGAGCAAGTTGAGCGATCTCGATGCATCGCTTGAGCTAACCGATAAAGAAGCACGTGACGCCTTGGAGCGGGCGGTTCCGACGTATAATCCGCCCGAGAATGTTAAGGATCTGCTGGGGTAGTTTTAAGTTTCGTTGCGGCAAGATAGCCTTATTTCGGCATCGTTTTGTTTATCCGTTGTTTTCCCAGATTGGCTGCCTTTTTTGAGGGTGTAGGGAATTTAGAGAGCGATTACTAGGTAAAAAACAGCAATCGTACGATTTGGTCGCGTCGTAAATCATGCCGAATAGTATGAAGTATACGGCTGTCCCTAAGAATATGCCTGTAGTAACCCAAGAATACAGCTCTGAGTAGTGTTTGGCTCCAAAAGAAGCTTTTACTAGGGTTGGTGTTGGTGCTATAACGGTCAGTTCAGCATAACCGGAACCGAAGATTACCGTTCCCGTGCAAAAGAGCATCGTGCTTCCAATTCGTCCAGCGACAAATGCCATTGCAATGCCAAGCGCTCCTCCTAGCGCTGAGATCACCCCATTTTATCTGTTCCTATGAGATCGTTCAGAGCACCGAGTATCAACTTGAAGATAACTCCATCGATCATCATTATCGAAACAGCTATAGCTCCTGCTGAGGCACCAAGGTTTCCGCGCGAGCAATATGCTGGTATTTGTTGAAAAATGCAGCGCACATTACAAAAATGACGGCAACGATGATGAGAGTGTAATAAGTGGGATGCCTACGTGCTGCCTCTATCGATGAGCCAGCTTCATCTTCTGGTTCGATGCGGAGTTTTCGATCTCTTCGCGTTCGTCGTGCACGCTGCTCTTGAGCGCGTCTTCTGATATTCCGGAGGACTTTTCACCATAGGAGATAAGACTCATGGCGCATGGGCTTTGCCCGATGAACAGGAAACAGGGCACGGTTCCGACAATCGTCGAGAAAAGAGAGAGTTGAAAACGGGCTGTTTGCCAACCATTTGCTTTCTCCGTTCGCGAGGCAAAACATTCTCTATGAGGGCAATGGGTAAGGTTTGATTGGTTGAAGTAAGATAAGGCTTCTATTCAGCTTATTTGCCACTTATGCCGCTAAAACAGATACGTTTTAGCGGCAGCTGATCCATCGATGCAAAATGCTTCTTTTACACATGATGTTTCATTGAACGCTGCCATTTGTGTTTCAAATCGGTTTCTTGCTTTTGCTCAAGCGTCTCATTGATCTTTTCCCATTCATGATGAATTCATTGTTTATAGCCTGACGTTCTGCTGCGATATTGACAAGTTGTTCGAATACTTGCAGGCCTATGGGATCGAATCGATCGTGGAGCTCTTCTTGCAGAGTGTCTATGCTTTTTGATATTGCGCGCGATGGGGTCAAAATAAGGTTCATTTGCTCAATTGCGTCGAAGAGCTCGCTTGGGTAACCATTTGCAAGCTTTTGGGCGAAATCGCGGGAAACCTCTCTTTCAAGATATTTTTTTGACCAACGTGGATATCGAAGCGTTTGCTGTAATAGCGAGGTTGCGAAACCAGTAAATGGTTGCTCTCGGCGCGCTCGAGGAAGTTGACGATATTGTTTTGCTTTGGGGTGACGCTGATACGATCGATTTCGTTATTGTCGCGCCATACGACACCAAAAGCTGTATTTCCTCGTCCATGAATCCAAAATCGGTGAGATCCCCAGCTTTTAAAGCGCATTTACGTGTTCGTTGCGACTCGCGCTATGACATGTGAAAGCGGTCGTACGATAGGCTATTCAACGATGTCGGGTCGCGTGCGCGTTATTCGGTGACGTGTGTCGATTCGGAAGGGGAGTATCTACTTGCCGACATCGATGATGGCGACATCTCGCTTGGACCGACTTCGATTTTCAAGAATTCTCGCACAGTAAAGATTCACAGAGACCGTGTTGTAAAGCCGATTGATCCTCCTGTTATGTCGCAGGCGTATGCATGCTATCGGAAAGGCGATGGGAGCCCCGCATTGAGGTTGCTTGCGCAATGGCTAAAGCGCGAGTTTGACGATAAACTTTTGCTCTATTTATTCTTCTAATGGTTTGCTGAATTGGTAATATAAAGCTTGCTTTTCTGTTTTTTGGCGAAAGGTCTAACGATGGTGAATATTCTCAGGAACGCGAGTTTTATTAGACACTTGTTCATGCTTGGGTTTGTTTGCGCCATGGCGTTGTGCCTTTCGATGACTTATCCGGCATTCGCTGCCGATGATGCGGCGGCATCTGGGCAGGAAGCTCTTTCCAGCAAAGAGGCTGCTGCTTCTGCAGAGAGTGCAGAGAACGCTGCAGCATCATCAAAGATGTCTGACCAGCAAAAAGAAGCAAGTGACTTGAAAAAAGATGTCGCCTCTAACACTGATGGAGCCGATTCATCATCTGCTTCTGCTGCTGCAGAAGGCAAAGGCGCCGCTTCTGGCGACACTAAGACTTCTGCGGCTGCTATAAAAGGAACGACTTCTGGCTCTTCATCGGCTTATTCTTCCGCTACTTCCGCGAACGAACCGCAAGCGCAGAAATCAACCGAAGAAGATAAGACCTTCGCAAAAGACAAGAAAGCCGAAAAGGCTTCTGTTGAGTATCGGGCGCATGTTGCGAATGTCGGTTGGCAATCGGGCGTAAAAGACGGCGCTCAGGCGGGGACTACTGGACGTTCGCTGAGCATGGAGGCTCTAAGAATCAAGCTTTCGGGTGTTGCGGGTGGTATCTCCTATCAAGCACATGTTGCGAATATCGGCTGGCAGTCTTGGGTGGGGAACGATGCGATTGCTGGAACTACGGGTCGAGCGCTTGGCATCGAAGCCATAAAGATTTCTTTAACTGGTGAGGCTGCCGAATTTTATGATGTCTACTATCGTGTGCATAGCGCAAATCTTGGTTGGCTTGGTTGGGCGAGGAACGGCGAAGCTGCTGGCTCGGTCGGGGGGGGGTTGTCCGTACAAGCTGTTGAAATAAAGCTAGTTGAAAAAGGTTCGTCGTTTGCCGGTTATGGGTCATCCTCGGCTTTTTCTGAAGTGATGATTTCTTATGTTGGGCATGTCGCAAATGTCGGTTGGCAATCAACGGTGAGTGATGGCGCTACTTCCGGCACCACGGGGCGCTCCTTGGCTCTTGAGGCGTTGAATTTCAAAAATGCTTCAACTCAAACAAACGGAGCCGTTGTTGGTCAAGCGTATGTAGAGCATCGCGGATGGCAATCCGAGGTGACGAATGGAACGATTGGCACGACGGGTAAGTCGTTGCCTATGCAGGCGCTTAAGCTTCATCTTACGGGCGATTTGGCAAATAAGTATGATATTTACTATCGAACCCATGTTTCCAATGTTGGTTGGATGGGGTGGGCGTCAAACGGTGCGTCTTCGGGTTCTTTAGGTGCTGGTCAGCATATAGAGGCCGTGCAGATTCGTTTGGTTGCTAAAGGGTCAGGTGCTCCAGGGAGCACGGCGAATTTTTATCGCGGCAGCGGATTGAACTATCAGGCTCATTCCCAAGATTACGGATGGATGAATCCTGTCTCCGAAGGCCAGACGGCTGGCACTGTTGGGAAGTCGAAGCGGCTCGAAGCGATCGATATCTCTCTTGGCGATCAGAAGTACTCCGGTTCTATCAAGTACCAAACCCATGTTTCCAATATCGGTTGGATGGACTGGGTTTCTGATGGTTCAACCGCAGGAACCACGGGTCGGTCTCAGGCTATCGAAGCCTTGAAAATCGAGCTTTCCGGTGATATCGCCGGGCATTTCGATGTTTACTATCGCGTGCAGTCGCAGAATTTTGGCTGGCTTGATTGGGCCAAGAATGGAGAAATCGCTGGTACTACTGGATGTTCGCTTCGGGCAGAAGCAATCCAGATAAGACTGATATCCAAAGGCGCTGCTGCACCAGGTTCTACGGCGCATCCGTCGTATATCCTTTCGTACTCTTATAAGACGAATGTCAGAAATAGCGGTTGGCAGGGAAATCGCACAAGTGGTGCCGTTTCAGGCACTACGGGTAAGGGCTTGCCCATCGATCAGATGGTCGTTTCTCTATCGGGCTCGAATATCGGTGGTTCGTTGCAATATTCAGTGAGCTCTAACGGTGGTTGGCAGAATTACGTTAATGCCGATAATGTAGCCGGCGTTAGCGGAAAGCAGATAGAAGGCATACGCATCAAACTTACCGGGAACATGGCTTCGAATTTCGATGTTTGGTACCGGGTTCATTCAAAGAATTTCGGCTGGATGGGTTGGACGAAGAACGGTGCGAGCGCGGGAACGTCTCGGATTGGATATCGTGCTGAAGCCATTCAAATCGAGATTCTGCCGAAGGGCAGCCAATCGCCAGGCTCAACGACCAGACCCTACACCGAATCGGTATACAGCAATCAGGCTGTGAAACAAGGCGATGGCACGTATGTCTGGTATGACGGTTCGGGCAATGTCAATCGTTCTGCCGCCATCAACAAGATTTTGAGCACAGCGAAGTCGTTGCTCGGCGTGCCTTATGTTTGGCTTGGTGTTTATCCTAAAGATGGAGGTATGGACTGCGCCTCTTTCACCTGGTATCTGTATAAGCAACTTGGTATTGATATCGGTTTCGAGACGTATGATCAGATGTATTCGGGGAAAGCCATCGGTTCTATCGCCGATGCAAAGCCGGGAGATTTGATTCTTATGTATAACGGCGGCTGGCCTAACTACAACCCGTCTCTTTACGAGCATGTTGTTTTGTATGCTGGGAATGGAATGATTTACGAGGAACCTACCTTTGGAGGACATTGCCAATACGTCTCTCTTTTCTCGAAGGGTGCAAGCAATATTCGAATTCGAAGGATAATCGCCGATTAAAGCCATATCGGACACAAAAATAAGGAGGCTGCGCTGCTTTTGTGGTGCGGCCTCCTTATTTGGATGTAGAATTAAGCGCTATCTCATAAAGGAAGGTTGTGCATGCGAACCAAATCGAAAATTCTTTCCTGCATCTTGAGCGTTTCTCTTGTTATCTCGTTTTCGGGAATTCCTGCATATGCTGCGAACTCGCTAGTTAGCAAGACGAACGACGATGCGGCGATCTCGGAATCGTCGGCATCCTCTTCTAGCAACTCCGATGCAGACCAAGGTGTCATACATTCGGAGAAAAGCAGTTCTCAGATAGCTTCTACTGAGCAATCTGGAGGCGGCGAAGATGCCCCTAAACCGGAGGGAGCTTCGAAAGAGAATGTTTCAAATGGGACTTCGGCGCAGCAGGAAGCATCTGATACGGTCGAGTTCGTCTACATCGATGAATCGGTGGTTTCCGTTGGAGACGAGGAAAACATCGCTGTAGGTTTCAGCGATGAGGGGGTTAAGGTCGATTCGGCTATTTTGCATTTAAGGAAGATGGTTTCAGACGAGCGAGTCGATTTTGCTGTTTCTTCGATTGTCGACGGCGCTGTTCTGTTTAGCATGCCGTTCGGCAGCGATGATGACGCTTCGGCGTACGCCCTGCTGTCGATGACTTATGTTCTGAACGGCGTTCAGTACGAAGTTCCTTTGAAGAGTCAAAATAGTGATTATTTGTTCGACGTTGTTCGCGCCGACACCGCGCAGCAGCTGTCTGAGTCTTCGGAAAAAGCAACCAATTCGGCCGTATCGGCGTATGCGGTAACTGATGACGGTAACCTTGCTGCGGCCTCGAGTGTTCAAGAGGCCATCGAAATGGCTGACATCGATTCTGCGGATGGTTCCGCAGGTGAGTCGGTGGTTGACGAGGAGGCGATTGCCGATGGTGCTCTCGACAATCCCAATTATGATGCCGATTCTTCGGAGGACGATTCTGACGAAGAAGGCCCCGATGCCTTATCGTCGGCGGCTGCTTCGCTTCTCGGAGTTGACAAAGCTTACGGCGATGTCGTCAAATCGCGCGAGGATTATTTGGTAGTTGCGCTTGACCCAGGTCATGGCGGATCTGATCCGGGTTCTTCTGCTTACGGGCTCAATGAGAAAACCTTGAATTGGAAGATAGCCTCCGCATGCTATGACGCTTTGAAAAAATATACAGGCGTTTATCCGTATCTCACGCGTAACGGAGACGAGTCCGTTGGCCTTCAGCAGCGCGTTGATCGCGCTGTGGCGATAGGCGCCGACGTGTTTGTTTGCTTGCATTGCAATGCGGGCGGCGGTACTGGGGCAGAGGTTTGGGTTCCAAACTATAGCAGTTATCTTTACAACGAGACGCATGTGGTAGGTGAGCAACTGGGCAATAAAATCCTCGATCGCATCACCAGGCTCGGCTTGAGCAACCGCGGCACCAAGGTTCGCAATTGCACCAACGATGCACGCTATGCCGACGGGAGCCTTGAGGATTACTACACGGTTGTTGCATCATCTCGTGAAGCTGGCATTCCTGGCATTATCGTGGAACATGCTTTTATTGATAACGCCAATGATGCGAGCAAGCTTAAAGATGATTCGTTTCTCAAAAAACTCGGCGAAGGGGACGCCGCTGGTATCGCTAGCCAATACAATCTCGTGTCCGACTCTTCGGCGAAATCAAGCGCGCTGGTTCAAGCTGTTGGGCATTCTGCGAATATCGGTTGGCTCACCAACGTTTATGATCAGAAAGTGATTGGCACGACAGGCAAGAGCTTGGGCTTGCAGGCGTTTCAGGCTCGTTTACAAAATGCAGCGAGCTCTGCCGGTGGCATCACCTACCGTTCTTATGTCGGCAGCTCTTGGCAAGGATGGGCGAGCGACGGTGCCACTTCGGGAACGACTGGCAAAAGCACTGCCTTGCAGGCTGTTCAGATGAAGCTGACTGGCGATGCGGCGAACAAGTATGATATTTACTATCGCGTGCATTCCTCAAACATCGGCTGGCTCGGTTGGGCGAAAAACGGAGCTTCTGCAGGAACTATCGGCTTAGGAAACAACGCTGAGGCTATCGAAATCGCTATTGTAAAGAAGGGTGCCGCAGCACCGGGCGATACCTCAACCCCCTTCAAGACAAAAACGGCGCCTGTCGACACTTCGTTAGTTTCCTATCAGGCGCATGTGGCTAATGTCGGCTGGCAGCGCAGCGTGAAAGACGGATATACGGCTGGCACTACTGGTAAAAGCAACGCAATCGAGGCATTGAAAATCAGTTTGAATAGCGCTCAGGTTTCTGGGGGCATTCGATACAATTTGCATTGCGCCAATATCGGTTGGCAGGGTTGGAAAACGAACGGTTCTCTCGCTGGCACAACTGGGCAATCGCGCCAAAGTGAAGCCGTACGGATAGAGTTGACCGGAGACGCTGCGAATAAATACGACGTCTATTACAGAGTTCATTCTCAGAACTTTGGCTGGCTCGACTGGGCGAAGAACGGTGAGATGGCTGGTACCGAGGGCTACGGTTATCGAATGGAGGCCATTCAGGTCAAGCTGGTGAAGAAAGGGTCTAGCGCTCCTGGTTCCACTTCTTCCCCGAACAAGGCTTCTTTGATTGCTTATCAGAGTCATGTTTCTAATCAAGGTTGGCAATCCTATGAGCGCGACGGGGCTACCTCCGGAACAACTGGCAAGTCGCGTGCTGTCGAAGCTGTTTCTCTGTATTTGCCAACGCAGGCATATTCTGGTTCCATTTCGTACAACGCTCATTGTGCGAATATAGGTTGGCAGGGATGGAAGACTTCGGGCAAGATTGCTGGCACAACGGGTCAATCGCGACAAATGGAAGCCATTGAGATTAAGCTGACGGGCGAGATGGCGAATCATTATGACGTTTACTATCGTGTCCATTCGCAGGATTATGGTTGGCTTGGTTGGGCGAAGAACGGCGAAGTGGCAGGAACTGTTGGCTACGGCAAGCGCATGGAAGCTTACCAAGTTGTGCTTGTTGCGAAGGGGTCTTCGGCTCCCGGCAGTACGCAGGGTGCTTCTAAAGTGAAAGGCTCTAACGCTAGTTCTGCTAGTTCAATAATGGGCTCATCGAAAACTTCTGCGAGGCAAATGGCGTCTTACTACAAAAGCACGGGAAAGCAGTACCCATCTGCTGTGTATGCCTCAAAGGGCGCAGTGACGATCGATCAGTTTTGCTCTATTGTTGTAGAGGAAGCTGCGGCTGAAGGTGTTCGCCCCGAAGTCCTTTTCTGCCAGGCGATGAAAGAAACCGGATGGCTTCAGTTTGGTGGTTCGGTAAAGGCGCAGCAATGCAATTTCGGTGGTTTGGGCGCTGTGAATTCGACCGCTAACGGTGCCTCGTTTAAGGATGTTCGAACGGGCTTACGGGCTCAGGCTCAGCATCTTAAAGCTTACGCATCTACATCCGCGCTCAAAAACTCTTGCGTCGATCCTCGCTTTGGGTTGGTGACGCGTGGAAGTGCGACGCATTTAGAGGACTTGAATGATAAATGGGCTGTTCCGGGAACGGGGTATGGTCAAGGGATTCTTGCCATGATCAATCAGCTGTATAAGTGTTAAGCAATGTGTTTTCCGCCTGATGCAAACGCCGCAGATATTGATCTGCGGCGTTTGCTTTATCATGAAGAAAAATGTTTTTTAGGAGGCTTCTTGAAAGGCATAATCCTCGCGGGGGGCTCGGGAACGCGCCTGTACCCGCTGACATCGGTCACGAGTAAGCAGCTTCTGCCGGTCTACGACAAGCCGATGATCTACTACCCGCTGAGCACGTTGATGCTGGCGGGCATCCAGGACATCCTGATCATCTCGACGCCCGCCGACCTGCCCAACTTCGAGCGCCTGCTGGGCGACGGCTCGCAGTTCGGCGTGCGCCTGTCCTACGCCGAGCAGCCCTCTCCCGACGGTCTGGCGCAGGCCTTCGTGATCGGAGAGCGGTTCATCGCCGGGGAGCCCTGCGCGCTGGTGCTGGGCGACAACGTCTTCTACGGAAACGGCCTCAGCCGCCACCTGCGCACGGCAGTGGAGAAGGCGGAGCGCGAGGGCGGCTCCACCGTGTTCGGCTACCACGTGGACGACCCCGAGCGCTTCGGCGTGGTGGAGTTCGACTCCGACTTCAACGCGGTGTCCATCGAGGAGAAGCCCGCGCACCCCAAATCTTCTTACGCCGTGACGGGCTTGTACTTCTACGACTCCCGCGTGTGCGAGCTGGCCAAGAAGGTCGAGCCCTCCGCGCGGGGCGAGCTGGAGATCACCGACCTCAACCGGATGTACCTGGAGGACGGGACGCTGTCCGTCGTCACCCTGGGACGGGGCTACGCGTGGCTGGACACCGGCACCATGGAGAGCCTCTACGAGGCCGGCGAGTTCGTGCGCTCGGTGGAGCGCGCCCAGGGCCTGCCCGTGTCGGTCCCCGAGGAGATCGCCTACGAGAACGGGTGGATCGGCAAGGCCATGTTGGCGGCCGCGGCGGAGCGCTACGGCAAGTCCGTCTACGGCCGGCACCTGAAGGCGGTTGCCGCCGGCGCGATCTCGGCGAGGGAGGACTAGGCTATGGCGGACGTCTTCCAACCCCGCAACATCATCGTCACGGGCGGCTGCGGCTTCATCGGGAGCAACTTCGTGCGCTACGTGGTGCGGGAGCACCCCGAGGTGCACGTGACCGTGCTCGACAAGCTCACCTACGCCGGCAACCCGGAGAACATCGCGGGGCTGCCGGAGGACCGCGTGGAGCTCGTGGTGGGCGACGTCTGCGACGCGGAGCTGCTCGACGAGATAGTCCCCGGCCACGACGCCGTCGTGCACTACGCCGCCGAGTCCCACAACGACAACTCCATCGCCGACCCCGAGCCGTTCCTCAGGACCAACGTGGAGGGCACCTTCCGCCTGCTGGAGGCCGTGAGGAAGTTCGGCGTCCGCTACCACCACGTGAGCACCGACGAGGTGTACGGGGACCTGGCGCTGGACGACCCGGCGAGGTTCACCGAGGAGACGCCCTACGCGCCCTCGAGCCCCTACAGCTCCACCAAGGCGGCCTCCGACATGCTGGTTCGCGCCTGGACCCGCACCTACGGGCTGCGCACTACGATATCGAACTGCTCGAACAACTACGGCCCCTACCAGCACGTGGAGAAGTTCATCCCGCGCCAGATCACCAACATAATCGACGGGGTGCGCCCCAAGCTCTACGGCACCGGCGAGAACGTGCGCGACTGGATCCACACCGAGGACCACTCCTCGGCGGTGTGGACCATCCTCACCAAGGGCCGCGCGGGCGAGACCTACCTGATCGGCGCGGACGGCGAGAGGGACAACATAACGGTGCTGCGCATGATCCTGGAGATGATGGGCGAGGACCCCGACGGCTTCGACTGGGTCCGCGACCGCCCCGGCCACGACCGCCGCTACGCCATCGACTCCACCAAGCTGCGCACCGAGCTGGGATGGAAGCCCGCCCACGACGACTTCGCCGAGGGCTTGAAGGCGACCATCGAGTGGTACCGCGCCAACGAGGCCTGGTGGCGGCCGGCCAAGGCCGCGACCGAGGCCCGCTACAGGGCCCAGGGGCGGTAAGGGGGAGGATGGCGATGGCCGATTTCGAGTTCGAGAAGCCCCTGGAGGCGGAGAACACCAACATCCCCGGGATGCTGGTGTTCGACCTTCCCGTCCACGGCGACTCCCGCGGCTGGTTCAAGGAGAACTGGCAGCGCGCCAAGCAGACCGCCCTGGGCCTGCCCGACCTGCGCTTCGTGCAGAACAACGTATCCTTCAACGCGGAGCGCGGGGTGACCCGCGGCATCCACGCGGAGCCCTGGGACAAGTACGTGAGCGTGGCCACGGGGAGCGTCTTCGGGGCGTGGGTGGACCTGAGGCCCGGCAAGTCCTTCGGCCAGGTCTACGCCTGCGTCGTCGACCCCTCCAAGGCCGTCTACGTCCCCCGGGGCGTGGGCAACGCCTTCCAGGCGCTCGAGGACGGGACGGCCTACGCCTACCTGGTGGACGCCCACTGGTCGGCCGAGCTGAAGAGGACCTACACGTTCGTGAACCTGGCCGACCCCGTCCTCGGCATCGACTGGCCGATCCCGCTCGAAGAGTGCGAGTTGTCCGATGCAGACAGGAACCATCCCATGCTGAAGGACGCGATCCCCATGGCCCCCAGGCGCATGCTGGTCACCGGCGCGAACGGCCAGCTGGGCCGCGCCGTGCGAAAGCTCGCCGAGGAGCGCGGCCTTTCCGGCTTCTTCGACTTCGCCGACCGGGCCGGGTTCGACTTCTCCGACGAATCCCAGTACGGCAAGATCGACTGGACGCTGTACGGGACGGTGATCAACTGCGGCGCCTACACCGCCGTGGACGCCGCCGAGACCCCCGAGGGCCGCGTAGCCGCCTGGGCCGCCAACGCCCGGGGCCCGGCGCTTCTGTCCAAGGCGTGCGCCGAGCTCGGCATAACGCTGGTGCACGTCAGCTCCGACTACGTGTTCGACGGAACGCGGGAGGGGCACCCCGAGGACGAGCCCTTCAGCCCGCTGGGCGTCTACGGGCAGACCAAGGCCGCGGGCGACGTCGCCGTGGCCAACTGCCCCAGGCACTACATCGTGCGGAGCTCCTGGGTCGTCGGAGACGGCAAAAACTTCGTGCGCACCATGGCGGCGCTCTCCGACCGCTGCGCCGACCCCGACGACGAGCTGAACCAAGTCACTGTTGTCGACGACCAGCATGGCCGCCTCGCCTTCGCCCGCAACGTGGCAGAGGGGATCTTCTGGCTGCTCGGCTATCGCGACGGCGACCGCGAGCCGAGCGAGCCGTGCGCATACGGCACCTACAACCTCACGGGCTCGGGCAGGGTCGCATCCTGGTACGACGTCGCCGCCGAGGTGTTCGAGCTTCGCAACGGCAACGCGGGCGCCGTGAGGCCCGTCTCGACTGCGGAGTACTACGCGGACGCCAAGGGACCCGTGTCGCCTAGGCCGGCGCATTCCGCGCTCGACCTCTCCAAGCTCGAATCAGCGGGCTTCGCGCCCCGCGATTGGGAGGACAATCTCAAGGATTATTTTGAGTCCTTGGAAAAAAATAGTCGCCTTTGATTGCGCCGTTAGCAAAATGGAGGAAAAAAATGATTCGTTTTAGCGTGCTGATACCTTATTACAATGGGGTTCGCTATATTGCTGAAACAGTTCAAAGCGTATTGAATCAGTCTTACGGTGACTACGAAATAATAATCGTTGACGATTGCTCGCCGGATTGGGAAAATAATCGTTTTTCAGAATATCCTCTCGATGATCCGCGGATTCGTTTTATTCGTCGTAAAGAAAACGGAGGGACTCTTCAAGCTCGCAAGGATGCCGTGCTTGCTGCATCTGGTGATTACATTTTATTTCTTGATCAAGATGACTCGTTAACGCCGCGAGCTATGTCGGGCATATCGGCTTGCTTGGAAGAACAGCCGGTTGATATCCTCCATTTTCCCGCAAAGGTTATTGCCGAAAGCGAGGCGGCACAGGACGCCGCGGCGGGTATGTCTTCGTTTGTTACGCCCCCCCCAAGAAGTTTAGAGGGTTCGGAGATACTCCGCTATCAATTTCTCGAAGAGGGTGGCTTCGATTTCCACATTCACCATAAGGCGATAAAGCGCTCCCTCGCGAAGGCTGCTTGGAAAAACGTTTCTGCTGATAATCGCCTTGCCATGGCGGACGATCTTTATATTTGCTTCATTTTGGATAGTATAGCCGGGTCATACAGAGCTGTTCCTGCCCCAATCGACCGTGTTGAGTGGTATGAATATCATCTTGGCAGAGGGGATACGCTCGGTTCGCATTATGATTTTTTGCAATATAAGAGATTTTGCGCTAGCGATGCATTGGCTTACAACGCACTTGTTGAGTATGTTGAAGCCGTCTCGGGTAGGATAAAGCGGGATGACTGGGCGGATCGCTTAAGTGATGCTCGCGACCGTTTGGTAAGCCACTCCTTGAATGAAATGGCTGATAATCTCCCATTGGAGCTTCGCGATGATGCTATATCGTATGCTTTGGAAAAATGGGCGCCCGATGCCGTTGCCGGCGAGCTATATAGATTCGTTAGAGATGAGGCTTATTCGCTATATGCCGCGAAGAAATACCCGAAAAAGTCGGATCGTCTATTTAAATTTGTTGAGCAAGCCCGTTTTGCAGATCGACGGGTTGGATTAAGCCGGTCTAGTCGTTATAAAGAGATGAAAGAGGCCGCAGAACGTCATCTTGCCGATTTGCAGGGCGTTAGACCGTTTTACAGAAAGAGATTGACCTTTTAGTTTGCTTCGAAAGGGAATGTCATGCCGTTTTTTTCAATATGCATCTCTGTTTATAATTGCGAAAAATATCTAGCTGCTTGTTTGGATAGCGTTTTGAACCAGGATTTCGAAGATTTCGAAATCCTGGTCGTTGATGATGCGAGCTCTGATGAGTCTGCAAAAATCTTGAAAGAATACGCCGAAAGAGACGCGCGCATCATTCCCATCTTTAAAGAAGCGAATGAAGGTTTGCATTTAGGTCATCATAGTGCCGTAGAAGCTTCTCGAGGACGTTATGTTCTTTTTCTTGATGCTGATGACGAATTTGAGCAAGGCTTGCTTTCTGGCCTTGCGGACATTCTCGAGACGAGCCCTGTTGCGATGATTCATTTCGGTATTCGCGTTATCCCCGAGAACGGCGTTTCTCAAAAAGCTGCCGATGATTTTGCGGCCTTTGTAAATCGCGATGTAGAGGATTTGACCGGCGATGATATCAACAAGGCTGTTTTTGGTGGATGCGGGGATTTTAGGCAGGATTGGCGAGTCCCGCAGCGTGTTTATGCAAAGGCTTTGGTTAAAAAGGCATTTGGCCTTATGCCGAGACGTCGTCTTGATTGCGCGGAAGATTCTTTTGAATCTTTCGTCATCACTTCATTAGCTACCAAACAGGTGACGCGTAACAACATCATCGGTATCGTCTATCATCTTGGTCGAGGTCTCAATGGCGCCTCGGACTGGAATGCCGCAAAATTCTCTTCTGTTGCCAGCTCGTTTGGGGAATGCTCCAATAGCATTTGCTCGTATGAGAGTTCATTGCCTGATGGCCGTTTTTCGAAATCGGTGAAAATGGGCTCTATAAAATTGGTGCAGTTGCTTTTCAATGATTGGTTCAATCGGGTTGAAGATTCTGAAAAAATCGACGCTGCATTGGTCGCTGCGGACACTTTAGGTATGGGGGTTGTCGCTTCTGAGATTATGCGATGCGCTCGAGATGCGGCGTGGCAGCTTGTTTGCATGGGCGGAAAATTATCTGATAGGTCATGTATTGAAGATTGGTTTAAGTTGGCTGTCGAGCTTGCTGAGAAGAGCCAGGGGGAGATTTGCGGTTATGCTAGTCGTAAAGAGCAGGCTCGCGTTCATATCGATCAACTGAAAGAAAGCGAACGTTGCTCGCATTTCGACGAACAATCGATTCGCATTTTTGTTTCCACGCACAAAGATGTCGCATTATTTGATAGCGAGATTCTTCAGCCTGTCCAAGTGGGCTCATCGAAAGCTCGAAATCATTTTTCATGGGCGCTTCGTGATGACGCGGGCGAGAATATTTCTGATTTGAATCCGATGTACTGCGAACTTACGACTCAATATTGGGCTTGGAAGAACGTAGATTCCGACTATATCGGATTTTGCCACTACCGTCGTTACTTTGATTTTTCGGATACTCAACACGAAGAAAATATCTACGGTGAGGTCATGGATGACTTTGTAGATGACTTCGCTGCAGCTGAGTACAATCTTCGTGATGAGGCAATCGAATCGCTGGTTTCGAGATGCGATGTGATTACCACCACTATGGAAGACGTTCGAAAATATTCGGGTAAAAACGCAACGATGCGTTCTCATTATGATGCTGCCGACCGACTTTACGTCGAAGATCTTGACAAAGTAATGGGTATTGTTGTTGAGCGTCATCCAGAGTATGAGCAGGATGTTTTTGATTTTCTAAATGGGAGTACCGCGCGTTTCTGCAATATGTTCATTATGAGGCGGGATATCTTCCGCGATTACTGCGCATGGCTTTTTCCGATACTCGAGGAATTCGTAAATGCTACCGACATGTCTCGTTATAGCAAGGAAGGGCTACGAACGCCGGGTCATCTCTCGGAGCGGTTGCTCAATGTTTATCTTCTCCATCATGAGCGTATCGGCGTTAATTGGAAAACAAAGCAGCTGCAGTGTGTTCATTTCACAAATCCTGATCGTAATTATCTTCCTGCCGTTATGACCAGCGGTGATGAATTAAAGCCCATTGTCCCTGTTGCTTTTGCCGCGGATGATAACTATGTGCCTATGGTTTCAACCACCATATATTCGATGCTTAAAAACGCCTCGCATGACTATCGTTATGATATCTACGTTTTGAGTAGCAACATTTCTTGCGAGAATCAGCAGCGCATGAAAGACTTCTTTTCTGTTTTCGATAACGCTTCCATTCGTTTTGTCAATGTTTCGCGCATGGTTGAAGGCTATGCGCTGTCGACGAACAATCCGCATATCAGCGTCGAGACCTACTATCGGTTCCTGATACAAGAGCTGCTTCCTTTTTACGATAAGGTTCTTTATTTGGATTCGGATTTGATAGTAAAAGGAGACGTCTCTGCTCTTTATGAAACAGAGCTAGGCGATAACTTGTTGGCAGCTGTGCGCGATTTGGATTTCTTGGCTCACATCAATACGAAAAATGATGATCGTACCGAATATGCCAAAAATGTGTTAGGGATGAAGGATCCCTATGCATATTTCCAGGCAGGTGTGCTGCTTTTGAATATTAAGGCAATGCGCAAACGTCATTCTATTGAAGAGTGGCTGGATTTTGCCGGCGATGAGCGGTTCATCTACAATGATCAAGAT
Source organism: uncultured Eggerthellaceae bacterium (assembly GCA_934617425.1). GTDB lineage: Bacteria > Actinomycetota > Coriobacteriia > Coriobacteriales > Eggerthellaceae > UMGS1502. The sequence goes on along the minus strand of CAKTUD010000007.1, from coordinate 64,338 downwards.
GCGCTGAATGCCCAATGCGAGGGAAGCGTGGTGTATCTCGATTATGACTGGAATGTCATGATTGATTGCGCTGGGCGAATAAACAACGTTTTTGCCTATGCGCCAGCAGCGGTTTACGATGCGTTTTTGGACTCGCGGAAGCATGAACGTATCGTTCATTATGCGGGTTTCCAAAAACCTTGGAACCTTTCGACGTGTGATCGCTCCGATTTATATTGGAGTTACGCTCGTGAGACCCCTTTTTACGAGGCGTTGCTGAGTCATCTACATGGTGGTGATACGGCATCTTCCGCTATCGATGATCATGAGCCTGCTGTGTCGGAAGATAGTCCTTTGCGAAAAATAATCGATCCGATAGCTCCGTTCGGGACGGCACGACGCGAGGTATTGAAATCGCTTGGTAGAGCCGTTCGCGGAAGGAGATAGATTGGTTATAAATGAAGGAGTTTTGATTGGGCGAGCATTATAATGCTCGCCCAATCTTTTTACCTTGTCTTCAATGAGCGAAAGACAGCCATTAGCTGTTTTCCGGCAAATGTAAGAAGTAACGAGATGGCGAACACGGCGAATGGTCTAATGCCAACGTCCCATAAAAGCCTATGAGCTATAAACATGTCGAGGAAATCGATAACCAGAATGTGAATCGCGTATACGCCAAGGCTGAGTCCGGATAATTTTCTGATTACGGGGTAGAGGCGTGAGTTTTCAACGGCATCGTTGCGGCGTGATGCCAAAATGAAGAGACTTGATGCATAGATTAGCGCGAGAAGATTCCCCGCATTTGCATAGAAGCTGTCGTAGTCTAGGAAAGCTCCGGAGGCGACGGTGTGCGGGAGATTGGTGCGAAACGTCAGGATGATCATCATCAGCATTGTAATCGCCGCAAGTAGACAAATCTTCCACGAAGAAACACGTTCAAGCTTGTTGTGACGTACGAGGTAGTAGCCAAGAAGATAATAGGTGAGCCAAGAGCCAAGATAGGGAATTGTAAACAGCTCGAGAAAGGTGGAATCGGGGGAATAACGCTCGATCAGAGGAATGACCATGCTGGAAGCAATACAGAGCATCAAGGCATACTCAAGGACTCTCTTGTTGTCAACGATTAACGAAAAAATCGGTGTGACCAGATAGAGAATCAGGATAGCGTAGAAAAACCAGTAGACGCTGCAAATTTCGTTATGGAAAAAGCCATAGACGAAGTTACTGAAGCTAGGCATATAGGGGGGGGTGAAACCAAGGGCAATATGCATTGCAGGCGTGGCAAGATAAACGACGACGCTTGCCGCAACTAGGGTGAAGACGACCCTGCGGAATCTCTTTTTGAAAAAAGTTTTGGTGTCATAACGCTGTCGATAACCAAGTAAATTTGCCCCGCTTATCATGAAGAAAACGGGAACAGCAAAAATGCAAAGGCACTGTAAGATGACCGATGCTGTCCATGTCTTGTCGCCTTGATTTAGAAAAACGACGGTTGTGCAGTGCAGAACCACCACCGCGAAACATGCGATGACATTCAGCAAATCCATCCAGTAATTTCTTTTTTGTTGTCTCATGGTCTTCTTTCGTGATTAGTTTGCGATAGGTGATGCGCGTTGTACCGTGCTTCCGATTTTATCAAGGAAGCAGTGTTGCATTTGATTCTGTTTCGTTAGCGGGCTTGATACTGCTTTTCGAGCGAGAAGTTGAATCGTTGGCTTTTTCTCTTATGCAGAATATCGTAATGTATTGTTGTCTACGATTACTGTTTCGATTTATTTCGACTGCATATTGTTTGATCTACGCGAAAGGAATCTCAAACATGTCTCAATACGACTATCTAATCGTTGGCGCTGGTCTCACCGGTGCTGTGTTTGCCCATGAAGCGAAGAAAGTTGGCAAGAAGTGCCTTGTCATCGACAGGCGTGACCATATTGCTGGCAATGTGTATACAGAAGAAATCGAAGGCATCAATGTTCATAAGTACGGCGCCCATATCTTCCATACCTCACTGAAGAACGTTTGGAATTATGTAAACCAATTTGCGGAATTTAACAATTACGTGAACAGCCCCATCGCCAATTACAAAGGCGAGATCTACAACATGCCCTTCAACATGAATACGTTTAGCAAGATGTGGGGTGTTGTCACGCCGGCCGAGGCAAAGGCTAAGATTCAGGGGCAAATCGACGCTGAAGGTATTACCGAGCCGAAGAACCTCGAAGAGCAGGCGCTTTCGCTTGTTGGTCGCGACATTTTCGAGAAGTTGGTGAAGGGTTATACCGAAAAGCAGTGGGGGCGCGACTGCAAGGACCTCCCAGCGTCTATCATCAAACGTCTCCCGTGTCGCTTTACTTATGACAACAATTATTTCAACGATCGTTATCAGGGCATCCCCATGGGCGGCTATACCAAGATGGTTGCGAATATGCTCGACGGAACCGAGGTTCGTACAGGCGTTGAGTATAAGGACCTGATTGCCGCCGAACCCGATATTGCCGATCGCGTCATCTACTGTGGACCCATCGATGCTTTTTACGATTTCAAACTTGGGCAACTCGAGTATCGCAGCCTTCGCTTTGAGAGCGAGATTCTCGACGAAGTTGACCATCAGGGCGTTGCCGTTATGAACTATAACGAGCGCGAGGTGCCTTGGACACGCATTATCGAGCACAAGCATTTCGAGTTCGGCACGCAGCCCGAGACCGTCATTACGCGCGAGTATCCCGCCGATTGGAAGCCGGGCGATGAGCCTTATTACCCGATTAACGACGAACGCAACACCAAGCTTTACGAGCAGTATCGCGAGCTCGCCGAGCAAGAGGGCAAGGTTGTTTTCGCCGGACGTTTGGGCGGATACAAGTATTACGACATGGACAAGGCGATTGCCGCTGCGTTCGAGGTCGTGAAGAGCGAGCTTGGGGTAGAGCTGTAATTTCCAATGCATAAAAATCCGCGTCTTTTTCAAAAGGCGCGGATTTTCTTTATAGTCGCTACGGTGGACGAGATGGTCTAATTCCCCCAAATTCATTGGGTTAACCGTTTCCTCGGTATTCCCAAGTGAAATCATCATCGAAATTCAGAATCCATCCGGTAGGGGTCCAATTGTCTATATCGTTGGCGTCTCCCTGCACTTCATATTGCACGTAACCGTGCTCTACTTGATTGGCGTCTTTGCTCAGCGAGCAGAAATAACGGGTGCGATTTGCGTTATCTTGCGTGAGGATATTTGTACCATTAGTAGGAGCATCGACGTCACCCATGTCGGCGACGGCGGTGGGTAATGCGTCGATGTTACAAACCGGTTGGTTTGAAGTTTGCAATGGTGCTGACGCCACATCGGCGTTTTCTGCGGGTTTCACCATCATTATGGGTGTGACAGCTTCGTCGAGCAACGCAAACGGTTCTGTGGAAGCAAAGTATCCGTGATCTGCTGTAATTATTATGGTTGCGTTATCGTATAGATTTAACGCTTTAAGCTGGCGGATGTATTCGCTTACGATATTCATAGAACCAATGGACTGTTGGACGCGAGTGACGCCGCTGGAAAGTTGCGAATTCTCATCGAGGGTATAGGGGTAGTGGGCTCCCATTAAATGAATGAAGCGAAATGCCCCCTTTTCACCGTCGTCGGTTGCCGAGAGTCCAATGTTGATCAATTCTTGGTAGTATGTTGCATCATCGATAGTATACGGGGTGAGCGCGTTCTCGCTGCTTTCGCGATTTGTCATAGCCTGATTGATATCGTCGGTGTAGAACCAGAAAAATGGTTTGAGAGCCCAGGGTAAATCGCGAAACATCGAGCACATCCATAGCGATTTCAATGTTCCTTCTACATTAACGGAATTTAATTCGCGCATTTCGTCTGAGGTTTTGGCATTTATTAAGTGTTTCATAAAATACGGCAATGTGCTTGGTAGCGAATCGGAATATGCGCCTACGCTATAACCAGCATCGTCGATGGCGCCAATATAGTTACCTTTTTTGTAGCGTGAATCTTGATAATCGAAAAACGATTCACCTGCAACGGGGCTTTGTGCTGTTAGCAGTGACGGAATAGCCTCTCGTGTTGGTGTTATGGCGGCTAAGTCATTCTGATACCAAGTGAAGCCGGTCATTTCATTCAGCAAATCAGGCTTTTCGTTTAAGGCTGCTGTCAAGTCGTTTGTGTCGTACATGTCCAATACAAACACGATTACGTTTTTCTTTTCGGATACGGTGTACAGCCCTTCTGTTGTTACTTTGTAGGGCGTTTTCGCATAGTAGAAATCACTATCGACGCCGTTTCCGTCGAAAGAGTATGCGTTTACGAACAGGCTGCCGACTCCAACCGCCTGAACGAGTACGAGGGCTGCCGCCACCAGCGCACATACATTTTGCGTTAATTTGCGGTTCAGATTGCTGACAGCCCAAGGACCGATGCATACGGCAAGCCATACAATAAGCGTGCCAAGGGTGACGGTTTTGTATTGGGTCCAATCAATGGTCGCGCCATCGGCGCTCGGGAGCGTGCCGTTTAAAAATGCTACTTGGATATATGTGGCGAGCCCTATCCCGAATACGACAAGGGCGACTAGATTAAACAGATTACCACGCATGAGTGTCAGCACTATTGTGCCGATAGCGACCATAACGATGGCGGGAAGCACAAATACTTGCCATGCGTCTGCCAACCCGTATGTCAAACTTGCTTGATTGCCGGCAAGGATTTCGTAAGGGGCGACTACGAATAATGTGAATACCATTAGGAGAACGACGGAAGCCGATATTGCAAGACGCGAGGATACTTTCGGCGTGTAGCCGACCCGCTGTTGATTCGTGTTGCGACGAGTTTGGATTGGCCTGTTCGTTTGTTGTCTGTCTGCGGCAGTATAGACGATGTTACCTTGGCTATCGATCCGATGAGCGCGCGGTTCACGCTCTTTGCGGGCGTTTTCATCAATGCCGAGAGCGTTTGCGAGTTTTTTGCGCGTGCGTCGAAATACGACGCCGAGCACTGTGGACAGAGCTACGGCAACACCTGCAACAGCCTGGATGGCGTATGTCATTACGGAGGGGTCGACATACGCATATGCGGGGGGGGCAAATACGAGTGAAAGGGTGGCAGCGACTATTAACGAAGCAAACGTGTCGTATGCATGCAAAACGATACGTGGGCAGACTCTATTCATTTCGGCCGCCTTCCTCTTTGTTTTCATCTTGCTTTTTCAGGATACGATCAAGTAAATATTCGCCGGCCATCTCCGCACCGTGCCCAAGATCCGATATGGTTTCATTTCTTACCTGCAAAACACGTTCCGACCATGCATCGGGGTGAGAGATCATTTCTGCAATGGTGCTTCCCAGGTTTGAGAGATCTTTCGGATCGAATGAGCGGCCCACTCTGTCCCGTAGCGAAATATCGGTTGGCTCAATGCCGAGTTCTTGCCAGTCGGGGTTCCCTACTTTCATGGGCGTATTAATGAATACGCTTGGACGTAGCGTGGAGAATGAAAACTCGCAGAATACGCTAGACCAATCGGTGATGAGTACGTCGGAAGTGAATACCGATTCGTTCGATGAAAAATCGTGTTCAAAGTGCAAATCGGAATCTGCGATGTTCGAGTAGCGCTCGATGAGTGCTTCCCACCGAGGTCGATAACGCTTTGTGTATTCGGGGTGGGGGCGGACGACGATACTCCAACCGCGATTGAGTAGTTGGTCGAGCAATTCGCTAATGCACGAATCGAGCAAGTTATCCTCTTGCCACGATGGGGCAATCATGACGACGGGGCGTTCGTTCTTCATCTTGCCTTCGGCTCGGCGATGTTCTACTGCGGCAATATCAGTATCGAGCAGATCATAGCCGCATTCTATTAGGTTTTTGGCAGGAAGGTCGTATAGCTTCTCTTCTTGCCGTAATTCGGTGACTTGATGAGGGCCTACGCATAATACGGTATCGTAATGATCGTATGCATGTTTCGAGGGCGTTAGATGCATCGATGTCATATGGTGCAGCATGAAGACGTACTCGATGTCTTTTCGAACATAAGAACGTTTAATGTAGTAGTTATCCAAGTCTTCAAGGGTGGAAACAACTACGTCGGCGTCCATCTTCATCATGAGCGTGATGGATTTCTTTTGTCCTGTATAGTACGGGATGATGCGTGGCTGTGTTTTCGATAATTCGAAAACACGATCATCGGGGTCGTTAGTGACGTAATGGATGTTTACATCAGAGTGTGCAAGTAGATATTCTATAGCACCCTTGAAGTACTTATAAAATCCTGACCCTTCCGAATAAAACACGATGTGTTTTCCGACTACCTTGAAGAATCGCTTATAGTCGGCGCGTTCGCGCTTTGCCAATGGATCGCGTTTCCACCAAGGCATTTTGCGCTCTGCTTCGAGAGATTCGAGCGCTTCTATTTCCGCACGGCTTGCTTCAAGGTCTGCATAATCGATGTGTTTACTTGGTTTTATGCACACATTCATTAATGCTTGGATAGCAATAGAGGATAGGTTTGAGCAAATCCAGTAAAAGCACATGCCGGCGGATACGAATACGCCCAAGACGAGAGAAAGACCTATGGACAACCCATTAGTGGTGTTCTTCTCTGCTCTTGATTGCTCTCGCTGCAGCGGATTGATGCGATTCTGCGCAAATCCCATGACGACAGCTGATAATCCTGCAAGGACAGGCATTACCCATGATGCGCCGCCATCGGTAACGGGCACCATTCCAAGAAATTCTGTGCCTGGTGCGCCGCCATCGGTAATGGAATGGATGACGTCAACGAGGCCAAATAAGATAATGATTTGTACAAGCAGCGGAATCATAGAAAGCAAAGGGTGATAGTGCTTTTCTTTAAAAACGGCTTGTTGCTTCTCGCCGATGCTTTCACGGTCGCCGTAATACTTTACTTTGATGCGGTTGATTTCTGGCATGACGTTAACCATGACGATGGAGTTCTTTTGAACCCATAGCGACATAGGTAGCAGTATGACTTTAGAAATTAGCGTAAATAGGAGGATCGATATCCACCAGTTGCCCGTCAGGGTATAGCACGGTTGTACGATGAGCTGTAGCACATCCGCCACAGCCGAGAAGATGACATCCATTTGCATGCTCGCGTTTCTGTATCGTGCGAAAGGTGCGGCTATCGATCCCCTCGCGTTTAGATTGCCGTTTGATAAGGCAAGCGTTCATTCTATCAGTTTTGCTTTATCTGCGCTGATAATTATACCGTCCATGTTCGCGAGTGCTCTTCCGATGGCATCGTTGAGATCTATACGTTTCGCGAGCTTCAGGCGTTCGCGTCATATATGGTCGAAGTTCTGCGCATCGTGATTGGACAACGATGCTGAAGCGTTCTATATGCCGTATTGCCTTAGTGCTGCAAAGATCCTTTTCGCTATCAATTCCATTTAGCGATGGCAATCATACGTTCCAAACGCCATTTTAGGGCCGAGATATCAAACCAGCTCAAATCATCGACAAGAAGCATCTGCTTGGTGGGGCTAGCGTAGAACTGTTTGCCTTCAAAACTGCGCTCGCCAGTCGCAAGTTCGCTGGTCGCTACATTGCACCAAAGAGGAGATCCCGAGTCAAATATGGGAGCTGACCTGCATTCGAGCGTTTCGATGTTTCTGATTATCCCGAAATTGCGATGGTGCCTGTCGTAGTTTGCAATGATGTCGTCGCAAACTATCATGCGATCAAGAACTGCTCGTGCATCTTTTGCACCGAGCTCGTTGCAGCAAGAGAGATAATGCCCATACTCGCTTTCGTGCGATTGCTTTTCAAGGTATTGCTCAACGTAGATTGCGGGAACAAACTCCTCTTCGTCGGTGAGGGAATTTTGACAGCAGCTGTACGCCAATGGTCCATTTTCCTCAAGAGAGTAGGAGACGAACGTTTCGGGTTTAAGCAGGCGCTAGTGCAGGACTGTGGCGATTGCCTCGTTATATGGCTCTTGCCCGTATTGGGTTCCGCTTTTGAGGAGATAGCGCTTGTCGGTGCGGCAGACCCAGGTTTTTCGCAGATTGCCATCTGACGTATTGTCTGGATTCGCTGCGGCTTTTTTGCCGTCGACGGCAAAGCTAGCGGTGGAAATCGAAACTTTGCGAATAGTTTCTGTACGGCACATCCGATATAAAACTATTCGTTTAAGCGAATAGTTTCTTTTGGTCACAGCTCGTTATTATGCGTGCGCTCGTAATGGTCGAGGCGGTCGAGGGCAATCTGCTCGGAAAGTTCGCGTACCTTGGTTTGTAGCTCGCTTACGGTGCGGCTTGCGTGGTAGCTTTTGAGGAACAAGATGGCGATGAAGAACAAGAAGATGAAATTTTGAGTTGACTGAATGCCAGTAAGGCTTGCCAGCGCATCGCCGATCTGCGGGAACACTGCCAAAAGTAAGATAATCAGCGCAAGGAATGCCCATGAAATGGTGTCTTCGATGCGCATTTTTGATTTACGCACGCTGCGCAGCATGAAAGCGGCAACGAGCACGGCAGCTACAACGAGCAGAATCCTAAGTGCGAGAGACATATCAACCTATCCTTCGTATCACGAGAAATCAGCGAAGCGTTGTTTGGTGTGGGTGGTCGGCGACCAACGCTTGCGATTGGGCGGGCGGTTTGCGAGCAGGCGGCATTTAGCGGAAGAACTGAATCAGCAGTACTGAAATCGCCATACGCGTCATGTAGGCTGCTGACGATTTCAGGTTCAGGTAGCTTTCGCCCGCAATACGTTCGGCCATCTCAACCTGCACCTCCGACACGCTTATGCTATGTTTGCGCATGAGCCAAGCGATGGTGTCGGGTTCGGGTCCGAGGTTTGGTCCGCTCGAGAGTATTTTCAACGCTTTGCGGTTGTAGCAGCGCAAACCCGATGTCGGGTCTTTGATCGTCTTGTCTGTGGTTAGCTTGATCATGAACTCGATCAGATTGCTGCCGAACATGCGCAGGGTGCGCGGCTTTTCTTGCGTAACGAAACGCGACCCGATGGCAATGTCGCAATGTTCGAGTTCGGCAACGAGTGAATCGAGATATTCGGGCAAATGCTGGCCATCGGCGTCGAACTGAATGGCGCAATCGTATCCGTTTGCCACAGCGTACTTTGTCCCGGCCTGGAAAGCGCCGGCAAGCCCAAGGTTTATGGGCAAGTCAAGAAATCGGTAGCCGTTTTTGCGACAGATATCGGCGGTTCCATCACGCGATCCGTCGTTTACCACCACGTAGTCGTACTTGGGGTAGTTGGCGACGATGTTGCCAACTACGCGTTCGATATTTTCGGCCTCGTTGTACGCCGGTATTATGAGCAGCGTGCGCATTGCTTGCCTTCCGCGATTTCGGGTTGCTGCGCGATTCTGTGCGTAAACTTGTCGCAAACCCGTTGGATTCCGTTGCGAAAGTATACAATACGATACATAAAACTGCACGTCATGGGCGATAACTGCACGAATGGGGGAACTTTGTTCAATCGATTATCCATATGGTCGGCACTGTATCTGCCCCATACGGGCGGCGTCGAGAATTTCACGCATAATATTGCCGCTGCGCTTGCTAAGCGCGGGGTGCGCGTGCAGGTGGTGACGTCGCAGCTTGGCGGCGCACCCGAGCACGAGGCGGACGAAAACGGCGTGGAGATTTGGCGTCTTCCTGCTCGCAATTTGATGGGCGGGCGTCTGCCCATCTCGCAGAAAAACGCCCATTACAAGGAACTCCTTGATGCTGCCGCAGCTTTTTCGCCGGAAGCGGTGCTGGTCAATACGCGGTTTTATGCTCATTCGGTCGAAGGGCTTCGTTTTGCGAAGCGCGTTGGAGCTAAGGCGGCCGTGCTCGACCACGGTTCGGCTCATCTGGTTTTGGGAAATGCTGCAGCCGATGCTGTTTTGGCGGCTTACGAGCACGCGATAACCGCGTGCGTCAAAGCTTATCATCCTGAGTTTTATGGCATTTCGCAAAAAAGCGCCGACTGGCTGAGACATTTTGGCATCAAGCCAACGGGGATTATCCAAAATGCAATTGATGCGCCGGCGTTTCGAGCGCTTGCTTCTGATCGAGATTTTCGTGCCGAGTTGGGAGTAGGGGCCGAAGACTTGCTGGTGACGTTTTGCGGGCGCTTGGTTCCGGAAAAGGGGCCCGATAAGCTGCTGGATGCTCTAGGGCGGCTCTGCGGCGAAAACGATGCTTTGCAAATCAAATGCGTTTTTGCGGGCGACGGTGCGCTGCGGGGGGCTTTGGGGGCGAAAGCGGCGGCTTTGGCCGAATTCGCAGGGCAAAGGTCGGCCTTTTTCCCTGGCAATTTAAAACCTGCCGATCTTTCTGCGCTATTGCAACAGAGCAATTTGTTCTGTCTTCCCACGCGCTCTGAGGGATTTTGCACGTCGCTCCTTGAGGCTTCGGCGTGCGGGGTGCCCTCGCTTATAACCGATGTAGGCGGCGCGCGCGAACTTATCCCCGATGATACTTGCGGCTTTATCTTGTCAAGCGCGGATGCGCCTGCCGTGGCTGCGGGACTTCGGGAGGCAGCGTCTTTGGGTTTGCCGGCGCTTGCGGCGATGGGTGCGTGTGCGCGGGAGCATGTGGAGGCTGTTTCCTCCTGGGGCCATACCGCCGATGCGGTGATGGCCGCTTTTGAGTGATGCCCTATTTCCGCCGAGCCTTTCCTGTTTGATAAAAATGCATGCAACAGCAGAAAAATCAGATAGGGGAATGCTCCGCAATCGCTTTGTTGTTGCTTTGCGTTTCTGCGTAGAGCGCGTGGTGATGTTCATCAATTGTCAAGTGGTGGTAAAATTGAACAACATGCAAATTCCTGGTTTTCGATTGCGAGTTATCTGATGCTTACCAAACAAGAATTCGGCGTGCTGAGCGCTATTCTCAAACAAAGTGTTTCTAATCAGCGCGAGTTGGCCGACGTTGCGGATATTTCTCTTGGCGCCGTCAATACCGTTTTGAAGAGCTTGCGCGAAAACGGCTATCTTGATGATTTCGCCATCACCCCCGAGGGCAAGAAGGCACTTGAGCCTTACAGGGTCGAGAACGCCATCATCATGGCGGCGGGTCTGTCGTCGCGTTTCGCGCCCATTTCGTACGAGCGTCCGAAAGGCGTGCTTTCGGTGCGTGGCGAGGTTTTGATCGAGCGCCAGATTCGTCAGCTTCATGAGGCGGGCATCACCGACATCACGGTGGTTGTAGGCTACATGAAAGAGCAGTTTTTCTACCTTGAGGACGAGTTCGGCGTGAAGATCCGCGTGAACGAGCAATACTCTCTACGCAACAACAATTCGACGCTCATGTTGGTCAAGGAAAAGCTGGGCAACACTTATATATGCTCTTCGGACGACTATTTCACCGAGAACGTTTTCGAGCCTTATGTGTACGAGGCGTATTATTCGGCCGAATTCTTTGAGGGCGAGACGGACGAGTACTGCATCACGACGGGTGCACATGGCGTTATCACCAAGGTTGTGCCGGGCGGGCACGATTCGTATGCGATGTTGGGGCACGTGTATTTCGACCGCGCGTTTTCGCAGCGTTTTGTGCAGATCCTTGTTGACGAGTACGATTTGCCGCAGACCGCCGATAAGCTGTGGGAAGACATCTACATCGATCATATCGACGAGCTGCGCATGGTCATGCGTCCGTATCCCAAAGGCGTGGTGAACGAATTCGACTCGCTCGAGGAGCTGAACGGCTTCGATCCGCAGTTCATCGACAACGTCGATTCTTCTATTTTGGATAACATTTGCTCCGTGCTCTCGTGCAAGCGCGCTGGGATAAGCGGTATCAAGCCTATTAAGCGCGGTCTTACGAACTTGTCCTTCAAGTTCGTGGTTGATGGTACGCCTTACGTGTATCGTCATCCCGGTGTCGGCACGGAAGAGATAATCAGCCGTGAGAGCGAGGCGTTTTCGCAGAATATTGCCAAGGAACTTGGTCTCGACGATACGTTTGTCTACGAAGACGGCCGCGAGGGCTGGAAGATCTCTTGCTATATAGAGGATTGCGTCGAACTCGACTACCACAACAAGCAGCATGTTGCGGCAGCTATGGCGATGGCGCGCAAGCTGCATGCGTGCGGCGAGAAATCGAAATGGTTCTTTGACGTGCACGAGAACACCAAGGCGCTTATCGAGATGCTCGACGCGCACAGACGCTCGTCGTTCCGCGATTTCAAGATGCTCTACGATTTGATCGATGGCCTGAACGCCGTTGTGAAGGCGGATGGCGTTGAGCCTTGCCTTTGTCATAATGATTTTTATAGCCCGAATATTCTGGTAGCGGGCGAGCAGATGTACTTGATCGACTGGGAATATTCTGGCATGTCGGATTATGCCAGCGACCTCGGCACGTTTATCTGCTGCAGCGATTATGGCTATGACGAGGCGATTGCGGTGCTTGCGGAATATTTCCAGCGCACGCCCACGCCCGAAGAACTTTTCCATTGCGTGGCTTACATCGCCATTTGCAGTTACTACTGGTTTATCTGGGCGCTTTACAAAGACGCTTGCGGTGCTCCGGTGGGAGAGTGGCTGTACCTGTGGTACAAGAACGCCAAGCTATTCGGCAAAAAGGCGCAAGAGCTTCGCGTGGCGCTTTAAGTCTGGTCGGCTGATTATTACTAGCGCTTTGAGCTGCGTGGTTGCGCTATGGGCTGCTCGACAGGGGCGGGTGGGTGCAGCTGGTCGTGGCTCAGCGCTATTTTTTTTTGATTTTACGGGGTGAAATCTGCGAGCTGGACAAAAATCGCCCATCTTGACGCATCGAATTCGCTTGTTGGAGCGAATTCGATGCGTTGAATCGTGAAAATGCCAGCATATTTGCGATTTTCGCTCGAAAAGAGCTCTTTTCGAGCGAAAATCGCCGTTAGGTTAGCGTGCCTTGCGTCAAAATGGCATGTTTTTGTCCAAGTGGGGCCTAGAGGCGACAACGTAAGGCCAACTGCAAGAGGTTTATTTTCCCAAAAAGCCCTTCAGTGTGGTGAGGGTCATGGCGAGACCGGTGTTTTTCAGGTTGTAAAGGCCTTCGCGCACAAGGTTCGCGTAATAGGCTTTGCCGTCGATCTCTCCCAGAGGAACACCCTTTATGCGAGCATAGAGCTTTTTCATCCCGCTCGAAATCTTTGGGTCGGCGAATACGAGATCGTCGTCCATGCGGTCGAACATGGTGTGGACGATGCTTGCCAGGTTGGGGTCGTCATCGAGAGAGACGTAATCGAGCACGCCGCCGAGGTAGGTAAAACCGCGTTCGTTCAGCGCGCTCAAAATATTCGGGTCGTGCTCATCGAGATTGTCGATCACGTCGTTGATGTCGTTCCAGCGTTCGAAGGGAACGGTCGTGCTTTTGGTTGCGAAGGCGGCCGTTCTCTCGGGTGTTTCTTCGCGATAACAGTAAAACGGCATGTCGAGATACACAATCGCCCGGGCGCGCAGCAGCGTGTCGTACAGGAAAGGATTATCGGCCCAGCCGGCACCGGGGATTTCGTGAAAGCGGATGCCCATCTCGCGGAGAAACTCCGTGCGATATATCGCCGACCAAATGGAAGGATGGTGGCAAAGCAGGTGAGTGACGCCGGGGTCGTGAATGGTGAAGGGCTGTCCAGCTGGTTTGATGCGCCCACGATAGCTGCAGTTGATCTTGCGCTGCTCGGGCGTGTCGGGCATCCAGATGCGCCAATAGGGCGTTTTCACGATGTCGATGGGCTGATCGAACGAATCGGCCAAGGAAACCATGTTGGCGAACATGTTCGATTCGATCCAGTCGTCAGGTTCGACGATGGCAACATAGCGCCCGTGCGCTTCGTCGAGCCCGCGATTGCAACCCGATCCGTAGCCCGCATTTGGCTTGTCTATCACGCGGATGCGCGGGTCTTGCGCGGCATGAAGCTGCATGATATCGAGCGAATCGTCGGTTGACCCGTCGTTTATGCAGATGATCTCGATATTGCGCAGCGACTGCTCGCGTACACTGTCGAGCGCCTGGTTAAGATATGGAGCCGCGTTATAGATGGGCAGGATAACGCTTACATCGGGGCGCATAGCCTAGCCTTCGTTTTCGAGATTGCGATAAGCGGCGCATACTTCCTCGACGCTGCCCGTCATGCGCATATGGCCCTTTTCGATCCATACGGCCTTTTGGCACACGCGTTCAACCTGTTCGATGCTGTGGGAAACGAACAGCAGCGTGGTGCCATGCTGCTGCACCAGCTCGTTGATGCGCTTCTCGCATTTTTCTTGGAACAGGAAGTCGCCAACGGAAAGCGCCTCGTCTACAACCAGGATATCGGGAATGGTTGCCGTCGCCACTGAGAACGCCACGCGGGCGACCATGCCCGACGAGTAGTTTTTCATGGGCATATCAAGAAAATCGCGCACCTCGGCGAAATCGACGATCTCGTCGAAACGTTCGTTGATGAACTTCTTGCTGTAACCCAAGAGGGCGCCGTTGAGATAGATGTTCTCGCGAGCCGTGAGTTCCATGTCGAAACCCGCACCAAGCTCGATCAGCGGCGCGATGGTTCCACCGATGGCGACAGAGCCCTTGGTGGGTTCGAGAACGCCCGCCACGAGCTTTAGCAGGGTCGACTTGCCCGATCCGTTGGTGCCCACGATGCCGTACACGTCGCCGCGGTTGATGGTTATGTTGATGTCTTCGAGCGCGTGGAACTCTTTAAAGAACAGCTCGTGCTTCATTATTTTGATGAAGTACTCTTTTAGGCTGTTCAGCTGTTCGCTTGCGATGTTGAACGTCATCGTCACATCGTCGACGACGATGATGGGCTCGCCGGGCTTGGTTCCCAACTGCTTGGCTGCTTGTGCCATGGTTGCTTCCTTATTCGGTCGTTGGACGGTGGGCTAGATGTACAGGATGAACTTGCTCTCGGTTTTGCGGAACACCACGAAACCGATTGCGAAGGTGACGAGCGCCATAACGACGCCGATAAGGATCTCGGTGCCGCTGGGGCAGGTGTTCCACATCATGACATCGCGAAACATCGTCACGTAATGGTACATGGGGTTGAGCTCCATAACCTGGCGCATCCATCCCGAAAGCAAATCAACAGGGTAGAACAGCGGCGTTGCATAAGTCCATGCTGTAAGGACCACGCCCCATAGATGCATGACGTCACGGAAAAAGACAGACAATGCCGAGATGAGAAGGCCGAGGCCGGCACTGAAGATGAAGACTAAGATGGTGACGAGTGGCACGCACCAAAGTGCATGAATGCTGGGCGCCACTTGGAAATAAATCATGACGCAGGCGACGGCTATAAGCGAGATTGCGAAATTGACCAGCTCGAACATCGTTTTTTCGAGCGGGAAGACCATTTTCTCGATGCGGACTTTCTTGATGAGGGATTGGGCTTCGATAATCGAGCTCATCGCCTGCGAGGTGGAGCGATTCATGAAGTCGAAAAGAATCTGGCCCAAGATGAGATACAGCGGGAAATTCTCGATGCTGAAACGGAACATGTAGGAGAAAACGGCCGCCAAGACGCACATCATGAGCAGCGGGTTTAGGACGGACCACAAAATGCCGAGCACGCTGCGGCGATACTTGAGCTTGAAGTCTTTGGTCACTAGCGTTTCGAGAACGAACAAGTTGTGCTGGAACTCGGTGGGACGCTTTTGAAGCGTTGCGGTTTCAGTAGCGGATTTGGCCATAGGGCAGCTTCCCTTTGTCGTCGTGTCGCGCGATTTTCACGCATATGCATAACCTTGGATATTATAGCTGCTTGCGCAGAGGGGACTTGGCCGCTTGCCTTTCTGCGGAAAATCTGCGAGTTGGGCGGTTGCTTGCGTGGAAATCCACTGTTGCTTAAAGGCGGCAGTGCATGTTCTTTGGGGGGGGCGTCAACCGCTACCTGCTGCCTGTTTATGCTGTTGCGACGCTTGCATGGAAAATGATTACACAACCTTGAATGACGCTTTACGTTGTCCTTACAGAGCATTTGTAAACTTTTCTCAACAAAGATCTTGCCAAGGGCGGGGTCGCTTTGAGAGGAGAATGCAAACTTATGGATCCGACAACCTTCATCGTGGTTGGTTTGGTAATAGCGACGGCGTTGACGTTTGATTTCACAAACGGTTTTCACGATACCGCAAATGCAATGGCCACAAGCATCGCAACGGGTGCCCTGAAACCGAAAACAGCCGTCATCGCTGCAGGTACGCTCAATCTGATCGGGGCGTTTCTTTCTACAGAGGTGGCAAAGACGATCTCCGGAGGCATTATCAACGAGCAAGTGGTGACGATAGCCCCCGAATTCATCCTGGCGGGCTTGATCGGTGCCATCATCTGGAATTTGGTCACATGGTTGGTAGGCTTGCCCTCGTCGAGCTCGCATGCTCTTTTCGGCGGTCTTGTGGGCGCGGTCATCGTAGGCGCAGGTGTGGACGGCGTGAATTTCGGTGCTGTGCTCGCGAAGGTTTTGATTCCTGCACTGGTCTCGCCTTTGGTTGCGGGCCTTGCGGCTTTCGTTTCCGTGCGCTTGATATTTTTGGTAGTGCGCAAGATGGACGAGGGGCGTGTTGAGTCGGGCTTTCGTCATGGTCAAACCATCACGGCGTGCCTGGTTGCCCTCTCGCATGGCACGAATGACGCTCAAAAGACCATGGGCATCATCACGCTCACGCTTATCGCCGTGGGTGCACAGCCTTCGGGTTCGGGGCCCGAGCTTTGGGTCGTCGCCATTTGCGGATTCGCGATCGCGCTTGGCACCTATATGGGTGGCTGGCGTGTGATTCGCACGCTGGGCAAGGGCCTTACCGAGATCTCTACCCCGCAGGGCTTTGCTGCCGAGGCCGCCTCGGCGACCACCATCTTGGTAAGCTCGCATTTGGGTTTCGCTCTTTCCACCACGCAAGTGTGCTCGGGCTCGATCATAGGCAGTGGCCTTGGCAAGAAGGGCAGTATTGTTAACTGGTCGGTTGCAGCGCGGATGCTGGTCGCTTGGCTGGTTACGTTTCCGTGTGCTGGTCTGGTTGGCGCCAGCGCTTGCGCTTTGGCGAAAACCGGGCTTGCGGGAACCGTCGCCGTTGTGGCTATCGCCATCGTGATTGCTGCAGCGATCATCGGGCTGTCGAAGCGCAACCCCGTGAACAGCAAAAACGTAAACGACAGCGCTACGGTTAAGGTGAAGGCGCATTGCGGTGCCGGCGCCAAACCCGTTGCTCGTGCAGCGTAAGGGGAGGAGAAGAGAAATGATCGGGCATGAAATCATGAATTTCGTCACGGTTTTGGTTGCAGCTGTGTGCGTTGCGGGGTCGATCGCTGTGCTATATGCGTCGGGTTTGCGATTGTGGGCGGCGGGCGAAACCGATACGCAGGCGGCGCATCTAACCAGCCGCATCCTTTCCGCCATCTGTTTTGCGGCTTGCGTAGCCATCGTTCTCTTCGCGCTATGGTTGATGATCCCTGCGTTTCACTAGGAGTGCGTGCTCAAGGTGGCTTGCGGGGCATGCTTGAAGTGGCTTGCGGCTAAAGGCGCTATGGGTCGAGAGAGCCTCAAGGTGGAAGTAACTTTTGAATCCGGCGCTGCTTAATTGCTAGAATGGGATGGCGAGTTCGCATCCGGAAGGGTTGCTTTTGGCTTTTAAGCTTGAAATATCGAAAAACATGCTGGTGCAAGGCTTTTGCTTTGCGCTGGCTTTTTTCGTTTTCGCTGCTTCGCAGTCGGTTTGCACGTTGCGCGCGGGTGATCTTCTGCCAGCTGACGCCGTCTCGCCGTTTTTGGCATTGCTCCTTGTTTCTTTTGGCTTGGGTTTGCTTTCGTTTTCGGCGTTGCGACGGGCGTTTCCCGACGATAGCGGTCGCGAGACGACGGCGATTTTTTTCGCTTGCATTTTGATATCATCGGCTTTTGTTGCGGCGCTCACCTTTGGCGTTGCTGCGTTTGCCCTGTTCGCTTGCGTGTCAATGTTTTGCGCAGGGCATCTTTTCGCGGCGGTATCGTTTTCGTTTGCTATGACCTTTGCCGGCGGGGGGCCGCTGGGGCGTGTGCTGGGTCTATCGATGTGCGGCGCATCGGTGCTGCAGTATCTGGTCCAGTGGTCGTACGGGCTTTTATCGGTTGCGTATTTGACGAGCGTCGTGCTGATTGTAGGCACGATGATGATCTTGCTACTGCGGCAATCGTGGCGCTGGTCGCTCGACGACCCCGCGCCGCTTTTGGCTGATATTGCTGTGCATCACCGCAGTGCGCTTGTTGCTGCCGTGGCAGCTATGGCCATGGTCTATGCCTCGATTGAAGGTATTTTGGCATCGCCTGTTTTAGGCGGCATCGTCAATGCACCCAATGCGGCTCATCTTGCATTTGCGGTAAGTGTTCTTGCGGCGGGATTTATCCATGATTTTCGGGATGGTCGCTATACCATGCTCGCGGCGTTGTGCGCGCTCGTCATGTCTATGTGCTGCATCGCCTTGATTTCGGTTTCCACGCTGGCGGATACCGCCGCGCTGGTGCTGTATGGCTGCGGCGGCTTCTACGCGCTGTTTCTCACGGCGCCCTTCATGGCCATTGCGCCGCATACGGCTTCGCCGGAGTTGTGGGCAAGTATGGGGCGGATGGTTCGCGCATTCGCTTCGGTGCCGTTGATGCTTTTCGCGCCGTGGTCGTACGGCGACAATGGTTCGATTGCGCTTTTGGTGGTGTGCTGCTTGGCGGCGACGGTTTCGATGGTCGTTCTTTTGCCGGGCATGGTTTCGCTTATGGCGGCCTCGGAATCGCTTGAGGAGGGCGATTCGAGGATTAATGCGGAAATGGCGTTGCCTTCGCGCGAAGATGCCGCTTGCGCCTGGGCTGAGGTTTTGGGACTTACCCCGCGCGAAAGCGAGGTTCTTGTTCCGCTGGTCACCACCGAGCTCGGCGTGCAGGATATCGCCGATTCGCTTTACATCTCGCGGCGTGTGGCGCAACGTCACATCGCTGCCATTTACGAAAAGGCGCAGGTCTCCTCGCGCATCGGTTTGTTCCAAGCGCTCGAGGACTATCGTTTGAGGCAGCTTCCTTGATTTTCGCCTTCGAATGAAATAGGCGTTTTATCAGGGAAAACATTTTCGGCACACATGTGACCTACCCAAAAAGCATCCATTGCGCGAAGATTCAGGCATCGCATCGGATAGAAGTTGAAAAGGTCAAGAGAAGGAGACCGAAAATGGATGGTTTGATTCCTATTCTGGTTATCGCCGTAGTCGTCATCGCTGTTGGACTTATCAATCTCAAGCGTCAGAATAAGTAAGAGGCACGATGACATACAAACGAACCGTATGAGGTTCTGGTGGGCAAGGCTCATCAGAACCTCAACGCTTTTGTAGGGGGGGGCAAGACGGGGGCTTGCGACGGGTCCGGGTCTTAAAAGCTACAAGGGTTTCCACTCGTCGTGATTGCAAATCCAGGCCTCAACATCTTCTGCGCTGAAAAAGACCAACGTGGGGTCATTGGGACCGTCATATTTTTCGCCGAGTTTGGTGAGATGTTCAAACCCTGCAAGGCGGATGTTGTCGTTGGCTTCGTCGTTTAGACCTGCCTTGCCGCGCAAGATAAGCCAGCCGTGTCCGGGCCACCAGGCTGTCGCTTCGAATCTTTGATTGACGAGAAGCTCTTGCCACACATCCTTCGTGGTAGCGGTGCAAAACCAGATTTTTCCATCCTGCTCGGCTGCGAAGCTAAAAGGGCGCACGTGCGGTTGGTCGTTCACGCTTGTTGCCAGATACCATGCGGGAATGCTGGTGAGATAGCTGAGAATCGTTTCGTTTCTTGTCATCTTCACTCGTTTCGCTTGAAGGGGTGTCGTTCTATCGGGAGCAGGGCGGAGGTCTTTCGCTGCGTAAGCTCTAGCTGAGGCCGATGAGGAAATTCGCGAGTGCGAACATGGCTGCTGCAATGCCGATGGTGCTTGCGTAGGTTATCGCCAAGTAACTGAATCCTTCTGAGAAACGACGTTTCATCACGAGTTCGACCGCTTCGTAATTCATGGTCGAAAGCGTTGAGAGTCCGCCGAGGAAACCCATGGTGAGTGCCAGATAAAGCGTTTGGTCCATAGATGCTTGAAATGCGAGTGCTATGCCTGCGATGCTGCACGAAGTCAGGTTGATGATGAGCGTCGGCAGGGGAAACTCGCCCTTGAGACGGTTTTTCAGGAATGCGGTCGCGCGGCTGCGGCAAAGGGCGCCAAATGCTCCGCCGCAGCTCACCGCGATGATGATCAGCAGCTGATTCATTTTCCGCCGTCCTTCTCGTGCTTTGCGGCGTTGTCTGGCTCTTTGACAACGCTAAACGACACCGCGTCTTTGCATTCGCCGGCGGAGGGTTTGCGCCCTCTAATCCCTAACGCATGCTCTCTTTGCAGCCGCGATAGGCGGCGGTAGGCGAGATACTGCGAAAATGCGCGTCCGGCGAACGCCGAGGCAAACGTGGTTGCGAGCGTTGCCGCTATGTAGATGGTCGCGAAGATGTATGCACCGTTATGCAGGAACGTGGCGCATTCGGTAGAGAACGCAGCGATAGTGGTGAAGGCGCCGATGAGCCCCACGCCCAAGGACTTGACCAGGGGAGCGGGCAAGTGAAGCCTTCTGCCGACGTATTGGTTGATGATTTCCAGGACAAAGCAACCGAAGATGTTTACGAGCAATGTGGCCCAAGGAAATCCGCCGTTGGCGGGAAATACCGTTTCGAGTATGTAGCGAAGCGATGCGCCGATAAATCCCATGAGGAGGATGAGCGGTGTTGCCGCCGCGGGCTTGCTGAGCGTTGCGGAAACATGCTCGGCGAATCCCGAGCTGTCGTGATTGCCGTACACGAATCCTCCTTTGGTTGACGGCTGCAAGTATAGCGCCGCTTTGGTACTTGCGAGGTGCTTTCGCGCAACTTCCACGGCAAAGAAAACCCCGGCTCCGAAGGCTGGAGTCGGGGTTTGAAAAAGCGCCGTATTCGCATTGCCGTTTTGTTGTCAACGCGGCTCGGCGCGGTTTTATCGCAGGTTGCTTTACGCGTTCGCTTCCGCTGCCTGCTCCGGAGCGTTTACGGTTTTCTCGGCGGTGCGGGCGAGGATGTTTGCATAAACAGCGCCGGAGATGTTGTGCCAAACGCTGAACACGGTGCCGGGGACGGCAGCCATGGGCTGGGCTGCGAAGTGCATGGTGGCAAGCGAGGTTGCAAGACCCGAATTCTGCATGCCGACTTCGATGGAGAGCGTGCGCATCTGCTCCTTGGTGAGGCCGAGTACTTTGCCGACGCCGTAGCCAAACGCATAGCCGCAAACGTTGTGCAGCATAACAACCAGCACGACAAGCCAACCAACCTGCATGAGCTTCGCTGCGTTGGCGGAAACCACGGCCATGATGATCAGCGAGATGGCGACAACCGAGATAAGCGGCAAAACCTTAGCGAATGCCTCGGCGAACTTAGCGACGAAGCGGTTGATGACAAAACCCAAAACGATAGGCACAAGAACAACCTGCACGATCGAGATGAGCATGCTCATGTAGCTTACGTCGACGGCTTGTCCAGCAAGCAGCAGCACAAGGGCCGGAGTGACAAACGGTGCCATGATAGTGGTGCAGGCTGTCATACCCACAGACAAGGCGACGTCGCCTTTTGCGAGATAAGTCATGACGTTGGAGCTCGTGCCGCCAGGGCATGCGCCGACCAGGATGACACCTACAGCCAAGTCGGCGGGCAGTTGAAAGATGTTCACCAACAGAAACGCCAAGAGGGGCATGATGACGAATTGCGAGCAGATGCCGACGATGACGGCTTTGGGCTTGGTGAACACCACTTTGAAATCGGTGAGTTTTAGAGTCATGCCCATGCCGAACATGACGATGCCCAGCAGCGTGTTCACCCATGATGTGGGAATAGCTGCATGAATGGGCTGAGGAAAGATCAGGGCGATGATCGCGACGGCCAACGCGATTATCGCCATGTACTTTCCTGCGAACCCACTTACTTTTTCTAAGACTTTCATAACGAACCTTCCTAACTCTTGCGGATGCTCTTGGCCAAAAGAGCATTCTTGGCCTCATCCCTTGGATGGGATGCAGGCGAGTATAGGACTCATGTCGGCGATGACCGTCGAAAATGATGTTTTATGAAGAACAACTGACGTTTCATTCACGAAACATTCGATTTTGAGGAATTTCGGAGGGGTCGGTTTAGAGCGTCGCGCGCTCGTATTCGGTAAGCGGCGCCGATAGTCCCAAGTCGTCAAGCTGATTTTGGATCTCGTCGAGTATCTCTTCCGATTCGGCGCTTATGTGATGGAAATGATAGCCTTCGGTAAGGCTCGAGAGCGGCTGCGACACGCCTTGTGCGAGATCGGTCAGGAAACGCTTTACGTCGCGGCGGCTTTTGACGTCGAGGGGCGCGCTGATCATGCCGTATGTGTGGTGGTTCACCATAACGTCGATTATGCAACCGCCCAAATCGACGATGGCGTTCATTTCCTCTTCGATGCGGTCGGTGCCATGCTTTACCTTTACGCGCCTGATCGCTTGGGTTTCGCCGCCGAGCACGTATCCGCGTGGCGTGCTGGAAATCGCGAAGCCGGCCGTGCGCAGAAGGGCTACGTCCTGCACGATCACCTGGCGGCTCACGTTCAGGGCAAGCCCCAGCGTTTGCCCCGAAACGGGTGTATCGGACGCCGTTAGCATCTGTATTATTCGGTTTCGGCGCTCGTTTCCGGGCGTTGCGGCTCCTGGCATGGCGATCTCCTTTGGCATCTCGGTCATTGTCGGCGATTATTCGGCTGCGACGTCTTTCGAGCGCGCCATGTCGTCGGCGCTTTCCAGTGTCAAATCGCCCTCTTTTATCCAACCGATTTTACGCAAGAATTTGCCGATGACAAAAGAGAGGATCGCGGGAAGGATGAAGCAGATAAGCACCAATCCCAGCCAATCGAATGCGGTGATGGCCGACATGGTTCCTGCGGAGATGTCGGCCAACCAGCCGGTGTATACGCCGATAGGACCCACCATGCCGCAGGTGCCCATGCCGCTGGAAATCGCGGCGCCGTTCATGCTCATGCCGAAAATGCAGGTTGCGATGGGGCCGGTTATGGCCGAGGTCAAGGTGGGGGCGATCCAGATACGCGGGTTGCGCACGATGTTTCCCATCTGCAACATGGAAGTGCCGAGGCCTTGGCTTACCAGGCCGCCCCAGCTGTTTTCCTTAAAGCTCATAACCGCGAAGCCGACCATCTGCGCGCAGCAACCCGCGACGGCGGCGCCACCGGCGAGTCCTGTGAGCGAAAGCGCTGCGCAAATCGCCGCAGATGAGATGGGCAGTGTAAGTGCGATGCCGACAACAACCGATACGACGATGCCCATAAGGAACGGCTGCAAGTCGGTTGCCCACATGATCAGGCTTCCCAGCGAATTTGCCGCTTGGCCGATGCCGGGCGCTATGACGTAGGATAGCGCGCAGCCGATAACGATGACCGTGAACGGCGTGACCAGGATGTCGATTTTAGTAGACCCTGAAACGAGCTTTCCCAGTTCGGTGGCGATGATGGCGATGACCAGCACGGCAAGCGGGCCGCCGGCGCCGCCGAGCGTGTTCGCAGCAGCGCCCACCGCAACGAGGCTGAACAGCACGAGTGATGGGCAACGCAGCGCATACCCGATGGACACCGCCATGGCGGGGCCGGCCGCGCTTTTCGCGAACGCGCCGATGTCGACCAGCGATTGGACGCCAAGCTGCTGGCCTAGCGTGGCAATGATCGTTCCCATAAGAAGCGACGCGAACAAGCCTTGCGCCATCGCCCCCATGGCGTCGATCAGGTAGCGTTGGGCTGAAATCTCGATCCCTTTGCGCTTAAGCAGCTCTCGGGCTTTTTCCATATTTTTCTCCTAACTTTTCAGGTGTTGAAGTATACATGCGAAAAGACTGCTGACAAGACACCTTGCGAATAATTTTGTCAAAGGTTGATAGCCGCCGTTTCGCGGGGGTCCTTGCTTTAGCATGGGGTATAAAACGACGAGAGGAAAACCATGCTGACTATCGGATGCCATTTGTCTACAAGCAAAGGCTTTGCAGCCATGGGCGAAACGGCGCTTTCCATCGGGGCTAACACATTCGCTTTTTTCACGCGCAACCCGCGTGGCGGCAAGGCAAAGGCGATAGACCCGGCTGATGCGGCGGCTTTACGCGCGCTTCTTGCCGAAAACGATTTCGGAACCCTCGTCGCTCATGCTCCCTACACGTTAAACCCCTGTTCGGATAAGCCTTCCGCTCGCGAATTCGCATACGAGTGCATGGCCGATGACCTTGTGCGTATGGAATCGGTGCCACATAGCTACTACAACTTCCATCCCGGCAGTCACGTGAAGCAAGGAGCCGATAAAGGAATCGAACTTATCGCGGAATTGCTGAACAAAGTGCTTGCGCCGGATCAAGCCACCACGGTGTTGCTCGAAACCATGGCGGGGAAGGGGGCCGAAGTGGGCCGCACGTTCGAAGAGCTGGCTGCCATCATTGATCGCGTCGAGTTGTCGGATCATCTGGGGGTCTGCTTCGATACATGTCATGTTCACGATGCTGGCTACGACATAGTGAACAACCTCGATGGCGTGTTGGCCGAGTTCGACCGTGTTTTGGGCATCGAACGTTTGCGGGCGATTCATTTGAATGATTCTAAAAACCCGTTGGGGTCGCACAAGGATCGGCACGAGAGAATCGGACAGGGTAGTATCGGTTTCGAGGCTTTGGCGCGTATCGTCAAGCATCCTGCGCTTTGCCAGCTGCCGTTTGTATTGGAGACGCCCAACGAGCTGCCTGGATACGCCGAGGAGATCCGGATGCTGCGTTCGTGCTAGCGCGCTGCGTGGTGTTTGGCTTGCAGTCCGCGCTTGTTTGCGACCCGCAATTCTCTCGCAACGTAAATCTATTGTAAAAGCTTGTTTGAAAGTGCGTCTGCCTCGTTTGCTCTTATATTAAAATGCCGAACAGAATCGGAGTTTTTCTGGGGGGCGTTGAGCATGGAAAGCATGAAGATTGTCGCGTTTGAGGTGCGCGCAGACGAAAAATTGGAGATGTTGGCGCTGGCGTCGAAGTGGGGCATTGATCTGACAATGACCCCCGAGGTCCCCTCGCTCGAAAACGCCGAGATGGCGCAGGGTTGCATCGGCGTGTCGATGCTTGGCCAAGGCGACATCAACGAGGAACTGCTTTCCGCATGGGCGGCGTCGGGCGTGAAGTTCGCGTCGACGCGCACCATCGGCGCCGATCACATCGATCTTGTCGCAGCGAAGGAGCTGGGCATCCGCGTATGCAACGCGCGGTATGCGCCTAACGGCGTGGCCGAATTCACCATCATGTTGATGCTCATTTGCCTGCGCAACTACAAGCAGGCCTCGTGGCGTAGCCGTGTGAACGATTTCTCGCTGCGCGGTTTGCAGGGCCGCGAGCTGAAAGACCTTACTGTGGGCGTTATGGGAACAGGCCATATCGGCCAGAAAGTGGTTGAGATCCTGGCTGGCTTCGGCTGCCGCATCCTTGCTTACGACCATAGGGAAAATCCTGCGATCAAAGGTCTTGCGACGTATGTCGACCAAGACGAGCTGCTGTGCGAGAGCGACGTCATCACCTTGCATCTCCCTGCGTTGCCGAGCACACGCCATATAATCGATGCCCAAGCCATTGCGAAGATGAAGGACGGCGTGGTTTTGGTGAACTGCGCGCGTGGCGAGCTGATGGACATAGGCGCTTTGGTGGACGGTGTCGAAACCGAGAAGATCGGGGCTATCGGCATGGATACCATAGAAGGTGAGACGGGCATGGTGCATACCGACCGCCGCAGCGACATCTTGGCTAATCGCGATCTGTTTTACCTGATGCAGTTCAGCAACGTGGTCATCACTCAGCATATGGCCTTCTACACCGATGCGGCTGTGCGGAGCATGGTGCAATGCGGCATCGAGGGCATCGTGAAGATGGCTTCCGGCGAGGTTTGCGCAACCGAACTCTGATTCCCTGCAAAACATATCGAAAATTCCGGCAGTTTGGTTTATTCTATATAAGTGAACGAACGTTCATTCATGTAGTGAGGTTAGCTATAGGCGACCATCGAGGAGATGATCGTATGCACGCCGATTCCAACTTTGTCAAACGGATGATTCTGGCTTGCGCTTTCGCGGCGTTGTCCTATGCCTTTGCCATGCTGACGACGCCGATGCTCGCATTTGGCAACGACGGGGTTGCCGAGCAAACCGTCTTTGGTGCGGCGACCCAAGATGTCAAGGAAGACGAGGCTAATGCGGCGAAATGGCATCGCAAGGATATGTCGCCAGGCGAGAGTTACGACATTGGCAAAGCCAAATCCAACACCACTATCTACATAACCAAGCCCGGGACTTACGAACTTTCGGGGCACAGCAAGAAATGCTGCGTCGAGATATCTTCGGGCGATGTCGTTTTGTATTTGAAAGACGGTCTTAATATCGATACGAGCATTCTTTCGCAAGTGGGTCAATGCTCGCCGGGGATAACGATCGGAGACCAGGGAGGTACCGTCACCATCTGCACGAGGTCAGGGGCTACGGCTAAGATATCGGGGTACTTGGGCGGCGCGGCTATACAAAAGGACGGTCGCAACACCAAGCTTGTGTTTACCACCGAAGACCCCGGCAACCCCGGAACGCTTAATGTCATCGGTAGCAATTCCATCGAGGGCGGTGCAGGCATCGGCACGTCAAGCCATGCCATGTTCACGGGAAGAACCACAGGCAACATCGTTATCGAGAGCGGTAATATCAACGCGCGCGGCGGCGTCAACAGCGCAGGTATCGGCGGAGGCGATCACGGCGACCTTGACGGTCTTATTATCAACGGCGGCACGGTAAGCGCCAAAGGCGGAAGCAACATCGGTTTGGTCACCGGCGGTGCGGCAGGCATCGGCGGCGGCTTTATGTCGAATGGCAAGAACATAACCATCAACGGCGGCACGGTGAGGGCGATAGGCGGCGAGAATGGCGCGGGCATCGGCGGAGGGATGCCGAGCTCGGGTCACGGCGGCGACGGCGTTAACGTAACAATAAACGGCGGCGATGTCGAAGCCCTGGGAACTTGGGGTGGTGCCGGCGTCGGCGGCGGTTGGGAAGGCAACGCCTATAACATAAAGATAGCGGGCGGCAAGGTTTCGGCCGTGGGTGGCAAGATGAACGCTTGCGCCATAGGCGGCGGAGGTGGCAGCTTTTATGGTACGGGTACGAATATCGTCATCTCCGGTGGCGAAGTAACCGCCACGGCCGAAGGCCTTATCTCGACAGGTGCAGCGATCGGGAGCACAAAGTCGGGAGACGGTGCGACGAGCGTCACGATAAGCGGCGGGCGCGTTGGCGCTGTCGCCAAAAGCGGGTTCGCCATCGGCGGCGGAGGCAAAAACGGCGTCACGTCGAAAGGCGGTTCGACAAAGGTGGCCATAAGCGGCGGCACGGTGATCACGGCTGCCGACGGCTCGAGCCATATAGGAAGCGGCAACAAGGATTGCTCGATCAGCATCATCGGCGGTTCGGTGAATACCGTTGTCGATTCTCCTGTGGTGAATCAAAAGGGTGACGAACTTGCGCTCAGCCGCGTGCGGCTGTTTGGAGCCGAAAAGAACGTAGCGGTTGCTTCGCTCAAAACGACGGGCGCTGACCCTGCTTATGGTGTAAACGATGTGCTCACCGGCAACGAAGGTCAGATTTATCTGTGGCTGCCGAAAAACGCGACTATCGATGGTGCAACCATCCAACAAGGGGATGTTTTTGCGGGTTCGGTTGCTGCGGGGAACAACGGTTCTCTTTATCCGGTGAGCCGCATAACGCTTAAGGCCAACGGCGACGGCGAAGCCGATGGGTCTGCCACGGTATCCCGCGGGAAAACAGTCCTGGACGACATGATTGCGCCCGTGCGCAAAGGTTATACGCTGATTGGTTTTGCCAGCGATAAAGATGGCAACAGCCTGGTTGCCGATTCGCACGGCGTGCTCAAAGCGAATACCAGCTATACCGACGAGGATGGCCGATGGGCCGTAAACGGCGGCAGCTGCGAGCTTTATGCCCAATGGCTCGGCGATACGTACTCGCTGCGTTACGAGCAAAATGTGCCCACCGATGCGAGCACTGTGGCCTCGGGCTTCATGGATGAGAAAACGGGATTGACTTACGGTCAGCCGTTTACCGCTGATTCTTGCGGGTACAGCTTGCCAGGCTACGACTTCATCGGCTGGAATACAGCTGCCGATGGCTCGGGGAGGCGATATGCTCCGGGTGAGGAGGTAAACGATCTCGATATCGATTCTTCAGGCGTTGCACGACTGTATGCGTGCTGGTGCGCTAAGACCTATACGGTATCCTTCACTACCGATACGTATGGTTGGGGAGACGATTATCGGCAGGAATTCGTCTTCGATCAGCCGGCGCGGTTGGAAGAGTATCGGTTCACGCCGCGATACGGTTACGAGTTCACCGGGTGGACGGTGAAAAACAGCATCGGGGCGCTTTATCAAGACAAGGCACTCGTGTGTAACCTCTGCACTGTTGGGGCCGACGGCGAGCTTATCCCCAAGACGCTTATGGCGTCGTGGGTCCAAATCGGCACGGTGACGGTTGCCGTCACAAACGATGGCGAAGCGGTATCGGGTCTTGCCAGCAGACTGAAGTTGGAAACGCTCGACGCTGCCAGCACTGTAGAAGGTGGTCAGGAGGGCATGATTGGCGGTACCTTCGTCGAGACTTCGAAGGCGGGTATTTACCAGTGCAACGATGTGCCGTACGGTGTTTACTCTCTTACCAGAGACGGCGAGCCGACAGGCAAAACCGCAGAAGTGGGGATAAGCGGGATTGCGGCTATCTATCTTGACTATTGCACCGTGAAAGTCGAGGGTTGCGACGAATGCGATACCTATTTTCTTGCGCAAGGCGGTCGCACGCAGATGGTAAGCGATGTTTTGGTTGGGTCGACGCTCCAACTTCGCTCCGACGTCAAGCGCAGTTGCGCTTTTATCGGGTATGTGGCAACAGGATGCGATCCCACTTGGGAAAACGGCGACTCGTCCCTTCCCAATCAGACTATCACGGTGAATGGGCAAACCACTGTTAAATCCCTGGGTGGCCCTGGGCATTATCGGGTTATCTTCCATGCAAACGGCGGAGCGGGCGATATGCCTTCACAGGATTTTGCGATCGGCGAGGCCAAGGCGCTTTCCGCAAACTCTTTTACGCGGGAACACCATAGCTTTGCTTGCTGGACGAGCACGACCGCATGGGATGGCACGACGTTTTCCGATGGCGAGATGATAGGGCAGAGCCTAACGACGGAGACTGACGCCACGGTCGACCTGTATGCCCAATGGGAACCTGATGCTTACTGGGTCGAATTCAATGGCAACGGCGGCAATGTGGGCTATATGGGATTCCAGAAGATGTTCTTCGGCCAGCCTTCTAATCTCGAGAAATCGAAGATGACCATGAAAGATCACCGCTTCATCGGTTGGAACACCGAAGCCGATGGATCGGGCATGTCTTACGAAGACGAAGCTTGCGTGCAGGATCTTACTGCGCAAAAGGATGGCGTGGTGACGCTCTGGGCGCAGTGGGAGCGCGATCGCTATACCGTCGCCTTCGATGCGAACGGAGGTGCGGGGGAGATGGACGAGCAGGTGATCCCCACGCACGCTGCCGACCGGATCGAAGCGTGCGATTTCTGGCGTGACGGCTACGAGTTTGCTGGTTGGAACACGGCTGCCGACGGCTCGGGTGCATCTTACGGCGACGCAGCCGATGTGATTGATTTGGCTGATGCTTATGCGACGGTCGTGCTGTATGCGCAGTGGAAGGCGCTTCCCACGCCGGCTCCGACGTCGGTTGACCCTTGCGATGCCGAGGACAATACGGATGGAGACGACAACGACGCGCAAGCTCTTGTGAACACGGGCGATTCTTTGGCCTGCCCGATACTTGCTTTTGCGGTTATCGCTGCTAGTGTTAGCATGGTGATTGTCGTGATCCGCAAAAGGTTGTAGTCAGCGAGGTTCGGATGCGCACGGAAGAACAGCGCCAGCAGCGCAAGCAGGAGATTATGGTCAAGTGTTTCGAGTGCTTTTGCGACAACGGCTTGGCCGAGACCGGCATGCGCCAGCTTGCGAAGGCCGCCGGCATCACCCCAAGCAACATCTACACCTATTTCGACAGCTTCGATCAGCTGGTGGTGGAATCGACGGGCTATTGCATGGCCAAGGTGGAGGACGAGTTCATGGCGCTTGCGCCGAAGGATCTCGACGATGTAGCACGTTTTCTGCGTGAGGTTCCCTATTGGACTGCAAAGAACCACGGCAAGAAATACCGCTTCATGTACCAGGTATATACTTCGCCCAAGTATCGCGAAGAAGGGAAGGCGTTCTTTCGCGGAGTCGAGGCGCGCTATACCGAATATGCCAAACAGCTCGAACCTGCCATCGGCATCCCGTGGCAGGTTCTCCAGCCTCTGATCTTCTCGTTTGTGCGCGCTAGCGTGCATTATGCGATGTTCGAGGAAGAAGAGTATCTGCAATCGCAAATCAGGCTCATTGGCGAAACATGCCTGATGATGTACGAGAAATACCGGTAACGTTTAATCCTTTAAGATCGCTTCGATCTGCTGTAAGTTGTCAGCGAAGAAGATACCCTGTTGGCGCTCGTCGGGCGAGAGGCCTTCCTCCTTCATATGCTCAAGCAACGCTTTGAGATGATCGTAGTAGCCGTTTAGGTTGTAGAGGATGCACGGCGCGTCTATCTGTTTGAGAGACACCTTCGACATCACCTCGGCGATTTCCTCGAGCGTACCGGTGCCGCCGGGGAGAGCTATGAAAGCGTCGCCGAGCTCGATCATCTTGGTTTTGCGCTCCGCTATCGTTTCGGTGACGATGAGCTGGGTTAAGGTGTCAAGCTGCTGATCACGCTCCATGAAGAATTCCGGTTCGACGCCGACCACGGTTCCGCCTGCCTCGAGCGCGCTGATTCCGAGCACGCCCATCAGGCCCGTTTTCGACCCGCCGTACACCAAGGTATTGCCGCTTTTCGCTACCCATTCGGCAAGTTCCACCACGGCTTGCTTTAGAGCGGGGTCGTTTCCTTGGTTGGCGCCAAGATAGACGGTGATGTTCATATTTCGATTTCCTTTTCGTTGTTAGCTTTAGCGAGAAGTATAGGTTATCTGTTGCCTAAAATTTGTTTGCATGCGGGCAAGCGGACACATACCATTTTGGTGAGGAGCGCCGACAAGGCGTGGAAAATCTGTCTTGAGAGGGGATGGATCATGACCAAATACGCAGGAACCCAAACCGAGAAGAACCTGCAAGCCGCATTTGCGGGTGAGTCGCAGGCAACCAACAAATACACCTATTTCGCAAGCACCGCGAAGAAGGAAGGCTTCGAGCAGATTTCCGAAATCTTTCAGAAAACTGCCGCCAACGAGCGTTATCACGCAAAGATGTGGCTGCGCGAGCTTTCCGGCATCGGTGATACGGCAAAGAATTTGGCCGCTGCTGCCGATGGCGAGAACTTTGAGTGGACCGATATGTACGAGGGCTTTGCGAAGACCGCCGACGAAGAGGGTTTCCCCGAACTTGCCGAGAAGTTTCGCCAGGTTGGCGCTATCGAGAAGCACCACGAAGAGCGCTATCGCGCCTTGCTGGAGAATGTCGAGACTGCTGCCGTTTTCGAGAAGAGCGAAGTGAAGGTGTGGGAGTGCCGCAATTGCGGTCATATCGTCGTTGGCACGAAGGCTCCCGACGTGTGCCCCGTATGCGATCATCCGCAGGCCTATTTCGAGATCACGGCAGAAAACTTCTAGTAGCGTCTTTCGCCTTGCGCACACCGTCCGATTGCAAGTGCCGGTATCTGCAATCGGTTGAGGTCTTATCTAGCCGGCACGGCTTCGAGATGTTCGAAGCCGGCCGGTTTTTCATTTCGGAATCGGATACTCGCATTAGGTTCCTCGCCGCGTTCACGGGGCTTGCGAAAACCAACAGAGGCGGTGTGTTGTGTTGTTCAAAGAATGAGCGGGTTTCGTTTCAATGATGGTATCGAGAACGGCATGCGATGTGGAAAAACGCGAGCGACGCAGATCGAAGGGATTCGAATCGGTGGACGCTGCGGTATCGCTTGGGCGCAAACGAAAGGGCATCATCATGAACACTGACAAGATCTACGCCGAGCATATAGCTAACGAATACGCTCCCAAGGACACCTCGAAAGTGGTTGCCCTCCGCAAGCTTGACAGGAAGGCAAAGCTTCCCGCCAACATATTCGCCTATTCGTTCGGTGTGGTGTCGTGCTTGGTGTTCGGTACGGGAATGTGCCTTGCCATGGGCGTGATCGGTGGCGGTTCGACTGTCTCCTTCGTTGCCGGCATCGTCGTCGGCGTTTTAGGCATGATTGGCTGCAGCGTCAACTACCCTGCGTACAGGCGTCTTCTCGAAAACGGCAAACGCAAGTATGCCAACGACATCATTCGCCTTGCGCGCGAGATCAGTGGATAGTCGCGTCCCTTTCTGTGAGCCTTCTTTTATCGTCAATGCGTTTTCAGCGAGCCTCTGTATGCCGATGCCAATGGCAAGGCGCAGGGGCCCACTGCTTTGTTTGGCAAAATCGATGGGCTCTGCGATAATCGATCCAATCGACGAAAGGTGCTGGTTATGGTCGGCAGGCAATCGAGATATTTTGAAACAGCCGCGCTTATGGACGAGGCGTTGCTGCGATTGCTTGCCGACAAAGATCTTGAGTTCATAACGGTGAAGGAGATCTGCGAGCTTGCCGGCGTGAACCGCTCGACGTTCTATTTGCATTATGAAACCATCAACGATCTTTTGCAGGAAACGGTCGAGTTCATGATCAAGAGATTCCTTGACGAGATGCAGGGAGTCGATGCGAAAGCGGTTATGTCGCGCATCGATGGTGATGCGCCAAAAGAAGAGCTGTATTTCGTTACAGCCGAGTTTCTTGAGCCGTATTTACGCTACATCGAGGCGAACAAACGGTTGTTTTCGACGGTGCTTATGCGATCGAGGGAACTACAACTCGAAAAGCCATACGAAGACATGCTCGCGCTTGTGATAACCCCTGTTCTCGATAGATTCGAGGTGCCGGAAATCGATAGGGGCTACCTTATGGCGTTCTTCATGAAAGGTTTGGTGGCGATGATCGAATACTGGATCAGCCGCGATTGCATCGATTCTGTCGAATACGTGTCGGAGATGATTCAGAGTTTGGTTTTGAAGCCCGGTGAGCGTTAGGCGTTTCTACCGGGCAAGCTACGTGATGCGTGTGGCGTTGTTGGCTTAATCGAAGAAAGGCGGAGCGGATGGGGACAATCGCTAAGCCGATGAATCGCATGCTGTTCATCGGCTGCGTTATCGTGACCGGTGCGCTTGCGGGCGCGTTCGTGCGGATGTTTTTCTTCTTAATGGATTTAGGCATCGAATTCATATGGGATACGTTGCCGCACTTGCTCGGCGCCTTCCTCGGTGGCGTTTTGCCAGGGATCGATGCCGGTCATTTCGGCTTCGTGGCGTATCCGCTCATCGTTTGCTTGCTGGGCGGTTTGGCGATAGGACTCTATGACAAGCATGTTGGTTTCGCGCCTGAAGATCTGAACGTGGTCATGGGCAAGGTGAAGTCGAGCGGCCGCTACGAGTACGATCATCTCGGGAAGCGTTCCATTGCTGCGCTTTTACCGCTGTTGTTCGGTGCAAGCGTCGGGCCCGAGGCTGGTCTTACCGGAGTCATCGCGGGACTTTGCACGTGGGTCGGCGACCGCATGCGTCATTTCGGGGCAGATTTCCGCTCGATGACCACGGTCGGCACGCAAGCGGCGCTCACGGCTTTGTTCACAGCTCCGCTCTACGGTTTCGCTGCGCCGCTTGCAGGTACAGCCGATGGCAAGGATCAGGTGGGCGATATCGACATCACGCTGCCGAAGACCCAGAAGACCGTCGTGTATCTGTGCGCCATTACCGGTGCGTTGGCTGCTTTCGTCGGCTTGGGGGATTTGTTGGGATCACAAGGCGGTGTGCCGCGCTTCGATTCGGCCGATGTCGGCAAATACGAGCTTGCATGGCTGGTCCCCCTTGCTTTGGCGGGTTCGCTGTGCGGGTGCCTTTTCCGCGCGAGCGATTCTGCAACGGCGGCGCTTTCCAAGCGCATCGGTGCGCACTCGGTAGCGAAATCCCTGCTTGCTGGTTTGATCTTGGCGTTGTGCGGCATGTTCTTGCCATACACGATGTTCGCGGGCGAGGCGCAGGCGAACATGTTGATGACGCAATACGTTACCTTGCCGGCGGCGGTTCTCGTAGCGACGGGCTTCGTGAAGGCCGCGGTCACGCCGCTGTGCATAAACCTCGGCTGGCATGGTGGGCATTTTTTCCCGGTGATTTTCTCGGGGATAAGCCTCGGCTACGGCTTGGCGCTGTTTTCTGGTGCCGACCCCGTTTTCTGCGTGGCGTGCTGCACCTCGTCTGCCATGGGCGCGGTTATGGGGCAGCCCATCATGGCCGCGCTGCTGCTGGTTATGTGCTTTCCCTTGCGCGGCGTGGTGGTCATGCTCGTCTGCGCCGTCATCGGCTCGAGCGCGGCTTCTCTTGTTTCGCGCGATAAGAAAGAGGGGTAGTAACCATGGTTAAGCTCAGGACGCTGGTTGACATCTTGAGGCAAGCGGGTTTCGGCACGATGACGTGCGTTTTCTTTGTAGTATTCTTCGTCTGCTCCGTGATCGTGTGGCAGGGTGATTCCGCTGCGAATTCGCTCGGCGACGGCATGTGGTTCAGCTTTCAGGCGGTATCCACCATCGGCTTCGGCGACATCGTCGCCGATGGGCCTGTCGCCCGCATCGTGACGGTGGTACTGAGCATCGTGAGCATTTTCTATATCGCCATGGTTACCGGCGTGGCTGCAAGTTATTGCAACGCGCGGCTGAAGGCGAAGCAAAACGATACGCTGGCGCACTTCATGGGAGAGCTCGAGCGCTTAGACGACAAAGATGCAAGCGAGCTTGCATCTTTGTCGCAACGCATTCGCGAATATCGCAAGCGCAGTTAAACGGACCCGCCGCATGCAGCGGGCTTCGAGTCGACGGGGTTTCGCAAACGGCCCTAATCGAAGCGCTCGGCTTCATATGGTCTCCTGCTAGAAATCGATGTTGCCGACTTCCGACAGGCGCAGATCGGGATTATGCTCAACTGCCCAATTCACGTTCCATGAGTTGGTGAACAAAAGCAAGCGGCTGCCGCGCATGTCTTCCACTAACAGCGTATCGCGCGTGATATTCAAGCGCGACGTATCGATCTCGTCGGGGTCGTTCTCGATCCAACGGATCTCGGTGTATGGCAGCCCCTGGCGACGAACTTCGACGTTGTATTCGGTTTTCAGGCGTTGCTCGAGAACGTCGAGCTGCAATACGCCGACGACGCCTGCGATGATGCTTTCCATGCCGAAACCCGGTTCGCGCAGGATCTGTACGGCGCCTTCTTGCGCGAGTTCGTGCATTCCCTTCACGAACTGCTTGCGCTTGAGCGTGTTTACCTGCGTGATGCGGGCGAAGCGCTCGGGCGAGAACGCGGGAATGGGCGGGAATTGCACGTGTGGGCCCTTGCATACCGTGTCGCCGATGCTGAAGATGCCCGGATCGAATAAACCGACGATGTCTCCGGCGAAGGCCTCGTCGACCGTTGCGCGGTCGTCGGCCATAAGGGATGTTCCGGTGGCGAGCTTCAGCTTCTTCTTCCCCTGCATGTGGTAGGCTTCCATGCCGCGCTCGAACTTGCCTGAGCAGATACGCACGAAGGCGATGCGGTCGCGATGGTTCTTGTCCATATTTGCTTGGATCTTGAACACGAAACCCGAGAAGTTCTCGCTTTGCGGGTCTACTTGCTCGCCGGAGAGCTGATCGGTATAGGGCAAGGGCGAGGGTGCGAGGCGCAGGAATTCCTTCAAGAAAGGCTCGACGCCGAAGTTGGTGAGCGCCGAGCCGAAGAACACCGGCGAGAGCTTGCCGGCGCCGACTTCGGCGAGGTCGAGCGCGTCGCCTGCCCCGTCGAGCAGCTCGATGTCATCCATCAGGTTTTTGTGGTTTGCCTCGCCGATAAGCTCGTCGAGCGCCGCGTCGCCGAGCTGCGCTTCGATCTCAGCGACCTTTTTGGTTGAATTCCCGCGACCTTCGCCGTCGAAGGCGATGACGTTGCGCGTTTGGCGGTCGAACACGCCACGGAACGTGCGACCATTTCCGATGGGCCAGTTCATGGGGTAGGTTCCGATACCGAGAACCGTCTCTATCTCCTCCATGAGCTCGAATGGGTCGCGGCTTTCGCGGTCCATTTTGTTCACGAAGGTGAAGATGGGGATATGGCGCAATGTGCACACCTTGAAGAGCTTTTTGGTTTGCGCTTCGACGCCTTTGGCGGCATCGATCACCATCACGGCGGCGTCGGCGGCCATGAGCGTGCGGTAGGTGTCTTCGGAGAAGTCTTGGTGACCGGGTGTGTCGAGGATGTTCACGCAGCAACCATCGAACTCGAACTGCAGTACCGACGAGGTGACGGAGATGCCACGCTCCTTTTCGATGTCCATCCAGTCGGAAACGGCGTGCTTCGCGCTTGCCTTGCCCTTGACGGAGCCGGCGGTTTGGATGCTGCCCGAGTACAGCAGCAGCTTTTCGGTGAGGGTCGTTTTGCCCGCGTCGGGGTGCGAGATGATCGCGAACGTACGACGCGATTTGATTTGTTCGGCCTGTGTCGCCACGGCGGTCCTTTCGATTTCGCACGGGTGCGGAAAGCGGCGCCCGTATCGCATAAAGCCAACCTTTTTAGTATAAGGGGACATAAGGCTGTTACGCCCACGGTTGTTTCGAATGACATATCTAATCCGATTTTGACCTTGCCATGGTCTTCGGGGATGTGCGCCAGCGTACTTGGTCGGCGAAAGCATGGAAGCGATTATTGGCAGTTTCGGTCGGATGCGTGCAGGACTTTCTTTCGGAGTCGCTTCGCTTTGTAAAGCTCTCGGTCGGCAAGATCGATGAATTGCTGGCCGTTCTTGATTTTCGTGGTGTAGCCTGCGTAGCCGATGCACACGGTAAGGGGATAGTTGGTATCGGCCTGCGTCAACTCGTGATGGATGCGCTCGCAAAGCGCTTCGACGGTATCGCCGCCTTCGGGCTCGGCGATCACGATGAACTCGTCGCCACCGAAACGCGAGATGAAATCATGCGGTCCCGTGCACGCACGGCGCAGCGCTGCTGCGATTTCGCGCAGGGCATGGTCGCCTTCGATGTGCCCGTATTCGTCGTTGATCTGCTTGAAATGGTTGCCGTCCAAGATCAGCAAGTACAGCGGCTTCTTCCCGCCGTAACGTCCCAGACGATTCGACAGGTGCTGATGGAGCTGGTTGCGGTTGTTCAGCTGCGTGAGAGGATCGACCGATATCATCTGTTCTTGCAGGTCGATGTAGACGCTGAGCATGGCGAGCGTGGTTCCGATGCAGAGCACGGGCGCTTCGGGCATGGCAACCTGTACGCATCCGGCAATGACAGGGAGGATGGCGAAACTTGCGAGCGTGTGATAGCGCTGCTTTTGCTGGTAGTTTCCCGTGCGCCATGAAAGGACCAGCGCCTTCACGGCTGTTGCCACGACATATCCGTAGCCGACGGACATGGCGATAAGGTAGAACGGCCCGCGATGATAGACGTCGTTTGCGTCGATCCAGAAGAGCCATCCGGTTTTCAGCGACGCCGCTGCGACGATGATCTGGATAATGGCCGGTAAGCTTACCAAAAAGAGCTTGCGGCGGTCTTGATGATAGTCGGTGCCTTGCGCGTATTCGGAAAAGAGAAACCAGAAAAAGCCCGATAGCGTGGCGAAGCTGAAGTAGAGGAACACCATTGACGACTGGATAATGCGCGGAGCGGTAAGGATGTCCTCGGTGAACAAAAGCCACAGAGCATCGAAAACGAAAAAGGCGATGCAGCAGACGGCATCCAGACGAAAGAGAAAACGCTGAGATTGCAGGAACATCGAATTGTGAACCTTCAGCAGCAAGATCAGCAAAACGCCGATGCAGGCAATGTTTATCTCAGAGTAAAGCAGAACCTCGTTCATATAGCCTCCCTCGGTATGCACGGCTTCGGGGAGGGGCTGTGAGAGAAAAGAAGAATATCCCCATAAATTATTTTAAACTATGGGGATATACATTGTGTAAATATTAAGAAAAATATCTGTCATTTACGACGAAGGCTCCCTTGCCGATGGCAATGCGAGGACTTTTCGCATCTTCTCGATGGCTACCTCATCTATTTCACGCGAACAGAACACTCGATGAGCTTCGATGGATCGGCGCCTTCGGCATCGGCAAGGCTTGCATAGTGGACAGCCTGGTCTTCGTAGGTGTTGTAGTAGTAATTACCCGTTGCCGCCGAGAAACAGCTGGTGTAGATGGTGTATTCGAGTTCGCCGTTCGCCATAGCGGCGCAGCCTTTCACCATCGCGACGCCGGCGAGCGTGTGGAACATGCGCATGACGTTATCGGCTTCACCGGTTTGAGCAGGGTGGTGTGCGTTTAGGTAGGCGGCTTTCACGAAGCGCGATGGCGAGTAGGCATCGCCTGGGATGCCGCGCATGCCGGCTCCCGCACCGAACGGAGCGAGCTCGGCGCGTCCCCACGTAGCCGGCGCCGGTGAGGTGGGCGTCGCCGTGATATAGGTGCGCAAGTTGGTAAGGTGCCATTCGAAATCGGGATGGTTCGCCAGCGTGTCGACGGGGTTGTCCATGACGTGCAGGCCATCGGTGCGCGATTCGACCACGATCGAGCGCGTGGCGTCGCCGATTATCCAATGGAGATAGGAAACGGGGAAGGCGTCGCTTATCGGCTTTTCGACGATGAGGGCGTTTTCCAGGGCATCTTCAACCTCGTCGACTGTGGTGAAGTTCGCCGCCACCCAAACAGGGAACTCGTAAGCCGCGATGTTCGTCTTGCCCTCTATGGCTTCGGGGGCGTATTCGGCGCAACCGGGGTGATTGAGGCCGGCGATGGCCAAGCCGGCGTCGTTGCCGCAATCGAAGAACAGCGGA
The DNA here is from genome assembly GCA_934617425.1 of uncultured Eggerthellaceae bacterium. Lineage (GTDB taxonomy): Bacteria > Actinomycetota > Coriobacteriia > Coriobacteriales > Eggerthellaceae > UMGS1502. The sequence continues at coordinate 25,297 of CAKTUD010000007.1, read as the reverse complement.
TAGTTTTGAAAATCGACGCACATGCCTATGGCTGCATGCGCAGCCGGGGCTTTTGGCAAAAAAGCGTACGGCAACGGGAACCCTTTGGGCATGATGCGCGTTTTCTCGCCATAGCCGCAGCTCCAATCGAGGTTGCGACCGAGGTACAGAGAGCCATCGGTGCTGGTGAATCGAACTGATGTGCACATAGGATTCTCCTTTCGATCTTCCAACGTATTTCCATCATGTGGGTTGTCGCTTTGCTTGACAAGCGGACGAACTCATTTGTGCGGCAACTGTCATCTAACCCGCCTGGATTCAGGTGGCAGGGTGCTCTCGCCACAGATGGGGATTTGCGCACTGCCTGCAAGGTCATGTGATTGGGCTGTAAGCGCGCATGCGGTACCTTTCGCCGGGCGATTTCTGCTATGGTGAATAGGTTTGATTCCGGAAAAGGAAGGATTTACATGGCTAATCGAAGCGGATCGAGGGGCGGCAAGGTTTCGCATCCGTCGTTTGCGCCGCCGCTCGGCGTATTCGTTTTGTTCTCGTTGCTCACTGTGGCCGTGATCGCCGTCGATGTTGAAGCCATCGGTCCGAACGGCACTTCAGTGGGTCTTGCGATGCTCAACGGATCCATCCAGAGGATCATCGGCGTGAATTGGATGCTCTATAGCGCTACCGAGATCGGCGGACTCATACCCATTGCCTCGATGGGTGTCTTCTTCGTGGTGGGCGTTGTGCAGCTGGTGCGCGGGCGCGGGATTCGCAGGGTCGATAAGGCTATCATCATGCTGGGCGCGGCGTACGTAGTGATGCTCGTGTTGTATGTCGGCTTCGACAAGATCGCCATCAATTATCGGCCGGTGCTCGTCGACGGTGCGCTTGAACCTTCGTACCCGTCGTCGCATTCGCTGCTATCGGTCGGCGCGCTTGGCTGCGCCATCGTATGGGCAAAAGCTCGCTTGAAGGGCGGCGCTCGCACGGGCGTTGTGGCGGGTAGCGCTATCGTCGCTGCGCTTATCGTGGTTGGCAGGCTGTTCTCGGGCGTGCATTGGTTCACTGACATCCTCGCTGGCGTGCTTCTGGGCTTGTCCATCGCGTTGGCGTACGGCTATTTCGTTGCCGAGCTGCGCTATCGGGAGCCCGTGCGCGGGCGTCATGCGCGGCGCGATTCTTACGACGCGGATAACGTCTTTCTGCGCTAGGCGGGTTTTGGTAGTATTGCGGCTAAGGAATGAAGTTGTCCGCTATGCCGTAGAATTGATGTCATTAAGGTACATCTCAGCACTGCCAAGCGCGGTTTCGCCTTGGCCGGATTCGGCTGAGCTGGCAAGAAAGGAAGCGTTATGGCCCGTATCGGTATTTTAGGTTATGGTAATTTGGGCAAGGGCGTCGAGCTGGCTATTCGCCAGAACAGCGACATGCAGCTTGCGGCTGTGTACACGCGTCGCGATCCCGCGACGATCTCGATCGCGACGGAGGGCGTGCCCGTCCGTTCGGTAGCCGATCTCGAAACAGGTAATGAGGATATCGACGTTTTGATCATTTGCGGCGGTAGCGCCACCGATTTGCCGAAGCAAACCCCGAAATATGCAGCGCTGTACAACGTCGTTGATTCGTTCGATACCCACGCAAGGATCCCCGAGCATTTCGGCAATGTCGACGCGGCGGCGAAAGAAGCGGGTAACACGGCGCTTATCTCCTGCGGTTGGGATCCGGGTTTGTTCTCGCTGAATCGCCTGTATGCCAATTGCATCCTGCCCGAGGGCGCCGACTACACCTTCTGGGGACGTGGCGTTTCCCAGGGCCATTCCGATGCGTTGCGCCGCATTCCCGGCGTGGCCGATGCGCGCCAGTACACCATTCCCGTGCCCGAGGCCCTCGAAGCGGTTCGCTCCGGTGCGAACCCCGAGCTGACCGCGCGTCAGAAGCACACGCGCGAGTGCTGGGTTGTTCTGGAGGAGGGTGCCGACCCCGATGCCGTCACCAAGCAGATCGTCGAGATGCCCAACTACTTCGACGAGTACGACGTTACGGTCAACTTCATCAGCCAAGAGGAACTCGACCGCGACCATGCTGGTCTGCCCCATGGAGGATTCGTTATTCGTACCGGCAAAACCGCAGGTGGCAAGAATTGCAAGATCGAGTATTCGCTCGATCTTGAGTCGAACCCCGAGTTCACCTCGAGCGTGCTCGTTGCCTATGCCCGCGCGGTTGCCCGCCTCGCTGCCGAAGGATCCCGTGGTTGCAAGACCGTCTTCGACATCGCGCCCGCTTATCTATCCGCTGCTTCCGGTGAGGAATTGCGCGCGCATATGCTGTAGTAGCGCGCTCGTGTGCCTATAAGCAATGCGCCAGCGATTCGTTCATGAGTCGCCGGCGCTTTTCGTTATTCCGTATAGCTGAATGAGGTCACATCGAACATTCCCTCGGGACGGATTCGCAGCGTGGGGATGACGGCAAGGGGCAGGAATATTATGCCCATGATGGGATCAAGGGGTTCTTCTATTCCCATCGAACGGGCGCGTGCCATGAACGCGTCGTGTTGCTTCGCAACCTCTTCGGCGGTTTCATCGCTCATAAGGCCGCCAAGAGGTAGCGGTATGCGGGCAACCACTTCGCCTTGGTGCACAAGCACGTGCCCGCCTTGCTCGACGGCCTGCACGGCTTTCAGCATGTCATCGGGGTTGTCTCCCACGACGCAGACGTTATGCGAGTCGTGTCCGATGGTCGAGGCGATGGCGCCGTCGGAGATGGTGTAGCCGCGCACCCAGCCGCGACCGATATGCTCGCCTGTAAGACCCATTCCCACTGGTGCATCGCCATCGGCTCCTGCTTGTTGTGCCGCAACGCCGCGACCATGGCGCTCGATAAGCACGATACGGCGCAGCCCGTCGGCTTTATCAGGACGCGCCATGCCGGTTATCGCCTTGCCCGGCACGATGTCGATTACGGCTTCGCCGGGGCGGAAGGCATAGTCGAACACGGCGTGGGATAGATACGGCAGTTTTACCGAATCGCGCAAGCTTCGCTCGAGCGCCGCGACCTTGCTTGGCTTCTCTGTGATCGTGCCGACGAAATGCCCTTCTTCGGCAACTAATTTCCCTGCGGCGTACACTCGATAAGGCGGATGCGTGAATTCGAGGTCGTCAAGTAACAGGATATCGGCGCGTTTGCCAGGTGCTATGGCGCCCCTGCGCTCGATCGCGTTGGGGTTTCCATGGTCTAATCCGAAGCATTCCGCGCAGGAAAGCGTTCCCATCGAAATGGCGACGATGGGGTCGATGCCGGCCTCGATGGCAACGCGGCAGGCGTTGTCGATCATGCCGAGAGAGAGGGCATCGGATGGCGCCCGATCGTCGGTGGCAAGGCAGCAGCGCCGCGCACGAGCGGGGTTTTCTAGGATCAAAGGGGAGAGATTTGTCAGATCGTGGCTGCAGGTGCCTTCGCGCAGCATCACGTACATGCCCCGCGAAAGCTTGTCGAGAGCTTCGTCGGGGCTAGTCGATTCGTGGTCGGCGATGATGCCCGTTGCGGCGTAGGCGTTGAGATCGGCTCCGCCAACGAGCGGCGCATGACCGTCCACCAAGCCCGACTCGGTTTTAGCGGCGGTGGCTATGCGTGCCAGCGTCTCGCTGTCGGCGTCGATCACGCCGGGAAGGTTCATCATCTCGCCAAGGCCGAATATCTCGCCCGGATGCTTCTTGATGAAAGAGTGCATATCGTTGGCGGAGATGATTGCTCCAGCTTGCTCGTCGGGTAGCGCTGGTACGCACGAGGGCATCATGTACTTGAAGGAAATGGGCGCGCGCTTGCCGTCTTCGATCATGAATTCGAGGCCGGCGGTGCCTGCTACGTTGCAGATTTCGTGGCTGTCGGCGATAGCCGTCGTGGTGCCGCGTGAAGCGGCCATGCGCGCGTATTCCGCGGGGCGCACATTAGATGATTCGATATGCAGGTGCCCGTCGATGAACCCGGGGGATAGGTAGCGCTTTTCGCAGTCGATCACGCAGGCGGCGCGGTAGCTTTCCTCGTCGCGTCCATCGATCGTCACGCCAACGATAACGCCGTCTTTCACGGCAACGCTACCGGCCACGATGCGCTGCCCGTACACATCGATTATGCGTGCATTCTCGAACAGCGTGTCGATGGGCGTGCGGCTTTCGGCGGCGTCTATCAGGTTTCGAAGGCATTCGACGGACATGATGGTTCCTTTCAGCGGGATCCGATAAGGTTGCTGCTTCGATTCGTTAGCTGTTGGAAGAGGGCTTGCCACGATAGAAAAGCATGACGATAAGAGACACCAGGCAAAATACCGTAGCGCAGAGAAGCATCCGGAAGAAGCCGTCTGCTCCAGGCGCAGCGGTTACGAAGCCAAGGAGAATCGCCGGCGCAACGGTGGCGCCGATTTGTCGCACGAGGGCGATGGTTGCGATGGCCGATCCGCTTTCGTCGGGACTGGTGTTCTCGAGAATCATGTAATTGGTGGGCGCTCCCATAGCGAAACCCATTCCGAGACCCATAAGCGAGAGGCCAGCGATTAGAAGCGCAGCGTTCGCGCTTTTCAAGCTAATGAACGCGATGAAGAGAAAGCCGATGCCGGCGACAGAGAGACCGCCCACGAGAACGGGCTTGGGGCCGAAGCAATCGATGAGCTTCCCACCGAGCGGTGGGCCGAACATGCACATCACGCCTACGGGAAGTATGTAGATCCCGCCCGATCCGACGGGGGCGTTCATGATGAACTCGGCTACTTCGGGGATAAGCGACATGGTGATGGTGACGCCGCCTACGAAGAAGCTGACCACCATCGTGATGACGATCGGCTTGTTTTTCAAGTAGGAGAGGTTGAACACGGGGTTCGCCGTGCGGCGTTCAACCGCTGCGAAAGCAAGGCCGCAGGCAACGAAGCCGATCGCGGGGACGACAACGGCCTTCGATTGCAGCGATGAGGCTACATGGTTACAATCGATTCCCTGCAGCGATAATAAAAGCAGCAACACCGTTGCAACCATAAGCACCGATCCGGCTCCATCGATCTTGCTACCGTTCTCGCTGGTGGTGCTGGGCAAAACGCGTCTGCCGACGATTATGAGCGCGACGCAAACGGGCAGGGCGAAGAAGAACAGCATCGCCCAGTTGCCTGCGCCTACGATGCCTATCACTGCGCTGCCTACTGCGGCGCCGAGTACGTTGGCGATGCCGGCAACGGCGGCGGCGATTCCCAGCGCCATACCGCGTTTCTCTTGTGGGAACGTCGCTCCGATCTCGGCGTTCGCCACGGGGATGATGCCGCAGGCACCTATTGCCTGCGCAAGGCGCCCTGCGAGCAAGAGCGCGAACGAATCAGCATATTGCGCGATGCCGCAAACGGTTGAACCGAGCGCGAACGTCGTCAAGCATCCAAGGAACACGGGTTTGCGGCCGCGCATATCGGCGAGTTTGCCGATGATGGGGATGCATGCGGCGTAGAACAGCGTGTAGATATTGATTACCCAGATGCCGATGCTGTCGTTCAAGCCGAACTGCTCTTGGATGACCAAGCGCACGGGCGCGATCATACCCACATAGAGGCCGCCGAGCAACAGCCCGGTAAGATAGACGACGAAAATAGCTCTTAAATTGCCCCGGTTCATTCTCTCCTCGTTTTCTTGTTCGCGCTCTTCGGCTTGTAATCGCGCAGCTTCTTTTTTGAATATAGCCTATTGTTCATGCGGGGTGTTCGATCAAAACCGAATCGAGCGCCTTCGGTTTCGCGCCAGCGCCCAGCAACGCTGTGCTCCCGATAGGTTGTCCTGCGTTCGAGCGGTTATTCGCATGGTATTCTGGTTATAGATGGGAAATTCAGCTAAGGATTGAAAGGGGATTCTCATGAAGGTTTTCAACATCGTTTTTGGCGTGCTATCGATTATAGTTGCCTGCATCTGCTTCGCTCACCCTTTCGCGTCCTCTCTTGTATACGGCTACATCATCGCGATCTTCATCGGCGCGATGGGCATCTTGTGCATCGTTAACTATCTCATGATGCGCAAAGCTTTGAAGGGAAGCGGGTTTCAGGTGTTTTCTGGCACGGCGAGCTTGGCCATCGGCGTTTTCGGCGTGGTGTTCATGCTTTTGAATTTAACGGTGCCTTTCTTCAATTACAGCGTGCAGGAGTTCGGCGCCATATTGGTGGCGCTGTTCATGCTTACTGAAGGCATCACCAGCTTGACATGCGCCATCGCGAACCACTCAGGGGAAAATATGGCCATGCGCGTGCTCACGGGCATGTTCGGCGTCGCCATGATCGCAGGTTTCGTTATCGCTTTGGCGCAGCCGGCGTTGATCATCTCGGTGTTCGGCATCTTCCTCGGCGTTTGCATGCTTGTTCAAGGCGTGAGCCGTATCACGTGGGCGTTCTCTCTTTGAACGCCCACGTGTGTTGCCGGTTGAGGGAATGCCTGCTTCTTATGCGGACAGCTCGTCGGCAAGAGCAGCGATCTGGGTACGTGCGGTATCGTCAACCGCACCGCGTACGGTTACGACGTTCTCGGCGAACTCGATGCCGTCCATCTGTTCCATTTGGGTGCGCATCGTCTTGGCGGCTATGGGTGCCCAAGTCCCAGACTCGATGAAGGCGACTTTGCGATTTTGATACGCATGCTCGGCGAGGGTGTGGATGAACGTGCTCATGAATGGGAAGATGCCGCCGGCGTACGTGATGCTCGCAAGCACGAGGCGATCGTAGCGGAACGCATCCTCTACGGCTTCGGCCATATCGGCGCGTGCCAAATCGAAGAGCGAAACAGTTTGGCCTTTCCCTTCGAGAGCATGCGCAAGTTCTTCTGCTGCTTGCTTGGTATGTCCATAGACGCTTGCATAGGCGATGGTCACGCCACGGTCTTCAGGCTCGTAGCTCGACCAAGTGCTGTACAAGTTAAGGTAAGAGCCGAGATTGTCCGAGAGGACAGGGCCGTGAAGCGGGCAGATATGCTCGATATCAAGCGCGGCGGCCTTTTTCAGCGCTGCCTGCACGTTTTTGCCGAACTTTCCTACGATACCGAAGTAGTAACGGCGCGCTTCGCATGTCCAGTCTTTAGAGTCGCAGGTGTCGTTGGCGCCGAACTTGCCGAATGCATCAGCCGAGAAAAGCGCTTTGTCGGCGGTGTCGTAGGAGAGCAGTACCTCGGGCCAATGCACATTCGGCGCACCGATGAAATGGAGGTTGTGCCCGCCAAGGTCGAGTTCGAAACCTTCCTTGGCAACGATCTTGTGATCGGCGAAGTCGGTGCCGAAATAGGACTCCATCATCTTGAAAGCCATTGCTGAAGCAACGATGTGTGCTTGAGGATAGCGCTTCGAAAACGATGCGATTCCCGCCGAATGATCGGGCTCCATATGGTGCACGATAAGATAGGTGGGCGTGCGGCCGTTAAGCGCTTTTTCGAGATTGTCAAGCCATTCGTCGACGAAGTGGGCGTCGACGGTGTCGGTGACGGCGATCTTGCTGCCGAAGATAACATAGCTGTTGTATGACATGCCGATCTCGCGCACGTCGTATTGGCCTTCGAACAAATCGATATCATGGTCGTTCACGCCTATGTATTCGATGGTGTCGGTTACTTGCATAGTGCCTCCGTTCGCTTGATGTTCCGTTCTATTCGAAGCCTACACGATTTTTGAATATCCGCGCTATCGGTAACACTGTTTTTATGTTTCCGCTAAAGATGATCGTGCGATGAATGACCGCGCAAACCTTGTTGGTGTTCATCGGAGGTAAAAGCGCGTTCTATGTGTTCACCGATCGCGGCGCGGCTCTGTACGATCCCCGTCGTTTATCCACGTCACGCTAGCAGCCTACTAGCGTTTCAACGCTTTCCTTCCGGTAGGTACCTGGTATCGATGTTGGTGCTGGTTTTCGTTAATGCCAAGAATGATGCTAGCAATAGGCTATGTTATACTGCGCGATTCGAGAGAAAGGGCGCGATCATGTAGGCGGTTTTGCGGATGCTTGCATTCGTCAGCAAATGAGTCAATGCCTTCGCATCGTCTTGGCTTGCTAACTTTTATTTTGGATCGCGGTTGCAGCAGAGAAGATGGATAGCTCGCCTGACTTTCTATCGCAATCTATGCTTCACGATCAGCTGACCTTGCTTCTGTTGCGCGAAAGTGCTTGAGCAGCAGTAGGAGTACCCCTTCGTCATCGTTTGCGCAGGTCGTAAAGTTATTTGTCAAGCGAGTTCCAAAGGCTGACGACTGCATAGCTGCGCAACGGTGAGAATAGGCATGTTCGATGGGGTGCGGCCCTATATTGTCCCGGTGTCGTTCGGCATGGAGGTTGCGGGCGGCCTTCCCGTCGTTTGCTTTCATTGTGGGAAGGCCGGTCGGAAGGAGGTGCTGCGGAACTATCCCGAGGTATGTGTCGATGCTGATATATTTTACGGCTATGAGCAGGTGAAACTCGGCATCGACACGCGCTATGAAAGCGTGATAGGCTTCGGAACGTGCACGCTCGTCGAAGACGATGAGCGCATTCACGGCCTGGAGCTTCTGTGCGAGCACTGCGGCTACGGGGGCATCCGATGGATGCGTGCCTCGGACTTCCGATCACGAACGTGTTTAAAATCGAGATCGGAAGCCTAACTGCCAAACGCACGCTACCGAAGCTATGGGCCCAAGGCGGTCTTGCGTGACGGATAGCGGCTTATGCTGACCGAAACGGTTACTTGCGGACACCGGAGAACGCGTAGAAGCCCGGCGTGTCGACAAGCGCTTCTATGGTGAATCGCTTGCGCCAGATCTCGGCCTCTTCATGAGCGGGGTTTAAGCCGCTGCTCACACCGGCAGCGACGGCCTCATGGTGCTGATTGATGCTTGTCCTGCCGGTGCCGTGGGCAACGGCGAAACGCCCTTCGGGTTTGATCAGACGGTACGCCTTTTCGACCAACGCTGCTTTATCGGGGAAGTGCGGGTAGGCGTTGTAGATGATGACGGCATCGAACCGCTCGTTTTCGGGAAGCTCGAGCGCATCACAAGCACGAAACTCCACCGACGGTTCGCCTGTGAACTTCGCCTGGGCCTGTGCGATCATCTTCTCCGATACGTCGACTGCGACGATGCGGCCGATTTTCGCCGCGATGTAACACGGCACCATAACGCCCGTGCCGCATCCCAGGTCAAGCACGGAATCGCCCGGTTTCAAGCCAACGAGCGACAGCACCGTGTCTTGCACGCGGCTTTCTCCCGAGCATCCGCTTGCATCCCAATTGTCCGCGCGCTCGTCGAAATAGCTTGCAACCTTGCGAACCTCGTCGTTCATATCCGTTCCTTTCATCGCGGAATGACCACGGGCCTTCCATCGTGTTCGATGATGTCGGCATCCATATGGTAGACGTGCTTGATGCGTTCGGGCGTGACGCATTCGCGCCCGCCTTCGGCGTCGACTGCGCCATCTTTCAGGAAAAGGAATCGATCGCAGTAGCGAAGCGCCAAGTTGATGTCGTGCATGACGGCACACGCCGCTATTCCTTGCTCGTCCACCTCGTGGCGTACCTCGCGCATGACTTCCTGCTGGTTGGCGGGGTCGAGGTTGTTGGTCGGCTCGTCGAGCAACAACGTCTCTGCCTGTTGCACGAGCGCTCGCGCCAGCACCATCTTCTGGTATTCCCCGCCGGAGAGCTCGTCGGTGTAGCGCAGCGCATATGAGGACAGCCCGAGCCGTGCGAGCACATCCCGAACGACGGCGTGATCGGCGGTTGTGGGCGCGCCCTGCATGTGTGGATGCCGCCCGACGAGCACCGAATCGTACACGGTGAGGCGGTTGGCGTGACTGTGCTGCGCGACAAGCGCGACTTTGCGCGCCCGCGCTTGCCGCGGCATCTTCTGTATGGGCTCGCCGTCGAGCAACACGTGCCCCTTGTCGGGCTTTCGCAAGCCCATAAGACATGAAAGGAGCGTTGATTTGCCGCAACCGTTCACTCCGAGGATCGCCGCGAACGATCCGGGCGCAAGCTCGATCGACACCCCCTGCAAAACAGGGGTCCCCCTTCGGTAGGAGAATGCAACGTCTTTCGCTTCGAGCATCAGTGGCTCACCCCTCGGAACAACAGGTAGATGAAAATCGGCGCGCCGACGAAAGAGGTGATCGCGGAAATGGGCAGGATAAGCGGGGAGACCAGCACATGGCACAGGATGTCGGAGATAAGCAGCATACCCGCGCCCGCAAGCGCCGAAGCGGGAAGGAGGAATCGATAGTCTGCGCCCAGCACGCGACGCATCACATGAGGCGCTACGAGCCCCACGAAGTTCACGATCCCGCAAAACGCGATCACGGTCGATGCGGCAGCGCTTGCAACGAGCATGTTCGAGAGCCGCACGGCGTTTACGGAGATGCCCAAGCTGTGCGCAAGGCCCTCGCCGGACTCGATCGCGTTCATGGCCCAGCGATTCGCGAAGAAGAACACGGCGGCGAACACCGTGACCGCCGCCATCACCGCAAGCTGGCTTCTGTTAACACGGCCCAAGTCGCCGAACGTCCAGAAGACGACGGCGGCAACTTGGGAATCTTCCGCGAAATACTGGACGATCGTGGTTCCGGCGGTGAACAGAGCCGAGAGGGCTACGCCCAGTAAGACGATGCTCTCTGGGGTCATTTCGCGCACGCGGGACAGAAGAAGGATCACCACCGTCGAGAGCATGGCGCCTGCGAACGCGAAAAGCGCGGTGGAAAGGGGGTCGGCGGTTGAGATTCCCTCATAGGCCGCAGAGCTTCCCGCGCCGCCTGCGAAGACGATGATGGCCAGCGATGCCCCGAACGCTGCGCCTTGCGATATGCCGAGCGTGCTCGCCGAGGCGAGCGGATTGCGAAGCACGCTTTGATAGGCGCAGCCTGCAAGGGCAAGCGCCACTCCGGCGACGATCGCCGTGAGCACGCGCGGCAAGCGGATGTTCTGCACGGCGGCGACGGTGCGCGCATCGCCTTGACCGAAGACGGCGCGCACCACGTCGATCGCTGAGATTTCTAGCGAGCCCATCGTCATGGAAAGCACGGCGATGACGACGACTGTCGCGGCAAGCACGACGATGGCCAGGCGCTTGCGTCTGATGTAGCCGGCGTATTCGTCGCAGGTCGCCGTGCATTTACTGGGAATGCTTGTGGTTGTGATCTTCTCTTCTTCCATCGGCGGTTATCTTACTTGAACGATAGCGTCGTGAAGCCCATCCCCGCATTCTTCATAGTTTGATAAAAGTCGACGCCTAACAGCGTGGTGTAGATCTCGGAGTACTTCGCGTCCAGGTCGACGTCGGCGAACTTGTCGGGGTAGATGGTCGCGCCGATGAAGTACGTGTCGCAAATACCGGTGTCGATGTTGGTGCCGTTGAAGTTGAAGAACGGCTGCGTGTAGAGGTGCCCTTCCTCAAACGCTTTCAGGTCGTCGAAGAAGGCTTGGTTGTTGTCGTAATCGGCGCGCATAAGATCCATATTGCCGGCGTTGAGGAACATGTAGTCGGGGTCCCAGTTGCCGATCTGCTCAAGATCGACGTCGATGGCCGCTTTCTGTCCCGTTGCGTCGGCAACGTTGTTGGCGTTCAGCTCGACGAGCGGGGCGTAGTTGGCATACGTTCCGGTGAAGCTCTTCGCTCCCTTGTAGTTCACGGCGCCGACGTACACGCTCGGCTTGTCGGCGTCGGCAATGTCGGCGGTGCGGCTTTTAAGGTCGGCATCCCATTCCTTGAGTTTGGAAACGACCTCCTGCGCGTGGTCTTCGGTGCCGAGCGCTTCGCCGACGCAGGTGATGGAGTTGTACACGTTATCGGTGAACAGCTGGTTTTGATACGTGATGCCGATGACGGGGATGCCCGTGTCGGATTGCAGGGCGTCGCATTCCTCGGCGCTGCGGCTCGAGATGATCACATCGGGCGACAGCTGCATGAGCTGCTCCTCGTTGACGTTTGTTTCGAGCAAGTGATTTCCATTGCTCGTCGCGGGGAGGCTCGCGAAAAGATCCTTGTACGCCATGGCGTAGGGGCGGTTCATGGCGGGCTGCGTTTCCATTTCGGTGACGGCGATGAGCTTGTCTTGGCCACCGGCGTATACGACGAAGCGCGCGCCGCTGCCGACGGTCGCCGCGCTTTTCACGGCAGTGGGAACTTTGACGGTGCGACCATAGGCGTCGGTTACCGTCTTGGTTGCGGTTTGATCGCTTGACGATGATTGGGCCGGGTTGCCCTGCGCTGAGCAGCCCGATAATGCGAACAGGCATACGGCAAAGCATAGCGCCGCCGCAAAGGCAGCGCAGGCCTTTAGTTTTTTGAGCATGGTTATCTCCCTTTTCTTCTCACGGTTGAAATTGATAGATGAATCGTAACACGAATCTGTAATTCGTAACACTATCATGTAACTTTGCAATCATTTATCCTTTGCCGTTGGAGAAGGTGGCAAAGGGGCACGAACGCCATTGACAACAGCTTGCGGTATGCGTAATATGCGAACGGTTCTCAAATTGAAGGAAGGAATGCATGCGCAAGCAATACAACACAGCACAACGCAAGGCGATTATCGACTGCCTGCTGCAGGTTCACGGCCACATGACCGCGGCTGCTGTGCGCGCTGCGCTCGCTGAATCGGGGCATAAGGTTTCCCCTGCTACGGTGTATCGCCAGCTCGAAAAGCTCGTCGACGAGGGTGTCGCTGTGAAATCGACGCCCATCGGAGAGAAAAGCGCCTGCTTCGAGATCATCGATCGCGGCGCATGCGAGGCTGCGCGGTGCTATCACATGAAATGCACGACCTGCGGAAAGCTCATTCATCTTGATTGCGACGAGGTCGAAAAGCTATGCACGCATATGCTCGACAAGCACGGGTTTTGCATCGACATGACCAGCACCGTGCTGTTCGGCACGTGCAAGGAATGCTCCGCTCGCGCCGATGGCCTGGGGCGCAACGATGCGTAACCGCAGCTTTTTCGCCGCCGTTCGGGCGGCTTGCGCGCGTTTGCGCAACAAATCCGCCGAAACGAATAGCTCCGTCTTCGCGCGTATCGCGGCAATCGCGCTTGCTTTTGCGCTGCTTGCGCCGTCGCTGTTCATCGTATGCGAGGCACATCACGATTGCACGGGCGACGGCTGCCAGGTGTGCCAGGCCATTGCCGTAGCCTCGGCGATCACGCACACTGCAGCCGATGTCCCGGCGCCGTCGTGCGTGCCCGCGCTTGTTTGCGCGCTTGTCTCGGCTGCGTTCGCTATCGTTGTTCGCACGAGCGCAACCACGCTCGTCAGCCTTAAAGTAAGGCTTGACTGCTAGGGTCCTGCATATTCGCAATGTGAAGAACAAGCCTGTTCACCAGGCGAAATATACAGGAGTTGCAACATGATGAAAATGAATAAGCTGTTCGCGACTGCGTTTGCAGCCGCCTTGGCGGTGCTGTGCATCGTCGGCCTTTCGGCGTGCGCCGGGTCTCCCAACACGTCCAACCAGTCCGCAAACGAAACACAATCGGCAAGCCAATCCCAGAAAGTCAAAGTTGTGGCGAGTTTCTATCCCATGGCGGACTTTGCAGGAAAAATCGGAGGCGATCATGTCGAGGTCACCAATCTTTGCCCGGCCGGAACCGAACCCCACGAATGGGAACCCTCGCCGACCGACATCAAGGCAATCGAAAACGCTGACGTCTTCGTATACAACGGCGCCGATATGGAAGGTTGGGTGGACGACACCCTGGCCTCGGCAAACGTCAAGGGAACGGTTGTCTGCGCGTCCGATGGCGTCAATCTGCGCACTGCCAGCGACGAGGACGCCGGCGACGCCGATGCGCATGAACATGCCGGCGAACATGACCCGCACGTGTGGCTCGCGCCCGAAAACGCGAAGAAGGAAGCCGAGAACATCAAAGACGCGCTGGTGAAGGCCGATCCCGCTAACGCTTCCGACTACGAGGCGAACTACGAGAAGTGGGCCGGCGAGTTCGATTCGCTCGACAAAGAGTTTGCAGGGCAGCTTTCGAAGACTTCCGGTAAGACCATCGTCGTGTCTCATGAGGCGTTCGGCTATCTGTGCGATGCGTACGGCCTGACGCAGGAACCCATTACGGGCATGGACGCCGAAGGGGAGCCCGATGCGAAGACCATGGCCGAAATCGTGCAGTTCGTGCGCGACAACAACGTGAAGGTGATCTTCTCGGAGGATCTTGTCAGCCCGAAGATCGCCCAGCAGATCGCCGGCGAGACGGGTGCATCGTGCGAAGTCCTCAACCCCGTTGAGGGCTTGGAACAAGACGAGCTTGATGCTGGCGCTGACTACTTCTCCGTCATGCACGATAACCTCAAAGAGCTGGTCAGCGCTTTGAATCAGGAATAACTGGGCGTAATCATGGGCGAAAACGGTTTGCTCGCGCGTATGTCGCGACACGATCGCATTGTTGCCTCGCGCTGTACGGGATTTGCTTGCAGTCCCATTCGCTTGTCGCATGTGAGGTTCTCCTACGGAGCTCAAGAGGTTTTGCGCGACGTTAACCTGACGGTCGGTGCTGGACAGACCTGCATGATTCTTGGTGAAAACGGGGCGGGAAAATCAACACTGCTGAAAGTGCTGCTCGGTTCCGTTGTCGCCGATGCGGGCAGCGTCGAGCTGTTCGGCGATCCGGTCGCATCATTTCGCGATTGGCGGCGTGTTGGATATGTTCCGCAGCGGGTTGCAGGTGTTTACCAGCGGTTTCCGGCAACGGTTACGGAAGTGGTCGCGGCGAACCGTTATGCCGCGCAAAAAAAATTCTCGCCCAAATCGAAAAGCGATGGGGAAGCGGTTTCTCGCGCGTTGGAAAAGGTCGGTGCACGCGAGCTTTCCCGTCGCCTTGTCGGAGAGTTGTCGGGTGGACAGCTCCAACGCGTGTTGCTCGCCCGAGCTTTGGTGAACAATCCTGATCTGTTGATTCTCGATGAGCCGACAAGCGGCATGGATGCCAGCGCCGTTGAGTCGTTCGTCGGCTTGCTGCAAGAGATCGTGCCATCGAAGGAGCGCTCGGTGCTGCTGATAACGCACGATGTCCGCAGGCTGGAGGCGTTGCCCGCCCGCACGCTTACGTTGGAATCGGGAAGACTGCGCGAGATGACGAAGGACCACTTCTAACGTTGCCTTGTATCTTTTGTTGCTGGGAAGGAGAGGCAGATGTTGCAGCTGCTAGCCGACATGTTCTCTCATGCGTTCATGGCCCGCGCCTTTATCGCGGGAGTGGTGCTTGGCGCAGCTATACCGCTTGTCGGCGTCGTCGTGGTGCTCAAGCGTCTGTCCATGGTCGGCGACGCGCTTTCGCATGCTTCGCTTGCGGGCGTTGCCGCAGGCCTTATCGGAGGCATCAACCCTGTTGCAGGCGCGACGGCTGCGTGCATGGCCGCAGCTTTGTCAATCGAGGATATTCGCCGCCGGTTCGAGGGGCATGCCGATCTTGCCATCGCCGTGGTCACGGCGGCTGGCGTTGGTCTTGCGGGCGTGCTTTCGGGGTTCGTTCCGAATAGCTCGACGTTTTCGAGCTTCTTGTTCGGTAGCATCGTGACGGTTGGTGACGGCGAGCTTGTCGTCGTGGTTGCTCTTGGCATCGTCATCGTGCTGCTTAGCTTGCTGTTCCGACGTGAACTGTTCTGGATTACCCTCGACGAGCGCGCCGCGCGCCTTGCCGGCGTGCGCACGACGCTGATGAACTTCTCGTTTATCTTGACGACTGCAGTGGCGGTGTCGATCGCGTCGCGGACGGTGGGTACGCTTATTGTCAGCTCCATGATGACCGTGCCCGTGGCTTGCGCGTTGGTAGTTGCCCGCAGCTGGAGGCAAACCATCTCCGTATCATGCGCCGTCGGCATGGTGAGCTCCGTTTGCGGCCTGATTGCGTCTTATATGTTCGGTTTCAAACCCGGCGGCGCTATCGTGCTTGTGGAGGTGGTGATGCTATTGGCGCTGTTCGCTGCTAAAAAGGTTCGCAGCCTGTACAAGCCGCTTTCGAGAATATGAAAGGATCAGGTGGCTCCCATGTTCCGACTGCTTGCTACTTAGTCTGGCGGTTATCGTTTCCCCAGACGCACAGGCCGTCGAGCACCTTGACAAGCGAGGCGCCGCGCGGCGTGAGCGAGTATTCGACCTTGGGCGGGATCTCGGGGTAGACCATGCGCTCGATGAGGTTGTCTGCTTCAAGTTCTTTCAGCGCGTGCGAGAGCGTTTTGTCAGCGACGTTTCCCAGGTAGCGTCGCATCTGGTTGAAACGGACGGGCTCGTATTCCATCAGGCAATAGAGGATCACGGGCTTCCATTTTCCGGCGATAAGCTGCAGCGTGTAGCTGTAGCCTGTGTCATTAAAGTCGGCTGATTCGATATCGTTGTGCTTCAACGCTCTCCTTTCGGTAAGTAACTGGCATTGATGTTGGTACTGGTTTTCGCTATTTGTAAGCATGATACTAAATGCGGGTTTATGTCAGGCTATGCGATGCGAGCGAAAGGACGCGATCATGAAGAAGGATTTAGGAGCCGTGGGCGAGCTGTTCCCCCAATCGGTGTTCATCGTAGGTAGCTATGGTGAAGACGGGGTGCCGAATGCCATGAACGTGGCGTGGGGCGGCGAATGCACGCGCGACGAGATCTGCATCAACATCGGCGACCACAAGACCACCGACAACATCATCGCGCGCGGCGCCTTCACGGTAGCGCCTGCCGACGCGGCGCGCGTGGCGCAGGCCGATTATTTCGGCATCGCGACCGGCCGCAACGTGGATAAAGCTGCCGCAAGCGGGCTGACGTTCGTGAGGTCGGAGCACGTGGACGCGCCGGTGATCGAGGAATTCCCGCTCACGATGGAGTGCGAGGTCGTTGCCGTTCAGGATTGGCAGGGTGAGAAGCGCTTCGTCGGCAAGATCGTGAACACGCGCGTGGATGAGTCGGTGCTCGACGATGCGGGCCGTGTTGACTTCGGCAAGATGCGCCCGATCGTCTACGACAGCACCCGCCGCATCTATCGCGTCGTGGGCGAAGAAGTCGGCAACGCATGGAGCGCAGGCAAGGCCTTCATGTAACGCGCTTCACTGCGCCGCGAAGGTGACAAAGGAAGGGAAAGGGACGCTTCTCATGTCACTGTGACAGGGGTCGGGCGAGTCGTCACGCGCATTGCGTATGACGTGACGACATGCCCGGCCCCTGCGATTCTCCGGATGCTCGTCCCATGTTGTGAGCTTCTACGAGAGGTGGGCCTGATGGCGGCGGCGACGCTTCACCTGTTCGACCGCTTCGAGGGGCGCCTGGGCATCCTTCCGACGGTGGGCGCCGTCACGCACGCCGAGGAGCTCGGCGGCGAGGACACGATCGAGTTCGACTGCCCCATGGCGCCCGGGAAGGGCGACCGCCTCGTGTGGCTCGACCCCGAGGACGGCGTGTGGCGCGAGCACGAGGTGGTTCGCACCGACGAGCCCCTGGGGATGCCCACGCACGTCTACGCGGAGTCCTCCGTCTGCGAGTGCCTGTGCGACTTCATCGAGGAGGCGCAGCTCGTGAGCAGGACGGCCGCGCAGGCCATGGCGGCGATCCTCGCGCTCGAATGGGGCTCGGGCCTCAAGGTGCGCGCGCTGCTGCTTGAGGGAGGGGTCATGGAGTTCAACTACCTGGACTCGCGCCGATCCGCCGTCGGAGCTGCCGTCGTGCAGGTGTTCGACGTGGACCCGGCCGGGTACGCCTCGGCCGACGCGCGGCCCTGGAGGGGCGTGAGGGCCCAGGTCAAGACGGTGCGGCTGGACTCGTCGCTCAAGAGCGCGGGCATCAAGAGCTGCGCACCATCGCGGCGACATCGTTCGACCCCTCCACGATCAAGAAGTCCGCGAGCGTGCTCTACGGGTGCACGGCGCTGGAGTCGGTCGAGGGGCTCTTGAGGCTTCGCGGCGTGTCGTGCATGAACTACGCGTTCAGCACGTGCTCCGCGCTGACGTCCATCGACCTGCGAGGCTTGGACCCCGGCTCGCTCTCGAGCCTGTCCTACACGTTCTCCTCCTGCGCGTCGCTCGCGACGATCCTGGTGGACGCGTCGTGGGCCCTTCCGAAGGGGTGCGCGGGCTCGCAGACGTTCTACGGGTGCAAGGCGCTCGTGGGCGGCAACGGGACGGCGTTCGACTCCGGCAACGCAGGGTACGCGATGATGCGGGTGGATGCCGAGGGGTCGCCGGGATACCTCACGGCCGGATAGGGCGCGCCGGTTGAAATGGGCACCCCGGCAGACGGCGCAGACGTCCTTCCTGCGCCGGCTGCCGGGGTGCGCGCTGCCCGTGAGACTTGTGTGGGCGGCGGGATGTGGCGGCGTGGGCTGGGGACTGGCGTGAGCAACCGCCCCTCCTGCACCTCGGGCATCTGGGCCGCTCTGTCAAATGGTCCGCCCTGATGGCCCATTTGTATCCGCATGAATTGCAGGTGGCCTCGATATTCTCCTTGGCCCCCTTGTACTCCTCGGCCCTGACCGAAATGACCCCGCCGCTCCTCTCTAAGACCCTGGCTGCGTATCTCGCGCCCTTGCCCTGTTTTGGCTTCCTTTGCTCCGCTTTCGGCTGGCATATGGGGCACTGGGCTCTACCGGCCCTGAGGCGAGGATAGGTCTCCTCCCACTCGTTGCCGCAGGTCTTGCATCTCACTTTTATCGGAAGGGTTGACGATTCGTATTCGACCAGCTCGATGCCAAGGGGCTCGGCCGCCTTTGACAGCGTTTCGACCGCCTTGTCTCGCCTCTTGCTCGGTTTTCTCCCGGGGTGTGGGTCAACCCTGTATACGATTAGTTCAACGCCTTTTAGCTCATAGTGCTCGTCGAACTCCCAATTGAATGCGAGCAGATACGCCTTTCTTCCGTTTGCCTCGTAGTACAGCTGCTCCGCCACGTCCTCTGGCTTGGCGCCGTACCCCTTTATCTCCAGCACCGCGTCCTTTGTCGAGAGGTCGCATAGGGCCAGAATCCCGAGGTCCTCTTCGACTACAAGCTCCTGGGAGGCGACTGTACCTTCACCGAGGATCTCGCCTCTCAGCACATATTTGACAAATGGCTCCAGCCTCTTTTTCAACTTTTCGTTTACGGCGTTGATCTCTCGCTCGAGCTGCTTGTCCTTCTCCCTTGTGGCGGTGACTGTGCCGTCTTGGTTGAAACTCATGGGGACGATGTCCGCAAACGGATCGATTTCGCCCAGAAGCTCGAGCTTCTTCTTGTTTTCGATGAGACGCTCGAGGCCGTCGGCTTTGTTTGCGTCGATCATCGTGTTGATCAGGTGCTCGATCGTCATCCCGGTAAAGTTGGTGGGGAACTTCTTGATTCCCTCGGGGTCTATCGAAAGCTTTGCGACCACTTCCGATTCGCAGGCAATGAAGGGCCTGTCAAAGAGCTTCGAAAGGTTGGGATGCGTAGACAGGTAGCTGATGGGAACGATGTAGTCCTCATTGAGGGCGAACACGAGGTTCTTGAGGCCAGACCTCGTGACCAGCAGGTGCCTTCCGTCGATTGCCTCGAATAGCTTCCATTCCAGTATGCAGTCGTTCAAGCTGGAGTGGACCTGAGTGGCGCCCCCTATCCCGAACATATTGCAGAGATTGTCTTTGGTGATACTGCCATCGGAAAACTTGGATGAGCAGATCAATTTCTTGAAGTTGAAGAAGTGCATCCGCTCAAAGCCAGAAAGGCCGTTTCTCTCGAAATATCGCCTCACGAAACGCTCGTCCAAAGCGCCGTAATGAAGAATCGTCCTGTTTGCCAGGTCGAACTCTTCGAACAGGACACTCACCTCTTCTTGGGAGAGAGGCTTCTTCCCTCTGAGGGTCTTCTTGGTAATCCCGTTGATCTGGGTTATTTCCTCTGGGATGCAGGAGTTCAGGTCGAGAGGGAGGAACCGCTCGTAGGCTTTGTTGTCGTCGGGCTTGAACATGGAAATCGACAGCAGGTCGTCCTCCTGGCTCCGCAGGCCGTTCGTCTCCACGTCAAGGACGACGTATTTGCTTGGATCGACGCTGATCTTCTCGAACCTCATTGCGACTCCTTTCTCAAGACTGCCTTCATTTTAGTTGCCGTTTTTGTGACCGCAACGGATGATTTGCCTGGCAGATGAAACCCGAGGAATCAGGGGGTGTCGATGGAATCGATCGTTGTGGCGCTCATCGGCGGCGCGGTGACGCTCGCGGGCGTCGTGCTCTCCAACTCGCGCAGCCGCGCGGTGATGGAGGTCAAGATCGACGAGCTGTCGCGGCGCGTCGAGAAGCACAACTGCCTCGTGGAGCGGACGTACCGCCTCGAGCAGGACATGGCCGTGGTCAGGCGCGACGTGGACGCGCTGGAGGAGAGGGGCGGGAAGTGAGCGAGTTTCTCAACAGCAACGAGTGGGGCTGGCGCCTGCTGCGCACGGTTGTGCAGGGCGTGCTCGGCGTTGTCGTGGCGAACGTCGACCTGCTGATGGGCTGCGCGGTGCTCGACCCGACGTGGCGGGCCGTGTGCGTGGCCCTCGTCATGGCGGTGCTCTCGCCCGTGATGGCGGAGCTCGGTCGCTCTTGCCATCGAGTTCCTGTTCGATGGCTGAGACCCAATCAAGGCCTTAACTGGAAGCGGCGTTCCTCGATTGCGGGACGCCGCTTTGTTTGAACATTGATGGCGTTCCGGCGGCTGGGGGTTGTACGAATTCCGGTACGAATAATCCTGCTCGGAGCGTTACCGAGCGTTGTCGAGTCTTGCGGCTGTTGACCGAAAATGCTAATTCTACCTGGGGTTTTGTCGCTTTCTGTTGGAGAGCGTTTTGAAGGGTGATATGGGGGCTAATTAGCTCGCAGTTAATGCAAAGGAGCGACGGTGGGTTTGATCGATAACAGGGTGCGCACCTTTCTTGCGGTGCGGGGTCGGGCAGCTTCACGAAAGCTTCCAAGGCGCTTTTCCTTTCCGCGGTGTCCGTCATGAAGCAGATCGACTCCCTTGAGGCTGAGGTCGGCGTGAAACTATTCGAGCGTTCTGCGCGCGGGGCGGCGTTGACGGACGCAGGGGCGATGTTCAAACGAGATGCGAACGGCTCAGCGTGGCCGAAGACGCCGCGCTTGCGACGCTTCGCCGGGTTTCTCGGCAAGACCAGCGAGTGATACGGGTGGGCACGTCTCTTCTGCGGCCGTGCAAGCCGATCATGGATCTTGTTGCACGCAAGGGGAGTGCTATCCCGTATCGCATCGAGATCGTTCCTTTTTCGGACGACGAGGTCTTTTTACGAAAAACCATCGACACCCTTGGTCGGGATGCCGACTGCATCGTGGGGCCCGTCGGATCACGCGCCTTCGTAGAGCATCGTAGCGTTTTGGTGCTTGGCACCTGGGAGTGCTGCATCGCCGTTGCCCGGACCGACGAACTTGCGAGCAAAGCTCGCCTTACCTGGGATGACCTGAAAGGCAGGAAGCTTATGCTTGTGCGCGAGGGCGACTCGTTCGTCATCGATCGCATGAGACAGGAAATCGCGGAGCGTCATCCTGGCATCGAAATTGTGGATGCACCTTATTTTTACGATGCGGACATTTTCAACGAGTGCGATCGCGAAGGCGTTGTCATGGAAACGCTCGATGTATGGCAAGATGTACATCCGGCTGTTGCTACCTTGCCGATGGAATGGGACTATCGAATGCCTTTCGGCATCGTCTACACCCAAAATCCCAGCAGCGAAGTCGCCGATTTCATCAAGCTTCTTTCAGCGAAATAGAAGGCGGGGTACCTCCTACCTCAGCAGTGATTCTATCTGCACGTTCTTCAGCTTGCTCACGGAGAGAGAGCGAAGGAATATCCATGAACCCCCTCAAGAAAGCTGTGTTTGTCTCCGTTGGCTGTCTGTGCGTCGCCTTGGGCGTTGCCGGTGCGTTTTTACCTGTGCTGCCCACAACGCCGCTTTTGCTTGCGGCGGCATTTCTTTTCTCGCGTAGTTCGCAGCGCCTGAACGACTGGCTGGCTTCAACGAAGGTTTACAAGGTCTACGTCGAGCCCATCAACTCCGATGCAGGAGTTCCCATTCGCAAAAAGGCAACCATTCTGGGCGTTTCCTACGCCATTATGTTGGTGAGCGCAATCGTGATGGCGCGTCCTTTGGTGTGGGCGATTCTGAGCTGCGTGGCCGTGTTCCTGTTCTGGCTCATCGGCTTCCACGTTCCGACCGCGCCTGCGAAGATCGCGGAATAGCGCTGCGGCGATGCGCGAATGCTGGCAAAAGAGCTCACGGCCGAGATCGACGGGTTCCTGGCGCGGCACCAGATGCGTGCACTTGCTTGCACGCAGGGAGGTGCGTCTCAGCTCGTTTACCGCCATTAGTGCGAACAGGACGGAAAGCCAGATAACTCAGTAAATGAGGTCAGCTGCTTGATGCTGGTATCGGAATCTGGTCGGTTACAGGTTGATTCTCTTCCTCTGGGCGATAATTGCAATTGCAAGGGCGCAGCAAGTGATCAGCACAGAGGCGCTTGCAAGTGAATCGGCTGTGTCACCCGTTGCGGGGGTGGCGTTTTCAGCATAGGTTGCATTGCCGTTGCCAGCCGCATTGATGTTGTGGTTTTCGTTGTTTTCGTTTGACTGCCCATCGCCGTTATTGTCCGCGCCGAGGTCTTTATCGTCATTATCAGGTTGGTTGCAGCCGCTGTTGCCAGCGCCGGGCTCGGGTTTCTGGCCGTCTTCGTTGTCGCCGTTGCCTGGCTTTTGGCCGTCGTTGTCGCCGTTGTCGGGATCGATTCGATTTCCCTTGGGGATCTTCTTGAACTGCGCTTTGTAGACGACGTCTTCGATTGCATCGGCGATGTTCGGAGTCCAGGAATCGAATACGTAGTCGTACATGTCGTCTGATGGCTTGGTAGGCGTAGGCACCTGGATCAGCTCAGCTTTAGTGCCGACGGGATACCAGCTCTCGCTGTACAACCGGTTTCCATCGTCGCTCGTGAACGAAATTTTCACGAGCGACGGGTTTGCTGCTGCGATCAAACATGCTTTACCATTAGAGCTAATCTCGAGATTTCCAGTGATCCCGCTTCGTTGATCTTTGGATTGATCGGCGAAGCGCAGGTCTTCATCGTCTGTATACCAGCCATCGATGTTCATTCCGGTGACGTCATCTGGTTTGCCCAGATACTGGAAGTTCGTGTTCTGCGATTGGCTCAATTTCAGAGGGGATTCGTTCAAATAGATGTCGGAAGCCGCTTTGCTGGCATTGTTGTTGTGCAATTTGGTATTGGTGATAGCGGTGCCCGCATCCTGACCGGTATTCGATTCTGCGCCGAATCCTCCGCCGTAGTTGACGGCATTGTTCTCGGTAATGATGCAAGAGTTGATGGTTAGGTTGGTGTAATAGCCGTACGACATCACGCCGCCTCCTACGGCAGCGCTGTTTGATTTTATCAGAGAATTGTCGATTTCCGCTTTAGCAGGAGACTTCAGCATTACTATAAGCATGCCCCCGCCATAACCCTCGTCTTGATTCGCGTTGTTATTGCTGATTTGGGCATTCTTCACGAACAAACCGGGGTTTTCTGCCGCGCCCACGTTTGGGACGTCGGCGCAAATGCCCCATGCCGCAGCGTAGTAGTACGCAGAAGCAAAAATGCCCGCACCGTCATTAGCTTCGTTTCCGAAAACAGTGCCGCCAAGGATTTGCGCGGAGCTTTCAAGATTGCCGAATCCGCCATTGCTGATTTCGTCGATGGATGCAACGACGGCGATGCCGCCGCCCATTTCGCTGGCTCTGTTGCGGGAAATCTCCCCATCATTCATAATGAATGTAGATCCGCCAGAAACAAATACACCGCCACCGGAAGAGGTGACGATTCGGGAATCCATCCCGTATTCTGCGGCTTTGAAGCTAGATGTGGCAAAACAATTGGTGATCACGCCGCCGTCCATGATGAATGAGCCGCCGTAGACCACCGCAACGCCTCCGCCGTAGCACATGGAACCGCTGGTGATGCCGCAGTTTTCGATGGCTCCGCCGTACATGTGGAATTTGCCGCCGTTGACGGTTACACCGCCGCCGAAGTAGTTGTCGCCTTTGCGGTCGGCGATGGTTACGCCGGGATACATGTTGCAGAAGCCTGCAATGTTCAGCAGCCCGGGTACGTCGTTGCTTTGCTTGTCGCCACCGCTGATTTTCAGGGTGTCGCTGCCGTTTTGCGCGCCCAAGCTAAGCTGTGAGCCGGACTGCACATGAAGAGACCCGTACTGGCCAAGGATGATCGTGTGCCCGTTGCCAAGGATGGTGGTTGGACATGCTCCGTTGAAGGAAGCATCTCCAATCTCGATGTCGCCAGTAAGCTTGATGGAGTATTCGCCGCTTGTTGCGGCGTTGACGATGCTTACCGCATCGTCGAATTCGGAGCTGTTGCTCGCTTCGATAGTTGTTTGCTCTACCGCAAAGGCGGTCTGCGGCAAAATCACAATGCAAACTGCCAACGCTGCAAAAAGGAACAGCGCCTTGATTCGTTCTTTCAATGATCTCGTCACCTTCTTGGCCAATGCTGAAGCTGGTGATTTTGAATTTAAGCAAGTAATGCAAATAGCTCGATTCTAGTTGCCCGATTTTAGAAAACCAAAATTGGGCTGAATAGAGAAAATCAGTTAATCCACCCCTTATTTCTTTAAATTACATAATTTGTTCCCAACTATTAGGTAACGGCTGGTGATGCTGTGATGCTGTAAAGGCAGGGTAGAGAAGCCTCTACAAACCCTTGCAGCTATGACGGATCATCGATCTTCGACTTGTACAACTCAATCAGAAGCTCTGATCGGGCAATGCCCGCCGCCTCAAAACCGCATCAAGCCTATGGTTTCCGGAATCAGCGGCGTTGATCGCCTTGTAATGCTTTGAGTACTTAAGAAGCTCCTCAAGTAGGACTTTCGTATCGAATGCCTCCGCTTTTACATAGTCCTTAAACGCAGAATAGACTTTCTTGATTGCGGGGGTCTTCCTGCGGACGGCGGCAAGCCAATCGCGGGCAAAGGAGCTTACGTCGTAGCCGGTGTTCTTCTCAATCTCGTTCCAGTACCGCTCGTAATATTCTTCCTGCATTTGGGCGTCCAGGCCCATGAGGATGAAGTTGCGGATCTTGTCCCCCTCGTTGAGGTCAAGGCCAGTCGAGTTGAGGCTTTCGAAGATGCGCTGGGCGTCATCCTCTTTGTCGAGCTTGATGCCGATGACCATCAGACGCTCGATGGCGTCGCGCAGCTGGTCGGCCGTCAGCTTCGTCTTGTCGATTCGGCCGCAGAAATAGATGAGATTCTGGGTTACGTTGGAGTCCTGGATGAACTTCTCTGCGTCGGCGGAGTAGATTGCTTCAAAGGCAGCCTGGTCG
>CAKTUD010000006.1 GCA_934617425.1 uncultured Eggerthellaceae bacterium | reverse complement strand
GCAGGCCAGGAGGGACTCGAACCCCCAACATGCGGTTTTGGAGACCGCCGCTCTACCAATTGGAGCTACTGGCCTATTGCTTGTACAACCTACCTAATATTATCGAGTTTCACGATGCAGGGTGTGATGACCGCACCACTTGCAATATTTCTTCATCTCGATACGATCAGGATTGTTCTGCTTGTTTTTCTTGGTCGTGTAGTTACGACGCTTGCACTCGGTGCATGCGAGAGTGACCAAAGTACGCATGAATTCTCCTCTTACGTTCCAATTTCTTGCAACGCTTGTTTGACACATGAATTTTCATAGACAGGGCCCGCCACGACGACGGGCCCTGAATAATTCAAACAGTTAAATAAACTATTTGATGATCTCGGTAACACGACCCGAACCAACGGTGCGGCCGCCCTCGCGGATAGCGAAGCGAAGACCCTGCTCCATAGCAATCGGGTGGATGAGCTCGGCGGTAATCTCAACGTTGTCGCCAGGCATAACCATCTCGACGCCCTCGGGCAGATGCGCAACACCGGTAACATCGGTGGTGCGGAAATAGAACTGCGGACGATAACCATCGAAGAACGGGGTATGACGGCCACCTTCGTCCTTGGTAAGGATGTAAACCTGACCCTTGAACTCGGTGTGCGGAGTAACGCTACCGGGCTTGCAGAGAACCTGGCCACGCTCGATGTCCTCGCGCTTGATGCCGCGGAGCAAGCAGCCGATGTTGTCGCCAGCCTGAGCCTCGTCGAGCAGCTTGCGGAACATCTCGATGCCGGTGCAAACGGTGGTCTGGGTTTCCTTGATACCAACGATCTCCAGCGGGTCGTTCATATGAAGAACGCCACGCTCGACACGGCCGGTAGCAACGGTACCGCGACCGGTGATGGTCATGGTGTCCTCGACAGCCATCAGGAAGGGCTTGTCGGTGTCGCGAGCCGGAGTCGGGATGTACTCATCCACAGCGTCCATGAGCTCCCAAATCTTGTCCTGCCACTCTTTCTCACCCTCGAGGGCTTTCAGAGCGGAACCGCGGATGATCGGCAGATCGTCGCCCGGGAAATCGTAGCTGGAAAGCAGCTCGCGGGTCTCCATCTCAACGAGGTCGATGAGCTCTTCGTCGTCGACCATGTCGCACTTGTTCAGGAACACGACGATGTAAGGAACGCCAACCTGACGAGCAAGCAGGATATGCTCGCGGGTCTGAGCCATAGGGCCATCGGTAGCAGCGATAACCAAGATTGCGCCGTCCATCTGAGCAGCACCGGTAATCATGTTCTTGACGTAGTCAGCATGGCCGGGGCAGTCAACATGAGCGTAGTGACGCTTATCGGTTTCATACTCGATGTGAGCAATGGAGATGGTGATGCCGCGCTCGCGCTCTTCGGGAGCCTTATCGATGTCCTCAAATGCGGTGAAGTCTGCATGAGCGGTGCCGTGAGAGCCATCGTTCTGGGACAGGGTCTTGGAGATGGCTGCCGTCAGAGTGGTTTTGCCGTGGTCGACGTGACCGATGGTGCCGATGTTTACATGCGGCTTGGAGCGGTCGAAATGTTCCTTGGCCATGAAATCATCCTCCTATTGATGTAATCGCTTTCGCGATAATTACCTATATACAAGAAACATCCTCACGAAGAGGATGCTTTTAAGTTGCTGGTAGCGGCGACTGGACTCGAACCAGTGACATCACGGGTATGAGCCGTGTGCTCTAACCAACTGAGCTACGCCGCCAAAAAATGGAGCCCGCGACCGGACTTGAACCGGTGACCTCTTCGTTACCAACGAAGTGCTCTACCGACTGAGCTACACGGGCGAGAAAATGGTGGGCGCGCAAGGATTCGAACCTTGGTAAGCATAGCTAACGGGTTTACAGCCCGTCCCCTTTAACCACTCGGGCACACGCCCATTTTTGGCTCGCTTAAATTCATGTGTACTTTTCAAGCTGCCGCCCGATTTCGAAGCGCACTTCGCTATCGAGCATTGGAAATAATACGTTATGAAATGGTGCGTGTCAACAGCCTACACGCCTCCGGGCGTGTCTTCATGATTCCTCCGTTTTCGCAGATAGAACAGGTTTCTTTCCCTTTTTGCTGAAAAATGGCTCCAAAAAAGTTTTTCGAGAACGCATACCAAAATCCAGGGCTTCCACCGCCGCATCGTTAAATGCGGGCTTAAGAAAATCCAAGGAGAATGAGCTATCGTCCAAGCGAGCGAACGCGCTTTCGGTGCCATTTGGGGCTTGTTTGCATGCTTGTAATATAGATACGCGCGCGTAGGCGTTACAATTGCCCGCGCCTAAGAAAGGATATTTATGTATACCGACCTCACCGAAAACGAACTTCGTGCAACCTTCGCGCAACTCGAAAACGAATACGCCGGCATCAAGGCCCGTGGCCTGAAGCTGAACATGGCTCGCGGGAAACCTGCGGCCGATCAGCTCGACTTGAGCATGCCCCTTCTCTCCGAAATCACAACCATTGACGACTGCCTTGCCGAAGACGGCACCGACTGCCGCAACTATGGCGTGCTTGATGGCTTGCCCGAGGCAAAGCGCCTCATGGCGACGATGCTCGACGATAAGCCGGAAAACGTCATCGTCGGCGGAGCTTCGAGCCTCACCCTTATGTACAACGCCATCCAGCGCTATATCACTTTCGGCGCGCTCGGCGAAAAGCCTTGGGGCGAGCTTGACAAGGTGAAATGGCTTTGCCCCTCCCCTGGCTACGATCGTCATTTCCAAATAACCGAAACGCTCGGCTTCGAGCTTATCCCCGTCGCCATGCGCGACGACGGCCCCGACATGAATGCCGTCGAAGACCTTGTAGCAAATGACAGCTCGATCAAGGGTATCTGGTGCGTTCCCAAATACGCCAACCCTACCGGCACCACCTATTCGGATGAAGTGGTTCGCCGTCTGGCTTCGATGAAATGCGCCGCAAGCGACTTCCGCATCTTTTGGGACAACGCTTATTGCGTGCATCATCTAAACGACGACCCTGCAAAGCAGGACCACCTGCTCGACATCGCCGCAGCCTGCGACGAAGCCGGCACCCCCAATCGCTATATCAAATTCGCTTCGACTTCGAAGATCACCTTCCCTGGAGCAGGAGTTGCCGCTTTGGCGGCAAGCGCCGAAAACGTCGCCGAAATAAAACGCCTTATGGGTTCGTCGGTCATCGGCTACGACAAGATCAACCAGCTGCGCCATGTGAAGTTCTTGAAAGACGCCGAGGGCATTGCCATGCACATGAGCAAGCATGCCCAGATCATCCGACCGAAATTCGAGCTCGTGCAAAAGAAGCTCGCCGAAGGCCTGAACGAAGTCGGCGGTTGCTCATGGACGAACCCCCGCGGCGGCTATTTCGTCTCCTTCGATGCTCCCGAAGGTTGCGCCAAACGTATCGTGGCGCTCGCCAAAGAAGCAGGCGTGACCATGACGGGCGCGGGCGCAACCTGGCCCTGCAAAAATGACCCGCGCGATACGAACATCCGCATCGCTCCCACCCTGCCCCCACTTGCCGAGCTCGATGAGGCTTTGGATGTGTTCGTTTGCTGCGTGAAGCTTGCTTACGCCGAAAAACTTTTAGCTTAGCGCAGTTGATTTAGAGAGAGGTTTTTACATGCAACGAGGAGATGCGCTGGTCGTTGTCGCTATCCTGATTTATTTCATCGTGGTATTGACAATCGGCTTCATTTACGCGAAACGATCGAATTCCTCCGCCTCGGAATATTTTCTGGGCGGGCGTAAAATAGGTCCTTGGTTTACCGCGCTTTCCGCCGAGGCGTCGGACATGTCAGGGTATCTGCTTATGGGCTTGCCTGGCTTGGCCTACTTCTCGGGGGCGGCAGACGTCGGCTGGACTGCCATCGGCCTAGCAGCAGGCACGTATCTTAACTGGAGGCTCGTTGCGGCACGTTTGCGCAACTATTCTGTAGCAGCAAACGATTCCATCACGCTGCCGGCGTTTTACAGCAACCGTTTCCACGACGAGAAACAGACCGTAGGGACCATCGCCGCAGTTATCATCCTTATATTCTTCTGCGTATATGTAGGTAGCTGCTTTGTCACTTGCGGCAAATTGTTCAATACCTTGTTTGGGCTCGATTATGCGGCGATGATGGTTTTCGGGGCAATCATCGTGTTCTTGTACACCATGGTCGGAGGCTACCTTTCCGTCGTGGCGACCGATTTCGTGCAGGGCTGCCTCATGTTCTTCGCGCTGGCAGTTGTCGTCATCGGCTCCATCACCATGGCAAGCGGCGTCGAAAACGCGGCGGCTTTCCTTGGCAATATTCCCGGGTATCTTTCGATGACGCAATCGGCGACGCCCGTTGTTGATGCCAACGGAGCGCAGGTTATCGCAAATGGCGCGCCGGTGTTTGGAAGCCCCGCAGAATACGGTATCTTGACCATGATATCCACCCTCTCGTGGGGCCTTGGCTATTTCGGCATGCCCCAGGTGCTTGTGCGCTTCATGGGAATCCGAAGCGCTCGAGAGGTCAAGCAATCGCGCATCATCGCAATCGCGTGGGTCGTCATCTCGATGTTCTGCGCCGTGATGATCGGCCTTATCGGGCGCGCGGTGATACCGGGGCAGTTTCTCACGCAGTCGGCAGCCGAGAATATATTCATCGTGCTTTCCAGCATGATGCTTCCGTCCTTTTTATGCGGCATCGTGGTGTCGGGCATCTTGGCCGCCTCGATGTCCTCGGCATCGTCTTATCTGCTGATCACCGGCTCTTCGGTTGCCGAGAACATCTTCCGCGCAGTGTTCAAGAAAGACGCTACGGACAATCAGGTGCTCATCGTTTCGCGCATCACCTTGGCTATCGTGCTTCTGTTCGGTATCTGGATCGCTTGGGATGAGAACTCGGTGATCTTCACCGTGGTCTCTTACGCATGGGCGGGCTTGGGTGCCTCGTTTGGCCCGCTGACGCTGTTCTCCCTATATTGGCGCCGCACCACCAAACAGGGCGCCATCGCCGGCATGGTAACAGGCGCGGCGACAGTGCTGATCTGGCATAACTTCGTAAAACCACTGGGAGGGGTCTTCGGCGTATACGAATTGCTGCCGGCATTTATCCTTGGCTGCTTGGCGATCTTCATCGTCTCGAAGCTCACCCCCGAGCCCGCACCCGAGGTGCTTAACGAATTCGATCATTATATGGATATCGACGGCGGCACGCGCGATCTCGACGACGTCTTGGAAGGCGATATTCCCCTCGAGTAAAAATCCACCTCACCGAGAACCGTCGAATATCAAACAACAGCAAAGCCCGCCTGCCTCTCCAAAACGGAAGGCAGGCGGGCTCTTTTATCGATCCAGCGAAAAGACGCCGAGATCGAAGCTCTATTGAACGCTTTTACGCGTCGGCGTACATCTCCTTGAGCTTCAAAAGATGCTGGTAACGCTCCATTGCAGCTTCCTCATTGCGAGCGAACAGCTCCGAGGCGCGCTCGGGGAACTCGCGCGTCAAGCGGCTGTAGCGAGCCTCGTTCATCAAGAACTCCTGATAACCGCCAGCGGGTTCCTTGGAATCGAGCACGAACTTCTTGCCCGTCTCCGCAGCAGGATTGAAGCGGAACAGATTCCAGTAGCCGCAGTCGACGGCGCGCTTCATCTCGGTCTGGCAATTCTTCATGCCACCCTTGATGGAATGCATCTCGCACGGGCTGTAGCCGATGATGAGAGACGGTCCAGGATAAGCCTCGGCTTCAGCGATGGCCTTGATGGTCTGCGCCGGCTTTGCGCCCATGGCGATCTGCGCCACGTAGACATAGCCGTAGCTCATGGCAAGCTCGGCGAGGCTCTTCTTCTTGACGTCCTTACCAGCTGCAGCGAACTGCGCAACCTGACCGATATTAGAAGCCTTGGAAGCCTGACCGCCGGTGTTCGAATATACCTCGGTGTCGAAGACGAAGACGTTCACATCGTGGCCAGACGCCAAAACATGGTCGAGTCCGCCATAGCCGATATCGTATGCCCAACCATCGCCGCCGAAGATCCAGAAGCTCTTCTTGGCGAGGTAGT
This sequence comes from uncultured Eggerthellaceae bacterium, assembly GCA_934617425.1. Classification (GTDB taxonomy): domain Bacteria; phylum Actinomycetota; class Coriobacteriia; order Coriobacteriales; family Eggerthellaceae; genus UMGS1502. The sequence goes on along the minus strand of CAKTUD010000006.1, from coordinate 93,775 downwards.
TCTTATTCTCGATGATGGCATCGGCAAGCGGGTTGCCTGCGATCTTCTCGAGTTCGGTCAAATAGGCCGCCGAAGTGGTCTTGCTCGCCTCGGCATCGTTGCGCGCATCGATCCAGGCCTTGGCCGCAGCCTTAAGCTCAGGCGTTGCCGCATCGGTTTCCAAAAGCGCCAAAGTGTCGGTATATGCCTTTTCGCGCAACGCCTCGTGACCGAGATACATGCCGTAGCCATGCTCGGCATTGTCCTCGAAGAGCGAATTGTTCCATGCAACGCCCTTGCCTTCGGCTGTTTTGCAGTACGGCGCCGTAGCGGCAGGATTGCCCCAAATCGACGAGCAGCCGGTGGCATTGGAAACATACATGCGATCGCCGAAGAGCTGCGTCACCAAACGAGCATAGGAGGTTTCGGCGCAGCCGGCGCACGAACCGGAGAACTCGAGCAGCGGCTTCTTGAATTGGCTATCCTTGACGGTATCGCCTTCAATCTCGGGCTTTTGCGCAACATTTGCCACGCAATAGTCGAACACGTCCTGCTCGGCAAGCTCGTCTTCGGCGGGAACCATCTCCAGAGCGCCTACCGGGCAAGCGCCGATGCACACCGTGCAACCCATGCAGTCGAGCGGCGAGATAGCCAGCGTGTACTTATATTCCTTGGCTTTTGCCTTGCCATCGACGAAGACGGCGTTTGCAGGCGCTGCGGCAACCTCCTCGGCGGTAAGCGCAAATGGACGGATCGTGGCATGCGGGCACACAAACGAGCAGCTGTTGCACTGGATGCACTTGTCGGCGTTCCATTTGGGCACGCTGACAGCTGTTCCGCGTTTCTCGTAAGCGGAGGCGCCGAGTTCCCACTGACCGTCAACATGGTCGGCGAACACCGAAACCGGCAAGCTGTCGCCATCCATGCGATTGACGGGCTCCATGATCTCGCGCACCTGCTTTACCAGCGCAGCGGGGCCGGCAAGCGGGGCAGGCTCGGTACCATCGACGGCGTTTGCCCAAGACGCAGGTACCTCGATCTGCTTGTAAGCGGTGGCGCCGGCGTCGATTGCGCGGTGATTCGCATCAACGACGTCTTGACCCTTCTTCATGTACGACTTGGTAGCCGCGTCCTTCATGTAAGCAAGGGCATCTTCGGCGGGGAGCACACCGGCAAGCGAGAAGAACGCCGACTGCAAGATGGTGTTGGTGCGCTTGCCCATACCGACCTCGATGGCAAGATCGATGGCATTGATGGTGTAGAGCTTGATGTCGTTAGCGGCGATATAGCGCTTCGAGGCCGCATCGAGATGATGCTCGAGCTCGGGTAAGTCCCACTGGCAGTTGATAAGGAAGGTGCCACCCGGCTTCACATCGCGTACGATAGGGAAACCCTTGGTGATATAGCTAGGATTGTGGCACGCCACGAAGTCGGCCTTATTAATATAGTAAGGACTGCGAATAGGCGAATCGCCGAAACGCAGGTGGCTGATAGTCACGCCGCCCGTTTTCTTCGAATCGTACTGGAAGTAAGCCTGAACGTACTTATCGGTATGGTCGCCGATGATCTTGATGGAGTTCTTGTTGGCGCCGACGGTGCCATCGCCGCCAAGACCCCAGAATTTACACTCGATGGTACCCGGTGCCGCCGTTGCCGGTGCATCGGGGTTCTCGGGAAGCGAGAGATTGGTGACGTCATCGACGATCCCCACCGTGAATTCGCGACGCGGAGCATCTTTGGCAAGCTCTTCGTAGATAGCGAAAGCCGACGCCGGCGGGGTGTCTTTTGAACCCAAGCCGTAGCGACCGCCCACCACGGTAAGCCCATCGAGCATGCCGAGCTCGGCCAAAGCGGTGACGACATCTTGGTACAGAGGCTCGCCAACGCTGCCGGGTTCTTTAGTGCGGTCCATGACGGCGATCTTCTTCACCGTCTTCGGCAAAGCCGCAGCGAACTTCTCGATGACGAACGGACGATACAGGCGAACCTTCACCAAGCCGACCTTTTCGCCATGGGCATTCAAATAGTCGATCACTTCTTCGATGACGTCGCAGAACGACCCCATGCACACGATCACGCGATCGGCGTCGGGCGCGCCGTAGTAGTTGAACAGCTCGTAGTTGGTGCCGAGTTTCTCGTTCACCTGATGCATGTAGTCTTCCACGATGGCGGGCAGCGCATCGTAGTGCTTGTTGCATGCCTCACGGTGCTGGAAGAAGATATCGCCGTTTTCGTGCGAACCGCGCGCATGCGGGTTCTCGGGGTTGAGAGAACGTTCGCGGAAGGCCTTCACGGCATCGAAATCGCACATATCGGCAAGATCATCGTAATCCCAAACGGCAACCTTCTGAATCTCGTGCGAAGTGCGGAAACCATCGAAGAAGTTGATGAACGGAACGCTGCCTTTGATGGCGGAGAGATGCGCCACGGCGGAAAGGTCCATGACTTCCTGCACGTTGCCCTCGGCGAGCATGGCGAAGCCGGTCTGACGGCAAGCCATGACGTCGGAGTGGTCGCCGAAGATATTGAGTGCATGGGTGGCGACCGTGCGCGCACTCACATGGAAAACGCTGGGCAACTGCTCGGCAGCGATCTTATACATATTGGGAATCATGAGCAGAAGGCCCTGCGATGCCGTGTAGGTGGAAGTAAGGGCACCTGCAGTAAGCGAGCCATGGACGGTACCCGCTGCACCGCCTTCGGACTCCATCTCGGCGACCTTAACCGTGGAGCCGAAGATGTTCTTCTTGCCCTGCGCCGACCACTGATCGACATAATCGGCCATAGGGCTCGATGGCGTGATGGGATAAATGCCCGCTACCTCGGTAAACGCATACGAAACGTATGCGGCGGCATTGTTGCCATCCATCGATTTGAATTTTCTCGTCATATATCTCTCCTTCGAGAGAGCGCCAACGGCGCCCTGAGACGTGTACCCCGCCTTGCGGCGACGGCGTTTCCGAACGAACCACCCCTCATCGCCCGCGCTTGCACACAACGCGCGCGGCGAAGCGTTCGTATCTGCGAAATGATACCAGCACCCGTGCGCACGGTTTGTTTCAATGCGATATCAACTTTCTATAAGGCACGGGCGTTCGGCAAAAGGCACCGAAAAAGACGGCGAGGGACGCGCTCGCCGAAATCCTTTCGCACGAAAAACAACGCCGTTCAGTTCTTAAAGGAACCGTTGGTTTACTTTCTCTTTTCAATGAAGCATTTATGAAGGATAATAGAAAAGCGTGCTTGCCAACAAAACGCGTTTTTCAAAAGCAACGGCAGCACGATGGGACGACATCCCACGAACAAGGAGGTTTCCAGATGGAAATGCAAGGTAAGATGACTCGCCGCTCGTTCATCGCGGGCAGCGCAGTCGCGGCAGCTGCAGCTGGCCTTACGCTTACGGGCTGCGGCTCGCAGAGCTCGGGCTCCGCAAGCGCTGCTGCTAGCGGCAGCGGCTCCGCATCCGCTGCTAAGGGCGGCACCATCACCGCTGCTTGCAGCTACAAAAACGCCAACTACAACCCCATCGGCGCAAGCTCTGCCCTTATGCTGCCCGCCATCCAGCACTGCCTGGAGGGCCTCTATGAGCTCGATTACTTCACCGGCAAGACCAACGCAGCCCTTGCCGCAGGCGACCCGACCAAGGTTTCCGACACCGAATACGAAGTTGCCCTGCGCGATGGTGCAACCTTCTCTAACGGCGATGCCGTGACCGCCGACGACGTTGTCGCCGTGGTCAACGCCAACAAGGAGAACGCCACCTACAAGGACATGCTCTCCTTCATCGATTCCGTCAGCGCCAAGGACGACGCCACCGTCTCCTTCAAGCTGGCATACCCCTCCGTCGATAGCGACGCGCTGCTCAAAGAGCGTCTGTCCCTTTGTCGTGTGTTCCCGGCAAGCGAAATCACTACCGAGACGATGAAGACCCCGCCGACCGGTTCTGGCGCTTGGGCATTCGGCGATTGCGATGGCGAGGACGGCGGCGAGCTGAACTTCGTCCCCAACCCCAAGTACAACGGCGCGAACCCGGCTTCCGCCGACGCCATGCAGTGGCTCGTGCGCGTTGACAACACCGCCCGCGTGACCGCCTTGCAGGAAGGCACCGCCATCGCCGGCGAGAACATCCCGTTCGCCAACACCGACCAGCTCGTCAACGCCGGCGTCACCGTCGAGAGCGTCGACAGCTACGGCATCGGCTTCCTAATGTTCAACTGCCAGAAGGTGCCTTTCAACGACAAGCGCGTCCGTCAGGCTTTCTACTACGCCATCGACTACGACAAGCTGATCAACAACCAGCTGGGTGGCAACGCCGAGACGCTTACCTCCTATCTGCCGAAGGACAACCCGGCATACCACGAGGCCTCCACGATCTACACCTACGACCCCGAGAAGGCCAAGGCGCTTTTGGCTGAGGCCGGTCAGGAAAACCTCGAGGTTACCCTGCTCGTCATCGACAACTGGATCAAGGACCTCTCCGCTCAGATCCAGCAGGATCTCGAGGCTGTCGGCATGAGCGTCAAGCTCGATGTCCAAGCTGCCCCCTACCCCACGCTCGTTGCTTCCAAGACCGACGAAGTGCTGCCTTTCGACGTGTTCTTGGCTCCTGGCGACGTGTCCTGCTTCGGCACCAACGCCGACGTGCATCTGGCTTGGTTCTACGGTGAGAACACCGACTGGTGCCAGGGCCGTTCCTGCTGGGCGAAGGCCGGCGACGGCAAGTGCCACGAGTTCAACGAGTACCTCGACCAGGCTCGCAAGGCGACCGATGCCGGCGCTCGCCAAGAGGCTTACAACAAGTGCTTCGACATCATCGCCGAAGAGGTGCCGCTGTATCCTTTGTTCCACAAGAAGGTTATCACCGGTTACTGGGCCGACAAGATCGAGGGCTTCGAGCCCAGCCCGACCACCGGTCTGTATTTCCAGAATGCGAAGTTGAAGTAGTTCGACCGACCATACGCTCTGACAAGAAAGCCTGCCTCGTCGAGGTGGGCTTTCTTTGCGTTTTCGCACAAAGAGGACGGCGACAGCTACGATAAGCGCATCGTCTCTAAAGGGGAATCGAAAAAGGGAGATCGAAAGACATGAAACGAAAGTATTCCGTATACGGGGACTCGATCAGCTCGTTTGAAGGAATCCTCCCTGAAGGCTGGAGGGTTTTCTTTGAAGGAGAGCAGCTTGAGCTCACTGGTGTGAAAACACCGGAAGATACATGGTGGGGGCAGGTCATCGACCACTTCGACGGCGAGTTTCTTGCCAACGCCTCGTGGTCGGGCTGCGTGGTGGAAGGACGCGACTTCCCCGTCGGCGCATCCGATGAGCGCATCGAGCACCTCGAAAAGGGCGGCATCGCACCTGACGACATCCTTGTGCACATCGGGATAAACGACTACGGCTGGGGGTCGGGCTATGCGCAAATCTGCGCCGCCACGCCATCCGCGCCACCGAAACTGGCAGCCGAATGTCCCGACCATGGGAAAGTTGCGGGCATGGCGCCCGAGGGCACGCTTGCGAATTTCGAAGAATCCTACCGCCGCATGCTGAAAACCATGCACAGCAAATGGCCTGAGGCGCACATTTGGGTATCAACCTTGTTGCCCGGGCGCGTCAAGGGCGCAAGCAAACCCACTTCGCCGCGCTGGTTCCGCGGGATTTGCGTCGACGAATACAACAAGATAATCCGCGCAGCAGCAAACGAAACGCCCGGCTGCTACCTCGTGGATATGCAGGCGCTCGGCTACGACTACGAGGCGATCGACGGCACGCACCCGACCGCGCGCGGCATGAAGCAGATGGCGGCGATGTTCATCGAGGGAATGCGCCGCACGGCACCCGACCTGCCCCGCACCCCCTACGACGGCGAGGCGCTTCTCACCGAGGATATGAAAAGCGCCGAGTTCTGCACGAAACCCTGCGTAGGATGCGAATTCGCACGCGGAACAGGCAACAACTGGTGGCATGTTTGCGAAAAACAGCTTGCTGATTAGCCCTATTTCCCTGTTTCCAAATCAACTTCAATAGACAATCGGTATAATGTGAAAGGTTTACCATTTTTCGGCAAAAAGCCCGATGGCAAACCGTGTAAGGTAAAGACGCTCTCACGAGCCTACAGAAAGGAGGGGATCGAGTGAACAACCTGCTTCGATTGATCGGCAATCGCCTGATTTGGCTGCCAATCATGATCTTCGGTGTCACCGTTCTCGTCTTCTTCCTGATGTCGCTTTCGCCTATCGATCCCGCTTTCTCGGCATTGGGCGAAAACGCGTCACCCGACCAATTGGAGGCTTACCGTGTCGAGCACGGTTTGAACGATCCGTTGGCCGTGCGCTACGTCGACTACATGGTCGGCTTCTTCCAAGGCGATCTGGGCACCTTCGGCCCGTCGAATCAATCGGTTGCCGCCCGAATCTCGACCGCGCTCCCCATCACGCTGCAGCTCGGTTTCTTCGGCTTCATCATCGCCATCGTCGCCAGCGCCATCCTCGGCGTGGTTTCGGCACTTTATCGCGATCGTTGGCCCGATCAGGTTATCCGCGTCTTCTCGATTGCATGCATCGCGACCCCTTCTTTCTGGCTGTCGGTGCTGTTCATCCTTTTGTTCTCGTCCACGCTGCACATACTGCCGGCATCCGGTGCGCTTCCTGCGTTCACGGATAATCCCGGCGGGTGGCTTGCACGCATGGCTATGCCGGGCATCGCCCTTGCCGTGCCGCTGACCGGCCAGATGACTCGTATCATCCGCACCTCGATGGTCGAAGAGCTGGATAAGGACTACGTGCGCACCGCACGCGGGTTCGGCATTCCCTATGGCACCGTCGTCGCCCGCAACGTGCTTCGCAACGCGCTTATCACGCCCGTCACCGTGCTTGGCTTGAAGTTCGGCTACATGATCGGCGGCGCCGTGGTTTTGGAGGTCATCTTCGCTTTGCCGGGCATGGGCATGGCCATCGTCTCGGGCGTTACCTCAAACTACGTCATGCTGGTTCAGGGCGTCGTCCTCGTCGTCGCCATCACGTTCATCATCGTGAACGTGATCGTCGATATGCTCTATATCCTCATCGACCCGCGAATCAGGACGGTGTAGCATGGTTCAACTTCGTGGCAATCTCACCAAAAAGATGGAGGATAACGCCGGCAAAGTGCGCTTCCGTCGCTGGAAGTCGATGACTCCCGGCGCGCGCATTTCCTTGGTCATCCTCGTTGCGATCATCCTTGTCGCCTTGCTGGCCGACTTCATAGCACCTTACAGCCCCTACGAGATCTTCACCTCGTTCACGGCTCCCAACGCCGACCATCTCTTCGGCACCGACGACAAAGGCCGCGACGTTTTGTCGCGTCTCATGTGCGGCGCTAAATACTCTTTGGTGATCGGCCTAGGCGCTACCGGCTTCGCGTTGGTGGTCGGCTCGATCATCGGCGCTATCGCCGCCGTCGTCCGTCAGCGCATCTCCAACGTGATCATGCGCATCCTCGACATCATCATGTCGTTCCCGGGAATCGCCCTTGCCGCGACGTTTATCGTCGTGTTCGGCAACTCCGTGCCGTCGCTCATCTTCGCCATCGGCTTTTTGTACATCCCGCAGATCGCGCGCATCGTGCGCGCCAATGTCATGAGCGAGTACAATCAAGATTACGTCCGCGCCGTCATCGTCTCTGGTGCCCGCGCTCCTTGGATCTTGTGGAAGCACGTAGTGCGCAACTGCATAGCGCCTGTTCTCGTTTTCACCATCGTGCTCGTAGCCGACGCCATCGTATTCGAGGCATCGCTGGCATTCATCAGCGCCGGCATCCCCGAGCCCACCCCCACTTGGGGCAACATTTTGGCAGACGCCCGCAACGGCGTGCTTGCCGGCCGCTGGTGGCAAGCGCTTTACCCCGGCATCATGATCATGCTCACCGTGCTGTGCCTAAACATCGTCTCCGAGGGCATCACCGATGCCATCGCCGCGCCGAAAAGCGCTGTCAAGGTTGACGAGAACGATCTCAACAAAGACCGCGAGGCCGACCGCATGGTGGCCGACCCCACCCTCGCCTACGCAGCACAGGCGGACATGCTCAACAAACGCCTTGCCGCTCTGAAGAAAACCGAGCTCACGCGCACCGACCGTTTCGAAGCGCGCACTGACGTGCCGCCGATTCTCGAAGTGAAGGATCTGTGCATCAAGTTCCCCCGTCACGGCGACGTGAACGTCGTCGACCACGTAAGCTTCGTGGTGCGCCCGCGTCAGACGATGGGTCTTGTAGGCGAATCGGGATGCGGCAAATCAATCACTAGTTTGGCGATCATGGGCTTGCTCGACAGGAAAGCGCAGATTTCCGGCGAGATCATGTACGACGGCAAAAACCTGCTCGAGCTTTCCGAAAAGGAGATGAACGAGCTGCGCGGCCGCGAAATCGCCATGGTCTATCAAGACGCCCTGTCCTCGCTCAATCCGTCGATGCTGATCAGGTCGCAGATGAAGCAGCTGACCAACCGCGGCGGCACCCGCAGCGCAGAAGAGCTGCTTGAGCTGGTAGGCCTTGACCCCAAGCGTACGCTCGACTCCTACCCGCACGAGCTCTCCGGCGGTCAGCGCCAGCGCGTGCTTATCGCCATGGCTCTTACCCGCGACCCGAAGCTCGTCATCGCCGACGAACCCACCACGGCTCTCGACGTCACTGTTCAGAAACAGGTTATCGAGCTTTTGAACAAACTGCAGCACGAGCTTGGCTTCGCCATGGTGTTCGTAAGCCACGACCTTGCACTTGTGGCCGAAGTGGCGAATTCCATCACCGTCATGTACGCCGGTCAGGTCGTTGAGCAGGGACCGGTGAAGGAGATTCTCACCAACCCCATCCACGAGTACACGCGCGGTCTTCTTGGTTCGGTGCTTTCCATCGAAGACGGCGGAGCGCGCCTGCATCAGGTTCCCGGCTCGGTCCCCTCGCCCAAGGACTTCCCCGAAGGCGATCGTTTCCGTCCGCGCTCGAGCCACCCCGACAAGATCTCGAACGTGCCGCCTATGCTCAAACGCATCAAAGGCACCGATCACTACTATGCGGAACTGCCCGATAGCGAGCTTGCGCGCCTAGGCATCGAACCCGCCATTCCAGGAGGTGCACTGCTGTGAGTGAAGAAGTAACCCCCATCATCTTCCTCGACGATATCCATGTCGTATTCAAGACGCGCACGGGCTCGCTTATGCATCCGAACAAGGTGCATGCCGTAAACGGCCTTTCGCTGAAGCTCATGCCCGGTCAGACCATCGGCATCGTCGGCGAATCGGGATGCGGCAAATCAACCACCGCCAACGTCATGTGCGGTCTGCAAACGCCCACGTCGGGTCACGTCTACTTCAAAGGCACCGACGTCACCAAACGTACCGCCGCGCAACGCAAGATCATCGGTCGCGTGATCTCTGTCGTTTTCCAGGATCCCGCAACCGCGCTGAATGCGCGCATGACCGTGCGCGAGCAGCTTATGGACCCTATGATCGTTCACGATATGGGCGATGCGAAATCGCGCGAGGCGCGTGTGCACGAGCTTATCGAAATGGTCGGCCTGCCCGAATCGGTTCTCGAGGCACTGCCCGGTCAGATGTCCGGCGGCCAGCGTCAGCGCGTGGCAATCGCCCGCGCTCTGTCGCTCAAGCCCGACGCTATCATCGCCGACGAGCCTACTTCCGCTTTGGACGTATCGGTTCGCGCGCAGATCCTGAACTTGCTTATGGATCTTAAGAAGGAACTCAACCTTGCCATGGTCTTCATCAGCCACGACATCCAAACCGTGCGCTATATCTCCGACCAGATCATCGTCATGAACCACGGGCAAGCAGTCGAGCGCGGCACCGCGGAAGAAGTGTTCAACAACCCCAAAGACGACTACACTCGTTTGCTTTTGGGCGCAGCTCCTTCCCTCTTGCACCCCGACCTCGCAAAGTTCTCGCAGGACCTGGAGAAATAAACGCCCGTCTTTAAGCCGTAGTTCTCAAGAACGCCTCGACGCCATATCGAGGCGTTCTCTTTTTATGGGTAACATCAACCAGCGTTGACGGTCGCCGCAAGTGGCAAGATAATTCAGACGATGCCTCGAAACGCTGAGGCAGCAATAGCGAAAAGCAAGAAAAGGACTATCGCATGACCGAATCTCAGTTCCATGGAGTCATTCCTCCCGTTGTCATCCCGCTGGATGCCAATCGCCAGCTTGATCTCGAAGCGTTTGAACGTTCCATCAACCGCATGATCGAAGCAGGCGTCGACGGCCTGTTCTTCCTTGGTTCTTCGGGCGAGGTTGCATTCCTCACCGACGCACAGCGTTACCATATTCTGCAAGAAGCCGTGGCCATCGTCGGTCATCGTGTACCGGTTTTGGCGGGCATCATCGATATGGAAACCCTGCGCGTTATCGACCAGGCAAAACGCGCTTCGGGCTTCGGCGTCGACGGCCTCGTGGCAACCGCTCCCTTCTACGCCTTGGGCGGCCCGCGCGAAACCGAGCGTCATTTCCGCGACATCGCAGCAGCAACCGACCTTCCCCTGTTCGCATACGACCTGCCGGTATGCGTCCATACCAAACTCGACCCCACTATGCTGGTGCGTTTGGGCAAGGAAGGCGTTCTTCAGGGCGTTAAGGATTCTTCCGGCGACGACGTCCAATTCCGTTGGCTGTGCATCGAGAACGAAGAAGCTGGACATCCCCTGCAGATCTTTACCGGACATGAAGTGGTTGTCGACGGCGCATATCTCTCTGGCGCAGACGGCTCGGTTCCGGGTCTGGGTAACATCGACCCCTATAGTTACGTCGAGCAGTGGAATGCGTTCCAGGCGGGCGATTGGAACCGCGTGCGCGAGATTCAGAATCATCTCGCAAAGCTCATGGGCGTCACGCGCAACGTGCATGCCACCGTCGGTTTCGGTGCGGGTGTAGGCGCTTTCAAGACGGCTTTGTGGCAGATGGGCGTATTCAACACCAACCAGATGCGCGAACCTGTGCAACCACTCGTCGGCGAAGACGTCGAGGCCATCGTCAAAGTGCTTAAAGAAAACGGCATGATGGACGCCGACGCTCCTATTCGCAAGTAGAACGGAAACGAAATGGCCGAACAGAGCAAAGACGCCAGCAGCGCCGAGCTTGTGGCAGCGATTGACATCGGCGGCACGAAAATCGCCGGTGCGCTTATCGCCTACCCCGGTTGTGGCAAACAGCCCAAAATAGTGAAGCAGATATCCGTGCCGACGCAACCGCGTCGCGGCGGCGCTGCTATTTTGGACACTGTTTCGGATACCGCCCGCGAGCTTATCGAACTCGCAGGTGGTAAAGATACCCTCGTCGGTTTGGGAATCGATTCTGCAGGCGTGGTGAACCCTAAAGACGGCTCTATCCTCTATGCAAATGAAATCATGCCTGGATGGACAGGCCAGCCGCTCTTGGAGCGTCTGAAAAACGAACTGGGCGTTCCTGCAGCCGCACTCGGTGACGTCCATGCACACGCCCTGGGCGAAGCCCGTTGGGGCGTCGCAAAGGGCTATGAAAGCTGCCTTATGGTAGGCATCGGCACGGGTCTTGGAGGCGCATACGTGACCGGCGGCCACGTCGTTCGCGGTTTCCACGGTGCGGCAGGCCACATAGGCCACACGCTTCATCCAGCTGCCGCAGGCATCCCCTGCGTATGCGGACGCAGCTCCCATGTTGAAACCGTAGCTTCGGGCACCGCTCTCTCAGCCATTTATCAAAGCAAGGATTTCGACGGCGATCTTGACCCAAACCTTATGGGCGACACCATCTCGAAACGCGCTGAAGCAGGCGAAGAGCATGCTCAGCAGGTTCTCTACGATGCCGGCTTAGCGCTTGGGCAGGCCATAGGATCGTGGTGCAACATCCTCGATCCAGCATGTGTCGTGCTCTCGGGTACGGTGACCAACGCTCATCAATCGTGGCATGACGGCATAGCCGCCGGCGTTGGGCAGCAAATCATGACCCCGCTTGCCGATACGCCGATTCTTAGAGGCACCCTCAAAGGAAGTGCACCCCTTATCGGCGCGGCAGAGCATTTACGCGACACCGTTATCGAGCAAGCGCTTCCCTCAAAACGGGCGGCCTTCGACAGTGCCCGCCTATAATGCGGTCATCGTCTGCGCCCGCAAGATCACTTTGCGGGCGCTTCCTTCTTCGTCGACGCCAAACCAATCGAAAGCGAAATACCAATGACAAGCGAAACCACCAAAACCATCAATCCTTTGGTACAAGGCCTTAAAGGCAAGCTTATCGCCAGCGTTCAAGCATACATGGGCGAGCCGCTGCGTCATTCCGAGACCATGGCGCAAATGGCGCGTGCCTGCGAGCTTGGCGGCGCGGGGGCCATTCGCTGTCAAGGACTCTCCGACATCGCAGCCATCAAAGGACGCGTTGAGGTTCCTGTGATAGGCCTTTGGAAAGAAGGCCACGAGGGCGTCTACATCACCCCCACCCTTCGCCATGCTATCGCCTGCGTGCATGCAGGCGCCGATATCGTGGCGATTGACGCGACCGACCGTCCACGCCCCGACGGACGCACATTCGAAGAGACAGTTGCAGCGCTGCGCGAAAAATGCGAAACGCTCGTCATGGCTGACTGCTCGTGCATCGAAGATATCCGCCGCAGCGTTACCTGTGGATGCGATATCGTGTCGACGACCCTTTCGCACCCCGGTGCCGCCATCGATTGCGGCATGGCCGATGGCCCCGACATCGCCCTACTGAAACAAGCTGCGGAGGAATTCCCGGGATTCCCCGTTATCTGCGAAGGCAGAGTTCACACTCCCGCCGACGCAAAGGCCGCCATCGATGCGGGCGCTTGGGCCGTTGTGGCCGGTACCGCCATCACGCATCCGACTTCTATCACCAGCTGGTTTGTAGACGCCATCAAATAAACTCTCGGTTCAGCGGGTTAAGCTCGGACAAGCTACCATGTTCGACCTATACGGACGAAAGAATTCGAAAGCAACGAAATAGGGAGGCTGGCGAATCGGATTTCGCCAGCCTCCCTATCTTTTTCCATCATCGTTTCTTGCGATCGGCATCGACCGTCGCTGCACATGCACCGCTACATCAGCACATCAGCGCTTTGCCGCGAAGGATGACGTTCTTCACGTTAAGATCCTCGTCGAGAATCACCGCATCGGCAAATTTACCAGGTGCAATCGAACCATAATCGCCGAAGATGCCCAACGCGCGAGCAGGATTTTCCGTTGCCGCGCGCACGGCGCTTTCGAAGGGAATATCAAAATCGTTCACGCAGCGACGCATGCATGTACAGACATCGGTCACGCTGCCTGCAATGGTATCGGGCGTGAGCCACGCAAGATCATCATGCACGCTCACCTTCTGACCACCAAGATCGTACTCGCCATCGGCAAGACCGGCCGCACGCATCGAATCGCTGATAAGAATCACGCGATTGTCACCAAAAAGACGGAAGATGAGACGGATCATGGCAGGATCGACATGCTTGCCATCAGCTATGAGTTCAACGGTTACGTTTTTGTCCTCAGATGCGGCGGCGATAGGACCGGGATTGCGATGATGCAAAGAAGGCATGGCATTGCACAAATGGGTCACATGCTTGGCGCCAAGCTTAAAGGCCTCAGATGTGGTGGCATAATCGGCGCAGGTATGGGCGATGGAGATACGCACTTCGTCGTGCATTTCATGCACGAAGTCGAGCGCCCCTTCCTCCTCGGGCGCGATATCCACCAGCTTCACCAAGCCGCCCGCCCGCTCCTGAAGACGACGGATCATCGCGGCATCGCATTTCTGCACGTATTCGGGGTTTTGGGCGCCCACCTTGTGCGGCGAGATAAAAGGGCCTTCCAGGTTGATGCCGACAAGCGCCGCTTCGTCATCAGCGGGTTCAAACGCGTGGGCGGCATCCATAACCGGACCCAAAATACGCTCAGGATATGTCATCGTAGCTGGGCAAATAGCCGTAACGCCATGCGCAGCCTCGTATTTTGCCAGTACAGAAATCGCCCCGGTGGAAGCATCGCACATATCGCTTCCCATACAACCATGGAAATGAAGATCGATGAGGCCAGGGATAACGTAGCACCCCGCTGCGTCGACTATCTCTTTTTCGAGCGGCTCGCACAAACCCAGCGTGCCGCTTGTTTCCAAGTATGAAATGCGCTCGCCCTCGGTCACCACATCAAGGTTCTCGAACACCCCGTTGAAAAATACGCTGCCATTTGCAATACGCATATGCTCCCTCTAAACTCTCCCACAAATATCGAATACCCCGAAGCTTGGCGAGGCTAAGTCCAAAACAGAACCATCTCGACTATATCGTGATATGCCCACGGATATATGTCGGAAACCCAACCTGTCTCGGGAACGAAGCAAATCAAGGCGCTATAGAGCACGGAAACTCCAACAGCGACCCCTAAAACCAGCATAAGGCGATTAGCCAAAGGCGACCCTTGGGGAATATTCTCATTGGCGATGAAAACCAACAGTACGACAGCCGCCAAGAACATGAAGCTGAAATCGGCATAATAGCGCTGCAATATCCCCGCCATCTCTGCATCGAGCACGGCTACGATAACGCCGCTTGCCAAAAGCGTCAAAACAACCGCGGCAACCGTATGGGTGGAACGCTGAGCCAAACGCATTTTCAAGATGGGTCGAGTGAAAAGAAGCACCCACAGCATGGGCAAGCAGGCGAAAATGCCGCCAAACGTAACCTCTTTGATAGTTTGCCCCAGATACGTGGTATCAAACGGCACACCCTGCAAAAACGGGAAGACCCCCGTGGTCGAAGCCAGTTGCAGAAAATACGCGAAGAGAGCAGGCGCTATGCGGCCGACGTTCATACCGCGTTTCGTCATGTCGTTAACCGTGAGATTGTAGTTGGCACCAAAATCAAGCAGCGACCCAAAACGCGCATGGTTATATGCCATAACCCCCGAAGCAACAAGCACATAAGGAGCGATAAGGCAAGCAAACTCAAGCGCACCGCGCTTTGTTTTGATATGCCCCTCGGTGATGAATTTTCGCCAAAACAGAGGAAACGCCAAAAGCGAGAACACCACAAGCTGCGGCCTGCAACCAAACACAAGCGCCATGCACAAAGATCCCGCCAGGTACCAACCGACCGGTCGCGCAGCGGCGCGCCCGCGCATCCATAGATGCAAACCCCAGATGGAGAAAGCCATGGCGCACATAATAGGAAGCGAATAGAACGTAGGGAACTTAAGCAGATACAAAAGGCCGCAGCAAACGACAAGCGGGATCTCAAGCAAGAGATACAAGCCGAGGCTTACCCGTTTGAAGTGATATCGCGCGAAACGGTCAAGCATGGCAGCGCACCCGCATACGAAAAGGATGCACATGACAAGCACCCCGATCGCCGTCGGGAAGTTCTCCCCCGTCGCCAAATAGAACGGCAGGTAGAAAACCAATTCGGGGACGATGCCGAAGTACACGTAATAATGGCCGTCGTAGTACGCAACATCGAAAAGATACGGTTCGCCGGTCTTCTTCTGCAATTCGTCACGAGCGCCCTTGTCGTAGGGCTCGTCCATCTCTTTGAGCCAATCGGGCGGCTCTTCCTTGAGATACAGCTGCCCATCCGCCAATGCTTCGGCAAGCATGGCATACTGCTGAGCGTTGTCGCCGCCTACTTCGAATACATTGGCGATGCTTTTCTGGTCCCACGAACCGCTATTGTAATCCTTGGTAGCAACGCCCACCAGATTCGAGCCGAACAGCAGATAAGTGGACATCACGAAGATCTCCACGACTACAGCCGCAACCATGACCGCACGCGAAAGGCGCGGCGCCTCGCGGATGCTCAGTTTGTAGATGGAGGATTTCGGTCTGAACGCATACGTCAGCAAGAGCACGGATGCGCAAATCGCAAAGCGTAGGATATTGAAATTAAAAGGCTCCGACGCATTGATGCTCAAGCCGAGCAGATAAAGCGGGTAGCTGGTATCCTCACTTGTCACTTCAATGCGCAAGCTGCCAACTTTACCGGAAGCATTGAGATTGATGTATTGGCTCTCTTCGCTCGTAGTGGACACCTCGACCAGCGGAACACCTTGAGTGTACTCCGTCGAATCAAAGTACGTAGCATGGGCTTCGTCGGTGAACTGTATCTTGACGTCGACAACCTGGGCCGGCTGCGTCGAATCAAATTCGAGGAAGATGTTGTCGATATGCGTATCGAGATTCGAGAACTCGATAACGTGATCGACTTCGGTGAGCTTGTATTGCTTGGCGCTGTTTTGCTGCAACTGCAGCTGCGAGGCGAGGTTAACCTCGTTATAACCCATGGTACGGAAATAGTTGAAATTGAAGACGAACGCCTCAAGCAATGCCGCGATGGCGATTAGAGACCCCACCGCACGTAAAATGCGAAGGAACTCGCTTTTATGCAAGCGCATGAAATGCGTGAAAGCATAGGCTATGTCGGTGAAGAGCGTAGGCATACAGATTGGATTATACGTTATCCGCTACGACATCGCGCGCATCCGCACAAAAGAAAGCCCACGCGATAGGACAATCGCGTGGGCCGAGAAAGGGGCTTTGGTTTTGCTTGAACGCCTTTACGCTACGGACTTGCTCAGCCTGGCGGCCTTGCGACCATCTTCTTTGCGGGAGGATGCACGAGAAGCCATCTTCTCGCCGCTTAGCGTGATAACCAAGGTCATGATGATGACAACTGCGCAAAAACCCGCTGCCGGCAGATAGCAACCTTCGAGCAACCCAGCGCCTATAGCCATCGAAGCCAAGAAGGAAAACCCGAGCTCGCCGTTGCTCAGCACCACGCCGGCAAGCATAAGCTGCGCAAAGCTGAGCGAACGTCCCACCAGGCACAACGTCGAGATGAAAACGACATCGCCGCAAACAACCATAGCGAGCTTTTGCGTGAAGTACGGGTCGGCTTCGTAGATCGGAATCCAAGCTTGCGCCGCCAGGGTAAGCAGGCAGATAACTGTGAGATACACGGCCATATAGAAGAAATTAGCCAGATAAGTCGTCAGCGAATCGACAAGCGCCGGCACACCTTCCGCCTTCGGCCAGTTGCGCATTTGACACATGAACGGCAGGATAGCCGCACATACACCGGTAAGCCAAATCGACTCACCCGCCATGAGGGTGCGGACGATAGCGAACGCCACCATCAAACCGCATACCACGTTCAAACGAAAACCCTTGATTTTCGAAAAGGTGATTTTAAAGAATGCGCCCATTTTTATCGAACCTCTCTTTCGGTTTATGTCAATCACCGCTCGTCTCTTTCTGGCTTAAAGATTACCGAGGGCACATAAAACGAAAATTAAAGGAAGATAAACGCGCTGTTTATATTTCGTGCAGCCGCGAGCGCAAAAAAGCGACCCCTCGCAAGAGAGGCCGCTTCGTAACTAAAGACTCATTAAAGATTGAGGGCCTTCTTGACGTCGGCGTAGACAACCTGCGGATCGCGGTCGCCATCGATGGTAACCAAAAGCTCGCAGCCGCGATAGTAATCGATCAAGGGCGACGTGGACTTCTCGTACACATCGAGGCGGTTGCGTACCGTAGCCTCGTTGTCGTCGTCGCGCTGATACATCTCACCCGAGCACTTGGGGCAAGACTCGTCGGAAACGCTGCCGATGTAGCCGCACTCCTTGCACATACGACGCGAGGTCAGGCGCTTGATAATAACCTCGGGATCGACATCGATGAGCAAAGCAGCATCGAGCGGGCGCTCCATCTTGCCAAGTTCAGCATCGAGCGCGACAGCCTGAGCAGAAGTGCGCGGGAAGCCATCGAGGATGAAGCCCTTCTCGGTGTCGGGCTGACCCAAGCGTTCGATAACCAAGCCGATGATAACTTCGTCGGGAACAAGATCGCCGGCGTCCATGTAGGTCTTGGCCTTCTTGCCGAGCTCGGTGCCCTCCTTCACGGCTGCACGAAGCATGTCGCCCGTGGAGATATGCGGCGTCCCGAACTCTTCAACCAGCTTTGCGGCCTGCGTGCCCTTACCGGCACCGGGAGCACCCAGCAAAACGATATTCATAACGATTTGTCCTTTCTTGTTTGAACAATAGATTCATTTTAACAAATCTCGCCAATAGGCGCGGCGCCTAAGCGTCAACAGCCAGAGAAAACCGTCAGGCGTTACGCTGCCGTCAAAATCTGCCGACTTTTCGCTAGGTTTCCGATGAGGTGACGATCAAAAGCCGAGATCGGAACGCAGGCGCTAGACAAGACCTGCAAAGGCATTCTGACGGAGGGCTTCATAAGCTGCGATGGCCACGGCATTTGAAAGATTGAGGCTCCGTTCGTTCTCGCGCATGGGAATGCGCACGCACGACGATGCATACGCATTCATGATCGCCTCGTCAAGCCCACGGCTTTCGCGGCCAAACACCAGATAGCAACCACGCGAATAGCGTGCATCGGCATATGATCGCTCAACGTGACCAGTAAACAAATGCAGCTCATCATCTCCGTGAGCGGCAAAGAACGCCTCGGAGCTTGGCCATTGCACGATCTCGACATCGTCCCAGTAGTCGCACCCGGCACGCTTCAGATTCCGCTCGGAAAGACGAAAACCCATGGGTTCGACGAGATGAAGGCGCGCGCCCACGCAAGCGCATGTTCGCGCGATATTCCCCGTGTTCTGAGGAATCTCAGGCTCGACAAGCACGATGTTCAAAGCGGGCGCACCTGACGCCTCGGCCTCGTTTCTCAACAAACCCATAACGCACCTACAGCGATTCTTTTTGCTTGGCGATTTCCGACTCGACCTCTTCGCTTAGCTCGAACCACTCGTTCTCGGCAGCAGCGATGCGCGCTTTAAGCTTGGCATGCTCGGCGATGACATCCGAAGTCGAATCCTCGTTGGTATAGAAGTTGGGGTCAGCCAAAAGCGCCATGATCTCGGCCATGCGCGCGTTGTCGCGCTCGAGCTGCTTATCGAGCTGCTCGATGCGTTTGCGCTGGTTCTTGAGAGCAGAGTAGACGCGGCTGCGCGCTTCGGCCTCGCGGCGTTTCTGCTCTTTGGTTTTGGGAGCGGAAGACCGCGGGGCGGTGACGCTTTTCGCAGCCGCCTGGGGCTTTTCGCCTCGGGCATGCTTGCTCACCGTGACGGTTGCGCCCTTTGATGCTTTGCTCGAACCACCCTTGCCCGCGCCATCGCCCGCCTTAGCAAACGAATCGGAAGTTGCAGCCTGCGACGGTCCGCGACCCAAGCCGGCAGGCACGCCGGCGGAATCTTCCTGTCCGGTTTTATACAGATAGTAGTCGTAATCGCCATCGAAATTGGTGATCTTGCCCGGCATGATCTCGACAATGCGGTTGGCCACCGACCGAATAAGATGCCTATCATGCGTGATGAGCAAAATAGTGCCTTCAAAACGCTGGAGCGCTTGTTCGAGCACATCGGCAGAAGCGATGTCCAAGTGGTTGGTAGGCTCGTCGAGCAGCAAAAGCGGACGCGGTGCGACGAGCATCTTCGCCAAAGCGAGACGACCCTTCTCGCCTCCGGAGAGAACGCTTACTTTTTTATCGACGTCGTCGTCTTTGAAAAGAAATGCCCCCAGCAGCGTGCGCACCTGCGACATCGTCCAAGCAGGAGCCACGCGGTCGAGCTCCTCGAAAACGGTGTTGCCGGCGTTCAGCTCTTCGAGCTGATGCTGGGCATAGTAGGTCTTCGACACCTTAACGCCGTATTCGATGGTGCCGGCATCGGGCTCGAGCACGCCGGCGATCATCTTGAGGAGGGTCGATTTACCCGCGCCATTGGGCCCGACGAGGGCGATTTTGTCACCTCGATACATGTTGAAATCGACACCGTCGTACACCACCTTATCGCCGAAGTGCTTCACCAATCCCCGAGCGCGCACAACCTCGTCCCCCGTGCGCTCGGGTTGTTTGAAGTTGAAATGCACCACCTTGTGCTCTTCGGGGATGACGATGCGATGCGCCTCGATCTGCTCGAGTTTTTTCAGGCGATCCTGCGCCTGCTTGGCCTTAGTCGCTTTGTAGCGGAACTTCTCGACGAAGGCCTCGAGATGTTCGATTTCGGCATCTTGTTTCTTTTTTTCCTCGCGCAAAAGCTCGATACGCTCGGCGCGGGCGTTTAGGTAAGCGGAATAATTGCCCTTGTACAGGCCTACCTGGCCGTTGTCTATCTCGGCAACGCGATCGACCATGTGGTCCATGAATTCACGGTCGTGGCTCACCACGACTACGGCACCGCCGTAACTGCGCAAAAACCCTTCGAGCCATTTGACGCTCTCCAGATCGAGATGGTTGGTGGGCTCGTCGAGCAGCAGAAGCTCGGGGTTGCGCACCAAAAGCTTGGCAAGCGCTATGCGCATTTGCCAACCACCCGAAAAATCGCTGGTCGAGCGGTCCATATCGGCTTCTTTAAAGCCGAGGCCGAACATTACGCTGCGCACCTTGGCCTCGATGCTGTAGCCGCCAAGAGCCTCGTATTCGTCGCGCGCGCGGCCTGCAGCCAAAAGCTCTTTTTCGGTTGGATTCGCACCGAGCTCGGTCTCGAGCTTGCGGAGACGGCGCTCCGCCGCAAGCACTTCGGTTTGGCTGGAGAGCACTTCTTCGAAAATGGGGTTGTCACCCATCTCGATCGCTTCTTGCTCCAGATAGCCCACACGGGCGCCGTGGGCGAAATAAACCTCGCCCTCGTCGGCGTCTTCTTGCGATGTGATGATGCGCAGCATAGTCGTTTTGCCCGCGCCGTTGGGACCAACCAACGCCAAGCGATCATGATCCTCCAGTTTGAAGGTGACGTCGGAGAACAACGTGCGACCGCCAAACGACTTCGTAAGATGAGAAACCTGCATTATCACGGAAATCGAACCCTTTGCTTCTTTATCGAATGCGCCCGAAAACGCTTATGAAAAGCCAACAACAGCGCTTGACATTATATCCTTGCCCTGCAAACGCACGCTGCCTTGCGCATGAAGCACACAGGCGAGCACCTATGCTAGCAACCGCGCGCCCTCATATGCGGAACCAGAACGAATATGCAATAGACAAGCGCCAGCAAGGCGATTGCGGCACCGACAAGCCCCACATGGGCGATGGTATCGTAAGTGCACACCGCACCGCCGATAAAGCTTCCCGTGCCGATGCCCAGATTGAAGATTCCCGAAAAAATAGCCATGGCCACCGTTTGCTCGGTTTCGTCGGTTACCTCGATGATCTTCGCCTGATAAACGATGCTATAGCCCGAGCCGGACATCCCCCACAGCGCGCACATGAGAAAAACGAACAACGCCGAAGATACGCTGGGCAACATAAGGGCAAGCGAAACCATCACGCCGGCAATGACCGCGCAAGGGAAAAAGAGCGACTTGGCCGTATAAAAACGCGTGCAGACAGCGCTGCCAATCAGGCCAGCGACGCCGAAAACCACCAAAGCAAAAGTAATCAACCCTTCGTCCATACCCCCAACCTGCAGCAAGAAGGGCTCGATGTAGCTGTATCCGGTGTAGTAGCCCATAGGGTACAGGGCGGTCACCATAAACACGCCCACCAGCACCTTGTTGCGCATAAGATCAGGGAGCTGCCGAACCTTGAAAGCGGCCGCTGCGCCAAGCCTGGGAAAGACCACTGCCAGATACAGCAAGGCAACCGCCGAGGCAAACGCCACGCATGCGAACGTCTGGCGCCAACCCATGACAAGGCCGATAACGCGCCCCAACGGCAAACCGACGATCATGGCCAAAGCCGACCCGGTAACCACCATGCTCACCGCCATCGCACTATGGCGCGAATCGACCAAGCGCGCCGCAACCGGCGCCGCTATAGCCCAAAAAACCGAATGGGCGCACGCCACCACCAAACGCGCGAACATAAGCATCCCGTAGCTCGATGCCGCCGCCGAAAGCACCTGACCGGCGCAAAACACCGCCAGCACCACGATGATGAGCGGCTTGAACGCCACGCGCGAAGCCAGCATCATCAACGGCAGCGACAAAAACATGACCGCCCACGCGTAAACGGAGACGATAAGACCCGTCGTCCCCTCGCTCGTGCCAAAAGAAGCGCCGATGTCGGTAAGCAACCCAACAGGCATGAATTCCGAGGTGTTGAAGATGAAAGCCGAAACGGTGATGCCCAAAAGCGGCAGCCATTCCTTTATCGTCAAACAAGATTTCGAGGGATTCGCCATAAAACCGAGCTTCCTTGACCGAATCGCACAACGTTGATTGAGCACGTGCGCCGAATCGACGAAATGAAAACGCCCGGATAAACCGGGCGTTGAATTCGATGGAGCGGACAACGGGGTTCGAACCCGCGACCCCCACCTTGGCAAGGTGGTGCTCTACCAACTGAGCCATGTCCGCATTGCAGTATTGCATATTAGTGAAATAATTCGCGATGCGCTATTCGATTTAGGCAATATTCAAAAGTTTTCAACTTTTCTGCACAGGAAGGACGATGTTTTTAAGTCTAGGCAAACTCTTTCAAGAAATTAAAAATCGCCTCCATGAGTTCAGCGGGGGTTAGCGAGCAGCCATCCACCGTTTTTTTCGCGCCGGTCTTTGCACTAGCTTCATCCGATGCGGCGTTGCTCGCCGCAGCCTTGTCCGACCGCGTTGCGGCCGTGCGTCGCTTCGAAACGCCGATGCTTCCCGCACCTACCGACACGCGCGCGCTGCGGCGTGCCGTCTTGTCGCGCAGCGACGCGCCATCGCCGCCGAAGTATTTAAGAGGCAAGCGCAACTTTCGCTTGTCGGCGACATAGCTGCCTCCTGCACGTCGGATCTTCGTGGAAAGATCGGCAGGGATGTCAACCGGTTCGGCCACAAGCTTACCACCGACAACCGAAACAAGCTTGATATGATGCTCGGATGCCCAAGCCCTGATGCGCGCTTTGCCGAACATGCTTTTTGCCGCATCGGGCATGTCAGGATGCTTCGCCGCCAAATCAGCGTAAATATCGTCTACCGCCTCGATGGTGGAGGCGCTTGCGATTCGTCGATACCAAAGCACGCGCTCGTCGGTGTCAGGGACATACTCCTCGGGCAAGAACGTGTCGCCCGGCACGTTCACCGTTATATCCGAAAGCGCCGGCGGCAAACCGTCGCCGGAAAGCTCGGCGCCCTCGCGCGTATCGCTCACTGCGCTGGCAAGCATCTGCGCAAACAGGTCGAAGCCCACTGCCGACATGTTGCCCGACTGCTCGGCCCCCAAAATGTCGCCCGCACCGCGAATCTCGAGATCGCGCATAGCGATGCGCATGCCGCTGCCGAGCTCTTGATGCTCGCCCAAAGCAGTGAGGCGCGCCGTGGCCTCTTCGGTAAGCGGAACGTTGTCGGGGAACATGAAGTACGCGTAAGCCTGCGTGGACGAGCGGCCCACGCGCCCTTTGAGCTGGTACATCTGCGCCAAACCCAAACGCTGGGAATCTTCGATGATGAGCGTGTTGGTGTGCGGGTTGTCTATGCCCGACTCGATGATGGTGGTTGCCACCAAAACATCCAGCTGACCAGCGGCGAAGTCTTCCATAGTGCGTTCAAGCGCATCTTTGTCCATCTTGCCGTGAGCAACCCCCACACGCGCCTCGCCCGCAGCCTCCTTTACGCGGCGCACAGCTTCGTCGATAGAGCGCACGCGGTTGCTTACGTAGTAGACCTGTCCGTTTCGCGCCAGCTCGCGCCTGATGGCGGCGCTCACCAGATCGGGGTCCCATTCGCCTACGTGCACCTCGACGGGACGGCGCTCATCGGGCGGCGTGAGGATAAGGCTCATGTCGCGCACCCCGGAAAGAGACATCTGCATGGTGCGCGGGATAGGCGTAGCCGAAAGCGTGAGCACATCGATGTATTCGCGCAGGTTCTTCATCTGCTCTTTGTGGCCGACACCGAAACGTTGCTCCTCGTCGATGATGACGAGACCCAAATCGTGCGGGTTAACATCGCGCGAAAGCAAGCGATGCGTGCCTACCAAGATGTCGACATCGCCGCTAGCGAAACCTTCGAGCGCGACGCGTTGCTGCTGGGGCGTGCGGAAACGGGAAAGGACCTCCACCTTCACGCCGAAAGGCTCGCAGCGCTCGCTGAAGTTCACATAGTGCTGCTGCGCCAAAATGGTGGTGGGGCACAGCACCATAACCTGCTTGTTATCCTGAGTCGCCTTGAAAGCCGCGCGCAAAGCAACTTCGGTTTTGCCAAAGCCGACATCGCCGCACACCAGACGATCCATCGGCTTCGGCGATTGCATATCCGCCTTCACATCGGCGATGGCAGCAAGCTGATCGGGCGTTTCCTTGTAGGGGAAAGCTTCTTCCATCTCATGCTGCCAAGGCGTATCGGCGCTGAAACGAAAACCTTGCACAGCCGCGCGGCGCGCATACACGTCGACGAGATCGAACGCAAGCTTTTTGGTTGCCTTGCGCGCCTTGGAAAGCGCACGCGACCAGTCGGACGTGTTAAGGCGCGTAAGACGCGGGCTCGAGCCCTCGGGGCCGACGTAGCGCGTAACGCGATCGAGTTGCTCGACCGGCACGAACAGCTTGTCGTCGCCATCGTAATCGAGCTCGAGATAATCGCGCGCGGTGCCATCGATCTCGCGACGCACCAAACCGGCAAAGTAAGCGACACCATGGGCAGCATGGACGACATAATCGCCCGGTTTATAAGGGAAGGTGATCTCGGTTATATCCACATGGCGATGCGCACGATGCGCTTGGGCGCCTTGCGTATCGGAAAGACTGATCATGGCCAGACGTGCTTTGGGGATGATCATTCCCAGCGGGATATCGACATCGACCACGTTCACAACGCCACGACGAAGACGACGCTTACGAAGCTCGGCGAGTTCTTCTTCGTCGGAGACGCGCGCGCAAGCCTCGCGGGCAAGAGCCGTCGTCGCAGACTTCGCCTGCGGGGAAGCGGGAGCGGCGGCTTTTGGCAATCGGACGCTGTCGGACGCTTCCACGGAAGCGTCCTCGGCGCTGCGCTTTCTTTCGATTCGGACGCTGTCGGACGCTTCCACGGAAGCGTCCTCGGCGTCTAACCTCTCCTGAATAGGAAGCCCCTGCTCAACAAAAGCGAGCTTCATGTCTTCGCGGGCGCGATAACCGGGAGCCGAGAAAACCACCGTGTAGTTGTCGTCTATGAGCTGGCGCAATCGGCCGTAAAGCTTGTCGGGATGCCCCGCCACCTCAACGCGCTTGACCGGCAAATCCTCATCTAGGGCGCCACCGACGCGCATGATCGACAAATACGTGGCACGCGTCTCACCGCCGAAATCGAGTGCCGCAGGAGCAGCGTAAAGCCCTTCGAGAGCGATGTTCGATCCCTTTGCGCGCGCCTCGATCTCGTCATAGGCATGCATGGCGTCATCCACGAGCGAACGGGGTTCGACCAAGCACGCAAGCACGTTTTCGCGTGCATAATCCCCTAATGTCACGGTTCTGTCGTACAGATACGGCAAAAGAGCGTCTGCACCGTCGAAGTTCATGCCGCCTTCGAGCTGCTCGAGCAGCCCCCGCAAGGCGGGATTAGCGCGCGCCGGGCGCTCGATCTTCGAAACAGCACGCGCCTTCATCGTATTCGAACACGAGAATTCACGCGCGGGACATATTTCCACCTTATCAAGGGTCGAGATGGTTTGCCCGGTGGAGGGAACGATACGACGTATCTCGTCAACCTCGTCGCCAAAAAAATCGATGCGCACGGGAAAGACCAGATTTCCCGGAAAGACGTCGATAACGCCACCCGTGACAGAGAAAGTCCCCGGCCCATCGAGCTCGCCTGCATTGACGTAGCCCATCTCGACGAGCGCGCGCGCCACATCCTCAAAGGATTCGATTTCGCGCTGCGACGCCCCCTCGGCTTCGCCAGCCTCGACGCCGGTTTTAAGAACCAACGGCACGGCGACGTTTTCACTTGCGGGCGGCATCATGCGAAGCATCGCACGAGCGCTTGCGACAACAACCACGTCGCGACCAACAGACAACGCATAGGCGGCTTCCATGCGCCTTGCAACCATCTTAGCCCGGGCAGCAGCTTTTTTCGCTGTTTGCGGTTGAGCACCGAACGGATAATCCTCACGCTCGGGAAAGCGCAGCACGCAATCTTCGCCCAAATAGGCCGCAACATTGCGCGCAAAGGAAACCGCCGCGTCCTCGCCCGCCACAACGACCAAGGTCGGCTGTGGCTTATGGGCGAAACGCGCAGCGACCATAAACGGCCGCGCAGAAGAAGCGACACCCAAAACAGCATCTTCACCAGCGTCGAGCTTGCCCCAAAAAGCGTCGAGGCAACCTGTTTTCTCAAATGAATAAATCAGCGAATCGATTAGCACCTGTATCCCCTTACGCGGCGGCGCGGCGTTTTGCATAAACACGAATAGGGCGTTTCCGCCCGCACCCATGATAACCTGCAAGTAACCTATGCGGGCGCGCAGACGCGGCCACTCTTAAAAAGGCTAGAATCTTACCAACAGCATCTTGACGATTTCGCGAAAGGGGAATCGTATGGCCGACAAGCATCACGACGAGCTCATATGGCTTGTATCCCACCTGTTCGAAGAGCGCGACGAAGACGACCAGGCGGCGGTCCTCAAACAACGCGACAGCGAAAACAAACTTGCCGACGAACAACTTTGGAATCTGTTTCGCGCGCTCGTTAACACGCGACAACCAGAACCGGCGAGCCAAGAGTTTCTCTCCGCGCAAGACAAGCTGCTGCGAAACCTCATCGCTAAGGCGGGCGTAACCGCAGTAGGCGAAACCCGCACCACTCCCATCGATGCGCGCATTCGCTTTTGGCGCGGCGACATAACCACGCTTGCCGCCGACGGCATCGTGAACGCCGCCAATGCGCAGATGCTCGGTTGTTGGGTTCCGGGACACTACTGCATCGACAACGCCATACATACTTACGCCGGCGTGCAGCTGCGGATAACCTGCAACAACCTCATGCAGGCGCAAGGGCACGCCGAACCCACGGGCACCGCCAAAGTAACCGACGCCTTCAACTTGCCGAGCAAATACATTGTACACACCGTCGGCCCCATAGCAAACGGACACCCCACCAGACAGCACGAACAGCAGCTTGCTTCCTGCTATAAAAACTGTCTTGATGCAGCCCGTGCGCACGATATGCGATCTTTGGCCTTCTGCTGCATATCAACCGGCGTCTTCGGCTTTCCGCAAGAAGCTGCTGCAAAAATCGCCATCGCGACCGTGTACACGTGGCTTACCGACCACCCCGACACACCGATAACCGTCATTTTCAATGTCTTCAGCGAGGCAGACGAGAAAATCTACGAAAAGCTTCTTGGGCTTTGACGATAAGCGCCTTATCGTTCGTGACCAGATAATCGACATCAGCGCGTTTTGCAGCTGCCAAAACCATGTTGTCCTCAAAATCCCAATTGAAAGCTCCTCCAAAAAAAATGGGCACCCCGAAAGGTGCCCTGAACAAAGAGGTTTATTTTTTTTGCGATTAGCAAACGCCCTGCGCGATCATGGCCTCGGCAACCTTCTTGAAGCCGGCGATATTGGCGCCTGCAACATAGTTGCCCTCCATGCCGGCCTCGCGCGCAGCGTCATCGGCAGCATGGAAGATGCCCTGCATGATACCTTCGAGCTTCGCATCGACCTCGGCGAAAGTCCACGACATGCGCTCGGAATTTTGCGTCATCTCAAGACCGCTGGTGGCAACACCGCCAGCGTTGGAAGCCTTGCCCGGGAAGAACGTAACGCCGTTTTCCTGCAGGTATTTAGTCGCATCGAGCGTAGTGGGCATGTTCGCGCCCTCAGTGACGATCTTGCAGCCGTTGGCAACAAGTTGCTTGGCGTCGTCGAGCAAAAGCTCGTTTTGGGTAGCGCACGGCATGGCGATATCGCACTTGACCTGCCACACACCGCGTCCTTCGTGGTATTCCGCATCGGGACGATACTTGGTGTACTCAGAAAGACGAGCGCGCTTCACTTCTTTGATGTCCTTCAGCGCAGCGACATCGATGCCCTCGGGATCGTAAACCCAACCCGTGGAATCGGAGCACGTAACCGCCTTGGCACCAAGCTGCGCAAGCTTCTCGATGGCATAAGTGGCAACGTTGCCTGCGCCGGAAACGACGACGGTCTTGCCCTCGAGCGTCTCGCCCTTCACGCTCTTGAGATACTCGGCGGTGAGATAAACCGCGCCGTAGCCCGTGGCCTCAGTGCGCGCGAGCGACCCGCCAAACGAAAGGCCCTTGCCGGTAAGCACACCCTCGTAGCAATCGCGAATGCGCTTGTACTGGCCAAACAGATAGCCCACCTCGCGAGCGCCCACGCCGATGTCTCCTGCGGGAACATCGGTATCAGCGCCGATGTGGCGATACAACTCGGTCATGAACGACTGGCAAAACGCCATGACCTCGCGGTCGGACTTGCCCTTGGGATCGAAGTCAGAACCGCCCTTGCCGCCGCCCATGGGAAGCGTGGTGAGGCTGTTTTTGAAAACCTGCTCGAAGCCCAAGAATTTGATGATCGAAAGGTTAACCGAAGGATGGAAGCGCAAACCGCCCTTGTAGGGTCCGATAGCGCTATTGAACTGAACGCGATAGCCGCGATTCACGTGAATCTTGCCGGCATCGTCCACCCAGGGAACACGGAAGATAATCGCACGCTCAGGCTCGACCATGCGCTCAAGAATAGCGTTCTGCTCATAGCGAGGATCAGCCTCGACAACCGTGCGAAGCGATTCGAGAACCTCGGTGACAGCCTGGATGAACTCCGGTTGATCGGCGTTCTTCTCCTTGACGTCAGCAAGGACGTCGTCTACATAGGACATATTGGATTCTCCTTCGGTCTTGGTGCCCTCGACGTATCGCGGCACCCATGTCGCAGGCGGGTTGCCCCGTCCGCCTCGAACGTCACCAATTGTGACAAGAAGGAGAAGC
This sequence comes from uncultured Eggerthellaceae bacterium, assembly GCA_934617425.1. Lineage (GTDB taxonomy): Bacteria > Actinomycetota > Coriobacteriia > Coriobacteriales > Eggerthellaceae > UMGS1502. Next base: position 64,917 of record CAKTUD010000006.1, on the reverse strand, counting down.
AATTAACAGAAGCGTTCGTTCTTCTTAATCCGATGTTAACTTTTCCATTTCGCCGACGCGGCGCAGTATGTCATCTGCTTCGCGGAGCATGGCGCGAACCTCATCCGACAGCTCGCTCACCTGCAAATGCGCCTCATCGACAAGCTGAGCCGCAGCCGGGCCGTCAAGCGTTTCTTCCTCCACCATGGTTGCCGCCGTCTCAAAACGACCAGCGGCGGCAACAGCGCAACCGCTCATCTTGCCGAAAGCCGTAGCGGCAAGCTCGTGCATATGCTCGGCGGCGTCGTTTAGATACTTGGACAACTGGTTGCTGCCGCGTTCGGAGAATTCGCGTGCGCGATCGGCAATGTCGCCCGTGCGACGAACCACCTCGTCGGCGCGCTGTTCCAAACGCCTCAGACGCTCGGCGATTTCGCCGCCATGAGACACGCCCCATATCAGGCGCTCGGAAACTTGCGGTGCCCTCTCGAATTCGCGTTCGGCAGCATCGGCCATCTCGTTCATCTCACGGGCAATGGCGGCAACCGAGGCAGCACAAGCAACAAGCTGCTCAACAAGATCGGCCACCGACGCTTCGGCGGTATCCGCCGGCGCGTCAACGCTATCCTTTGCACCCATGATCAACATCTGCAAACGGTTCTCGACGTTTGCAAAGCTGACATCGGGATCGTAATCGAGGGGCAAGATCTGCGCATCGGGATACATCGCCTTCAGACGCTTGGCGATGCCGCGCCCCACCACGTGATTGGGAAGGCATCCAAACGGCTGCAAGATGACGAACGCACGGCATCCCTCCTCGGCATGATGGATTATCTCTGCCGGGATGAGCACGCCTTCGCCCGCATCGAACGTATGATGGATTATGGGGTCGGATGCTTTCACGATATCGCTCATGCGCGCGGCGGGATGGTAGAGCGGATGAGCTTTGGCGATGCGGTCGGTCACATCATGAGCAAGATCGAACACGCCATTGGCAACGCGATACCACGCTTTCTCGGAAAGCGGGAAATTCACGTGATACTCGCGCACCTGGGCGTCTTTGTAAAAATATGTCTTGCGTATGACATCGGTCATACGCGCCTCGATCACTTCGAAGCCGTTCTGCTCAAGATAATCCTCGATGTCGTGGTTAGCACCTGGATGGAAATTGAGCAGATACTCCCCCACGATAAGCACCCTCGGACGTGGGTTCGAGCGATCGTATTCCACCTTGTTCATGATTTCGATCGCCCGTTTGAAACCAGCCTTGGCACCGCGCACGCCGCCACACTCGATACCGCCGATAAGCTCGTCCATGCCCTGTTCGAACGCCATATTCGCAGCGCCTGGGACGATTTCATAGGGTCGCATCTTGCGAAGCAGCTCTTCGAGTACGTCGATCATGGGCAAAACCATGGCGCACGTGATTGCGCTGCCGATGTTCATCTTCCAACCTGGCTGCATATCATGCGCGTCGACATCGTCATTGGTGATGATGGCCACGTCTTTGTAGCCGGCGTCATCAAGCGCCTTGCGCAGCAGAGCCGCATAGTGCGTAAGACGGCAATCGCCCACATACTTGCCCGTGCCCACGGCAACATCGCAATCGTCGTATTTGCCGGTTTCGAGCTCGGCCAAGGCCTCGCCTATCACTATCTGCGCAGGAAAGCATATGTCGTTATGAACGTATTTCTTACCCAAGCGAATCGCTTCTTCACGCCCGATCGGCAATGCCACGGTTTCGAGACCTTGTCGCGCGAAGACCGCCGCCATCATGCGCGAAAAAGCATGCGAGGTGTTGGGAACGAGCACCACGCGACGACGACGATCGGCCCGCGTGAATTTTTGCGGATACGGATCGGGCAGCGCATGGATCTCGCCATGTGCAGCGCCGGCAGCGTAACGCATGTTCACCGTCTCGATGAACGAGCGCACGCGAATGCGCAGCGGCCCTGCAGCGTCGCTTTCGTCCACCTTCAGCACAAGCGGGGTTTTGCCGCCCACTTCATGCATCATACGCACGATTTCGTCGGAAAGATAAGCATCGTGCCCGCAGCCAAAGCTCACCAGCTGCACAAACTCCAGGCAATCGCTCTGCGCAGCCAAAACCGCAGCGCCGAGCATACGCGCATGGAAATTGTTCACGATGTCGATGCGGCTATTGGACAGATCGACATCGTTTGCCCCGGGCACGGCATCGGGCGGCAAAACGGCGATGCCCTGCGACGCGAACATCTTGGGAATGTCATGGTTTACCAGCGGATCGTTGTGGTAAGGACGCGATCCTAGCACCACAGCGTAGCTGCCATTCGCCTTTGCCACATCGATTGCCGCGCGCCCAGCCTTGAGCAGTTGCTCATGAAAGGAATCCATCGCCGCCTGCCCCAAGCCGATCGCTTTGGCGGTTATATCGGGCGCGATGCCGAAAGCCTTTTGCATGTATTCGCTTAGCTGACGCAAGCGATCCTCGGTCGTATACCAGTGAAACAGTGGATTGTCGAAAGGCACGCCGAAGCGTTCGGCCGGGTTATCGGAATTCTGAACAACTAGCGAATAACCCTTCACCACCGCGCACATAGATTCGCTGGTCTTCGCGCGATTTTCCGACTGCACCGTGGTAACCACCGGCATGAATATGCGGTCGATGTCCTTCGCGACAAGATCGCGGATATGACCGTGCACAAGCTTTGCCGGAAAACATACCGTATCGCTTGTCACCGCAGAAAGGCCGTTTTCGTACATCTCGCGCGTGCTTTTGTCGGAAAGACAGACGTCGAAGCCCAAAGAGCGCAAGAACGTGGTCCAAAACGGCGCGCGATCCCAATATGCAAGCACGCGGGGAATTCCCACCACCGTACCGTTTTCGGGCAGCAACTGCTCGATAGGATAGTTTTGGAACAAGAGCTTTTCCCTAACCGCAAAAAGGTCGGGCACCTCGTGCGCCGATGCGGTAGCCTCGCGCAGCGCTTTGCGCACCGCTGCATCATGGGCATCTCCCACAACCTGACCGCGCTCGCAGCGATTTCCCGTAACCGACGTCGTACCATCGGGGAACGTGATGACGGTGCGGCTGCACGCGTTGCTGCAAAACGGGCACACGGCATTCGATTGCTGCTTGTAGGCAAAAGAGCGCAGCGCTTTAAAGCCGACGAAAGACGATGTTCGCGCCTCGATGCGGCGCTTCGTCAGCAAAGCCGCGCCGATGGCCCCCATAAGGCCGGGATACGGCGCACGAACCACCGGTTTGCCCACGTATTGCTCGAATGCCGCCAAAACGGCGTCGTTTTGGAACGTGCCGCCCTGCACCACGATTTTCTGCCCAAGCTTGTCGACGTTGGAGATGCGGATGACCTTGGTGAACACGTTCTCAATGATCGAACGGCACAAACCCGCCATGATGTCGTCAGGTGTTTTGCCGTTTTTCTGCTCGGTAACCACGCTAGAATTCATGAACACCGTGCAACGGCTGCCGAGCACCGCCGGATTCTGCGAGCGAAACGCCGCCTGGGCGATCTCGGTTGCCGGAATCCCCAACGACTTCGCGAAGCTCTCCAAAAACGACCCGCAGCCCGAAGAACATGCCTCGTTTACCAGGATATCAGTCACCACGCCGTTATCCACCCAGATGGCCTTCATGTCCTGCCCGCCGATGTCCAAGATAAACGAGACATCGGGGACATACTTGGCCGCTGCCGCCTCGTGCGCAACGGTCTCGACCATATGGGCATCAGCGTGGAATGCCTTCGCGAACAATGACTCGCCGTACCCGGTGGTACCCAAACCCAAGATTTCAAGCTTTGCGCCCGCCGCCTCGAAGCGATCGGCGAGCGACACCAAGGCGCTAACCGCGATATCGAGCGGCTCGCCTTCGTTGGATGCATAAAACGCATCGATAAGCTGCTCGTCTTCACCGAGCAGAACGAATTTTGTAGTGGTCGAGCCCGAATCGATGCCAAGATAGGCACGCACCGTCTCGCCCGCGCGGGGTTTAGCATGGACGATTTCGGGTAGAGCATGACGCTGCTTGAAGACGCGATAATCCTCGTCGCTCTTAAAGTACGGCACGCCCTTAGTAGCCTGCAAAGCAAGCGCTGCGGCCGCACCATCAAGGCCAGCGACCAGCTGAGACAAATCAACTTGACGACGCGCATCCGCAAGCAATCCGTCAAGCGCCAGCGCCGCACCAAGGGCCACGATGGTCTCGGGATTTTCGGGCACGATGATCTGATCGTCGGACAAATTCAGCCGCTTTGCAAACACCTCGATCAAACACGGGTTAAAGGTAAGCGGACCGCCCTCAAAGATGACCGGAGGGCAAACGTCAAGCCCCTGAGCAAGCCCGCCAAGAGTCTGTTTCGCAATGGCATGGAAAATGGAAAGCGCAATATCCTCTTTGCGTGCGCCCTGGTTGAGCAACGGTTGGATATCGGTTTTCGCGTACACGCCGCATCGGCCGGAAATGCTGTATACCGTTTCGCCTCGCTGGGCAAATGCGTTAAGTTCTTCGACCGGTACCTTTAAAAGCGAGGCGATCTCGTCGATAAAAGCACCCGTGCCACCGGCGCAGCTGCCGTTCATGCGCATGTCGGCAACATTTAGCCTGCCCGTTGCGGCATCGCTTTCGAAAAAGATCATCTTGGCGTCTTGCCCGCCAAGCTCGATCGCGCACCGCGCCTGCGGATAATCGGCCTGCACCGCAATGGAATTGGCAACTACCTCCTGAACATAGGGAATGCCCAGATAGTCGGCAATGGCCTTGCCACCCGACCCGCTCAAAGCCGCGCAAAACGCGTAGTTGGGAAAGCGGCAAGCGATCTCATCCAGAATAGGTTTTAAACTTTCTGCCTGATGGGCATGATGACGACGATAGGTCGAGTAAATCACCGCACGCGTGCGAGCGTCCACCACCACGGCTTTGGTTGTAGTGGAACCGATATCCAAACCCAGATAGGCCATCGGCTTTGCACTTGCGATAACATCGACGTCGATATCCATTTGCAATACCTCTTACGGCGCCTTGCCGTCAATTCCAACAAGTTGGCATTACCCTTGCAGCAAAATTTTCGCCCTTATTCTACAGATGTTGAACTATGGGTACACAAAATTCCCGAAATCGCAAATATATCGTCAAGTTCGCGTCATCTGGTCAAGACCAGCATGGTCGACAACGGACTATACTTATCGAATCGCCCCAAAACCATTTGGAGCCGCGCACAAAAGGAGATGCAGATGCCGAGAGAATCGATGAAAGCCAAGCGCGAACGAGCTTTAATCGTTGCCGAACGCATGAACGAGCACTACCCCGATGCAGAATGCGCGCTGATCTTTGACAACGATCCGTTTCATCTAACCATATCCACGTTACTCTCGGCGCAAACAACCGATAAAGGCGTGAACAAAGTGACCCCCGTCTTGTGGGAGCGCTACCCCACCGTAGCCGACCTCGCCTCCGCAAAGGTCGAGGATGTCGAACAGATCATCCGCACCATCGGCTTTTACCACGCAAAAGCGCGCAACTGCGTGAAATGCGCCCAGATGGTGCTCTCCGATTTCGGCGGCGAGGTGCCGCATACCTACGAAGAACTCGAGCGCTTGCCCGGCGTTGGTCGCAAAACGGCGAACATCGTGATGAACACCGGCTTTGGCATAGTGGAGGGAATCGCCGTCGACACGCACGTGAAAAGAATCGCCCAGCGCCTGAAGTTCACCACCCAGGACGACCCCTCGAAAATCGAACAAGACCTTCTGAAGCTCTACCCAAAAAAATACTGGGGACCCATAAACCACGAATGGGTGCTATTCGGCCGCGGCATATGCGATGCGCAACGCCCGAAATGCGGCGAATGCTTTTTGGCCGACGTTTGCCCTAGCTTTGCGAAGGCGAATAAGAAAACGGCTGCGAAGCGTCGATAACGGGCTTGCCCGAACGTTTATCGACGAGAGGCGATTCGTTACGCGCGAGCTCGGCCAGAAGCGCGTCGATCAGCAGCGGAAGAGCGTCGTACACCTGAAGCGTCAGCCCCACCACAAACTCAACCGGATTGCGATTTTGCACCTGCAGCCCCAGGCAAACACCTTCGCACGAATATCCCAACAGCGCCGCTGCATCAAAAAGGTCGGCTAAGCGCATATCATGAAGCGACGTACGCGCCTGCACGTTGCGAGCCATGTCCTGCGGCGAGAAACGAAAGACCGTCCCCGGCGCGGCGCCGGTGCCATCCACCGCATCGACCGTGATGATGAGGTCGCTTTCGCGCACCGATTCGATCATGTCCATACTCATGCAGCCCACGTCGTGGAAAGCAACATTTTCGGGGATGTCGTAGCGCGCAAGAACCTCTTCGTAAACGGCGGGGCCAACGCCATCGTCGAGATACAGCTTGTTGCCTACGCAAAAAACGGCGATCTTCTTCATCACCAAGCACCCACCACAGGCCGCAAAACCAGGTTGTAATACGTCGCAATGGCGATGAACACCACGCCCACTGCAATCATCGCGACAGCCCACACCTTTTGCTGCGAAAGATACTTCTCTTTAGATTTGCCGGCAGCGACAGCGCGATGCCAGGCGTAAGGCTGCGACAAAATGCCGAAGACGATCTGCAACGCCAAAAGAATAACGAAAACCACCGCAGCGACGATAAGCGACAAGGCGGACGGTTCGCGCCATGCAGCATAAAAAGTGTTGTCAGCAAAAAGCCAAATCGGATAGAAAAATATGCATGCCCAGATGCCATGCGCGGGGCCCCAAATGCCAGGCATCACCAAGGCGCCGATGTTCACGCGCGGAATTCCTTGCATGAAGCGTTCTTCAGCGGCAATTTGCTCGTCGGTGAGATCGGCTTGTTTGCGCTTGTCTGACATGGCTGTCCGTTCGTTCGCCTCGGTGTTGTTCGCGACGATTTTACCGCTGGTACCTGCTGGTGTTTTCGAACATTCGGCAAGCGCTCTGCTTTTCCGTCGCGGGGTTGCGCAAATAGCGACTACCACAGCCGCAAAAGCCCAGCGAGGGTTAGCGCCTGAGATCGTTCCCGAAGAGATCGCCATGTTCGGAAAGATAATTCCAAAACCGCTTGAGCGAATAGCTGAGTTTTGAGGTGAAATCGGTGTCCACATGCGTTTTCCAGTTGCGATAGATGCTCAAATAGCGCACGGCGAGCATCACGACGACACACGCAAGGGTTGCGGCAAGCTGCGATGCCCCGAAACGTTGCATCAGTACAAACGTTGCCGAGCACAAAAGCGCCGCTATGGCGTAGTAGTTGCTTTGCTTGAAGATGGCAGGCGTTTCGCCGGTAAACACATCGCGCAAGGCACCACCCCCTATAGCCGTTATAACCGCAAGCATGGTGGACATGACCACGCCGCACCCGCACGCCATGGCCTTGGCTCCGCCAGCGACAGCGAACAAAGCCACCGACAACGCGTCGAAAAGCGTGATGGATGCCGATAGGTGCCGAAAAACGCCCTTGAAATAAAAAACGAGCATGCTCAAAAGAGTACTGACAACCACTAAGCTGGGATGATCGACAAAGTACACGCCATGAGACTGCAAAAGAAGGTCGCGAATTATTCCCCCGCCGTAGCCCGTGATAAGCCCCAGCGTGATAGTGCCGACAACGTCGAGTTTTCGGTCGAGAGCAACAAGGGATCCCGTGAGCACGCCCACCAAAACAAAGAAATATTCAAGGCCGACGGGAACGGCAAACGGCTCCGACGAAAACAGCAGCTCTACGATTTGTTCCATCTTCGCCCCCTTTGCCCGCTGTTTGAAGTCGGCACATTATAGCGCATGCGCAGGGCGCAAATCGCCGTCAGACGATGACGTACTTCAAGCAAACGAAGTGCGCGATTGAATTATCTAGATAAGACTTCAACGCCTTTGGGAATCGCGGTTTATTCCGCGTCAACCAATTTCACCCTATATGCTCGACCAAGGTTTTCTCCGACGTTTTTCACATACTGTTCAAGCAGCGTTTTGGCACGTTCACGCGCGGCCGCTATCATAGCATCGTCCGAACATGCCCGTTCGAAAGTATCTTGCTGGGCTTTTGTGAGCGCCGTTTTTCGCTCATCATCGGTGATTGAAGCGAAAAAGCCGTTTGCGTCCAAGGGATCGGACATCGAATCAGCCTTGATATTCGGAGTGGCGAGTACTTGCCCTTGGGGAATCGCGATGGTCACCTCTCCGTCGTCGTTCGGCTTGCTGATGTCGACCCTACTCGCATCGATCCCGAAATCGACCGTCGCATCATACTCGAACCACTCTTGCTTGCCATTTTGCAAGTCGATGAACCAAGCCTTATCAGATTCGCGCTCGATTTTTGCAACGCTATGGTATGTGCATTCAAACGTCGCGAGCTTCGCAACCTCACCAGCGTTGCTGAAATCGGCCTCCTTCGATTGATCCGTCTGACAACCACCCAACGAAAAAAGAGAGCAGCCTAGAACAATAGAAGCAACTACCGCAAAGATTCTATTCATCAGAGTCGCCTTCCTGCTCGACTGTTTGCCCATCAGACTGCTCTGTTTCTGCATCTTCGTAGTCCGATCCGCCATCGCTCCACTGGACTTCATAACCGAATTCATCACACAAAGGCTTAAGCAAAGCTTCCACTGTTCGTTGCATGTTTTCGTTGGCCGTATACAAAACGCCGCCCGCCGATTTAACTTCTGCAAGGGCATCTGCCTTGCAAATCGAAACGACATCCTTCAAGTTCGCTCCCGGATTCTTCGGAAGATAATCGAGTGTTGTCGTGTCGATTGATGGATCTCCGATTTCCGGCTCTGGCAAATGCGGCGTGATGGTTTTTGCTTCCTCGTCGATGTCAAATGAAATCGCACTCATGTCGTACGATGCACTTATCGTTGACTCATAATAGACGTGGTATTCGGCCTCGCCCTTGTCGTTGCATTTGTCGGCAATGCCGTTATAGCGATATTCAGCTGTCGAAAGCTTGCTCACGTTCACGATTTTCGTAAGCGAACTTGCCGTGAAATAATTTGTTTTATTCATCTTCGCTTGAATGGCCGGCACGCCGACAACGAGAGCAACTACTGCGATAATCACAAGACCGGCTCCGATCGCCAGTTTCACTTTTTTCGGCACGATGTCCCTTCCCGCACGCTTTGCCTTACGCTCGGCTTTTGCGGCACGCTCGGCTTGCTTCTCTGCCTTGTACCGCGCATCTGCGGCAGCCTTTTCTGCTGTGGCAACATGCTCGCGAGCCGAAACATCTGCTTCGCCGGCTTTGCTCTCTTTCGTTGTTTCGTTCATGTGATCAACCACCCATGTTGTCGATTGCCGCAATCGCCAAGATCCGGCACGAACATCAGCCCGCGCCGTTCCTCTTTGTTACGATCGCTTCCCCAGCGAATCCAGAAAACCACCTACCGCCTTTGCGCCATCAGAAAGCGCATTGCCTGCAGCACTCGCAGCTTTTTGCGCTGACTTTCCAACAACGCCTACCGCATTGGAAACACCATCAGCAACAGGTGACAAAGCTTTAGCGGCGTCCGCAATCGCGCCCTTCTTCTTATAATCCGGTTCATCTTCGCTAATTCCAGATGTGGGCAAAGCACGTAGATAACGCCTCAGTTTTTCGCTAGCAGGCTTGAAGGCCGCATACGTTACTCCACCCGAAACCACTCCACCAACAACGGGAACAGCCTTGCTCACCGTCTTGGCAAAAGTCTCTTTGGTTAGTTGCACACCAAGAACACGCAAAACGGCCTTCATGGAAGGATAGAAAAATGTTTTCGTCAATGCTTGCTTCTGTATCGCTTTCTGCACGCCCTTTTGAGCGATGGCTTTAGCGAAAGAATTTATAGCATTGGCAGCGGTCCCAACTTGTAGCATCACGCCCATAAGCACAACAAGCTTCATGATGGTTTCGTCGTCGACCTCATCGTTGTCATCGAGAAAAGATTGCCAGCCATATATGTATGCAAGCTTTTGCTCGACCCTCATGACATGACAAAAATATTGAGCGAGATCGGCGGGGATGGTGCCCGCCATTGCAATACCGCCAGGAATCCCCGCCAAAAAAGAAAGTCCGGCGCATTTTTTCGTTTCAACGTCGATCGCGCTCAGAGCAATTGCATCCATTTCTCGAGCAGTAACCCCGGCTGCGCTCGGCGATTCCGCAATTGCAAGATCGGCATCAACGCCGGGGCAAAACTTCTTTAACTCGGCGCGGAGGTATTTTTCGCGATTGATCTTCACCGCCTTTAAAGAAGCGGCTTGCTTTATAAGTTTATAAGCGAATTCCTCAGCAGCAGATTGCTCCTCTTCACTCAGTTCGTTAAGACCATTCTCAACGTCGGGAATCTCGATATCGGTCTTTTCCTCGTCCATGCACATCACCCATCCACTTGTCTTTCAACTTGCTGCAAATAATTTACCCCCCCCCCCGCACCATGATGGCAAGACCACGCAGTAGCAGCCTTGCCATTCATGCTCGTTAACTTTTTGCGAATCTAGTCGTCCAACACCTTCGAAAGGTCGTAATTCTTGTTGTAGAACTCGCTGTGCACATCGGAATAGGTTCGATACATATCGCTCTGCGCATCAGAAATCACGCGGTATAAATCCCTCTGGGCGTCGGAAATCGCACGATACATGTCGCTCTGGGCGTCGGATGCTTCCTTATGCGAAATGACGTCATAAGCGTCTTTCATCACGCCTTCGTAAAACGTGCGATACACGTCTTTGTACGCATCGGTGTACACCGAACGATACAAATCGCCAAACGAATCGTCGTATACTGCACGGTAGAACGCCGTCATGGCATCGTCCACGTCGCCCTGATCCATATCGGGCGCCTGCTTGGCAAGTAGCGTGTAATACTTTGCGGCATTCTTATCGGTACGCGAGACCAGCGCTTCGACTTTCGCCTGCGTGTCAGTCATCCAGTTTGCAAGAACATCGCTGTTTGCAGTGTAATCGGCATACGAGCCACCCGCTTTCGCCTTGGCGTCATCGAGCCCCGCAGCGATGTCCGCCTCGGTCGACTCGAAATCTTTCTCGATATCGTCAACGATCCCGTCAAGCGTTGTCGCATTCAATGCGGCATCCTTTTGCAGCGTCGATTGCTGTGCACCAGCCGCATCTCCCCCATTCAATCCTTGCTGACCGTCGCCCGCACAACCTGCAAGCGCAAGCGACGTCGCTGCCGCAAGCACGCACATCACAATTTTGTTCGTCTTCTTCATTTATGGCTTTCCTTTCTCATTATTCAGCGCGTCCATCAAACGCGCCTTTTTCCATCTCGACCGTCGCCGACTCAAGAGCGGTATTCACAAACGAATGCGTCGCAGCCCCAAGCCACAACTCGCACGCAAGCGCCACACCTGGAGCATTCAGCGCATGAGCAAGAATTGCGGCCGCCTCGGCCGGTCGAACCCCCAATGAGCGCGAAAGCTCAGCAATTGCGCATGAGCACGCCGCCTTCGCCTCGTCGCAACCCGAAGGCTCCCCGACACGGGCCGCATTCGCGGCACGCTCCAAGAAACTCGAAAAGAACTCTTCCGAAGCCAGCCGCAGCATTTCGTGCGTTCGACCCCAATCGCGCGCACTTTGCGCAAACGTCGCATCGAGCATTTCAGCAAACACACCGGACCCGCCACGGTCGATCGCGTGCCAAAACGCCCGACTCTGCAATGCAACGCCTAAATTGGCATCAGCCAGTTCGTCGAAATGCTGCCAAACACGCAACAGCCACTTCCGCACGATGCCGTCGTCTTCGCATTTTGCGAATTTGCGACGAATGTCATCGGCTGAACATGGCTGCTTACGTGCCTGCGCCAGCAAAAAGAGCTTCGCCATATCCGAGACCTCGTACACGCGCCAACCCCACGAGCTATTGCGCGGATGTACAATGCCGAAACCGCCTGCGCCGTCGTAACACGCACGCTGGATATCGCGCCGAGGCAGCCCGACAAGAGCTTCAACTTGGGAAACTTTCCAACCATCTGCTATCTCGTCGCGCATGCCCTGCCCTCCTTTCTTCCAGCAAATCTGTTCAACGCTTGAACAGCAACGACCACTTTGACCAGCGGCGTACTTTTCCCCTCCTGCCATGCCGCACCCTTTCTCGCAACCACGACAAGGTCATCTGTGCCTTGCCGTGATAGGGCGTGAAAAATTTGCGAGACTAGCGAAGGCTGCATCGAGAAGGCGTCGCGCTTCGACGTTCGTCTTTTGACGATGTCGTGAGATGAAAATCGCTCGAAGAAAAAGAAGAGCGGCTGTTCTTTAAGGCAAAATGAGATCAACTTCAGCTTGGGAACAGCGTAAGTTGGGGGAGGTTGCTACCAGGCATGACAATTTGCGCATTCCAATTACTGCTAAGGATCGAATTCCCGGTGGTACTCCCTATTACGGAACGAATGGGATCCAAGACTACGTGGAGGGCTATACACATGAGGGCGAATTTGTCCTTGTTGCCGAGGATGGTGCTACGGATTTAGACAATTATCCCGTGCAGCTGATAAGTGGTTTGAGCTGGGTGAATAATCATGCACATGTTATAAAAGCTATTCCTGACATAGCGCAAAACCGTTTCATAATGCATCTGATTAAAAGCATGGATATTGCCTCTTACTTGGTCGGCGGAACGCGATCAAAGCTCAATGCCGAGGTACTAATGGGAATTGAGCTTAGACTCCCATCAAATGGCGAGCAAATCTATATCGGTGCACTTTTGGGTACTTTGGATTCCCTCATCACTCTTCATCAGCGTACGTCTTTTCGGCGGCACAGCAGATAAAAGTTACCCAAAGCAAAAAAGAGAAGGCCCGAAGGCCTTCTCTCAACAGCTTGAGAATTTCAAGCTCACACCAAGTTGAATCGCATTCAAACTCTATCGACTGGCACGATTAGTGCTCCATCTTGTCCTCACCGATGATGACATGCTTGTCGGGATCGTACACAAGGCCACCGTGCTCCTTGCGGAAGAACATGAGCTTCGTGGGCTCAAGACCCTCGACATTGGCAAGGTAGATGTGGATGAACATGAAGATGATGAACACGAACATGCCAAAGTAGTGGATGATGCGAATAGACATCTGGCCGCCCACCAGCGCAGTACCGGCGGCAAAGAAAGGCAGGTCCATAGTCGCGCCCCACAGGCAAAGGCCCGTGTAGAACATCAAAACGATCAGCACCGGAATAAGCAAGTACGAGATCTTCTGAGGAACACCGAGCTTAGCGGCCAGCGGGTGATCCTTCTTAAGGAACAGGTAGTACTTGATCCAAGCGCCGCCCTGGTGACGGTTGTCCTTCTGCGGCAGCCACGTCTTGTAGTCGGTGACGGTCTTGCGCGTGCCGCCCGTAGGGGCTGACTTCACAAAGAACGCCATGACCACGCGGCAAACGCAGTTGACAAACAGCACGAAACCAAAGAAGACATGAACGCCGCGGCAAACGCCCATGGTGCCCGCTACTGGGAAGTGGATCATGAAGCCGGTGATCAGCAAGGCGATCATGGCGATGAGGTTCACCCAGTGCGTGATGACAAACGGCAGCGGATGTGCTTCGCGATAATGTGCGAGATGCGCCATTCTATTTCACCCCCCACGGATTGGTTACGGTCTCGAAGTGCTTGCCCGTTGCAGGCTCGCTGATATGGACAGCGCAAGAAACGCACGGGTCGTAGCTATGGACGGTACGCAACGCGTTGATGGGCTTGTCGATATCCTCCACGGGGCAGCCGATAAGCGACTGCTCGATCGGGCCGTGCTCGCCATTCTGATTGATAGGCGCCATGTTCCACGTGGTCGGGATGATGATCTGGTAACCCTCGATCTTGCCGTTGACGACCTTTTCGGAGTGGTAGAGAGCGCCACGCGGTGCCTCCCAGAAGCCCGAACCCTCGCCCGTGGTGGTCTTGGGCTCGCGGAAGTACTCGGAGTCGCCACCCTTGACAGCCTCGATCAGCTCGGCGCACCAATCCTTCATGAGCTTGGCGATGTAGAGCGTCTCGACCTGACGGACGGCAACGCGACCCAAAGTCGACTGAACCGCAGACAAAGGCACGTCGCCGCCAAGGGCTGCACCCAGCTGGACCAACAGCTTGTCCACGTTCTCCTTGATAAACGGCACATTGCGCTTGTAGGCAACGAGCACGCGCGAAAGCGAGGTGCACTCAAGCGGATCGCCATCATAGGTGGGAGCCTTGCACCAAGTGTAACGATCGGTCACGTCGTACTTGGTGAATGCGGGCTTGGTGGTGAAGTCGGGGGCCTGGTAGACGCCGTCGCCCTCGTACCACGAAGTACCCACGTACTCGGCGATCTTGCTCTCGTCGACATCGGAGAGATTCAGGTTGGTATCAAGCACGCCAGCCGGCAGATAACGATCGTTCATCTGCATCGACTCGGACTCGAACACGCCCCAAGCACCGTAGCGGCCACAGCCCTTGCCAAAGTTGAGGGCATCCTTGTAATAAGGAGCGATAGCCAAGGTGTCGGGGATCATCGTGGCCTCGACCCAGTTGTAAACCTCGTCGATCATGTATTTCAAATCGTCGAGCTTCTGGGACGTAGGCACAAACGCCGTGCCGCCCGGGATGATGGTCATGACATGGGGCATCTTGCCGCCAAGCAAAGCCGCGATCTCAGAAGAGCGGGCCTGCATCTTCAGCGCCTCGAGATAATGGGCGGTGCAGATGAGGTCGAGCTCGGCAGGAAGCTTGTAGGCGGTGCCGTCCTCGGCATCAAACCAGTTGCCGCTGAAGATGGAAAGCTGGCCGTTCTGGGCAAACTTGCTCAGGCGATCCTTGAGGGCAGCGAAATCGGTGTTGGTGGAAGTGCCGGCAGCAGTAGCCAGATCCCATGCATCAGCCGCGTTGGCCTCAAGACCGTGAATCGGGTTCACATAGTCGAGAGCAGCCAGGTTGTAGAACCACAGGATGTGGCTGTGCAAGAACTGAGCACCCTCGATGAGATTGCGGATGATACGAGCATTGTTGGAAATCTTGATTCCGTAAGCCTTCTCGGCCGCGATGGTTGCAGCGTGAGCATGCGAAACCGGGCAAACGCCGCAGATGCGCTGCACGATCTGCGCAGCATCCTCGGGGGTGCGATTCTGCACAACCAGCTCCATGCCGCGGAAGCTGCCGCCAGAAGTCCAAGCGTCAGTTACAACGCCGTTTTGAACCTCCATCTCGACACGCATGTGTCCTTCGATGCGGGTAATCGGATCGATTACAGAACGGGTCATGGCTTACCTCCCCTCTTCTTCGGTGGTTGCTTCGGCCTCGGCATCCTTGCCGGCATCGGCGGCTTTCGGGTCCCAAGCGGCGCTGTAGTCGCCGATGGACTGATCGGGATGCTTCTCATCCCACTTGCGGATCTTCTCGAAATCGGCACCGCCATCCATGCGGCCGGCAGCCTTCATGCCAAAGCCATGGATGATAAGCGCGGCGGCGACCAAACCGGTGAGGCCAACGGCTACCGTAGTAGGCTGGAACCAGACATTGCCAATATGCAAATCGCGATGACGCTGATAGAACGGGGTGTTAACCTCGACCCAGTTGTGGCCGGGATCGTTCGGGTCGGCTTCGCAGCAACCCAAGCAGGGCGAGCCAGACTGGACGCACCAGCTGCGGCGGTTGTTCCACATGGTCACCGAGCAGTTGGAATGCGTTTGCGGACCGCGGCAACCAAGCGGGTACAGGCAATAGCCCTTGGCTTCTTCCTCGGAACCGAATTTGTAAACGAACTCGCCGTTTTCAAAGTGGCCGCGACGCTCGCAGTTGTCATGGATGGTCTGACCGAAGATGTCTGCGGGTTTGTTCTCGGAAGTAAGGTTGAGGGTTTGGCCATCGAGCATCAAAACCTGAACCAAAACAGAGATGAGCCACTCGGGGTTTGCCGGGCAGCCGGGGATGTTGATGACCGTCTTGTTGATGCCGACGGACTTCAGATAAGCCTCGACGCCGGTCGCAGCGGCAGAATTGGGCTCGGCACCCAGCCAGCCGCCATTGACGGCGCAAGAACCGATGGCGACCACGGCAGACGCGTTGGCCGCAGCCTCTTCGAGCTGCTCGATAGCGGTCTGCGAATCGGAGCCGTCCTCCTTGTTGCCGAAACGGCAAGCATTGCCGCCCCATGCCTGAGTGACAGCGCCCTCGAACACCAGGATGTAGTTGCCGGCTTCGATGGTTTGCTTCTTTGCGAGCTCGGCGGAGTCGCCTGCAGCGGCGGAAAGCGTATCGGAGAAGTTAAGCGAAAGCAGTTCGAGAACGACGCTTCCGACATCGGGTGTTTCAACCTGTGCAAGAGACTCGGTGCAGCCAGTGCAAGAAGCGCCCTCCAACCAGATAACGGGGTAGAGATTACCCGTGGTAGCGCCAATGACGGACTTCTCAAGCGTAGCTGCTACTGCCTGCGGGGCCGCAACGCCGGTAAGACCGGCTGCCGCCGCCAAGCCACCGCAAAACTTCAGGAAGCTGCGACGGCTCACGCCGCGAGCGTCAAGCATGCCGTAGAAACTCGCCGTGGATTCTTGTCCCATATGCACACCTCCTTAAGGTGCAAAATTTTCTCGTCTGTTCCTCTCATGCCTTTCCGTAGAAAGACCCAGATATCTTTTACTCTATAAGGGTTTGAAGTCGCGACGGGAATCACGAAGATGCTCAAAAATACTGGTGAACGACATGAAATGTTACGCTTGCTACCAGCCGTAACATCCCCTACAGCCGCCGCGGTCAGTCGATAGGATAAGAGCCCAGCACCTTCACCTCGCGCAACTTGAGACGCAGGCAATTGAGCGCGGTCTGTAACGCCGGGTTGTCGACCGACCCCTCGAGATCGAGGAAGAACATATAGTCGCCAAGCGCCTGCTTGGTGGGACGCGATTGGATCATGGTGATGTTCACGTTGGCGTAGGCGAACTCCGAGAGGATCATCTGCAAAGCGCCCGCACGGTCGGCCTGCAAAAACAACGCCACCGAGGTGCGCATCTTGCCCGTGCTCTCGAAGATTTTCGGCTGGCCAGGGCGCCCGATAAGCGCAAACGAGGTCTGATTGCCGAAACGGTCAGCAATCTGGCGCTCGCAAATCTCGGCGCCGTAGAGCTTGGCGGCGTATTCGTTGGCGATGGCGGCCACATTGGGCTGCTCCATGCAAAGACGCACGCTTTCCGCCGTAGACGACGTGGTGATGGTTTTCACGTTGAGAAAGCGCGACGAAATGAAACGGCGGCATTGCCCTATGCCCTGCGCGTGCGAAGCAATGGTATCGATGTCGACGATAGACGCCGTGGGGTTCTTTATAAGGCAGTGGTCGATATCGATCACGTGCATGCCCAATATGACAGCTGTCGAGCTCGAGGCAAAGTTATCGAGCGTCGCGGTGACAGGACCCTCGAGGGAATTTTCCGTGGCAACCACGCCGTAGGTCACGCGTCCCCGATCAACCGCATCGAAGACTTCGGTAAAGGACGTACAGGGCACAAGTTCGCAATCCGGCACGCCAGCAGTTTCCAGCTTCGCTTTGAAAGCATTTGCGGCTTCGTGCGAGTAGGTGCCTTCGGGACCGAGGTAAGCAAGCGTGTTCTGTGCCATCGTGGCGATTCCTTCCCTATGAAAATCAGAACGGCATTATGCCCAGGTGCTCAAGCAGGATATGCACGCCTATCAAAACCAACACTGCGCCGCCCACGATGGTGGAAGGACGCTCCCAGCGCGAACCGAACTGATGCCCCACGGCAACGCCGATAAACGACAAGACAAAAGTGACGACGCCGATAAAGCTTGCAGCCGGCACTATATCGACCTCGAGGAAAGCGAACGTGATGCCTACTGCCAAAGCGTCGATACTCGTGGCAACGGCCAGCATGAAAAGCTCACCCAAATCGAGTTTTTTATCCTCGGCCTGAATATCGTCGGAATCGCCCTCGTCGCGAATACCCTCGACGAGCATCTTCCCGCCGATGAAGGCAAGCAAAATAAAAGCGATCCAGTGGTCGACCGGCGTCACGAACGAAGCGAACTGCGCACCCAAAAACCAGCCCAGCGTGGGCATGATCGCCTGGAAACCGCCAAAGAACAGGCCGATAACCGCCGCCTGTTTCATGTTCAGGCGTTTCATGCCCAGGCCTTTGCAGATAGACACCGCAAACGCGTCCATCGAAAGACCGACGGCTATCAAGAACAGCTCGAACAAAGACATGGTGTCATCCCCCGTTGCGCCCCTGCGCGCAATCTAAAAAACAAGCGTAATTGTTGATAATATCACTACAGCACGCAAAGCAAGCTAAGGGAGCAGCAGATTTTCCTCGCGCCTGAAAAACCCTTCCAAAACAAGCTCGGAGATCACGCGGTCGAACTCTTCTTGCTCCACAGGGGCGCGGCCCGCGGCAGCTTCGAAGCGATCGAGCGCCGCGCGCGCTTCCTCGGCAGCGATGCCTTCGGGAGACGCCAGCACAGCTTTCAAGACGAAGCTACGCTTTTGACGATGCGATCCCATAAAGGCACTCTGCCTGCTGTAGTGGGCAGACCTTCGCGACGGATTCGCAACCTGCGATTTCAGATAAGAGCCGTAGTCGAGCAGAGCGTAGTACCACACTCGCGGAGAAAGCTCCTCGAAGGCGCATTGCGCAGCTTCGCGCACGTAAGGTTCGAGTTCGCAATCGGAAACCTTCTCGCGATCGGGGAAAATCTCATGGAGAAAAACCGTACGCACGTTCGTCTCGATGTAGCACGAAGGCGCATTGTGCGCAAACGCCAGAACGCCCGCAGCCGTTGCAGGGCCGATACCCGGAAGCGCCTCGAGCTCTTGCGCGGTTTTTGGCAACTTGCCGGCGTAGCGCGCCGCGCACTCATCGGCGCAGCGCTTAAGCGCCAAAGCGCGCCTGTTGTAGCCAAGGCCCTGCCACAACGCCAAAACATCGGCGGTAGAGGCCGCAGCCAGGGCGTCTATAGTAGGAAATGCCGCCAAGAAACGTCGCCAAAAACCTTCGACACGCGCCACCTGGGTTTGCTGAAGCATCACTTCCGACACCAGCACGGCATAAGGATCGTCGATGTTGCGCCAAGGTAGATCACGATAGTGCAAGCGGCCGGCCTTGGCGACTTTCGCGACGAAGGCTTCACGGGTCATGCGACGCGATGCCCAGTCGGCGCGGCGAACCTCGTTCGTCACTGTCTAGTTCCCCTCGTTTAGGATGTCGTCGAGGTGCATCAGGTCGCGACGGAAATCTTCAATGACCTTGCTCTCGAGTTCCTCGTACTGCTTTGATTCGAGCGGTTGGTAAGCGGCTATCTTCTCGAAGATGTTCTGCGCTGTCACCGGTTGATATGAGCGCGTGACGAGGCTTCTTCTGTAGGCTTCTTCTATCGCCTCGCGCGCGGCGCACGACATGTCGTAGCGAGGCATGCCCTCGCTTAGGCGCACCAGATCCTCAACGGAAATGCGGCTAAGCGTCGGATGCTTTTTCGTCAGATGTTCCCAAATCGCACGACGCTCGCTTTCCGTGGGAAGTTCGATGCCCACCACCGTCGCAGGATAAATCGCATCGATCAGGGCAGGTTCGACGTCATCGACACTCGCAGCCGATGCGAGTACATAGACCTCGGAGTTCGAGACAGCGCTGCGGATAAGATTCATGGCATCGCGCATACCACGCGCAGCGCCAACCTGCATAGGCGACGCATCGCGATCGTCGGGCGCATCGAAATCCGAAAGCGGCCAGGCGTCGATGTCGCTTATCACCAAGATAGCTGGCCGCGTGAAGCCAAAGCGCATGAAGTTCTGGCGCCCACGCATGTCAATACCCTCGGAAGAAATCACCAACATGGCATTGCCTTGAACGCTCTCTTCGAGAGACATGCGAATGACCGGCAAGTCAAGCTCGCGAGAGGTCGCCTCCAAAAAACGATTCGCATCTTCGCGCGCCTTGCAGCTGAACAACAGCGTATCCACCGCCCGCGCACGATCGATGCCGTAAAGGGCATTCAGGCGCTCGACGAATGCATCGAACTCGGGATCGTCCTTTATGCCGATACCTATCGAGCGCATATCCTCGATAGCCGAATCGAAACCTATGAGATCATCGTATTTCTCGCCAACGCTCGGCGCCTGCGGCTGTCGGCCTAAAGCAGCCTGGGCATCCGCTGCACCAGGTTGCAGAGCTGTATTTGCCCGAGCAGACGCAGAACCTGGTTGCGAAGCGTTCGCATCGGGCGGCGTTTCGGGTGCTTGCGGGGCCGCATCGGCACCGTTTACGGCCGTATCGATGCCCTCCGAGGCGGCGTCAGCTCCTTGCGAAGACGTATTCCTTCCCTCAATGGCATCTTGCACGCCTGCCGCACACGGCAGAGCTTCGCCCGGCGCGGTTTCGGCGGTTCCGACAATTTCGGCGTGGTGCAGGGCCGCGGCGCCTGAAGAATCTACAGCATCGAGGCCGGCGCCGCTTTGGTCGCCCACGAAAGACCTCGGAGCCGCAGGAATCGTGAACTGCTCTATATGGATGCTCGGCTCGCCAAGCGGCCCGCCGAAGAAATCGTCGGACAGCGAGTTCGCCATATCTTCAAGTTCTTCGCGCGAAATACCGAACTGCTCAAGTCGGTCGATTGCCAAACGCTGCAGCGCATCAGCGAATTCGCCCATCTCACGTGCAGAAAGATACGGCTCGATTTTCTCGAAGACGTACTCGGCCATGGAGCGCTCTTTGAGCGATATCGCCAAATCCCATGCCGCGTGCAATGCCGAGAGCGCAGCGGGCGAAGGCTGCGCGCTGTTCGCCATCTCCGTTTCGTATGCGGCCATGTACAGATGAATACCCAAAATACCGTCGCCCGCAGCGCAGGCTGCTTTTGCGGCGGTCAGATAATCGGGAGCACCGCTATGCGGCTTCGATGATGCGGCGTCTGGCGAGCCTGCCGCTTGGTTTTCAAACTCGTTATTCTCCATTACAGCCTCCTACCACTCGAGGACCGTCCATTTCTTTTGTTTCGCGGTGCGCGACAAAGGGCAATCGGGATTGACGGCGAAGGCGTTCTCTGCAGCGTCGAGCATGGGGCGGTCGGAATGATGATCGCCATATGCGTAAGCAAGCTCCCAATTTCCCTCGCCATAAGCGGCATCGCACCACTCTTTGATAGCAACGAGCTTTTGATCGCCCTCGACGGGCAAACCGTCCACGCGACGTGTGTAAACGCCGTTTTCGATGCACATGCGCGTGCTCACTTGGCCATCAATCGGATGCGTCTCCATAGCGCGGCGCACAATCGGCTCAAAGGTGGCCGAAACCACCAGCACTGTATCGCCCGCCATATGATGACGTTGCATAGCAGCATCGGCCGCCGCGCGAAAACGCGGGGCTATCTCCTCGTCGTAAAAGTCGTACAAAAACCGGTCGACCTCATCCACCGGCTTGCCCTCGAAAGCACGAAAAACCATACCGCGTACCCAAGCCTCGTCCTGAGGAAGACGGAGCTTATAGCGCAGAGCCCACAAACCGATGCGCAGCGCATCCAAATTGGAGAGCATGTTCTTTTTCGCTAGATAAAGCACCAATTGAACAGGGGAATTTCCGTCCATGCTAGTACCGTCGAAGTCAAATGCGGCAATGCGATGCACGCCCGGCGTCGCGGCAGCACCGGCAACGGAGTCGGCACCGACGGTAGAATCGTATGTGTAATATCCCGTTTGGGGGGACATGTCATCATTTCCTTAATAGCACGTAAGCACATCGCAAACGCGCGATCGGGGATAATCATAGGTAGTTTAATTATCGCCGCTAAACGTCTCTCGGTCTACGAATCCATAACGTCCGCAAATTGGGAATTGTACAAATCGGCATAGAAGCCGCGCTGCTCGAGCAGCTCTTCATGAGTGCCCTGTTCGACGATATCGCCATCGCGCACAACCAAGATGAGATCGGCGTTTTTGATAGTGGAGAGCCTGTGCGCTATGACGAACGACGTGCGACCGCGCATCAGATTATCCATCGCCTCCTGGATACGCTCTTCGGTTCGCGTATCGACCGAAGAAGTCGCCTCGTCGAGGATGAGCATGCGGCGATTCGCCAAGAAAGCACGCGCTATGGTGAGCAGCTGGCGTTGCCCCTGGGAAACATTGCTGGCATCCTCGTTGATGACGCAATCGTAGCCGCCCGGCAGCGTTTCGATGAAATGATGGGCATAGGCCATGCGCGCCGCCTGCTCCACTTCATCATCGGTCGCATCGGGGTTGCCGAAACGGATGTTCTCGCGGATCGTCCCGTTGAAAAGCCACGTATCCTGCAGCACAATGCCGAACTGAGAGCACACCTCGTCGTGCAAGAATTCGCGTAGGTCGTGTCCCCCGATACGGATGGCGCCGCCCTGCACATCGTAGAAGCGCATGAGCAGCTTCACCATGGTTGTCTTGCCCGCACCGGTAGGGCCGACCAAGGCGACGGTTTGCCCCTCTCTCACCTTAGCGGTGAAGTTCTTGATGACCGGAGACGATGGGTCGTAGCCGAAACGCACGTGATCGAATTCCACGTCGGCAGGAAGCGCCGCAAGCGCAACAACGGGCGCAGCCGGGGACTTGTCGGAGACTTCTTCCGAAGTCTCCTCGGGCGCGCCAAGCCGAAGGACGCTGTCGGAGACTTCTTCCGAAGTCTCCTCGGCGTCTAAAAACTCGAACACACGCTCAGCCGAAGCAGCCGTTTGCTGCAAGACGTTGGACACCTGCGCCAACTGCGTGATAGGCTGCGTGAAATTCTTCACGTACTGAATGAACGCCTGGATATCGCCCACGGTGATGATCCCGCGCGAAGCGAACACGCCGCCCATCACGGCGACAACCACATAGCTCAGATTGCCCACGAAATCCATCGCCGGCTTCATGAGTCCGCTTAAGAACTGCGATTTCCAGGCCGACTCGTATAGCTTACCGTTGGTCTCGTCAAAGGATTTCAGCGATTTCTCTTCCAAGTTGAACGCCTTCACCACCGTATGGCCCGAGAACGTCTCCTCGATCATGCCATCGATTTCGCCCAGATTCGCCTGTTGCTGGTAAAAATACTTTTGAGAACGCCCCACTGTCACCTTCACCAGCACGAGCGAAACAGGAACGATCAGCAATGCGACCAACGCCATGACGGCGTTGATATAGAACATCATGACAAGCACGCCAACGATGGTGGTGGCCGAAGAAATCAGCTGTGAAATGCCTTGATTAAGACTCTGGCCCAAAGTGTCGACGTCGTTCGTGATGCGCGAAAGCGTGTCGCCAGTGCTCGTTTTTTCAAAATAACCCACAGGCAAGCGGTCTATCTTCTGAGCGATCTCGCGGCGGAATTCGTAACAGGTTTTCTGCGAAATATAGGTGAGCACCCAGCCCTGCACAAACGAACATGCGGCCGAAAGCAAGTAGAGCCCCAACGTGAACAGCAAAATCTTGCCGATAACGTCAAAATCGATGTCACCTGTGCCCTGAACCTTCGCCATGATGCCGTTGAATAACTCGGTGGTGGCACCGGAGAGCACCTTTGGCCCCACGATGTTGAAGACAGTGGAACCCACGGCGAACAAAAGCGCTACGAACAGCAAAGCCTTGAAACGCCCCAGGAAATGCACCAATTTTGATATAGTTCCTTTGAAGTCGCGCGGCTTCTCAGCGGTCCGCATACCGCCATGCGGACCGCGTGGCCCACGCGAGCGGCGAGCCTCCCGCTTCGCCTTGGCTTCTCGCAATTCGCGTTCTTGGATATCGTCGCGCTCGCTCATGCAGCACCACCCCCTTTCAGCTCTTCCTCCGATAGCTGCGAGCATGCAATCTCGCGATAGGTTTCGCAGGCATCCATAAGCTGATCATGCGTGCCCTGGCCAACCACAACGCCGTCATCGAGAACGACGATCTTATCGGCATGGAGAACCGTCGCTATGCGCTGCGCGACGATGACAACGGTCTTCCCCGCCATCTGCGTTGAAAGCGCACGGCGCAGCGCTGCGTCGGTTTTGTAGTCGAGAGCCGAGAAACTATCGTCAAATAGATAGGCACGGGCAGGAACCGCCAGTGCGCGGGCGATGGACAAACGCTGACGCTGCCCGCCAGAAACGTTAGTGCCCCCTTGGGTGATGGAGGCGTCAACGCCATCGGGCAGCGCCGACACGAAATCAGTCGCTTGGGCGATATCCAAAGCGCGCTCGACAACCTCATCGGGGCACGATTCGTCAAAAGCAGCGACGTTCGAGCGCACCGTCCCCGAGAACAAGAATGCCCGCTGCGGGACATAACCCAACTGAGCACGAAGATCATGCTGCGAAACATCACGCACGTCGACGCCGTCTATCTCCACGCTGCCTTCGGTCACGTCGTAAAAGCGCTCGATGAGCTTCAAAAGCGTGGACTTACCCGAACCTGTGGGGCCGATAATCGCCGTGGTCTTCCCCGCCTCTGCTACGAAATCGATGTCGGCGAGCACGTTCTCCGCCGAATCGTCGTATCTAAAGCAAACATGCTTAAAGGCGATCTCGGCCCCTTCGGACCCCTTCGCGCAAAGGCCTTGCCGGCAGGCATCGGATGCGGGGTCGGCAACGGAGGAGTCGGTGCCCAGCACCTCGTCGATGCGCTGGGCCGACACATCGGCTCGTGGGATGATGATGGCCAGCATGCCCAGCATCAAAAATCCCATGATGACCACCATCGAATATGTGATGAACGCGATCATGTCGCCTGTTTGCATCGTGCCGGCATCGATGGAGCTACCGCCCACCCACACGATAAGCACCGAAACCCCGTTCATGATAAGCATCATCGCCGGCATCATGAACGTCATCACGCGATTGGTGAACAGCTGCGTGGACATAAGGGCACGGCTCGCCCCATCGAAACGCTGTTGCTCGGCACCCTGCTGGCCAAACGCACGTACGACCGACACACCCGTAAGCATCTCGCGGGCAACCAGGTTAACCCTATCGACCAGCTTCTGCATAACCTTGAACTTAGGCATGGCCACTTTGAAAAGCACCGCGACGACAAGCATCACCGCGACGATTCCCAAAATGATTATCCAGCCCATAGAAAGATCGGTACGCGCAACCATGACGATGCCACCTATAGCCAATATGGGGGCATACAAAATCATGCGCAGCGACATAACCGCCATCTGCTGGATCTGCTGGACGTCGTTGGTGCCGCGCGTTATGAGCGACGCGGCCGAAAACCTCTGCACCTCGGCATCAGAAAAAGAAACGACTTTCGCGAAGAGTTTTGAGCGCAGATCGCGACCGATCGCAGCACCCGTACGTGCCGCGATGAGCCCCACAAGAGCAGCTATCAACACGCTAGCCGCAACAAAACCCATCATCGCGGTACCCGTACGAAGCAAATACGACATCTGCAACTCGGATGTATCGACGCCGGCGGCCTGGTATTCCTTTACCGCCGCGGCGATAGCTTGCTGTTCAACCATGCTCTCGTTTTGCGAATCGATGGCTTGGGCGGGAATGCCATATTCGTAAGAAATAAGCGGTAAAGACATCGCCTTGTCGAGATCCGTTCGGTTTGCGTATCCGAATTCGCTTAGATAGCGCAAACCGTCATCGCCCGCCGGATAAGCTCTTTCGAGCAAAGCAGCCTCATCACCCAAAAGGGACGCAGACAAAGCTTGATAAGCCTCTTCGGTGAGCGCGGTAGGTGCGGCGTCTTCGACGCCCGACTGCTGAATGCCCACGTCCACCAACTTCGCAGTGTAATTTGGCAGCGACAAGTCGCAGAAAGCCTGGGCAGCCAGCAACAACACAACCAACGCCACGGCGCCAACATGTCCTTTGAAATATTTGATTACGCGCACGACGGCGCCTCCTTGCGGCAATGAAGTTCGATTTGCTAAAGAATCAGACTCGTTTCGAAGTCGATTTTCCCGAGTCGATAAATAGTCCGCTATCTTCTATACCTCAAAGAGGCGCGCGATCGAGAAACCGAAAACTTTCCGTTGACAACAAAACGTCGCCTGCACGCTCGCTGTTCAGCCTCTTATAAAATCAAACAAACGCGTGAACTGGTGTATTCATATAATCTTCAATTTTTGGAAGCGATTTCAAAAATAACTGTTGCATATTAGCTTCCACTCCTATAAAATTCACTTCGCTGCTTCGGAAGGAGCAAGACGCAATGGGGAGTTAGCTCAGTTGGTTAGAGCGCCGGCCTGTCACGTCGGAGGTCGCGAGTTCAAGTCTCGTACTTCCCGCCATTGAATTTAAAGCCACCTTCAGGTGGCTTTTTTTGTTGCCTGCCCGCAGCTGCAAATCCGCAAGATAGAAAAACGGGAGGGGCTCGCCCCTCCCGTCACAGTGCGTAAAACCGCAATGTATAAGCCCACGCCTCTATTCTTGCACTTTCAAAGCAAGCGCAAGCGGCACCTTCTTGATGCGACGGGTATGCAGCAACGCTACAACCAGATAGGTTGCGAAGCCGAACAAAACCGTCTCGATGATCGCATACATTGGCACGAATATCTCGATGTTGCCGCTATAGGACAGCAGCATGGCCTTAAAGATAAGCGTCAGCCCCCCGATGATAAGCGGCTGGCACAAAAGCAACGAAACCACAACGGTCAACGTGATCGAGCGCACGTAAAGTTTGCTGATTTCACTGTCGCGATAGCCGAAAACCTTCATATAGCTAATGGAACGCGCCGAACGATCTATCACTGATTTCGTGAGCAAGTACATAAAGATCAGGAAGATGAACACCGAAAGCCCCACGAGCATGCCGATCATGTCATCCATCATGTTCACGAACTGATCGCCGATGGCGTCCATGTCGGAAGGCGTCAGATCGCTCGCGAGATAACGCTGGTCGAGGTCGAGCGTTTCGTCGGAAGCATACCCGTTGAAATATGCGGCATCGTTGTCGAAGAACTTGTTGAAGTCGGCCAAACTCATGTAGATGGCCATGTCCGACTTCGTGCCCCAAACGTCGCCGTCGAAGACAACGTTATAGGTCTTGTCCTCATATTTGTCATACAGCGCGATGCTTTGCCCGCTCGAGAAGCCGAACTTGTCAATCAACCCTCCGCCGAACACGATCCGACCATCGCCCACATCAAGGCCATCCCAATAATGCGAATCTTCCGATACGCCATAAATGCTTATCTGCTCGGTTCCGTTGCCTTCGCCGCGGTCGTAATCAAGCGCATAAACGGCGTATTTCTCGGCTTGGTCGATCTTCGCGCCGTTATCCGTGGTGTTCACGGGGTGGACATCGTCCGAATCGGTATCGAGGTCGGCGACTTTCTCAACCATGTCGATCACGTCATCGCGCGTTTTGCCCAAATCGCTTGCGATATCGTCGATAGATGCGTAGAAAGCATCCTGCGCATCTTGGACGGTCTGCATGGTGCTAAGCGATGGATTCGCCGAAAGTTCATCGGCTGCGGCTTCAAGGGCGTCGGCAGCATCCTCGGCTGCGTCAAGCTTGCTTCCCTCGACGCGCTGCAGCTGGTCGACATCGGCCCACGCCTCGCGATCGTCAGCGCTACCGGCAAGCTCGAGAGGGGCTTTAAGCGAGTATTGATGCTCGGAGACCACATTGCTGCGCAGGTTTTCCGCGTAATGCGTCATGGTCGGCAATACCGCCAACGAAAACAGCAGAAGCAGGCTCGCAAAACCGATCCCTACAAACAGCGTCACGAAATTGCCCAGATTTCGCAAAAACACACGCAATCTGAAACGCGCCGTGAAACCAAGACGCTCAGGCAGCGACACCCCGCGTTTCGTGTCAGATTTTCCGATCTCATGGCGAAGGAACTGCAACGGCGTGCGGCCCATCTTGCTGATAAGACCGATAAGGGTGATGCCGATGAGCACAACCAAGGGAACCACCGTCGTCTGAACAAACACCGACCAGCTCCACGTGGCATAATACGGCGGCAAGCTGTACGAGCCATAGTACAAATCGCGCATGGGCTCGCTCATGAAGGTGAACCCTGCCACGTTACCCAAAACAGCCGCTGCAACGCCCACGAGCACCGGGAGGGTCAGATAATGGATCACGAGCTCGCGGCGGTTGTAGCCGCTTGCTAAAAGCGTGCCGATAACAGCGCTTTCCTCTTCGATGGTATTAGCCGTGAGCACAACGAAGACAAACGCCATGATGGCGATGATCATATACAAGAGCACGGTCCACATCGTGGAGTCGCCCTCGACGTCGTCGGCTGCATAGCCGATCCCCTGGTTCGACTCGGCGTCGGTAAGGTCTTCCACATTCGCGCCGGCATCGGAAAGCGCACGAACCATATCTTTTTCGACATCGGTACGCTCTGCAATGCTCAAATCGCGATCAGAGAAACAATACGAATAGGTGTAGCTTGGCTGACGTCCGCCGGAAACGAGGACGTTCATCCCCCCGGGAGACACCTCGGCCACGCCAAAGCCCAGCGTATTCACCGTGAAGTCGGAGTTGTTTTCGAACAGCGCTTGGTTATCGGCCAGCGTCATAATGCCGACAACCTTAAATTCGCGGTCGTCGAGCTTAACTCTGTCGCCCACGGCGATATCGTTGTTCTTGGCGAACACGCGGTCGATCGCGATCTCGTCGCTGCCCTCGGGGACAACGCCTTCGGCATAAGCCGCTAGATCGACTTTCGTGCGATGCTCGTACACACGCAGGGTCTTACCATGGCTCTCGTCGGCTATGCCCGTGAGATCAGCGTCAAACGAATAGTTCTTGTAAATATCGATGCCGCCAACGGAGTCGGCAGCATCCTCCACGGCCTCAAGCTGGGCGTCAGTCGCTTCGAACGAAGTGGTGAACCGACCGTCTTCGATGGTGTAGGCATCGCGCATATTGCCGGTAATCACCGTAATCGAATGAGCGGCGAGCAGAAAGCCCGAGGTCAAAGCGATGGCAACTCCCATCAGCAAGAATATCCCCAGATACTTGCCGATATTGTTCTTAAGCTCGCGCGGGAAGCGCTTTGATAAAGGCGACATGGCGGCCTACCATTCAAGCTCGCGCGCAGGAACAGGGTTTTCGTTCACGCGGTTTTCCACCAAAGCACCATCGTGCAGACGCAGCACGCGGTCAGCCATGCCGGCGATGGCGTTGTTGTGCGTGACGACGACGATAGTGCACCCAAAATCACGGTTGACGCTCTCCATGAGATCGAGAATCTCCTTGGAGGTGCTGTAATCGAGAGCGCCCGTCGGCTCGTCGCAAAGCAAAAGCTCGGGATTTTTCACCAAAGCGCGACCGATAGCGCAGCGCTGCTGCTGACCACCGGAAACCTGTCTTGGAAACTTGCCGCGATGTTCCCACAGGCCAAGGGACTTGAGAAGGTCGTCGAGCGGCAGCGGATTAGCGCTTAGATGCTCGCAGACCTCGATGTTCTCGCGAATGGTGAGATCAGGCACCAGATTGTAAAACTGGAAAACAAAGCCCAGCTTACGACGGCGATACTCGCCAAGCTGCTTTTCCGAAAGCGATGCAAGAACCTCATCGCCCACACGAACGCTACCGCCATCGGCGGGCTCCAAGCCCCCGATGATGTTGAGAAACGTCGATTTTCCCGAACCCGAAGGCCCCAGCAAAACGCAAATCTCACCCTTTTTCACTTGGCAGCTTATGCCACGCAGAACCTGAGTGCGCGCATCATCCGAACCATAAGATTTCTGAAGATTTTCGACGCTGAGAAAATCGGGGGTTACGTCAGTTGCCGACACCGTTCCCTCCTTTGCCATTAAAGTTGCTAAAATCTAACTAATACCACTATAAATAATAAGTAAGTACCAGGCAACATTCAGGTTCTGCGCATTTTCCCATCACGGGCCAACCATCCTCGCCAATGCGCTAAAGTATTTGGTCGAATTTTCACCAAGCAAAGCACGCAGCGCAGAGGAGAATCATGAGCGAGCAATCCAATACCCCGCAAAATGACGCGACGTTTGACGAAGAGCAAGCCCATCTTTGCGAAACCTACGCCAAACTTCTGGAAATCAAAGCGGAAACCGAGGACAAAATCCGCGAGATCCGCGCCGAGGCCACGAAGGACATGGGCGACATGCGCGATGAGCTGGCGCTCGACTTCTCCTCCGACGACATGACCTCCGAAACGCTTGCCGAATACCAATCGATGAACGGCATCATCGAAGGCTACAACCGTGCCATGGAAGTAAACATCGATCGCTACAAGCGCACCAACCAGCTTTTGCCACGCGCTTATTTCGCCAAAGTGTCGCTGCAATTCAAACCAGGTGCCGAACCGCGCGATATTTATCTGGGGACCGCCGGCATGACCGACGAGAACCGCCGGCATTTCATCATCGATTGGCGAAGCCCTGTGGCCGAAACCTATTACAATCAAGAAATCGGCCCCACTTCGTATCGCGTGGACGACAGAACCATCCAGGTCGACCTCAAGCTGCGCCGCCAGTTCGACATCGATCACGACGAACTCGGCGCCTATTTCGATACCACCGTGGCCATCGAAGATCCTCTGCTTTTAGCAAAACTCGCCGAGCATCATTCGGAAAAACTGCAGGCCATCACCGCCACCATCCAACGCGAGCAAAACAAGGTCATTCGCCACGATGATGTCGATGTGCTGCTGGTAAACGGCATCGCTGGATCGGGAAAAACCTCCGTCCTGCTGCAACGCATCGCCTATCTTTTCTATCAGTATCGCGAAACGCTCATCCCGAGCCAGGTCCATCTGTTCACCCCCAACCCGGTGTTCGGCAGCTACATCGACAATGTGCTGCCCGACATGGGAGAGAGCAACCCCAAAATCACCACGTGGAACGCCTTCTTTGATGAACGCGGGCTTACCGGACGCGGCATGAACGCCGACATCCCCGCCGAAAAACTCCATGCGCTCGAAGATGCGGTTGCGGGCCTTCGTTTCGAAGGCGCCGATTTCAACGACATCGAGTACAACGGACGCGTTCTCGTCAAAGCTTCCCAGATTCAAAAAATCGCAGCGAAATTTCCCCAGGCGGCACCAGGTCCGCGT
This sequence comes from uncultured Eggerthellaceae bacterium, assembly GCA_934617425.1. Lineage (GTDB taxonomy): Bacteria > Actinomycetota > Coriobacteriia > Coriobacteriales > Eggerthellaceae > UMGS1502. The sequence goes on along the minus strand of CAKTUD010000006.1, from coordinate 33,983 downwards.
CTTGCCGCTCTGATAAACGACGAGCTTTACGACCGCCTGGAAAGCAAGCTCAAGTCGCTTGCCCAAAGCGACGAGATCACCGACATCGTCGATACCTTGCCCGTCACCGAGCAAATCGACATCTTCGACCAACAGATCTCAACCGATACCGAAGAAGACTTGAAGAAGTGGTCGCGCCGCTACGTCGAGATCCAATGGGGCAAAGCGGCCGACCTCATCGACGATTTCGCCTGGCTGAACGTTTCGCACGTTGGCGCACGGCTTACCGGCGATACCAACCTTTGCGCAATCGAATGGTTCTACCTGCGCCTGCTTCTTACCGGCGATAGCGACCGCGACGCGCGCTTTGTAATGATCGACGAAGTGCAAGACTATACGCTGTCGCAGCTCATGGTGCTTTCGCGCTATTTCAACCGCGCTCATTTCCTGCTTCTCGGAGATGAGCATCAGGCCATCAAGCCCAACACCGCCGCCTTCCCCGAAATCCATGATCTGTTCGCCAAGGATCGCGAGCGCGTCGACGAGTGCCGTTTGATGACAAGCTATCGCTCGACCCCCGAAATCACCGACATGTTCTGCGGGCTCCTGGATGATGACGAGCGCGTGCTCACCTCGTCGGTGCAACGCGCAGGCAGCACCCCTAAAGTCGAGGCATTCGATTCGCGCGAAAAATGGCAGGAAGCGCTTAACGCGGCCGTTGCCCAAGGTATCGACGAAGCGAAAGACGGCTGGCTCGTGGCCGTCGTCGCCAACAACAAGCAGATGGCAAAGCAAGTTGCCAAGATTTTGGGAGATAGCGCCACTCTGACGAAAAGCGATGCCCAGCTTCCCGCTTCCGGCGTCATCGTGCTCGACCTGCCTTTAGCAAAGGGCCTCGAATTCGATCACGTGATCATCCCCGACGCAAACGATTCAAACTACCCCAACGACGCCCTTTCGCGTCGCAAGCTCTACACCGCCCTTTCGCGCGCCACGCAACGCGTTAGCGTGTTAGCCCAGGGAAAACTCACCGAGCTTCTGAGCTAGCGCCCTCCTGTCGCTCCAAAGCAAAATCATCAAAAGCAGAACATCGCCGTCTGTTTGATGCTGCCCAACGAAACAGCATCAAACAGACGGTTTATCGCATCGCGCCGCAAGCAGAAAGCGCCTTTAAGGACATACGTGCAGATAATCGCAACCAGGATAAAGAAACTTCGCCAAAAGCGCGGACTTAGCAAAACCGCGCTCGCTCGCCAAAGCGGGCTTAGCCGAGCGACCATTCGACGCATGGAAACAGGCGACGTCGACTGCACTGCGGTGTCGCTTTTGAAAGTTGCCACGGCGCTTAAAACCACCGTGCGCACTTTAGTATCCCGCCCACCGGACGGCGCTTCTAGCAAAACCACAACGAATCTCTAGCGCTGGTCAAGCAAACGCCCAACAAGCAAAGCACTCCAAAGAAAACAACCCGAGAAAAGCGCTATCATGCGAAGCTACTCTATCGAAACGGAGAAAACCAAAACCACCCGTAGCCCACCAAAAGCAGGAGTCTTCATGAACGCCAGCAGCAGCTATCGCGAAATCGAAACAAGCCTCAACGAAAGCGCCGATGCTCTCGAAGGACTCATAAGCATCGTCATCGCGCTCGCTGACACCGAGGAAGCGCAGAAGCTTCCGACAATCGAGCAAACGAGCCTCGCTCTAACGTTTGCGCTCGCCGAATGCGCACGTCGCATCAGCACTGCCGCGTGCGAGCTGGAAAAGGCCGCGATGCCTTGATATATCATCAGATATGAAATCCCTGTATGTTCAAACGTTTTGATATATTGTTGTATATCGACCCTGTTTGATTCGGAAATACGCTGGCGCCATGGACGTGCAGCGTATGAAAATACAGCTTGGCAGAGCTGTCGAGAGAGAACGAAAAGCTCAAAATCTCTCGCAGCGCCAGCTTGCGCTCATGTGCGGAACGACGCAAACGCATATCTCGAAAATCGAAAATGCCACGATAGATGTACGCATCACGTCGCTTCTTCGCATCAGCGACGCTCTCGGCATCGACGTTCGCGAACTCTTCTCGTGTTAGATTCCCAGCAAGCTTCGCCAAACTTTCTAAGCCTCGTCTTGGCCGCAGCCCACTAAGCCCTCTGGGCGATGCGTACGATGCTTAAAGCAGCAAGTTTCTCTTCTCCTTCGGAAAGCGCTTCGTTGTAAAGACGTAGGCATTCGCTTATGAAAAGATCCGCGCGCAAAGCGCCGTCATCATGCGCTTCGAGAGCAAATGTGGCAACGCAAGGGTTGTCCGCATCAAAAGAAATCGGCTCGATCAGATGATCGGCAACGCAAAACGTCTTCTCCTTTTTACGACGGATTCGAACGATCGTCTCAGGTATAGGCAGGCTATCGACCGCGTGTGAAAACTCAACTCGATAAACGCTTATCGGGTAAGCGACAGAAGCAGCTTTTTCATGCGGATCGATATAGCGCACCTCGCGCACCATCAAATCGGGAACGCTCGCCTCGCGAAGCGAAGCTAAGGCCTCGTCTTCCGGGACATAACGCGTCAACTGGATATCGAATATCTCGCAAACCGAACCGACACCCACGGGCAAAGCGGCGCCGAAAGCGATTTTCATATGAGGAGAGAAGCCCTTACTGATCGCGAAAGGCAAGCCAGCACGACGAACCGTGCGCTCAAGCGCGCGGGCAACCTCTAAATGAGAGAGCATGGCAAGCCTGTCTTGCTCGATATAGGTTGCACGCAAGATGAATTTCTGCATGGGCTGATCAGGCATGTTAGTTCGCCTCCGAGTTAAAGGGCACCCTTGACGCCGCCAGCTGGTTGTCGGTATGCATGTCAGGGCAAACACCGCACCCCGAACAACGGCCGAAGGTGCAATCGGGTGTCGGGATCGCCTTGTCGGCAAGCTCGCGCTCACGCTTTAAAAAGCGCATGCTCACACCCGTCGATATGTGCTGCCACGGCAAAACGTAATCAAGCGGGAAGTTGGTTTGGGCAAAATGAGAGACATCGAAGCCCACAGCCTGCGCCGCCCCCGACCAAGCCTCTTCGTCAAAAAACTCATCCCACGCGTCAAATTTCGCGCCGCGCCGCCAAGCCTCTTCGATAAGCGCCGAAGCCTCGCGACCCGAACGGCTCATGATGGCCTCGATGAAACTCGTGGCAGCGTTGTGCCAATGCACGATGACCGAACGGCGCTTCACGCTCGAACGAACCAAATTCACGCGGCGAATCGCCTCTTCCGGCGCGATTTGCCCATCCCATTGAAAAGGCGTTTGCGCCTTCGGCACGAAAAGAGCCAACGAAGCGCTTATCTGAACAGCACCTTTCTGACCTGCCGGCACTGCCGCAACGGCGCGGTCGTAGGCACGTTCGCACAAGCTTGCGATGCCTTTTAGGTCTTCATCGGTTTCGGTGGGCAAGCCAACCATGAAATACAACTTGCAGCGGCGCCACCCGGCAGCGAAAGCCGCATCGATCGCCGAGAACAAATTCTCCTCGGTAACGTTTTTGTTAATGACGTCGCGCAAGCGCTGCGTGCCAGCTTCGGGGGCAAAAGTGAGGCCGCCCTTTTTCTTTCCTGCGACAAGCGCCGCCATCTCGGCACCGAAGGAATCGAGACGCTGAGAGGGAATGGAAACGCGCACACCCGTGCCGTCGCACGCCTTGTTCAGGCGCGTGAGGATTTCCGCGATTTGCGAATGGTCGGTCGTCGAAAGCGACGTAAGGCTCACCTCGTCGTAGCCCGTGCTCGCAAGCCCGGTCAAAACAGATTCGACCACGTTGTCGGCCGAGCGCTCGCGCACAGGACGATACATCATGCCCGCTTGGCAAAAGCGACAGCCACGTGCGCAACCGCGCAAGATTTCGACATTGAGCCTATCATGCACCGCCTCGGTGAAGGGAACGACGCATGGCTCCCAGCCGGAACTTTGCGCAAACCCGTCAAACAAGCGCTTGGTGATGGTCTTGGGCATATCCTCTTCAAGCGGCTCGATCCACGAGCCTGCCTCCTGCGCCTCCGCTTCGCTTCGCCAGCGATAGAACGACGGCGCATACCATCCTGGCTGCTTGCCCAGCTCGCGGATGATCTCTTTGCGTGTGGCGCCCGCATTCTTCTTCTGTCGGATGAATTCCAGGCCATCCGGCAGCATCACTTCGCCCTCTCCGACGCAGAACAAATCGAAAAACGGCGCATACGGCTCGGGGTTATAAGCGCAAGGCCCACCCGCAATGACAAGCGGATCGCCTTCCGCACGATCATCCGAATGCAGCGGGATGCCGCTTAGGTCAAGCGTTTCGAGCACGTTGGTCGCGACAAGTTCGTGCGAGAGGGTAACCCCCAGAGCATCGAACTCCTTGAGGGGCGCACAGCTTTCGACTGAGAACATCGGGATGCCCGCCTTGCGCATTTCTTCAGCCATATCGGGAGCGGGCAAAAATCCCCGCTCAGCCGACATCCCTTCACGCGCGTTCACCACGTTCACCAAGATACGCAAGGCCTGGTTAGGCTGTCCCACCTCGTAAACATCGGGGTAGATCATGCAAAAATGAAAATCGGCATCGTCTTTGTAGACACTGCCCCACTCGTGGTTGATGTAACGCGAAGGCCGCTCGGATTGCACGGCGAGTTCTTTCACACGCGGCCAAAGGTCGGTCAATTTCGTCATCAGTCAACTCTCTGTTCAAACGTTTAAACGGCGCCGCGCAAAAGCGCGCAGCGCCGCGACCCTCAAAAACGGAAAGGGGGCTATTCGGCGTTGCCTGTCTGCCCTGGCGCAGTGCCCTCGACATTCGAGCGAACATCGTCGATCTTCTCGCGAACCTGCGAATAAACACAGCTTGCAGCGCCAATCGTTTTCTCGGCAACACGCGTGACGCCGGCAACGTTCTCGCCGCCCTCGAAATATTCGATGACCGCACGCCCCATAGCTTCGGTGCCTGCAAAGCCGACGCCAAGGCGAATGATGCCGCCCAAGGCGGGTACGTAGCCCGTCAACTTTCGCGCAACAGAGCGGCAGCCAAAAGCGCCGCCGACAACGGCGAGTATCTCTTTCGCGCGCTCATAGCTCAAAGGCTTACCGTAAGCTGCGGCGATCTGGAGCACCATCTTCGATTGGTTGAGCGTCATGATGGGCATATCGGCAGCACGCAAAAACGGGATAAGGCCCACACCCGCATTCTGCAAGGCTGTTTCCGAAACGGCCTCAAGTGCCAGCGGGCGGCGAACGAACGGAAACGCCAGGGCAAACGCAAGGCGCTTCTCGCGGCAGACCACAGCAATCCATTCGCCCATGCGCATATCAAGCGCACTCGAAGCAGCTTCGTTGAGCTCGATGGGATCGGCCATCGCCTCTTCTTCGGTGATTTGCGCGGCATGCGCCAAACCGCTAAGGCCTCGCGCCACCGCATTGGCGCTCTTCGGGATATTGCGCGACACCATCTTCCCGATGTTTTTTGCAATGGTGCGCTCGGGTGCGCTCGGGACGATCAGGTCGCCATCAGGGATGGGCGCGTTAGCCGCGGCAGCGATGAGCTCGACCAAGGCAGGCTGAGTTGCGCACACCATGCAAGGCACGCCGGCGCCCCTGATTGCTGCGGCGCTTGGTCCGACCACATCAGATGCCCCAGCGACGATAACCGCGATGTCGTCAGTAGGATAAGCGTTCGCCGCGCTCGACCCCAAATAGCCCATGGTAAGACGTACTGTGGCAAGCTCACTCGCAAAAGCACGACGAACGTGCGCGACAAGATCCGCCGGGGCCGAATCGTCTATGTAGACACTCACCGAAAGCGCGGTTTTACGCGCCTTCTCCAAATCAGTAACTTCATTAAGCAGTTCCGGGATATCAACGGGTAGTGGCATAGCCGGCCTTCCTTCCTGCTTGGTTGCTGCGCGTCCATACCGAGCCGATGAAGCCCAGCAGGGCGAAGTTCACCATCATGAACGACGATCCATAGCTCATGAACGGCAAAGGGATGCCCGTGATAGGCATAAGACCGCAATCCATACCGATGTTCTCGAGAATCTGGAACAGCCACATGCCGACTATGCACATCACCAGCACCAAGCCGAACATGTCGTTCGACGATCGCGCTACCCTAAATGATATTACAACCAAGGCGATATAAAGCCCCAGCAGCACCAGCGCACCGAAAAAGCCCAGCTCCTCGGCAAGCACGCAGAAAATGAAGTCTGTGGGGGCCTCGGGCAATATTCCCAGGGAATGCTGGGTTCCTTGCATGTAGCCCTGTCCGAACAATCCTCCTGAACCGATGGCTATCATGGCCTGCTGCAAGTTGTAGCCTTCGTCAGAAAGGTTTGCGGAGCCCTGGTTCATGAACACCAGCAGTCGGTTCCTCTGATATTGTTTGAGCAGCTTGTACTCATGCGGGTCGCTTGTTTCGTAAATCACCTGGTCAACCGCGAAAACAAGAGCTATCAACGCTATCCCGACAGCAAGTGTTGCTAGTAGGTATTTGGGCTTCGCGCCACCCACGACAAGCGCTACGGCCGCGATGAAGATATAAACCAAACCCGTACCCAAGTCGGGCTGCGTCATGATGCAAAAGAACGGGACCAGCATAAGGCCCACGGCCTTCAGGTACTCGCGCAAATCGTCCAGCCGGCCGTTGTAGCGAGCCATAATAGCCGCATCCATAAGAATGACCGTGATTTTGGCAAACTCGCCCGGTTGGATTTGAATGCCTATCTTGATCCACGACGTGGCGCCCATGGTATTCACACCGATAATGGGAAGATGCGGCGACAGGATCAGCGCCACGTTCACTATCATCAGCACTTTCGCCGTATCCGACAAACGGCGATAATCAAACTTCCAAAAAGCGACCATGGCCACCAGCCCGACAGCGACGCCCATAAGCTGACGCGAGAAGGAATAATCGGCATCGGTGGACACCGCTGAATAAACCACCATCAAACCGTAGCAGGTAAGTGCTGCCGTAACCACGATGAGCGGCATGTTAAGAGACGGGAAACGCGACGGCCGCGCCATCCTGGGCGTGGAAGAGCCCGCGGTGCGCACTGTCGATATTTGCGGTAACTGCGGCATATCCCCCTCCTAGTCCGTTCGCCCACTTGAGCTTCCACCGTATTCGACCGACTCGCCGCTCGAGGCGGCAACGACGCCGACGTCGGGGAGCTCGCCGGCATCGTACGCCTTCAAAGCGCCCATGATCTTCGCACCTATCGGACCGGCCGCCGAGGCACCGCCGCCGCCCTGCTCTATCAACACAGCGCAAACGTATTTCGGCTTGTCAAAAGGCATATAGCAGGCAAACCAGGCATAGTCGTCTTTGCCCGCAACCTCGCCCGTGCCCGTCTTGCAAGCAATGTCATCAAGCGATACGCCGGCGTCGTTGAAGGCGGCCACCAAGTTCGAGGATCCCGCGGCAACATCATGCAACGCATCGCGAACGGTCTCCAGATTGTCTTTATCGACATCGGGCGTGGCAAGCTCCTGCGGCGAGAAAACGACGGCGGGCGTGGTGCTGTCGGAGTTGCGAACTTCCTTCAGCAAATGGGGCTTCATCATGGTTCCCGTAGCAATACCGCCATACGCCACGGCGATTTGCAAAGGAGTGACCAAAACGTCGCCCTGACCGATGACCATATTCGTCAAATCGCCGCCGCGCCAAACGCCCTCGGTAGGCACATCGGCCCAATGCTGCGCTTTCCACGTAGGGGTAGGGACGCGCCCCCCTTCTTCGCCGGAAAGATCGATCCCAGTCGTCTTGCCGAAACCGTACTTCTCCACTTCTTCCTGCAAGGCGGTATCAGAAAGTTTGCCGCCCTGCGAGATGCCGGCATAATAGAAATCGTACGCGATCTCGTAGAAAACAACATCGCACGACTGAACGATGCCTTCGTGAAAATCAATCGGACCATGCCCCGACTCGAGCCAGCATTTCTGAATGTCGCCCGAACCAAAACCGTCCCACGAACCCGTGCAGACCCATTCCTTCTTCGTGTCGGCAAAACCGTATTTGAGCGCCGCCAAGCCAGTGAACGATTTGAACGTCGAAGCTGCCGGATACGTACCCGATATACAGCGGTTGAGCAGCGGGTAATACGAATCCGCCGACTCGTACAGATCCCACGTATCCTGAGAGATGCCGCCGATGAACGTTTCGGGGTTAAACGTCGGATAGCTCGCCATGGCGACGATGCTTCCATCGGTAACATCCATAGCGACAACCGCACCTGCAACGCCTGTTCCCTCACCGATGATCCCACTTGGCGCAATAAGCTCTTTCAGGGCGTTCTCGGCAACATATTGAACAGGGGCTTTGATGGTAAGGTACACATCCGACCCACGAGACGGATGGGTCTCGCTCACCACCGACACAACGTTGCCGTCGGCATCGGCCATGACCGTGCGGATGCCGTGCTCGCCCGCAAGCACTTCGTCATAGGTCGCCTCGACGCCGCTTTGCCCAACGTCATCGCCCAGCTGAACGCTGCGATTCGAAGGCATGTTCGCCAAACTCGACTCGCTCACCGATCCGGTATAGCCGACCACATGCGCCGCCAACGCCCCGTAAGGATACGAGCGAATGGAACGCTCTTGGATGGTGACGCCCGAAAAAGCATCAGAATGCTCGGCTATGAACGCGACGTCGCGCATGCGCGCATCCGAAGCAACGACGCGCTGGCTTTGCGCGCCTGAAGACGTATCGAGGATACGGCTGCGTACCACATTGTACGGAATGCCCAAAACCGTGGACAAACGCTGCACGACATCATGGTCGTCGGCAACATCGGCATCGGCTAGCACGGTAAGCGCCGAACGGTTTTTCACGATAGCCACGCCATCGGCGTCGTAAATGTAACCGCGCGGAGCAGGCGTGGCCACTTTCGAGTACTTGTTCTCTTCCGATTGGCTCTCGTAGGAGCTGGCCGCAAGCACCTGCATGCTCCAGAGCTTTGCGGTAAGCGTGCCGAAAATCCCTGCCGCCAAAACGCCCATAGCCACGAAGCGCGAACGTACGGCATCGGAAATATGTCCCGACGACGATGTTTTCGCATTGGGGGTATCGGCGCCGGCACCCAACGTACGCGGCCCTGTTCCGCCAACGGGCGTATCGTCCAAAGTTGTGTTCACACCAAAGGTATCTATCGAGGCAACGGCATCTTTTCCGCCCTTGCCACCCACAAGCGGCTCCCCCGAGCGCTTTGCGCGCATGCGAAAGAACACGACAATGGCGACGATGCAAAAGATCAACACCAAAAAGGCAACGAAAATCGCCTGAAGCATGGTCCCTCCCTAGCGAAGCTGACTGGCGACGATAGGCGATGTGGGACCGCTTGGCGCGAAAAGCCGCACCGCCAAGGGATAGAGAAGAAACGCCACGACGCAATCGTAAACAGCGCAAGGCAATGCCCGCAATGCGAACGCCTCGAAAAAGCCCGCGTTGTATCCCGTAGCCAACAAGAACAAGCCGTATGCGGTTTCGGTAAGCAAAATGCCCGCCCCCATAACCGCAAGGGGCATGAACAACGTGTCGTTTTCCATGGCGGAATAAACACGCGCCCCGATAAAAGAAAACAAGGTCAGCGAGAAGGCCATGGCACCCACCGGATTGCCCGAAAGGAAATCGTAGACAAGTCCCAGCACAAAAGGCGCAACGCAGCCAAATATCTGCGCACGCGTAACGACACAGAGAAAGACGAAGACCACGATGAAATTCGGCATCGCCGGCCCAATGCAGATATAGGGCGCCGAGATCAGCTGAAGGGCGAAAGCGGCAACGCCCGCAACGACAAGCGCCACGGTTTCGTGCGAATCCATCATCTTGCTTCCCCTCCCTCTTCAAGGCAAACGCGCGGCCTAATCCAAGCCTTGCAATCCAGCGTCATGACCCCCACTACGAATCAGAGCCTTCGTCGGAGGACGTGATCACAATGACGTCCTCAAGCTGCGAAACATCATCGTTCATGCTTACCACGATACGCCCCGTGGCGTTCGCTGTAGTCTTCTCGACGCTCACCACCGTGCCCACGATAAGCCCAGAAGAATAGCTTCCGCCAAGCCCCGAAGTGACGACAACGTCTCCTACAACGGGGATAGAATCCTCGGGAACATCCTCCAAATAAAGAAGCCCCTCGAGCGATCCGCGCACGATGCCGTTCGCGCGCCCCGACTGAATCATCACAGCGGCGCCGGAGTTGGGGTCGGTAAGCAAGCGCACAGTAGAAGTATGCTCGGCTGTGCGGGAGACCTGCCCGACAACCCCCGAAGAGCCCATAACCGACATCCCCGAAGCGATGCCGTCGGCGCTTCCCTTATCGATGGTCACCGATTGATTCCAAGCATCGAGGCTTTTGCCCACAACCTGGGCGGTAACACCCGAGACGCCCGTTTTCTCCTTGATGTCGAGCAAACCCTGAAGCCTCTCGACCTCGTTTTTGTATTCATCGGCATCAGCCAGAAGCTTGCGAAGCTGCTGGTTCTGCTCGCGCAGCTGCGTAAGCGTCGAGGCATCAGCCGTGGCGTCGGCAACCGAATCGCTCACCGACTCGACCGACGAGCCCACATGCGCACCCATACCGCGCATAGGCGCCGAAACCGTACCGAAAAAGCCTTGAACGGCATGCAGCGGACCGTTTTCGCCCTCACGCGTGTAGACGGTGGTCAGCACCAAAGAAAGCACGAGAAGCGCAACCAAGAGAATACGGCGCGGCACCGCAGTCTCACCCTGTTGAAAATTCAAAGCCATGCGACGCGGCTACTTCGTCCTCATAAGCGTCTGGCGCAGCGCCGTCGGCGTCTCGAGAACCTTCATGCATCCGGTAACGACGTTGGTAAGCGCCGTCTCGGAAACCCAAACGGGAATCTCGAGCTCATTGGTGAGAAAACGATCAAGGCCCGAAAGCAAGCCGCCGCCACCCGTAAGCAAGATACCGTTTTGAATGATATCGCTTGCAAGATCGGGGTTGGTCTTCTTGAAGGTCTCCTTGATGTTCAAAACCATCTCAGAGCAGGGCTCGATAAGCGCCTGCCTGACATCCTCGGATTGAATGGTGACTTCTTTAGGCTGCTCGGTGATGACATCTTGGCCGGAAATGATCATATCGCGCTCGCGTCCGTCTTCAAATGGCAGGATCGAGCCGATCTTGATCTTTATGACCTCGGCCGTGCGCTCGCCGATCTTGATGCCCAGCAAATCACGCAGGTGCATCGAAATCGCCTCGTCCATGCGATTGCCCGCCAAACGCAACGACGAAGAAGTCACGATGCCGCCAAGTGAGATAACGGCAACCTCGGTGGTGCCGCCACCGATATCGACGACCATCGAGCCCGTAGGCTCGGTAACAGGCAAATCGGCACCCATGGCAGCCGCCATAGGCTCCTCGATAAGATAAGCTTGACGTGCGCCAGCTTGGATAGCCGCCTCGAAGACAGCGCGCTTCTCAACAGAAGTGGCGCCGCAGGGAATGCAAATGACAATGCGCGGCTTTGCTTGCCAGGGATACTTGCGCGGTGCGGCTTTATTGATAAAAGCCGAGATCATAGCCTCGGTAACATCGTAATCAGCAACGACGCCATCCTTGAGCGGATGTTCAGCAGAAAAGGCGTCGGGCGTATGATTAATCATGTTCTTGGCTTCGTGGCCGACAGCCAAAACACGATGAGTGCTTTTTTCAATGGCGACGACAGAGGGTTCGTTGATGACGATGCCTTCGCCGGCAATCGCAATCAACGTATTCGCGGTTCCAAGGTCGATAGCCATGTCCGTCGACATCCCGCCGAAAGAGTCCATAAATCGATCTAGAAAGGACATGCGGTTTTAACCCCTTGAATCTCGTTTTGATTTCGTTTTAGGTCGCAAAACCTAGTAGTGCAATTACAAGGAATTTTAGCACACGCAAATATACGGGTGCCCGCAAAGCGGGCACCCTCCAACAGCATTCACAATTCAGCGCGCGATTTGAAAAACAGCGAAATCAGTGCACGCTGCAGCTGAAGCACGGATCATAAGCACGCACAAGCTTTTCTATCTCGGCGCGAATCTCATCGGCTCCCGCGCCGATCTCAAGCATGCTCTCGGCCAAAACGCGCATATCAGCCTCGAGATTAGCCACGTTTTGCGCGGTCGGCGTGATTATCGAGGCGTGGAGCACCCGCCCCTCACCATCGAGTTCGAGCTCATGGAAAAGCGCGCCACGCGGCGCTTCGGTGAAACCAACCCCCCTGCCAGAGCAAAGCGTGAAAGCCACGGGAGAGCTTGAACCTTCGAATTCGTCGGCAGCAAGCCTACGACACAGCACTGCACAGCGCTCGAGAGCGTCTACTAGTTCCACCGCCTGGGCAACATTGTTGCGCAGAGGGTTGAGCTCAGGTGGGCGCAGCCCGGCCTTTGCAGCGGCAACCTTCGCCGTTTTGCACAGGTGGTCCCACGATGCGTTGATGCGCGCAAGCGATGCCGTCATATAGGTTGAACCGCTTTTCTTCGCGCGAGCAAAAAGGGCCGCCGAATGATCGACCGCGTATTCCTCGATATGAGCATCCACATCATCGACATCGAAGGAATCCCCTGCATGGACAAAACGCGCCATGCGCGAGCCCTGCACCGCATATTCACCCGTCGAGCACATGGCAAGGAAATCTCCCGCCGTCTCGATATCGGGAACGCGAAACCCATTGAATAGGTCAACTGCTTCGAGCGCAAAAGGCAAGGCAGCCTCGAGCTTCTCAGCCAAACGGAGATACTCGTCACGCGAGATCTCGTGCGTAAAGCCGCCCACGACAGCCGTGATCGGATGGATGGAACGTCCGCCCACCTTGCTGCACAGTTCATTGCCCAAAGCCTTAAGACCCAACGCCTGCTCGAAAAGGCGCGGTTCGGCCTCCGCCAGCGGAAAGATGCTATCCCGTTTCAAAAAATCGGGCGCAGCCAGCATAAACAAATGCGTAGCATGATTCTGCAGATACGAACCGTAAACCAAAAGCTCGCGCAACGCGCTGGTACGATCACTCACTTGCACTCCGAAAATCCGCTCGATGGCGGACAGATCGGCCACCACATGGCTCGCCGAGCATATGCCGCAAATGCGCGATGCTATGTAGGAAACCTCGATGAAGCTGCGATTGCGCACCATGCTCTCAAACAAGCGCGCAGGCTCGACGACGTTCATCTCGACGGTTTGCACCCGCCCGCCGTCGATAACCACATGGATGTTCCCATGTCCCTCGACGCGCGCAAGGTGGTCGACCTTGATGGCGGCTCTCGTCATGTCTACCCCCTTGCCACCTGATTGAACATCTGCAACGCCTCATCAAAGCGATCGACGCTGACGCCGTTTTGCCGGCATACCTCACGCGCCGATTCGAGATTCGCATCGGGCGAAAGCCCGCCGCAACCAAAGCATGGACGGCCCAACCCAACGCAGCGCGCACCGCAGTCGGCCCGCGTAACCAAACCCAAGCACAATTCGCCTTTCGCGTAGAAGCATTCGGTTTCATTGCGCTTGCACTCGCCGCACATCGTGCGGAAAGGAAGGGTTTTGTTCGAACCGTACAGCGCCCGTTGCAAAATGTCGATGAAGTTATACGAATCTATTGGGCAGCAGCGAACCTCGTAATCAACCTCCACGAAATCGCTCACCGGACGTGGTGCGATCATCTCGCCGCACGCGCTCGGCGCCGTCCCATACACTTCGTCGACACGCTGTTGCAAATCATCTTGGATCATGCCGGGAATACCCGCCGTGGTCGCGCACGACCCGACAGCTATCACCTTCGATGCGCGCTTGCGCAATGCGAACACCGCATCCCGTGCCTCCTTAGTGGAAACAGCGCCCTCGATGATGGCCACGTCGAAATCCTGCGGCATGGGAGCAGATGAGGCGAGCTGCCAATAACGCAGGTCGATCTGGCCAAGCACCTCCACAAGATGAGCCTCGGCGTTGGTTATCTGCAGCTGGCAGCCAAAGCAACTTGCCAAACCGACGACCACCACGCGCGGCAACGCCTGAACCTCGCCGGCTATGCACATGTCGCCCATTTAAATCGACCCCTGGATGTTTTTCGCTTCCCAATAATTGAAAACAGGACCATCGATGCAAGCGTACTGATGACCGATCTGACAATGGCCGCACTTGCCCATGCCGCACTTCATGCGACGCTCGAAATCCAAATAAATCCGGTCGTAGCCAATACCCAAGCGACGCATCTCCTCGATGACGAACTTGTACATCACCGGCGGTCCGCATACAGCGCCAAAGGTGTTGTCGGCGTCGATTTCAAGCGATTTCATAGGCTCGGTCACCACGCCTACGGGACCATCCCATGTCTCGTCACCGTGATCGACCGTTAAGCGTAAATCAAAATCGGTGCGATGGCGCCACATCTCGAACTGATCACGAAACATGATGTCTTGCGGCGTGCGGCTTCCGTAAACGATGGTGACCTTGCCGAAGTCGGCACGTTCGTCGTGGATATAATTGATAAGCGACCTAACAGGCGCTATGCCCAAGCCGCCTGCAACGATTAAGATGTCGTGACCGCGTATCTCATCAATCGGGAAACCCCGGCCAAACGGCCCGCGCAGGCCAACGATATCGCCGCATTGCATAGAATGCAGCTTTTGAGTAACCGCGCCCGCACGCCGAATGCACAACTCGACAAAACCTTGCTTGGTTGGCGAACTCGTAATGGAGATAGGGCACTCGCCCACGCCGAATACCGACAGCTCGACAAACTGTCCGGGCATCTGATGGAACGCCGCGCGCACGCGCTCGTCAATAAGACGCAGCTCGAAAAGCTTCTCGTTTTCCGTAAGCTCGGTGATAGAAGTGATGCGCGCAGGCCAAGGACGATAAGCGTTTTGAGCCATCATCTCCTCGCCCGTAAGGATTGCAGGCGCTTCACGCAGCGCCTGCACGGAAATCTCCCCGCAAGCGCCTACGCTTTTCGCACGGGCGCCGGCCTGGGTGTTGCGATAGCTATTCGGCATCATCCGCCCCCTTCCGCTCGAAGAACTTCAAAACCTCGATGGGGTTGATGTTCGCCTTGCACGCTTTGACGCAACGGCCGCATCCCACGCAAAGCATACGGTCATGGGTAACGTAAAAACCGTTCAATTTGTGATACATACGATGGCGCACGCGCTCGCGACCGCTCGGGCGGAAATTGTAGCCGCCGGTGACTTTAGCGAAATCGGGATTGGTGCACGCGTCCCATGTACGCACGCGCTGCCCTTCCTTGCCGTTGGGCTCGAGCTCGTCGGTTATATCGAAGCAAAAACACGTCGGGCACACTGCCGAACACGCCGTACACGAAAGACAGCGACCCCCGATCTCATCCCAAAACGGATCCGAATGAAAAGCGTCCATAAGCATGGCGACGTCTTGAATCTTCGGGATATCAGGATTGAAGGCCTTCTGACGTGCGCGCGTAGCATGACGGAATTGGATGCGATCTTCGTCGGTCGCCTCACGCGGATTGCAAGCAGCTTCGAGGATATTTGCCGCCTCGACACTCGAGATGCTCACCAGATAGCGATCGTTTATACGCTGAAGGAACAAGTCGTAACCGAACTGCACTTCGTCGGTTCCCCACAGATTGCAGAAGCAAGTTTCGGTGGGAACGCAGCTTATTCCCACTATCATGGTCGATGCACGGCGGGCGCAATAATACGGGTCAGGATATTCGCCATCGCGAAACACCAAATCGAGACGATTGATTGCCGAGATATCGCAAGCATGGACCCCGAAAATCACGCGCGGCGCGATTGTCTCGGTGTAGTCTCGCACCATGTTAGTCTCGGCGTCGAATTCAATCAGTGTTTCCTTTGGCGGCAGCAGATACTTTTTGGGCGAAACCTCGGTGTTCGGATAGTCAAGCACTGCCTCGTACGGGTTCGAGATAGAATCGAACACGTAGCTTTTTCCTCGCTTGACCGGGGCGATAACCTCGTACGACTTCATGAAAGCATCGATTAGCGCAGGCAGCTCGCCGGCATCGATAACCCGATAAAGCATGCTTTTCCTTTTCTCGTCTGATGTTGGAAAAAAGCGTTAATGAAACTTTAACATCATGCCCTCCCGAAAACACGGAGAGCGCGCCGAATCTCCGTCGCCGCGCCGATTCGGCGGCAGAGGGCATGCGAGCCTGCGTAAAATTGACGAAGACCCGCGAGCGCGTACCCAGACTGCACAATCGCCGCGTGATCTCACCTTGCGCTACAAAAAAGCGGAGAGCCTTTCCGACTCTCCGCTCTAGCGGCAAAATCCAACTTGCGACACTAATTGAAGAAGATGCCGATCTCGCGCTCGGCAGACTCGGGAGAATCAGATCCATGGATAACGTTCTCGTCCATGATCAAACCGAAATCACCGCGGATGGTGCCAGGAGCAGCGTCCGCCGGATTGGTTGCGCCCATGAGGGTGCGGACCTTGGCAACAGCGCCTTCGCCGGAGACAACCATCTTCACAACCGGACCGGAAGTGATATAGGAAATCAGACCCTCATAGAACGGCTTGCCTTCGTGCTCGGCGTAGTTCGCCTTGGCTTGGTCAAGCGTAACCATGCCAAGCTCCATGCGCTCGATCGCGAGGCCAGCGCGCTCAAAACGGTTGACAATCTCGCCAATGTGACCGTTGCGCACGCCGTCGGGCTTAATCATGGTATAAGTCTTCTGAACTGCCATCGTTTATATCCTTTCATCTTTCGATCAAAGCGCACTGAATGCGCCAGATTACCAAAATCGATATCGAAATTAGTTCTTGCTCTGGAAATAGAGCTCTATATCAGAAACTTTCCAGCCGATGCCGCTGCGAACCATCTGCACTTTGTACTGCATAGTGCCGCCTGCCGACGTGGTGAGGGTCACATAAGCGGCGGAAGTGCTCATCGTTTTGTTCACGCCATCGATGGTCGCCTTAGAACCCGCTGGGATAAGGGCCGTCATCGACACCACGTCATCGGAACTCACGCTCGATGCAAAATTCGCCGACGCACCGCTCGGATTGTCGAAAACCTGCTGAACAACGGTTTCTTGCTGAGGATAGCCAAAGCCCGTTGCATACAGGGCAACGCACGCGCCAGCCAAAACAACAACGACCAGGATGATAGCCACCAGGATCTTCAAACCGACACTGCGACGCTTGCGGTCTTTTTTGGCAACGCCACGCGCCCACTGCTCGAGATCTTCATCGGACGAATTGAAGAACATCTCATCGGCACGGCTTTGATCCCGCTCGTCGCCATAGATGTCGGCGTAATAATACGCGTCCTCTTCGGACATCTCCTCGGGCGTGTCGACCGCGGGGAACATGCCCGTCGGGGGCTCAGCCGTCACAACGTCGATGCCCGATGTGTCCGCGGCAACAGGAGCCAAGACTTGCGTCTTGTCGCTCGACCCCTGCGACACCACCGAAATCGCTCGCTGATAATCCACGCTTGCAGAAGCCGAAAGATAATAGGTTTTGTCGGCGATAGCGCTTTCGAAAGCGTCCACGGCCTGCTGCATCTGACCGCAAGCCACGTAAGCCTGACCAAGACTTGCATACATCTTGTTGCGCACGTCAGGGCGCATATCGAACTGCATGGCGCTCTCATAAGAAGCAACGGCATCGGCCGGACGATTAAGCGCCATGAAGCAAACGCCCAGATTAAGAAGGGCCTTGGTGGGATCTGCGTTGGCTTCATCGAGCGCGGCCTCTCTGAAGGCCACGCCAGCCTCGGCGGATTTACCCTGCTTCATCAGCACATTGCCCATGCCCATGTAGGCCTTATAAGGAGTAGCGTAATCGGCGTCGGACACTGCAATCTCGAAGTGCTTGACCGCATTATCGTAATCGTGCAACGCCGCGTACGACATTCCCAGGTTGTAATTCACCGTACCGCACGCATCGTAAGCCGTATCGGAAGTCGCTTGCGTATATGCCTTGATCGCCTCGGAGTTGTTCTTCAGCTTGGTAAGGCAATTGCCGATTTGGTGATATACAAGACCCGTCTCGCCCGGAGCAAGCGGATTCTCCGTATCCTGCAAGCAAGAAGTGTACAGGTTGAGCGCCTGCTCGTAATCCTTCGCCGCTGCCGCAGCTTTCGCCTGCTGGAATAAATCGTTGTTCATCTAAGATCCTTAGTTTGCGCGAATCTTCGCATCGCTCTATTCGGAGACGTTCTCGATCTCCACATGCTCGACGACGTCGCCCATGCGCAGTTTCGCAATGACGTCTTTGCCCTCTATGGTCTGGCCAAAAACAGTGTAGCCGTCGTCGAGGCGGTGCTGCGGACCGAGGCAGAAGTAGAACTGCGACCCGGCAGAGTCGGGGTCCATGGACCTAGCCATGGCCAAGGCGCCATCGTCGTGACTATTGTGAGGGTTGGTAGAAAACTCGCCCTTGATGCAATAGCCCGGACCGCCCATGCCAAGGCGCGGGAACATGCCGCCGGCAACGCGCACGACCTCTTCGGGAGAGTACTTAGCCGACTCAGGATCGCCGCCCTGAATAACAAAGCCGGGAACATAACGATGGAATTTAGTGTTGTCGTAGAAGCCCTTAGTGGCAAGCTCTACGAAATTGCCCACGTGAATGGGAGCGTCCTCACCCGCAAGCTGCACGCGAATAGTACCCTGCGACGTGGTGAAAACAGCTATCTCTTTGCCATTCGGCTTGTATTCCGGAGTGTACAGAGCCATGAAGGCGCCTCCTATTCGATCGAAATCCATACACGCAGCGCAAATGCGCGCTCGCATACAGTGTTTTATTCTACCAGCACGTCGCTAATGGCGCTTGAAAATACTTACAACCTCGATATGGTAGGTCTGCGGGAACATGTCAACGGGCACCACCCGCTCAAGCTGATAGCCGCACGCATCGAAGCGCGCAACGTCACGCGCCCACGTAGAGGGGTTGCAGCTCACATAAGCCACCTTCCCCGGAGCCGCCGCAGCTATGTCGGCAGGCACGTTTTCGGCTAAACCCGCACGCGGGGGGTCGACCACCAGCGCGTCAAGGCGACCAAGTTCCTTAAGCTCGCGAGCCGCATCGCCGCCCACAACGTCCACGAACACGCCGTTTTGGTCGGCGTTGTAGCGCAAATCGCGCACCGACGAAGACGCCGACTCGACCGCCACGACATCGGCCCCCGCTGCCGCCAAGGGAATCGAGAACGTGCCGCCGCCCGCATAAAGGTCGGCGATGAACTTCCCGTCGACACCGCCCAAGCCGCGCATGACCTCTTCCACCAGCTTCGAAGCCTGCGCGGTGTTTACCTGGAAAAACGACGGTGCCTGTGTCGAAAATTCGCAATCGCCCATGCGCTCACGCCAATAACCGCGCCCGTCGAGAACCTCGACCCCTTTGATCTTGCGAGCCTTCCCCGGGTCGGCCATCACGCGAACGATGCTCGTGGCTTTAAGCGAATTCTTCAAGATCTGGGCAAAGCGACTGCGCGGGAAGGCACCGGGCGTGGTCCACAGCGCTATTTCAAGCTCACCCGTAGCCAAGCTGTGACGAACCCCCACGCGGTAAATCCCCAAATCTTGATTGCCCTGCGCGAATCTAATCGCGCCACGCAAAGCCTTCGGCGCCTTTTGAATGGATTTATGCGCCAGGAGCGTTTGGTCGACTGTCACCAAGTCATGCGTTCCCTCACGATAAAAGCCGAGGTCCAAAGTGCCATCTTTTTTAGTGCGGGCACCCATCTCTATCTTATTTCGATAACCCCATGCACGCTTCGAGGAAAGCGCTTCTGTCACCAAGTGCTCGGCCGCGTTCTTCTCCATATGCGCCGTGCGGGAAAGTTGGTCGACGACGTTCGCACGCTTGGCTCTAAGCTGCGCGGGATAGCTTAGATGCTGCCAAGGCGCTGCGCCCGTCATGGCATCGGATGCGCTTTCCGGATTCACGCGATCGGGAGACGCCTCTTTAATTGAAACAACCCGCGCCCGCGCAAACGACGGCTTCTCCTCCGTTATCTCAGCAGAAACGACGTCTCCCGGCGCCGCGCCCTCTACAAACACGGTCTTGCCCGAAGGCAGATGACCCACCGCATCCGCGCTGTAGGCCATTCTTTCTATCGGAACTTCGACAAGGCAAGCCAATGCGCGCCCCTTTCCTCCAATGCAAGAAGTTCTACCAGCGCATTCGCGAAATCTGCGTTCCGTATGCGCATTCATTTTCCATTAGATGCACGGACAATGATAACGTATAATCATGCATTGCGCCCTAGTAGCTCAGTTGGATAGAGCGTCTGCCTCCGGAGCAGAAGGCCACAGGTTCGAATCCTGCCTAGGGCACCACTCTGATTTTCCCCGAACCCAAAAAACCAAGGATTCTCGATGGGCGACGAAACGAACCGCACTCAAAGCATTTACGAAAACGTCGCAGTGATCATCCCCTGCTACAACGAAGCCATCACGATCGCGAAGGTCGTAGACGACTTTCGACGCACGCTCCCCGGAGCCTCCGTTTACGTTTACGACAACAATTCATCCGACGGCACGGGTGCCATTGCGCGCGAGCACGGGGCAATCGTGCGAAACGAGCAGAGGCAAGGCAAAGGCAACGTCGTCCGCCAAATGATGCGCGACATCGATGCGGATTACTACCTCATGGTCGACGGCGACGACACCTACCCCGCCGAAGCCGCCCCGGACCTGCTTGCCCCGCTCATGAACGACACCGCCGACATGACCGTGGGCGACCGGCTCTCCAATGGCAGCTACGGCTCCGAGAACGATCGCGCTTTCCACGGCTTTGGCAACAACCTGGTACGCTGGCTTATCAAGCTCATCTACGGGTTCGAATTCAACGACGTGATGACGGGATATCGCGCTTACAACAAGATATTCGCCAAGACTATGCCCGTCACCTCGCCTGGATTCGAGATAGAAACCGAGCTTTCTATTCACGCCGTCGATAAGGGCTGGCGGATTGCCCAAGTTCCCGTCGATTATCGCGACAGACCCGAAGGGTCGGAATCCAAACTCAACACGTTTTCTGACGGAATGAAAGTCTTGATGATGATCCTTTCCCTGTTTAAGGACTACAAACCGTTAGCGCTTTTCGGATGGCTTTTCCTGGTCTTTTTCGCAATCGGCCTTATTTGCGGCGTCCCCTTGATCACCGAATTCACCACCACGGGACTTGTGCCGCGCATCCCCACGGCGATTCTCACCATCGCCTTCATGATGCTCGCGGCCCTTTCGCTAACATGCGGTTTCATTCTCGACACCGTGGTCAAAGGCAACCGGAAAGATTACGAGCTTCGCGTAATCGAAGCTTACGAAAAATATCGTCGATAAACTTTCAACGTAGACGCTCCAGGTCATCGAACCAAGCGGGGGCCGTGCGCGATTTTGCACACGACCCCGCTTTGCATATCATGAGTACAAGGAGCTTGGCTGGTCATTATCGGCTTGAGACCAATGACGTTGTCTTCTTTTTGTATAGTGCCAAGCTCCTGCCCTTTCAACTTTACCCGAACGATCAACCCCACACGACGCAAACCAAACCCACAGGTCAAAGCGTTACGTTCCAGTAAGACGATGCCGAATTTCCGCCGAATAACTGCTGGATTTTGCGAAAACGTCCAAGTTTAATGGTTCTTTTCGCAAAGACGCTCCTCGTGGCACCTCCGTCCCTCCGCATCTCCTCCATAACCCGGACGAACAAACCCGACCACCATCGCAAACCGACCAATCACAAGCTCTACAAAACCCTCGACAACAATCTCTTGCAATTGTCATCGAGCTCTGCAATAATAACCAAGCTGTTTTATTTGTCCCCATAGTCTAGAGGTTAGGACGCGGCCCTTTCAAGGCTGAGACACGAGTTCGATTCTCGTTGGGGGCACCACCGAATACTGAACCCGCGAACTTCGGTTTGCGGGTTTTCTTTTGTGCGAAGGCCGCGCACCAACGCTGGATAGAAAACGAGAAGAAAATGCAATTCAACGAACTTGGTTTATCCGAAAAGGCGCTCGCCGCCGTCAAGCGAATGGGCTACGACAAGCCAACGCCCGTACAAGAGCAGGCAATCCCCCTTGCCCTCGAAGGTTGCGATATCATCGCGGCGGCAAAAACAGGCACCGGCAAAACCGGCGCCTTCTCGCTGCCCACCATGGACAAGCTAGGGCACGCCAAGGGCGGCCGCGGTCCTCTTATGCTGGTCATCACCCCCACACGCGAACTTGCTCAGCAAATCGGCGAAGTCTGCACGCAGATAGCGCTTTCCACGCACCACCGTATCGTAACCGTCGTCGGCGGTCTTTCGTACAATCCGCAAATCGAAAAGCTACGCCGCGGCTGCGACGTCCTCATCGCCACGCCCGGACGTCTAATCGATTTGCTGGAGCAGAAAGCCGTCAATCTCGGCGAGGTCGAGGTCTTGGTTCTCGATGAGGCGGACCGGATGCTCGACATGGGCTTCCTCCCCGCTGTGCGTAAAATCGTCGCCGCCTGCCCAAGCAAACGTCAAACGCTCTTGTTCTCAGCAACCATCGACAGCTCCATCACCAAAAACACCCGCTCGCTTCTCCACGAGCCGGCTATCGTGGAGATAGCCCATAAGGGAGAAGTCGCCGACACCATCGACCAGTACATAATCCGCACCCCGCAAGCGGTAAAACCCCAGCTTCTAAAGGCTGTTCTTCAAGAAAAAGGAGCAAACCGGGTGATTGTCTTCGCACGAACCCGCAGCCGTGCCGATTCGACCTGCCGGCGACTGAAACGAGCAGGCTATTCCGTCGAGGCGATTCATTCCGACCGCAGCCAAAACCAACGAAAACGCGCGCTTGAGCGCTTTGCGAACGGCGAAGTGAACATCATCACCGCAACCGATGTGCTTGCACGCGGCATCGACATCGACGAGGTCGACTATGTGATCAACTACGACCTGCCCACTCAGCCCGAAGACTACGTGCATCGCATCGGCCGAACAGGGCGCGCAGGGGCTGCGGGTTTCGCTGTATCGTTCGTCTCGCCCGAAACCGAAGACGCCCTTAGCGACATCGAGCGCCTGATAAAGCAGCAGATTCCAACTCTCGAACTTGCCAGCTTCGACTTCGAAGCTGCCGAAGCCGAAGCCGTCCAACGCTCTCAGAAAGCGCAAGCAAAGCGCGACCCCGAAATCGCACAAGCAAAAAAAGAACTTGCGAAACGCGAGCAGAAAAAAGCCAAACGCCGCCAAGAAAACACCGAAGCGAACAACCGGAAAGCAGCCGAAGGTTCCCGCAAGAAACGCACGCGCGGAAATTCCAACAGCCAAGTCCCCAAACGTCCCAAGAACAGCGGTAAAACCGAAACGCCCAAGACCAGCAGACATACGAACGGCAACGCCAAAAGGGCCGCAAACGCAGGAATCGATATGCGCCCCGGCCGCGCACATCGAGCCGCCCTGCAAAACCGTCGACGCAACCGCTAGACCGACGCGCAACACGGCGCCTCGCGATGCAGAAAGCGAGGCGCCGTGTCGTTTAACGCTTGTATCTTTCCGCTGACGATTTCCTCGATATCGATCGCATCGTTCTGTATTAACCTTTCGTCGTTATCAGGAAACTACCGAAGGGGAGCATTGTGGTTATTGCCGTTTCATGCGATGGACTCGAAATCGCCCCGTTTTTCACGCAAACAACCAGCTTCATGGTCTACACGGTCGAACGCGGCATCATCACCAAATGCAAAAACCTGCCCGCCCCCGGTCTTAACGAAGATGAGCTTTTCGATTTGCTGCACGCGATAAACGCCGACACGCTTATCGTCGGGCGTATCGACTGCAAGCTTGCCTCGCATATGTGCAAGCAGGGAATCGAAGTCATTGCTGACGCCGCGGGAACGGCACTCGATGTCGCTAAGGCATATCTCTCGAAATCCCTTACCGGAGTACTCGACGCCTGCTTCCTATGCGACGAAGACGACGACAAAGAACCCGACAACACCGTACCGAAATCCATCTAATCTATTTTCAAACATAAAAAAGCGGCGCATAAAAGCGTCGCTTTTTTCATGCGCTCGATACCCGGTTGCACCCCGGCGCCAGCATTACCTTGCCGAAGTGCCGAATATCGCTTTACTTCGATTGAAAACCAAATCGGTAAACGACGGTGCATTCCCCCACGGGGTGAAAACCGACGAACCGCTCGCCACGAGACCGGCTAGGTACGACCCCCTGTTCACACTCGCGGCAAAAGGATACCCTTCGTCCCACGTTCCGCAAACAGGAGCATCGTCGTCCGTTGCAAACACACGATGATAGGAGACCCTGAACGAATCGTCCGCGCTCTCATCAGCATTCGAGCGCTCGAATGTCGCTCCTGTCAGATTCCCGTTTTCGTCGTACTCGAAGCCCGCCGAATCGTAACCGCGATTCTCCTGATACCAATTGTCATTAGACCCTTCGCTTTTACGAGAAGCGTCGATCAGGCGCCCATCGGAATCGTAGAAATACTTTTCATCAAGCGTGCCCTCGGCACCTATTTGCTGCGATACGTTGTAACGAATGCAATTTCCCGCAGCATCGTAGGCAAATGTCGCTGCATCAACACGGCTTTTCTCGTCATCGTCCGATGAATCGGCGTCTTCGTCGTCTTCCGATTCAGAAACCCCCTCGTACACTGTCTTCGCCGAAGTCAAACGACCCTTAGCGTCGTAGGAATATTCTGTAGAGAACTTACCGTGGCTCTCGCCCGCCAAAGCTCCATCCTCATTGTAGCTAAACGAATATGTCGTAGCCGAGGCAGACGACCCTCCGCTTGTCTGCGTGCAAGAAACAAGCAAACCGCGATTATCGTATTCGTATGCAAAAGAAACCCCGCTTGCAGCTACGGCGGTTGCGATACGCCCATCCTCGTCGTATGTCAGCTTCCACTCGTTGCTCGAGGGTGCCGATGATTCGGCATTCATCCCAGAAAACTTAACCGTTGCAACCCTACCCTCCTCATCATAGGCATAGGAGATGTCGGTAACGCGCGAAGACGCCGCCGCATCCGTATAACTTAAGAACAGCAAGCGGTTGTCGTCATCGTATTCAGCCTTCACATGTATGTTTTCTCCTGCCGCCTCGCCGTACGGGGAGATATCGTTTTCAAAATCGGCAACCAGCCAATAGGCTGAAAGCGGTGTATCAGAGAGATTCTCAACAGAAACATCGTCTTCGCAGCGCAGCGAAGCAAGCGACGCCAACCCCGAGAGGTCAACGGATGCAACGCCGGTTCCACTCACATCGAGCTCTTCGAGTGCAACGGAACCAGCAATGTTCAACGATGCCAATTCGGAATCTTTGAAACACGCCGACAAAAGGGCCGGCTCGTCGCTCAAATCAACCGAAGAAACCGCCGTGCCCGAAAGATCAACCGAAGAGAGCTTCTCGTTTGCTCCGAAAGAAATCGACGCAAGCGACGAGGCGCCGCTTGCGTCGATTTCTTCGAGTGATGCAGCCTGGGTAACATCAACGCTTCGAGTCTCGTTGTTTGCGATAGTCAGTTTTTCGAGATTGGGGAAAATGGCCAGTCCTGAAACATCTTCGCCCCCATCAACTGTCAGCTCGGTGATGGAAGCAGCCTGCTCGCGCGTGATCTGGTTATCTCCATCGTCGTCAAGCGCGGCTACGGCAGAGCGAACTCCATCGGAAGGAAAATCTTTGGAATTGATGCCATAAGGACGCAGGTGCGTATCCCACAGAAGAAACGCAACGGCAAGCACGAGGGCGACGGCAAGCACGATTGCAATGAATTTGCGCCTATCGGAATCCGCGCTTCTTGTCGCCGAAACACTTTTTCCTACACGACCAGCACTTGCATGTTTGCCCCTTGCCTCGCTGCGCAAACGCGCCGAATAGTTTCCCGCCATTTTGCGACTGACGGCAGAATCGGCAACTCTCGTCTTGCACTCGGGGCAAAACGAGGCTCCATCGGCAAGATGAACGCCGCATTTAGGACAGAACATACCTTCACTCCCGAAAAAAACAAAGCAGCCGCATATGGCGATGTGAAAAACAAAAAAGCCGCCCGCAACTCCACGCGGACGGCTTTGATTTTAATGCCAAACTGACTTAAGCAAGGGCCTTCTTGGCAACCTCAACCAACTGAGCAAAAGCGGTCGGGTCATTGAGAGCCATATCAGCCAGAACCTTGCGGTCAAGCTCGACGCCGGCCTTCTTCAAACCATTCATGAACACGCTGTAAGACATACCATTCATGCGGGTTGCAGCGTTGATACGGGTAATCCAGAGGCTGCGAATCTCGCGCTTCTTGTTGCGCCGATCGCGGTACTGGTACTGAAGAGAATGCTGAACTTGCTCTTTAGCCTTGGTATAAGTACGGGACTTCGCGCCGTAATAACCCTTTGCACGACCAAGAACGGTACGACGCTTCTTATGAGCGTTAACTGCACGCTTTACACGAGGCATGTTGAATCTCCTTTAAACGATTAAACGGCACTTAGCGAAGGCCGAGGTTACGAGCGATTACACGACGGTCAGCGGGAGCGACTTCGGTCTCATGACGGAAGTTGCGCTTACGCTTCTGGCTCTTCTTGGTCATGATGTGGCTCTTATAAGCCTTAGCACGCTTGATCTTGCCGGAACCAGTCACGCGGAAACGCTTTGCAGAACCGCGATGGGTCTTCATCTTAGGCATTTATTCATCCTTTCCTTCGGAAGCCTCGACGGCCTCTTGCTTCTTGTTCTTCTTGCCGCCTTTGCTATCTTTTTTCTTCACCGCCGACGGCAAGGGGGCGATGAGCATATGCATGTTGCGGCCTTCCATCTTCGGGGCGCTCTCGATCACCGCAACGTCTTTCAAATCATCGGCAAGACGTTCGAGAATCGACAGGCCTTGATCGGGATGGGCCATCTCGCGGCCGCGGAACATGATCGTGATCTTGACCTTGTTACCCTCACCCAAGAAACGCAAGACGTGCTTTTTCTTGGTGGTGTAGTCGCCCACATCGATTTTAGGGCGGAACTTCATTTCCTTGGTCTCGATCTTGCTCTGGTTTTTGCGAGCCTGTTTAGCCTTGATAGCCTGATCGTACTTGTATTTGCCGTAATCCATGACGCGGCATACGGGCGGCTGCGCATTCGGAGCGATCTCGACAAGGTCGAGGCCTTGATCCTCAGCGATGCGGCGAGCCTGCGCCGTGGGGTAGATACCCAGCTGAGATCCGTCGTAGCCGATCAGACGACACTCGCGAACAGTGATCTCGCCATTGAGCCGTGGCTCTTGAGCTGCTATTGAGCTCACCTCCTGAAAATCCTTCGCGCTTTCGCGCCTCAATAAAAAACCCGCTGCAAGGCAGCGGGCGCATGAACATATCGCATTGCTATGCAACTTATTCATAAACCCATCGGCCTTGAAGCACCGAACCAGGTGGAGTGCGCTTAGCGCCTCACTTGTGTAAACAGCTTGACTATATTACCAACGCTTCGTATCTAGCGCAAGCACGCCTCAAAACTCTAAGCAATTCCTCCAAATTTAGCACGGTCCCATGCGACTCCAAGCCCGCTAGGCTTTGGTGACATAAATGTAGATGACGCGAACGGTATCGGCCAAATTTCCGGTCAGATTCGCATTGGCGTAATCGTAAGACAAAACCGCTGACCAGGTGCACGGCATGCCGTCGACCGTAACGTCACCGCTGAAAGAATAGCGCTCACGAGTAAGCGTGGTTCCGTCGGAGGCATACGTCGAATACTCGGACTTGTCCGAAGGCAGCACCGCAGCGCCCTCATCCACCATCACGTTCGCGTCTTGCAACGTGCGCTCGATCACATGGTTGTTCTGAATCATGTCAACGAAGCTGAAAGCGCCGTACCCCAATGCCGAAGTCGAAGTAGAATAGCCCGCTTGAACCACTTCGCCATCCTCGTCAAGGCCCAGATACACCGATGGTGTACCCGTTTTACTGTCTGCGGGTTCATCAGTAAGCGGCACCGTGACGGACTTCTTGATGACGCTTCCCTCGTCGTTCACATCGCGAGAATCACGCACCTGCGCCCCATGTCCGAGCGCACTCACCGCTTCATCCTGGGTTTTCCCTAAAATCGAAGCGAGATCGGGCACATCGGTTTTCTTACTCGTTATCGTGTTGACGTCTTTGCTCGTCTCGCTTTCGAGGCTGCGGCTGCTCGAAGCATTCACCTGCGTCTGCTGCTCGGCGACGGTTTGGCTGGTAGTGACCAAATGGAATATGAAATACCCCAATGCACACAAAATAATGACGAGCAGCACGATAACCGCAATCAGAGTCTTTCGCATCTTGCGTGACTTGCGCTCATGAACGGAAAGCTCTTTCATGCCCGAAGCGTGCTTGCCGCGCCCGGCCTTGCCGCGAACTTTCTCTTTCTTCGGCTCGTCGAACAATACGGGAGGTTTGTCGGCGGGCTCGAGCGAATCTACGGCATCGGGAAAATCCTCGCCCGAAGGAGCGTAACCCTCGACATCGCCTGAAATGCCGCCCGCCGCAGAAGCGGCCTTCGCGGCAGCATAAGCGTCGGCGCCTTCAGCCAACGCGGCTTTTTCAGCAGCAAGAGCCGCCGCAGCTCCTTCGTTGAATTCGCTGTTCGCTTCGTCTAGATCGCGCTCGTTGTCGCCCAGATCGTCGTATTCCACGATCCTGTGGCGCTCACGGCGAATGCCCGCATGACGATGCTGCGCCTCGTCTTCTTGGGAGAATTCACCGTCGTCAGGCTCACGCCAATCATCCGGGGTATCGTCATCGGGGATGATTTGATCCCAACCATTCGATTCGCCGTGATTCTCGTTCGACCATCCGCGTCCCCACACGTCATCCGCATCTCCCGAGCCAGAAAAGGAGACAGGCGCAAAGGCCTCGGTCAAACCGATTGGATTGTCATATTCTGAATATCCGTGGATTCGGGAATACGACGATGCCTCAGCCCCGGGAAAGGCGGAGTCGTCTTGCTCCAAATCGGAGAATGCGCGGTCTCGCTTTAAATCGCGATCGCTCTCCGGAGAATCTGGGTTTTGGGAAAATCCCTCTTCGTTTTCGTTCATCGTTTATCCCCGCTTTCAAGCATCGCCGACGTATCGGCTCAACGCATAAAGAAAAGGTAGTATGAAACAGCAGCAACAAGGGCAACCAAGGCGCAAATGATTACGATTTTCTGGGTTTTCGCCATGGGCTCAGGAGTCAGATCGTCGAGCGTTGTTTCGCGATAACCGTCGTCTTTGCAAAACGACGAGCCCTTATCACCTGTCCCGACGAGCCTCTCGGCATCCCGAATACGAGCATCCCCATCAGATGGGGAATCCGAGGGGTCAACAGCGAATGTCTCGGGCTCAGACGAAAAACCCTCAACCCCAAAACCGTCCGACGGCTTTTCACTTACGCCGGCATGAATAACGACATCGTCGTCATCGGATGCAACCGAAATATGTCTGAAACCATCGAATTCAGCCACAGACAACCCCTCTCATGGATGACGACAAAACCTAAGCTCCGATTATAGTTGACATCTATGCACCCAACCAGGTGAGGTAGGCAATATCCACGAACGTCAAGCGCTTGTAACGTCCACCACCATCGCAGTGATATATCATGTTTTCCAAACACACCGAAGAAAGGACATCATGAATATCTCAATCGACCAGCACCTTCATGGCTTCACCGTAATTAGCACAACGCCGCTTCCCGAAATCGAAGGCAATGCCTATATTTTGCGCCACGACATCTCCGAAGCGCGGCTTGTCTATTTGCAAAACGAAGACAACAACAAGGCTTTCTCCATCAGCTTCAAAACGCCCCCTAAAGACGACACTGGCGTGTTCCATATCTTGGAGCATTCGGTTTTGTGCGGATCCGACAGGTTTCCGGTAAAAGAGCCCTTCGTCGATCTCATCAAAAGCTCGATGCAAACGTTTTTGAACGCCATGACCTTCCCCGATAAGACCATGTACCCCGTCGCATCCACCAACGAATGCGATCTGTTCAATTTGATGGACGTCTATCTCGACGCGGTCTTTCATCCCTCCATCTATCACAAAAAGGCCGTTTTCGAGCAGGAAGGCTGGCATTACGAACTCGCCGAGGGCGAATCGGGTGAAACCCTCGTATGCAACGGCGTCGTCTTCAACGAAATGAAAGGGGCGCTTTCCGACCCTTCCTCGGTTCTCTACGATGAACTTCAGCGCGCGCTCTTCCCCGACACCTCCTACGCCTTCGAATCGGGTGGCACGCCAGCCGCCATCCCTACGTTGACCTACGAAGACTATCTTGACGAACATCGTCGCCACTACCAGCTAGCGAATAGCTACACAACCCTTTACGGAAACCTCGACATCGACCATGCGCTCGCTTGGCTCAACGAACGTTATTTTGCGCCTGTCGCGAAAGAGGAGAAGATCGAGCGCCAAAAGCGAGCCGCAGCAGGACTCCCCGAGCTTACTCCACGTCAAATAACGATTCAGACCCCCGTCGAGTCCCTCGGAATCATCAAGAAAATGGAAACCGCGCCCGAAAACGCCGTTGCCGGAGCAGCCTTCACCATCGGCTTTGCCGCCGATCATGCGCGAGTTCGCGCAACGGACATCCTCCTCGATGCACTATTCGGCAGCAACGAAGCACCTATGAAACGCGCACTGCTTGACGCAGGCATCGCCGAAGACGTATCCGCCTTCGTGGGCGATGGGATCAACCAGCCCTTCGTTGTCGTGCAGCTCAAACGCCAGCATGAAGCAACCGCCGAGAATCTGATTCCCACCCTCGAAACAGAGCTTTCGAAGCTGCTCGACAAGGGCCTCGACAAAGAGCTTATCGCAGCATCCATCTCGCATGCCGAATTCGTGATGCGCGAGCACGAATTCGGCATCGCGGACGGCGTCGTACATGCTATGAACTGCCTCTCCGGCTGGCTCTACAACGATGACGCTGCACTTGATTACATTCGCTACAGCGACGATTTCTCCTTTATGCGCGAAGGACTCGAAAACGGCTATTTCGACGAACTTGCACGCTCGCTCTTCTTGGAGAACAAACATCGCGCAAGCGTGGCGATTGTCCCCATCGCGACCGCAGGAGAAAATGAGCTCTCGTTAAAACTCGACCAGCTAAACGAAACACTCACCAACGAGCAACGTCGCGATATCGTCGAAGCAGAAGCGCATCTACGCGAAATCCAAATGCAGCCCGATAGCACCGAAGCAAAAAAGACCTTGCCGAAACTCGGCGTTGCCGACATCGACGATGTGCCCGCCGAAAACCCCCTCAGGGTTATCGGCGACGCGCCTATCACCTGCTTGCGCCACGATGTCGCCACACACGGGATCGTCTACGCCTACCGCTACTTCAACGCAAAGAGCATTAGCTTTGACGACCTCCCCTACGTAAGCCTTCTCTCGCTTGTGCTCGGCAAACTGCCCACAGCGCATCACAGCGCCGCCGAAATCGATACCCTCACCCAGGGAAAACTCGGCAACCTGTCATTCTTCACCGACCTTTATGAAAAGGCTGATGACCGAAACGACATCGACCTTATGTTCGTCGTTTCCGCAAGCGCCCTCGAAAGCAACGTTTCGTGGCTTGCCGATTTCCCTCGCGAAATCCTGTTGGAAACCAACTTCTCCGATACCGAAAAAATCCGCGACATCTTGCAACAGCGCAAGATATATATGGAACAAAGCTTCGCCAATGCCGGCAATACACGCGCCATGAGCCGTGTCCGCTCGTACTACAGTTCCGCTGGCGTAATCCTCGAAGAGCTAAACAACATCGGCTTCTACCGCTTCATCAAGCGCACGCTTGCCATATTCGACGACATCGCGCCTGCTCTTTCCGCACGTCTTGCTGAAATCGCGCAACGCTTGTTCGTGGACGATAACTGCACTTTGAGCTTCACGGGTTCCGATGCTGCTTACGAGGCTTTCTGGGCGGCAAACCCTCTTTGCGAGCGTAAAGGCGGCAACGCGAGCCTTCTCGTTGCCCCTGCGCCACAAGTGCGCAATGAAGCATTCGTCGTTGCAACAGATGTCACTTATTCGAGCATGGGATACGACCGCCGCCTGCTCGGTCTTCCCTACACTGGAGCCTGGATAGTTGGCGCCAAAGCTCTTACTTACGACCACCTTTGGAACGAAGTGCGTGTGAAGGGCGGTGCATATGGCGTCGGATTCCAATCAACTTTCACCGGTAACATGCGCTTCTACTCTTATCGAGACCCGCATATCGATGAAACGCTCGCTCGGTTCGCCGATTCCGCAAAATTCCTCCGCAATTTCTCGCCGTCCAAAACCGAACTTGAAGGTTTCATCGTCAGTTCTGTCGCCGATTTCGATACTCCTAAAAAAGCGCGTGATCTCATTCGTAGACAAGACGGCGCCTACTTTGCAAAACACAGCGAAAATCAACGCGAAATCGTTCGCAAGGAAATTATCGAAACTTCGATCGACGCCGTTCGCTCTCTCGCCGGCTCGATAGAGCAACTCGTTCAAAAAGACATGCGTTGCGTCTTCGGAAACAAGGAGATCATCCAGAGCTCGAAATCCGATTACGATATCATCGATCTGCTAAACGAGTAGCTATAAAAGCCCCTATACGAAAGCGCCCACAGCCATCAAAGGCAGTGGGCGCTTTCGTTTTTGGAAATGCAGCTTAATTAGCGCTCGGGTTTTCATGAATCATGATGTGCTTAACTGTCGGAAATTCCTCCTCAACAGCCGCATGAGCGCGTTCGGCAATTGAATGAGCGTCAGTCAAAGAAAGATCGCCGTCAACCGAAATCTCAGCATCAACATAGGCACGATTGCCAAACTGACGAGTACGCAAAGCATCGATAGCGATGACACCTTGCTGCTTCTCTATGCATTCACGCACACTCTTTTCAAATGCTGCATCGCAAGGAGTATCGGTAACCTCGTTTACAGCGTTCTTCAAGACATCGAATGCAACCTTGAAAATAATGAGGCAGATCACAATAGATGCCAGAGAATCGCAGATAGGAAAGCCCAGCATAGCACCGGCGATGCCGATAAGCGCACCAATAGACGAAATCGCATCCGAGCGATGATGCCAGGCATCGGCCATGAAAGCCCCGCTATTCAAAACACGAGCCCAGTGACGCGTGTACCAAAACATTCCCTCTTTTACAGCAATGCTCACCACAGCAGCTGAAAGAGCAAGCACACCCGGTGTTTCGGCAACAAGGTAAGAACCCGAAACGATCGACTGGATACTCGCTAGTCCAATTCCTGCTCCAGTAGCAGCTAGAATAAGTCCCAACAGCATCGAAGCGATACATTCGAAACGCTCGTGACCATAAGGATGAGATTTATCAGCAGCACGCTTTGAGATACGAACGCCGACATAGGCGATAGCCGTAGCGAAAACATCGGATAGAGAATGGACGGCATCGGAAATCATCGCCGAGGAATTGCCGAAAATACCCGCGAACAATTTAAAAGCCGATAGCGCTACGTTACCGGCAACACCGATACCCGCTAGCTTATCAGCAATGCGCTTTTCTTCTCCAATAGAATCGCTCGTTATAGAAGCGTTCTTCCCTTCAGCAGAATCATCGCGAAATAAAAGCTTGCGGGATTCGTCAAGCTCAGTAAAAGACGACTTTGATGCATTGATGCAAGATTCGGAAACGACCATGATAAACCTCCTGGAACAGTAGCGTTTATTTACAACCTTTGCTTAGCTACGCCAGTTCCACGATGTTTTTGCATGAGAATACAAAAACGCGTCTGCGGAACCAGCTACTGTCCCGCAGACGCGTTACGTCTGCTGTTTGCTTTTGCAAACCCGGCCCCATGAATATCACGGCCTGATCAGATTGCGCTGTTGAGCTCGCATTCAAAACAAATGCAATGCAGTGCAAAGTGCATATATCATATTAACCTTCACATCCAAATAAGTCACTGGTGACTTATTTGGATGTGAAGGTTATGCGAAGCGATTGCTGATAGCAAAAAGAGAAAGGGGGCCGCAGGACTTGTCCTGCGGCCCCCTCTGCGCGGAAGCGCCCTGCGCGGGCGCGGCTCCCTAT
>CAKTUD010000005.1 GCA_934617425.1 uncultured Eggerthellaceae bacterium | reverse complement strand
TATGGGGAGCGCGGATTGACATGCGAAACAGAACTACACCATGCTCGACAACTTAGTCGCTCCCCGTATGGGGAGCGCGGATTGAAATCTACTAGTTACAAGATAAGGGTCATAGTCGTCTCGTCGCTCCCCGTATGGGGAGCGCGGATTGAAATGGGACCGACATGCAGTCGATCCAATGGGCCTATCGTCGCTCCCCGTATGGGGAGCGCGGATTGAAATCACGCGATGAGCCACGACAGGTCGACCAGCTGCGTCGCTCCCCGTATGGGGAGCGCGGATTGAAATGCGGGAGGCATCGCGGGAGGCGCGGCCGAGGCCGTCGCTCCCCGTATGGGGAGCGCGGATTGAAATCTGGGCAACGTGGTCAGCTTCCTGACCCAGCTGCGTCGCTCCCCGTATGGGGAGCGCGGATTGAAATCTGCAGACTACACGCACAGGATGGGTGTGCGCTACGTCGCTCCCCGTATGGGGAGCGCGGATTGAAATGTGATTATGCCTTGGGATCTGGCTAATGGTCAGCGGTCGCTCCCCGTATGGGGAGCGCGGATTGAAATTTCGGAGTGGCCCAAAGACGGAGACGTCTCTTTGTCGCTCCCCGTATGGGGAGCGCGGATTGAAATTTGCAACTCGACTACGACAAACGATCTTGCGTGAGCCACTCATGCAGGGTGTATGCAAAACTGAATTTTCTTCAGATTTAGATTCAATTGTCTCGAATCGTCGCTCTTTGCCGTATTGGTGAAATCCGTGACGAGTAGTAGCGAGTTACCCGAATGATTATACATAATTGTGGTGTCGCGTCTCGCCGCTGTTGCCGAAGCTTTTTCTTGAAGTCGTTCGCGAGGTCATGAATGTATATGGTCATAAGTTTTGGAGCAGTGCCGAACTGACTGGTAATCAAACAAACGCCGCCGATGCAAATCCGACTGCCCCATTGCCTCAATTACCTTATCATCTAAATGTGTTTCGAATCGCTATAGCTTGATCGATCCGATTGCGGCTATTGCTTTGTTTGCCGTTGCTTCGCGGATGATTCTCGGCTTCAGCTAAGGAGATCAGATGGCCGATTAC
The DNA here is from genome assembly GCA_934617425.1 of uncultured Eggerthellaceae bacterium. Classification (GTDB taxonomy): domain Bacteria; phylum Actinomycetota; class Coriobacteriia; order Coriobacteriales; family Eggerthellaceae; genus UMGS1502. The sequence continues at coordinate 140,642 of CAKTUD010000005.1, read as the reverse complement.
GAAAACGCCGCATCAACTCAATCAGAAATCGCGCAGCGCATTGCGACTAAAGCCCATGAGGGGCAAGTTGACAAGGCGGGAGCGCCCTATATCAACCATCCCGCTCATGTGGCAGCTTCGGTAGAGGGCGATAACGCTAAAGCCGTTGCTTGGCTTCACGACGTAGTGGAAGACACGCCGATAACCTTCGCCGACCTTGCGGATCAAGGAATGTCCCCAACGGTGATCGACGCCTTGCGCTTGCTCACGCATGATGAGGCAACTCCTTATTTTGATTACATACGGGCAATCAAAAACAATTCGATCGCCCGCGCCGTCAAACTGGCAGACCTTCGTCACAACAGCGATTTATCGCGAATACCGAACCCTTCCGAAAAAGATTTCGCTCGTATGAAAAAGTATCGCGAAGCTATAGCTATTCTCGAAGGATAGCCCGCCTCCGTCTTCCGCTTGCGGTCCATCTCGTTGTTTTGTCGTTCATTAGCGTCGCCATGTGCCATTACGGTTCGGCAGCGTGGTGGGCTACGATTCGATTTTGCGTGACGAATGATTCGCGTGTTTGATTAATGCCTCGCCGAGGCAGCCCCGGACAAAAACCGCTCGTTCTGGCACGAACTTCTGGTTGATTTCGGTCAAATCGCCTTTGTTTTCGTCGCATTTTCGGAAAAAAAGCCGCGATTTATGGTCCGTTTCGGCATCTTGAGCCTTCGAAACGTGACAAATTCCGGGGTTTTTGTCCGCCTGCGCTCACCTGCGCTCACCCGGGCCCACTTGGGTTTTGTCCGTCTGGGCCCGCCCGAGTTCGCCCCGCGTTTGTGCTCGCCTCGCCGCATGCCGTTAGCGACATAGCGCACTCTTTGGAGCTGCCGAATGCGGTTGATTGTCCAGCGGCACGGCTTGCGCGGCGCCCATCGGCATTTTGAAAATATCTGCAGCACAAAGCCCAACAGCTCGTGAGAGGAGCTCTCTTAGCCATCTATCGGCCAAAGCCGCGTCAACCATCAACCAGATTCATCAGGGAAAACTGGCGCGCCCAGTAGGACTCGAACCTACAACCTACGGATTAGAAGTCCGTTGCTCTATCCATTGAGCCATGGGCGCGCTAAATGAAGTGCGCGATACGCAACCGCAAACTTGCGCGTCCAGCGGCCAAAGCCTGCGGCGCGCGGCATGCGGCTTGCATGCGCTTCCGTTATGATAGCGCAAAAAACACGCACGCGCGAACCAGCGCTTTTGCGAGACTTCCCTGCGCGTTTGCACAGCGCCCCCTCGGCGTCTCCTTCGTGCGCTCGCCGTCGTTCTCTTCGCAGCCAGCCCCTCGTCACCCTTGCGTGAATTCGGCATGATTGGCGTGTACTTTGCGCCTCGTCCCCGTTCAAGTAGCTATAATGATTACTTTATCGTCAGCAATCCGCGAACGTCGTACGTCGTGCGTATCGGTTCGCGTTGGAAAGGACAAGAACCATGGCCGATAGCCTCAAAGGTCGCGATTTTCTCAAGCTTCTCGATTTCACCAGCGAGGATATCGAGCATCTTCTCAACATTGCGGCAACGCTCAAGAAGATGAAAAAGGCCGGAACGCCCCATCGCTATCTCGAGGGAAAGAACATCGTGCTGCTCTTTGAGAAAACATCCACGCGTACGCGTTGCTCGTTTGAGGTTGGCGCCTACGACTTGGGTATGAACGTCACCTATCTCGATTCCGCCGGCTCTCAGGTGTCCAAAAAAGAGTCCATCGCTGATTCCGCCCGCGTGCTCAGCCGCTTCTTCGACGGCATCGAATATCGCGGTTTCGGCCAAAGCATCGTGGAAGAGCTTGCCGAATATGCCGATTGCCCCGTATGGAACGGTCTCACCGACGAATGGCATCCCACGCAGATGATCGCCGATATGCTTACCATGCGCGAGATTTACGGCGATGATTTGCGCGGCCGCACGCTTGTGTTCATGGGCGATGCGCGCAACAACGTAGCCAATTCGCTGATGGTGGTCTGCGCCAAGCTGGGTGTCAACTATGTAGCGTGCGGCCCCAAGGAAAACGCGCCCGAGGCTTGGTTGGTGGAAACATGCAGCGCCATCGCCGCCGAGCGTGGATCCACCATTCTCGTGACGTCCGATGTCGCCGAGGGCTGCAAGAACGCCGATGTGCTCTACACCGATGTCTGGGTTTCGATGGGCGAGCCCGACGAGGTTTGGGCCGAGCGCATCGAGCATCTCTCTCCGTACCAGATAAACGCCAAGGCATTCTCCTACGCCAAGTCCGACGCGGTCCTCATGCATTGCTTGCCTGCTTACCACGACACCAAAACCGCGGTGGGGCAAAAGATCGCCGACAAATTCGGCATCACCGAGATGGAAGTGACCGATGAGGTGTTCGAGGGGCCGCGCTCGGTGGTCTTCGACGAGGCGGAGAATCGCATGCATGCGATCAAAGCCATCATGTACGCGACGCTTTCCGACGAGCCGTTGCCCGAGCTTTAGCGCTTCGCCCCAGCCAGCTCCTGACCGCGGACCTTCGCGTCGTTTGCGTATGGTGTCCATATGGCCAGTGTCACCGATGAAGAACTTAGAACAAGGAAAAAACTGATGCAGATTCGCGAACAATTGGAAAACATCGTCGACGCTGCGGTCGCAGCCGCCATCGCCGACGGATCGCTGCAAATGGAAGAAGCTCCCGCTGCCGCACTCGAACGCCCGCGCGACGCCGCGAATGGCGATTGGGCATCGACGGTTGCCATGCGTTCGGCGAAACTTGCCCATAAAAATCCGCGTGAAATCGCGCAGGTCATCGTTAATCATCTGCCCGAAAACCAGGTTATCAGCCAAGTGGAGATCGCGGGCCCTGGCTTTATCAACTTCCGTCTGAGCAGCCGGGTGCTGCAAGGCGTCGTCGCTGCCGTGCGCGAGCAAGGTTTCGACTTCGGCCATGGTGCTCCGCGTGAGGAGCGTATCAACCTAGAATACGTTTCCGCCAACCCCACCGGCCCCATGCATGTGGGCCACGGTCGTTGGGCTGCTTTGGGCGATGCCATGGCGCGCGTCATGCGTCACGCTGGTTACGATGTGTTCGAAGAGTTCTATGTCAACGATCATGGCGTGCAGCTCGATGTGTTCGCTAGCAGCGTGAACGTGCGCTATCTGCAGGCCCTTGGTCAAAACGTCGAGATGCCCGAGAAGTGCTACGGCGGCTCGTATGTAGCTGACATTGCCGCCGACATCATCGCGGAGGACGGCGACAAATGGCTTTCGGTGCCCGAAGACGAGCGCATGATCGCTTTCCGGGAGCTTGCTTATCGCAAGATGCTCAAACTATGTCAGGAGACGCTTGAGGGCTTCGGCAATCATTTCGACCTGTTCTTTTCCGAGCGCTCGCTCTATGTTCCGGGTGAAGATGGCAAAAGCGCCGTCGACCATGCGCTCGACACGTTCCGTGAAAAGGGCTGCATTTACGAGAAAGACGGCGCTACGTGGTTCCGCTCGACCGATTTCGGCGACACCAAAGACCGCGTGCTCATCAAAGCCAACGGCGAGTTCACTTATTTTCTGAGCGATATCGCCTATCACTACAACAAGCTGTCGCGTGGTTTCGACCATCTGATCGATATCTGGGGCGCTGACCATCATGGCTACATCGCCCGTTGCGAGGCTATGCTTGCTGCGGGTGGGCACGAAGGCGCCCTCGAGGTTGTTCTTGGTCAGCTGGTCAACTTGCTGCGCGATGGCGAGCCCGTCCGCATGTCCAAACGCACCGGCGAGATGATCACCTTTGCCGAGCTTATCGATGAGGTGGGTCCCGATGCCACGCGTTATCTTATGCTTTCGCGTTCGAGCGACCAGCCCATCGATTTCGACATCGAGGTTGCGAAGAAACAGGATTCCTCAAACCCTGTTTACTACGTGCAGTATGCCCATGCGCGCATCTGCTCAATCCTGCGCAAGGCGGCGGGTGTCGATGACCCTGCGACGCTGACCGCCGATGAGCTTTCGGCCAAAGCGGTGCCATCCGACATCGATCTCTCGGTGCTCGTTCACCCTGCTGAGCTTGCCCTTATGCGCAAAATGGATGATTTCGCCGAGCTTATCGAACTTGCTGCCCGCGATCGCGCGCCTTTCCGTCTTACGCATTATGCACAGGAGCTTGCCTCGGCGTTCCATCAGTTCTATACCGAATGCCACATCATGGGCGAGGAATCCTCCGTCCAAAACGCGCGTTTGGCTTTGGCCGACAGCGTGCGCATCGTGCTTGCTCTCACGCTGAGCCTCTTGGGCGTGTCTGCCCCTGCGCATATGTAGAAGCGGGGAGGTGCATCAGCGGTCCAAGCGCCGCAAATGGGTCGGGCGGTTTGAAAGCGAAGAAGCTCGACGCTAAGGGCCGGTCTCGAGATTTCCTCCCGAGACCGGCCCTTTTGATTCGCTCTGCCGTTTTGCGACCTGCTACAGGTAATCTTCCAGATCAAGCTCCATCATATGCACGTTGCGGCGCATATGCTGCGCCCCCGCGCGCGACAAGCGCCCTTCGTCGTAGGCAAGCTGTATCTGTTCGAGTTCTTTATGCAAAGCGGGCCTCAAAACGTCTTCTGCGCGATCCTCGAGGCTTGTGATTTCGGTGATCGAAGGGCTTTTCGCTTCAAGCGATCTTATCGTGCGCTGGTACTCGATGATAAGTCGCCCAAACGACTCTGAGGCGAATTCCGACCTGCTCATCTCTTCCTGCATGCGCTCGATGGCGTTTTTGAGGGCGTCTATCTGCAGCTTGCGTTTTATCTCGGCGCTTTCCGCGTCGGGGCCGGGCAGTTTCGTGCGGAAACGATGCCAAACCGACCTCAGGGCTCCCAGCATGCGTCGTGCTCTGCGATGGAACGATGCGGCGCGATATCGCTCCTGGCGAAGCATCGACTCGGTGCGCGCGACGGCGTTCATCACCTGATAACCTTCGATTGGAGGCACGGTTCCTTCGCTTATGCGGTCGAGGATATATTCCTGTTCCCATTGCAGCGCCATGATGCGCACTTCGATATCCGATTCTTCTTCCAAGTAGTCGCTGTCTGTTTGCACGCGTGCGATGCGTTCGTTGTATTGGCGTATGACTTCCGATACCGCGGCTCGATTTTTCGGGGTTATGCGCGTGGCGAGGTCTTCCACTACGGCGCGCATGATCTCGACGCTGGTTTCAGCGTCCTGCTTTTTCGTTTCGGTTTTCTTTTCCACGCGCGGCGCTAAAAGCGGCACGACGTAGGTGGCAAGCAAAAGCGACACGATGATCACGCCGCTGGCAAGGAATATCAGTAAATCGCGGTTGGGAAAGCGCGAAACCCCTGTATCCGAGGTGACCAGAACCGGGATCGTGAACATGATGGCGAGCGTGATGGTTCCCTTGGCGCCCGAAAGGGTGGTGATAAGCGCCGAGCGCAGCTGGTCTTTAAAGGGACGCGTACGCTGCTTGCGGCGGTCTACGAGTTTTTCCGACGCAATCGACCACGCAAGGCGCACGCCGTGCATGACCAGTACGATGACCACGATGTATCCCACCAGATCAAGCGGTGCGATGCCGGTGTCGTTCCAGGTGTTGCCGATGGCGTTTGGCAGCTGCGTGCCCAAAAGGACGAAGACGATGCCGTTTAGGGCGAAGGCAAGCACCTGCCACACGCTCGAAGAGACGATGTTCAGACGCGATGCGTAGGGTCCGAGGTCGGGCTTGCTCAGGGACATGATGATGCCGCAGGTGACAACGACGATAACGCCGCTTACGTGCAGCGTGTCGCCCAAAAGATACACCATAAAGGGGGTGAAGACCTCAAGCAGCACGTGAAAGGTGATGCTTTCCAAGCCCATGTCGCTGATTTTACGAATGAGCCAATTGATTACAAGACCTACGATCAAGCCCAAAAACAGCCCGCCAACGAACTCGATAAGGAAATCTTCCACTGCGCCTAGCAGCGAGAATGCGCCAGTTGTCGCAGCCGCGATGGCAAACTGAAACGATACGATGCCCGAGGCATCGTTTAGAAGCGACTCGCCTTGCAGGATGGTTTGCTGACGTTCGGGGATGGCGGCTTCTTTCGAAACCGAGGCAACGGCAACGGCGTCGGTGGGGCCAAGGGCTGCACCTAGTGCGAAAGCGGCAGCAAGCGATATCGAGGGGATCATGAGATTGACGGTGAATCCGACGGCTAGCGTGATGACGACCACAAGACCGATTGCGTAAGAAAGAAACGTCTTCTTGTAGTGCCAAAGCGCCGATTTGTCGGCCTTGCTTGCCTCGTGAAACAAAAGCGGGGCAATGAAGACCACCAGGAAAAGCTCGGTGTTAAGGCCTATCTGCACGCGGCTGCCGGCGAATATGGCAATCAAGATACCCATGGCGATCTGCACGAGCGGGATGGACACTTTGGGAAGTATCTGGTCGACGACCGACGAGACGAGGACGGCCGCCAGCAAAAGCAAGACAAGTTGAAGTGCTGCCATGTGCCAGGATCTCCTTTCGGGAAACCGGACAAGCTCATAGGGGATATTTCGATTATAAGCGAGACATTTTTGTCGGTGCGTCATCGAGAGATTTTTTACTGCTTTGTTATTTTCGGCAAAGTTGCTTGTGGCCGTTTAACTTGTGTGGTTTTCGGGATGAAAGGACGACTTTGAAAAACATCTTGCGTTTTAGTCGAACAATCCGTATTATCTATCCTTGCGCACACGGTGGGTGTCGCCCAGTTGGCTAGGGCGCCAGATTGTGGCTCTGGAGGTCGAGGGTTCGAGTCCCTTCACCCACCCCAGCGCGCATATTCGAGATTGCATGGACCGTTAGCTTAGTTGGTAGAGCAGGGGACTCTTAATCCCAAGGTCCGGGGTTCGAGTCCCCGACGGTCCACCATTTCGAAGGGTGCCGCGCGTTACATACAGACGAAACGGATCGTTAGCTTAGTTGGTAGAGCAGGGGACTCTTAATCCCAAGGTCCGGGGTTCGAGTCCCCGACGGTCCACCATCGAAATCAAGCCTCGCTTTTGCGAGGCTTTTTTGTTCTTGCGATCTATTTCGTTTTGCGGGCGTTTTCGACGAAAGTGGGCACTTGCGCAAGCATGACGGCGGCAAACACCAAAATGCAGCCAAAGAGCTCGACGAGCCCAAGACGTTCGCTCAAGATAATCCAACCGCCGAGCGCTGCGAAAACCGATTCGAGGCTCATAATGATCGAAGCGACCGTAGGGTCGGTCGTCTTTTGCGCAACGATTTGCAGCGTGTAGGCTACGCCGTCCGAAAGCACTCCTGCGTAGAGAATGGGCACGATGGCGGCAGCGATGCCTGTGATGCTGGGGTGCTCGAACAAAAGCGCGCATGCAAACGAGATGCCTCCCGCAACCAAAAGCTGCACGCGCGAAAGGCGCACGCCGTCGACCATGGTGAAACGGTCGATGACGATGATGTGCGCGGCGTATCCAAAGGCGCTGCCGAAAACCAAGACATCGCCCCAATAGATGTTGTCGATGCCGTTCGGCACGCAAAGAAAGTACATGCCGACAATGGCGATTCCCACCGAAACGAAGACCACGGGGTGCGATTTCTTTCCTGCGAAAACGGTGTAGAGGGCTACCATGACCATGTAGGTGGCGGTGACAAAGCCAGAGCGACCCGAGGCTGCGGCGCCGGCGGGATAGGCGCTGATGCCGCTTTGCTGCAAAAACGATGCAAGGCATAGCACGATGCCGCACGCGGCACCGCCGACCATGAGCGTGCGGGTGGTGTAGAGCCCTAGCTGTTTGGTTTGCCCGTCCGCGGCTTTGCTTGCTCGCTTCGCGCGTTTGCGCGCATTGTCGTTGGGGGTGGGGGCGATGTCGTGGCCCATGCGCTTGCGTATCGCTATCACTCCGCTGAGGAACAGCACGCCGATGAAATTGCGCGATGCATTGAAGGTGAACGGTTCAATATCGTTCGAGGCGGTTGTCTGCGCAACGAAGGCCAACCCCCAAAGGATAGCGGTGCCCAAAAGCATAAGCGGGCCGATGAGCTTTTTCGACATGTTCGCCTTCTTTGAAGAGATTCGTGCAAGCTCGTAAAGAGCCATGAGATTTTATCAAAAGCCCAAGCCATTTACGGGAATGTGTACTAAGATACACGGGTTGTGTGAATTACAGGGTCTCGGAGGGAAACGGGATGGCGAAAGCGCTACAGGGCGAGAAGCTCGTTGATTTTACCTATACCACGGCGAGCGAAAGCGGCTTGCATATATCTGATGCGGTGAAACGCGTTTCGGGAAAGACGGCCATTGCATTTCTGCGCTATTACGGCTGTACGCTTTGCCAGTACAACCTGCATGATTTCCTTACCAACTACAAGGCGATCGAGGAAACAGGCGGTCAGCTGATGGTCGTTTTCCAATCGGACCCAGCGCTTGTCGCCGAGCAGACCAAAGATAACCCGCTGCCCTTCGACATCATCTGCGACAAGGACCAAAAACTCTACAAGCTGTTCGAGATCGGCGCTGCCCCTTCCAAAAAAGAACTTTTCGACGACGAGGGTCGTGCATTCCTCGAGCAGATTAAGGCCAACGGCTTCAAGCACGGTGCTTACGAGGGCGTCGAAACGCAGCTCCCTGCGCTTTTCATCGTGAATCCCGATATGACGCTCGAGTATGTTCATTATGGCAAGCTGGCCAACGACATGCCCAATGCGCTTGAGCTCGCTGAACTTTTGAAATAGCCCATCTTAAAATCGAGCTTCAATGTAGGAAGCCCCGCGTCGATGTGAACTGCCCCCATTTCTTTTGTCCAAGAAATGGGAGGCGGTTCGATGATGCAGCGCGGGGCTTCCTGCATTTTTATATCGAGAAGGCGGGGCATGGAAAAGGCGCCCGCTCGGGGCGCCTTTCGAAAGCAGAAAAGGTTCGTCGTTATTTCGCGCTGTTGTCGGCAGCTTTCTCGACCACGTTGAGCGGGGTGTTGTCTTGACCCATGACGAAGTCGGTGCGGCCGGCTTTAATCCACGAGCGGTACTCGGCGGTTGCGGTGAACAAAACGTCGGAGGACGAATTGAGGGCGGTTTCGCAAGAGTCCTGGATAACGCCGATGATGAAGCCGATGGCAACGACCTGGATGGCGATATCGTTGGAGATGCCGAAAAGCGAGCAGGCAAGCGGGATAAGCAGAAGCGATCCGCCGGCAACGCCGGAGGCGCCGCATGCGCTCACGGCGGCGAGCACGGACAGGATGACGGCGGTGGGGGCGTCGATGTTGATGCCTAGCGTGTAGGCTGCGCACATTGCCATGACGGTGATGGTCACGGCGGCACCTGCCATGTTGATGGTGGCGCCTAGCGGGATGGAAACGCTGTAGGTATCTTTGTTCAGGCCGAGCTTCTCGCAAAGCTCCATGTTGACGGGAATGTTGGCGGCAGAGCTGCGCGTGAAGAACGCGAACAAGCCCGAATCCTTGATGCAGCGCCACACCAACGGGAAGGGGTTCTTGCGGGTGACGATGAACACCATAAGCGGGTTGGCGACCAGCGCAATGAAGAACATGCAGGCCACCAGCAATACGATGATCTGGCCGTATTCAACGAAGATGTTCAGGCCGTTGGTCGAAACCGAGGAGTACACCAAGCCGAAGATGCCGAACGGCGCGCACTGGATGATCCATGCGACGACGGTGGAGACGGCGTTCGAGATATCGGCGAACACGTCGTTGGTTGCCTGGGAGGCAGCGCGCATGGCCAAGCCGAGAACAACGGCCCATGCAAGGATGCCGATGTAGTTTGCTTTCACCAAGGCCTCAACCGGGTTGGAAACCACGTTCATCAGCAAAGTGGTGAGCACTTCCCAAACGTTTTGCGGCGAAGTTTGGGTCACGTCGCCCGCATCGGCGAGCGTGAGCGTGATAGGGAAGGCCGAAGTGGCTACGACGGCCACGATGGCTGCAAGAAAAGTGGAGACCAGATAAAGAATAAGGATGGTCTTCATGTTCGACTTGCCGCGTGCGCTGGCAAGGGCGCTTAGAACCAGGAAGAAAACCAGAATAGGGGCGATGCCCTTAAGGGCGCCGACAAACAAATTGCCAAGCAGGGTGACGGCCTCGAGGTTTGCAGGACCGACGGCACCAAGCACGGCACCGATGATCAGGCCAACCAGGATGCGCTTGATCAAGCTGATGCGCACCCATTGTTCAGCGAGATGCTTCACAGGATATCCTCTCAACGAAACGAATGTGGGTATGCTTGTCGTATCTGTTTAACAGACTGCGAAGGCTGGCAAGCAGATACGCAATCGCATGTCACGGAATCATAGCAAAGGGGAACCGCTTCAGTAGACTAAAGCGGTTTGTTTGCACATTCTTAACGATTAGCGGTTGTTTCATGCGTTTCTTGCGGCGTTTGCGCCAATTCTGCTATGATTGCCGCCGTGCGCGGGCGTGGCGGAATTGGCAGACGCGCCAGATTTAGGTTCTGGTGGGCAACCCCTGTGAAGGTTCAAGTCCTTTCGCCCGCACCATTGATGTTTTGAGCCGGCATGGTTGCCGGCTTTTTTATTGCGCGATTGTCGCATTCGCGCTAGACGTTGTTTGGCAATCGATAATGCATATATCTTGGCAAGCGTTTTTATGGATATCGTTAAGTTTTGATGAGTTCGTTCGGCTAAAATGGCAACACTGACGTTAAGGATGGCGCAGCCGTGCCTTTCTGTATTCGCAAGGAGTGGTCGTTTTGTCGGCTTTGCAAAACAAGGGGAAAGATGTCGGCGCTATATTTGCCGATGCTGCAAGTCAGCCCGTTTCATTCGAGATTTTCCCACCAAAGGGCGAGTTGAGTATGGAAACTGCTCGCGAGGTCGTTACCGAGCTTGCCACCCTCGAGCCCGATTTCATCAGCGTTACTTATTCGGCGGGCGGAAGCGGCAATAAAGGTGCGACCGCCGGTATCGCTTCCATGATTCAATGCGATTTCGATACGCCCGCGGTTGCTCATCTCACTTGTGCCGGAGCGTCGAAGGATTCGATTGCCGCTGCAATCGACGACATGCACGCGCGGGGCATCCAAAACGTTTTGGCTCTGCGCGGAGATCTTCCTGATGGCTATCAGCCGGGCGAGTTCCTTTATGCGAAAGACCTTATTCCCCTTCTTGCCGACGCGGGCTTTTGCGTGGGTGCCGCCGCCTATCCCGAAGGACATATCGATTGCGATAGCATGCGCTTGAACATCGAGCACTTAAAGCAGAAGCAGGACGCCGGCGCTCGCTTTTTCGTGTCGCAGCTGTTCTTCGACAACGATTATTTCTATCGTTTTCGCGAGGCTGCAGAGCGCGGCGGAATCACGTTGCCCATCACTGCGGGCGTCATGCCGTTTATGGGCAAGCAGCAGATTCAGCGCATGGTGTTCATGTGCGGCGCGTCGCTGCCAAGCCCCATCATCAAACTACTTGCGCGTTATGAAAACGACCCGGCAAGTTTGAAACAGGCAGGCATCGAATACGCTTGCCGTCAGCTTACCGATTTGCAGGATCACGGTGTCGACGGCTTGCATGTCTATACTATGAACAAGCCCGAAATCGCACGCGCTGCTATGTGCGCGCTCAAGGTGGCGCGGGTTAGATGACGATTCGCTACGGCTGTTTCGGCGCGGGACGGGGGAGCATCGTCGCACTCGACCGCGATGAAGCGCTGAGCTATTTAGGGTATGCGGGTCAGCGACTCGACGAAGCCCTGCTGGCTCGTTTCAATGAGCTTGCTTGCGCCTGCGAGCGCGATCTTTCGCCTCGGTTTGCATGGGGGATTTTCGATGTCGACCCGACGAAAGAGCCGACCGTGTTGCCCGATTGCGGTATGGCGCTGCCGGGCTCCAGTATGGCGCAACACCTGGCCGGCGCTTGCAAGGTTGCTCTCATGGCGTGCACGCTTGGTATGGAAAGCGAGCGCGAGATACGCAAATATGCCGCCATGAGTTCGGTAGATGCGCTTATGTTCGGCGCGTGCTCGTCGGCGCTTGTCGAGGCGTGCGCGAATGCCGTTGAAGCGCAGATAGTTGCTTGGGCCGCCGATCAAGGACTTCATACCAATTGGCGATTCAGCCCGGGATACGGTGACTTGCCGCTTTCCGTGCAGCCCGCGTTGCTTTCGGCGCTTGATGCCACGCGTCGATTGGGGATAACGCTTACCCCTACCAATATGATGATTCCCGTTAAGAGCACCACGGCGCTCGTTGGTTTGTTTGAAGCCGGTCGAGATGGTTTTGGGGTGCGCGACCTTTGCGCAAGCTGCCAATTGAAGGGTTGCTGCGAGCTTCGCAAGAAAGGAACGACCTGCCATGGCCGATGACCCCTCTCGCTTAACCGAAGGTGCACGGCGTGCTTCCGTGGCGCCCGCTATCGACCTTTCGGGGCTGCGCATCAAGGACGATCACCTGCACCGGGCGCTCCTCGGACAGGATTTCCTGCTTATCGACGGTGCCATGGGGACGCAACTTCAGGAAATGGGGCTATCCGAAATAGAGGACGTACCCGAGATGTTGAACTTCTCGCATGCGTCCGACATAGCCGCCATCCATGCTCGTTACGTGGAAGCGGGTGCGGAGGTCATCACCACCAACACGTTCGGTGCCAATGCGCTCAAACTTGAAGGGCGCGCGAGCGTTGCCGAAGTGTATGCAGCCGCAGCAAAATGCGCTCGTGCGGCTGGGGCGCCTTACGTTGCCGGAGACATAGGGCCTACAGGTGCCCTGCTCGAGCCCATGGGCACGATGTCGTTCGAGGAAGCGTACCGCGTATTCGCTGAGCAGGTTAAGGCGGCCGTGGCAGCAAGCTGCGATTTAATCCTCGTCGAGACCATGGCTGATTTACGCGAGGCCAAAGCAGCTCTTTTGGCCGCACGTGAACATTGCGATTTGCCGGTTATCGTGACCATGACCTTTGGAGAGGATGGCCGCACGTTTTTGGGGACTTCTCCGGCAATTGCCGCTGAGGTGCTTTCCAGCATGGGCGTTCAGGCTGTGGGTCTCAACTGCTCGCTTGGCCCGATGGAACTCTTGCAGGCTGTCAAGGACATGGCTTCGCGGGCGCGCTGTCCGCTTGTCGCGCAGCCCAATGCCGGGCTTCCGCATGTAGAGGGCGAAAAGACGCTCTTCGACGTCGCGCCACAAGATTTCGCCTCCGCTATGGAGGCGATGGTCGATGCGGGCGCAACTATCATCGGCGGCTGCTGCGGCACGTCGCCGGAATACATCAAGCTTTTGCGCAAGGCCATCGACGCACGTACGCTACCCGCGCGTGGCTACGAGCCTTCCTGCGTGCTTTGCAGTGCTCAGGAAATGGTGTCGTTGCCGGTTGGCGTGCCGCGCGTCGCCGTCATCGGCGAGCGCATCAATCCCACGGGTAAACCTAAACTCAAGGCAGCGCTTCGTGCGGGCGATCTCGACTACATCATCGGCGAGGCTGTTTCCCAACAAGAGCACGGCGCTGATGTTCTCGATGTGAATGTCGGCCTGCCCGAACTCGATGAGCCGCAGGTGCTTGCTGCTGCTGTCGAGAAGCTATCCGCAACGGTGACGCTTCCTTTGGTGATCGATTCATCCGATCCAGAGGCCATTGAGGCCGCGGTGCGCAGCTATGCGGGAAAGCCCCTGATCAATAGTGTGAATGGCAAGAGGGAAAGCCTCGATGCCGTTTTGCCGATAGCTAAAAAATACGGCTGTGCCGTTATCGGCCTCGCTCTTGACGAGACGGGCATCCCCGCAACCGCGGAAGGTCGCTTCGCTATCGCCAAGCATATCGTTGACGAGGCGGAATCCTTGGGCATTCCGCGTAGCGATATCGTGATCGACTGTCTTACCATGGCTTGCGCCACCAACCAGTCGGAAGCACTTGAGATCTTGCGTGCCATAACCATGGTGAAAGAGCGCCTGGGCGTGCGTACGGTTCTCGGCGTTTCCAACATCAGCTTCGGTCTGCCGCAACGCAACATGGTGAACGCGACGTTTTTGGCTGCGGCGTTTGGCTGCGGGCTCGATATGCCGATTCTCAACCCCTTGTCGCGCCGTTATATCGATACGGTAAACACTTTCAGGGTCTTAAATTGTCAGGATGCAGGTTCGGTTGGTTTCATTGAGACATATGCGACGGTAGATGACCCCTACAGCACCCCAAGTGCTGACGTCACGAAAAACGAGCAGATGATCCCGCGCGCCGCGGTTGATGAGTGCCCCGTCGCGGTGCCGCCCTCCTTCGATGATGCTGCCGACGATGTGCGTGCCATGGTGCACCTTATCCTTACAGGCCGAAAAGGCCCTATGGGTGCCGCAACCGAGGCGCTGCTCGAAAACCACGATCCGCTCGATTTGATAAACGATGTATTCATTCCCACGCTCGACATCGTTGGCGAGCGTTTTGACAAAGGGGCGTTCTTCCTGCCTCAGCTGATGGCTTCAGCCGAGGCGGTAAAGGCGGGATTCGACGTGGTCAAAGAACATGTCGGTGAAACCGATGCCGTTGCAACGTCTCGCGCCATCGCCGTTGCGACAGTGAAGGGCGATATACACGACATCGGCAAGAACATCGTGAAGATGTTGCTTGAAAACTACGGCTATCGCGTGGTCGACCTCGGTCGCGACGTTTCGCCCGAAGAGATACTGCGCGTCGTGCGCGAACAGGGTATCCGTCTTGTGGGGCTGTCGGCTCTCATGACCACTACCGTGCGTTCGATGGAGCAGACAGTCGCGCTTCTGCATGAGCAATTGCCCGGTTGCAAAGTATTTGTCGGCGGCGCTGTGCTCACTCCTGAATACGCGGCGCAAATCGGTGCTGATTTCTATAGCAAAGATGCCGCCGAATCAGCCAGGATCGCCGAACGTTATTTCGAAGAAATCGGCATGTAGCCTAGCGCAGCAGATAGCCGCACATGAACCCGATGACCATAGCGAGCATGATGAAGATCGCCGTAAGGCCGATAAGGCGCGAATCGCGGTGCGCCCGCTTGCGTTTCTCGTCTTCCTCGCGCATGAGGCTGGGGAAATAGCTGTATCCGTCCGAGGTAATGCGCACCACGGTTCCGTGCGTGCGATCGGTTTTCGTGGCTAGGTAGCCAAGTTCGATCAGCTCGGCCTGGAGGTCGTTATCGGGGCGATAGGGAAACGCGCAGTGGTAAACAAGATCCTTGCCGGCGCTGCAGGTTTTGCGCTCGTATTCCAAAAGTCGATGAAGTTCGCGCTCTTGCGCGATGTTGAGTGGCAGGGCTGTCACGGGGTTAGACCTTTCGCGTTTTCGGTTCGTTTGGCGCGCGATCCAAGGCGCAGCGCCGTGGTTTATCAGATTTGGTCTATTCACGATTATAGGGCGAAAAGTCTTTATCTGACAAGGTAACTGTGACATAATTTGCCCTTGGCATTATCGAAGGAAGATGTTCGGAATAGGTTCGAAAAACCCGCTTGGGCGGTCTCGTCTCATAAATGCCGAACATTCAATAGCGCCGTTAGGCAGATGCCACGAGGCGAGTAAGACATACGGAGGATTCAAGTGGAAACACAAGCAGAGGTTTTGGAGGGTAACCGCGCTAAGGTCACCGTCACCATCGACGCAGACACCATTAGCGGTCGAGTTAAGGCGCAGTACAAGCAGTTTGCTTCTCAGTACCGCATCCCGGGCTTTCGTAAGGGCAAGGCCCCTCGCCAGGTTATCGACAACTTCCTGGGCAAGGAAGCCGTGGCTGCCACCGTCACCGACGCGATCGTGAACGACACCTGCATGCAGGCTGTCGACAAGTGCGGTTTGTACCCGCTTGGCCAGCCTGATTTCACCGAGGAGATCGGGATGATCAAGGATGGTGAGCCTTTCGTTTACTCGTTCGAGGTCGACACCAAGCCCACTCCCGAGCTTTCTAATTACGACAACGTCGAGATCACCCTGCCGAGCGCCGAGGTTACCGATGCCGAGGTTCAGGCCGAGTTCGATTCGATGCTGTTCCATTATCAAGAAATGGTCGACGCTGCAGATGATGCCGTGATCGCCGACGACAACTTCGCCAACCTGAAGATCGCCGCCACCAATGATGCCGGCGAGAACATCGCTTCCATCTCCACCGACGACCGTCAATACGGCGTTGCTTCCGGTTTGTTCCCGGCGACTTTCGATGACGAGATCAAGGGCCTCAAGAAGGGCGACACCAAGCAGTTTGCCATCGACGTGCCCGAAGAGCCCACCGTCATGACCTCGAGCCTTATCGGCAAGACCAAGAAGATCAACTTCGAGGTTGAGGTTTTGCAGGTCAAGGAGCGCAAGACCCCCGAGCTCACCGACGAATTCGTCAAAGAGAAGCTCGGCATGGACACCGTGGAAGAGGCGCGCAAGGAAATCACCAGCCTCATCGCCAACCAAAAGAACGCCTATATGCCGCGTTTGAAGGAAGAGCGCGCTCTTTCCGCTTTGGCCGAGCGTTTCGATGGCGAAGTTCCGGCGTCGCTGGCCGAGCAGCAGGAGCAGGCGTTACTGCAGAACTTCTTCACGCAGCTCCAGCAGCAGGGCATCACTTTCGATATGTACCTCATGTCTCAGGGCATCTCTTCGCAGCAGTTCCGCGACGACGTGAAGAAGCAGGCTGCCGATCTCGCCAAGCAGGATCTCGCGCTTGATGCATGGGCCGCGCATGCCGGTATCGTCGCCACCGACGAGGACATCGCAGCCGAGTTTGCCAAGTCCGGTGCCGAAGACCCCGCCGCTCTCAAGAAGGAGTGGGAGGAAAGCGGTCAGATGTTCTTGGTGCGCCAGGGCATCCTTCGCCAGAAAGCCGCTGCCGAGGTGACCGACAACGCCGTCGTCACCGAAGAGGCTCCCGCGGCTGCTGTCGAGGAAGCCAAGGAAGAAAAGCCCAAGAAGAAGGCTGCCGCCAAGAAAACCACGGCTAAGAAGACCACCAAGAAGGCCGCCGAGGCCGAAGGCGAAGAGGCTGAGAAGAAGCCGGCGAAGAAAACCGCTGCTAAAAAGCCTGCCGCTAAGAAGACCACCAAGAAAGCCGCCGAGAACAAAGCCGAATAACCTCTAGCGGCATTTATTTGAGCGGGCGTGCCTCATCAAGGTGCGTCCGCTTTTTCCATCTGGTAACACTGTCGTGTAGCACCTTGCGAAACAAGAGCTTGTGCGCCACCATGGAATAGTTACCTTAAAGCTCGGGCAAAGCCCGCAATACTGCATTATTGAAAGAGAGGTTGGAATGGCGAACATCAACAACGCGCTGATTCCCTACGTTATCGAGCAGTCGCCTCGTGGCGAGCGCAGCTACGATATCTATTCTCGATTGCTGAACGACCGCATCATCTTCTTGGGTGAGCAGATCGACGACAACGTTGCGAACTCCGTCGTCGCTCAGCTTCTGCATCTTGAGAGCGCCGACCCCGAAAAGGACATCTCGCTCTACATCAACTCGCCGGGAGGCTCGGTTACCGCAGGTCTTGCGATTCTCGACACCATGAACTTCATCAAGCCCGATGTTTCTACCATCTGCATGGGCTGCTGCGCTTCTATGGCTGCGGTGCTTTTGTCGAGCGGCACCAAGGGCAAGAGGCTGTGCTTGCCCAATTCCATGGTCCTCATCCATCAGCCTTCGGGTGGTGCGCAAGGTCAGCAAACCGAGATTCAGATCGTTGCCGACTTCATGTTGAAGACGCGCAAGCAACTCAATCAGATTCTCGCCGACAACACCGGCCAAACGCTCGAGACCATTCAGCGCGACACCGAGCGCGACAACTACATGACCGCCCAGCAGGCGCTTGAGTACGGCCTGGTCGACCGCATCGTCGAGTCGCGCGCCGCACTGGCGGCTGCCAAGTCCGAATAAGGTATCTTCCGTGAGCGATAACAAAGAAGATTTCACTGGCAACGACGAGATAACCTGCGCCTTTTGCGGCAAGCATCCGCATCAGGTGTCGGCTATGATCGCGGGCCCCAACGGCATCTACATTTGCGACGAATGCATTTCGGTCAGCGCCGAGGCCATGATGCGCGACTTGGGTTTGCAGGTCCCGTCTCCCGCCATGGCGGCGAGCGAGCGAGAGCGCAGGGAAGAGGCCGATGCTGTGATGGGCGAGCCTGTTTTGGCGCCCACCCCCGAAGAGGTGCTTGCGCAGCTTCCCACCCCGCACGAGCTCTATCGTGAGCTTTCCGAGTACGTTGTGGGCCAAGAGGATGCCAAGCGCGCTCTTTCCGTGGCGGTGTACAATCACTACAAGCGCATCGGCTTGGAAGATGCGGACGATGGGGTTGAGCTTGCGAAAAGCAATATCATGCTCATCGGCCCCACAGGTTCGGGCAAAACGCTTTTGGCGCAGACTTTGGCGCGCACGCTTCGCGTTCCTTTCGCCATCGCCGATGCCACCACGCTGACCGAGGCCGGCTATGTCGGTGAAGATGTCGAGAACATCCTGCTGAAGCTGATCACCGCGGCCGACTTCGATATCGATCGCGCGCAGATCGGCATCATCTACATCGACGAGATCGACAAAATCGCCCGCAAGGCCGAGAACCTTTCGATTACGCGCGATGTCTCGGGCGAGGGCGTCCAGCAAGCGCTGTTGAAGGTCGTCGAGGGCACCGAGGCAAGCGTGCCTCCGCAAGGCGGTCGAAAGCATCCTCAGCAAGAGCTCATCCATATCGACACCACCAATATCCTGTTCATTTTGGGCGGCGCGTTCGTCGGCTTGGCCGATATCGTCGCCGAGCGCACGGGGTCGAGCATCGTCGGTTTCAACTCCGAGATGCCCGAAAGCTTGAAACGTTCCGAATCAGAGCTTTTGAAGAAAGTTCTTCCCGAGGATTTGAACAAGTACGGCATGATTCCCGAGTTCGTGGGGCGCATCCCAGTCATCAAATCGCTCGATGCGCTGACCGAAGACGATCTGGTGCATATTCTCACTGAGCCTAAGAACGCTTTGGTGAAGCAATACTCAAAGATGTTCGAATTCGAGCATGCGCAGCTTGTCTTCACCGACGATTCGCTGCACGCCATCGCGCATGAGGCTGTCGAGCATGGCACGGGCGCGCGCGGTTTGCGTTCGATTTGCGAGCGCGTATTGATGGATGTTATGTACGACCTGCCCGAATACAAGGGCGCTCCCACGAAGGTGGAGGTACGTGCAAGCGACGTTGCAGGTGAGACGAAGCCCGAGATCGTTTCGCTTTAGCGAAACGTGTTGGAGGCATTGAGCTTCGAGGGTTATTGTGGCCGCACCGCGCGGTGCGGCTTTTGGTTTTGACAAGAAAGAGCAAGCATGGCAGACGATCAGCAGAAGAGCAAAATCGAATACGATTTCGCCGCGCATGAGACCCCGCTGTTCGAAGCGTGGAAGGATGCCGGTTATTTTCGCCGCAGCGAAGGGAAGGGCGATTTCGCTGAACATCCCTTCACCATCGTTATCCCACCGCCGAACATTACCGGCATGCTGCATATGGGCCATGCCCTAAACGACACCATCCAGGACACCTGCATCCGTCATGCACGCATGCAGGGGCGTCCCACGCGTTGGATCTTGGGCACCGACCATGCGGGCATCGCCACGCAGACGAAAGTCGACAAGAAACTCGCCGAAGAAGGAATCTCGCGTTATGAGATCGGCCGCGAAGCTTTTGTTGACGAGTGCTGGAAATGGCGCGATCAATACGGCAATACCATCGTCAACCAAATCAAGGGCATGGGCTGCTCGTGCGATTACGACGACGAGCACTTCACGCTCGACCCCGATTACGCAAACGCCGTGCGCCGCGTGTTCACCGAGTGGTATCACGACGGGATAATCTATCGCGGCAAGCGCATCGTGAACTGGTGCCCGCATTGCGGCACGGCCATCGCCGACGACGAGGCCGAATACGTGCCCGAAAAGGGACATTTGTGGTATCTGCGCTATCCGCTTGTCGAGCCCGTCGACGGGCTCGACTACATTGTCGTCGCCACTACGCGTCCCGAGACCATGTTGGGTGATACCGGCGTGGCTGTCTCGCCGAAAGATCCCGAGGCGCAAAAGTTCGTCGGTGCCAAGGTGGCGCTGCCCATTGTGGGGCGCGAGATCCCTATCTTCAGCGATTTTTACGTCGATGCCGGTTTCGGCACCGGCTTCGTGAAGGTCACGCCTTCCCACGACCCCAACGACTGGGCGATGGGCGAGCGCAACGGCCTCGAGAAGATCAACATCTTCGATGCCACGGCTCATGTGGTCGATGGTTACGGCAAGTTCTCGGGCATGTCGCGTGACGAGGCTCGCGAGGCCATCGTCGCCGAGTTCGAGGAACTGGGCTTGCTCGATCACGTGGAAGACCACGACCATTCGGTTATGACGTGCTATCGTTGCCACACCAAGCTCGAACCGTGGGAATCTGAGCAGTGGTTCGTTTCCGTCGAGGGACTTAAGAAAGAAGCCGGCCGCGTCGTCGAGGACGACGAGATCCAGTTCCATCCGGCGCGCTGGAAACAGGTTTATCTTGATTGGCTGGCGAATCTCAAAGACTGGTGCATTTCAAGGCAGTTGTGGTGGGGCCATCGCATCCCGATGTTCTATTGCGATAGCTGCGGTTGGCATGATGCAAGCGTAGAGGATGTTCATGAGTGCCCCGAGTGCGGTGCGCCGGTTCGCCAGGATACCGATGTTTTGGATACATGGTTCTCGTCGCAGTTGTGGCCTTTTGCCACCATGGGTTGGACCATCGATGGCAACGAAGCTGCAGAACTCAAGTTCGCCTACCCGACCCAGGTTCTTTCCACTGCGCGCGACATCATGGGTTTGTGGGTGGCGCGCATGGTCATGGCTTCCATGTACTTCACCAAGAAAATTCCGTTCGAGCATGTGATCATCCATCCGACGGTTATGGGCGCCGACGGCAAGCCCATGAGCAAAAGCCGCGGCAACGGCGTCGATCCGCTGCGTCTTATGAAGGATTACGGGGCCGATGGCATGCGTTTCGGCATGCTTATGCAGGTTACCGGCGCGCAGGATTTGAAGTTCAACGAGGCTAAGCTTGAGAACAGCCGCAACTTTGCGAACAAGATCCGCAACGCCGCTCGTTTCGTGAACATGCATCTCGACGGTTTCGTTCCGGGCGCTCCCGAGCCGACTACACCTGCCGACCGATGGATTTTCAGCCGCTTGGCAAGTTTGGTGGCTAAGCTCGATGCGCTGTACGAAACCTTCGAATTCGGTGAGATCACGCGCGAGCTTTATTCGTTCTTCTGGAATGAATTCTGCGACTGGTATATCGAGTTCTCGAAAAGCCGCCTGGATGCAGGGAATGACCCTGCGGATCGCCTCGCGTGCCAGCGCAACTTGATGTTCGTGCTCGACCAGGCAATTCGTCTGCTGCATCCGATCATGCCATTCGTTACCGAAGAGATTTACCAGGAGCTGCCCTTCGACCGCACCGAAGCCCGGTATCTCATCGGCGCTGCGTGGCCGGACGCGAACGCGCTTGCCGTGTATCGCAATGACGACGCCGAGCGCGCTATTCAGATGGTATGCGAGACGGTGACGGCTATCCGCGCCACGCGTGCACGCTACCACATCTCGCCGAAGACGGCGCTTTCGGTTTCCGTAAAAGCCGAGGCGACGGATGCCGCGCTGCTCGATGAACAGCGATCGCTTATCGAGGCGATGGGCAATGCCGCCGACCTTGCGATTGCTCCTGATACGCAAAAGCCCGCGGCGTCCACTGTGGTTTTGTGCAGCGGTTTCGAGGTGTATGTGACGTTGGCTGGCTTGGTCGATTTCGACGCCGAGCGCGCACGTCTTGAAAAGGAACTTGCCAAGCTCGAAGCCGACAAGGCGAAGCTTGACAAGAAGCTTTCCAATCCAGGATATCTGGCAAAGGCAAAGCCCGAGATCATCGAGAAGGACAGGGCAAAGCATGCTGAAATCGCCGATAAGGCGGTTCGCGTGAAGGAACAGCTCGACGAGCTTTCGTAGAAGCGTCAAGAAACCTCCGTAGTTGCAACTCGGAGGTTTCTTCTTTTATGAAGCGCGTACAGGGGCGTTTTAAGGCAAACTGCGATGTTTGCTATAATGATGCCCCGTTTGAACGTTGTCGAGAACTTGCCCAATCGTACGCAAACGTTGCCGGGCAGGTGGGAAATGAGGATGCGATGAGCGATTTATTGGCTCAGCTTTGGACTCCCGAGCTGCAAGCTGCATTCACCGGCGTTATCGTGGTGCTGGTTATCCTATATGTGCTTTCCATTGTTTGGACCGCGCGCGATGCCTATATGCGCGGCACCATGTGGTATCTCTGGGCGCTTTTGGCGCTTGTTCCGTTTATCGGCGTCGTTGCCTATTGCCTGCTTCGTCCGCCGCTGATGAAGGTCGATCGCGACGAGCAAGAACTCGAAATCGCCCTGAAGCAGCGCGAGCTCATGAAGTACGGCGAATGCGCGAATTGCGGTTATCCTGTTGAGAACGATTACGTGCTATGCCCCAATTGCCATACGCGCTTGAAGAACTTGTGTCCCACCTGCCATCATGCGCTTGATCCCGAATGGAGCGTATGCCCTTATTGCACGACGCCTATCGGAAACGCTCCGGCTCCGCGCCGTCGCCGTCCTGCGCAGGCTCAACCGCACGTTCATAGCGAAGGGCAGCCTCGCCGCGAGCATGTGGAATAAGCAAGCGTTGTGGTAATTGCGTTGGGCAAATCGAGTGCGTTGAGCAAGCTGCATCTGGATATTCGGCGTATCGGGCGCAAAAGTCGCGCCAATCTCTCAGGTGCGTTAGAATGGACTAAGTGAAACCTGCCTTTTGGCATATAGACGATTCAAGGAGGACCGTGATGGTCGAGGAAGTAACCGTTCAAAATTTCGATGAGAAGGTTTTGAAGTCCGACAAGCCGGTTTTGGTGGACTTTTTTGCTACGTGGTGCGGTCCTTGCAAGATGATGGCTCCCACCATCGATGAGATCGCTGCCGAGAACGAGGGCAAGTACTTCGTTTGCAAGGTGGATATCGACGAGAATCCCGACCTGGTTGAGAAGTACGGCGTTATGGGCGTTCCCACCTTCGTTACGTTCGAGGGCGGCAAGGTGAAGAACAAGGCTGTTGGCGCTCAGCCCAAACAGCAGGTTCTCAACCTGTTCTAAGCAGAGCAGACGATAGACGAAACGACGGCCCTCGATTGAGGGCCGCCGTTTTTTGTTTGTAATCATTGATTCGCAAAACCGAGGGGGGGGGTGATGTCTCATGCCTTTGTTTCGGCTTTTGGTCAGCACGCTTGGTCCGCGGGGCTATTCGAACGAATGCGTCGAGTAGATTGCCTTGTCTTGCCATTCGATCACATGGTTTGCCGCGCGTGTGGCGGCCATGTCGATGATGCGCTGATTCGAGGAACCGCGGAAACGCAGCGTGATGTCTTTCTGGACTTCGATGAAAGGCCCGTCGACTAAGATATCGACAAACGAGAGGAGCGCATCTGTGGCAGTGGTATGGCGACTGCTTTGAGGGTTGGTTATCTCTTCGTACAGGTCGCCCGTGTACACCCAGATGCTTTTGCTGGGGAAGCGCTCCTTCACGCGTGCGAGGAACGGTGCCAATGCGTGCTGATTGGCGGGTTCCATCGGCTCGCCGCCAAGAATGGTGAGCCCGTCGATATAGGCGGGCTCAAGGCTTTTCATGATGGCTTCTTCGACTTCAGGGGTGAATTCTTTACCGAAGTCGAAATCCCATGTTTGCGGCTGAAAGCAATTTGCGCAATGGTGGGTGCATCCCGAAACGAAGAGCGTGGTACGCACGCCTTCGCCGTTGGCAATGTCGCAGTATTTGATGTTGCCGTAGTTCATGTCGTTTTACAAGTGAAGCACGCGGTCTTTGATTTCCTGCGTGCGGCCCTGATTCCAGAACTGGGTGCCGATGTAGCCGCAGGTGCGCCGGGCGACGTTAAGCTTGTCCTGATCGCGGTTGCCGCAATTAGGGCACTCCCATACCAATTTCCCATCGTCTTCTACGATCTTGATTTCGCCGTCGTAACCGCAGGCCTGGCAATAGTCCGATTTCGTGTTCAGCTCGGCATACATGATGTTGTCGTAGATATACTGCATAACGCGGATGACGGCCTGCAAATTATCCTGCATGTTGGGCACCTCGACGTAGCTGATGGCACCGCCGGGCGACAGACGTTGGAACTGGCTTTCGAAGTAAAGTTTTTGGAAAGCGTCGATCTCCTCGGTCACATGCACATGGTAGCTGTTGGTTATGTACCCCTTGTCGGTGATACCTTTGATCACGCCGAAACGACGTTGCAGCGATTTCGCGAACTTGTACGTGGTTGATTCGAGCGGCGTTCCGTAAAGCGAGTAATCGATGTCCTCGGCGTCTTTCCACTCGGTGCATTTGTCGTTCATACGCTGCATCACCTCGAGAGCGAACGGCGTCGCCTCGGGATCGGTGTGGCTGTGCCCGGTCATATACTTCACGCATTCGTAAAGTCCTGCGTATCCAAGCGAGAGGGTGGAGTAACCGCCGTAGAGCAGCTTATCGATGGTCTCGCCTTTTTTCAGGCGTGCCAGGGCGCCGTATTGCCAAAGGATGGGTGCAGCATCTGAAAGCGTGCCGCGAAGACGCTCGTGACGACAGCGCAGCGCGCGATGGCAAAGCTCCAAGCGTTCGTTGAACACCTGCCAGAATTTCTCTTTGTCGCCGCCCGAGGAAAGCGCGACATCGGGCAGGTTTATGGTCACTACGCCCTGGTTGAAACGTCCGTAATACTTGGGTTTACCCGGTTCGTAGTTTCCCGCATTCGCGACGTTGTCGTATCCGTTGCCCGAGCGGTCGGGGGTGAGGAAAGAACGGCAACCCATGCAAGTGTACACATCGCCATTGCCCTCGGTTTCGCCCTCGGAGAGCTTGTACTCCTTCATCTTCTTCTCGGAGATGTAGTCGGGCACCATGCGCTTGGCGGTGCACTTGGCGGCCATCTGCGTGAGGTAGAAGTAGGGCGATTCTTCGGTTACGTTGTCGTCTTCGAGCACGTAGATGAGCTTCGGGAAGGCAGGAGTGATCCAAACGCCCGCCTCGTTTTTCACACCTTGGTAGCGTTGGCGAAGCATCTCCTCGATGATCATTGCTAAATCGTGCTTCTCAATTTCGTTTTTCGCTTCGTTGAGATACATGAATACAGTGATGAACGGTGCCTGACCGTTGGTGGTCATGAGGGTGACCACTTGATATTGGATTATCTGGACACCGCGGCGAATCTCCTCGCGCAGGCGATCTTCGACGATTTCATCGATCTTCTCCATGGGCGCTTCGAGGCCGAGTCTGTTGATCTCCGCCAGGGTTTGCACGCGGATTTTCTTGCGCGACACATCGACGAACGGCGCCAAGTGCGTAAGCGAGATCGACTGCCCGCCGTATTGGCTCGAGGCCACCTGTGCGATGATCTGCGTGGCGATGTTACATGCCGTCGAGAAACTATGGGGCTTCTCGATGAGCGTGCCCGATATCACCGTGCCGTTTTGCAACATATCGTCGAGATTTACCAGGTCGCAGTTGTGCATGTGCTGCGCGAAGTAGTCGGCGTCGTGGAAGTGGATAAGCCCTTCGTTATGTGCATCGACGATGTCTTGCGGCAAAAGCTCGCGCATCGTGAGGTCTTTTGAGACTTCGCCGGCCATGTAGTCGCGCTGAACCGATACTACGGTGGGGTTCTTGTTAGAATTCTCCTGCTTCACCTCTTCGTTGTTCGATTCGATGAGGGCAAGCACCTTGTCGTCGGTGGTGTTCTTGTGGCGCTTTTGGTTTTGGAGATAGCGATAGATGATGTACTTGCGCGCCACCACGAATTTATCGAGACGCATAAGCTCGTCTTCTACGAGGTCTTGGATCTCTTCGACCGACACCGTGTGCCCGGCTTCCTCGCAGGCATCGGCGACGTTTGCCGAAGCGTAGTCGATCTGGCGCTCGGTCAGGCGGTCTCCTTCGGCCACCTCTTTATTGGCCTTGCGGATGGCGTTTGCGATCTTCTCGACATCGAAAACGGCTTCGGATCCATTGCGCTTGATGATCTTCATGTTGCTCCAGCCTTTCTTCAGACGCTTGCAAGGCAGATGTTGCCTGCGGATGTCTGTGCGGTTCGCTTGCGGTGGCGAGGCGAACCGCACGTGTTCAGGGGTTAAAAAACCAAGCGACGTTTCGTCGATGAGGCGTCGCTTGGTGATCGTTGTTTTCCATGTTGCACCATCATAGGCGATTCGATGCTCGATTGAAAGCAGGCAGAGACACTATATATTGTGTTTTGTTTGTACATGTAAAACAAATTGTAGTGTTTCCGCAGGTAGATGATAGGCATCGAGTTTTTGCTCGGAGCCATTGTTTTTGACAATGGGCCGCAAACAGAATAAGAAGCGCCGAAGACCGATCGGCTTGCGCAAAATGATAGAATTCGGGTGTTCGACTTCGGCGCGAACGGGCGTTAAAGCTAGGCTCGAGAGCGAGCTTCGGCATATCAAGGCGTCGTGCGAGAAAGGATGGTAATGGATAAGTTCTTCAAGATAAGCGAGCGGGGAAGCACGGTTGGAAATGAGGTCATCGGCGGTTTGACTACATTTCTAGCCATGGCTTACATCATCGCGGTCAATCCGACGTTTTTGCAGGCGGCGGGCGTGCCGTTCAACGCAGCGCTCACTGCCACGTGCTTCGGTGCGGCTATCATGACCGCTGCCATGGGCCTTATTGCGAATAGACCTCTGGCCCTGGCAAGCGGTATGGGCATCAACGCCATCGTCGCTTTCACGCTGTGCGATGCAAGCGGCCTCGGTCTCGATTGGCGCGTGGCTATGGCTATCGTCTTTTTGGAGGGCGCAGTCATTCTCGTCTTGGTTTTGTGCGGTCTGCGCAAAGCCATCATGGACGCCATTCCCGTCGATTTGCGTTTGGCGATTGGCATCGGCATCGGATTATTCATCGCGTTCATCGGTTTGAAGGGCGGCGGCATCATCGTGACCAACCCGTCCAACTTGCTGGGTGCGGGTGATTTCACGTCGCCGATGTGCATCGTGTCGCTTATCTCCATTTTGATTGCCGTGGTTCTTACCGCGCTCAACGTGCAGGGTGCGTTGCTTATCTCCATCGTCTTGGCGACTCTTATCGGCATCCCTTTCGGCGTGACCCCGATGCCTTCTTCGTGGGAGTTCGGCCTCGATTTCACTGCTTTCGCGGCGCCTTTCCAGACTGATCCGCAATCGGGCCAGATGGCCATCTTGCAGGTGTTTGTGCAGCCCGCTTTGCTGCTGTTCGTTTTTTCGTTGCTCATGAGCGACTTCTTCGACACTATGGGCACGGTTGTGGCCGTTGCCAAGCAAGGTGACTTCGTCGATGACAAAGGAAACGTTGACAACATCCAGGAGATCCTCGCAGTCGACTCTGCGGCTGCCATCGTCGGCGGCTTCATGGGCGCTAGCTCGGTCACTACGTTCGTCGAGTCTGCTTCGGGTGCTGCGGCGGGTGCGCGCACGGGCCTTTCCAACCTCGTGATCAGCCTGCTCTTCATCGTGTTCGCATTTTTCGCTCCTATCGTCGGCATGGTTTCGGGCTCGGCGACCTGCGGTGCTCTCACTGTTGTCGGCTATCTTATGATGACCTCGATCGGCGGCATCGATTGGGAGCGCGTCGAGCATGCTTTCCCGGCTTTCATCACCATCATGGGCATCCCGTTCACCTACTCCATCACGAACGGCATCGGCTTTGGTTTCATCAGCTATGTGGTCATCAAGGTTGTGCAGGGTCGCGCTGCCGACGTGAAGCCCCTTATGTGGGTTGCGTCGCTTGCGTTCTTGATAATGTTCATCTTCGCTTAGCGTGTTCGCCGCGCGTGCCATATACTAGATGCATGCATGATTACCGCTTCTTTGGGTAAGGAGTTGCCATGTCTGAGGTCAAAGACGAGAACAAATTCGACATCATCGTTATAGGTGCGGGTCCTGCGGGTCTTACAGCTGGTCTTTATGCCGCGCGCGCCGGCTTGTCCGTGGCTGTTTTCGAGCGCATTTCGCCGGGCGGCCAACTTGCGCAAACCGCCGAAGTCGAGAACTATCCCGGGTTCCCTAACGGTGCCGAGGGTTGGCAGCTTGCCTTCGATATGCAGCAGCAGGCGTTGAATTTCGGTGTGAAGATCGTTACCGAGGAGGTTTTGGGCGTCGACTTTTCCGGCGGCGTCAAAACCATCACCACGCCCGGTGGCGTTTATGCCGCCAAGAGCGTAGTCGTTGCGACGGGCGCACACCATCGCGAGCTCGGCCTTGCAGGCGAGCACGAGCTTGCTGGTAAAGGCATTTCGTATTGCGCGACATGCGATGGCAACTTCTTCCGTGGTAAGGATGTCATCGTCGTGGGCGGCGGCAATACTGCTGTGGGCGACGCCATGTATCTCTCGCGTATTTGCAACAAAGTTTATCTGGTGCATCGTCGCGACAAGCTTCGTGCGACCGCCGTGTACAACGAGAGGCTCGCTGCATTGGACAATATCGAGTTCGTGTGGAACTCGGTGCCGCAGGAGATTCTTTCCGAAGATGGCAAGGTTGCCGGTCTGCGTATCAAGAACAACGTTACCGACGAGGTTCGCGACATCGCGGCGTCGGCTGTGTTCGTCGCTGTCGGAAACGCTCCAAGCACCGATTTCCTGAAAGGCACGCTCGATCTCAACGAGGCGGGCTATGTCGTCGCCGATGAAAGCGGCAAGACGAATGTGCCGGGCGTGTTCGCTGCGGGCGATGTGCGCACCAAGGCTCTTCGCCAGGTGGTGACCGCTGTCGCCGATGGCGCTCTGGCTGCCGAGAATGCCGCGGAATTCATCGCGCTTTAGCTAATCGGCAATTTAATTGAAAAGCTGCAAGGAGTGGCTGTAGAATCGCTCTTTGCAGCCTTTTTCATTTGTCGGGATTGATAGAATTACGACAGTCGAAAATAGATTCATGTGAGGATATTCAAACAATGCAAGACTCTGATATGCGCGAGAAGCTTGAGAAGATCATCAAGGCTTACGAGGAATTGCAATCGAAGATGAGCGACCCTGCGGTTCTTGCGAATCAAAAGGAATACAACCATCTAGCCAAAGAGTATGCGAACCAAGGTCCTTTGGTTGCTCAGGCGCGCGCTTACATCTCCGCCGAAGATGATCTTGAGGCAGCCAAGGAGATGCTGGCCGACCCCGACATGAAGGAATTCGCTCAAGCGGAGATCGCTGACATCGAAGAGCGTCTTCCCAAGATTGAGGAAGACATCAAGTTCATGCTCATCCCGACTGATCCTGCCGACGAGAAGGACATCATCGTCGAGATCCGTGCGGGCGCCGGTGGCGACGAAGCTGCTATCTTCGCGGGCGATCTTTTCAAGATGTACGAGCGTTTCTGCCAGTCGATGCGTTGGAAGATCGAGCTTCTGGATGTTTCTCCGTCTGATGCGGGCGGTTACAAGGAAGTGCAGTTTAAAGTAAAGGGCGATCGCGTTTACTCGGTCATGAAATTCGAGAGCGGCGTGCATCGCGTGCAGCGCGTGCCCAAGACGGAAAGCCAGGGACGCATTCACACGTCTACGGCAACGGTTGCCGTGCTTCCGGAGGCCGATGAGGTTGAGGTCGAGATTAATCAGAACGACCTGCGCATCGACGTGTATCGTGCAGGCGGTCCCGGCGGCCAGTGCGTCAATACCACTGATTCGGCTGTGCGCATCACGCATCTGCCAACCGGCTTGGTTGTTCAGTCGCAGGATCAAAAGTCGCAATTGCAAAACAAAATCGCTGCTATGGCTGTTTTGCGTGCTCGTTTGTACGACAAGATGCTGGCCGAGCAGCATGCGGCCGAAGGCGCCGAGCGCCGCAGCCAGATCGGCACGGGCGATCGTTCCGAGAAGATCCGCACTTACAATGCCCCCCAAGATCGCGTGACCGACCATCGTATCGGCTACAACGGCACGTACAACGGCGTTCTGCTTGGCAGCGATCTAGGCGACTTGATAACCGCTTTGCAGGCCGCTGATCGTGCCAAGAAACTCGAGCAAGTGGTTTAGCCGCAGGTAAGCGCAAAATAGCATGGCGAACACGAATCAAGCGTCCGCGGCCGAGCTGTGGACGATAAAGCGCGCTCTCGAATGGACGCAGGGATATTTGGCGCAACGCGGTGATGAGAATCCACGTCTCTCTGCGCAATGGCTCATCTCCGAGGCAAGCGGCATGGGGCGTATGGATTTGTATATGAACTTCGATCGCGAGCTTTCGCGACCGGAGCTTGACAAGCTGCACAACTTCGTCGTTCGTCGCGCCGAGGGTGAGCCTTTGCAATACATTACCGGCGAGGTGGCGTTTCGTCATATCATCGTGAAGGTCGCTAAGGGTGTTCTTATCCCGCGTCCCGAAACGGAAGTGCTGGTAAGCGAGGCCTTGGCGCTTATTCCGGCGCCTGCTCGCCCCCGTGTTGCCGACGACAATTTCATCGCCGCCCTCGCTTGCGAAGCCGCTGCGGTCGAAGACGTCTCCGACGACGATGCCTATGCCTCGGTGCGGCGCGCTATCGAGGCTGCTCGCGACGAGGTTAATGCGAAAGCGCCCGAGCAAGAGATCCTGGTTGCCGATATATGCACGGGAAGCGGCTGCATCGCCTGCTCTATAGCTTACGAGCATCCTCAAACCCGCGTGGTGGCGACCGACATCGCGCCCGAGGCGCTTGCTCTTGCCGCGCGCAATGTGTCCGAGCTAGGGCTTTCTGATCGCGTTTCCGTTGAGAAAAGCGATTTGGGGCAGGACATCGACCCGGCGCTTATGGGATCGTTTGATTTGGTGGTTTCGAACCCACCCTATGTCCCTACGGGTGTTTTGGCCGATTTGCCTAGCGAGGTGACGCGGTTCGAGCCCGAGTTGGCGCTTGATGGCGGGGAGGATGGCCTCGATCTCTTTCGGCGTCTTATAAACTGGTGCCTCATCGCTTTGAAGCCAGGTGGCGGTTGCGCGTTCGAGCTTCACGAGACGTGTCTTGATGACGCCAAGGCTATAGCCGAGCAGGCGGGTTTCGTCGATGTTCGGATCATTCGCGATCTAGCTGATCGTCCGCGTGTCCTCACCGCGCGCAAACGCTGAAATCAGAATAGCATGAAGACCTTTGCCAGCGCGAAGCCGATGAGGCCGCAGCAGGGGAAGGTGAGCACCCACGCTACAACCATGTTCTTGGCAACGTTCCATTTGACATGACGAGGATTCTTCGAGGCGCCTACGCCCATGATCGCCGCAGTTGATGCATGCGAGGTGGAGACGGGCATGCCGGTGATCGACGAGATGAATAACGTGATGATTGTGCTGGTGGAAGCGGCGACGCCTTGGTATTTCTCGAGCTTGACCATGTCCATGGCAACCGACTTGATGATTCGCTTGCCGCCGATGAGCGTGCCGAGCGAGATCGCGAGCGAGCACAGGATCATGAGCCAGAGGGGGAAATCCGTCGATCCGGTTTCCGATCCAAACGATAAGGCGATGCCCAGCATGGCGATGGACATGAATTTCTGACCGTCTTGAGCGCCATGCAAAAACGAGAGCGCAGCTGCGCAGATATCCTGGGTGATGACGAAGATGGTCGAGGTTTTGCGCCTGTCGATATGCGAGAAAAGCCATTCGACGACGCGTACGGCGATCCAGCCCAGAACAAAACCAGCCGCAAGCGAGAATACCATGCCGTAGATGACCTTCGCCCATTCGGCCGGGACAACGCCTGCGAAGCCGTTCATGGCGATTGCGCCACCGGTGATGCCGGCGATCAGCGAATGCGACTTCGATGCAGGAATACCCTTCCACCAGCAGAAAACGCCCCAAACGATCGACCCTATCATGGCCGCAACCAAGGCAAGCAGTGCCTTATGCGTTTCTCCCGAGAAATCGACCATGTTGAACATGGTATGGGCCACGGCGGTGGAGATATAAGTCATGCCCACAAGGCCTATGAAGTTGAACACGGCGGCTAGGGCAAGGGCGGCGCCTGGCGAAAGGCAACGAGTGGAAACCGCGGTGGCGATGGCATTGGGTGCGTCAGTCGCGCCTGAGACGATGGTCACCGCCAATACGAGCACGACGATGATCGCCAGCGAGGGGTAGGTTGCCATCTGAGCTATGAAGGCGGCGAGGGAAAGATCCATCGATGTCCTTAGTGCAATGAATTTGATTGTATGCGCCGTGAAAACGCTTTGCAAAGAAAGTGTAAACGAAAGATATGCCGGGATGCTGCTAAATTCGGAAAAGGTGACATGATTCATCGAAAGGCGATTTCAACACCTCGCCGAGTCATTTTGCCATACAGGCTTGCGCATGCTGGATATTTGGTATAGTGGCAAAAATACCTACAACATTGGTAGGCATTGCGATGCGATTCCTAATCGGTGGCGCAATGCTAAGATGCAACATCGAAAGAAGGTAGAAATGGGCAGGGTTTACAACTTCTCTGCAGGTCCCGCGGTTTTGCCCGAAGAGGTTCTCAAACAGGCAGCGGCTGAAATGCTCGACTACCAAGGGTGCGGCATGTCCGTCATGGAGATGAGCCATCGTTCCAAGGAATTCCAAGGCATCATCGACAACGCCGAAGCTGATTTGCGTACCTTGATGGGCATTCCCGAGAACTATCGCGTGATCTTCATGCAGGGTGGCGCTACGGCGCAGTTCGCGGCGATTCCCATGAATCTCATGCGCAACAAGGTTGCCGACTACGTGGTTTCGGGCAGCTGGTCGAACAAGGCCGCCAAGGAAGCCCAGATGTACGGTCAGGTAAACGTGGTTGCTTCCAGCAAAGACGGCAACTTCAGCTATATCCCCGACGTCGACGCTTTGAAGTTCAGCTCCGATGCCGACTACGTCTATATCTGCCAAAACGAGACCATCACCGGCGCCACCTATCACAAGTTGCCCGACACCAACGGCGTGCCGCTGGTGTCCGATGTATCGTCGATGTTCCTCTCGGAGCCTATGGACGTCTCGAGATACGGCGTCGTTTACGGCGGCGTGCAGAAAAATATCGGGCCCGCCGGCGTGGCCATCGTCATCGCTCGCGACGATTTGGTTACCGAAGAAGTTCTTCCCGGCACGCCCACCATCCTCAATTGGAAGGTGAATGCCGACAAGGGCAGCCTCAATAACACGCCTCCTTGCTACACCATCTATATTTGCGGCCTCGTCTTCAAGTGGCTGCTTGCCCAAGGCGGCCTTGAGGTTATCGGCGCGCGCAATCATGAGAAAGCGCAACTGCTCTACGATTATCTCGATCAGAGCAAGCTCTTCAAGGCAACTGCGCGCAAAGAAGATCGATCCATCATGAACGTTCCCTTCGTCACGGGCGATGCCGACCTCGATGCTAAATTCTGCGCCGAGGCCGCTTCGGCGGGAATCGCCAACATCAAAGGGCATCGTTCGGTCGGCGGCATGCGGGCAAGCATCTACAACGCCATGTCGATCGAGGGCGTGAAGACACTCGTTGCCTATATGGAGCACTTCGAGAAGGAAAACGCATAGGCTGATTCCCGAAACCCGGCGGAGCTTGCTGTGCTATCATTTCGACCGTTTCCCGTTTTGATGCAAGCAAGCTCCAAGGGGTATCCATGTCTGTAGATCTGAATATTTTGAATGGCCCGCAACGCCAGGCTGTCGAATGTACCGAAGGCCCGCTTTTGGTGCTTGCTGGTGCGGGTTCGGGAAAAACACGCGTGCTCACGTACCGCATTGCCCATATGATCGAGGACAACGGCGTTGCCCCATGGGAGATCATGGCCATCACGTTTACCAACAAGGCTGCTGCTGAGATGCGCGAGCGTTTGCAGGGGCTTATCGGTTCGGGCGTGCGCGGCATGTGGGTTTCCACTTTCCACAGCATGTGCGTGCGCATGCTGCGCGCCGATGCCGACGTGCTGGGATTCACCAAGAACTTCACCATCTACGACGATTCCGATTCGAAGCGATTGGTGAAAGAGATAATGGCCGAGCTCGATATCGATCCGCGCCGTTTTCCCATAAACGCCATTCGCAATCGCATATCGACTGCGAAAAACGAACTGCAGGTTGCTGATACCTTTGCCGATAGCGTGAGCGATCCGGTGGGCAAGGTTGCTGCGCGTGTTTACAAGCGCTTGCAAGAGCGCTTGAAGGATGCAAACGCATTCGATTTCGACGATCTGCTTTTATACGCCTATCTGCTGCTCAAGTATCATCCGGATATTCTCGACGCCTATCAAAAGCGTTTCCGTTATCTGTTGGTCGACGAGTATCAGGACACCAACCATGCCCAATATGAGCTCACGAAGCTTTTAGCGGCGGGACATCGTAACATCATGGTGGTGGGCGACGACGATCAGTCGATTTATTCGTGGCGTGGTGCTGACATCCGCAATATCCTCGAGTTCGAAAAAGACTATCCGAATTGCACCACGGTAAAGCTCGAACAGAACTATCGCAGCGTCGGCAATGTTTTGAAAGCGGCTAACGCTGTCATTTCCAACAATCAATATCGCAAGCCCAAGCGTTTATTCACCGACTCAGGCGATGGCGAGAAAATCAAGGTCTACACCGCTCCTGACGAGCGCGACGAGGGACGTTGGATTGCCGGCCAGATCGAGAAGCGCCATGCGGCCGGCTTGAGCTACAACCAGATAGCGGTCTTCTACCGCACCAATGCGCAAAGCCGCATGATAGAAGATATGTTCCTGCGCGCCGGCGTGCCTTATCGTATCGTCGGGGGCACGCGATTCTTCGAGCGCCAAGAGATCAGCGATGTCATGGCCTATCTCACGTTGGTTGTGAATCCAGCCGACGACATCGCCGCCAAGCGCGTCATCAACGTGCCCAGGCGCGGCATCGGTAAAACCACCATCGAGCACATAAGCCGTGTGGCTGCGTACAACCAAACCACTTTCATGAACGCCGCCGAGCTCTGCATCGCCGATTCGGAGCTTAGGGCGCCCACGCGCAATGCGATTGCCGGCTTCGTCTCCGTGCTTGTCGAGGCTCGCACCTACGAAGGCGATCTGCGCAAGGTTATCGAAGCCATCATCGATAAATCAGGTCTTATCCGCGCGCTCGAAGATGAAAATACCGACGAGGCGCAAAGCCGTATCGAGAACATCAAAGAGTTCCTTGGCGTAGTGGACGAATTCACCGATACGCACGAAGACGAAGATGCCGTTTTCGAGGCGCCCACCGCTTCGTTGCGCGAGGATGGCAGTCTCGCCGGCGATCTTTTCGCCGGCTCTTTTGAGGAGGCGCCCGCTGTGCGCGTTCTTCGCGGCGATTCGCTTGCCGATTTCGTGGAGTGGGTTCGCCTGCGTACCGATCTCGATAGCGCGGCGGACGACGGTATGGCCGTCACGCTCATGACCGTTCATTCTTCCAAGGGCCTGGAATTCGATTGCGTGTTCGTGGCAGGTATGGAAGAAAGCCTTTTCCCGCACATGAACTCGATAGGGGACGCCGCAGGCATCGAGGAGGAGCGTCGTTTGGCCTACGTTGCCATCACGCGCGCGCGCAAGTATCTGTATCTCACTTGCGCTTCGCAGCGACAGCTTTTCGGGCAGACGCAGGTAAACCCACAGTCGCGTTTCATTCGCGAGATTCCTCTCGAGCTGCGTGAGACGTCGGGCGTCGGCTCGGCGGGCTTTTCGGGAACCGGTTGGGAGAAGCGCGGCAGCCGCCACGGCATCGCCGGTTCGGGGGCGGAAGCAGGCGAGGGCCGGGTATTCGGCCGTTCGAGCGCGTCTGGCTCGGGCGAGCGTGCGCGCAAAGGACGCTCGACGTTCGTTTCCGCAGCCTCGCAGAAGAAATCGGGCGCGGCGGGATCTTTTGCCAAGGGCGATACCGTGAACCACAAGACTTTTGGGCGCGGCACGGTCACCAAGGTCGATGGTGACACTATATATGTGCATTTCGGCAAGCTCGGTCAGACAAAGAAGCTGCTGAAAGATTACGCCCCCATTGTCAAGATCGTTTAGCACCCTCTTGTGCAGAGCGTTTGCCGCCATGCATGCGGCAACGATGAGCGCTATACTTTGAAATCGGCTGGTTTTCAGCCATACGATTGAAAAAGACCGGGTATCCGGCGAAGAAGGAGAGAGAGACGCATGTCATCCATTCTGGTGTTTGGCCACAAGAATCCCGACAACGACGCTGTAAGCGCCGCCATCGGTTACGCATACCTGAAAAACGCCCTCGCCAAGCGCGATGGCGTTGACGTGACGTACGAAGCGTGCCGTTTGGGCGCATTGCCGCCTGAGACCGAATGGATCCTGGGCGAGCGCGGCATCGAGGCGCCTCGTTTGATCGAGAGCGTCGGCGAAGGCGACAAGGTTATCCTTGTTGACCACAACGAAGCTCTTCAGTCGGTCGACGGCCTTGATTCTGCCGAGATAGTCGAGATTATCGACCACCATCGCCTGGGCGGCTTGGTTACCGCCCAGCCTTTGCGCATGAATGCCATGCCCGTCGGTTCCACCGCCGCAATCGTTGCGCGCGAATTCGCCATCGAGGGCATCGAGATGCCCGAAGGCATAGCTGCACTTCTTTTGGGCGCCATGCTTACCGATACCGTCATCATGAAATCTCCCACCACGACCGATTTCGACCGCAAGATCATCGCCGAGATGGCGGAGAAGCTTGGCATCGATCCCGTGGAGTACGGCATGGATGTCTTCAAATGCCGCTCCAACCCAGCCGAGCTTCCCGTCGACGCGCTCGTGAACGCCGATGCCAAGGAATTCGAACTTTCCAACGGCAACAAGATCTATATCGGCCAGTATGAGACGGTGGACCTCGAGGCCGTTCTCGATCGCGAAGCCGAGATCCGCGAGGCCATCAAGGCGCTCGTCGCCGAAAAGGGCTATCAGTTCGTGCTCTTCTTCGCAACCGATATCCTCGCCGAGGGCAGCCAGTTCATTTGCGAAGGCGACACCGATTATGTGAATCGTGCTTTCGGCATCGACGTTACCGGCAAATCCGTCTGGATGCCCGGCGTCCTTTCCCGCAAGAAGCAGGTTGCGGCCCCTATTCTCGCTCTGTAGCCATTTTGCGTATCGACTCTGTTCGTTCTCTTCGCTAGTGCTGCGTTGCCGCTGGTTTTTCTTTTGCCGCAACGCGCGTCGGTCATGGGTTTCGAGCCCGCTTGTATCGCAAGCGGGCTTTTCTTTTCGAAGGAAGGCGACTTCGAATACGGCCGTCTTTTCGAGAAATCAAAATGCCCGCCGCGTCGAAACGCGTGGGGGAGCGTGCCGATTGCAAAGATCCAGAGTCGTTGCCTAGTTGTGGCGAAAATGAGGAGCAGATGAATCTTCGATGCCATCCACCTGCGAAAACGTACATTGTGAAGAATAGATACACCCGGGTGCGTGGCGTTTGACACCCATGGCGGCCGATGATAAAGTTTCAACTCGCGCCCGACTGGGCGCATGTTTTCGTGTGCGTATCAGCTGAACGCACAGAAGGCACCGCAATGGTAACAACTTTGGTAGCAACGTGCCATCCGTCTTGGCAAGCGATAGGCGAGCCGTAGTCGGAGCGCAAGATTAAAGAAGGAGAAGAAGTTGCCTACAATCAATCAGTTGGTCCGTAAGGGCCGCAAAAAGCAGGTCGACAAGAAGAAGACCCCTGCTTTGAAGGGTAACCCGCAAAAGCGCGGCGTTTGCACCCGCGTGTACACCACCACGCCGAAAAAGCCTAATTCGGCACTGCGTAAGGTTTGCCGTGTTCGCCTCGTGAACGGCATGGAGGTTACCGCTTACATCCCCGGCATCGGCCACAACCTGCAGGAGCATTCCATGGTGCTTATCCGCGGCGGCCGTGTTAAGGACCTCCCGGGCGTTCGTTACAAGGTTATCCGCGCTGCTCTCGACTGCGCTGCCGTCAACGGCCGTATGCAGGCTCGCAGCCGCTATGGCGCCAAGCGTCCTAAATAATCACGTAGTAAGTCGTGCGGGCCGAGATCGGTCTAATGGGGTTGGATACCCCCAGAAGCACGCAAGACAGAAGGAGTAATACATGCCGCGTCGTGCAGCAGCAATCCGCCGCGAAGTGCAGCCGGATGCAAAGTACAATAATCGTTTGGTCACCCAGCTGATCAACAAGGTTCTCCTCGATGGCAAGAAGTCCATCGCCGAGGGCATCGTCTATGGTGCTTTCGACATCGTCGAGGCAAAGACGGGCGAAGACCCCCTGTCCGTGTTCAAGAAGGCCATGGACAACGTTCGCCCTACGCTTGAGGTCAAGCCCAAGCGTGTCGGTGGCGCTACTTATCAGGTGCCGATGGAGGTTAACTCTCGTCGTGCAACCACCCTCGCGATTCGCTGGATCGTCGACTTCTCCCGCAAGCGTCGTGAGCACACCATGAAAGAGCGCCTTGCCGCCGAGATCATGGATGCCGCCGAGGGTCAGGGCGCTTCCGTCAAGCGTCGCGAGGACCTCTACAAGATGGCCGAGTCCAACCGTGCATTCTCGCACTATCGTTTCTAAGGAAGGTAAGCAATAATGGCTGCTAAACCCCTTAGTCACACTCGTAACTTCGGCATCATGGCCCACATCGATGCGGGCAAGACGACCACTACCGAGCGTATTCTTTATTACACGGGCAAAACCCACAAGATCGGCGAGGTCCACGATGGCGCCGCCACCATGGACTGGATGGTTCAGGAGCAGGAGCGCGGCGTAACCATCACGGCTGCCGCTACCACGTGCTTCTGGAAGAAGGACGGCGAGGAGTACCGTTTCCAGATCATCGACACCCCCGGCCACGTCGACTTCACCGCCGAGGTTGAGCGTTCCCTGCGCGTCCTCGACGGCACCGTTGCCGTGTTCGATGCCGTTGCAGGCGTTCAGCCGCAATCCGAAACCGTTTGGCGTCAGGCCGAGCGCTACGGCGTGCCGCGTATCGCCTTCATCAACAAGTACGACCGCGTCGGCGCCGACTTCTTCCACGCGATCCAGACCATGCGCGACCGTTTGGGCGCTCATGCGTTCGCCGCTCAGCTGCCTATGGGTGCTGAGGATAACTTCTGGGGCGTAATCGACCTGGTCACCATGACTGCATGGGACTTCAAGGCCGACGAAAAGGGCATGACCTATCCCGAGCCCATGGACGCCATCCCTGACGAGTTCAAGGACGATGCCGAGATCTACCATCAGGAGCTTATCGAGGCTGCCGCCGACTGCGACGACGCTTTGATGGAGAAGGTCCTCATGGAAGAGGAGGTTACCGTCGACGAGATCAAGGCAGCTTTGCGCAAGGGCGTCATCGCCTGCCAGATTAACCCGGTGTTCGTTGGCTCTGCTTACAAGAACAAGGGCGTTCAGGAGCTCCTCGACGCCGTTGTCGACTATCTGCCTGCCCCGACCGATGTTCCTCCTATCAAGGGCACCGTCCCCGGCACCGGTGAAGAGGACGAGCGTCCGAGCGATCCGAAGGCGCCGTTTGCGGCTCTCGCCTTCAAAATCATGACCGACCCGTTCGTCGGTAAGCTCACCTATCTGCGCGTTTACTCGGGCACCTTGGCAGCTGGCTCTTATGCCCACAACGCCACCAAGGACAAGAAGGAGCGCATCGGCCGTTTGCTGCAGATGAACTCCAACCAGCGCGTTGACGTCGATTCTTGCTCCGCAGGTGACATCGTTGCCGTCGTCGGTCTGAAGAACACCACCACGGGCGACACCCTGTGCGACGAGGATCACCAGATCATCCTCGAATCCATGCAGTTCGCCGACCCTGTTATCGACATCGCCGTCGAGCCCAAGACCAAGGCCGAGCAGGACAAGATGAGCATCGCTCTTCAGAAGCTCGCCGAGGAGGACCCGACGTTCCGCGTGTCCACCAACCAGGAGACCGGTCAGACCATCATCGCCGGTATGGGCGAGCTTCACCTCGAGATCATCATCGACCGCTTGCTGCGTGAGTTCAAGGTCGAGGCAAACGTCGGCAAGCCGCAGGT
This sequence comes from uncultured Eggerthellaceae bacterium, assembly GCA_934617425.1. Lineage (GTDB taxonomy): Bacteria > Actinomycetota > Coriobacteriia > Coriobacteriales > Eggerthellaceae > UMGS1502. Next base: position 100,745 of record CAKTUD010000005.1, on the reverse strand, counting down.
TGCTTACCGCGAGACCGCTACCGAGCCCGCTTTGAACGTTCAGGGCAAGTTCGTCCGCCAGTCCGGCGGCCGTGGTCAGTACGGCGACGTCGTCATCAACCTGTATCCGCAGGAGCAGGGCAAGGGTTACGAGTTCGACAACAAGATCGTCGGCGGCGTTGTTCCCAAGGAGTACATCCCCTCGATCGACAAGGGCATCCAGGAGGCTCTCTCCACCGGTGTTCTGGCCGGCTATCCCGTCGAGGATGTTCGCATCGAGCTCATCGATGGTTCTTATCATGAGGTCGACTCCTCCGAGGCTGCGTTCAAGGTTGCAGGCTCCATGGCTTTCAAGGCTGCTATGAAGAAGGCCAAGCCGGTCATCCTTGAGCCTATGATGGCCGTCGAGGTTGAGACCCCGGAAGAGTACCTGGGCTTCGTCATGGGCGACATCCCCAGTCGTCGCGGCATGATTCAGGGCCAGGAGCAGCGTGGCAACGCCGTAGTCGTTTCCGCCAAGGTTCCTTTGGGCGAGATGTTCGGCTATGCAACCGAGTTGCGCAGCGGTACTCAGGGTCGTGCAACTTACACGATGCAGTTCGATTCTTACGAGCCGGTTCCCAAGAGCGTGGCAGAAGACATTATCAGCAAGGCCGGCGGCAACGCTTCTTAAGCGGACGCTTAAAGCTTAATTGGAAGGAAAACAAGTGGCTAATCAAAAGATTCGCATCCGCTTGAAGGGTTATGATCATGAGATCGTGGATCAGTCCACCAAGCTCATCGTCGACACCGCTCAGAAGACGGGTGCCAAAGTAAGTGGACCTATTCCGTTGCCGACGGAGCGCAACCTGTTCACCGTCGTGCGCGGCCCGCATGTTGACAAGGACTCTCGCGAGCAGTTCGAGATGCGCACCCACAAGCGCCTCATCGACATCCTCGAGCCCACGCCCAACACGGTTGACTCGCTTATGCGTCTCGACCTTCCGGCTGGTGTCGACATCGAGATCAAGCTGTAAGGGGGCTGCAGAGAATGATTAACGCGATTTTCGGCAAGAAGATCGGCATGACCCAGATCTTCGACGAGAACGACAAGATCGTCCCCGTCACCGTTATCCAGGCAGAGCCGAACACGGTCTGCCAGGTGAAGACCGCTGCTACCGATGGCTACGAGGCTGTTCAGCTCGGCTTCGGCGACATCAAGGAGCAGAAGGTCAACAAGCCCATGGGCGGCCATTTCGCCAAGCAGGGCGTTGCCCCCCGTCGTTACCTGCGCGAGGTTCGCGTGGAGAGCGGCGCTGAACATCAGCTCGGCGAGCAACAGACCGTCGCTGCCTTCGCTGAGGTGAAGAAGGTCGACGTCACCGGCATCTCCAAGGGCAAGGGCTTCGCTGGCGTCATCCGTCGCTACGGCTTTGCTGGCGGTCCTGGCGGACATGGTGCGCATTTCCATCGCGCTCCCGGTTCCGTCGGTCAGTGCGCAACCCCTTCGCGCGTTTTCAAGGGCGTTCGCATGCCTGGTCATATGGGTTGCGACCGTGTTACCGTGAAGAACCTTGAGGTCGTTCGCGTCGATGAGGACATGAACCTCATTCTTGTCAAGGGCGCTGTTCCCGGTGGCAAGAACGGCATCGTCCGTGTTCGCATGGCCTAGTGAATCAACCGTTAAGGAGCATTAACGAATGACTACTATCGATATCAAAGACGCTAAGGGCGCTAAGGCAGGCACTGCCGAGCTCGCAGCGTCCGTGTTCGGCATCGAGCCGAACGTAGCCGTGATGCACCAGGTCGTGCGCGCTCAGCGTGCATCCTGGCGCCAGGGTACGCATGACACCCGCACGCGCGGCGAGGTTCGCGGCGGCGGCAAGAAGCCTTGGAGGCAGAAGGGCACGGGTCGTGCACGTCAGGGCTCTATCCGTTCTCCTCAGTGGCGCGGTGGCGGCACCGTTTGGGGTCCGCATCCTCGTTCGTACGCCTTTAAGGTGAACAGCAAGGAGATCAAGCTCGCTATGCGTTCTGCTTTCTCTGCAAAGCTTGCTGACGGCGAACTGACCGTTGTCGATGCTTTCGGCTTCGAAGAGCCTTCCACCAAGGCTGCAATCGCAGCCCTCAAGGCTCTCGGCATCGAAGGCCGCACCACCATCGTGGTGGGTGCTGAGGATGTGGAGACCTTCCTGTCCTTCCGCAACGTGCCGGCCGTCATCGCCATTCCGGCTACCGAGATCAACACCTATGAGCTTCTCGACAACAAGAACCTTGTCGTCACCACCGAGGCTCTCAAGTACATCGAGGAGGTGCTTGCATAATGAAAGACGCACGCAGCATCATCATCCGCCCCATCATCACCGAGCATAGCTACGATGCTATGGAGCAGAACAAGTACACCTTCGAAGTAGCCAAGAACGCCAACAAGGTGGAAATCGCCAAGGCGATCGAAGAACTCTTCAACGTCAAGGTCGTTAAGGTCAACACCCTCAACACCAAGCCGAAGACCAAGCGCGTTCGCATGGTCGCCGGTCTTACCCGCACCTGGAAGAAGGCTATCGTCACCCTCAAGGAAGGCGATACCATCGAGATCTTCGCTTCCTAATCTGGATTGCGCTTCGGCAATGATGAAGGCGCCCCTAAGGGGCGCCTTTTCTTTTCGGTATAATGTGGATAGTTCCGCGCGAAAGCGCGATTGTCCATATTTGCGAGAGGCGCACGCATGGCTTTTGTTGAGTTTCGCGATGTGAAAAAGGTCTACCAAATGGGCGAGGTTTCGGTAACCGCCGTCTCCGGCATGACCTTCGATATCGAAGAAGGCGAATTCGTGTGCATCGTCGGACCTTCGGGGGCTGGCAAAACGACGCTGCTCAACATGCTTGGAGGCATGGATTCGTGTTCTTCGGGCACTATCATCCTCGACGATTGCGAGATAAGCAGCCTTAACGAACGCGAGCTTACGCTGTATCGTCGCTACGACATCGGTTTCGTGTTTCAGTTCTACAATCTTGTCCAAAATCTCACGGCGCTTGAAAACGTGGAGCTTGCTTCCCAGATTTGCAAGGATCCACTCGACGCTGCCGAGGTTCTTGCAAAAGTCGGGTTGTCCCATAGACTAGATAATTTCCCTTCCCAGCTCTCTGGTGGAGAGCAGCAGCGTGTTGCCATCGCGCGTGCTTTGGCGAAAAATCCCAAGTTGCTTTTATGCGACGAGCCCACGGGTGCTCTCGATTATCAAACAGGCAAGGCTGTCCTCAAATTGCTGCAGGACACTTGCACGCAAACGGGAAAGACGGTTGTGTTGATCACACACAACCTCGCGTTCACCGAAATTGCCGATCGTGTGATCCATGTGCGGGAGGGCAGGGTTGCCTCAATCGAGATGAACGACCATCCTGTTTCGGCTGACGCGCTGGAGTGGTAGCCCTATGCAGCGGGCGTTCGCAAAAGACATCGCGCGGTCGATCACTAAGAAAATCGGTCGGTTTATCGCCCTTGCCGCGATAGTGGGCTTAGGCGTTGGCTTTTATGCGGGTTTGCGCATGACCGCGCCCGATATGAAATATTCCGCCGACGTCTATCACGATTCAACCGACACGATGGACATCCGCGTAGCATCTACGCTCGGACTTTCGCCGGCTGACATAGATGCCCTTTGCTCGGTCGAAGGCGTCGATGAGGTCATGCCGGCTTACGAGACCGACGTCATCGCAACGCTCAACGGCAAGCAGCACACGTTTCGCATTCATTCGCTGCCGAAAAGCGCCACGGGGGTATCCTCCTCTGCGACTGATGCGGTTACCGCCGAAAACGGATCGAACGCTTATCTCAATCAGCTCGAGCTTACCGAGGGCCGCCTTCCCGAAAACGCAGGCGAATGCGTCATCTCCGCCGATGTCGTGCTCGAAAAAACACCCGAGCTCGGCGATGTGGTGACCGTCGATTCCGGAATCGGGGAGATAGGCGATGTTCTCTCGACACGAACTTTCACCGTGGTCGGCAAGGTTCACGCGCCTTATTACGTCGAATCGGCGAGTTTGGGCACGAGCACGTTGGGTTCTGGCGTGGTGCAGGAATATATCTATGTCGCCGAATCGAGCTTTGCCGAGGATTACCCCATAACCGAGGCTTTCATTGCCGTAAGGGGGGCCAAGGCTCTCGATAGCACGGGGGATGAGTATCAAGCGCTCATCGATTCGGTCGCCGCGCGCATCGATTCGCTTTCTCCCGCGCGCGAGTTAGCGCGGCAAAGCGAACTTAAGGCAAAAGCTCAAGATAAGGTAGATGATGCTCGAGCCGAGTACGAGCAATCGAAAAGCGATGTCGAACGCGAGCTTGCAAACGCTAAAGAAAAGCTCGACAGCGCCCAATCGCAGCTTTTGACAAGCGAATCGCAACTTGCCGAGGCGCAAGATGATTATGATGCGGGCGTAGCCCAGCTTGCTCAAAGCCGTCAGCAGGCAAGCGAGCAGCTGGCGCTTGCTCAAGAGCAGATTGATGAACAGCTTGCGCAGCTCAACGACGCTGATGCTCGGTTGCAGCTCGCCGCTGACGACTATGCCGCGAACAACGATTCCTATCTCGAGGCGTGTAAAGCCTACGAGCAGGCTCTTCGTACTTACGAAGCAGCAGGTGTAAAAGATCCCGCCACGCAAGCGAAGCTCGATGCTTGGAGAACGCAGCTGGAAGAGACCCGCTCTCAGCTCGACGTTGCTCTCGCTCAGCTAAGTGAAAGCCGCGCACAGCTTGAAGAAGGACGCGCGCAGCTTGATGTTGCGAAAGCGACGCTTGCCCAACAAAAGGAGGCGTCCGAAGCGGGGTTCGCGGATGCCCAAGCCAAGCTCGACAGCGCTTTAGGGCAAATACGAACCGGCAGCGCCCAGCTTTCCCAAGGCAAAGCCGACTACGCGAGTGGTCTTGCCGAATACGAAGACGCTCGCGCGTCTGCCGAGGAGCGTTTCGCGAATGCCGAAAAAGAGTTGCTAGACGCTCAATCGAAGGTGGATTCGATCGAGGCGCCCGACTGGCTCGTTATGGATCGCACCAAAAACGTCGGACTGGTGAGCTTTGTTTCCGATGCCGATCGCGTGGACCATATCGCAAGTATCTTCCCGTTGATCTTTTTCTTGGTGGCCGCCTTGGTTGCGCTTACCACGATGACGCGTATGGTTGACGAAGAGAGGGTGCTCATCGGCACGTACAAGGCTCTTGGCTATTCTCGTTCTGCCATCGCTTTGAAATATCTGTTATATGCTGTTATAGCATCGGGTTTGGGGTCATTTGCAGGCCTGCTTGCGCTTGGGAAATCCCTTCCCGCAATCATCATGTATGCATATGCGATCATCTATTACGTTCCCACTGCCGATTTGCGCTTTGATATCCCTATAACGGTTCTGGCTGTTGGTTTGGGTGTGGGGATCACCGTTGCGGCAACGGCTGCGGCGGCGCTTGCGCAACTGCGCGAGCGGCCTGCAAGCCTTATGCAGCCGCGCGCTCCCAAAGCGGGTAAGCGCATCCTGCTCGAACGCGTCTCTCCGCTTTGGCGTCGGCTGTCGTTTTCTTGGAAGGTTACGGCGCGCAATATCTTCCGTTACAAGAAACGTTTCTTCATGACTTTGGTGGGGATAGCGGGTTGTACCGCGTTGATGCTTACCGGATGGGGTTTGCGCGATTCCATCAACGACATCATCGATACCCAGTACGGTCAGCTGGTGCACTACAACGCCGTCATCACGCGGGAGGCCGATGCGGCACCCGATCAGCTGGCCGCCCTCGATGCCGTCCTCGATGACGACGAGGTGGTTTCGCGGTGGGCACATGTCTATTACGAGACCATGATGGTGGTCGACGAGGAGGGGGATGCGCACCGTGTCGGCATGGTATGCCCCGAAAAGAACGAGAGCTTTGAGAATGTATGGACGTTGCGCAATCGCGCGACAAAGGAAAACGTGCTCTTCGATGACGATGCCGTGGTCATTACCGAAAAGCTTGCAACGAGTTTGGGCGTCTCCGTGGGCGATTCCATAGAGGTCGCCGGGCAGGATGCTATGGGCAACGCCGAAAGCGAGCATTGCAAATTGACAGTTACGGGGATAGCTGAAAACTATCTGTACGATTATCTGTTTGTGGGCAATGCGGTGTATGCGGAGAAGTTCGGCGGCGAGCCCGATTACGCGACGTGGTATGCGATCGTCGCCGACACATCATCTGCTCGCGACGCTTTCAACGACGCACTTTCTTCAAACGACGGCGTCAAGAATCTCGCCTACAACGACGAGACCATCAAGTCGTATCGCTCGATGCTTCGCAGCGTGAATCTCATCGTGGTCATCTTGGTTATCGCGGCGGCTCTTTTGGCCTATATCGTGCTGTACAATCTAACGAACATCAACGTCGAAGAGCGCATACGCGAGATAGCGACGCTTAAGGTTTTGGGCTTTACGAGAAGAGAGACCTATGCCTACATATTTCGCGAGATCCTGATAACCGTTGTCTTGGGTTGCCTTCTCGGTTTGGCGCTGGGGGTTTTCCTCGAAGGATTCGTGGTTGTTTCGGCTGAGGTCGATCAAGCTATGTTTGGACGTGTTATTCATCCGGAAAGCTTCATCTTGTCGTTTGTTCTGACGGTTTTGTTCGCCTGCCTGGTTTTGTTTCTCATGCGCGGCAAACTTGCTCGAGTCGACATGGTTGAAAGCCTGAAGTCTACGGAGTAGCAAATATAAGTTAGAATATCTGGCTGATGAAAAGACGGGGGACGGCAAGCTGTGCCGCCTTGACGAGAGCGCGGGCGCATGCCCGCTGAAGAGGAGCTTTTATGAAAGTAGTGCAGGTGGAACGTGATGAACGCAGCGTAGTGCTCGAGGTAACCGCTACCGAGCAAGAGGTTGCGCGCGCTTTCGAGATCGCCGAGATCAATTTCTGCCAGGCTATGGGCGTACGTATGGATCCCGATAAATCGCTTGCGCAGTCGGCATCTGAGCAAATGGGCATCAGCAACCTCGATATGATGGTGAATCAGCAAACTGTGGATGCCCTGGTTCCTATGGCGATCGATAAACATGACATCTACCCAGCTTTTATGCCCAGCGTCCAGTCGAACGATTTGGCTATGCGCGGCAAGCCGTTCAAGTTCACGGTAGAGGTGGTGCTCAAGCCCCAGTTCGAGCTTGCATCCTATGATCCGGTGCAGATTTCCGTTTATCCGTACGAAGGCGATGACAGCGTCGTCGAAGCTCAGATGGCCGACTTGGCGAAGCGCGCTGCGCAATACGTCGACATCGACGAGAAACGCCCCGTCGCTCAAGGCGACGCGGTGAATCTCTCGCTTGTTTGCAAGCAAAACGGCAAGGAGATCGAGCCCCTTACCACCGAAGGCCGCACTTACATAGTTGGTTCCGGCGGCATGCCCGCAACCTTCGAAGCGCAGCTTATCGGTCTTGAAGTGGGCGAAACCAAGACCTTTGCCTTTGAAGCGCCGCGCTACGACGGCTCTTCCGATGCCGTCGAGCCCTACGAGGCGACGGTTGGCTTGAATGCTATTCAAAAAGAGGTCATTCCCGCGATAACGGACGAGTGGGTTGCGGCTAACACCTCGGATTACAAAACGGTCGACGACCTGCGCCACGCTATCGCCGAGCAGGTGCATAACGTTCGCCGCGCGCAATACGACGACTATGTGCGAAACGTTGCAGCGGCGGAGCTTTCCAAGCGCTTTATGGGCAGCATTCCCGAGGATGTGTTCGAGGGTACGCGCACCAAGATTTCCAACGACCTTCGTCAGCAGGTTTCCGCGCAGGGCATTCGCTGGGACGATTTCGTTTTGCGCAATGGCGGGGAAGATGCGGTGAAGAAGAACCTGCTCATGCAGACGCGCAACTCCTTGGTTCAGTGCTATACGCTCGACGCTGTGTATCGCCATGAAGGCCTTAAGTACACCGACCAAGATCTGCAGGATGTCTGCTCGCAGATCAATCCGCAGCTTCCCGATGAAGCGCGCCGCATGATGGAGGAGCAGGGTTACGGTTTCTCCCTGCGTGAGTCGGCGGAGCGTTATTGCGCCAACAAGTGGATCGTTGAGCATGCGGAGATCAACTACATCGATCCAGCCGACGAACTCGATGTGGAATAGGGATCTCGGTGCTCGGGAAAACGCTTCTCATAGCGAATCCGGCGGCTCATGCTGGCGAGGCTGCGGCGATCATCGATGCCATCGCCAGCGAGCTCGTTGGCGTGCCCGGGTGCACGTCGCTCTCTCTTGAACGAACGATGGCTCCAGGACATGCAACCGAGCTTGCCTGCAAGGCGCAGGGTTTCGACACGCTCCTTGTTCTGGGTGGCGACGGCATCGTTCACGAGGCCGTAAACGGCATCATGCGTCGTGACGATGTTTCCGTCCGTGCCGATTTGCCCAAGATGCAGCTTGGTTTGATCCCGTTCGGTTCGGGAAACGATTACGCGTCCACGCTCGGCATGTCCACCGATCCTTTCGCTGCTGTGGCGCAGCTTTCCGATGCCTGCGCCCAGCTGGTGGATACCGGCCTTTGCAATGGCGGATACTATTGCCAAACACTCTCGTTCGGTCTCGATGCGGCTATTGCGCTCGATACCGTGGAACGTCGCAAGCGTACCAACAAGACGGGCATGTCCCTGTATCTTGCCAGCGGCGTCGACCAGCTGATGAATCATCGAGATATTCACGATATCGAGATGGCGTTCGACGACGGCGATCCGTTCGTGTGCAGCATCCATTTGCTTGCCGTGCAGATCGGTCGTACCTACGGGGGTGGTTTCGCCATCTGCCCCGACGCCGATGTGTCCGACGGCATCTTCGACATCTGCTACGCAAAGGCTCCGCTGGGACTGGTCGAGGCGACGCATACCTTTCTTTTGGCGAAGAACGGCAAGCATACGCATCGCCGCAATATCGAATTCGCTCGTGCGAGTCATGTTCGTCTGGCATTTAGCGACGATCTTCCCATTCAAATTGATGGAGAAAAAATGGAAGGTCGCATCTTCGATGTCAGATGCATCCGGCAATCGCTTTGCGTTTTGCGTGCGAAAGCGGGGAAGTGATCTCGCTCGGTTGCGGGTTCTCCGGTGTTCTTGCTAATTGCCATTCGGGGCTTTCGGCTCTCATTTTTGTTTTCGAAAATACGCTTGATGCGCAGGTTGTGGGCAGGTTATGAACGGAAATCACGTTCTTGCCTGTCCATATATTTTGCAGCTATAATATCCAATTGCGTTCGGAGACGTATGGATACACCCGGACGCGTGGGTTACGGAGTCAACGCGTATGCCTCTTCATGCGCGACTTGGCAATCGTACCTGCGAAGTGCAAGGGGTCTTTGGTGTACGACGAGGCGTGCGAGCAAAGACCTATCAGAACAGGCCGGCTGCGAACCGACTATTCGCATGTGCGCCTAGGAAAGGAAAAGAAGAATGGGAGTCAAGCAGTACAAGCCGACTAGCCCCGGACGTCGTTTCCAGATGGTTTCGGATTTCGCCGAGATCACCACGGACAAGCCGGAGAAGTCGCTCCTTGCGCCCCTGCCTAAGAAGGCGGGCCGCAACAACAATGGTCGTATCACCACCCGTCATCAGGGCGGCGGCCACAAGCGTCGTTATCGTATCATCGACTTCAAGCGCAACAAGGATGGCGTACCGGCCAAGGTAGCCACCATCGAGTACGACCCCAACCGTTCTGCTCGTATCGCGCTTTTACATTATGCAGATGGCGAGAAGCGCTATATCCTGCATCCCAAAGGCCTGCATGTTGGCGATACCGTCATTTCCGGTGCCGGTTCCGACATCAAGCCGGGCAATGCGATGCCTTTGGCGTCCATTCCCGTTGGTACGCTCATCCATGCTGTTGAGCTGCAGCCGGGCAAGGGTGCTGCCCTCGCTCGTTCCGCAGGCACCAGCATTCAGTTGATGGGCAAGGAAGGCAAGTACGCTATCCTGCGCATGCCGTCTTCCGAGATGCGTCGTGTTCTGCTCACCTGCCGCGCCACTATTGGCGAGGTCGGCAATGCCGAGCATTCCAACATCAAGATCGGCAAGGCTGGCCGTTCTCGTTGGATGGGCATTCGTCCTACCGTCCGCGGTACCGTCATGAACCCGGTTGACCATCCCCATGGCGGTGGCGAAGGCAAGAACAAGACTTCTGGCCGTCACCCTGTATCTCCCTGGGGCGTTCCTACCAAGGGCCATCGTACCCGCAACCCGAAGAAGGCTTCGAGCAAGCTGATCATTCGTCGCCGCAAGAAGTAACGCTTAACGTTAAGGAGCTATAAGTGAGCAGAAGTTTGAAGAAAGGGCCTTTCGTCGAGCCGCGCCTTCTGGGCCGCATCATCGCTATGAATGAAGCCGGCGAAAAAGACGTTGTCAAGACGTGGTCCCGTGCAAGCACCATCTTCCCTGAGATGGTTGGCCATACGATCGCCGTTCATGACGGTCGCAAGCACGTTCCTGTATATGTAACCGAGTCCATGGTCGGACATAAGCTGGGCGAGTTCGCCCCGACGCGTACCTTCAAGGGTCACGCAGCCGACAAGAAGAAGAAATAAGGAGGAGTGAACGATGGAAGCTAAAGCAATCGCGCGTTACGTCCGCGTTTCTCCCCGCAAGGCTCGTATCGTGGTCGACCTGGTTCGCGGCAAGTCCGTCCCCCAGGCTCAGGAGATCTTGGCCTTCACCAACCGCGGCATCGCCGAGACGGTTGAGAAGGTTCTGAACTCCGCTGCCGCGAATGCCGAGAACCAGCACCATGTGCGCCCCGAGGCTCTTTATGTCAAGGAGTGCTACGTCGACGAGGGCCCTACGCTCAAGCGTATCCGTCCTCGCGCCAAGGGCTCCGCTTCGCGCATCAATAAGCGCACGAGCCACATCACCATTGTCGTTGCTACCCGAGAGGAGGCATAAAGCCTTATGGGTCAGAAAGTAAGCCCTACCGGTTTCCGCCTCGGCATCACCGAGGATTGGCGCAGCCGCTGGTACGCAGATAAGGATTACGCCACCACCCTGGAGAACGACCTTGCTATCCGCAAGTTCCTCGATAAGGAACTTGATCGCGCTGCCGTTTCCCGCGTCGAGATCGAGCGCGCCGGCGATAAGACCAAGGTCATCATCACGACCGCCCGCCCGGGTGTCGTCATCGGCAAGAAGGGTGCCAAGATCGATGAGCTGCGTCATGCGCTCGACAAGATCGCGACTGGTACCGTTTCCGTCGAGGTCGTCGAGGTGAAGCGCCCCGAGCTCGACGCGAAGCTCGTTGCCGAGTCCATCGCCGAGCAGCTCGTCGGTCGCGTGGCTTTCCGTCGTGCGATGCGCAAGGCTGTCCAGTCTGCTCGCAAGAGCGGCGCTAAGGGTATCCGCATCCAGTGCTCCGGCCGTCTTGGCGGCGCCGAGATGAGCCGTCGCGAGTGGTACGGCGAGGGTCGCATTCCTCGTCACACCCTGCGTGCGAAGATCGATTACGGTTTCGCAACCGCAGCAACCACGATGGGCTCCATCGGCATTCAGGTTTGGATTTATCACGGCGATGTTATGCCCGGCCAGAAGGCTCCGCAGCCTGCACTGGAGGGTTCGTCTCGCCCGAGTCGTCCGCGTCGCGGCAACGGCCAGCGTCGCAACGACCGTAACGAGAGGGGTGCTAAGTAAATGCTCGTACCTAAGCGTGTGAAGCACCGCAAGGTGCAGCGCGGTTCCATGAAGGGCAAAGCCAAGGGTGGAACCCGTCTTAATCATGGCGAATACGGTATCCAGGCTCTCGAATCCGCTTGGATCACCAACCGTCAGATCGAGGCAGCCCGTGTTGCTATGACCCGTGAGATGAAGCGCGGCGGCAAGGTCTGGATCACGATCTTCCCCGACAAGCCCATCACCAAGAAGCCTGCAGAAACCCGCATGGGTTCTGGCAAGGGCAATCCCGAGGGTTGGGTAGCCGTAGTCAAGCCCGGCCGCATCATGTTCGAGGTCGGCGGCGTCGAAGAGGCAGTGGCTAAAGAGGCGCTTCGCCTTGCCGTTAACAAGTTGCCTATTAAATGCAAGATCGTGACTCGTGAAACGGAAGGTCAAGAATAATGAAACCAGCAGAGATTCGCGAGCTTTCCGCCGAAGATTTGCAGGCTAAGCTCAAAGAAGCGCGCGCGGAGCTTTTCAATCTGCGTTTCCAGATGGCCACCAGCCAGCTCGACAACACCGCTCGTGTGGGTCAGGTCAAAAAAGACATCGCCCGTATTCAGACCGAGATGCGTGCTCGCGAGCTGAAGGCTCTGAACTAGAGCGTTAGGAAGGTTGAAGAGTAGATGACTAACGAACGCAACTCTCGAAAGGTTCGTCAGGGCGTCGTCGTGAGCGACGTGAATGACAAGACCATCGTTGTGAAGATCTCCGAGCGCAAGCCGCATCCGATCTACGGCAAGATGATGACTACCACTAAGAAGCTGCATTGCCACGACGAGAACAACGAGGCCCATGTTGGCGATATCGTTTCCGTCATGGAGACTCGCCCGCTGTCCAAGATGAAGCGTTGGCGTCTTGTTGAGATTGTCGAGAAGGCCAAATAGCCTGCGGTTAAATCCGTATGCTCCTTAGTTTGAAAGATAGGTAGAAGCAATGATTCAGGTGCAAACCATGCTCCAGGTGGCCGATAACTCCGGCGCCCGCAAGGTGCAGTGCATCAAGGTGCTTGGCGGCACGGGCCGTCGTTACGCAAGCCTTGGTGATGTCATCATCTGCAGCGTCAAGGAAGCTATCCCGAACGCCGCCGTCAAAAAGGGCGATGTTGTACGCTGCGTCGTCGTTCGCGTGAAGAAGGAAGTTCGCCGCAACGACGGTAGCTACATCAAGTTCGACCAGAACGCCGCTGTTCTCATCAACGACGATGGAACTCCGCGCGGTACGCGTATCTTCGGGCCTGTGGCTCGCGAGCTGCGCGAGAAGAAATACATGAAGATCGTGTCTTTGGCACCGGAAACGCTGTAGGGGAGGTGTTCGCATAATGAGCGGTTTGAAAATCAAGAAGGGTGATACCGTCAAGGTGATCGCCGGCAAGGACAAGGGCAAAGAGGGCAAGGTCATTAAGGCTCTGCCTGCTCGCAATCGCGTTGTGGTGGAGAAGGTCAACATCCACAAGAAGGCGATGCGTCCTACTCAGCAAAACCCCCAGGGCGGCATCTCGTCTATCGAGGCTCCGCTTCACGTGTCCAACGTGATGCTCGTTTGCCCCGAGTGCAAGCAGCCTACGCGCGTTTCTTATCGCGTGACCGACGATGGCAAGGTTCGCGTTTGCAAGAAGTGTGGCAAAGATATCGCTTAAATGTTGTGGGGTTAAAGCGAATTCCCTGATAGGTTTCGCTTTAACCCCTATACTATGACCCCGATGCTTCGGGGACGCAGGGTCGGAAATCCTGTGTTTAATTCATCGAAAGGAAAAGAAAACATGGCTCCTCGTTTGAAGGAAAAGTACAAGGGCGAAATCGTAGCCAAGCTCGAAAAAGAGCTGGGCATCAAGAATATCAACCAGGTTCCCAAGCTCGAGAAAATCGTCGTGAACATGGGTGTTGGCGCCGCTGCATCCGATTCTAAGCAGCTTGATGCGGCTATCAACGACCTTCGTACCATTACCGGTCAGCAGCCTTATGTTTGCCGTGCTCGCAAGTCCATCGCTGGCTTCCATATCCGCGAGGGTCAGGCAATCGGCTGCAAGGTAACCCTTCGTGGCGACCGTATGTATGAGTTCATGGATCGTCTGCTTGCCATCGCTCTGCCGCGTGTTCGCGACTTCCGCGGTATCTCCCGCACTAGCTTCGATGGCCGCGGCAATTATTCCCTCGGCATCACCGAGCAGCTGATCTTCCCTGAAATCGAGTACGACAAGATCGATCGTACCCGTGGCATGGACATCACGTTCGTCACCACCGCCGACAACGATGAAGCCGCGTTCGCTCTTCTGGACGCATTTGGCTTCCCATTCAAGGAGAACTAAACGCGCAAGCGTTTTGTTTGTAAGAGGTTCGGGCGATGCCGCATGAGTCGCTCGGGCAGAAGGAAAGAAGGAATGCATGGCTAAGAAATCGATGATCGCCAAGGCTAAGCGCGAAGCTAAGTTCTCGACGCGTCAGCACAACCGTTGCACGCGTTGCGGACGCCCTCGTGCTTACTACCGCAAGTTCGGTCTGTGCCGCGTGTGCTTGCGCGAGCTTGCGAACAAAGGCGAACTTCCCGGCGTGACGAAGTCTTCTTGGTAAGACGGACTTTTAACACGTTTGAGGGTGTGCCCTTGCTTAGGCGTGAAGGTTAAGGGCTTTCGCGAACCGAGCGATGTGGTTCATCAAGGACTAAAGGAGAAAAGAAATGACATTGACCGACCCCATTGCAGATATGCTTACGCGTGTGCGTAATGCCAATTCTGCTGGCAAGGAGACGGTATCCATGCCGTCGAGCAAGAAACTTGTCGAGGTAGCTCGCATCATGCAAGAAGAGGGCTACATCAAGTCTTATGAGGTTGTTGCAGGCGAGCCGCGTGCCACGCTTGAGATAACCTTGAAATACGGCGACAAGAAAGCCAAGACCATCCGTGGCATCAAGCGCGTCTCTAAGCCCGGCTTGCGTATTTTTGCTGGCAAGGAAGATCTGCCCCGCGTTCTCGGTGGCTTGGGTACTGCAATCATCTCGACGAGCCAAGGCGTTATGGCTGACCGCGATGCCCGCAAAAAGGGTATCGGCGGCGAGGTCATCGCTTATATCTGGTAGGAAAGGAAGAGGTTTAGTATGTCTCGTATCGGCAAACAGCCCATCACCGTTCCTGCTAACGTCGAGGTTAAGATCGACGGCACCACGGTTGACGTTAAGGGCCCCAAGGGCGAGCTTGTACGCACGTTCCCTTCGATCATGATCATCAAGCAAGAGGGCGACACCATCACGGTCGAGCGTCCCGACGACAGCCATGATGCCAAGTGCTATCACGGCTTGGTTCGCACCCTTATCCACAACATGATCGAGGGTTGCGAGAAGGGCTTCTCCAAGAAGCTCGTGCTTGTCGGCGTTGGCTATCGTGCTGCGCTTAAGGGTTCAGACCTTGAGCTTCAGCTTGGCTTCTCCCATCCGGTTATCGTCAAGGCTCCTGAGAACATCAAGTTCGAGGTTCCCAGCCAGACCGAAATCGTTGTCTCTGGTCCGAGCAAAGAGCAGGTTGGCCAGGTAGCTGCGGATATCCGCAAGTGGCGCAAGCCCGAGCCTTACAAGGGCAAGGGTATTCGCTACGAGGGCGAGTATGTCCGTCGCAAGCTTGGCAAGGCTGCTAAGGGCGAGTAGTCCCGCTTTACGGATTGAGAGATTGAAGGGATTAGTTCAATGAACGCTAATTTGAAGAAAAGGCAAAGCGGTCTTGCTCGTCGCCATCGTCGCGTTCGCGGCAAGATTTCCGGCACCGCAGCACGCCCCCGTCTTTGCGTCACCCGTAGCAACAACAACGTTTACGCTCAGGTAATCGACGACGTTGCTCATACCACCATTTGCGGCGCTTCTACGCTCGGTGCCGAGTTCAAGGCTACCGGCAAGAAGGGCGGCACCGTCGAGGGCGCTGCTGCCCTGGGCGAGATCATCGGTAAGAAGGCCATCGAAGCCGGTATTTCCGAGGTTGTTTTCGACCGCGGCGGCAACCTGTATCACGGTCGCGTCAAGGCAGTTGCCGAGGGCGCCCGCGAAGCAGGCTTGAAATTCTAGAAGGAGCTTAAGATATGCCTCGTAAACAACATGAAGAAGCAGGAGTACCTGAGCTCCAGGAACGCGTTGTTTCCATTAGCCGCGTTTCGAAGGTAGTCAAGGGCGGTCGTCGCATGGCTCTCTCCGCATTGGTCGTTGTCGGTGACGGCAATGGTCGCGTGGGTGTGGGCATGGGCAAGTCCAAAGAGGTTCCCAACGCAATCCAGAAGGGTGTCGAGGATGCCAAGAAGAACATGTTCAGTGTTCCTCTGGTCGAGTCCAAGGATGTCGAGGGCTCCAAGACCGTTCCTCACGACATCATCGGCGAGTTCGGTGCTGGTCGTGTTCTGATCAAGCCGGCTCTTCCTGGTACCGGCGTTATGGCAGGCAGCGCTGTTCGTGCAGTGCTCGAGCTTGCCGGTGTCACCGATGTCATCACCAAGGAGCTGGGCACCAACAACGCGCTCAACGTTGTCAAGGCAACCGCCGAGGGTCTTCGCGAAATGCAGACCGCCGAAGAGGTTGCTGCTCGTCGCGGCGTTACCGTCGACCAGATCTTCGGTCGAAAGGAGACCAAGTAATGTCTGACGCAAAGAAGACTCTGCGTGTCACGCAGGTTAAAAGCGCTATTGGTCGTAAGGCCGATCAGGGTAAAACGCTGAAGGCTCTCGGTCTTGGCCATATCGGCAAGACTGTCGAGCAGGTTGATAACGAATCTGTTCGCGGCATGCTCTTCAAAATCAAGCATCTTGTTGAAGTTGAAGAGATTAAATAGAGTCATCCTTTTTAGGTAATAAGCATGAACGGTCTTCGGGCCGTTCATGCTATTATTCTGTCTTGTCGCATTTAGCGGCGCATTGGAAGTTGGCTGGCGGCGAGCTGCCAGCACGGATGGCTTGCCATCCGCAAGCGTGAAAAAGGAGTTTCACATATGGAATTGAAGGATCTGCAGCCCGCAGAGGGCTCCCGTAAAAACCGCAAGCGCGTTGGTCGCGGCCACGCAGCAGGCCAGGGCAAGACCGCTGGCCGTGGTATGAACGGTCAGAAGTCGCGCTCCGGTGGCGGCAAGAAGGCGGGCTTCGAGGGTGGTCAGACGCCGCTTGCTCGTCGTCTCCCCAAGCTCCCCGGCTTCAAGAACTTCAACCGTATTGAGTATCTGCCTGTCAATGTTGGCCGTCTGGAAGAGAAATTCGAGGCTGGCGAGGTCGTCGACGGCGCAAGCCTGAAGGCAAAGGGCATCATCAAGCATGAGGATGCTTTGGTTAAGGTTCTCGGCGATGGCGATTTGACCAAGGCTCTCACCGTTAAGGTTGACAAGGTCTCTGCTACGGCTCAGGCCAAGATCGAAGCTGTCGGCGGAAAGGTTGAACAGCCTTGCTAAGTGCATTTGTTGACGCATTCAAAGTGCCCGAGCTGCGTAAGAAGATTCTCTTCACGCTCGGTATCTTGGCGCTTTATCGCGTTGGCGCGTACCTGCCTGTTCCGGGAATCCCGTTCCGTGCTCTGGCCGATGCGTTCATGGCTTCGAGCAACCAGGTTTCCATGACGATGCTCGACCTTTTCACTGGTGGCGCATTGTCGAATTTCTCGGTGTTCTCGCTTGGAATCATGCCCTACATCACTGCATCGATCATCATGCAGCTGATGCAGGGCGTTATCCCGGCGGTTGGTCGATGGGCGCGTGAAGGCGAGTCGGGGCGTCGCAAGATCACCCAGGTTACTCGTTGGCTTACGCTTGGTCTGGGCTTGATTAATGCTATCGGCTATTTGCTTCTTTTCCAGTCGGATGCTTACGGTGTGCACTTCAGCGATCAAGTCCCTTATGCGCTTACCTGCATCGTCGTGGTGTTCACTTTGGTTGCCGGCACAGCTCTTATCATGTGGATGGGCGAGCTCATCACCCAGCGCGGCGTCGGCAATGGCATGTCCTTGATTATCTTCGTGAGCATTGTCTCTCGCGTTCCTGCAGCTTTGTATTCGTCTATCACCTCGATGGACAATCAGGGCATGGGCATCGCGCTCACGGTTCTCATCGTCGTCGTGGTCTTGGTCTGCATCCCGTTGATCATCTTCTTCGAGCGTGCTCAGCGTCGTATCCCTGTTAACTACGCTAAGCGCGTTCAGGGCCGTAAGATGATGGGTGGCCAGTCTACTTACATCCCCTTCAAGGTGAATGCCGCTGGCGTTATTCCGATTATCTTCGCAAGCTGCCTGATTTATTTCCCGGCTCAGCTTGCGGCGTTGTTCAACGTCGAATGGCTCACTGTGGTGGCAAATGCTATTTCCACCGGTTGGGTTAACTGGATCCTCACCGCTGTTCTGATCGTCTTCTTCGCGTATTTCTATACGTCGATGGTTTTCGATCCGCAGCAGACGGCTGAGAATCTGCAGAAGCAAGGTGGCTTTATCCCTGGCATTCGTCCGGGCAAGGCTACGGTCGAGTATATCCACAACGTGCTTCGTCGCGTTACTCTTCCGGGTGGTATATTCATTGCCTTGATTGCTGTCGTACCGTCGATTTTGTTCTTCTTTACGGGCAATCAGCTGATTCAGGCGTTTGGCGGCACGTCGATCCTTATCATGATCGGCGTTGCGCTTGACACTATGACTAAGGTTGAAAGCCAATTGAAGATGCATAATTACGAAGGCTTCTTCAAATAAGGTCTTGTCTTGTGATGATTTTGGCGGCCTGGTGCAGTTTGTACCAGGCCGTTTGCGTATATTCGATTTTGGGAGAGATATGTCTGCATCATACCTCGCATACCTGATTTGCTCGGTATTGAGCTTTGTTCCCGCCATCGTGGTGCATGAGGCGAGCCATGCTTTTGCGGCTTATAAATTAGGCGATCAAACGGCAAAAGGGGCGGGGCGCTTGTCCTTTAACCCCTTGCGTCATATCGATCCCTTTGGCACGGTTATCCTTCCTCTCGTTTTGATGGCTATGAACATGCCTGTTTTCGGTTATGCGAAGCCGGTTCCTTATAACCCGCGATATTTCAAAGACCCCCGCAAAGGGGATTTGATCGTGGGCCTCGCGGGCCCCTTGGCCAATTTGCTCATGGCGCTTTTCGCGGCGCTTGTCGGATGGCTGCTGTTCAGCTTCGCACCGGTTGTTCAATGGATATACGCAAGCGAGATATTCCGCTATTTCTTTCTGTGCTTTTTGCCGCTGTTCGCGCTCATCAATTTGTATCTGATGTTTTTCAATCTTCTTCCCATACCGCCGCTCGACGGTTCGTCGATTTTCGCATTCTTTTTGCCCGAAAAGTACCTGCCCCAGTATTACAAGGTGCAGCAATATGCATTTCCGGTTTTCATGATCGTGGTTATCCTTTTGCCGCAATTTCTGCACGTCGATCCGTTTAGCTGGTATTTAAACATTACCGCGGGCAATGTTTACGGGCTTTTGTTTCCGTACATGGGGTAGTGCCTATGTCGTATCGCGTAAGAACGGAAAGCTTCGAGGGCCCTTTCGACTTGTTGCTGTATTTGGTAAGCAGGCAGCGTGTGGATATCGGCGCCATCTCGGTCAACGAGATAGTGAATCAATATCTCGAAGAAATTGCGAAAATGAATGCTCTCGACCTCGATGTCGCCAGCGATTTCCTTTTGGTGGCTTCGACTTTGCTCGAGATCAAGGCGCAGAGCCTTATCCCCGTCGAGCGTGATGAGACTGACGAGGAGATAGCCGAGCTCACGCCAAACGAAGCTCGCGACATGCTTATAGCGAAGCTGATCGATTACAAGAAGTACAAAAACGCTGCGAACATGCTTGCATCCTGTGCGCAGATGCAAGCGCGCATGCATGCGCGCACGTTCGGCCCGCCCGAGCGTTACTCCAAGATGATGCCCGACTTTTTGCGTGGTGTTTCGCTCGAAAGCCTGGCCTTTTTGGCTGCGGGAGCCTTCGCCCGACGCGATATTGTTCTTTTGGAGTCCGATCATATCGCACAAAAACCAATTCCTGTGGAAGTGCATGTCCGTGCGCTGCATAAGAAGCTCGAAACGAAGAAGCACCTGCGTTTCTCGGAGCTTGTAGCCGACGATACGCCGACGCCTATCGTGGTGGTTTCCTTCTTGGCGTTGCTTGAGCTATATAAGCGCCAAATGGTGCATCTTAGGCAGGACGAGGCTTTCGGCGATATCTTGATCGACTATATCGAAGGGTCGGGAGAGCTCGACCTTACCGGCGACGACGCTTTGACTTCCGTTGGCGCGGAAGCTTGATTTTGAAGGGATAAGATGTTCGAGGGGTTGGAAAAAGATCAGCTGCCAAGTGCGATCGAGGCGCTGCTGTTCGTGTCTAGTGAACCTGTCAACACCATTACTTTGGCTGAGATGCTCGAATGCGATCCCGCTTGTGCTTTGGCGGGCCTCGAAGCGCTTCGCGAACGTTTGGATGGCGCCGGGGCGGGGATCCGTCTTGTCGAGATCGCAGGTGGGTGGCGTTTGTACACGCATCCCGATTACGACAAGCTGCTAGAGAAATACGTGCTTTCGTGGGACACGCGCAAAATGTCGCAGGCTGCTTTGGAGGTGCTCGCCATCATCGCCTACGGGCAGCCGATGACGCGCGCCCAGATCGCTGCTATTCGCGGCGTTAATTCCGATAGCGTCGTCTCTACTTTGGTTGATCGTGGCCTTGTTCGCGAAGCGGGGAACTCCGATGCGCCGGGTAACCCGACGCTTTATGCAACGACGACGGCGTTTCTTGAGAAATTCGGCTTGAGCTCGCCGAAGGATTTGCCGGAGCTCGATGATTTCGCTCCCGACGAGAATACGGCGCGGCTGATTCGCGAGCGTTTGGGTGCAACGGCTGCCGCCAACGAGACTGGGGACGAAAGCGCTCCGACTGCCGTCGATGACGAAGAGGCGGCGCTCGAGGTGCCTTCTCCTTTCGGCGTGGTGGAGAAGATTGATTTCGACAGCTTGGTTTTCGATACGGACAACGAGTGAGCATGGCGAAAATCGAAGATACTCAAACAGTAGGAAAAGCGGCGGGAAGCCAGGACTCTCCTGAAGTTTCGCAAAATGGCGAGCGCATCGTTCCCATGCGCTTGCAAAAGTTTTTGGCGCGTGCGGGAGCTGCGTCGCGTCGTGGTTCCGAGAATCTTATGACTGCGGGTCGTGTTACCGTGAACGGGCGGGTGGTAACCGAACTCGGTAGCAAGGTTGATCCGCTTGTCGACGTTGTTGCGGTTGATGGCATGGAGATACATCTCAGCGATGGGAGCATCACGCTCGTGCTTCACAAGCCTGCGGGCGTGATAACCACCATGCATGATCAGCTCGAGCGCCCTTGTGTTGCCGATTTGGCGCCCATAAGCCGATATCCAGGGCTTTTTCCAATCGGACGTTTGGATACCGATACGACGGGCGTTCTTCTTTTCTCGACTGATGGCGATCTAGGCAACGGGCTTTTGCATCCGCGCCATCATGTGAAGAAGGTCTACATCGCTTGCGTCGAAGGGAAGCCGACGGAGAAAGAACTCGACCAGCTGCGTTACGGAATCGATCTCGATGATGGCCCTACGCAGCCTGCCGAGGTTGCTATTTTACAGGGCGATGAAGCAGCGCATGCTGCGCATGTGCTGGTGATGCCCTCGCAGGTCGCTCGTGGCGGCTCGCGCGTATACGCTGAGATCATTAAAGAGCGCTCCCGGGCGCGCTCGTATGTGCGAATCAGTATTCGCGAAGGGCGATACCACCAGGTGAAGCGCATGTTCGCGGCTATCGGCCATCCTGTTGTGGCGCTTCACCGTGATATGTTCGGGCCGATCGGCTTGGGAGATCTTGGGCGTGGGAAATGGCGCGTTCTCGATGATTCCGAGGTTGCTGCCCTCAGAGCCGCCATCGAGTAACGGATCCTCGCTGCTCGATGCTAGAATGATCGAAGCGCCGAAGCAAAGCGAAGGCGCCCTAGCATGAGAGGTTCTCCAAATGAGTTTATCGGAAGAGAATGCAAGCAAAACATGTCCGTTCTCGCGTGTAGCGATAGTGGGCCTGGGTCTTATCGGCTCATCATGTGCAAGCGCTTTGCGTGCCGTGTGGCCTGATGTGCGCATCTTCGGTGTCGATACCGACGAGCGCACTCTCGAGATCGCGCTTGAAAAGGGCATGGTCGATTTCGCTGTGAAGCCCGATGATGATGCGCTGCGTGCTTTCGTCATCGGTGGTTGCGATCTCGTGATGATCGCAACGCCTGTTGACGTTGCGGGGTACTATTTCGAGCGGCTTGAGCAATGGGGCTATGCGGGGCTTATTACCGACACCGCTTCTACGAAGACGCGCATTTGCGGCATCGCGAACGAGTCGCTCTCCGATCCTTCGCGCTATGTTCCCGGACATCCGATGTGCGGGTCTGAGAAAAACGGCATCGATGGGTGTCGTGCCGACATGTTCCAGGGTGCATATTGGATCTTGTGTCCCAACGAGCGGACCGACGGTGACGACATACAACATCTGCACGAGTTCGTTACCGGCCTTGGCGCGCGCATGATCTCGATTCCACGCGAGCAGCATGATCGCGCGGTTGCGGTGGTGAGCCATGTTCCGCACCTGGTGGCATCGTCGCTGGTGACGCTTGCGGATAATGCCGCTGACGAGCAGAAGAACATCATGCGCCTTGCGGCAGGAGGCTTCAAGGACACGACGCGCATTGCGGCGGGCTCCGCCGACTTATGGACGGGCATCGAATTCGACAACGCAAACGAAGTGCTTTCCGGCATCGACGGCATGTGCTCGATTCTGCAGTCGTTTGCAGAGGCTTTGCGTGGAGGAGATCGCGCCGGCATGGAGCGATTGCTTGGCCAGGCGGCCGAGGCACGTCGCTCGCTGCCTGCGGCATGGGTGCCCTCATCCGAACGCTTGATAGAGGTGCGCATCCCCATTTCGCAGCGCAATGGCGTTGTTGCCGAGGTAACCACGATTGCCAGCAATATGGGATGCAACATTCAATCGATCGAGATCGACCACTTGACGGAAAACAGCGCTGTGCTGAACATGTTGCTTACCGACGAAGGCGATATCGGCAAGCTCTCGCTCGAGTTGATAAACGCCGGATTCTCGGTGTCGTTTAGTCCGCTTTCACCAAAGGAGCATACTCATGTCGAATGACGAAGTGACACACATAAGCCCTCTGGCGGGGCCGCTTTTGGGTTCGTGCAGCGTTCCTGGTGACAAGAGCATCTCGCATCGCGCTGTTTTGTTTTCGGCTATGGCCGAAGGTTCGTCGCGCTTGTTGGGCGTTCTCGACTCGAGCGATGTTCGTGCATCGATTGCCGCTGTTCAGAAACTGGGTGCGCAGGTTTCGCTTGAAAAGCAATCCGACGGTAGTCTTTCCGGTGGAGTGGTTGGCTGGGGTGTGAAAGGCCCAAAGCAGCCCGACGGTCCCATTTATTGTGGAAATTCCGGCACCACGGCGCGCCTGCTGATGGGTATTTTGGCGCCCTGGGATATCGAGGTGCGTTTGGAGGGCGATGAATCGCTTTCGCGCCGCCCGATGCGTCGCATCACGGCACCGCTTATGAAGATGGGTGTGCATTTCGATCCGGCGGGTGCTGAGACTCTTCCGATAACCGAGCATGGCACGCGCAATCTGAATGCGATCACCTATGATGCGCCTATGGCGTCCGCCCAATTGAAAACTGCCGTTTTGCTGGCGGGCATTTACGCCAATGGCACCACAACGTTGGTCGAGCCTTCGACCTCGCGCAATCATACCGAGCTCATGCTGCCCGAATACGGTGTCGAGACTACCGCGGCGGAACGCAGCGCAAGCGTGACGGGGCCTGCCCAGATGAAGGGCTGCGAAGTGCGTGTTCCCGGTGATCCGTCATCTGCGGCGTTCCTTGTATGCGCCGCGCTCTTGAAGCGGGGAAGCGCCATACAGATAGAAAATGTGAGTTTGAACACCGCCCGTACGGGCTTTTTCCGCACGCTTGAGCGCATGGGCGCCGACATCGAGGTGCGTCGCACGGGGTCTTCGGGCAAAGAGCCCTATGGGATCATGTCGGCGAGCTATTCGGGTAAGCTTCGCGGTTGCGAGATCCCCGGGTCGAAGATCGCGAGTTTGGTTGACGAGGTGCCCGTACTTGCCCTGGTCGCCGCATTTGCCCATGGCGTCACGGTGTTTCGCGATGCGGGCGAGCTCCGTGCGAAGGAGACCGATCGTTTGACGGCGATGCAAGAGGGTCTTCAGATGCTCGGGGTCGATTCGTGGATCGAAGGCGACGATTTGTTTGTTGAAGGCAACCCCGACCTCGAGGTTCCCGATGGCATCGTGTTCGATTCGCTGGGGGATCATCGCTTGGCTATGACCTGGTCGCTTGTGGGTCTTACGGGAAACAAGCCCATCGGTGTGCGCGATTTCGACTGCGTTGATGTAAGCTATCCGAGTTTTCTTCAAGATATCGAGAGGTTGGTTCGATGATTATCGCTATCGATGGTCCTGCGGGGGCCGGAAAGTCCACTGTTTCCAAGGAGGTTGCCCGTCGTTTGGGCTTTACCTGCCTCGACACCGGCGCTATGTATCGCGCTATCGCATGGCAGGCAATCGAAAACGGTGTGGCCTTCGATGACGCCGCGGCGCTTGGTCGTGTTGCCAACGACTACCATATCGAGTTCGTTTACGAGGCGGGCAACCCTTCGCCTGCGGGCGTGTTGATGGGTGGCGTCGACGTGACGCGCGCTATCCGCACGGCCGAAGTTGATCGCGCGGTGAGCCAGGTTTCGAAGCAGCCTGTCGTGCGTGAGGCGCTTGTCGCTCAGCAGCAGCGCATAGGCAACGGCGGCGATTATGTGGTAGAGGGGCGCGATATCGGAACCGTGGTATTCCCCGACGCTAAGCTCAAGGTGTTCTTGTTCGCTTCGGCTGAGGAACGTGCCCGTCGTCGTGTCGTGCAAAATGCGGAGCGCGGTGTTGGGTCCACGAACTACGAGGAAGTCTTGGCTGATATCGTGGCTCGCGACGAGGCGGATTCTTCGAGGGCTTCTTCGCCGCTTGTTCCGGCCGACGATGCCGTTATGCTCGATTCTTCCGAATTGACCATCGAGCAAGTTATCGAGAAGATCTGCGCGCTTGCCGCTGCGTGCAAGTAGTCGGGTGGTTTGGCATGGGGGAGAAGGAATCCGCCGAAAAGAACGCAGCGCGCGGTTATGAGAAATGTTGGGACATGCCTTTTGGTGGCGATTCTTCGGAGCGTCATATCTCGCGTGTCTTCGCTTCCATTATCGTCGGGCTTGTCGGCGCTATCTTCAAAGTGCTGTTTCGCTATCGTGTCGACGGACGCGAGAACCTTAGCGCATTCAAAGGCAAATCGGGTGTGGTCGTAGTGGCCAACCATACGTCTTTTCTTGACGTGGTGTTCATGTATCTGTCGGTGCGTCCGACGATGTGGCCCCGGTTCATCGCGCGGAACACGCTTTTCGATGGGAAGCCGTATGTCTTCGGATGGCTGCTTTCCCATCTGGGCGTGTTTCCCATCAAACGGGATACCGCCGACCGTACCGCCATCAAGCGTGCGGCGCGCATGCTCAAGAACAACGAGGTCATCTGCATCCTGCCCGAGGGGACGCGCCGTGGCAAGGGCTCGAAGGTTCCCGAGATACACGGCGGCGCTGCGCTTATAGCGCGTATGGGCCGCGCGCCTATCCTTCCAATGACCGTGCGCCATGCCGAAGACATCAAGCGCAAGGGCGAGCGCGTGCGCTTCCCGAAAGTAACTTGCGAATTCGGCGAGCCTATCATGCTCGAGGATTTCGACTTCCTTGACAAGCAGGACAAGCTTGACGGTTGCATGTGGTATGCCATGCGCGAATGCTTTGCTTTGAGCCAAGAGAAGGCTCCAGAGCATGTCGATATGAAGGCCTTGTTCCCTGATGGAAAGGATTATCGTGCGGTGTTCGCCGAGCATGAGATACCGCGCCACGCAAGCCGTGATCTAGCGGCGACCGTCGACAAGAAGGAGCGCTGACATCGGCCAGGGCGGGTCGGGCTGGATCGGTGCTCGAGAGGATTTCTCATGAAAGTAATCAAAGCCAAGTACGCCGGTGCTTGCTATGGCGTGCAGCGCGCGCTCGACATAGCTTTGAAAGCCGCCGAGTCAAGTGAGAAGGCTCATACGCTAGGGCCGCTGATTCATAATCCTTTAGTGGTGCGCGAACTTGCCAGCGCGGGCGTCGACGAGATCTCTTCGGTCGGTGAGATCTCGCCGGGCGAGACGGTGATTATTCGCAGCCATGGCGTAACACCGCAGGTCATGCGTGATGTCGAGGCGAAAACAGACAAGGTGCTCGACGCCACGTGCCCCTTTGTCGCGGCAGCTCAAAAAGCCGCCTTCATGCTTGCGAGCAAATACGGCTGCGTGATCGTGGTCGGCGAAGAGGGGCATCCCGAAGTGGAAGGCTTGACGGCGCGTGCAAATGAGGCCGACGCTCGTGTCATCGTGGCGGCCGCGCCGGCTGATCTGCCCGACGACGTGTACGACCCCGTGGGCATCGTGGTTCAGACCACCCAGCAGCGCAACGCGCTCGATGCCATAGTCGCCGCTTTACGTAAGCAGGGGATAAATCCCGATGTGAAGAACACCATCTGCACGGCAACGAGCCAGCGTCAAGAGGCTGCGGTCGATTTGGCCGGTAGAGTTGATGCGGTGGTGGTGATCGGTGGGCGCAACTCGTCTAATACCACGCGTCTCGCAAGCATTTGCAAAGCGGCGTGCGCGCGTACGTATCACATCGAGTCGCCCGACGAAATCGACCCTCTGTGGTTTGCCGACTGCGAGGTTGTGGGTGTTACCGCTGGAGCTTCGACCCCGGAGGTGCAAATCGCGACGGTCGTCGAGAAGTTGGAGCGCTTGTGACCAATATCGAAATCCGCGACCAGCCGAAAAAGCACCCGAGCTACCCCTCGCACGACATCGAGAAAGCGGCAGAAGACGAAGCGCCCGCGCAGCCTTATTGCGAGGCCGTGATCGAATCGGTCGAGCCCGAATCTCCCGCTGACGATGCCGGATTCACTTCGGGCTGCAAGATCTTGGCGGTTGATGGCCATCCGCTGCGTGACGTGATCGATTGGCGTTGGTTCGCTTCCGACGACGAGGTGACGCTTACCTACATCGATACCGATGGCGAGCAAGGCGAAGTCGACCTTTATCGCGATTACGGCGAGGATTGGGGCATCGAATTTTCGGGATTGGTGTTCGACGGCGTTATCCAGTGCCGAAATGCTTGCACATTCTGTTTCATGCGGCAGCTTCCCAAGGGGCTGCGTCCTTCGCTCACGCTGCGCGACGACGATTTTCGCTTGAGTTTTCTGGTCGGCACTTTCGTGACGCTTACCAACCTGAGACCCGAGGACGAGGCGCGCATAATAGAACAGCGTATAACACCGCTTCATGTTTCTTTGCAGGTCTTCAATCCCGAGGTGCGACGCAGGCTCATCGGCCGCAATGCCGCTCATGGGCTGGCGGCGTTCGATCGCCTGCTCGATGCCGGCATCGAAGCTCATGCTCAGATCGTCTTGGTGCCAGGTGAGAACGATGGAAAGTATCTTGTCGAGACCCTTGACTGGGCTTATGCCCGCCCAGGAATCCTGAGTATCGGCATCGTGCCGCTGGGCTACACCAAGTACCAAACTCGTTTCGAGCGTAGTTTCAACGACCCGGGTGCTTCTCAGCGCGTGCTCGACGACGTGGAGCCGTTTCGTCGTCGGGCGCTTGCCGAGCGTGGCAACCCTTGGGTTTATCCAGCTGATGAGTTCTACAGCAACGCTTATCATGGTCGAATCATCGACAACCTGCCCGATGCCTCGACCTATGGCGAATTCGAGCTCTTCGAGGATGGCATAGGCATCATCCGCTCGACGGTTGATGATTGGTATAGAGCCGTGGGAGAGGGTGTTGTTCAAGAATGCGCGCGTGCCCTCGAGGCCGCGAATACCATCTTTTGCCTGGTCGCCGGTGAAGCTCAGCGGGATTTTCTTGATCGGCTGATAGCCGCAGGCCCGCTTTCGGGCCGTCTGGTGCCCTTTTATGTCAAGAACGAATATTTCGGCGGCAACGTGAACGTTACCGGTTTGCTTGTGGGCGGAGACGTCTCCCGCGCTATTTCCGCTCGTCTTAAGGGAGACGAAGCGGACCCTCACCGCGTCCTGTACGGCATACAAGAAGTGGTTTTCAACGACGATGGCGTTATGCTTGATGGTATGCGTTTGGAGGATATGGAGAAGGCGGCTGGCGTGCCCATCGCCGTGATATCCTGTACCCCGATCGAATATTTAAAGCAAATCGCCGAGCTGGCGCTTCGATAGCGCCTCGCAATCAGAATAGAGCAAAGAGAGGAGGCTCTTCATGAGTCTGCCCTTGGTCGCCGTCGTTGGTCGCCCCAACGTCGGAAAATCAACGTTCGTAAACCGTATCGCCCAGGCCGACGACGCCATCGTGCATGAGATGCGCGGCGTCACGCGCGATCGCTCCTATCATGAAACCGAATGGAACGGCGTGCGCTTTGCGTTGGTCGACACCGGCGGCATTGAGATGGGCGATGATGACGAGTTTCAGGCATCCATCACCCATCAAGCATTCACTGCGGCAAATGAAGCCGATGTCATCATCTTGATAGTGGATGGACGCACCGGAATAAATGCCGACGACGAGGAGGTTGCCCGCATGCTGCGTCGCAACTCCAAGCCTGTTTTCGCCGTGGTCAACAAGATGGACAACCCCGAGAAAATGCATGAGGTATGGGAGTTTTATCAGCTTGGTCTAGGCGATCCGTGGCCTGTCTCGTCGCTGCACGGCAACGGCACGGGGGATTTGCTCGATGCCGTGGTGGAGGCCTTGCGTGCGCAGGGTTATCCGCATCAAGACGAGGAAGAGGATGAGTCTGGCATCAACGTGGCCATCATCGGTCGCCCCAATGCCGGCAAGTCGTCGCTTACCAATAAGCTCACCAACAATGATCGCTCCATCGTCTCGAACGTCGCGGGAACAACGCGCGATGCCATCGATACCGTGGTGGAGCACGACGGCAAGCGCTACACCATCGTCGACACCGCCGGCTTGCGTCGCAAAAGCCAAATCAACGAGGATGTCGAATATTACGGGTTCGTACGCGCCATGCGTGCTATCGACCGCGCCGACGTCGCGTTGCTCGTGATCGACGGAACGTTGGGCGTCACCGATCAGGACCAGCGCGTTGCAGGTTTTGCAGCCGAACGCGGTTGCGCCATGGTCATCGTTTTGAACAAGTGGGATGTCGTCGACACCGAGCGCAAGATGGAAGTACGCGAAGAGGTTGAGGAGAAGCTCATCCACGTCAAATACGCGCCGGTCATCGCGGTGTCGGCCCTTACCGGCAAGAGCGTGGTGAAAATCTGGGACACCATCGACCAGGCTTATGCGAACTTCACGAAAACGATTCCCACCAACCAGCTGAATGTCTGGTTGCAAGATATTCGCGAATTCGGGCATACCGTTACCAAAGGCAAGGCGGTGCTGCGCATGAAATACATGACGCAAACAGGCCAATGTCCTCCGGTGTTCACGCTTTTCGTGAATCGCCCCGACCTCATCGAGCCCAATTTCGAGCGTTACTTGGAAAACCGTTTGCGGAGTAAATTCGACCTGTCCGGTACTCCCATTCGCTTCAAGTTCAAGAAGAAGGATTAAGCCTTGACTGAAAGAGCTGTTTTCGGCGCCGTTCTTTTGCTTTCGTTTTTGCTGGGATCTATTCCTTGGGGCGTCATCATCTCGCGTGTCTTCTACCATACCGATGTGCGCGAGCATGGTAGCGGCAACATCGGCACCACCAACGCCATTCGCACCATGGGCAAGGTAGGCGGTGGCGCGGTGTTCGTGCTCGATTTCGGCAAGGGCATCGTTTCAGGTTTGCTCGTGTCGCTTTTGGTTGCAAGCTTCGTCCTGCCTTATGGGGGCTTTCATCAGCTGTCCTACGACGTGCTTTCGACCGCGGCGTTTTTCGGCTGCATCGTCGGGCATGTTTTCAGCCCTTGGCTTGGTTTTAAGGGCGGAAAGGGCATCGCAGTTGCCGTGGGCTGCATGTTCGTGACGTTCGGTCCCGCTATCGCAATCGCCGAGCTTGCGATCTTTGCAGTGCTCGTCGTCGCTACGAAATACGTTTCGGTCGGTTCGCTTGCCGCGGCTCTTGCTTGCCCGGTTTTCGCACTGGTCAAGTTTTGGGGCGCTTGGCCGGCGGTGGTGCTTTGCACCGCGGCTGCGCTGATCGTTGTTTGGGCGCATCGCGGAAACATCGCGCGCTTGCGTGCAGGTACGGAGTCGCGCATCGGTTCGAAAGGGGACAAGTAGATGAAGGTCGCTGTCATCGGCGCTGGTTCGTGGGGCACTGCCGTTGCCAACTTGGTTGCTGGCAATGGGAATAACGTGAGCTTGTGGGCTCGCCGCGGCGAAGTTGCCCGTGCAATCAATGCCGAGCACAAAAACCCCGATTATCTAAGCGAATGGACGCTGAACAACGACGTTGTGGCCACCACTTCGTTGCATGATGCGCTCGCGCGCGCGAATGCTGCCGTTGTCGTTACTCCTTCCAAGCTCATGCGCGGCACGGCGCGTGCTTTTTCCGGTTTGGTGGATGACGATTTTCCCATCGTCATTCTTTCGAAGGGCGTTGAGGACATCACTGGCATGCTTCCCGTCGAGGTATTTGAAGACGAGCTGGGCAATAAAGATCGGCTTGCTGCGCTTTGCGGTCCGACGCATGCCGAGGAAGTTATCCACAGCGTGCCTTCCGCGACGGTTGTTGCAAGCTCTTTTAAAGAGACCGCGGAACTTTTCCGCGACGTGTTTGCGTCCTCGGCTTTCCGCGTGTACACATCAACCGATGTGACGGGGGTGGAGTTGTGCGCGGCTTTCAAGAATGTCATCGCCATCGCCGTGGGTCTTTCGTACGGTTTGGGCTATGGCGACAATACCGCCGCCATGTTGATGACGCGTGGCCTGGCTGAAATGGGGCGTTTGGTTGCCAAAGCGGGCGGCGACCCCATGACATGCCTTGGCCTTGCGGGCGCGGGGGATCTTATCGTAACGTGCACCTCGCAGCATTCGCGCAATCGTCGTTTTGGCGAGCGTCTCGCCAAAGGCGAGACCGTGGCGCAGTTCGAAGCCGAGACGCACATGGTTGCCGAAGGCGCTCTTGCCTGCAAGACCTTGAGGGTTTTGTCCGATCGTTATGAGGTTGAGTTGCCGATCGCCGATGCCGTGCATGCAATCGTTTGGGATGCAGTTCCTGCTGAAAAAGTGGCCGAAAAGCTTTTCGAGCGCTCTCTCAAGCCCGAGTTCTACTAATTCGAATATTCGCCGCGTCGGATGCGTCGTTTTTTAGGATAGCGTCCGACGTTCGAAAGTCAAAAGGCCGTTGCGTACCAAAGCGTCGTGTCCGGTGCCGATTGCCTTTCCCGAGGCGGTGACGACGCGATGCTCGGGAACCAGGATGGCTATGTGATTCGCTGCCAAAGCTGCCCCGACCGATCGATGAGAGCTCGCATGGCCGATCATGCGAGCGATGTCGGCGGCGGTGCAGGTTGATCCGTACGGTATAGCCGCCACCTGCTGCCAGACGCTTTTCTGAAAGGCGCTGCCGTTTTGATCAAGCGGCAGGTCGAAGGCGAAACGCTTTCCTGCGAAGTATTCCTGTATCTGCGTCGCGGCCTTGTTGGTGAGAGCCGTGGGCTTGTTCGAACCTTCGAGACGATGCCTGCCGAACAAAACCGCTGTCACGCCGGTGCTATTCGCCGCGATGGTGATGGGGCCGTGGGGTGTGGAGTAGAAGAAGTAATGCACGCCGCTGACCTCCGTTGCCTGCAGGTGAAGTAGAATAGCAACTTAGCTGATTCGATAATAACGATTCTACTAGGAGCTTTAATGTTCGAGCCGGTTAAAATCGCCCCGTCCATCCTCTCGGCGAATTTCCTCGCTTTGGGCGATGATATTCGCGCCATAACCGAAGGCGGCGCTCAGGTTATTCACGTCGATGTCATGGATGGTCATTTCGTGCCCAATCTTACCATGGGCGTTCCCATCATCAAACAGCTGAAAGCCATCGCCGAGCTTCCGTTGGACGTCCATTTGATGATATCCAACCCTCTCGAGCAGCTTGCGTGGTTTACCAAAGCCGGATGCGACTCGATTACTGTTCATGCCGAGCCTCTTGACGAGGCGGGTATGAAGGAGGCTGTGCGAATCATCCACGAGGCCGGTATCAAAGCTGCGCTTTCCGTGAAACCCAAGACGCCGGTTTCGGTACTGGCTCCCGTCATCGCCGATTTGGACATGGTTCTTATCATGAGCGTCGAGCCGGGATTTTCGGGGCAAAGCTACATTGAAGGCTCAGAGGATAAAGTTGCCGAAGTGGTGCAAATGGCGCGCGCCGCTGGCAACGACAAGCTTTTGGTGCAGGTCGATGGCGGTATCGGGATGAAAACCGCGGCCCGCGTCGCTTCGGCGGGCGCCGATGTGCTGGTGTGCGGCAGCGCGGTTTTCGGTGCCGATGATATGGCGGCTGCGATACATGAGATCAAGCAGGTTGCAGACGATGCGCGTGAGAAGGCGCTTGCATAATGGCTATTCAGGTACCTGACGACTACGTTTACCTAGACTGGGCGGCAACCGCGCCGCTTTGCGAGGAGGCTGCTTCGGCTATGGCTCCGTATATGGTGCCCGGGCGCGTCAACATCGTCGTTGGCGGCAATGCAAATTCACTGCATGCACCTGGTCGCGCCGCATTCGAAGCGATGGAACATGCTCGTCGATCGATCGCTGCCGATCTGAATGCCTCGCGTCCCAACGAGATCATCTTCACCTCGGGGGCTACGGAATCCGATAACACGGCCTTGTTGGGCGTGGCGACGGCTTATGCCGATAGCTTGCGCCGTTCGCGCGGTCTGCGCGAGGACGAGTTCGTCCCGCATTTCATCACCACGGCGATCGAGCACGAGGCGGTGCTTGTTCCTGCCAAAAAGCTCGAGCAAATGGGTTGGCGCGTTACCTATCTGGCTCCTGATGCCCGTGGGTTCATCCGTGAACAAGATTTGCAAGAATCTATGGATTCCGACACCGTCATGGTTTCGGTGCAGATGGCCAACAGCGAGGTAGGCAGCATACAGCCCATTGCCCGCCTTGCAAGGGTCGCCCATAGCGTCGGAGCTCTTTTCCATACCGACGCAACGCAGGCGCTTGGCAAGGTTCCTATCGACGTCCAGGCGCTTGCGGTCGATGCTGCGTCGTTTTCCGCTCACAAGATTTGCGGCCCCAAAGGCGTCGGCGCTTTGTATCTGAAAGCGCGCACGGCAATCGATCAGTTTCTTGGCGGCGGTGGGCAAGAGGAAGGTAGGCGCTCGGGCACGCAAAACGTTTGCGGCATCGTGGGATTCGCTGCGGCTAGTCGCGTAGCCTGCGAAAACGTGGCAGCGGAAAGCGCTCGCGAGGCCAAGCTGCGTGATTGGCTGTATGCCGAGCTTGCGAAGATCCCTGCGGTGTCGCCTACGGTGGATGTGAACTCTGGGCAGGGAGGCGATTTCCTGCCCAACATCGTGCACGTGCTTGTCGATGGCTTTGAGAGCGAAACGCTCGTTTTACGTTTGGACATGATGGGTTTTGGCGTTTCGGGTGGTTCGGCGTGCTCGTCGCATTCGCTTTCGGCGAGCCATGTGCTGCGCGCTATGGGGATAAGCTCCGATAAAGCCTATGGGGCTTTGCGCATCTCGATAGGGCGTTTCACTACGCTCGACGACATCGAGGCTTTCTTGTTGGCGTTTAAGAAATGTCTCGATTGGAAATGATCTTTAAGCGGCTGCTCGGTTTTTCGGGCGGCCGTTTTATTGCGTATGGGGTATTACCCTGCGTTAACATTTTGAGAATCGGTGGCGCCAGTTGCTCATTGGCGATAAAATGCTATCTGGATTTTGTTTGCGCGATTGCACGCGGGAATACGGGAGAAAGAGGCGCGTATGCAGGCTAAGCACGAAGATCTTGCGAGGATGCTGAAGTTGCAGGCAACTGACGTCGATATCATACGAACGAAAAAAGAACTCGCCGAATTGCCCCAAATCGCGAAGATGAACGAGCTTAAAGCCAAACATGCCGCGCTTGATGCCAAACGCGCGCAGGTCGACGCCATGCAAAAGCGCGTAGAAGCCGACATCACCCGCCTTTCCACCGAGGATGGGATGCTTGCCGATAAGCAACGTCATGCGCAAGAGCTTATCGATAATGCTGGAGCCGATTATCGCAGCGTCGAATCGCACTCCAAAGAGATGAGCGGGTTTGCCAAGCGCAGGGAAGAACTCGACAAAAAGCTTACCGAGCTGGCCGAAGAGGTTTCCAAGATAGAATCGATTCAGGCGCAATTCGATAAGGCGGTCGCCGTGGTCGGCGCCGATGAAGAAAAGACCAAGGCTTCTTACGACGAACAGAGCGCGAGCTTGTTAAAGGATTTGTCGGAGATGTCTGCAGTGCGCGAGAAGCAGATTTCAGCGTTGCCTGCGGATTTGGCGAAGCTCTATCAAGAGACCGCTCGCCATACCGGCGGCGTCGCTATCGGCAAGTTGAATGATGACAAATGCGGTATTTGCCGAAGCAGCATCGACGGCGGCCGCTTGATTGAGCTTAAGGCCGCGGCGCCGCTCGGTGTTTGCCCTAATTGCAAACGCCTTCTGGTTATTGAGTAACCATTCAAGGGTTAAAAGAGCGGGTTGAGCGAAGAAATTTTCGCTCAACCCGCTCTTTTTTTGCAAACAAGAAAAGCCCGCACGAAGGCGGGCTTTGGAAATACAAAAGAAATCGGCTGTTACGCGCGCGTAACCTTGCCGGCCTTCAGGCAGCTGGTGCACACGTTTGCCTTGCGAACGCGACCGTTGTCTTCCTTGATGGTTACCTTCTGGATGTTCGGACGGAACATGCGGCTGGAAACGCGATGCGAATGGCTGACGTTGCGGCCGAAAGAAGGCTTCTTACCGCATACTTCGCAAATCTTAGACATTTTGTATCACTCCATTTACACGTTTGTGCACGACTCAGCGTCGTTGATTAACAATCACAGCCCTAAAACTATATCACAGGCGCATAAGGGTTCACAAGAATATTTCATGTATTATCAGCGGCTCCACAACTGTCTCATAGGTGGCCGCATGTTGCTTGGGGTTATACTTTACGGGTATCGGAACAAGACGATGCCCATAGGGGCTTTTGAAAGGATGTTTCCATGAGCGCACCGATTTCGGGTAAATTGCATGTGGCAAATGACGTGCTTGCCGATATGGTCGGCCATGCTGCTTCCGAATGCTATGGCGTGGTCGGCATGACCGCACCTTCCGATGCCGAGGGCATAACCAAGCTTCTCCCCGCAGGGCGCCTTCGTCGCGGCGTCGTCATCGACACCACTCCCGATGGCATCCATGTCGATCTTTACGTGGTTATCGAGTACGGCATCAACATCAACACCGTTTCCCAAAACCTTGTCGATCAGGTCTCCTTCGTTTTGAAGGAATATGCGCGTGTGCCGCTTGACGGCGTAGATGTGCACGTCAAGGGTGTAAAAGTTCGCAAGTAGCAAGCTCTAGCAAGCTTAAGAGAGGCTTTCGACAATGTCAGAATCTTATTCCGTCAACGACATTCTCAACGCTATCGCCGCGGCGAGCAAAACGCTGACGGGTCGCAAGGACGAAATCAACCGTCTGAACGTGTTCCCCGTTCCCGACGGCGATACCGGCACCAACATGTCGCTTACCATCGAGTCGGTGGTGAAAAACCTCGCGGCGCTCCCCATCGGCGCCGATGGGGCTGATATATGCAAGGCCATCACCACGGGCGCCCTCATGGGCGCGCGCGGCAATTCGGGGGTTATCACCTCGCAGATTCTTCGCGGTTTGTGCGAGGGTTCGGTTGACGCGGAGGAAATCTCCGCCGAAACCATCGCCGCTGCTTTCGCCAAGGCCGTCGATGTGGCTTTCCAGGCTGTTCGCAAGCCTGTCGAGGGCACGATCCTCACTGTTTTGCGCGACACCGCCAACGCTGCCAAACATGCACGCAAAAAGAAATTCTCCGCCGTCGAGGCGATGGATGCGGTGGTCACCGAGGCTTACGCATCGGTTCAGCGTACCCCTGATTTCTTACCTGTGCTAAAGGAGAACAACGTCGTCGATGCCGGTGGCTACGGTCTGGCTATCTTGCTCGATGCCTTCGTGTCGGCTCTTACGGGTAGGGACGGGCAGTTGGGTGACGAGCTTTCTATTTCTCGCGCTTCCGAGCCCAAAGTGGCTATCGAGCAGATAAACGATTGGGAAGGCTCGAAGTATCGCTACTGCACCGAATTTTTGGTTCATTCCGATGTGGTTGACGTCGATGCGGCGAAGGAATTTTTGCCCACGATGGGCGATTGCGATCTCATGGTCGGCATGCACCCCAATTTCAAGGTTCATGTGCATTCCAACCGCCCCGATCAGGTGCTTGGTTGGTTCCTTACGCATGATGCGCAGATTTCCGAGGTCCATATCCACAATATGCAGCTGCAAAGCGCTGCACGTACCGAGGCTTTGGCCGAAGAGTCGGCAGCTTCTGCCGAGCGTAAGCCTTACGGCTTCGTTGCCGTCGCCGCGGGCGAAGGCAACGCGAAGATCCTGAAGAGCCTGGGCATCGACGTGGTCGTTTCGGGCGGCCAGACCATGAATCCGTCCACGAAGGATTTGCTTGATGCCATCGGTCAGACGAATGCCGACAACGTCATCATCTTGCCGAACAACTCGAACATCATCATGGCCGCCAACAGCGCCGCCGACCTCGCTGAGGTCGCGTGCGGGGTTGTTCCCACCAAGAGCGTGCCGCAGGCGTTTGCTGCGATGTTCGGCTTTGACGAAGAGGCGTCGATCGAGGAGAATATCGAGGCTATGACCGACTCGTTCGCCGACGTGAAGACCGGCGAGGTCACCACTGCCATCAAAGATTCGCACGATGCGCACAACAATCCTATCGCTGCGGGCGATGTTATCGGTATCGCCGATGGGTCCATCGAGGCTGTCGGCAACGCTGTTGCCGATGTTGTCATGAATCTGCTCGACGTCATGGGGGCCGAAGATGCCGACACCATGACCATCCTTGCAGGGGAGGATTTCTCCGATGATGACCTCGACGCTTTGGCTTTGGCGGTTGTGGGTAAGTTCGAGGACTTGGAAGTGGATAAGCAGCGAGGCGACCAGCCCCTCTATCCCGTCGTGTTCTCTATCGAGTAATCGCAATCCTATAACCAGAAAATCGTATGTCGACGCGCTTTCAGCCAGGTGATTCGCAAACCGCCAAAGGGTTGGAGGCGCGTCTTGCGTCCACTTTGCTGCTCGACGAGCCCGTTACGCGAGTGAAGCTGATAAGCCCTGCTCGGGCGAGCGTGCTTGCCAAGCTGCACATCGAAACGGTTCGTGATCTGCTCACGCATTTCCCTCATCGTTATGTCGACATGTCGACGGTTTCGACCGTTGCCGATGCGCGTATCGGCAACACGTGCACTATTCGCGGTCGGGTATACAAGGTCGAGGTAAAGCGTCCGAAGCGTGTGCCGCTGGTCGAAATCACGCTCGTGGATGGCACGGGTACGTTGATGCTCACCATGTTTCGTCAAGTGTGGCTTGCTGATAAGCTACGGCCGGGCGTGACGGTCGCCGTTGCGGGCAAACTTGAATTCGATTACGGATTCAAACGCATGATCAATCCGTATTTGGAGATACTCGATCAAGATGCCGAGGCGACGGGCGTGATTATTCCCGTGCATTTCGCCACCGAGAAGATATCGGCGGCTATGATGCGGCGTCTTGTTTCCAATGCCCTCGACGCGACGCGCGGCCTGCTCGATCCGTTGCCGCTCGACCTGCGCTTGAAGTATCGCCTGATGAGCAAGCAAACGGCGCTTTCCTGCATTCATTTTCCGCAGAGCATGGCCGAGCAAGCGCAGGCGCGTCGTCGCTTGGTTTACGAAGAGCTTCTTTTGCTGCAAATCACCCTTATGATAAACAGCGAGAAGCGAAGCGAGGGCAAGTCCGCTTGCTCGCATGTCATTGGCGGCGCACATATGGCGGCACTCGAGGCTGCTTTGCCGTTTAATCTTACCGAAGAGCAGATGACGGCTCGCGCCGAGATTTTCGAGCGGTTGGCGGCGCCGAAAGCCGCAAATCATATGTTGCTTGGCGATGTCGGTACCGGCAAGACTGCGGTTGCCGCATTCGCGTTGGCTGCTTGCGCAGATACGGGCACGCAAGCGGCGCTCATGGCGCCGACTGAGCTTTTAGCCAGGCAGCATGCAGAAAGCCTGGGCGCGTTGTTCGATGAAGCGAGTATTACGTGGGATGTCCTTACCGGCTCTACCGCTGATGCGACGAAGGCGGATATTCTCCGCCGCGTTGCCGCAGGCGAGATCACGGTGCTTATCGGCACCCATGCCATCATCGAGCCTTCTGTCGCATTCAAGAACCTGACGCTTGCAGTTATCGATGAACAGCAGCGCTTCGGCGTCGATCAGCGCGCTGCTCTCTTGGCGAAAGGCGACAATCCCGACGCGCTCTTCTTGACGGCGACGCCCATTCCGCGCACGTTGGCGCTCGCGCTTTTCGGCAATTTGACGCTTTCGTATCTGCGTCGCCGCCCTAACGACTCGGCGAGGCGAACTACTACCGTTCATCCGCGTACACTCAAAGGCGAAGCTTACGATGCCGCACTCGAAGCGCTTGACCGGGGAGAGCAGGTGTACGTCGTATGTCCGTTGATCGGTAAATCGTTTTCGGGTGAGATTTCCCGTCATAACGATGGGGGCGCGCGAGATTCTTCCGACGGTGTTTCCGAATACGGCGACATAAGCATCGAGGCGGATTGCGACATGCAAGGTGAAGACGTGGCCGCGGCTGCGGCGCATGCTCGATTCCTGCAATCGAAGACCTTTGTCGACTATAAGGTCGAGTTGCTACATGGAAAGCTTTCCGCGGGGGAAAAGCAAGCTGTCATGCAGCGTTTTGCCGCAGGGGAAACCCAGGTGCTTGTGGCGACCACCGTGATAGAGGTGGGCATCAACGTGCCCAATGCCACGGTTATGATAATCGAAGACGCCGATCGTTTTGGTTTGGCGCAGCTCCATCAGCTGCGTGGTCGCGTGGGGCGCGGCAGCTTGCCTGCACAGGTGCACCTTATATCGGGCAGCAAAGCGCCGGCTTCGCTTACGCGGTTGGCGGCCATGGAGAAGACCGACGACGGTTTCGAGCTTTCTAATTATGATTTGTCGCTTCGTCGCGAAGGCGATATCTTGGGAAACAGGCAATCGGGCGCTTCGGGCCTGAAGTTGGTCAACATCGTGCGCGATAGCGCCATCATCGAATGCGCTCACGACGACGCGCGCGCCCTGCTCGACGCCGATCCCGGTTTGCAGGCGGAAGAGCATCGCGCGCTCGCACGGGAAGCGCGTATCGTGTTCAAAGCGGCGATAGAAGGAGAATGATCGGATGCGAATAGTGTCAGGCCGCTTCAGGGGCCGCTCGATCGACGCGCCGTCGGGCGAGGGAACGCGTCCTACAACCGATCGCGTGCGCGAAGCGCTTATGAGCTCGCTTGCCAGCTTGTGCGGCGGCATCGAAGGTGCGCGCGTTCTCGATGCCTTCGCGGGTTCTGGTGCTTTAGGGCTCGAGGCTCTTTCGCGCGGCGCTGTTTACGCTGCGCTTTTCGAGCGCGACCGCAAGGCGCAGAAAGCCATCGAGCGCAACATCGCGGCGCTGGAGCTTTCGCCGAGCGAGGTTCGCTTGGCGCGGCAGGATGTTTTGAAGGCGGCGAATATCGCAGGCGTCCCGTTTGATATCGTGTTCTTCGATCCGCCGTACGCTTTCGCTCCAAAGGAGATTCTCGAATTTGCGGCCGCCTTGGCCGCAGCGGGCTCGCTAGCTGATGATGCGGTTATCGTTTACGAGCATGCGCTCGCCAAACGCGATGAGGTCCGCGATGCCGCGCATGCTTGCGGCGCGACGGTGGAGATAGAGAAGAAATACGGCAAAACCGGCGTTACGATGATGAGGTTCGCACAATGAAAAAGGCACTGACCCCAGGCACGTTCGACCCTATAACGAACGGCCATCTCGATGTGATCACGCGTGCTGCTCAGCTGATGGACCACATCACGGTTGCCGTTGCCGCAAGTCCTAAGAAAAATCCCTTGTTCACGCTTGAGGAGCGGGTGGCTTTGGTGCAAGAGGCCACGGCGCATCTGGAAAACGTCGATGCGAAGCCCTTTACAGGGCTGCTTGTCGATTTTGCTCATCAGCAAGAGGCTGACGTGGTGGTGAAGGGTTTGCGCGCCATCACCGACTTCGAGTACGAATTTCAGATGACCGCGCTCAACTACCAGCTTTCCGAGCAGCTCGAAACCGTGTTCATCATGTCCCCGCCCGAATACATGTACCTTTCGAGTTCGATAGTGCGTGAGATAGCAAGCCTCCATGGTGATATCGACAAGTTCGTCCCGCCCTGCGTCGCAAATGCCCTCCGCCGCAAATTCGCTTGGTGACACGTTCTAGCGACCGTCTCTGGCACCCTTCGATCGATTGCGGCGGGATTTCATTGACTGTGCCTAGTGCCGCGCTGACGTGCTAAACTATGCCTAGTTTGTGATACGGTCTGCCGACTTGGGCAAACCTGATAAAATTCGACAAGCTTATTGCTATTTGCAGCGAAACGCGAACATCTTTAAACGAAGCATGCGTGGAAGGAATATCATGGACGAAACCGGAGTTTTGGGTTTGCTCGAAGAGCTCTCCATACTACTCGAAGATTCTAAGCCCGTTTTCGGCAAGAACAACATGCGCCAGGTGGATATCCAGGCTGCATTCGAGATCATGGATGAGATTCGCGATACTTTCCCGAGTGAGTTCTCTCAGGCTCGCCAGATCGTGCGCGAGCGCCAAAGTTTGCTCGACGATGCCGAAGCTGAAGCGAACCGCATGATCGAAGACGCCCGCGACCAAGCCATGACCATCGCTTCCGAGCGCGAGATCGTGCGCATCTCCCAGCAGCAATCCGATCAGATCCTCGCTGACGCTCGCGAACTCGAGCGTCAGACCCGTGCGGGTGCCGAGGATTATGCCGACGAGGTTTTCGGCCATGTCGAACAGAGCCTCGATACGCTGCTCACCAACGTTCGCCGTTGCCGCGACCGCTTGAACGCCACCACCCAGCAGCACTAAGGGCATCATGAACGACGCATTGGTAAAGATACCTGCTGAGCTCTTCACACAGGCGGAGAGCTCTCATTTTGAGGGAACGCTCGATTTGCCGGTCTTGGAGTCGGGGCCTGACGAATACCGTTTCGAAACCCCGATTTCCTGGGATGCCGAAATCACCAATACCGGAGATGCGCTTTTGGTCATGGGGCATGCAAGCGCCATTGCGAAAACGCTCTGCTCTCGTTGTCTCGAAGATGTCGAATACAACCTCGAAGGCGATATAGAGGGGTATTTCCTCATCAACGAGGAGTCTTCGGCGCCTGACGATATGGAAGGCGATGAGTTTGATACGCTGCCCGAGAATCACGTCATTGACATGACGCCGCTTATCGGTGCTGCGCTCATCATGGACATGCCGCGCATCCCGCTTTGCTCGGACGATTGCAAGGGGCTGTGTCCCCGATGCGGGGTCAACTTGAACGAGGGGCCTTGCGGTTGCGGCGTCGACGAAGAGCTTGAGGCTTTTGACGAGGCAAAGAACCCGTTCTCGGTGCTGAAAGGCATTTCGTTTGGCGACGAGAACTAGACTGTCGATTTCGATCTCTTGTTAAGGCTCTGCGTTTCGCTTGGTAA
Organism: uncultured Eggerthellaceae bacterium; assembly: GCA_934617425.1. Taxonomy (GTDB): domain Bacteria; phylum Actinomycetota; class Coriobacteriia; order Coriobacteriales; family Eggerthellaceae; genus UMGS1502. Next base: position 59,233 of record CAKTUD010000005.1, on the reverse strand, counting down.
AACGCAGAGCCTTTTGATGTTCGTGCAAAAAGAGCCGCTTGTTCTCGGGCAAGCGGCTCTTTCGTTTGCGTTTCGATTTGAGAAATCTGCGCACAGATATCAAGTATTATGCTCGTCCGATCGCGTGGGTCATACGACTTTTTGACGAAGGTCGATAAATGTTTGGCAAACGGTGTATCAAGCCTTTGACCTGCGGTTTAGCCTACCTTTGACCGACGAATACGACATTTTCAGCTCGTGCGGCGCTAAACCAGAACGACAACGAATAGGATGGTTTCCGTTAGCAGAAAAGCAAACGATTGAAAGTTGGGAGAAAACGACATGGGTCTTTTGAATGGACGCGTTGCAATCATCACCGGTGGCGGCAAGGGCATCGGCTTTGGCATCGCCAGCAAAATGGCCGAGCACGGCGCCAATATCTTCATCACGGGTCGCACCGAGGGTCGTTTGAAGGAGGCCTGCACCAAGCTTTCCGCCGAGTACAACGTCGACTGCGGCTATGCCGTTGCCGATGGATGCAAAGAAGACGACGTCAAGGCTGCAATCGCTAAGTGCGTTGATCAGTTCGGCAAGCTGGATATACTGGTTAACAACGCCCAGGCATCCAAATCGGGCGTGCCCCTGATCGATCAGAGCATCGAAGACTTCGATCTTTCCATCGATACGGGCCTGCATGCCGCGTTCTTCTACATGAAGTATGCTTACCCCGAGCTGAAGATGACCAAGGGCTGCGTCATCAATCTGGCTTCCGGCGCTGGTTTGTTCGGTCGCATGAATCAGTCGAGCTACGCGGCTGCTAAGGAAGGCATCCGCGGCATGTCCCGCGTAACCGCAACCGAGTGGGGCCCCGATGGCATCCGTGTGAACTGCTTGTGCCCCTTGGCTATGACCGAGCAGCTCATTCAGTGGAAGGAAGAGTATCCCGAGTCGTTTGCGGGCATCGTCAAGTCCATCCCGCTGGGTCGCTACGGCGATCCAAAGGACGACATCGGAGGCGTTGCGGTGTTCTTGGCTTCCGATTTGGCGCAGTACGTTTCTGGCGAGACCATCGTCGCCCAAGGTGGTTCGGGTTTGCGTCCGTAAATCGCATATTATTTTGCAGGTAAAGAAGGCGAATCCTTTTAGGTTCGCCTTCTTTTTTTCGTATTGCTCCACATTTGTCTCAAGGAGTGGATAGCCGACCTTTAGCCGACTGTGGAGCAGGTTAGGGTCGTGGTGTTATCGATTAGATAGATAACTAAATCAAATATCTTTCTATTCATAAATAGCAAAGTCAGGCAAAATTATTTCTATAACCATAAAAGATAGTCATCAACTAACGAAGCCAAGCTTAAAGGCTAGCTGTTATTTGAATAACGGCTGTCGGGGGGGGGTAAGTAAAATGTTTAAGAGCTATACCAGATTCGTATACACGCATGTTGGATTTTCGATTGGAGAGAAGGATGGAACGAGTGGAAAAGGCAAAAAAGCCGCTTTCGCTGGCTTGCGCTGCTGCCCTGGTTGTTTCGCTTTGCCTGCCAACGGCCGCTTTGGCCGAAGTCGGCGAAGCGCAGAGCGCGGAACAGATGCAAGGGGAAACGGCCGCGCAGCCTGCTGACGAAAGCGCTGTGACCGATGATGGCATTGCCGTTCAGGATGCTGACGCGGCCCCTGCCGTAGCCGGCGTTGCGCAAATCGGCGATAAGGAATATGCGACGCTCCAAGAAGCGATCGACGCTGCCAAGAGCGGCGATACGATCGTTTTGCTTGGCGATGTCGTCGTGGATAAGTTAACTGTTATTGACAAAGATATGACAATCGACCTTGGTGGTCATAAGCTTAGTCGCTCTGGTTCTGTTCTCGATATATACAGCAATGTTGTTATAAGAAATGGCGATATTGCAGTTGAAAATGCAACAGGCACGGGCGCCGTTTGGGTGAACAAGCAAGCTTCTCTTGTCGTTGAGAAAGATGTCTCGATTACAGTTCCCGATAGCTGCTTCGGCGTTTCCTTTGATGGAAGTTGCGACGGTGCAAAAATTGCATTTTCTGGAACAATCAAGGGCGGCAACGGTATCACGATTAACGGAACAATCAAGACCGCTAATCAGTTGACTGTCGACGGTGCAAATATCGAAGTTGCCGGTCACGGCATCTATCAGGCAGGAACGGCTTCCACCTCCTTTACCGTTTCGAACACTACCATCAACGCTGGTTGCACTGGCATCGAGGTTCGCGCTGGCAACCTTACTGTTGAAAATTGCACTATCAAGGGCGGGAGCGTTTTTGAGTGCAAAGCAAATGGCAGCGGGACAACGACTGATGGTGCAGGTATTGCTATCGCTCAGCACACGACCAAGCAGCCTATTGATGTTCAGGTTAAGGGCGGCTCTATTTCGGGCAAATACGCTATTTACGAAAGCAATCCCCAGGGGAACTCTCCAGAGGATATCGCTAAGGTTAAACTTTCTGTTTCCGATGGCACGTTAAACGGCTCTATTCACAGCGAAGACCTTACGGGCTTCATTTCCGGTGGTACCTTCTCCGAGAGGCCTGATACTGCTTATGTCGCCGATGGTTATGTTGCTGTCGAGAACGACGGCGTATTCAACATTCTCAAGAAAACCGCGACAAAGGTTGACAAGGAGGGTAAGACCGAGGGATTTGCCGCGGTCGTTTCCTCTGCTCTCGAACCTGAGCTTTCGCAAAACTCCGCCGAAGCGTTGGCTGGTGTCGCTGCCGATGCCGCAAAATCGATGAAGGAAGACAAGAAAGTTCCAACTGGCGTTGTTGATGAGGACGGTGCCTTGGCAGCGCTCCTTAACAACAGCGTTGCGCAGGATGACGCCGTTTCCGTCACGCTCGTTGTAAGAGCGCAGCCTAAAGATGCCGCCGACGAGGCAATCGAAAAGGCAAAGGATGCTGACGAAACCGCATACACCATCGACCTTTCGGTTTCTATGTTTGTAGTGGTAAAGGATGCCAACGGCACCTGCAAGAATTCAGCAACTGCAAAGGTAGCCGAGCTTCCTCGTGATATTGAGGTTTCCATAACCGTCGACCCTGCCACGATCAAGGGCAAGAACGTGCGCATTGCTCGCAACCACGACGGCAAGATCGACTTCATCACCCCGACCAAGGTCGACGAATCGACGGGTGCGATTACTTTCCTTACCGACCGCTTCTCCACGTACGCTGTGTTGACGAGCGAGAAGGCGCCTGCTGCTAAGGTGTACGAGGTTACCTTCGTCGATAAGTTCAACAACGTCACGAATGTTGCCGACGTCGAAGCTGGCAAAGTGGTGCCCAAGCCCAACGACCCCACTTTCGAGGGTTACAAGTTCGTCGGTTGGTTCACTGACGAAGATGCGACGAACGAGTACGACTTCACCAAAGAAGTCAACTCCAGCTTCACGTTGTACGCCGGCTACCAAAAGATCGAGGCTGCCGATAACGGTGCCACTGGCGATAAGGGCAACGGTAAAAACGATACCGAAAAGACCGAAAAGGCCGCTGAGCAGCCTGCCGCGCTGGTTCAAACCGGCGACAGCATGGCGATTTTTGCTGTAGGTGCTCTTGCCTTGAGTGCTTTGATTGTTGCTGGCGCGGTTATCCTGCGTCGTCGCAACCAGCAGTAATCTTTTCACGAAACCGTGCGAGGGCCCCGTTCTTCATAGAGCGGGGCCCTCTTCTTGAAAAAGAGTGCATCTTGCGACAAAAATGTGCAGCAGAGGAACAAAATGTATTTTCCTATTGCTAGCGCGGTTGTGCTTTGATACCATTACATGTCGCATGTTTAAGTTATAAAGCTGCTTTAAGAGCGCGGCTTTGAAGAAGGAGATATAAAATGGCTGTACCTAAACAACGCATGGGCCGTATTCGTACGCGTACGCGCCGTAGCTCCCACGATCGTATGGATGCGCCTTCGCGTTCTGTATGCCCTCAGTGCGGCGAAGTCAAGCTTCCGCATCGCGTGTGCCCCAACTGCGGTTTCTATAAGGATCGCGAGATCATCGAGACCGAGTAATCGGGTTTCTCCTTTATCAGCTTGCAAAGCCTCCTATCTCTTTTCGTTGATGGGGGGCTTTTTGATTCTGAGGGACAGGCGGATTTTCATGGCAGAGAAAACGACTATTGCGGTTGATGCGCTTGGAGGCGACGATGCACCCGGCGTCGTTTTGAGGGGCGTGGAGGCAGCTCTTGCCGCCGATCAGGCGCTTGCTGTTATATTATGCGGGCCAAAAGACGTGGTAGAGTCTTTCGCGGCCGCGCACGAGAGATGTACCGCGCGCGTCACCACGCAGTTCATCGACATGGGCGAGCACCCCGCCGAAGCGGTGAAGGCGAAGAAGGATTCGTCCATCGTCGTCGGCTGCCAATTGGTGCGCGATGGTGCTGCGGATGGATTCTTCTCCGCAGGCTCCACCGGCGCTTGTTTGGTTGCTGGCACCTTGGTCATGGGCCGCGTGAAGGGTGTGAAGCGCCCTGCTATCGCCACGGTTATCCCGTCGCCGGTGAAACCGGTCGTCATGTGCGATGTCGGTGCCAATGCCGATTGCAAACCCGATTATCTGGTTCAATTCGCCAAAATGGCGACTATCTACGCGGAAAAGGTGCTGGGCATCGAAAACTCCCAAGTTGGTCTTTTGAACATCGGAGAAGAGGAGACCAAGGGTTCGCAATTTGCGCAAGAAGTGCATGGTCTCATGCGCGAGCAAGTGCCTAATTTTGCGGGAAACGCCGAGGGCGGTGATGTTATGGCAGGCAATTTCGATGTGGTGGTAACCGATGGTTTCACCGGAAATGTCTGCCTCAAGACGATAGAAGGCACGGCGAAAGTCCTTTTAGGAGAACTTAAGGGCATAATGAAGAAATCGCTGCTCACCAAATTGGGCGCGGTAACTATGATGGGCGGCCTTAACGATCTGAAAAGCAACATCAGTCCCGATACCTACGGCGGCGCACCGCTTTTGGGCGTTAAGGGTGCTTGTATCATCGGGCATGGCTCATCTAACCCCACGGCTATAAAGAACGGTGTTCTCACTGCGGCCGATATAGCACGTAAAAACGTTTCTGAATTAATCGCGCAAACGATTTAGAAACATTTGGCCCCTCTGGGGGTAAGTTACAATATCATGGATGGCGATGTGCGCGCAGGTGAGCCGCTTGCATCGCCTCTACTGTGAATAGTATTGCTAAAGCGCGGGCTGTGCCTGCGCTTCGGCAATATTGATTCGCGTGGATGAGGGCATCATTGCTGGATTACGACGCGAGGATCGATATTCGTGAATTTGAACGAAGAACAGCGGACTAAGCTTGTTCGTGCCGAGAAGATTCTTGGTTACGAGTTCCAAAACAAGCAGCTTATCCTTTCGGCTATCACGCATCCTTCGGCTACCGAAGGTCGTGCAGTCAAATACTCTTATGAACGTCTGGAGTTTTTGGGCGATAGCATTTTGGGCGCCATCGTGGCTTCGGTGGCGTTTCACCGCTATCATGAACTTGACGAGGGCGGTCTTACGCGCATCAAAGTGGCGTTGGTTTCGGGCGCCAGCTTGTCCGATGTCGCAAAGGATCTTGGTTTCGCCGATGTCATCGTGTTCGGTTCTTCCGAGGCGGGCACGGGTCGTCGCGGCTTGCATTCCGCGTTGGAAAACGTGTACGAAGCCGTGGTGGCTGCGCTCTATCTGGATGGCGGCATCGACGCCGCAAGCGAGTTCATCGAGCGTACGCTTATTCCCAAGATGAGCATCGATATGGCCAAGGAGCCGGAAAATCCCAAAAGCGCTTTGCAGGAGCGCTTGCAAGAAGACGGGATAACGCCTACCTACAAGCTCATCGAAACTCAAGGCCCCCCTCACGACCGCACCTTCGTTGCGCAGGTTTTTGCGGGTTCGAAAGGGCTTGCAAGTGGCACGGGACGTACCAAGAAGGAAGCCGAGAGCCAAGCGGCGAAAAGCACCCTCGCTCGTTTGAGCGAGTTCTTCGGCCTGGGCATGGATGAGCAGGAGCGTGCCGAGAAAAACGTCGCCAAGGCGCAGGCGAAGGCCGAGAAGACCGTTGCCCAAGCCCAGGCGCAGGCCGAGAAGACCGTTGCCCAAGCCCAGGCGAAGGCCGAGAAAGCGGTAAGCCAAGCCCAGGCGAAGGCCGAGAAAGCGGCAGGAAAAGCTCGTCGCAACCACAAGAAAAAGGGCAAGCAGCTGCCGCCCGCACAAGATTCCGCCGAAACCCCCGACAACGATTAAGCGTCGTTTTGCCAGTAAAGGACCTTGTCGTAGATGTATCTCAAATCACTTGTGCTCAAAGGCTTCAAGTCGTTCGCCGATCGTAGCGTGCTTTCCCTTCAGCCGGGCATCACGGCGATCGTGGGACCAAATGGCTCGGGCAAATCGAACATCTCCGATGCGGTCATCTGGGTTTTGGGTGAGCGCAATGCGCGCAATTTGCGCGGCCAGGCGATGGAAGACGTCATCTTCTCGGGTTCTTCGGCGCGAAAGCCCGTTTCCGTTGCCGAGGTCGAGCTTGTTTTGGACAACTCTGACAACACGCTTCCGGTTGATTTCGACGAGGTGTCCATAACGCGGCGCATGTATCGCAGTGGCGAGTCGGAATATCTGATCAACGGCGTGGTCGCCCGGCGCATGGACGTGCTCGACATCTTGCATGATTCTGGCTTGGGGACAGGAACGCATTCCATCATCTCCCAAGGTAAGCTCGATCAGATACTGCAGTCGCGCCCTGAGGATCGTCGTGCGCTTATCGAAGAGGCCGCTGGCGTTTTGAAGCATAAGCAGCGCAAGGAAAAAAGCGCGCGCAAGCTCGAGCAGATGGACAATCATCTTGCTCGCGTGCGCGATGTCGCGGGAGAGATCGGCCGTCAGCTCGGGCCTCTCGAGCGCAAGGCGAAGCGTGCGCGTGCATACGAAGAGGCAAGTGCTCGTTTACACGAGGTGCAGTTGGCGTTGGCTGTGGACGACCTACGAAAACTGCAGGTGTCGTGGGATCGCGTCGTTGAAACCGAAAAGCAGCTCGAAGACGAGATATCCCAGCGAAAGCAGCAAGTGAATGCTGCCGAGCAGAAAGTCAACGACATACAAGAACTTATCCGCACCAAGGCAAGCGATGCCGGAGAACTTGCGCGCTCGCAGCGCAAGGCGACGGCCGTGGCCGAACGCCTGGATTCCGCCGAGATGCTTCTGCGCCAAAAACGTACGGCCGCGCGAAGCTACGAAGCCGACATCGTCATCTCCATCGAAAACGCCAAGGCAAACGAAGCCTCTGCCGAGAAGGATTTGCAAGCCGCGCGCGACCAGCTTTCCGAAGCGGAAGGTCAGCTTTCCGCCGCGCGTGCGAAGCTTGCCTCGGTGGAGACCGCACGTCAGGAAACATACGACAAGCGCCGCGCGCTCGAACGCAAAGTAGACGACCTCGAAGCTGAGCGCCGCCGCCTCGACCGCGACTGCGACACCTCGCGCCGCAAACTCATAGGTATGAAAGACCGCCTCTCGAACGGTATCGCCCAGGAAAAGATGGTCGACGCTCGCCGTTCGGAAATCGATAGCGAGCTTGCCGCCGCTACGGCCGAGCACGATGATCTTACCGCCGCTTTTGCGGAGGCGAAGGCTTTGCTCGAGCAATTGCAGACCGCCGACAAAGAAGCGCAGACAACGCTGGGCGAGGCTTTTGCGCATCGCAACGAAGCGCGCGCTGCCTATGATGCGGTAAACGACGAAAAGCGCGTTCTTGCTGCTGAGATAAAGGCAACCAAGCAGGCGCTTCGTGCTAGTCGAAGTGACGACCCGGCGCTTCTTTGGCTTATCGACAACGCCGCCGACTTCGATGCCGGTTTGGCGCCTTTGGCGCAAGCGCTCGGCGCTCCAAACGGACTCGAGACTTTGGTGGAACGTTTGCTCGGGGCAGATCTTTCAGCGCTTATGGTGCGCGATGCCCGCGCGGCTGAGAAGATTTCCGATGCGCTGCGCATCCAAAACCGCGCAGGCGACGTTTCGATGCTCTTCAAGACGATTGACGATTCCGTGTTTCAGCCGTCCGTTGCGGCATCTGCTGCCTTTACTGGTCGCGTCTTGATAGACGAGCTACGCTATCCTGCCGAAGCCAAGCGCGTGGTCGAAGCGCTTTTGGGCGATGTCGTTTTATGCGGCAGCAGGGAAGAGGCTTTCGCGGCGCATGAGTCCGACAAAGTTGGTTTGCGTTTCGCCACCGCGGACGGCTGCGTGGTCTTTCCCGAAGGAAAGGTCATCGTGTTTGGCAGTGTTTCTGACGAGCACGAGGGGGTTTTGGCTCGCGAGCGCAAGATATCCGAGCTAAGCAACAAGCTTGCGGAGCTCGAAGAGTCTGCGGCGAAAGCCGACGAGCAGGTGAAGCAGGCCGAAGAATCTTATCGAATCGCGCAGGAGGCGAGTCTTAAGGCCAGCCAAGCGCGTGCGCAGCAAAGCGGCGCCGTGGACGCTGCCCGCGCGGACGAACAGCGCTCTATGCAGCGCATGAACGCTCTTGCACGCGAATGCGAGACAGTGAACGCCCGTCATGAGAGCGCGTGCAAAACCGTCGAGGAGCTCCGTCCCGATGTCGAAGCGCTCGAAGAGCAGATAAACGAGATGGAGACGCGTCGCGAAGAGGTCGTTGCGGCGCATGCTCAGGCGACAGACGAAGTGGTCCCGCTTCGCCGCGAGGCCGGTCGTTTGAACGAGGAGCTTTCCAACGCGAAGCTCTCCCTCGCCAAGTTGCAGGAGCGTAACACCTACGCTTCGCGAATCGTCGATGCCCGCGTGCGCGATATCGAGCAAGCCCACCGTGCGCAGGAGGAATCGCGTGCGACGTTGGTGAGAAAACGCGTTGCTCAACGCCGAGCGGCGCCGCTTTTGGAGACCCTCGGCATCCTCTCGCAAGGCCTGCGTGCCCGCGTGCGCGCTATCGACGAGGCGATACTCGCCTCGGAGGATACGGCGAACGGCTTCCAGGAAAGCGCTGCGCTTGCGCGCGGCGATGCGCGCAAGGCGCACGACGAATACGACGAGGCCAATGCGCGTATGGGCCAAACGCGTGTGGAGAAGGGTCGTTTGGAGCTTCAGGTTCAGGCGGCGGTGGATGCGGTGACGGTGGAGCTGTCGACGCCTATAGAAGTTGCTTCGCAGCTCCCTGCGTTGGAGAATCGCCCCGACTACGAAGACGAGGCGTTCAAGCTTTCCCGCCGCATCAAGAACATGGGCGCCATAAACCCCGATGCGGCCGTCGAATACGAGAGGCTAAAGAAGCGCTACGATTATTTCGCTGCACAGCTCGACGACATGGAGAGCGCGCGGAAGTCGTTGGCGAAGATCGTGCGCGTCATCGATGCGCGTATGCGTGACGATTTCGCTGCGACCTTCGAGCTGGTTAACAAGAACTTCGCGGAAACCTTCCAAAAGCTTTTCCCCGGCGGCACGGCCGAGCTTGTTCTCGAAGACCCCGACGATATCGAGCATACGGGTATCGAAGTGAAGGCTCAGCCGCGTGGCAAGCGCATCACCAAGATGTCGCTTATGAGCGGCGGCGAGAAATCGCTCACGGCTTTGGCGCTGCTGTTCGCGATCTATCGCATCCGTAAAGCGCCGTTTTATATCCTCGACGAGGTCGAGGCAGCGCTTGACGATACCAACCTTCGCCGTTTGGTCGCCTTTATCGATTCGCTGCGCGACACCACGCAGCTTATAATGATCACGCATCAACGTCGCTCCATGGAGATGGCCGATGTTTTGTTCGGCGTTTCGATGCAGGGCGATGGCGTTACTAAAGTTTTGAGTCAAAAGCTCGAGCATGCGCTCGAGAATGCCGAGTAAAGGGGTTTCGACATGGGTTTCTTCGGTCGTTTCAGCGAGGGCCTCACCCACACGCGCGACAAGTTCAAAGAGCGCATGAACATAATCCTCGATCGCGGACCAAAGCTCGACGAGGAGTTTTGGGACGGTCTCGAGGAGACGTTGATACTGGCGGATGTCGGAGGGGCGAATGCTGCGCAGATCGTCGAGAACCTGCGCGACCAGGCCACGCGTCGAGCGTTGCCCGATGCCTATGCCGTGCTCGATCTTCTCTACGATGAGATAGCCGACTTCTTCGTGCCGGCGCAACAGCCCATTTTCGACGGCGAGGACGCCGTGGTCTTGTTTGTGGGCGTAAACGGTTCGGGAAAAACCACCACCTGCGGAAAGATTGCGAAAGAGCAGCACGACGCCGGACGCACGGTTGTCTTGGGCAGTGCCGACACCTTCCGCGCTGCGGCTATCGAGCAGCTTGAAGTGTGGGCGAAGCGCGCCGACGTCGAGATCTGCTCGCGCGAGCGCGGCGCCGATCCGGCAAGCGTTTGCTACGATACCATCGATCGCGCGGAAAAGGTGGGTGCGAACCTGGTCCTTATCGACACGGCCGGGCGCCTGCACACCTCTGCCGACCTTATGCGCGAGCTCGAAAAGGTTGTAAACGTGGTGCGCAAGCGTGCGAACGTGCCCGTGTACAACGTGCTTGTGATCGATGCCACGACGGGGCAGAACGGCCTTAACCAAGCGCGTGAGTTCAATAACGCCCTCAGCCTCGATGGTGTGGTGATAACCAAGCTCGACGGCACTGCGAAGGGCGGGATCGCCCTCGCCGTCTCGCATGACTTGCAGCTGCCTATCCTGAAGCTCGGCGTGGGCGAGGGGATGGGCGACCTCAAAGATTTTGACGCCCACGAATACGCTCGCGACCTTATCGGCGATTTCGGTCGCGGGGGCGCAAGCGCAGCCGACAACTCAGAAAACGAAGACGAAGCGGCTTCCGGCGCCGCCGATAAGCTTCTTTAGCAGCAAACGATACAAGGGGTTACGATGTTCGAATCGCTTTCCGACAAACTACAGGGCGTATTCTCGGGTTTGCGCGGCAAAGGCCGTCTCACCGAGAAGGATATCGCCGATGCCATGCGCGAGATCCGCATGGCTTTGCTTGAGGCCGACGTCAACTTCAAGGTGGTGAAATCTTTTACCACGGCATGCACCGAGCGCTGCATGCAGGCGGAGGTTCTCGATTCGCTTACTCCGGCGCAAAACGTCATCAAAGTGGTTCTCGACGAGCTTACCAATCTGCTTGGCGATGAGACTGCCTCGAGGCTCGATCTTGTACCTAACAAGATTCCCAACGTCATCATGCTCGTCGGCTTGCAGGGTTCAGGCAAGACAACCGCGGCAGCGAAGCTCGCCTATCTTTTGAAGAACGAGAAGCACAACCCGCTGCTCGTCGCTTGCGACGTCTATCGTCCGGCGGCTGCCGACCAGCTGGAAACGCTCGGCGGCGAGATCGGCGTGAAGGTGTATCGCGGCGATGGCAAAGACCCGGTGCAGATTGCCAAAGAAGGCGTGCAGAATGCCGTCGACAACCTGCGCGACGTCGTCATCATCGATACCGCCGGCCGCTTGCATGTCGACGAGGGAATGATGGAGGAAGCCGAGCGCATCAAGGCTGCCGTCGACCCCGATCAAATCTTGATGGTTGTCGACGCCATGACTGGTCAAGACGTGGTGAATGTTGCCAAGGCGTTTTCCGAGCGCGTCGATTTCGACGGCGTGATCATGTCCAAGATGGATGGCGATGCGCGCGGCGGTGGCGCTTTGTCGGTGCGTGAGGCTACGGGTAAGCCCATCAAATTCATAAGCCAAGGCGAGAAGCCCGATTCGCTCGAAGCATTCCATCCTGATCGCATGGCCAAGCGCATTTTGGGCATGGGCGACATGGTTTCGCTTATCGAGAACGCCGTCAAGGTGCAGCAGCTTGAAGAAGAAGCTGAAGCTGCCGAGCGCTTGATGCGTGCTGACTTGAGCCTTAACGACTTCATCGATATGAATCGGCAGATTCGCAAGATGGGCGGCGTTTCTAAGCTCGTTTCTGCATTGCCTGGCGGCGATCGCGCCCTTGCGGCCGGCCAGGTTGATGAAAAAGCGATGGATAACATGGAGGTCATCATCAACTCCATGACCAAGCAAGAGCGCGAGAAGCCCGATTGCATCAACGGAAGCCGCCGTGCGCGCATCGCTGCCGGTGCGGGTGTCACCGTGCACGATGTGAACGATCTTATGAAGAAGTTCAACGAGGCGCGCAAGATGGTCAAGAAGATGGCTCCCGCCATGACCCAGCCCGCGCGTGGCAAAAAAGGGAAGAAAGGCAAAAAAGGGAAGAAGGCCGGTCGTTTGCGCATGCCCGGTATGCCCGCGGGGATGAGTCGCGCCGACCTCAAGCGCATTCAGGAGATGCTCGGCCAATAGCGACCCCTTTGTCTTTGCGGTGGGCGTTGTGTGATTTCGACGCAATCGCGCTTTCCTCAGCAGGGTAGCGAATGCGCTTCGTTAGAATTTAACGGCAGATTGCTTGTCAAATGCCCTTTTAGGTCGTAACATTAGCAATTGCTGTTTTCGCAGACAAAGAGGTGCTTTCAAATTGTCTGCACCTGGTAATAAAGAGTAAGTAGTAAAAAGGAGTTCGTCTTCATGGCAGTCAAAATTCGCCTTGCCCGTCACGGCGCCAAGAAGTATGCGTACTATCGCGTTGTCGTTGCCGATTCCCGCAAGCCCCGCGATGGCAAGTTCATCGAGGAAGTTGGTCGCTACAATCCCAACGTTCATCCTAACTTGGTTCAGTTCGACACCGAGCGCATGAACTACTGGATCGGCGTTGGCGCTCAGCCTACCGACACCGTTGCTCGTTTGTGGAAGAACGCTAACGAAGAGGCGTAGCTTCATGGCAGATCAGACGCAGGAAATGGCCGGGCTTGTCGATTGTTTGGTTCGTCCCCTTGTCGAGCACGAGGACGACTTGGACATCGTCTCGACCGAAACCGATAACGGCACCATCCTCGTGGAAGTTCATGTGAACGAGGGGGACGCTGGCAAGGTCATCGGTCGCCAGGGTCGTGTTATCAAGTCGATTCGTACGCTTGCGCGTGCAGCGGCTTCTCGTACCAACTCCCATGTGGAAGTTGAGATTATCGAGTAAATGCGCAACTGGTCCGATATTGCTGTTTTAGCGAAGACGCGTAATTTGGACGGGGGGTTCGTCGTAAAAGCAACGACGGGCCTTCCGTTTTTGCTGTCTGTCGGCAACGAGGTTGCTTTCGTACCGCCGGTGCTCGACATGCCCCGTCGCGGCATAGTGCAGCAAATCGATTTGCTCGACGACGATACCGCTTTGGTGTATTTCGACTGCATCGACAATCGAAACGATGCGTCGGCTTTGGTGGGTTCGCATTGTTTGGTGCAGCTTGATGACAAGCAGCGTGAGACGATTTCCCAGATGCCTGCTTCTTGGGCGGGATGGGTTGTTCTCGACGATGAATTCGGCGAGTTGGGAAGCATCCACGATGTGATCGAGAATCCAGGACAAGTTTTGCTGGAGGTGGAGCGTTCGCCGCATATCGCCGCGAAACAGCTCTTTGGCGCTGATCGAGCCGATTTGCCCTCCGACTTCCTTCTCATCCCCTTGGTGGATGAGTTCATCCTCGATGTCGACCCCGAGACCCAACGGGTCTATACACATATTCCCGCCGGCCTTCTGTCGCTTTAGCGCGAAGCGCGGCGTGTCTTTGAGGCTGCTTTCATGATTATCGAGACCCTTTCGACTTTCCCGCATATGTACGACTCTGTTATGGGGTCGTCGATGATGAAGATCGCCCAAGATAAAGGCATCCTTGATTTCACGGCATACGATCTGCGTGATTGGACGCACGATCGACATCGTTCCACCGATGACGATCCCTACGGCGGCGGCAATGGGCTGATCATGAAATGCGAGCCCATTTTCGAGGCATACGATGCGCTTTGCGGCATCGACGACCCAACTTATGCAAAAATCGATCGCAAAAACGAGCAGCCGCATACCGGTCCTGTTCCCCAGCATGCTGACGCGGCAAAACCCACGGTGATCTTTCTTACTCCGCTAGGACGCACGTTTGATGAATCGGTGGTGCGCGAGCTCTCTTCCGAAGAGCGTTTGCTTTTTATCTGCGGCCACTACGAAGGCATCGACGAGCGCGCCTACGAGCTTGCTGATTATCAAATCTCTCTCGGCGATTACGTGCTTACCAGCGGAGAGCTTGCTTCCATGGTGGTAATCGATGCCGTGGTACGCAAGCTCCCCGGCGTTCTGGGGGCTGCGGGCGGTGCCGACGAGGAAAGCTTTGCTCAGGGCTTGCTGGAGTTCCCCCAGTATACGCGCCCGGCAAATTTTCGCGGCAACGAGGTTCCGTCGGTTTTGCTTTCGGGCGATCATGGGAAAGTCGATGTCTGGCGTAGGCAGCAAAGCCTCAAGCGTACGCTTGACCGTCGCCCCGATTTGCTCGACATAGCCGATCTTTCCATAGCTGATAGGGAATTTCTAAGAACTTTGCGTAGCAAATAGCCTGTTGCCCGGTTGCTTTGCTTTCGGGGGTATCATAAAGGCGATATCGACTTTCTCGCATCTCATCTTTTCAGATGCTTTTGAAATAAAGGATTTTCGCTTTCATGGATGCCGGACATCACGCTAAGAAACCGACAAATAACGCTTTGCATGGCGCATTGAGCTTCGTTGGGATGGTGGCGTTCGTCATCGTGCTCGCCATAGCGCTGCGCACCTTTGTTTTCCAGCCTTATGAGATACCGTCGGGATCGATGGAGGACACCATCATGACTGGCGACATGGTCTTCTCCGAGAAGATCTCTTATTACGTGCGCGAGCCCGAGCAGGGCGATATCGTTACGTTCGAGGATCCCGAGGTTGCCGGTCGCACCCTCATAAAGCGCGTTGTGGCATGCGGCGGGCAAACTGTCACCATGGTCGATGGGCATGTGTACGTCGATGGCGTCATGGCTGACGAGACGCATGTCAAAGGCCAGTCGTACCCTCTCGATCGCCAAGCTCTTTCGGTGAATATCACGTATCCCTATACTGTCCCTGCTGGCTATGTTTGGGTCATGGGGGACAATCGCGAAAACTCTCTGGATTCGCGCTATTTCGGCGCTATCCCCATCTCGTCCATAACGGGGCGGGGTATGCTGATTTATTGGCCCCTCAGTGATTTCGGGTTGCTAACCAAATAACCGCGAATGCTTCGACTTGCGCGGTTCCATGTCGTTTGATATGGCTTTTCGGCCTTGAAGATAAGGAGAATCATGGCATCTGATGCAAACAAAGGTCAAGTGATGACCTTTCAAGACGTGATCATGAATCTGCAACATTACTGGGCAAGCCAGGGTTGCGTTGTTTTGCAGCCCTACGACGGCGCCGTCGGCGCGGGCACCAATCACACCGCCACGACGCTGCGCGCGCTGGGACCCGATACGTGGCGCACGTGCTATGTGCAAGGCTGCCGTCGTCCAACCGATGGGCGTTATGGCGAAAACCCCAATCGCTTGCAGTACTACTATCAGTTCCAGGTGCTCATGAAGCCGAGCCCCGACAACATCCAAGACCTGTATCTGGGAAGCCTGCGCACCATCGGCATCGATCCCGACAAGCATGACGTGCGTTTTGTCGAGGACGACTGGGAAAGCCCGACGCTCGGCGCCTGGGGCCTTGGCTGGGAGGTTTGGCTCAATGGCATGGAGGTTACGCAGTTCACCTATTTCCAGCAGGTGGGTGGTTTCGAGTGCTCGCCCGTGCCGGTGGAGATCGCTTACGGCCTCGAGCGCCTTACCATGTATATTCAGGGAGTTGACAGCGTATACGACATCATTTGGGCGCGTGGCGACGATGGCGTCGAATTCACTTACGGCGATGTCTATCTGGAAAACGAGCGCGAGTTTTCTACGTATAACTTTGAGGTGGGCAACACCGATTTCCTCTTCGAGGCATTCAACCAGTACGAGCGCGAAGCCAAGCTGTGTCTTTCCAAGGAGCTTCCGCTTCCTGCATACGATTGGGTTTTGAAGTGCTGCCACACATTCAACCTGCTTGATGCGCGCGGTGTGATCTCCGCAACCGAGCGCATGGCTTACATCTTGCGCGTGCGTTCGATGGTAAAGGATTGCTGCGCATCGTATTTGGCCAATGTTGTGGGCGAGCATGCCGCGCTTCCCGACGATAGCGATAAGAAGGGTGAATAGCATGACTACAACGCATACGCTTGCCTTTGAAATCGGCGTAGAAGAGATACCTGCGTTCGATCTTGATTCTGCCAACAAGCAACTTGATAAGATGGCGCCCGCGGCCCTTGCCGAAGCGCGTATTCCCTTTGAGCGCATCGAAGTGCATTCGAGCCCGCGTCGTTTGATCGTCATGGCCTATGGCATCGCCGATGTTACCGAGGCGTTGGTCGAGGAATACAAAGGCCCCGCGGCCAAGATCGCTTTCGACGGAGAAGGCAAACCTACCAAGGCAGCGATAGGCTTTGCGCGTGGCAAGGGCTTGGATCCCGAAAATCTCGAACGTCGCGAAGTCAAAGGCGTCGAATACGTTTTCGCTACGAAGAACATTCCGGCTGTTCCCGTTGCCGACTTGCTGCCTGACGTTCTGACAGGCTTCATCACTGCGTTGAAGTGGCCGCGCAGCCAGCGTTGGGCTGCTTATAGCGAGTATTTTGTGCGCCCTGTGCGTTGGATCGTGGCCATGCTCGATGATGTCGTTTTGCCTATGTCTTACGCCGGCGCGACATCGGGCAACGAGACTTTCGGGCATCGCGTGCTGGCGCCGGGCGCGCACGTTGTTCCTACAGCGGCCGACTTGCTCGATGTCGTTCGCGGTGCCTACGTTATTCCGACGCAGACCGAGCGCGAGCGCATCATTCGCGAAGGCGTTGCCGCCATCGAAGTACAAACGGGCTGCACGGCCGAGCTTCCCGCTAAAACTTTGCTCGAGGTCGTGAATCTCTCCGAGTACCCTCAACCCTATGTTGCTACTTTCGACGAGGAGTTCTTGCGCGTTCCCGAGGAGATCATCGTCGATGCCATGCTTATGCATCAGCGCTATTTTCCACTTTATGACGCGCAGCATAAATTGACTAATAAGTTCATCATCGTCTCGAACGGCGATCCGGCTTGCGCTGCAACCATCATCGACGGCAACGAGCGTGTGGTTCGTGCCCGCCTCGACGACGCCAAGTTCTTTTACGAAGAAGACCTCAAACATCCCCTTGAGGATTACGTGGCGAAACTCGATGACGTGGTGTTCCAGGAATCCCTTGGCACAGTGAAGCAAAAGACCGAGCGTTTGGTCAAGCTTGCCGCCGCTCTTGCCGTCGATGCTGGTCTTAACGAGCAGGATGCCGCCGACCTTTCGCGCGCGAGCCACCTTTGCAAAGCCGACCTGGTAACCAACGCCGTCATCGAGTTCACGAGCGTTCAGGGCGTTATGGGTAGCTACTATGCCTTGGCTCACGGCGAAACCCCGCAGGTTGCGCAGGCTATCGCCCAGCACTATCAACCGCGTTTTGCCGGCGACGCGTTGCCTGACACTATTGTCGGCAAACTGGTTGCTTTGGCCGACAAGCTCGATACCATCTGCGGCTTGTTCGCGGTCGACCAGGGTCCCACGGGTTCTTCCGATCCATTTGCCCTTCGCCGCAGCGCCATCGGAATCGTCAACATGCTCGAAGCCGGCGTCGATATCTCGCTTTCGGCGGCTATCGACCGTGCGTTGCAAAGCTTTGCCGAGCAAGGCGTGCGATTCGATGCCGAGACCGTCCGCGCTGCCGTGGTCGATTTCTTCGTCACGCGCACCAAAGTCATGCTGCGCGATGCGGGCATAGAGGCCGATACCATCGATGCGGTTTTGGCAACCGGCGTCGAGGAACCGGCTGTCATCGCCACTCGCGCTCGTTCTCTTGAAGGCGCGCGCACGAACAATGCCGAGGATTTCGCCAATCTGGCAACGGCTTTCGCTCGCGCCGACAACCTGCGCGACGCTTCCGTGGGTGCCGATGTGGATGAAAGCGTTCTCCAGCCGGTCGAGGCCGCGCTTCTCGCCGCCGTTGTTTCCGCCGAGGGCGAGGTTGCTTCGGCTCTTGAGCGTGACGACTATGAAAGCGCCTTGGGTGTTCTCGCTGGATTACGCCAGCCGATAGACGAATTCTTTGCGCAGATCATGGTCATGGACGAAGATCTTGCGATTCGCGCCAATCGCCTTGCGCTGCTCAATCGTTTCGTGGGCGTGTTCGCGAATATCGCCGATTTCGGCAAGATGGCAAAAACGGGAAAATAGCAACAGGCCGATAGCGAGCAAAGGCGGCGGATAGCATGGATGTTTTCGTTCCTCAGGCGAACACCACGGGTATTCCCACCATCCACGTGATGAGTGATTCGATGGGTATCACGGCGCAGGCGATTGCCCGCGCCGCCGCCGTGCAGTTCGGTGTGTCGAACCCATGCATCGAGATCATCTCGAAGGTCGAGTCGTTCGATGAGATCGTTACCTTTTTCGAGAAGCATCGCGAGGAGCACCTGAAAGAGACAGGCAAGCCCGATATCCTGGTTTTCTACACGCTTGTCGACAGGTGCCTTGCCAAGGCTTTCGGCGAATGGGCGGCAAGCACCGATTACATCACCGCGGTCGATGTGCTTACCGCTTCGATCGATGCTATCGAGAAGGTTACGGGTGTCTGCGCCTCCAATATGGCGGGCATGCTGCATGTGGCCGATCATAACTATTTCAAGCGCATTGAGGCGCAGGAGTTTACGATCGATCACGATGATGGACGCAATCCTCAAGATCTTCCACAGGCCGACATCGTGCTTATCGGCGTGTCGCGCACTTCGAAGACGCCGCTTTCCATTTATTTGTCACAGCAAGGATTGAAGGTTGCCAACGTGCCGCTCGATCCCCAAAGCGAGCCGCCGCACGAGATCTGGGATGTCGATCGTACACGTTTGTTCGGCTTGATGACCACTGTCGAGGTGCTGCGCGATATCCGCAAGCGCCGTATCGGAAACGGCATAGCTGCGGCGGTGGCGGGGCAGTACGCAGATGAGGAGTATATCTACGAAGACCTCGAACGCGCTCGTGCGCTTATGCGCAAGCTCAACTGCATCGTGGTGCATACCGATGGCCGCGCTGTCGAGGAAACCGCTCAGGAAATCTTGCGCTATTACGAGCGCTGGCATCCTTCCACGAAGGTGAAAGGATAGCTGTTGCGGAAAGGGCTGGCATTGGCAGCGGTTTGGGTATTGCGAATCTGATGCCGATGCAAAAAAGTATTGCAAACGGTCGCCTTCGAGCGACCGCTTATTTTGCGAGGGGCAAGGTGACCGTGAAACGTGTGCCTGCTTCGGGCGTGCTTGTTGCGACGATGTCGCCGCCATGGCTTTTCGCGATTTCCTGCGCAATCGAAAGCCCCAAGCCAAAGCCGCCCGTCTCGCTCGAACGCGCCTTGTCGGAGCGATAGAATCGATCGAAGATATGCGCAAGGTCGGCCGCCTCGATAAACGATCCCGTGTTCGCTACGCTATAGCTTGCCGCCTTCCCTTCACGCGAGAGGGAGATAGATACCATGCCGCCGTTGTTCACGTATTTGCTGGCGTTTTCGATAAGCGTTGAGACAAGTTTTCGCATACGTTCGGGATCGCCTTCGATCGCTATTCCATCGGCTATCTTGCTTTCAAGGGCGAATCCTCCCTCAAAGGCTACCGATTCGAACTCAAGGGCCTGACCTTTTACGATATCGCTCAAATCGATGCGCTCGCTTTCGCGGGGCGCTCTTTCTTCTACTTGGGCAAGTTCGAGCATCTCCCCGACAAGCCCCTGCATCCGTTGCGTTTCAGCTTGGGTGCTTTCGAGCCATTTGCTTTCTTGCGCTATCGAGTGCTCGGGGTGCGAAAGCAAAATCGAGGTGTTGGCAAGGATGACCGTCAGGGGGGTTTTCAGCTCATGGGATGCGTCGGTGACGAAACGGCGTTGCGATTCCCAGGTTTTTTCTACGGGAAGAAGCGCCCACCGAGAAAACATCAAGCTCAGCACGAAGAAAACGGCAAGTGCGGCGACCCCGACCAGCAAAAGGGTCAGTGCGAGTGATTTCCACCCATCGGTATTGGAGGAATCGGCGAATGCGACGAAAGTCGTCTCTCCTATAGTGCGTTTGAGATAATGAAGCTCCGTGCCGCTGACAAGGCCGTATCCATCGTTTGCGCCGGTGATGCTTTTCTGCGCGGTCGCCAAAACATCGCTTTCGATCGATGCCGTTGCGAAATCGTCCACGCTTTCAAGTGAGTCGTCGGGGCTGAGCGCGTAAAGGGCGATGGGGTAGAGACTCGCTTTGTCTCTGTCGGCTCCGCCGATATGCGGCCCGTTTTGATCGGTGTGGCTTTGAGGGCCGTTTTCATCGGGGCGCATGTCGTCGGGGCGCGGATTGGACATGTTGTCGGCGGCGCGCTCTATCAGGGTTTGCATGGCGTTTTCGAGATCGGCGTTTGCTCGCTGGTATTCGACGAAGCAGATCGTCGAAAACGCTACTGTCAAAACCAAGGTGACGATGACCATGATGATCGCGATGAATTTGATGCGCAGTTTTTTCAGCATGTTTTTTCGCTATCGTGCGTTTGCTTTGCCTGCGCAGGCGACGTCGTTCGGTTCGAAAACCAAACGATATCCCGCTTTGCGCACGGCCTCTATCTGGATTTTCGATCCCACGAACTTGAATTTCTTGCGCAAAAACGAGATATAGGCTTCCACGTTGTTGTCTACCGCGCTTGATTCGACACCCCAAACTTTCGATATCAGCTGATCCTTCGAGACGATCTGTCCCTTGTTCGCCATAAGGATGCGCGCGATGGAAAATTCCTTGTAGCTTAGCGTGATGCTCTTCTCACGGCAGGTCAGATCGCGGCTTTCGAGATTGAGGGACGCGTCGCCGAAATCGAGCTTCTCGAAGATGACCTGCCCTTGGCGGCGCGTGAGCGCGCGAAGATGAGCCAGCAGCTCGGCGGGCGAAAACGGCTTGGTCATATAGTCGTCGGCGCCGCTGTCGAGTCCGGTGATCTTGTCGTGGACGGTGGTTTTCGCAGTGAGCATGAGAGTGGGCGTGGCGATGCCGTCGCGACGGAGCTGGGACACTATATCGAGGCCGCTTTTCCGTGGCAGCATCACATCGAGAATCACCACATCGTAAATCCCGCTTGCTGCATAAGACATCCCTTGCTCGCCGTCGTGCACCAGGTCTACTTGGTAGTGGTTCTCCTCGAGGATGTGCCCGAGCGCTTGCGCCAAGCGTACGTCGTCTTCAACTATAAGCACCTGCATAAGCTTTTCTTTCTACGATCGCTTTACGGTTCATTTTAGCGCGCATCCTTAAAGCAAGCTTAAAGCCGTTGACGTTTCAGCTTGTTTTAAGGCGCTTCTTCTAGAGTTGCGATTGTTCGACGGATTGCGAAGATCGAAGGAGAAGCAGCAATGAATGCTTATATATCGACGTTTAGACGCGTCGAGAAGAAGTATCGCCTGAATGCGCAGCAGATGGTTGATCTTTCCGTTGCCCTGGCGCCTTATATAGAAGTTGACGAGTACGGTGTCACGCGGATAGATAGCCTGTATCTCGACACGCCCGAACGCACCCTGATTGCGAGATCGCTCGAAAAACCCCTATACAAAGAAAAACTTCGCGTGCGCTCCTATGGGGATATCGCCAAGGCATCGTATGTGTTCGTGGAGATGAAGAAGAAATACGACGGGGTGGTCTACAAGCGCCGCGTGAAGATGAGCGCACTTGCCGCGAAGGCCTGGCTTCGCGGCGCTTCTTACGAAGAGGCCGTGCGTTCTTATCCGCTCGATGTAGGCGAAGAAGATGGGCGGGTGGCCGATGGGAGCGACCAACCAGAACTCTCATGGACGAATAAGCAGATCGCACGCGAGATCGACGCGATGATCGCGCGCTGCGGGAAGATGGAGCCATCGATGCTTATAACGTGTAATCGCAGCGCATATCGCGCGCGTCATGGGATGGACTCCGCCGTTCGCGTGACGTTCGACAACGGCATATCCTACCGCGATCTTCATTTCGATGGGGAAGCTAAGCCTTTGTTCGTGCCGCTTCTCGAGCCTGGTGAGATGCTCATGGAAGTGAAGTGCGCGGGGTCGATGCCCCTTTGGTTGGTGGATGCTCTTTCGGGTGTTCGCGCCTATCCGTCGTCTTTCTCGAAATACGGCAATGCTTATCAGGACGTCGCTGCTCGCGATGCGCGGATTTTCGCTACGGGTAAGACGGAAGTCATCCCCCGTTTTACGGAGATTGCGAAAGGAGCTTGCTGTGCTTGATCGAATCTTCTTGTCGGTTTTGGTGGGAGAAGGCGCCGCCATAAGCGCGCAGTCGTTTGCCCTGTGCACGATGGTCTCGGCTTTGTGCGGTTTGGCATGCGCTTTCGTTTATATGTATCGTCATCGCTATTCGAAAAGCTTCGTGGTCACGCTTGCCCTGCTCCCCATCATCGTGCAGATGGTAATTTTGTTGGTTAACGGCAACTTAGGTGCGGGCATCGCCGTAATGGGCGTGTTCAATTTGGTGCGTTTCCGCTCGATCGCGGGCACGGCGAAAGACATCGGCAGCGTGTTCTTGGCGATGGCCATCGGCTTGGCGACCGGAATGGGCTATCTCGGTTTGGCCTTGGTGCTGACGCTTGTGGTCGGCTTGCTGAACATCGTCTACGTAAGCTCTTCTTTGGGCCGGGAAAAGGAATCTCTCAAGCGTCTGAAGATAACGGTTCCCGAAGACCTCGAGTTCGAAGGCTTGTTCAACGAGGTTCTTGCGCGCCATACGCAAGAATATGAGTTGCAGCGTGTTGAGACGTCGAACATGGGCAGCCTTTATCAGTTGGAATACGCCGTGCGCATGGACCAAAGTGCAAGTGAAAAGCGCATGCTCGACGAGCTTCGTTGCCTAAACGGCAACTTGAAGGTCTCGCTTGGGCTTTTCACTACCGAAAAGGAGACGCTATGATGACGGCCGTTCGCGATGAAACACGTGCGAGAAGGCTCTCGTTTCTTGGAGTGCTGGTGTGGGTCGTGCTGCCTTTGGCGTTCGCGCTGGGAGTGGCGGGCGCGCTCGTTGGGTGCGCGGGTGCGGCGAGTTCCGACCTTTCGGGCGGCGAGGCGGCGCTATCGGGGTCGTCGGGCGATTCTTCTGGCAGCGCTGCCGACGCGAGCGTGCCTGTTCTCGATGAATTATCTTATGACTTTTTGTATACGGATCGCGATTCCGATGCGACTTACGACATTTCAAGCGCGACCTCGGTTTCTTGGGAATCTGGTTCGGTTGCGATATCGGGGCAGGGGGCAAGCGCCGTCGACGGTGTGGTGACCATAGCGCAAGGAGGTGTTTACGTGTTGTCGGGTGCTGCCTCCGATGCCCAGGTGATCGTCGATACCGATGATGATTCCAAGGTGCAGTTGGTTCTCGATGGCTTGGATATCACGAGTGCGGATGGTCCCGCGATTTACATCGAGCAGGCGAAAAAGTGCTTTATCACGTTGGCGGATGGTTCGCAGAACAGCATTGCCGACACGCGCGCATACACCCTCGAAGATGGCGAGGACGAACCTGATGCGACGTTGTTCTCGAAATGCAACCTGACTATTCAAGGCAGCGGATCGCTTGCGGTCGAAGGCAACTATGCCGATGCTGTTAAATGTAAAGATGATTTGGCGATAACGGGTGGAAATCTAGACGTGACGTCGGTCGATGATGGAATCGTCGGTCGCGATAGGCTTGCTGTTTGCGGCGGAACGCTTGCGATCGATGCAGGCGGCGACGCGCTGAAGTCGACCAACGAGAACGAAGGCAAAGGGTTCGTCCAGATAGACGGCGGCGATATCGAAATCATTTCTGGTGACGCAGGCATCAAAGCCGAGAATCTCATCTGCGTGAGCGGTGGAGAGATGGATATCGACTCTGCTGATGATGCGCTGCATAGCAATGGCGACGTGCATATCGCAGGCGGCGCATTCGAAATAGCTTCCGGCGATGATGGGATCCATGCTGATGGCGCTCTTCAGATAGACGGTGGCGACATCGATATCACGCAATCGTACGAAGGCCTCGAAGGCCATGCTATCTATATAAACGACGGTGCCGTGCAGTTGGTATCGAGCGACGATGGCGTAAACGCAGCAAATCCCGATTCTTCGAACAGCGATCAAGATGCGATCGGGGACGATAAGCCGGGGGACACGAGGGGAGCGAGCGACCTCGAGCAACCCGATGATGGCCAGCCTCAGCGACCCGACGCAGGCGAATCCCGACAACTTGATGATGCTGCTGGTCCCGAACATTCCGATAGCGTTGACACTCAGCAGCTTGGCAAGCCCGATGACGACAAACTCGAGCAAGGCGGCAGCCAGTTGATGGTCGCGCAGGGCATGCAAGAAGGCGGTATGGGAGAGGGCGATGATAGTTGCTCGATCGTGATAAACGGCGGCTATCTTGAGATCGACGCTTCGGGCGATGGCATCGACAGCAACGGCAGCCTCACCATAAACGGCGGAACCGTGTTCGTGTCCGGTCCTGTAAGCGACGGTGATGCCGCGCTTGATTACGATACTACCGCGACCGTGAACGGCGGCACGGTGATAGCTGCCGGATCTTCTGGCATGGCTCAATCGTTTACGAACGGTTCCCAGGCGTTTGCCCTGGTAAGAGCGATGGGGTCTGCGGGCGACCCCATCGATCTCATTGATTCTTCGGGCAATGTCATTTCGAGCTTCACTCCGACCAAGGCGTTTGAGAGCGTCGTGATCTCGTCTCCTTCCTTTGCCGATCGATCCTCGTGCGTCGTTTCGGTAAACGGAGAGATTTTTAGCGCCGATGCTGCCGATAGCGGCGAAAGCGATGCCGTTGCCCGCCGCGAACCGATTGCCGATAGGGGCTTTTAGGCAAAGCCCACCAAATAAGAGTACAATGGGAATGTTCGTTAGCTGCGTCCATTCCCTGTCGGGCGCGGTTAAGTACCTGAAACTTGATCGTTAAGGAGAACAAGGTGACTGAGACAGTCAAACGCGTCTATCGCTTCGGCAAGGACGCACAGGGCAACAACGTAACCGAGGGCAATACCAACATGAAACCCCAGCTCGGCGGCAAGGGCGCCAACCTCGCCGAGATGGCTAACATCGGTTTGCCGGTTCCTCCGGGATTCACCATCACCTGCCAGACGTGCATGGAGTACGCGAATGCCGGCAACGTTTGGCCCGAAGGCGCTCTCGAGACCATTCACGAGTATCGTGAGGATCTCGAAGCGCGCATCGGCAAGAAAATCGGCGATGCGGAAGACCCGCTGTTGGTTTCCGTTCGTTCCGGCGCCCCCATTTCCATGCCGGGCATGATGGACACCGTTTTGAACCTGGGCTTGAACGACCAGTCTATCAACGGACTCATCAAGCAGACGGAGAACGCCCGTTTTGCATGGGACTCCTACCGTCGTTTCATCCAGATGTTCTCCAACGTCGTTATGGGCTTGGATGGCGATTTGTTCGAGAACGCCATCAACGCCATGAAGCTTGCACGCGGCGTTGCTTCCGACACTGATCTCACTGCTGATGATTTGCAAGAGCTCGTTGCCGAGTTCAAGACCATCTTCAGCGAGAATGTTTCCGCCGAGGAAAACCCCGCGCTTGTGGTCGACGGCAAGGTTGCTTTCCCGCAAGATCCCATGGTGCAGCTCAAGTATGCCATCGAGGCCGTTTTCGGCAGCTGGGACAACCCCCGCGCCGTGCTGTATCGCAAGAAGAACAAGATCGACGATAACATGGGCACCGCCGTCAACGTTCAGTGCATGGTTTTCGGCAACAAGGGCAATACGTCTGCAACGGGCGTTGCGTTCACGCGCAATCCCGCCGACGGCACGAAGGAATTCTACGGCGATTACCTGGTTAACGCCCAGGGCGAAGACGTCGTCGCCGGTATCCGCAACACGAGCCCCATTTCCGAGCTCAAGCATGTCGAGGGTTTGCAGGAGGCAGGCGCCGAGCTCGAAGAAGTTTTCGGCATCCTGGAGAATCATTTCCGCGACATGATGGACATCGAGTTCACCATCGAACAGGGTAAGCTTTGGATGCTGCAGACCCGTGTGGGCAAGCGTACCGCTGCTTCGGCGCTGAAAGTCGCCATCGACATGCAAAAAGAGGGCCTCATCACCAAGGAAGAGGCGGTTTGCCGTGTCGAACCTGCTCAGCTCGATCAACTTTTGCATCCGCAGTTTGACAAGAACGCCGATTACGACGTGCTTGCACGTGGCCTGAACGCTTCTCCCGGCGCTGCTGTCGGCGAGGTCGTCTTCACTGCCGCCGATGCGGTGAAGGCCGCATCCGAGGGTCGCAAGACCGTTCTTGTTCGTTGGGAGACCACTCCTGACGACTTGGCCGGCATGATTGCTGCCGAGGGCATTCTTACCTCCCACGGCGGCAAGACTTCTCATGCTGCCGTCATCGCGCGCGGCATGGGCGCTCCGTGCGTATGCGGTGCCGAGGCTTTGAAGATCGACGCTGAGAAGAAAGAAGTTGTTGTCTCCGGCACCGATGTGGTGCTGCATGAGGGCGATGTCATCTCCATCGACGGCACGTCCGGTATCGTCGTTTACGGTGCAGTGAATCTGGTTATGCCCGAGCTTACCGGCGATCTCGATACCATCCTCGAGTGGGCTGACGAGTTCCGCAAGCTTGGCGTGCGCGCTAACGCCGACAACCCTGCCGATGCTCAGCTTTCGCGCGACTTCGGTGCCGAGGGCATCGGTCTTTGCCGTACCGAGCATATGTTCTTGGGCGATCGCAAGCAGATTATCCAGACGTTCATCCTCAACGAAGACGAGGAGATTCGTCAGAAGGCCGCCGACGAGCTTTACGAGGCGCAGACAGGCGATTTCTACGGCATGTTCAAGGCCATGGACGGTCTGCCGGTTATCGTGCGCTTGCTCGATCCGCCGCTGCATGAGTTCCTTGAGAGCCCGCGCGCGCTTGAGGTCGAGATCGCCAAGGCCGAGGCCGCCGGTGCTTCTGCCGCCGAGCTTGCCGAGAAGCGCGAGCTTTTGGCGAAGATCGACTCGTTCGTTGAAGCGAATCCGATGCTTGGCCTGCGCGGTTGCCGTTTGGGTATCGTCTATCCGATTCTTCCCGTATTGCAGGTGCGCGCTATCGCGACCGCTGCCGCAAAGCTCAAGAAGGAAGGCCTCGATCCCAAACCCGAGATCATGATTCCTTTGGTAAGCACCGTGCGCGAACTCGAGAAGCTGCGCAAGGTCGCCGAAGGTGTCATCGCCGAGGTTGCCGAGGCTGAGGGCGTCGAGCTTTCTATTGAGATCGGCACTATGATCGAGCTTCCGCGCGCTGCCGTCACCGCC
Source organism: uncultured Eggerthellaceae bacterium (assembly GCA_934617425.1). Taxonomy (GTDB): domain Bacteria; phylum Actinomycetota; class Coriobacteriia; order Coriobacteriales; family Eggerthellaceae; genus UMGS1502. The sequence continues at coordinate 31,952 of CAKTUD010000005.1, read as the reverse complement.
GACGAGATTGCCACGCAGGCGGATTTCTTCAGCTTCGGAACCAATGACCTCACCCAGACCACGTTCGGCTTCAGCCGCGATGACGTGGAAGGTGAGTTCATCCCTCAGTATCTGGAGGAGAAGCTCTTGCCGTACAACCCGTTCGCGACCATCGATCCTGGCGTTGCCAAGTTGGTCGAAATGGGCGCTACGCTCGGTCGCCAGGGCAACCCCGACCTCGTTGTCGGCGTTTGCGGCGAACATGGTGGCGATCCCGACTCGATCCACACCTTCAATAAGATCGGTTTAGATTACGTTTCTTGCTCGCCTTATCGCGTGCCAGTTGCTCGTCTTGCGGCAGCTCAGGCTGCATTGAACGACTAGCCGACCTGCTTCAAATCGGTTTCGAGCGCCTCGGGGTTCCGGGGCGCTCGTTTTTTTGCTGCATTCTGATATCCGAGATGCAAGCGGAAGGTTACCCCGGGGTGCGTGATTGTGCAAAGCGCTTTCCATGTTGACAATAGTTTCATTGAGATATCGATGGACATTTCGACGAGGGGGAGAGATGGATATCAAGGAGATCTTCGATTGCTTCGAGCAGGTGGGTTGCTGCACTTTCGCGACGATTGACGGTGATTATCCCGAAACGCGCATCGCTCATTTCCTTTGTTGGGACGACGAGGGCTTGTATTTCATGACCATGAACACCAAGCCCTTCTATCGGCAATTGAAGGAGACGGGAAAGGTTTCCGTTTGCGCTCTAAACGCCAATACCCAAATCATCGGTGAAACCGATCTGGGTTACGTGATGGAGCCGGGATGCATGGTTCGCTTGACTGGCGATGTTCGCGAGGTGACGATTGAAGAGATCAAGGCCAAGAATGATTCGCGGTTCGACTATTTCATCGAGGACAACGGACGCTATCCTTCTGTTACCGGGTTTGTGATTTACCGTGCTAAAGGCGAGGTCTATGACTATGACTTCGAGCGTGTTCATCGCAACCACAAGCTTGAGCGCACGCGTTTTTCGTTCGGAGGAATGCCGGTTGAAGAAGCTGGCTTGCATATCGATTCGAAAAAGTGCATCGGTTGTGGGAAGTGCGCGCAAGTTTGCTCGTTTACGGCACCGTATCGAAAAGGGGAAACCTATGCGATCAACGGTACGCGTTGCGATGAGTGCGGCAACTGCTATGTAGCCTGCCCCGTTGGCGCGGTGATCCATAAGGGCGGGGATTGGTAGGTTGTCGATGTCCTAGCGCAGTTGGCGACGCATTATTTGATGATGCGTGCTATAGTGCCGCCGCATACTACCGAGTCGCCGTCGTAGCAGACGGCTGCTTGACCGGTGGCGCAGGCGCGCTGAGGCGCATCGAAGGAAATGCGCACCGTGGAAGTGCCTGTTTGTTCGATCTTCGCTGGCTTCGGCATCTGGCGATAATGGGTTTTCACGGTTAGGCGCATAGGTTCTAAAAGCGATTCGACGGCTATGAAGTTCACATCGGTCACTTCTATCGCGCTGCAAAGCGTTTCGGCGTTGGTGCCGACGATAAGCGCGTTTCTTGCGGGGTCTTTCGCGTACACGTAAAGGGGCTCGGCTGCTGCGACGCCGATTCCCTTGCGTTGTCCCACGGTGTAGCGGATAAGCCCGCTGTGCTGGCCGATTTCTATGCCTTGCATGTTCAGGATGGGGCCAGGTTCGAACACGTAGCTGCGGCGCGCCTCGATAAACGCGGCGTAGTCGCCGTCGGGTACAAAGCAGATATCCTGGCTTTCGGGCTTCTGGGCATTGATGAAGCCATGTTTCTCGGCGAGCTCTCGAACTTGGGGCTTAGTGAGCTCGCCGAGCGGGAAAAGCATATGCTCAAGCGTGTCTTGGCTTAAATGGAACAGCACATAGCTTTGGTCCTTGCTTTGGTCGAATCCGCATTTCAGCAGATAGCGCCCTGTTTTCTCATCGTATGCGCGACGGGCGTAGTGACCGGTTGCCACGTAGTCGAAACCAAGTTCGCGACGGCGCTTTTGCAAGGCGGCGAACTTGACATAGCGATTGCAATCGATGCAGGGGTTTGGGGTTTGCGCGGCGATGTAACCGTCGCAGAAACGATCGATCACATCGGCGTTGAATGTGCGCGTGAAGTTGTACACGAAATGCGGCACGTCAAGCGAAAGGCACACCTGACGTGCATCTTCGGCATCTTTAAGAGAACAGCAAACCTTTGAATCGTCAAGACAGGCATCCTCGTTCTCGAAGAGTTTGAGGGTGACGCCTTGCACGTCGAAGCCGGCATCGCGCAAAAGAAGCGTCGCCACTGACGAATCGACCCCGCCGCTCATGGCGGCGAGAACGCGTTTTGGACGGTTTTCTTTGTCGTTTGAGGTGCCGGCCATCAAGATTCCCCCGTTTTAGAAGTTGAACATGGCGGAGCTCAGATAGCGCTCGCCGGTGTCGGGCAGGATAACCACGATATTCTTTCCGGTGCTTTCGGGGCGCTCGGCGATTTTTCGCGCGGCGGCAACGGCTGCGCCAGAGGAGATGCCGACCAAAAGGCCCTCTTTCCCCGCCAGCTCGCGACCGGTGGCAAATGCCTCATCGTCGGTGATGGTGATAACCTCGTCGTAGACTTCGGTATCGAGGATGTCGGGCACGAAGCCTGCGCCGATTCCCTGAAGACCGTGTTTGCCGCTTTTACCCCCTGAAAGCACGGGGCTACCTGCTGGCTCAACGGCGATCACTTTGATGTCGGGGTTCTTCGATTTCAAAAATTTCCCCGTTCCGGTGATCGTCCCGCCCGTGCCGACGCCGGCGACGAGGTAGTCGACGTTGCCTTGCGTTGCTTCCCATATTTCGGGGCCGGTGGTTTTGAAATGAGCGGCGGGGTTTGCGGGATTCACGAATTGTCCCGGGATGATGGAGTTTTTGATTTGTGCATGCAGCTCATCTGCTTTGGCGATGGCGCCCGGCATGCCCTCGGCGCCGGGGGTCAGCACCAGTTCGGCCCCATATGCTTTCATGAGGTTGCGGCGTTCGATCGACATGCTGTCGGGCATCACGATGATGATGCGCAGGCCGCGTGCGGCGGCAAGCGCGGCTAGTCCGATTCCGGTGTTTCCCGAGGTGGGTTCGATCAGCACGGTGTTTGCGTCGAGCTGCCCTTGCGCTTCGGCGGCCTCGAGCATTTCTTTGGCAACGCGGTCCTTTATCGATCCGGCGGGGTTGGTTAGTTCGACCTTTCCGATGATCTTCGCTTTGAGGTCGTGGTTCTTTTCGTAGTTGGAAAGCTCGAGCATCGGGGTGTTGCCGATGAGATCGGCTACGCTTGTGCATATAGTCATGGTCTTCTCCTCGGAGATCGTGTCGTGCCGGTAAATCCTACGTAAATGGTGGTTATTGCGTTCAGTGCAAAGATAGCGCGAAGAGGCTGCGTAGCCAACTTCTTATACAGAACTTTCAGAGCGAATTCGGCTATCGAGGGGTTGGTATCGGCAAGGCGCGCGCATCGTCTGTGCGCTTCCTGATACAATCGCCGTAAAGCATAGCCGATGGGCAAGGAGGGCTTTATGGACATAGTACGTCGCGAAGACCAAGAAGCGCGCGAGCGCGAGTTCCTAAGCGACGGCGCGGCGCTTTCGAGCGAAACCGAGGGACGTGCGCGCTCGACCGAGCCTGATTATCTGCGTAACGAATACCAGCGCGACCGCGACAAGATCCTGCATACGAAATCGTTTCGCCGCTTGTCGCACAAAACACAGGTGTTTCTCGCTGTCGAGGGTGATCATTACCGCACGCGTCTTACCCACACGCTCGAGGTGGCGCAAATAGCGCGCACGGTTTCGCGGGCGCTCGGCTTGAACGAGGATCTTACCGAAGCCATTGCCCTCGGCCACGATTTGGGGCATACGCCTTTCGGTCACACGGGCGAGGAAGCCATCGCTCAACGCATCGCGCATTATAAGGGTGTTTCGTCGCGTGGTTTCGCCGGTCCCGCCGACGAAGACCGTCAAGGCATGCTTTTTCATCACAATGAGCAGAGCTTGCGGGTTGTGGAGATCATCGAAAACGGCGGGCGCGGCCTCAATCTTACACCCGAGGTTCGCAACGGCATCTTGTGTCATTCCGGGTCGCAACGCGCCGAAACCCTCGAGGGGCGCGTGGTGGGCGCTTGCGATCGCATAGCTTATGTGAACCACGATATCGACGACGCGTTGCGTGCGGGCATGCTGAAGGAGTCCGATTTGCCCGAGTCGACCCATAGGCTTTTGGGCTCGAGCCATTCCGAGCGCATCGAGACGCTGGTGTCCGATCTGGTCGAAACATCGGCCGGCAAGGGGGATATCGTTCAAGGCGAAACCATCGGTTCGGCCATGGCGCAGCTGCGGGCGTTCTTGTTCGGCAATGTCTACACTGCTCCTGCCGTGCGAAGCGAGTCGGAGAAAGCCGTGCGGTTGATTTCCCTTCTGTTCGATTATTACATGCAGAATATCGAAGCCGTGCCGGCTGAGTATCGGATGATTTCCGGCGGGGATGACTTGCGGGCGGTTACGGATTACGTTGCGGGCATGACGGATCGCTTTGCAAAAGAAGCTTTCAAAACGATTTTCATTCCGCATTCGCTCGGCGCGAACGAGCTTGTTTAGCTATAATGAATCTTCGCATGTTTACGAAGGAGAACATATCGAGCGCTTTTCATGAGGCGCTTCCTATCGTGTTGGGATATATCGCCATCGGTTTGCCGTGCGGCATCCTAGGCGCATCTATAGGCATGAATGCATTGCAGGTTTTGCTGATGAGCGTCTTGTTTTATTCCGGCGCTGGTCAGTTCATGATTCCTAATATGTGGCTCGCAGCTTCGCCTATAGCCTCCATCGTCGCAAGCGTTTCGTTGGTGAACACGCGTCAGATGCTGTATTCGGCATCGCTTGCTCCTTGGTGCGAGCGCGCTCCGCGCTGGCTTTCGTTTTTGTTTGCTGCAACAGTGACTGACGAAAGCTTCGGCGTGAACATGAATCGGTTTTTGGCCGGCGGCTGGACAGTCGAACGCGCTACGCTAGTCAATTTGATGTCGCAGACTTCCTGGACTTTGTCGTGCGTGGTGGGCGTTTTCATAGGCAACGCGATTGGGGTTCCTTTGGCTATTGCGTCGTTCGCCATGACCTCGATATTCATCTGCCTTTTGGTCACTCAAAAGATCACGCCCGAAAATGTTGTGGCTGCGACGTGTGCCATGCTGGGTGTGTTCATTTGCAAATGCGCGGGCCTTACGGGGCCGGCCATCCTTATCGGCGCGGTATGCGGTGTCGTATGCGCTATCTTTTTTGCGCGTGTTAGGGAAGGCGCGAAAAAGTGAGCCTTATAACGTGGAGCGAATTTTTCGTCATTTTGGCGATTTGCATGATAACCATGCTTGCATGTCGTGTCCTACCTTTGTTCTTGCTGAAAGGCAAAGAACTTCCTGCCCGGGTTACCGAAGCCTTGGGTTATATTCCACCCGCCGCTTTCGCTGCGCTTGTTGCCAACGATTTGCTTTCACCGACTATGTTCGCTGCTGGTTTCTGGCCCGCTGGGGCGCCTTTGCTGGCGGCGTTGGTGGTTGTCGTTGTCGCACGTTTGACGAAATCGCTTTTGTGGTGCGCTGTTGCCGGTGTCGTGACTTATGCGCTGCTTTCTCTGCTATAATAGGAATGTTGCGTCGCATGCATGGGAGTTTTGTTGCGGACAACGGTGGAGTAATTGAGAATGCGTTGATAAAACCCTTGCATAGTTGATGACAAGGCGATAAACTATCAAATCGCGTCTTTATTACAGATTTGTTTAGTAAGTTTTGGCTTGATTATATAGAAGGACAAAGAAATGGATATCATTCGCGCAATCGAGCAGCAGCAGTTCAAACAGGATGTTCCTGAGTTCCACGTTGGCGACAACGTAAAGGTTCACTACCGCATTACCGAGGGTAACCGCGAGCGTATCCAGGTTTTTCAGGGGGATGTCATTCGTCGTCACGGTGAGTCCAGCCGCGAGACGTTCACCGTCCGCAAGATGAGCTTCTCTGTCGGCGTTGAGCGTACTTTCCCTGTTCATTCTCCGAAAATCGATCACATCGAGGTTGTGCGTCAGGGCAAGGTTCGTCGTGCAAAGCTTTACTATCTGCGCGACAAGGTTGGCAAAGCTGCCAAAATCAAGGAAAAGACGCAGCACTAGGCGTTATTCGTCGCATGTCGAAGGCCCACGTTCGCGTGGGCCTTTTCTTGTTTTGCAATCAATTGCTTTGCGGTTTCGGAGGGGCTGGCATGCAAACCGTTCAAGAGATCAAGGCGCTGCTTGCAAAAGCAGATGCGGAGGAATTCGAAGTGCTCGAGCGCTCTCTTGCCGCGGATATGCGCAAGGGCGTCCGCAATGCCGTGGAGATTGCTCGTCGTAGGCTCGATGCGCAGCAAAAGGAAGAGGCTCGTTTGGCGGGTCTATATTCCTTCCAAGCCGAGATCGCTCAAGCGCATAATGCCCAGGTGGTGCTTGGTCTCGATGAGGTAGGTCGCGGATCGATAGCGGGCCCTTTGGCTGTGGGCGGTGTCGTGCTGCCCGCAGCCCCGCTCATTGATGGTTTGAACGATTCGAAGCAAATAGCGCCGGCGCGGCGCGAATCCATCGCCGAGGATATCCGCGATGTGGCGCTTGCATATACGGTGCAGTATGTTGCCCCTGATTTTATCGACGCCCACGGGATGACGCTTTCGCTTAAGAAGGCTTTCGGGGCTGCTATTGCTGCGATTGAGGCGCAGGGGGTCGTTCCCGATATCGTATTGCTTGACGGGAATCCGCTTCATCTTGACGAGCGCGAGGTCAACGTTGTCAAGGGTGATGCTCGTTGTGCCGCCATCGCTGCCGCTTCGATTGTGGCGAAGGTGGAAAGGGATGCTTTGATGTGCGATCTCGCGAAGGAATATCCTGCTTACGATCTTGATGACTGCAAGGGATACGCCTCGCAGAAGCATATCGAGGCGATAAAGCGCGAGGGTTTGTCTCCCATCCATCGCGCAAGTTTCTGCACTGCTTTCACGCAAGGATCTTTATTCTGAACATGAGGCTGTGGTTTTCGGGGGGGGGCGACCGCTCCTTGTTTTTATGGGAAGGGTTTTCGCTTTAAGCGCTGCTGCGTCGTGTGTTGACGCAGCAGCGCTTTTTCGTTGCGCTTGTTTGCGAAGCTTTCTGCATTGGGGGGATTTCGACTGATCGGGGTTCTCTGCCGTCCGTGGTTCGTGTTTGACGATTGTTGGCTTGTACATTGGGATTTGCCGATGTTTTGATTGGTTGTCGCAAGGTTCGTTTTCTAGCATGAGGCAAGCTTAACGAAAGGGGTTTGCCATGCAGGATTCGCAAGAATTTTCTTCAGAGGATGCGGCGAAGCACAACGCTAGTTTGGGAAAGCGCGGGGAAGATGCCGCCGTGCGTTATCTCGAATTGCGTGATTACGAAATCGTCGAACGAAACTGGTCGTGTCGATTCGGCGAGGCCGACATCATCGCCCGGGATGGCGATGCCTTAGTTTTCGTCGAGGTGAAAACACGCAGCAGCATCGACCATGGATTCCCTGAAGAAGCGGTAACTCCGACTAAAAGGGCGAAGTACGAGAAGATAGCCGCTATGTATTCGCGAGAATGCAACGATCTCGACATTCCCCTGCGTTTTGACGTGATCGCCATTTTGGTTACGGGATCCGATAGGGCTTTATTGAGGCACCATATAAACGCTTTCGGGCAAGGTGACTGAGATGGGATCTCGATGCAGCGTCACATGCGCCACCATTCGGGGCATACGCGCGGAACCTGTTGAGGTTGAGGTGGCGGTATCCGGCGGTCTTCCGGCATTTTACATTGTCGGAATGGGGGATACGGCTGTGCAAGAGTCGAGGATGCGCGTGAAGGCCGCTATTGCGGCGGCGGGTTTTACGATGCCATCCGAACGTGTGGTAGTGAATTTGGCGCCGAGTTCACTTCGCAAAACGGGTACGGGCTTTGATTTGGCGATAGCCATCGGGATTCTTTTGGCGACAAAGCAGATTCCGGAGAAAGTCCTAGAAGGGCGTATGTTCGTAGGCGAACTTTCTTTGGAGGGCTTCGTGCGACCGGTCGACGGTTTGATGGCTTATGCGCTTGCTGCTCGTGATTTGGGGCTTGAACTCGTATGTGCCGCGAAAGGAGCGGAAATCGTCGATGTCGCACGGGTGTCGCAGGTGGGTTTGGTCGCTTTACGCGACTTGCTTACAGGTAGATTCGTTCGGCTCGATCCTGCCTCGTTTCGACTGAGGGAGAGCGCCATCGATTATGCGGATATCGGAGGCAATGAGGCGGCAAAACGTGCTTTGCAGGTTGCAGCTGCTGGTTCTCATGGAGTCTTGATGATGGGACCGCCCGGTTCAGGCAAGACCATGCTTGCACAACGCGTACCGACGATTCTTCCTCCGCTTGATAGGGAAGAGGCGCTCGAATCGGCATTGATCCATTCTGTTGCCGGACGGGGCATTGCCGAGATATTCGGCGGGGTAAGGCCGTTCCGTTTGCCGCATCACTCGGTTACGAGCGCGGGGCTTATAGGCGGTGGGTCGCCGGTTCGTCCTGGCGAGATATCGCTTGCCCACAATGGCGTTTTGATGCTCGACGAGCTTGCGGAATTCAAGCCTGCAACGTTGCAGATGATGCGCCAGCCCATGGAAGAGGGCGAGGTTACGATAACCCGCGCGGGCGGCACTGTTTCTTTTCCTGCGCGGTTCATGTTGGTTGCCGCTACCAATCCTTGCCCGTGCGGGTATTTTGGCGATCGCGAGCATAGATGCAGCTGTTCGGAGTCTCAAGTCAGTGCCTATCGCAATCGAATAGGAGGTCCGCTTATGGATAGAATCGATATGCATATCGACGTCGGTCGTGTACCCGTTGGCAGCGTTCTTGATGCCGGAAGCGGAACCTCTTCGGAGAGACTGCGCGATGGGGTTCTTGCTGCTCGGGAGTTTCGAAGCTGGCGGCAGTCGCGTGTGGGTGCAGCGCAGAGCGGCGGGGCTCCTTCCGATATGGTTTCCGCTTGTTTGCTTGACGACGAGGACATGGCGTTCTATCGACGTGCCTGTAAGGCGAACCAGATGAGCGGCCGTGCTCTTTTGCGAACCCTTTCGGTTGCGCGCACCATCGCCGATATCGCCGAACGCGAACGGGTGAATAAATCGGATTTGTGCGAGGCTCTTAACTATCGCACGCGCGAAGGAGGTGCTTGATATGCCCGAGCGTTTGAGCGGGGAAAGACACGTATTGGAGCGCCATGGGGTTGGCTACCCCGTCGAATTTGAGGATCTGGACAATCCTCCTGAGGCTTTGTATTTGATGGGAAATCCCGATGCCCTGAATTCGAGCGGCTTGGCTGTAATCGGGTCGCGCCGGGCAACTCCTTATGGAAGAAGTTGCGCTCACCGATTTGCATTGAATGCTGCATCGCGTGGCGTGACGGTGATATCGGGAGGCGCGAAAGGTTGCGATTCGGCAGCTCATGAGGCGGCTCTTGAGGCGGGTGGAAAAACCGTGGTGTTTCTCGGGGGTGGGTGCAACTGGATTTATCCGGCCTCCAATGCGCCGCTGTTTCAGCGAATCATCGATAGCGGCGGCGCGGTGGTCTCCGAATACCCATGGGATTTTCAACCGCGTCGTTGGTCGTTTCGCGTGCGCAACAGGCTTATCGCGGCGTTGTCTCGCGCCGTGCTGATAGTCGAGGCGGGATTGCCTTCCGGTACCTTCACGACGGCAGATGATGCACTTGAGCTTGGACGCGACATTTTGGTGGTGCCTGGCGCAATCACTTCGGAGGCTTCGCGTGGGTCAAATAGGCTTTTATGTCAAGGGGCGTATCCTGTGGTCGATGACGAATCTTTCGATGATGCCCTGTGGCGATGTTTCGGGCTGTTAAAGCAATCTTCGGCGGAGGAATCGACGGCAATTGACGATTCGCCCAAAGGGCGGGTGCTTTCGGCGATAGCGGCGCAACCTATGGATATGGACTCGCTTTGCGAATTGGCTTTTGAGATAAGCGGTTCTCGCGAAACCCCGGTATGGCTTATGGAGGCATTGGTGGAGTTTGAGACGCAGGGGACGATAGCGCGCCAACTCGATGGAAAGTGGGCGATAGCTGAGCGGCGCTAGATCATTGCTGGATTGGTCGGCTTTCGCCTGCAAATGTTTTTTGTTTTTTCGGTAATATCTCCGTGCACGCGTGGAAAAAGAACAGCGGGCGTTGATTCGATTCAAGTTCGTTGCAAATCGGGTAGAATCTTTCTCATGGATAAAACAGTATCGATAGTTGGTGCGGGCTTGGCCGGCAGCGAAGCCGCTTTACAGCTTGCTCGCCGCGGTTTCAGCGTGAAGCTGCACGAAATGCGTCCCCTTGTCCAAACGGATGTGCACAAAGGCGCCGATTGCGCTGAATTGGTATGCTCAAACTCCCTTAAAAGCACCAAGTCCGATAGTGCGGCGGGCATGCTCAAGGCGGAGCTGTCCGCTCTTGGTTCGGTCGTATATCAGGCTGCTTGCGACAATTCCGTCGCTGCGGGAGGGGCTTTAGCTGTCGATCGCGAGCGTTTTTCTGCGGCTGTTACCAAGGCCGTGCACGAAGAGCCCCGCATCGAGTTTATTCGCGGCGAGGTTGTCTCGCTTGAGCAGGCTGCGCAAGAGGCTGATGCTCTTGTGTTGGCAACGGGTCCTCTTACAAGCGACAAGCTAGCTTCGTCTTTGGTGCAAGATATCGTCGGCGATTACCTCGCTTTCTACGATGCGGCCGCTCCTATCGTGCTGGCCGACTCTCTAGATATGACCAGGATTTTCCGTCAAAGCCGTTATGAAGACGCTGTTGACGAATCAGGCGTCGAACAGGGCGACTATTTAAATGCGCCGTTTGCGAAAGAGGAGTACGAGCGATTCATCGAAGAGCTCGTTGCCGCCGATCGCGTGATCATGCGCGATTTCGAAACTAAGGACCTGTTTCAAGCGTGCCAGCCTGTAGAGGAGATAGCCAGAAAGGGGATCGATGCCCCGCGTTTCGGCGCTTTGAAGCCGGTTGGTCTCACTGATCCGAGAACAGGAAGGCGTCCCTGGGCCGCTGTTCAGCTACGTGCTGAAGATTCGAATAAGACAAGTTACAATTTGGTCGGCTTTCAGACGAATTTGAAATTCGGCGAGCAGAAACGCGTTTTCCGGATGATACCTGGTTTGGAAAACGCCGAATTCGTGCGCTATGGCGTGATGCATCGCAATACCTTCATCGATGCTCCGCGCCTGCTCGACCAAAATCTCGAGCTCGGTGCAGCTTCGGAGAAGCTGGGGATTCCTGTTTATGTTGCTGGGCAGTTGAGCGGAACCGAGGGGTATTGCGAGGCGATACGATCGGGCCTGCATGCCTCCATCGCTGTTGCTGCGAAGCTTTCGGGGATAAAGGCACCATCGCTTCCTCTCGAGACGGTTTTCGGAGCGCTTATTGCCCATGCTACCAGCGCCGATACGCTTGATTACCAACCTATGCATGTCAATTTCGGCATCATGCCTCCCTTGGCGCAGCGTATCAAGAACAAGCAACAGCGTTATGCTGCATATTCGCAACGGGGAGCCGAGGCGCTTTCTGGCTACAAGGAGCAACTTGTTCGAGAAGGTTTGTTTGGCGGCGAGTTTCTTGATCGGTGAAGGGCCACTTAAGAATGAATCCGATACGCGCGCTCAAGAGAGTGCGAGCATTCAAGCGCTCGTGAAGGATTTTTGCCGCGATCTTGAAATCGAACAGAACGCCTCGGTTCATACTGTTCGCGCATATGCGCATGATTTGAAAGAATATGCAGATTGGTGTCTTCGTCGGAAGATCGATCCCTTGAACGTCACCCATCGTGATTTGCGGGCTTTTTTGGCTGATCTAGACAAAGCCCGTTATGAGCGAACCACGATAAACAGGCACTTGTCTTCACTGCGAAGTTTTTTTCGTTGGTTGAATACAACCGGCGTGATCGACGATGATCCGGCGAGTGCTCTTCAGGGGCCCAAGCAGGGTAAGCATCTTCCGTCGGTTATCAGACCGAGCGACATGGTGAAACTGCTGAGCGTCCATATGCTCTCCTCAGATTCGGCGGAGTCGGGCTGCTCCCGTGCTGCGGGGGAGGGGGGCTATGGCGGCGCGGTTGGCCGTGCCGTCGAAATGCGCGATCAGGCGATTCTCGAGTTCCTATATGCCTGCGGCGCGCGCATCTCCGAAGCTTCCGGTCTAAAGGTTTCCGGCGTCGATTTAGAGCAAGGCCAGGTGAGGGTTTTCGGCAAAGGCGGCAAAGAGCGCATCATTCCACTGCATGAGCTTTGCATCGGTGCCATGAATCGTTATCTGTACGACGCGCGCCCTATCCTTTTAAGGGGACGTACGTCGATTTATTTCTTCGTTTCCACGCGTGGCAATCAGATGGGTACCGATGCCATGCGCAAGATGTTCAAGCAGACGGTGCGTGCTGCCGGGTTGGATGAATCGCTTTCGCCTCATGACATGCGTCATACCTTTGCAACTGATTTGCTTGACGGGGGCGCTGATTTGCGTAGCGTCCAGGAAATGCTTGGACATGCCAGTTTGTCAACCACGCAAATCTATACGCATCTTTCGCCTACGCGGCTGAAACAGGTTCATGAACAGGCTCATCCGCGAGCATAGCTTGGGTTTGGCATATCTAGGGTAATCTGGCGTTTTCGATATTCGATTTCGATGTTTTGGAGATTGTTGCATTATAGCCCACAAACACGAACACAAGTTCGTGTTTGTGGGCTATAATGCATTGGAAAAGAAAATGATCGACGTCCATTCTAATTGCATAGCGTTTTTTTTGCTGCTTTGCAGGGGCGTTTGCAAAAATATAGGGAGATCAAATGGGTCAGAAATCAATCGTCATCAAGGGAGCCCGTGAGCATAATCTAAAAAACGTCGATTTGGAAATACCTCGCGACAAACTAGTTGTCATCACCGGTTTGTCTGGGTCGGGAAAATCGAGCTTAGCTTTCGATACCATGTATGCTGAAGGCCAACGACGTTATGTCGAGAGCCTTTCCAGCTATGCGCGCATGTTCTTGGGGCAGATGAGCAAACCGGACCTCGATAGCATCGACGGTCTTTCTCCTGCCGTTTCCATCGACCAAAAGACAACATCGCGCAACCCGCGATCGACGGTTGGCACCACTACCGAAATATACGACTATCTCCGCTTGCTTTTCGCCCGTGTCGGCGTGCCCCATTGCCCTGAATGCGGTCGTGAGATCAAAAGCCAGACGACCGATCAAGTAACTGACGAGATACTGAGACTCGCCCCCGAAGGAACACGAGCGATCATCATGGCGCCTATGGTGGAGGGTCGCAAAGGGGAATTCGCTCAGCTTTTCAAGGACCTCTCGAAAGAAGGGTTCACACGGGTTCGCATCGACGGCGAGGTGGTGCGTCTTGCCGGAGAAGAGATGGTGCTTGATAAGAAGATCAAACACTTCATCGATGTTGTTGTCGATCGCGTGGTTTTAAAAAGTGCCGCTACAGCACGTGTTGCCGAGGCTGTCGAGCTGGCAACTACGCTTTCTAACGGTCGTGTTCTAGTTCAGCTGCTTGATTCTGGTGGAAACCCCATTGGTGGTGAAGGGAAAACCTCTTCGGGTGCTAAAGGAGGATTGCGCGAGGGCGAACATATTTTTTCGCTTGCTTTAGCTTGCCCCGAGCACGGTCATTCCATAAACGAGCTTGAGCCGCGTGATTTTTCTTTCAATGCTCCTTATGGCGCATGTCCCGATTGCACGGGCATAGGCAGTCGCGAAGAAGTGGATCCCAAGCTTCTGGTTCCAGATAAAAGTCTCTCGCTAGCAGATGGCGCCATAGTCCCGTTTAAGACGGGTAATTACTTCCCTCAGGTGTTGAAGGCGGTTGCTTATCATTTGGGTGCAAATGACCAAACCCCATGGGAAGACTTGCCTGCTAAAGTTCAAAAGGGGTTGCTTTACGGGGTGAAAGATCGCGTCCGCGTCGATTACCATACCGTCGATGGTCGAGAGACTTACTGGTATATCGAGTGGAATGGCGCCATCAAAGCGGTCGAGGAAAAGTTGCATGATGCCTCTAGTGACATGCAACGCGAGAAATATCAGCAATATTTTGCTACCATCCCCTGTCCTACGTGCGGGGGAAAGCGTTTGAAACCCGAGATCCTGGCGGTAACCATAAATGGCAAGTCGATTTATGACATTTGTAATCTAAGCGCCAAGAGTTCCTTAGCTTTTTTTCAGGGGCTGAGCTTCAGCGGTTCGGATAAGCGCATTGCCGATCCTATTGTGAAGGAGATCATAGCCCGTTTACAGTTTTTGGTTGATGTCGGGTTGGATTATCTTACCCTCGAGCGCGCTACCGCAACGCTTTCTGGCGGCGAGGCGCAGCGTATTCGTTTGGCAACGCAAATCGGCGCAGGTCTTATGGGCGTGCTTTACATTTTGGACGAACCGTCTATTGGCTTGCACCAGCGCGATAACGAGCGTCTTATCGCCACGTTGCAGAGATTGCGCGATTTGGGTAATACGGTTGTCGTCGTAGAACACGATGAAGACACGATCCGTGCTGCCGATTTCGTGGTTGATATGGGTCCCGGCGCTGGCGAAAACGGCGGCTATGTGGTTGCAGCCGGCACACCGCAGGAGATTATGGCAAATCCAAACTCGATTACCGGGCAATATCTATCCGGCAAGAAAGAGATTGCCGTTCCCGCCGCGCGTCGCAATCCCAACAAGGGTAAAGTGAAACTTACCGGCGCTTCTGAAAACAATCTGAAGAACGTTTCTATCGAAATAGAGCTGGGAACGCTTACGGTGGTTACGGGTGTGAGCGGATCGGGAAAAAGTTCGCTTGTTACGGATACCCTAGCCCCGATTTTGGCGAATCAAGTGAATCATGCGCGTCGTCGAACAGGCGAATATCGCAAAATCACCGGTTTGGAAGCGATTGACAAAGCCATCAATATCGATCAGAGCCCTATCGGGCGCACGCCGCGTTCCAATCCGGCGACATACATCGGTCTTTGGGACGATATCCGTGCCCTGTTCTCTTCTACCGCAGAGGCGAAGGCTCGCGGATATTCGCCAGGGCGTTTTTCCTTCAACGTGAAGGGCGGTCGTTGCGAAGCCTGCAAGGGTGATGGTCAGATCAAGATAGAGATGCATTTCTTGCCCGATATCTACGTACCATGCGAGGTATGTCATGGGGAGCGCTACAATCGCGAGACTTTGCAAGTAACCTATCGTGGCAAAAATATTTCGCAAGTTCTCGATATGACTGTCGACGAGGCCCTCGACTTCTTCGCTAATATACCCGGAATCAAGCGCAAGCTTGAAACTTTACACGATGTCGGCTTAGGCTACATCAGGCTTGGTCAGCCCGCTACAACCCTCTCGGGTGGAGAGGCTCAACGCGTGAAGCTTTCAAGCGAATTGCAGAAGCGTCAAACGGGTAAGACCTTCTATATTCTCGATGAGCCGACGACAGGACTTCATTTTGAAGATGTTCGTCAGTTGCTTGAGGTTTTGCAGCGTTTGGTTAATGCGGGCAATACGGTATTGATAATCGAGCACAACCTCGATGTCATCAAATGCGCCGATCGTATCATCGACCTTGGCCCCGAAGGAGGCGATGGCGGCGGTACGGTGGTCGCTTATGGTACGCCCGAGCAAGTAGCCGAAGTTTCTGATAGCTATACCGGACATTTCCTTAAACGAATCCTGGATGGTGGTAATATTCCGTCGTGAGATGGATAAGAGAAAAAGGGAAATACTCGCACTTGTTCTGCTTACCGCGCTGTTGATTGCCGGCCTAGGATTTTTTGGCTGGTACATTTCGGCGGGTCACAAATGGAATGTTGCTGCTACTACCATCGACGACGTGACGGGTAGCATGGATGGTTATGTGGTTTTGCTCTATGAGGGGACCGATGCTCCTAATGAGCAATCCTTGGCAAGCTCGAAGAATTCGACTGCCGATTCTTCGTCTGATCTTCTTGTCGAGTTGCGGAAGTCATACCGCGACAAAGGTGCTACGGTATTCTCATTGCGTACGGAGACCTATAGCTATACCGAGCCATTTGTGCTGTTGCGAAATGACTATCGTGTGGGATTTCTTCCGGTCGACGCCGATACTCCTTATCTGACTATCGACCGCCAGATAGCCTTGTTGCAGCAACGTGGTGCGGATGTTGTTGTGGCCCTGGAGTATTCCGAAAACGAATATTTGGAAGGCGCTGCAGGGGTTGATATCATCGTGGAACTCGGCGAGACTCCTCTTGAAAAAGATGAGGCTGCGGAATCGACGGAAGGGTCGTCTTCCGCAGGGTCGGAAACGGGGGAAGAATCTGACAGCACTTCCGGAGACGATGGTCAAAGCGGATCTTCTGCTGGGTCTGGATCTTCGGGCTCTGATCAAAGCAGTAAAGATGAAACCGAAGAATCGAACGTATCAGGTACCTCTTCGATGAATTCACCTGCGGAAACGTCAACCAAAAGATATCGCAAAAGTGATGCTTTTATTGCCAGTCGTTGTGATAGAGGTTCTGTTTCTGCGATTTTCATTTCGCCCAATAATGTGGTTTCATCGAAAACGATATCCGAGTGAGAAATAAACGATTGAAATTAGATCAGCCTTTATACACCGTTTTCGTGTTACGTCGCTTCGCTTTTTTTGCGCAGACTCGAGTGCTCAGACGATTAATTTAAGCGTTGAGCCATAAGGGCTTTTCTCGACGAGGATTTTCTTTTCTATCGCTGCTTTCAACTCTTCGACATGACTGATTATCCCTATAAGGCAGTCGCCCTCGCTAAGGCTTGCAAGCGTCTTGATGGCGTTTGTCAGTGATTCTTCATCGAGGGAACCGAAACCTTCATCTATGAACATGGAATCGAGTTGGATGCCGCCCGAAAAACTCTGAACCACATCAGATAAACCTAGGGCTAGGCAAAGCGAAGCTTCAAACGATTCGCCGCCGGAAAGAGTGGAGGCATCGCGCGTTTTCCCGGTGAACCTGTCGAACACATCGAGGTCGAGCCCGGTTTTTCCAGATCGTCCGCCATCTACTTTTCGTTGCAGCTCGTAGCGATTTGCGGTCATGAGAGCTAAACGAGCATTCGAGGCTTCGATGATCATATCGAAGTATATGGTTTGCACATAAGTCTCGAAAGAAATGCGTTGCACTCCCTTGAGGGAGCCGTTAGCGACATCGGCGAGAGACGAGATTTGGCCGTAAACCCCTTTTGTTTTCGCAATCGTTGCCATAGCATTACTTAGAGATGCAAGTATTTTCCCGTTTACGGCAATGCGGCGGTCGGCGGCGTTCGTTATCTTGGCGAAACCGGCTGCTGTTTGCTGCAGCGATTCCCTTTGTGAGGATAGTTGATTGCGGCTAAGGGAGCCGAGCGTATCGATTTCCTCCTGCAGTGTTTTTGCTTGCGACTTCAAATCGGCGGCTTCTTTTTCAGCGTTTTTGTATTCCATCGTTGCCTTATCGAGGGAGTTCGTTGAATCAACAAATAGTAGTTTTCGCTTTTCGATTGCGGTTGAAAACTTCGATTTTGTTTTCGACAATTGCTCTTTGTTGGAGATATGCAAAGCTGCGGCTTCTCCAAAATCGACGGAAAGCGCTTTTGACAGCTCTTGTATGCGTGTTTGTTCGATGGCGTGTTCGGTGCTGTAGCGTTGGATATCGGCTTCGTTTTCCGAAATTGCGTTGCGTGTTTTCGCTGCGATTTCCATCTCTTTTTCGAGACGCGAATTCGTTTCTTCTGCCTTCTTTTTGCACTTGAATAGTTCCTGCAGTTTTGTGTTGGTTGCGAAAAGCTGCTGTTCTAATCTGCTGCTCTTGTTCGCGTTGTCCTCTAGAGATCCTAGACGGTTTATATCGCTGACAAGGCTTTTTTCGCGCTCATCAACAAGGGTGAGCGCGCTGGCGCTTTTTGCTGCGGCTTCGTTCGCGGCTTTCTGGGCAATAGAGGCTTTTTTCTGCAGGGTTTCTACTTTTTCGATATTAACGTTTTTGTTTTTTAAGAGCGCGGGGCGGGGATGCTCAATCGATCCGCAAACGGGGCAAGGTACATTGTCTGCAAGCTGCTGAGCAATCAGGCCCGCTTGGTTGTCTAGATAGGAACGCTGCGCCAAATAAAATCGCTCTTCGGCTTCGTCGCTTTTCTTTCGGGCCTCGAGATAGCTTTTCTGGGTGTTTTCAAGGGAGATCTTTGCGGATTCGAGATCAGCCATTTCCTGTTTTAGAAGACGAACGGCTTCGGTCGATGCTTTTAGTGACGTTTTGCACCTGTCTGCTTCGGCTTGCAGAGGAGGGATTTCCGCTGCAGCGGTCTCAAGGTGCTTATATTCGTTTTCCAGTTCGTGTATGCGTTGCTCGCAGCTGCTAAGTATCGCGCTTTTCTCGTTGAATTTCGCTTTAGCTTCGGAGAGCTTTCCAAAAGCTCTTTCGCTGTTTTCGAAAACGCTTTCCAAGTCATCGATACGCGATAAGCGCTCTTCGAGTGATTTGATCTCGACGGGAAGATTTTCGCATGTCTTTTTATCGTTGAGTCGTTTTTCGAGTTCGGCTGCAGCTGTTTCGAAACGCTGATTAGCTTCTGCTAGCCGCACCTTAACCAAATGGACCTTTTTCTCGAGCACTTCCTTTTGGTCGCTTTTCACAAGAAGCTCATCAAGGGATTTTAACTTGGAGTTCACCTCATCAAGCTTTTCGGAATGCGTTGCCTGCAGTCGCTTATCGTTTTCGACGATTTCCGTTAGCAAAATCTCAAGAGTTTTCGCATCGAATTCTTTTCGGGAAAGCAATGCGTTGATCTCTTTCTCGGCGGGGTTTTCTGCGGGGAAGGAAATTTGCTCGGCGAGCTGGCGAATACATATAAAGGCATTGTCATTTTCCTTTTTAAGGGTGTTTGCTTTGTCGCGCAGGGCCAATTGAAATTTCTCGTATGGCGCGGTGTTGAAAATGCTGCGAAATATCTCCGAACGTTCCCTGGTCGTAGCGTTCATCAGCTTGCGAAATTCGCCTTGGGCAATCATGGCGATTTGCGTGTATTGGTTTTTTGTTATCCCGAGCAATTCTTTAATGGCAGAATCGACGAGGTTGGTTCCTGTGATGATATTGCCATCAGGTCGATGGAGTTCTGCTTGGGGCATACGGGTAGTAACGCCTTCACCTCGCAGTTTTGCGCGGGTGTAACGGGGGCTGCGCATGATGCGATATAGCTCATGTCGATATTCGAATGCAAAATCAACGTAGGTGTCGTCGTTTGGGTCGGCGAAATCGCTCCGTAGGTTATTCGATGAGCGGAATTCGTTTGACGGCTCGCCGAACAGAGCAAATGTTATTGCATCAAATATTGTGGTTTTGCCAGCGCCGGTGTCGCCGCAAATAAGATAGAGGCTGTTTTTGCCAAGTTCTGAGAAATCGATAGTTGTTTTCTTGGCGAAAGGGCCAAATGCGCAAAGGGTGAGCTTAATCGGTCTCATCGAGGGGTCCCTCCATGCTTTCTTCTATCTTGGTTGCAGTGGATTCGGACGCTTCGTCATCGAGGCAACGAGAGAGCTCGCGGCTCACTATCGATCTCTGCAATTTTGTGAGACGACCGCCAAACTGTTCTTCATAGAATTTCTCGAACAGTTTTTCGGGGGAGAAGTCGTTTTTGTCGATGTTTGGTATCCGATGCTGCGTTCGAGACGAGCGGTTGAGCGTATTTTGATAATCCATCGACATGATGTTGGGGTATACGCTTCTCAGGCGTTGCAGAGCATTGATAATGGGATGATCGTCGGTGAGGATGACGTGCAGATAATCGTCCGTCGGTGCAGATGCCGCGATCTTCGGGGATGTCAACTCATCGAGGGGACCCGAGACCTCGCGCAAGTCATGAAGCGGCTTGAGGCGCAACTCGTCGATCTGCGCTGATCCTTTTTCGCGAAGGGTGACGATGGGGAAAGCTTTTTCTTGCCGTGCCTCTGAGAAGGAATATTTCAAAAGCGATCCGGAATAGCGAATGTTGCGCGTTGCGATAGCCTGCGATTTATGGATATGTCCCAAGGCTACATAATCGAAGCCGTCGAAAACGGCAGAGCTTACTTCGTCGAGCCCGCCGACCGAAGCGATTTCGGAATCCGAGGTTTCGGGTTTCACTGTCCCAAATGAAACGAACTGATGGGAGAGTATGACGTTTCGCTTTGCGAAATCGATCGCGCTATGGTTGATGATTGCGCGCAAAGCGGCCGTATAGCTGGTGCCTATCTCGTCGTTTGGGAAGTATCCGCGCACATTTGCTGGTCTTACGAAGGGCAGTAACCAGAAATCAACAGAACCGAATTCGTCTTCCATTTGCTGATGCGCAAGCTCGCCTTGGTAGGGTCCTGCAAGATAGATTCCGTTGTTCTCAAGCATTCCCGAGGCGTAACCGACGCGTTCCGCAGAATCGTGATTGCCAGGTATCGCGAAGCACGCGACGCCGGCACGCGAAAGCTCGGTCAAAAACCAGTCGACAAGTGCGACGGCTTCGGCGGATGGCGAGGTTTTGTCGTACAGGTCGCCTGCTATCAGCACCGCATCTATTCGGTTGTTCGAGCTGTCTTCCACGAATTCGACAATCTGCTCAAGTGCATAGCGCTGATCGGCGATCATGGGGAAGTCGTTCACGGTTTTTCCGATATGCAAATCGGCAAGATGAAGAAACTTCATGGCATCCTCCGGGCAAGTTGTTTCCTCAATTATAAATGGCGTACATCTGTTTGTGTTTTGGAATTTATCCTCTGTTGGATTTTTGTCAGATTTTCGTTTGGTATACTCGATTCATGAAGAGCAAGACAGAAACAACCGCGGAGGAAGCTTCCGGAGAAGACGAAGAGGATCTTTGGCTCGGTTCTCATTATTCGGCCGAAAGCGACCTTTCCGAAGAGCCCGCGAGTGAGACGAGGGCAAAGCAGGCGGAAAAAATCGCCCGCATAAAACGCGAGCTGGACAACGTTCCTGCTTTACCCGGATGCTATCTTTGGAAAAACGCTCGCGGCGAGGTCATCTACGTCGGCAAAGCCAAGCAGCTGCGTGCGCGCATGCGTCAGTACGTCAATTTCCAGGACGATCGGGCGAAAATCCCCCTTCTGGTCGATCAGATCGATTCATTCGAGTACATCGTCGTGGGCAACGAACATGAGTCATTGGTGCTCGAACGAAATCTGATCGAGCAATACGCACCGTTTTTCAATGCCGACTTCAAAGACGATAAATCTTATCCGTTCATTGCATTGACCATGGGGGATGCGTTTCCTGCAATCAAATTCACGCGTGAGAAGCGCCGCGGCGATACGCGTTATTTCGGCCCCTTCACCGATAGCCGCGCAGCGCGTACTATGATTGACGTCGCAAGACGCGTGGTTCCCATCTGCTCGGCAAGTTGCGCCGATTGGCGTGCGCTTAAGCGTCGCCTGGAAAAAAACGAAGCGTTTTCGTTCCTCGACGAGAACGGCACCGCGCGGCCTTGCTTCGATTGCCATGTGGGTTTGGGCCCCGGTGCCTGCTGCGGCCAGATAACCCCGCAGGAATATGCCGAGCACGTGCGCCGTGTCGCTCGTTTTCTCGAGGGCAATCACAACGAGTTCGTTCGCGAAATGACCGACGACATGCAAGAGGCCGCGGCGGAGCTTGATTTCGAACGCGCCGCCCGCATAAAAACCCGAATCGACACCGTCAACTCGCTCAACGATAAGCAACATGCGGTGACGACCCAAAATTTGAACGCCGACGTCGTGGGTATCTTTCGAGAAGAGACCGTTTCCGCCGCGCATGTGTTCATGGTGCGCGAAGGCAGGGTGATCAATTCAAACGAATTCGTGCTCGACCGTGGTAGGGATGTTCCCGATGAAGACCTGCTGCATATGTTCCTCCTGCGCTACTACGGCGCTGCGACAAGCATCCCGCGCGAGGTCATTGTGCGTCATCTTCCCGAAGACGCCGAGGTGATGGAGGGGTGGCTGACCGAGCGCCTGAATAATATCCACGGTGCGAAAGTTCGCTTCACGGCGCCGCAAAAGGGCGAGAAAGCCGACCTCGTTGCCATGGCCGAGAAGAATGCCCAGCATACGCTTCTACGCTACAAGGTGCGCACGAACTACGACGACAAACGCATAAACGATGCTCTGCTGCAGCTGGAAAGCGCACTTGGCATGGATAAACCGCCCATGCGCATCGAATGTTTCGATATATCGACTAATCACGGTAGTTACACCGTGGCATCGATGGTGGTGTTTACCGGCGGCAGACCGGATAAGAACCAGTATCGCCGTTTCAAGATAAAGGCGCAGCTCGATGAGGCCAACGATTTTCTCAGCATGCAGGAGGTCATGTCCCGCCGCTACAGCCCCGAGCGTATGGCTGACGAGCGTTTCGGCAAAAAGCCCGACCTTATCATTCTCGATGGCGGCAAGCCGCAGCTTTCAGCCGTCATGCAGATGTTCGACCAGATGGGTATTCACGACATAGCGCTTGCCGGTTTGGCGAAACGCGACGAGGAGTTGTTCGTTCCGTGGCAGGACAGCGGACCGGTTGTTTTGCCAGGTGGGTCGGCGTCGCTTTATCTGGTGAAGCAGGTGCGCGACGAGGCTCACCGTTTTGCCATCACGTTCCATCGCGAACTGCGGGGGAAGGGCATGACGGCCAGCATCCTCGACGAGGTTGCCGGAATGGGTCCCGTGCGTAAGAAAACGCTGCTCAAGCATTTTAAATCGTTCAAGAACCTGCGCTGTGCCACTCTAGATGAAATCCTTGCTGCTGACGTGCTGCCGCGCGAGGTGGCTGAAGAGACCTACCGGGTGCTCAAGCAGTATAATAGTAAGTCCGAAAGCGTTGGCGGCAAAGCCGATTTGGACGTTTGAGGCACGAAAAATAACGGCGGACAGTCGTTGAGGACTTGGCGAAAGGTTTGCCATGACGGAGGAAATCGATAGCTCGCGTCTTCCCGAGCTTGTGATCATCAGCGGAATGTCGGGTGCCGGGCGAACGGAAGCCCTGCATATATTTGAAGACTTGGGATATTTTTGCGTCGACAATCTACCGCCGTCGCTCATCGGCGATCTTTTGCGTATGACCGATGTTCCCGGCCAAGCGGATGGCTCGCGCAAGATCTGCGTCGTGTGCGATGCGCGTACGCGGTCGTTTTTCGCGAGCATGAGCTCCGAGCTCAAAAGCCTCGATGAGGCGGGTTTGCCGTATTCGATCGTCTTCCTCGACGCCGATGACGAAAAGCTCATCGCCCGTTACAAATCGTCGCGCCGGCGCCATCCTTTGTGTTCCGACGGGGCAAGCGTCTCGCGCGGTATCCAGCGCGAACGCGATCTTTTGTACAGCTTGCGGGAGCATGCCGATTTGGTCATCAACACCACCAACATGACCCCGGGTGAGTTGCGTAGCAAGCTTTATTCCGAATTCGCTTCGGGCGAGCGTCGCGAGGGATTGTCGGTCGTGGTGTATTCATTCGGTTTCAAGCATGGCCTGCCTGAAGACGCCGATCTGGTGATCGATGTGCGCTATCTTCCCAATCCCTATTACGATCCCAACCTGCGTTATCTCACGGGTTTTGATAAAGAAGTGCGCGATTTCGTGATGTATCGTAAGGAAACGGAAGATTTTCTAAAGGCTTGGGAAGCCTTGCTTGATACGGTGATGCCCGGATATGTCGACGAGGGAAAACAGCAGCTTGCTATAGCCGTTGGTTGCACGGGCGGGCAGCACAGAAGCGTCGTTCTCGCGGAGGAGACGGGTGATTACTTGCGCCAGAAGGGCTATCGCGTAAGCGTTTCCCATCGCGATCTAGCGCTTGCCGAGCGCTCTGATGGTACCTTGGTTACCGCAGACGGGGATGATTGCGCTGATGGGGACGTGGCGATGGGCGCTTCCCGTGCCGATTCGCGCTGCGTCGTCTCGCCTAAAATGAACTAGGCGGCTGCCCATGACCGACGATATCTTCGGGAAAGCGCCGAGCGGCGCTCCTTTTACCCACGATCCCTCGGCCACCGCTGCTTTCGATTGCCTATCCTCTGTCGAATTGCCCGAATTGCATGGGCATACCATTAGAGCGGTGGTCATCGGCGGCGGCACGGGTGCCCCTGTTTCTATCCGCACGCTGCTCTCTTTGGGTGCTGAGACATCGGCCGTGGTTGCCATGGCCGACGACGGCGGCTCGACGGGAATCTTGCGCGACGAGGTCGGTGCAACTGCGCCGGGCGATATACGCAAGTGCATAACAGCCATGGCGGGCAATCCTCATGATCCGCTTACGCAGGCTTTCAAGCTGCGCTTCTCTTTTGCCGAAAACCATACATTGGGAAATCTCATGCTTTCGAGCCTTGAAGCGGTAAGCGGCAGCTTCCCCGAAGCCATTCGCATTTGCGAACGCGTGCTCGATGCGCGCGGGCATGTGTATCCCTCGACGCTTAGCCGTGTCACGCTGGTGGCGAAGACGCGCGATGGTCGTTCTCTCGAGGGTCAAGCCGTTGCATGCCATTCGCGCTGCGCGCTCGAACATGTCGCGTTGCGCTCTGACGGCGATATCGAGCCCTATGAAGCGGCTATCCGCGCAATCGAGCAGGCGGATTTGATCGTTTTGGGGCCGGGATCGCTTTTCACGTCGATAATTCCCAATTTGCTGGTGCCGGGGATCATCGATGCCATAAGGAAATCGGTGGGGAAGACCCTTTTCGTTTGCTCGCTTGCCGATATGCAAGGCGAAACCTGGGGTATGAATGCTCGCGAGCATTACGAGGCGCTTGTCGATCACGGCATGGGCGGGCTCGTTGATTATATGTTGGTGCATAAGCCCCAACATGCACGCAATGTCGCGCATGAAAATTCCTACGGGGTCGACGGCGGTTCGGTACGCATACGGCCGGTGCTTGCTTCGGAAGATGACGTTTTGGCGATCGAGGCTGCCGGCACGTGCATCATCGAGCGCGATCTGGTAGACAACATGCGTCCTACCTGGCATAATCCGCGCAAATTGCAGAAAGCGTTCGTGGAGGTGCTTGACCTGTGTCGTTCACCTCGGATGTGAAAGAAGAGCTCACGCGCGTCGAGCCGACGTGTTCGCATTGCGACAGGGCCCAGCTTGCGGCCATCGTGCGTATCGAGGGGACGCTGTTTTTCGGTGGCAAGGGCCGCTATCGCGTGGAGGTCGCAACCGATACCCCTTCTGTCGCGCGTTTGGCTATTCGTTCGCTGCACGAGCTCTACAAGCTCAAAACCGAGCTCACGGTTCGTCGCAGCGTGCTTCATCAGACTCCTAACTATCTCATAAACGTGCCAGCTCAACCCGGTTTGAATGACGCGCTCGAAGATCTGGGCGTACTTGGCGACGAGGGCCTGGAGATGGGCATCAAGTCGACGCTTGTCGCAAAGCAATGCTGCGCCGCGGCGTATCTGCGCGGTGCGTTTTTGGGAAGCGGCTTCGTCTCCAACCCGCGGGGCGATTTTCATTTCGAAATCACCGTCGAAAACGAGCAGCTTGCCCAGGGTCTTGTCGACCTTCTGTCCGACAAGGGGATAAATGCGCGCGTTCAGCAGCGCCGCAACTCATATATGGTGTACCTGAAAAGCGGCGAGGCCATCTTGGAATTCCTTGCTTTCGTAGGCGCTCATCATGCGGCTATCGTGATGGAGGATGCACGCGTGGTGAAAAGCGTGCGTAACGACACCAATCGCCTGATTAATGCCGAGGTTGCCAATCAGATAAAAACGGCGAACGCGTCGTTCGACCAGATCTACGCCATGCGCATCGTTTTGGAATCCTACGGAGCCGACAATCTCCCGCCTGCCTTGCGCGAGGTCATAATGCTGCGCGCGAAGCACCCTGATGCAACTCTTAAAGAACTCGGCGAATTCGCGAATCCGCCGTTGTCCAAATCGGCCGTCTATCATCGCGTTCGCCGAATCGAGCAGATGGCGCGTGAGGTCAAGGGGTAAACTATTACGGTGCGCAAAATGCGTATCAAACGAATGTATCTTGATGAAAGGGGATACGAATGGCTACCAAGATTGCTATCAACGGGTTCGGGCGTATCGGCCGCCTCGTTTATCGTGCGGCTATCAATGATCCGGATCTTGAAGTTGTGGCAATTAACGACCTGGGCGACATCAACACGATGGCCCATCTCCTGAAGTACGATTCCGTTCATGGGCGCGTTTACGACAGCGTTACCGTCGAAGGCGACACCATCACCGCTGATGGCCATACCTTTAAGGTGTGCTGCGAGCGCGAGCCCGGTAATCTCCCTTGGGCCGAGCTCGGCGTTGATGTGGTGATCGAAGCCACGGGCTTTTTCCGCGACGGCGAAAAAGCCAAGGCTCATCTCGAGGCCGGTGCCAAAAAAGTCATCATCACGGCTCCCGGTACCAACGTCGACAAGACCATCGTTATGGGCGTAAACGACAAGGAATACAACAAAGAAACCGACAACATCGTTTCCAACGCTTCCTGCACCACCAACTGCCTTGCTCCTTTCGCCAAGGTTCTGCTCGAGAACTTCGGCATCAAGCGCGGCTTGATGAACACCATCCATTCTTACACCAACGACCAGCGCATTCTCGACGTTCCCCACAAGGATCTTCGCCGCGCCCGCGCTGCTGCGCAAAACGTCATCCCCACCACCACCGGTGCTGCCAAGGCCGTTGCTTTGGTGCTGCCCGAGCTGCAGGGCAAATTCGACGGCTTCGCCGTGCGCGTTCCCACGCCCGACGGCTCGCTGGTCGATCTTACCGTTCAGCTTGAGCGCGAGGTCACCAAGGAAGAGGTCAATGCCGCGATGAAGAAAGCCGCCGAAGGCGAGCTTGCGGGTATTCTCGAATATACTGAGGAGCCCATCGTCTCGAGCGATGTCATCGGCGATGCGCATTCTTCGATCTTCGATGCTCAGCTCACTATGGTGCCGGGCGGCAAGTGCGACACCATCAAGTGCGTCTCTTGGTATGACAACGAATGGGGTTATTCCAACCGCGTGAAGGATCTTGCTAAGATCATGCTCTAGCAAATGCAGGCGAAGGGCGACCGTGCGGTCGCCCTTCTTTCTTCTTGTTTCGATATTAACCTGATAGGGGGATACGATGACCGATATCAGAACCGTTGATGCGCTTGATGCTGCTGGAAAGCGCGTTTTGATGCGCGTCGATTTCAACGTGCCGGTAAAAGACGGCGTGGTAACCGACGATACGCGCATTCGCGCGGCGCTTCCCACCATCGAGCACCTGCTCGAGCAGGGTGCGCGCTTGATCCTCATGAGCCACCGCGGCCGCCCCGCGGGCACGGGCTTTGAGGAGGAATTTTCCTTGCGTCCGGCTGCATTGCGCCTGTCCGAGCTTTTGGGCAAACCGGTGGTGTTCGCGAGCGACGTTGTTGGCCCCGACGCCAAAGCGAAGGCTGCATCTCTTAAGGATGCGCAGGTGATGCTTATCGAGAATCTGCGTTTCGACAAACGCGAGAAAAAGAACGATCCGGCATTTTGCGAGGAGCTCGCAGCGCTTGGCGACGTGTACGTCAACGACGCCTTCGGCACCGCGCACCGCGCCCATGCCTCAACTGCGGGCTTGGCCAAGCTTTTGCCTGCGTACGCGGGCTATCTCATGACTAAAGAGGTGGCCACCCTCACGGGAATGCTCGATAAACCCAACCGACCCTTCGTTGCCATTCTCGGCGGCAGCAAGGTCTCCGATAAGATTCAGGTAATCGATGCGCTTATGGACAAATGCGACACGCTGATTATCGGCGGCGGCATGTGCTTCACCTTTTTGCTGGCGCAGGGAAAGCAGGTGGGAACGTCCCTTAAAGAGGATGACTGGGTTTCGCGCGCAGGCGAGATGCTTGCCAAGGCGAAAGATGCCGGTGTCGAGTTTTTGCTGCCGGTCGACGTGGTGTGCGCCGATCGCTTTGCCGAGGATGCCCATACCGAAACCGTGGATGTGGATTCGATTCCGTCTGACATGATGGGCCTCGATATCGGCCCCAAGACTGCTGAAATCTACGCGCAGGCCATTGCCGGCGCCAAGACCGTGTTTTGGAACGGTCCCATGGGCGTTTTCGAGATGGATGCGTTTGCCACCGGTACCAAGCAGGTGGCGCTTGCGGTTGCCGCCAACAAGGAGGCCGACACCATCATCGGCGGCGGCGATAGCGTGGCTGCCGTGAACAAGTTCGCGTTGGCTGATCAGATGACGTTTATCTCCACCGGCGGCGGCGCCTCGATGGAGCTTGTGGAAGGCAAAGAGCTGCCCGGCGTGGCGGCGCTTATGGCTTAGCCGAGCGAAAGCCCGATTAAGGAGGAAGAATGGCTCGCACACCTATGATGGCCGCCAACTGGAAGATGAACAACACCATCTCCGAGGCCGTCGTGTTGGCTCAAGAAGTTTCCAACGAATACGAAAAAGACTGGAAAGAGCGCGTTGACGTGGTGGTTTGCCCGCCTTTCCTCGACATCAAGCCTGTTTGGACGGTGTTTGATTTCGATAAAGTCCCCTATGCGCTGGGCGCGCAAAATTGCTATTGGGAGCCTTCGGGCGCTTACACCGGGGAGATCTCCATCAAGATGCTGAAAGAGGCTCGCGCCGAATACTGCATCGTCGGCCACTCGGAGCGCCGCAACCTATTCGGCGAAACCAACGAAGACGTGAATCGCAAGGTGCGTGCCCTCATTGCGGAGAAGATGCATCCGATCATCTGCGTGGGCGAGTCGCTTGCTGTGCACGATGCGGGCGAGACCGACGAATTCGTATGCGCCGAAGTGCGTGCGGCCTTCGCTGGCGTAGATGCCATGGAAGCCGCCGAGTGCGTTGTCGCCTACGAGCCTATTTGGGCTATCGGCACAGGACGCACGGCGCTACCCGAGCAAGCCGAAGCTGTTTGCGCTGCCATCAGGGCAACCTCCGCCGAGATGTTCGGCGACGATGTTGCCCAGGGCATGCGGATCCTCTACGGCGGTTCGATGAAGCCAGAGAATGTGAAAGACCTTATCGCGCAGCCCGATATCGATGGCGGGCTGGTTGGAGGCGCCAGCCTCAATGCGCGTTCTTTTGTGAAGCTGATCGAGGCGTGCTTGTGATGGCGAACGAGAATGTCCAGGCAAGGGGAAAGCTCACTCTCCCTGCTTGCCTTATCATCATGGACGGCTACGGTTTGGCTCCCGCGGGACCTGGCAACGCCATCTCGCAAGCGAAGAAGCCTAACCTCGACCAGGTTTTCGGCCAGTGCAGCACGACCAAGCTCGAAGCTTCGGGCGAAGCCGTTGGCTTGCCTTCGGGCCAGATGGGCAATTCTGAAGTCGGCCATCTGAACATCGGCGCGGGGCGCGTGGTGTATCAAGAACTTACCCGCATCAACCGCGCATGCGCGGATGGATCGATCGCCAAACAGCCCGCCATCGTCGATGCGTTTGATTGGGCGAAAAAACCCGGATGCGCTCTTCATCTCATGGGGTTGCTTTCCGATGGTGGTGTCCATTCGTCGAACGAGCATCTATATGTGCTTTTGCGCGCTGCGAAAGCTGCGGGTGTTGGCCAGGCGTTCGTCCATTGCTTCATGGACGGGCGCGATGTGCCCCCTTCGAGCGGGGCTGGTTATATCGAGCAGCTGCAAGAAGTACTCGATGGGCTTTGCGACGAGGTTTTCGACGCGCGCATCGCGTCTATCGAGGGACGTTATTATGCCATGGATCGCGATCACCGCTGGGAGCGCGAGCAGCTTGCCTACGACGCAATCGTTCATGCGCACCCTTGGGCAAACGAAACGCCGGCGCAGGCCATGCAGGCAAGCTACGAGGCTGGCGCCACCGACGAGTTCGTCGTTCCCGTTGCGCTTTACGAGCGAGGCGTGCAAGATGGCGATGCGGTGATCTTCTTCAACTTCCGCCCCGACCGCGCACGCCAGCTCACGCGTGCGTTCGTCGATAAGGATTTCGACGGTTTCGAGCGAGGCGCCGCACCCAAAGTCCATTTCGTGTGCCTTACCGAATACGATTCCGAGATCGCGGCACCCGTGGCCTTTGCGAAGGAGTTCCCCGAAAACGTGTTGGCGGATGTTTTGTCTGCGGCGGGGTTGAGGCAGTTCCACATAGCCGAAACCGAAAAGTACGCTCATGTTACATTTTTCCTCAACGGCGGTATCGAGGCCGAAAAGGCGGGGGAGTATCGCGAGCTTATCGATTCGCCTAAAGTCGCGACTTACGACCTGCAGCCGGAGATGTCCGAACCTGCGGTTGCAGAAAAGCTTGCGTCGGCGATCGATGCCGACGCAGCCGATGTCTACATCGTGAACTTCGCGAATTGCGACATGGTGGGCCATACGGGGAACATCCCCGCTGCCATCGCCGCTGTGGAGGCTGTCGATGCCGGCGTAGGAAAGGTTCTCGCTGCGCTTCGTCGTAAAGGCGGGGTAGCTTTGATCACCGCCGATCACGGCAATGCCGACAAGATGATCGCGGAGGACGGTACTCCGCATACAGCGCATACGACGGCTTTGGTGCCTTTGGCTCTTGTCGACTATTCGGGACGCAATCGCAAGCTCAACGGCGAGGAAGGGGCGTTGTGCGATCTGGCACCGACGCTGCTTGCCCTCATGGGGCTTAAAGCGCCTAAAGAGATGACGGGACGCAATCTCTTATCGTAGCCTGATGTAGAGTTTGCGCAGGGCGTTTTGGTTCGGTATAATCTTCTATTTGTTGGATTAGTTACCAGTTTACATGGAGTGTGAATAGTGAGTCCGCTTGCAATTTTGTTCCTTATCCTGCTGTTCGCTTCGGGTGTCGGCTTGATCGTCTTTATCATGCTGCATTCCGGCAAGGGGACGGGTATTTCCGATATGATTGCGAGCGCCGTCTATTCCTCGCAGACCGGTACCAGCATTGTGGAGAAAAATCTCGACCGCATTACGATCATCTGCGTGATCGTATTCGCGATTTCCCTGATCGCGTTGATGCTTCTGTATCCTCAGGGGACAATTTCAAATTCTTAGAAATTACCTCTTCACAAGCGCAAGACATTACGTTATAGTAATCTTCGTTGCGCAAGCAGCACCTTGTCGGAGTGGCGGAATAGGCAGACGCGCTAGCTTGAGGTGCTAGTGCCCATTTTACGGGCTTGCGGGTTCAAGTCCCGCCTCCGACACCACAAAATTCAAGGCACCCATTTGGGTGCCTTTTCTTTTTTCAAAATCTCTTTACAACTGTATATATACAGATTCGCGTGGGACGCTGCGCGGATCAAGCTTCTGTAAGTTTTGGTTTCGATGTGATCGCCAACTGCATTTTGCTGTGCAACGGGAAGGGTTGCATGAGGTGATTGATTTACTTGCCGAGGAAGCGCGATAGCTTCTGCGGTGAAAGAATAGCAATGAAAAATCTGTGATAGAGCTAAAGGACTTGAATAAACGTTGCGGCGATGCGTTTTTGTTGCGCAACGTGAATCTTATGGTTCCAAGTGGCACCATAGTGGGTCTTGCGGGTGCGAATGGTGCCGGGAAAACCACCCTGATGCGAGCGATGAAGCGGGCTTTGATGGCCGAGTTAGTTTTGAGCTGCAAACTCTATTTTTGGTGAGTGCCGACGCTCATCTTCGTCTTTCTGCCCTTCTCTTTGACGCAATCGTTTGCGATAGCGGCGTGCTGGGCAAAATTTTTCAAAAAAGTCTTTGACAAACATTTGCTTTCTGGTAATATAACCACTTGCCGCGACGCAATGTCGCAGCAACCCTGAAGCGGGCGATTAGCTCAGGGGGAGAGCGCTTCCCTGACACGGAAGAGGTCACAAGTTCAAATCTTGTATCGCCCACCATGTGCGGACATGGCTCAGTTGGTAGAGCACCACCTTGCCAAGGTGGGGGTCGCGGGTTCGAACCCCGTTGTCCGCTCCA
>CAKTUD010000004.1 GCA_934617425.1 uncultured Eggerthellaceae bacterium | reverse complement strand
GCTTCGCGAAACCATCGCTCGCGGGTCTTCGCGCCGGGCGCTGTCGCGACGCTTTCGCTTCGCGAAACCATCGCTCGCGGGTCTTCGCGCCGGGCGCTGTCGCGACGCTTTCGCTTCGCGAAACCATCGCTCGGCGCCTAATTAAACTTCTGTTGGGTTTTTTCCAAACCCGCGTCGATTAACGATAAGGCCGCTTCCGAGGCGGTTTGGATGGCATTTTCGAAATCGTCAGCAGCTTCTTTTTTCGGAACAGACAAAACGAAATCGGCCACCGGCATGCGTCCCGGCGGACGGCCGATTCCGCAACGCACGCGAAACCAATCGCGCGTCTGCAGCTTGTCGCATATAGAACGCAAGCCATTATGGCCCGCGTGCCCACCGCCGAACTTGACACGCACGGTTCCCGCAGGAATGTCGAGCTCGTCATGGACCACGATAAGATGGTCGGCCGCCACGCCGTAGGCGTTGCAAAGCTGCTTTACCGGCCCGCCCGAAGCGTTCATGAAGCTTTGCGGTTTCGCCAAGACGATATCTTCGTCGCGCCAAACACCCTTTGCCGTAAGAGCACCGCATTCAGTCTTCCAATAACGCGTACCTATTTTTTCAGCAAGCAGATCAACCGTGCGAAAACCGGCATTGTGCCTTGTTTCGACATATTCCTCGCCGGGATTCCCCAGCCCTACGATTAAATACAAAAGAGCCTCCGCAAACAAATGCAGGCCGATGACGATAAGCACCGACCTGCATAACTACCACTATAGTTAAAACTACCGAGACTTGCACCTAAAGAGCGAAGTCGGGGTCGAACAGCTCGGAAACAGAGCCGTTTTCGTACACGTTCTTGATAGCACGAGCAAATAGCGGGGCAACGCTGACAACCTTGATCTTGCCCGTCTGGTACTCAACAGGCACGGGGATGGTGTTGCAGACGACAACTTCCTTGACATCGAGATTCGCCATGCGCTCAAGGCCGGGGCCCGAGAACACCGGATGCGTAGCGCACACGTAGATGTCGGCCGCGCCCTTCGATTTCAGCGTATCAACGGCAGCGACAACCGAACCACCGGTGTCGATCATATCGTCGTTCAAGATGCAGGTCTTACCCGCAACCTCGCCGATAAGCGCCGTGATCTCCGCTTTGTTATGACCCGGACGGCCCTTGTGCATGATAGCCAAATCGCAATCGAGCATATCGGAGAACTTCTTAGCAGCCTTAGCGCGCCCGACGTCGGGAGAGACAACGCACAGCTTGCTCGTGTCAAGGTTCTTCGCGCGAAAATAATCGGCCATGATAGGCAATGCGGTCAGATGGTCAACAGGGATGTCGAAGAAGCCCTGGATCTGACCTTGATGAAGATCGATGGTCATCACGCGATCGATACCCGCGGTTTGCATAAGGTTGGCAACTAGTTTGGCGGTGATAGGCTCGCGTGCAGCAGCTTTGCGATCCTGGCGGGCGTAGCCGTAATGCGAAACCACCGCTGTGATGCTGCGCGCCGAAGCGCGGCGAGCGGCATCGGCCATGATGAGCGTTTCCATAAGGGCGTCATTTACCTGCGCGCCTGCGATGGACTGGATGATGAAAACGTCCGCGCCGCGCACGCTCTGCAGGTATCGAGCGTAGATCTCGCCGTTGGAGAATTTCTCGAGCTTGATGTTTCCCAGAGAAACTCCCAGCTCGTCCGCGATTTCCTCCGCAAGCTTCGGATTCACCGAACCCGAGAACAGCGCCATGCTCTTATGCATTTCCGTCATGAATAAGCTCCTTGTTGGATCGACCATTCCTTGCGACAAAAGCCGCAAGATTTCGATTGTTTCATTCTAAATCGAGACGATTCGCCAAACAATCTAAAAGCGGAAAATCTCGTAAGCAGACAAGAACGCTAGTCGATTCCCAGCTGTTCGCGTTTTTTAGCCGCCCAGCCCTCGATGTTGGCTTGCTCGGGGCGCGTGATGCCCAACGCATCAGCGGGGACATCGTGCACGATGCACGAACCTGCACCGATGATGGCACCTGCACCGATGTTGACAGGGGCGACCATCATGGTGTCCGACCCCACAAAAGCGCCGTCGCCAATGGTGGTTGCATGCTTGTTCTTACCATCGTAATTGCACGTTATCGAGCCCGCGCCGATGTTGACGCCCTCCCCGATGGTGGTGTCCCCAATATAGGAAAGATGCGGTACCTTGGAGCCTTTGCCCACCGTGGACTTCTTGATTTCCACGTGCGTGCCCGCCTTGGCCCCTTCACACAAATGGGCTCCAGGACGCAAATAAGCGCGAGGTCCAGCCGTCGCACCGTCATCAACCTGCGATTCGATGGCCACGGTTTCGTCAATGCGGCAACCACGGCCAACCACCGTATCGGTTAAACGGGTGTTAGGGCCGATGATGCAATCTTCGTCCACCGACGTTTTACCCATAAGGTAGGTTTGCGGCCACAACTCGACATCTTGAGCGATCTTCACATCGGGGCCGATCCATACCTGGTCGGGATCGAGCATGGTGACGCCATTTGCCATATGCACGCTGTTGATGCGCTGCTGGGCAACTTTGGTCGCCTGCGCCAATTGCACACGCGAGTTGACACCAAGGCATTCATGAGGATTTTCGGTACCGACCGCAACAACCACACGCCCTTGCTCGACAGCCAGAGCAACGACGTCGGTGAGATAGAACTCACCTTGCGCATTGTTGTTGTCGATATGGGTAAGCGCCTCGAAAACCCATTGAGCATCAAAGCAGTAGAACCCGGCGTTGCATTCGTCGATGAGAGCCTGATTCTCGTTAGCGTCCTTTTGCTCGACTATGCCCAAAACCTTACCCGATCCACCGCGAATGATGCGCCCGTAGCCATAGGGGTCGTCAAGCTTCATCGTAAGAAGAGCAACGGCGGCGTCGGCTTTTTCGCGCTCTGAGACAAGACGGGCGATGGTTTCAGGGGTTATCAGCGGGCAATCGCCCGAAAGCACAAGAAGCGATCCTTCGAAATCGGCAAGCGCGTCCTTGCATACGGCAACGGCGTCGGCGGTTCCTTTGCGCTCAGGCTGCACCACTATCTCGGTCTTTCCTTCGACCAAAGGGATAACCTGCTCCCGACAATGCCCGACGACAGTCACCACGCGCTCGGCGCCTGCAGCCTGCGCCGCATCGGCAACCCACAAAACCAAAGGACGACCCAAAACCTCATGAGCGACCTTGGGCTTTTTAGATTTCATGCGCGTTCCCGCGCCAGCGGCCAAAATAATCGCAGCAGCTTGCATATATCCAGCCTTTCCGTTCGAGCAAAACATGCGTGGACACGCGGACAACCCGCCGTCGCAAACGCACCATCTGACATTTTTGAATAACAACGCCCAACAGTATAGCGCTCAATACCGTCTCACCCGCCAAGTGCCATAGGCAAACACAATGGAGTAGGTCGATATCCTTAAATCTTATAAAAGAAAACTTCGAAATGCCGTCGCGTGGTCAACGCAATGGCAACGTCGCGTGATATCATCTTGACTGTCTGCGTTTGCCTTTCTGCGCGCTCGTTCAGGGGAGATGCGCACAGAAGGGACAAACGTCACGGACGAAAATCACATCTAGTGAATAAGGAGTATTCAATGGAAGTAACGGTCGAGACCATTGGCTCGGTCTTGCCGATATGGAGCATCATCCCGTTTGCGGGCATGCTGCTCTCTATCGCGCTCTTCCCTCTGTTCAAAGCAGAATGGTGGGAAAAGAACCAGCTCAAGGTTGCAATCTTTTGGTCGTTGGTGTTCTTGGTTCCCTTCACCATCGCCTATGGCCCCGAAATCATGGGCGTGAAGCTTACGGAAACCATCCTTTTGGACTACGTTCCCTTCATGGCGCTGCTGCTGGGCCTGTTCACGGTTGCCGGCGGCATCCACCTGAAAGGCGTTTTGGTGGGCACCACGAAGAACAACGTGATTCTTCTGGGCATCGGCACGCTTTTGGCATCATGGATCGGCACCACCGGCGCCGCCATGGTCATGATTCGCCCGGTGCTGCGCGCCAACCACTGGCGTCAGCACAAAACGCACATCGTCGTCTTTTTCATCTTCTTGGTTGCCAATATCGGCGGCTGCCTGACCCCGCTTGGCGATCCGCCGCTGTTCTTGGGCTTCCTGCGCGGCGTGCCCTTCTTCTGGACGCTGCAGCACATCTGGCCCCTGCTTTTGCTGAACAGCATCATCCTGCTTGCCGTTTTCGCCATCGTCGATCGTCACTTCCTCAAGAAGGAAGACCAGACTCATATTGAAAACGAGAAGCTCGAGCTTGAGGCATCCAAAAAAGAGCCTATGCGCGTCGAGGGTCTTATCAACCTGGTCTTCTTGGGCATCATCATCTTGGGCGTTCTGTCCAACGGCTTGCTTGCTGGCGTGAACGACGAGCTCATCGTCGTGAACGAGCACTGCAAACTTGGCGTTAACTGGTTTGCCGAGATCATCTTGATTGGCATCGCCATGGCCCTGTCGCTGAAGTTCACCCCCAAGAAGCTGCGCGAGGACAACGAGTTCGAGTGGGGCCCCATCGCCGAGGTTGCGCGTTTGTTCATCGGCATCTTCATCACGATGATCCCCGCCTTGCTCATCCTTGGCGCAAAAGGTTCCGAACTTGGTCTCAACACCCCGGCTGCTTTCTTCTGGGCAACCGGCGCGCTGTCCTCGTTCTTGGACAACTCCCCTACTTATGTTGTGTTCCTCACCTGCGCAGGCTCGCTCGGCGACACGCTTCCCAATGCGGTTGCCACCACGGTTGGCGGCGTGGACCCCGTTATGCTGCTTGCCATTAGCGCTGGTGCTGTATTCTTCGGCGCCATCACCTACATCGGCAATGCGCCGAACTTCATGGTCAAGTCCATCGCCGAAAGCAACAACGTGAAGATGCCGAGCTTCTTTGGCTACATGAAATGGTCTTTGGCCTTCTTGGTGCCGGTGTTCGTCATCGACACGCTCATCTGGTTCAACCCGTTCATGTAATTCGCGGTTGCAAAGGCTTCAAAAAGGCTTCGAGGCATTGCCTCGAAGCCTTTTTTGTTTGCGCGCAGACGTTCTTCGGCCGCGCCTGCCGCTGTGCCATCGAATTGCGACGCGCTGCTGGACACGCCCCGCACCGTTGCTTTGCGAATACCCTTTCCATTAGGCAACAAACTCAAAACGGGGTTTTCTGACTCGCTTTTTGCGTTATGCTAACAGTAACGAAACGGGTAAACGCTTCATCGAAGCATCTCCGTTCCATAAAATTATCGGCCACGATTTATGAGGTGAGAATATGTCTATCACCGTTGCTGGACGCAAAATGACCGTATCCGATGCACTGCGTCAGTACGCCGAGGAAAAAATCGGCAACGCCATGAAAGTCATGGATATCGATCCGCTTGACGCTGAGGTTGTTCTTCATGTAGAGCGCAACCGCTCCATCGCTAACTATTGCGTATGCGAAGTCACGCTGCGCGCCCGCGGCCACGTTGTCCGCGTCGAAGAGCACGAAACCGATATGTACGCCGCCATCGACGTTGCAGCCGCCAAGGTCGTACGCCAGCTACGCAAGTTCAAGACTCGTGTCGTTGAGCGCAAAACCCGTGGCGCTGAAATAGCATCCGTCAAGGAATTCGCAGCCGCGAACTCCGATTTCGACCCCGAAGCCCTTATGGCTGAGCTCGAAGGCGACGACGAGATCGTGCGCGTGAAGGAAATCGAATTCGAGCCGATGACGCAAGATGAAGCTCTGCTGGCAATCGATTTGCTGGGACATGATTTCTTTGCATACACTGACCGCGACACCAACAGCGTATGCGTGCTGTATCGTCGCGATGGCGGTGGGTATGGCCTGCTGAAGCAGAAGGCTTAAAGCTACTTGGCAAAATGCAAAAAAGAGGACTTTGAAAGAAGTCCTCTTTTTTTTTTTTGCCGCATTCTACCTGGTCGCCTCAACAGCGCGCTTGATGTCAGCTATCGAATAAAGGCTGCCAAAGGCGCAAATGATATCATTTGCGCAAACATCCGCGCGCGCAACACGCAGCGCCTCTTCAAAATTTTGCGCCACGGATACGCCTCGCTGAAGCTCAATACCTGCATCAAACGCAAGTTCGCGAATCTCCTTCGCCAAATCGGCGGCGTCAAGAGCACGCGGATTCGGCGGCGTCACGCAAACAAAGCCCGATGAGATCGGCAAAACCCGTTGCACCATAGCGCGATAATCTTTGTCGGCCAAAACACTCACCACAAAATAAGGACGCGCCCCAGGGAACAGCTCCTTTAGTGATTGCGCAAGCACGTCAGCACCTTGCGGATTGTGGCCCCCATCGACGACGATGGTCGGCGATCCCTCGCCCGCCTCGACGATCTCGAAGCGTCCTTCCCATTTCGCCTGGGCAACACCAGAGAAAATCGCCTCGTCGGCGATGTTCCAACCGCGTTCGCGAAGCCGTAAGGCGCATTCGATAGCAAGGGCGGCGTTGCAAGGTTGATATGTCCCTAAAAGCCCCGTTTCGAAACGTGCACCTTTGTAGAAAAACTCGCGCTTGCCCGCACTGACACCACCGATTTCAAGCTGAGAGAAATCAAGGATGCAAACCCTACATGAGACGGCTTTGGCAGCGGCTTCTATCGCCTCCGTTGCTGCCACATCATCCTGCGGATAGCTGACCACCGAAGCACCCGATTTGATAATTCCCGCCTTTTGCGCGGCAATCTCGCCCACAGTGTCGCCCAGCAGAGCCGTATGGTCGAGCCCGATGCGCGTTATGACGCAAACCTCAGGGGCGTCGATAACGTTCGTGGAATCGAGCAAACCGCCAAGACCCACTTCCAAAACAGCGATATCGCATGCGCAGCGAGCAAAATACTCAATGGCAACCGCCGTCATAAGCTCGAACTCGGTAGGGTGCTCACCTGTTTCGGCGGCAATGGCCTCAGCATGCTCGCGCACGAAAAGCGTGACGCTCTTGAGCTCGTCGGGTGCGATCATATCTCCGTTCACGCGAATGCGCTCTTCGAAACAAATAAGATACGGGCTAGTGAACAAGCCCACTTTGTACCCAGCAACTCTCAGGATGCTTGCCGTGAACGTACTCGTAGACCCTTTGCCGTTAGTGCCTGCAACGTGAACGAAGCGCAGCTTATCCTGCGGACGGCCCATGCGCTCAAGCAGGTCGCGGATGCGCTCAAGCCCGTAGCACGACGAATGCCACGAAGGATCATTGATATAGGCTACCGGATCGAACGAGCTGTCGGTGCATGTCATTATTGGTTTTCTCCTTGAAGGATACGGCCGAGCAGAGCAAAGTCTTCTTCGAGGGCTTCTTGCTTTTTGCGATCGTATATCGCAGCTGCCGGGTGATAGATTGGAAACACCAAGAACTTGCCCGCATGCTGAACGCGTCCATGCAGGTGGGTGATTCCCACCTCGGTTTTCAGGATGAATTTCGTCGCAAAATTACCCAACGTAACGATAACTTGAGGGTCGATGGTTCGCGTCTGCTCGCGAAGGAAAGGGGTGCATACCTCGATTTCCTCAGGACGAGGATCGCGATTTCCGGGCGGGCGGCATTTCAGCACATTGGCGATGAAAACGTCGCGTTGACGATCGAGCCCGGCAATTTCCAACAGGACATCGAGTTTCTTGCCTGCAGCACCAACAAAGGGCACGCCCTGCAAATCCTCGTTTTTGCCCGGGGCTTCACCCACGATGAGTACGTGCGCATCAGGATTGCCATCGCCGAACACCGTCTGCGTTCGCCCGTCAGCTAAAGGGCATGCATGGCATTGCGCCACTTGCGCCCGAAGCTCATCGAGGGGGATATGCGGTTTGCCCATGTTTCCGCCCCCGTTAAACGTAGATACGCGGCAGACGCTGCGCAAAACCGATGCATACTTCGTGCTGGATGGTATGAAGCTTGGCAGCTATATCGTCGATGGAAACCTCTTCTTCGCCGGAACGGCCCACGATAATCACCTCGTCACCCACCTGAGGATCGAGACGAGCGCGTGTCCCGTAGCTGCGCAGGTCAACTTCGAACATGCACTGGTCCATGCAGATATTGCCGACCTGACGCACACGACGCCCATCAAGCAGGAAATCGGTATCACCCGAAAGAGCACGCACCAAACCGTCGGCATAGCCAAGCGGAACCGTGCAAATCTTCACGCTGCCAGGGCTTCGGTAGTTAAGACCGTAGCTCACGCCTTCGCTTGGCGCCAAAAGACGCGTATCGGTTATACGCGCATGCACGCTCATCGCCGGGCGAAGATCGCAAATGCCATAGGTTTCGGGACATGCATGGAAGCCATAAAGCGAGATGCCCAAGCGCGCCATATCGAAGTGCACCTCGGGATAACGATAAAGAGCTGCGGAATTCGCGCAATGCACGATGCCGGGATCGATGCCAGCCTGGCGCATGTCGTCGATGGCATTACGGAAACGATTGGCTTGCAGTTGGAAATCAAGCGCATCAGGGCCATCGGCCGTGGCGAAATGCGTAAACGTGCCCACAAGCTCAAGTGCGCGATGGAAGCTTATCTGCTGCATAAATTCCACCACATGATCGTAGCGAACCCCGATGCGATTCATGCCCGTGTTCATGGCCAGATGGAACGGTGCGGGCATGCCGTGCAAATCTGCCATTTCCGCATAAGCGATAGCGAATTCCGAATCGTAAACAGAAGGCAAGACGTTATACGCAAGCAGCAGGGGAATAGAAGATACCGGCGGTTGCGCCAAGATCATAAGCGGTGCCGTGATGCCCGCTTGGCGAAGCTCCAACGCTTCGGGCACGGTTGCAACCGCCAAATATTCCGCACCGGAGTTGAGAGCCGTCTTGGCAACGGCAACGGCGCCATGGCCGTAAGCGTCGGCTTTCACAACGGCAAGCAGACGCGTCCCGGCAGACAAGTGATTGCGCGCCTCGACAACATTGTGCCGTATCGCGGAAAGATCGACTTCGACCCAAGCCCAACGCCTGCTTGTCTCGGGGATATCGGCAAGCTTATCCATATCGAACGGAATAGGGCCTTCTAAACCAGCATCTGCTATAGGGCGATTCATCTCGAAAGCATTTTGCCTCGCCGGATGAGCGGTCTCCTCTTGAGATGCGGTATGCACGCGCTCAAACGATTGATGCTCGCCCGCTTGGGCCGCGCGAGCATTGCGGCGCATGGCGTCAGCAGCCGATTCGAAACCCGGCTTATGATTGTTGAAGCCGATAAACCCGTTTGGAAGATCTGTTGCCATTCGTGCTCCCCGAAACTAATCGCCTATTCGTAAAAATCGAATGGCACACTGGCGCATAGGCGGCCAATATGCCATTCGACTATAGTGCATTTCCCTTTTATGCGGGAGATTTTGACGCGAATAACGCAGTTCGCGCCTTAACGAAGCTCGTGCTACTCAGCAGCCTGCTCGGTTGCGGGCTCTTCGGCCGCAACCTCTTCGGCAGGAGCCTCAGCAGCGGCAGCAGCAGCCTTCTCGGCTTCAGCAGCAGCCTTAGCCTCGTAAGCCTTAGCACGCTCGGCCTTGGCAGCAGCCTTAGCCTCGCGCTCGGCCTTGCGAGCGGCTTCCTTAGCAGCGGCTTCTTCGGCCTTCTTAGCCTTGCGCTCGGCCTCGCGAGCTGCAACCTGATCCTTGGCAGAACCGAACTTGTCGGCAAAGCGCTGGACGCGTCCGCCCGTATCGACGAACTTCTGCTGGCCCGTGTAGAACGGGTGGCACTCGTTGCAGATCTCGACGCGAATCTCGGGCTTGGTGGAGCGCGTCTTGAACGTATTGCCGCAGCTGCACGTAACGGTGCACTCTACGTACTCCGGATGGATTCCTTCTTTCATTATGGTTCTCCTTTTCTGGCCTTGGTTTCCGACCAAGGCCAAGACAAGCCTATTTAGGTTAGCACACTAGCAGGCTGTTGTCATTTACTGCAGCAGCTTTCGTCGGTTTTCCACATCATAGACAGTTAGACCAGCTCGTCTTGACGAGCTTCGTGCCAAGCATCGAGTTTTTGGAAGAGGTAATGGAACGCGACCGCCGAGAGAACGGCCATCATGAGAATAATAATGCCCATCTGCCACGTATACGGCGTGAGGCTGAACAGCTTGGGCAGCAGCAAATGACCGCCAACTGTACCGCCAACGACAACCACCAGCAATGCCACGCGAATGGGAGTGAAAGGGTACGACAGACGAAGCACCAGATTGATGCCCACCCACGACGTCAGCAAAACGCACATGGTAGAAACCTGGGCATAGGTCATGCCCAGCGAATAGCCCACCATATTGGCTACCAAAATGGACACCACCGCGCATACGGCACCGGGAATACTCCGCACAATGACATTTTCCAAGAAATGGCCTTTTATGCGGTCGCGATTGGGCTCGAGCGCCAACACAAATGAAGGGATGCCGATAGTAAAGGCGCTAATCAGAGTCATCTGAATAGGTTGGAAAGGATACTGCCACGGCGCGAGAACGAAGATGATCGCGCAAGCAATTGAAAGCAACGTCTTCACGAGGAACAGCGAGGCAGAACGCTGCAGGTTGTTTATCGAGCGTCTGCCTTCAGCGACGACTTTCGGCATGCTTGCGAAATCGTTATCCACCAGCACCAATTGAGCAACGTTGCGTGCCGCGTCAGAACCTGCCGCCATGGCGACGCTGCAGTCGGCAGCCTTAAGCGCAAGCGTATCGTTCACGCCGTCGCCCGTCATGGCAACAGTATGCCCTTCTTTCTGCAGCGCGAGGACAAAGGCTTTCTTTTGTTCGGGCTTTACGCGACCGAATACATTGCACTTCGCTATGGCGCGCTCGATGTCGGACTGATCAGAAAGCGTCGTAGCGTCAACATAGCGCTCGGCGCCCTCGATGCTCACCTTCCCCGCAATGCCCGACACAGTGCGCGGATCGTCGCCGGAGATAACGATCACGCGCACCCCTTGCTCTTTAAAGTAACCGATGGTTTGCGCAGCGGTGGCTCGGATCTGATCGCGAATCCCCACGAAGCCGAGTGGGCGCGGAGTCCCCAGCATCTCGCCATCGGCATCGAAGCCCTCGACGCGCGCCAGCAGCAGCAAACGGGCATCGGCGGCAAGTTCTTCGGCTTGGCTTTTTACCAAACGATAGTCATCGCCAAGGATGAACTGGGCGGCGCCCATCACGTAGGCACGTCCGTCGGCAAGCACAGCACCCGACCATTTTTTATCGCTGCTGAAAGGAATCGCGCGGACGCATAGCTGCGGATCGATTTTTCGAGGGGCGCGCGGATGAGTTTGCTGGGCGGTCCCGCCCTCTACCTGGATGCCGTAATATGCAAGAATCGCACGTGCCGTTTCGTTGGGGTCTTCATCAGCAGCGGCTATAGAAAGAAACGCCTGGTCTATCTCGCGTGCAAGAGAAGCGTCGGCGTCGCGGCTGTCGGCGGAAACGTTGTCAACGGGAACAACCCGAGCGACTTCCATATCACCAGTGGTTATGGTGCCCGTTTTGTCCAAGCAGAGGGTATCGACGCGCGCCAGAGTCTCGATGCAATAGAGCTGCTGCACCAGCACGTTGCTGCTCGCCAAGCGTATAACCGCCACAGCAAGCACAGTAGACGTGAGCAGGATAAGACCTTCGGGAATCATGCCTACCAAAGCCGACACCGTCGAGAGGACAGCACTGTTGAATTCGGTATGCGAGATGAAATACTCACGCGAGAACAGCAATGCGCCTAGAGGGAACATGATGCAGCTCACAAACTTGATGATGCCGTTCAAGCTGTTCATGATCTCGGAGTTCACGGCCTTGCGCTGCTTTGCCTCGGCAGAAATCTTGGCAGCATAGTTTTCCGAACCGACATGTTCGATCCGCGCATGCACCATGCCCGAATTAACGAACGAGCCACTCATGAGGTTGTCGCCCTCGTGCTTTTTGATGAGTTTGCTCTCGCCGGTAAGCAGACTCTCGTTGGCATCGCATTCGCCAGAAACCACAACGCAATCGGCAGGCACCTGATCGCCGCGTCCTAGGATCACAATATCGTCGCGCACCAATTGATCAAGAGGCAGCTCGACGCGCTGTCCGCTACGCACGACCTCCGCCTTAGTGCCGGCGATAATCGAGAGTTTGTCGGTGGTGCGCTTAGAGCGCACTTCCTGCACGATGCCGATAATCGTGTTGCACACGATAACGATCATGAAAAGCATGTTCTTGTACGACCCCGTGACGAAAACGAAAACCGCCAAGATCACGTTAATCAAATTGAACAGCGTGCAGATATTCTCGCAGATAATCTGCTTGACAGAACGCGTTTTCAC
Organism: uncultured Eggerthellaceae bacterium; assembly: GCA_934617425.1. Taxonomy (GTDB): domain Bacteria; phylum Actinomycetota; class Coriobacteriia; order Coriobacteriales; family Eggerthellaceae; genus UMGS1502. The sequence goes on along the minus strand of CAKTUD010000004.1, from coordinate 146,140 downwards.
GCCGGCGTCGATATTGACATCGCCTAAAGCGACACGCGCGGCAACTTCTTCCGGCGAAAGGCCATTAAGCGAGCCACCGCCGTTCGTGATGGTGTTTTGCTGGACAAGATTTTCCTGATCGGGCATTATTCCCTCTCTCGATTGAGTGAATCCATGATACCCCAGAAAACAACGGCGAAAAGAACCGTCATCACCCCGTAATCCGAACCCAACTTTTCTAAACGCCTTTGCACATGCCTCAAGACACCGGACAACAAAAAAGCGACCTGCAATTGCAAGTCGCTTGAATTTCATGGCTCCCCGGGTAGGACTCGAACCTACAACCCTCCGGTTAACAGCCGGATGCTCTGCCATTGAGCTACCGAGGAATATCAACCGCGCTTTTCCTTAGCGCAAGAAAATATTATATACATTTGCACCATTGGCGCAAGACCTTATTTCGAACTTTTTCTCACGATACGCCAAACCCTGCGCGGCAAAACCTAATAGACCATCTTCATAGCTTCGCGCACTTCACCAAGCGTCTGCTCAGCGATTTCATTCATGCGACGATTGCCTTCATGCAGAACATCTTTCACATAATCGAGATCGGCTTCGTACTTCGCGCGACGCTCACGATGGGGCGTCAAGAATGCGTTCACCGATTCGGTTACATACTTTTTCAGAGCGCCAGCGCCATCGTTGCCGATTTCGGCGGCAATCTCCTCTTCCGAACGACCACTGGTGAGCGCTGCAGTAGTGAGCAGAGCCGATACCTCGGGACGATTCTCGCGATCGAACGTGATGAAGCGTTCGGAATCGGTCTTCGACTTCTTGATGAGCTTGGCCGTCTCCTCAGCGGTTGCCGAAAGCATGATGGAATTCCCGTAACTCTTGGACATCTTGCGGCCGTCCAAACCGGGTATCTCGATGGCGTCTGACAAAATCCCTTCGGGTTCGGGAAACACGCGACCATAACGTTCATTGAAACGGCGAGCGATCTGGCGCGTCTGCTCGATATGGGGAAGCTGATCTTTGCCAACCGGAACAATGTTGCCCTTACAGAACAAAATGTCGCATGCCTGATGCACGGGATACGTCAAAAGCAAACCCGTGAGAGCGTGCCCTGAAGCCTCCTGCTCGGCCTTCACCGTAGGATTGCGTTGCAGCTCGGCCTCAGTAACCAACGAAAGAAACGGCAGCATGAGTTGATTGAGCGCAGGAATGGACGAATGTGTGAAAATCGGCGTCTTTTCGGGGTCGATGCCCGCTGCCATGTAGTCCATCACCATGTTGTAGACGTTGTCTTGGATGTGCTCGGTGGTATCGCGATCGGTGATCACCTGATAATCGGCAATCAACACGGCGCACTTCACGCCAAGATTTTGATACTCGACACGATGCATGATGCTGCCGAAATAATGACCCAAATGTAGACGACCCGTGGGGCGATCACCTGTGAGCATAGTGTATTTCTCCGGATGCAGCGGCAAATCGGCGCGAATCTCATCAGAGCGCTTTTTGCTGGCAAGAAAGGTGTCAGAATATTCCGTCATCGTAAATCTCTCGTTCTTCGGTAAATTGAAAAGCGTCGAAACGCAACTCTTAAAGTATAGCCGTTCGTAAAGAAGCTTGCCTGGGAATAAAAAAGGCCAAAGGGAATAACCCTCTGGCCTGCAAATTCATGGTGGTCGCTACAGGATTTGAACCTGTGACCCCCGCCGTGTGAAGGCGATGCTCTCCCGCTGAGCCAAGCGACCGAAACAACGCTATGCATTTTACTTGCACACGCCAGCGAACGCAAGCATGAAAAAGCACGCGTTCGCAAAACCTACGCAGCAGCCTTATCGGAAGGCGCCGCCGGAGTCTGTTTGCCATTCTTGCGAGCAAGAACATATTGAACGGCTGTAAGCCCCAATACAGCCGCGATACCCAGTGCATCAGTAAATGCGTCGGGCACCATCATGCAAATACCGCCAGCCGCAAACACCAAACGGAACAACGGGTTTACCTTGGTGAACAGCGTGCCGTTAAGAGCAACGGCAACGCCATACAGGCCGACCATCGAGGTTGCAACGACAACGATGATATCGAGCGCCGTAAACGAGCCTTGCAAAACCATAACGGGATTGAAGGCCAAAATGTATGGCACGATAAACGCCGCAATAGCAAGCTTGGCTGCATTCAAGCCCGTCTTCATAGGGTCGGAATGCGCGATGGCGCTGCCCGCATATGCCGCCAAAGCGACAGGCGGCGTGATATCGGCAACGATACCGAAATAGAACACGAAAAAGTGCGCAGCCACAACCGGGATACCCAGCTGGATAAGAATAGGCGCCGTAGTTGCAGCCATGATGCAATAGTTCGCAGTAGTGGGAACGCCCATACCCAAAACGATGCAGGTGAGCATCGTAAGGACCAAACCAAGCATGGTGGCGTCGCCGGCAAAGTTGACGATGAAATTAATAAGCGTCGAGGCTAAACCAGTAACGGTGATGCAGCCGGCGATCATGCCCGCCATCGCGCAAGCAACAGCAACGGTAACGCAACTGCGAGCGCCCGCCTGCAGGGCTTCGAAAGCCATGGCGAATGCGACCTTAGTCACGTTAACGAACACTTGACCGGCGGTTTCGCCGTCTTCGCGATTGCGCATCTCGGTGACGAAGAAGTTGATGTAGCCAACCACGAACGCACCGAGGATAGAAACCGCAGCCGAATAAGCCATGGTGCGCGTGCCAGAAGAAACCAACCACACCAACAAAACCAACGGGATGATCAGGTAGCTGTTCTTCACCAAATAGGAAATGCGCGGCAATTGATCGCGCGGAATGCCCTTCAGATCGAGTTTCTTCGCCTCGAGGTGCACCGTGATGAAAATACCCGTGAAGTAGAGCAAGGCGGGGATAATGGCCATAGTGGCAACCTGGATATAAGGCACACCCATATATTCGGCCATAAGGAAGGCCGCAGCTCCCATGATAGGAGGCATAATCTGCCCACCCGTCGAAGAAGCGGCTTCCACGGCGCCGGCGAACTCGGGTTTATATCCCGTCTTCTTCATCATGGGAATGGTGACCGAACCCGTAGTGACGGTATTGCCTACCGAGGAGCCGGAAACCATGCCGCACAAAGCCGATGCGATAACGGAAACCTTCGCCGCGCCGCCCGACGACCAACCAGCCAAGCGGTTTGCCAGCGAGATGAAAAACGCCGCGATGCCCGTGCGCTCGAGAAACGCACCGAAGATGATGAACAACACGATGTAGGTGTAGCACACGTTGACAGGCGTGCCGATGACGCCCGATGTCGTGTAGAACAGCTTATAGATGACGTTGCGCAACGCCTTGTAGGCATCGGCGCCGAATGCGAATTGGTTGTAGAACGCATAGATGATCAAGCACCCGACGACCACCAAAATAGGAATGCCCACGCAACGCCGGCAAAGCTCCATAAGCACCAGAATGCCCACAACGCCCAGCGCCACATGAATAGGCTGGATGCGTGTGGCGAGCCTAATGACATCGGTTGCGTTAAACGCAAAATAGAAGAAACACGCCGCGCCCACCAGCATGATGACCACGTCGTACCATGGCATGTGATTCACACGCACGTGCTTCTTGCTGGCCGGATACAAAATGTAGCCAACGATAATCACGAAGCCCACGAACATGGCGAGCTTCGTCTCGGGCAAAAACGTCGAGAACAACGTCATTCCGATGCAGTAGAGCGAGAAAATCGCCAGCATCACCGAGACAATCGTTTTGGGGCGACCCTCCCAGATACGCGTGTTCGACTCGATGTCGTATTTGCGCATCACATCGTCTACATCAACATCGGAATCAGATTGTTCGTTTACGTGGCCTTGGATGGTGTCGCGCCCCGATGCCTCGCGAGCCAAGCCCTCGTTGATATCGTGCTCAAGCTCTTGCTCGGCTTTGACGGCAGCGGCCTCTTCCGCGGCGCTTCTTTTCTTGAAAAGCGGCAACGTCTAACCTCCTGACATTTGCCACGGAAACCGCAACAGGGAAAATTCCCCGTTGCGGTTTCCTTTATTACCCGCTAAATCATTGTTTGTAGAACAGCGTAAAAGCCAAGACTACTTGGTTGCTACGTCGAAGCCCTTCTCCTTGAAGTACTTCGCAGCGCCCGGATGATACGGCACCGAAGTGATCGATGCGCCTTCCTCGACGCTGATCTCGGCGTACTTGGCGTGATTCTCAACTAAATCGGCAGCGTTGTCGTAGATGTCGGCGGTGAAGGCGTAGATATCATCCTCGGAAACCGTGTCGTTTGCAAGAACGACGGCCTTCACGGCAACGGTCTTGGCATCGTCGTCGACACCACCGTAAGTGCCACCCTTGATGGTCGTGTCAGCGTAATAATCGCAAGCGGCCATGAGCTTCTTGATGTGCTCTTCGTCCATGGAAACCAGATATGCCTGCTTGGTGGTGGACAGGTCGGTGATAGCGGTGGTAGGGGCTCCAGCGACGATGAACGCAGCATCGATCTGCTCGTTCTTAAGAGCGTCGGCGGAATCGCCAAACGACTGATAAGTGGGATTGATGTCGTCTTCGGTAAGATCATAAGCGTTCAACACGTCCATGGCGTTGAAATAAACGCCCGAACCCGCAGCGCCGATGGAAACCTTCTTGCCCTTGAGGTCGGCAACGGTCTTGATATCGGGATTGCAGGTGACGATCTGCACCTGCTCCTGGTATAGCGAGCCCACGGTAGAGAAGCACGTGATGGGCATGTCCTTGAACAGGTTAGTGCCGTTGTAAGCGTAAGCCATAACGTCGGACTGGCAGAATGCCAGATCGGCATTGCCGTCTTCGAGCTCGGTGACGTTGCTCTGCGAGCCATTGCCGACAAGAGCGGTTACCTTGACGCCAGTCTCGTTGGTGCAATGTTGAGCAATAACCGAGCCGAATGCATAATACGTACCGCTTTCGCCACCGGTCACGAAGCGAAGAGCGTTGCCCTTTGCTGCAGCAGCCGATCCGCTGGAAGCGGCATTCGAGGCGCTACCCGCACTTGCAGAGCCCGAATTCGAGCTAGAGCAGCCGGTAAGGACGGCTGCTGCACCTGCAGCTGCAGCGAGTCCGACGAAACCCCTCCTGGTTACTTGCTTAGACATGACGGTTCTCCTTCCTTCCCTACGCTTCGGTGGGCAAGACTCACGTCATGCATGCAACTACGTGTAGGGGTTGCGTCTTATCACATCATCTTATTTTCAAGATGATGCCATTTTACTAAAGACTCCAGCTTGCTAAAGTAACGACTCGGTTAACAAATCGTTTAGCCAGAAAACGCACTCTGAGCGGTAGCGATATCTGAGCGAATGGATATTTTACCGTAAACATATGTGCGAAATGCGAATGCGCACCCGAAGCATCGCAAACGCAAGCATCCCCAAAAGCGTCGATCGCTCGACTCGGAGCGCATACCCCAAAGGCGCGCCCTCGAGCTATTCGCCATCGCACGCGGCAACGTAGCGAACCGCTGCCGCGCGAAGTTCTTTTTCGGCCGCGATTTTGTCGGCGTTGGTTGCGGCTTCACCCCAATCCTGATCGTTTGGACGCGGCATGTGACCGCCACCGAGCACGTGCACGTGGAAATGCGGAACGCTTTGGCTAGCATCAGCACCGGTGTTGATCAGGCAGCGATAACCGCGCTGGTCAAGGCCCTTGATCTCGGCAACCTTCTTCACCGCGGCCATCGTGTGGCCCAAAACCTCCTCGGGCACATCGTCGCCGACGTTTTTGTAGTGCTGCTTGGGGATGATGAGCGTATGCACCGGCATGAGCGGTTCCATGTCATCGAAAGCGATGACATGCTCGTCCTCGTACACTTTGTTGGTTGGAATCTCGTGCGTGGCTATTTTGCAAAACACGCAATTTTCGTCGATCATAAAAAGCTTTCCTTTCGTTTGCGTGAGCACATTATAAAACGGACGTACTCGCAACTGGAAAGCTTGACCAAAGTTGATGGCAGAATCTCCGTCGACGATACCGGCATCTACGACAATATCGCCGAATATCCGATAACGCTGGACTAGCGTCGAACTCGATCATTCCGACATCGTCGAAAGAAAAAGCCAGAAGCCGATTATGGCTTCTGGCTTGTTTTTCGTGGTGGGCCCGCCCAGATTCGAACTGAGAACCAAAGGATTATGAGTCCCCTGCTCCACCGTTGAGCTACGGGCCCGCAATCAATGACGCGAGTCGACTAAATATTGTAGCGCAATCAGGCGCGCTTGCGACGCACAAGATAACACTTGTGAATTTTAGGCGTACGCGCAAAATCTTCGGGGATGGTTTGCGACGAGATATCCTCTATTTCGACACCGTATTTGGCAAGTTCGTCGATACGCGGCTTAAACGAGCGCAGATTGCAGCAAAATAGCGCCACGCCCTCTTCGGAAAGCAATCGCGAAACACCGATGAGCAATTCGACGTGATCGCGCTGAACATCCCAGGTGCGCTTGCCCATCGACTTCGAATTTGAAAACGTGGGGGGATCAACGTAAACGACGTCGAAACGCCTGCCAGAACGCCGCGCATCGGTCATCCATCGCATAACATCACCGCGCTCGAAACGATGCTCATTGCCAGAAAAGCCGTTCTCGTCCATGTTGCGGCGCGCCCAATCGAGATAGGTCTGCGAAAGATCGACCGTGGTGGTTTGATCAGCACCCGCGCCCGCAGCATACACCGAAGCGGTCCCTGTGTAGGAAAATAGATTAAGGAAGCGCACGCCGCCGACGCCGCGCTCGCGAGCGCGGCACTCATCTTGCTCGCGCACCAAATCGTCCACCATCTGGCGTGTAAGACGGTTGTCGAGGAATATCCCCGTATCGAGCTTCCCGGCAAGATCGACCTCGAACAAATAGCCGTTCTCTTCGATATGCGTCACGTATGCGCGACGACCCGCATTTTTATACTGACTGCCGCCGATATCGCGTTGGCGCGTTTTGGAGAACACGTGATCAGGGCGAACCTCGCACACAACCGGCGCTATCGTGAGAACGTCGTCGAAACGATGGCGCGCCTTATCGGCATCGATCGATGCAGGAGGCGCATATTCGGCGATGTGCAAGTACGTGTTGCCGCGAGCATCGCCAGCGCCTTCGTAAACGTCAATCGCAACCGCATAATCAGGCAGATCGGCGTCATAAAGCCTGTAGCAAGCGATGCCGTTGCGACGCGCCCACTTGCGGCGCTCCTTCAGCACTTTGCGCAATCGTGCAGCAAACTGGGCAGAATTCCCGTCGAAGACCTCAACTTTTCGCGGCGCCCCGCCATGGGAATCGGGGATCTCAATACTCTGCAACGGTTTCGGCAGTTGTCGGAAGATGCGAATACCCCGCTCGATACGCTCGCGCCCAAACGAGAGCGCCTCCGTCGGCTCCGATCCGAAACGCGCAACGATGTCGCTTCCTCCCGCGCACGCAAACGCAGACCCCTCCGGCACCGCGCTGGCGACAGCTATGAAAGCCGCTTCGGCGGCACGTTCGTCAGCCGCGCGTCCCGCACAGGCAGAAAGATCGCTAGCGACAAGGCAAACGGGCGCAGCCTCTGTCGTGGGATGCTTTTCGGCAACGGCAAGAGCACGCAAAGCAAGCTCGCCTGTCGATTCCGCATCGCCAAGCTCGACGCTTACCACTTGTCGTAGATCCGCACGGCGCACATGATCGCGCGCGCGCGAAATCATCGGAGACGATGCCGAAGCGCCAACGATACGAACACGTTCTAGGTCGGGGCGCTCGGTCGATCCGAACGACACATCCTCCTTGCCCGTGCAACGCGAGAGACCCGCCTCAAAGCGTTCGTCGGCTTCGGTGACAAGATCGTCCCACGCATCGGCATCGAATAGAGCCCAGCCGAAAAATCCCCAATGCTCACGCAGCAAGCCCGGGGCGACGTCGCAGGCAATCTGCGCGGCCTCCACCACGAGCACGCCATCGCCACACACAGGGTCGACAAAAGCCGCGCCACGCGCAGCCAAGTCACTCCACCCAGCCGCCGTCAACATACCGGCGGCGAGCGTGGTGGAAAGCGCAGTGTCTTCGGAATCCTTCGGCGACAGATAACTGCGATGGTTGAGCGCCTCACCGGAAAAATCGAGCGAGATCGTCGCACGGTTGTCGCGTACCCGCACATCGATGGACACATCGGGCGCGGTCGAATCGACGTCGGGGCGCACACCGCATTTGGAACGCATACGGTCGACCACGGCGTCTTTTACCTTCAACATGGTGAAACGTGTGTTGCGAAGCTCGGCGTTAGTGCCATGGGCATGCACGGCCATGCTCGCATCGGCAGCGACGATGTTCTCCCAAGGCATGCTGTAAACGCCTGCATAAAGCAAATCGGCGTCGCCTGCATTCACGCGACCAAGCACAAGCACGATGCGCGAAGCCAAACGCGACCACAAGCATGCCCGATAGGCCGCAGCATCATCGCAGAAAAACGCAACGCCTCCGCGCAACGGACGCACACGCCTGACGCCAAACGAGCGCAACTCATCGGCGAGAAAGCCCTCCAAACCGGCAACGCAGCTGGCGAAGAACTCGTATTCTATCCGCCTTGGCGCGCGAGAACGTTGCTCGCTTCGTCCATGCTCTTCCATTTGCTCGCCTTTCGCTCCATACCCCGACCAGGAGAAAACGACCCTCCGGCGCTTCTGTCACTCGCAAGCGCTATGCGCGAATGGCAAAAACCAGAGGGTCGCAAGATTTCAATCGATTCGCCGAGTAAAAACTAATCTTCCAGGTAATCCTTCAACTTGCTCGAACGACTGGGATGACGCAGCTTCGCGAGCGTCTTGCTTTCAATCTGTCGAATGCGCTCGCGTGTCACGCCGAATTCGCGACCGACTTCCTCGAGGGTGCGCGGATGACCGTCTTCCAAGCCGAAACGCAGGCTGATGACCTTGCGTTCGCGCTCCGCCAAACCGTCGAGCACCTTGGAGAGCTGCTCTTGCAGCATGCTGAAGCTTGCGGCGTCAACCGGCACTACCGCCTCGTTGTCCTCGATGAAATCGCCAAGCTGCGAATCCTCCTCTTCGCCGATAGGGGTTTCCAGCGAGACGGGCTCTTGCGAGATCTTTTGGATCTCGCGAACGCGCTCTGCAGAAAGACCCATTTCGGCACCGATTTCCTCGGGAGTGGGTTCGCGACCGAGCTCCTGCAACAACTGGCGCTGGATACGCACCAACTTGTTGATGGTCTCAACCATGTGCACGGGAATGCGGATGGTACGCGCCTGGTCGGCGATAGCGCGCGTGATCGCCTGGCGAATCCACCACGTCGCATACGTAGAGAATTTGAATCCCTTTTTGTAATCGAATTTCTCGACCGCGCGGATAAGACCCAGATTGCCTTCTTGGATAAGATCGAGGAAAAGCATGCCGCGCCCGACATAGCGCTTGGCGATGGAGACGACCAGGCGAAGGTTTGCCTCGATAAGCTGCTGCTTTGCATCGAGACCAACCTGCTCGATACGGCCTAGACGACGCTTGTCGCGGCGGGCGAGTTCGACGCCGTCCTCCTCGGCCTTTTCGAGCTCGGCCGTGGCTGCAACGCCGGCCTCGATCTTCATGGCGAGATCGATTTCCTCGGCGGCGGTAAGCAGCGGCACCTTGCCGATCTCTTTCAGGTACATGCGAACCGGATCGCCGGTAAGCATGGTAACGCTGGCGTCGGTACCGCGACGACGGCTTGCGCGCGCTTTCGAACGCGAATGGGTGACCTTGGGCAGCTGGACATCGCTTACAGCGTTAAGCTCCGACTCAGGAATACCATCGAGAAGGTCCTCGCCGTCTTCGCCGTCTGAATCGCCTTTGGGCAAATCGTCATCGGCGGCGTCAAGGGTGCTTACCGTCTCGGGCTCGGGTTCGGCTTCCTCGTCGTCGAAGTCGTCTTCGACGACATCGACGACCACGGAAGTTTCTTCTGTTTCTTTTTTGGCTGTCTTTGCAGTGTTTTTCGTTGACGCTTTCTTTGCAGAAGCGGGCTTTTCGCTCGAATCCTTCTCCGTTTTAGCAGCGGCTTTCTTCGTTGTCTTTGCAGCGGCCTTCGCTTTTGCGGGCTTCGCAGCAGTCTTCTTTGCCGGCGCTTTCACGTTTTTCGTTGCGTTTTCTTCAGTTGTCTCGATTGTTTTCTCGGAGGCTTCAGCCACGTGAACTTCCTTTCGAAAAACTTTCGCTTGCTTTGCGCACAAAAGGACAAAGCCCAAATTTGGGCACAAAAATACAAAGACTAAGTATACCGAAAATCAAAGGTTTCGTCAATTGCAACAAGGCTGATTGCGAAGCCGAAGCATCGGAACCCGGCCCGCAAGCGCATTCGAAATAACAGTGAATATGCCCCACCAAGCAGTCTCGTCCACAAATGAACCGAATATCGGCAAGCTAAAGCAAATCGCTCGGATCGATATCAACAGCCACGTTCACGAATTTGTCAGCCTTACGCTTGCGGAAAAGCGGCAGGAGCACCGACGAAATATCTGCACCCACCGGCGCTTTCACCAAAATATGCCAGCGATACGTATCGCGCAGCTTCCCGAGCACGCATGGCTGAGCAGGAAAAACACGCCAAGCGTCGCCGCCGAAATCGCGAACCTGCCGTGTCACCTCGGCCTCGAGTCGAGACGCATAAGACGAAACCGCCTGCTCGTTTTTGCCCCATGCCAAAACATTCGCCATGCAGACATACGGCGGATAGCCCAACGCCTTGCGCTTGGGCAGTTCGTCTTTCAGGAAAAACGCGCGGTCATAATGTGCGGCAGCAATGATAGGGGCGCAAGATGCTTCGTAAGTCTGCACCATCACCACGCCCTCTAAATCAGCGCGCCCAGCACGACCCGCAACCTGCTCGACCAAATCGAAGGTGCGCTCGTGCGCTCGGAAATCGGGCAGGTGCAGCTGCGTGTCGGCGTTGATCACGCCGACGAGCGTCACATCTTTGAAATCGAGCCCTTTGGCTATCATCTGGGTGCCCAGAAGAACCGCGGCGTCGGCGCGGCCGAACTCCTCGAGCAATCGCTGATGCGCGCCTTTCGCCTTCGTGGTATCGGCATCCATGCGTATCACCGGCACGTCAAAGCCAAGCGCAAAGCTGTCAATCAACGCCTTTAGCTGCGCTTCGGCACGCTGTGTGCCTGCACCGAACTTCTTCAGGTACGGGCTCGAGCATTTGGGGCACACAGGCGGGCACGGCTCTTTGTAGCCGCAATGATGGCAAACGAGCATGTTGCCCTGCTCATGAAAGGTAAGCGAGGTGGAGCACGACGGGCACGCGGGAACGAAGCCGCAATCGCGGCACAGCACGAATTTCGCAAAGCCGCGCTGGTTGAGAAGCATGACCGCCTTGCGCCCAAGAGAAAGCTCGCGTTGCAAAGCGGCCGAAAGGCTCTTCGAGAACATCGAGCGCGAACCCGAAGAGAATTCCTTGGACATATCAACGACCTGGATTTTTGGCATAGGATTGCCGTTCGCCCGCTCAGGAAGCTCCACGTGGTGCCACGCCGGATCTTTCGCCGCGTGATAGAGGCTCTCTATCGAAGGCGTTGCCGATCCCAGCACCACCGTAGCGCCAGAACGCCGTGCCATCCAGATGGCGACGTCTCGCGCATGGTAGCGCGGAGCCAAATCTTGTTTATAGGAGCTTTCGTGTTCCTCGTCGATAACGATAAGGCCCAGGTTGGAGAGCGGAGTGAACAAAGCGCTACGCGCGCCCACCACCACACGCGCAGCGCCCGAGCGGATAAAATCCCACTGATCGAAACGCTCGCCTGCGCTCATGCGCGAATGCATAACCGCAACCGTATCGCCAAAGCGGCCCCGGAAGCGCGCCACCGTTTGCGGGGTAAGGGAAATCTCGGGAACAAGCACGCATGCCGTCTTGCCTCGTGCCAATGTTTGCTCGATAGCTCGCAGATAGACTTCAGTCTTGCCCGAACCGGTGACGCCATCGACCAAAACAACCTCGCCGCACGCATGCGAACATGCACTCTCGATAACATCCAGGGCCTCTGCCTGGCCCGAAGTGAGCTCGGGTTTCGGCGCCTGCTCGAAAGAAATTGCAGGCACACAGCGCATGCGGCGGCGGCGGAAAATCTCGACGACCCCCTGCGATTCGAGCGTTTTAAGCGTGCTCGATACCGAACCGAACTCAACGGCCAGCTCGACCACGCGGATCTCGCCTCGACGAAGCGCTTCTAAAACGGCAATCTGCTTCACCGCGTTTTTCCTCGGTGAGAAATCGGCAGCGGCAGGTGTAAGCCTCACCCAACGATCGTCAACCTCACCCACCGCGGGCTGCTCGATGCGCCAGCGTCCGTCGCGAGCGCGAACGACACGCGGCACGGCAGCCGGCGGCGTGAACAAACGCACGCAAGCAGAAAGAGGCGCGATGTAGCGCTCGGCGAGATGCTGAGCGCACGCGGCGCCCTCCTCATCGAAATACGAAGGTCCAAGCACCCGTATGATGGCTTTCACCTTGGAAGAATCGATTCCCCCCGGAATCTCGTCCGATTCGGCGAGTTCCATAACGAAGCCGACTGCCTGCCTGCCGCCAAAAGGCACCAGCACGGCGCAACCCACCTGCACCGAGAAGTCGCCATCGGCACCTACGGGTGCAATATAGGTATATGGCGCATCGAGCGCCTGCGTGGGTATGTCGAGTATGACGGAAGCGAGTTTCATGCCCACCAGTATAGCAAGGCTCCGTTAAGCTGCTCGCGATTTAAAGACCGCACGCGCCGCGAAGTTCCTCCGTGCGATTCGTCTGCTCCCACGTGAATTCGGGCAACTCACGACCGAAATGACCATAGTTCGAAGTTAGACGATAAATCGGACGGCGCAGCTTAAGCGCATCGATAATCGCGCCCGGACGCAAGTCGAACACCTTGAAAACCGCTTCCTCAATCGTCTGCTCGGCGACCTTGTTGGTGCCGAAGGTGTTCACGTAGATGGAAAGCGGGCGCGCGACACCGATAGCGTAGGCAAGCTCGATCTCGCACTTATCAGCCAAACCGGCGGCAACGATGTTTTTGGCAACCCAACGTGCAGCATACGCAGCCGAACGGTCGACCTTGGTGCAGTCCTTGCCCGAGAAAGCACCGCCGCCGTGACGACCCATGCCGCCATACGTGTCGACGATGATCTTGCGACCGGTAAGACCCGTGTCCCCCATAGGGCCGCCGACCACGAAACGCCCGGTGGGATTCACGAAGATATCGGCACTGCCCCACTCAACACCTTCGGCATTAAAAACAGGGGCGATAACCTGCGCGATCAGATCGGCCTTGATCTGCGCCGTGGAAATTTCGGGCGCGTGCTGCGTGGAGATGAGCACCTTCTCCACCGCAACGGGCCTGTCGTTTTCGTAGCGCACTGTCACCTGGGTTTTGCCGTCGGGACGCAAGTAGCCGAGTGTACCGTCTTTACGCGCCTGGGTAAGACGCTCAGAGAGGCGGTGAGCCAAATAAATCGGCATCGGCATGAGCGTAGAGGTTTCGCTGCAGGCGTAACCGAACATAACGCCTTGGTCACCCGCGCCGATGCGGTCGTAAGCATCGTCGGCAGCAGCTTGGCCGGTTTGGACCTCATAAGACTCGTCGACGCCCATGGCGATGTCGGGCGACTGCGAATGAATGTAGTTGCCGACCGCGCACGTGCTAGCATTGAAGCCGAAGTCGTCGCTGGTGTAACCGATGCTTTCCACGACACCGCGCACGATGCTGTCGACGTCGACATAGGCTTGGGTGCGCACCTCGCCCATCACCGTGATGATGCCAGTTGTGGTGAAGGTCTCGATGGCCGTGCGCACAGAGGAAACATCGGCCTTCGAGCCATCGGGCGCCACATAGCCCTGCTCCTCAAGCTCGGCCTCGCGCGTAAGGATGGCGTCGAGAATGGCATCGGAGATTTGATCGCAAATCTTGTCGGGATGACCCTCGGTCACCGATTCGGAAGTGAACAGATAAGAACGAGTATCCGTCATGAAAGCTCCTTTTTCATTGATGGCGGCGCAATACCTGGACCGTTACTATTCCCAGTTGAAACGCCTAAACGATTATTCTTTTGTACCCCATCGCCACGCGAGCGTGCACCCGAAAGGCGCATAAGCCATTATCTCTACGCATAAATCTTCGCCGCGGCAAAACAGAAGCCGCCGCTGGGACGATTGCCCGACGGCAGCTTCAATGCATGCTTATTTTTCGCGCGAACGCTCTGCACGCAAGGTGTCGAGCGAAACATCGCCGACGCGCCCGAGTTCTTCGAACTTCTCTATATCGGTTTCCGCCATGCCGATGTAGACACGGTCACGCAGCTCGTGACGCGGGTCATCGGGGTTACTCCACAGCCTATCGGCAACTTCGGCCCATGCTTCGGCGCGGGGGCGCATCTTCTCGGTGAGCTCGCGCGCATCCTCGGCATGCTCGAGATCGGTCGAATGGGCGCCAGATGCCTCGACCATTTCGGCGAGCCTACCAGTGTTTTCATAAATCGGGCACGGGCGCATAAGGTTTTCGCCATCGAAGGGCTGGTTTCGATAGTATTCCATGAACAGTGGCGAGCGCAGCGCGTCGAGCAGCGGCACTTCGCGGATATTCGCGTTGGAATAATGAGCGAACACGCAAGGCTCCACGTCACCTTTGGCGTTTATGTGCAGATAACGACGACCGCCGGCGATGCACCCTCCCACGAACTCGCCATCGTTTTGGAAGTCGAGCAGGAAGATGGGCTTTTCGCCTCGCGCCTTCTGAACAAAATGATAAAGCTGTTCGCGCTGCTCGGGCGTAGCCATAAGCTCGCAATCCTTGGTGGCGTAACCAACCGGCATGAACGTGAAGATCCATGCGAACAAGGCGCCTTGCTCGATCAGCCAATCGAAGAATTCATCGGATACCAAGGCGTCGGAGTTTTGCGAAGTATGGCAAAGCGATACGCCGAAAGGCAGCTGCGCCTCGCGCAAAAGGCTCATAGCGTGGTCGATCTTGGCAAACGTACCCGCCCCGCGACGAACATCGGTTGCCTCGCCGATGCCCTCCACGGAAATGGCAGGGACGAAGTTCTTCACGCGAGTCATATCCTGAACGAACGCCTCGTCGATAAGCGTTGCGTTGGTGAACGACAAGAACGTGCAATCAGGATGCGCTTCGCACAGCTTGATGAGGTCGTGCTTGCGCACCAAAGGCTCGCCGCCGGTGTAGATGTACATATGCACGCCCAGCTCTACGCCCTGGTTGATGATGGAATCGATTTCGTCATACGTAAGATTGAGCTTGTTGCCGTATTCGGCGGCCCAGCAGCCTGTGCAATGAAGATTGCAGGCGCTTGTCGGATCAAGCAAGATAGCCCACGGAATATTGCATTTGAAGCGGCGACGGTTTCTCTCCTGCTGCCCCCAGGCAATCAGATTTCCGTCCACTAGGAAGGTTTTGATCAGATCAGGCATGACCTCGGGGTTTAGATGGATGATCTTCATAAGCAACTGATACCAATTGCTTTTATCGTCGATGGCCTGCCTGAAGGTTTCGCGCTGGGTTGCGAAGAGGTTTTTCGGAGCGACCTTATCGATCATATTCATGATCTTCTCGATGTTCTCCTCCGGATTCTCCATCAGATAATCGACGATCTTGCACATGGCCGCGCGTTTTACTTTATCTGCGGCGGTAAGGCGCTCTATAACCTTGGCGTCTTCGGGGTTGAGCGGCGCGGGAGTTGCGTTTTCCTGCGTCTTTTCCTCTTCAACGGTCATTCCGATGCCTCCTTCTCCCCTGCAAGGATCAGACACCTCGGCGCAGCAGCTTAGCTGGCGGCTGGTCGTCTTCCCTCCTCGCATAGCGACGTTGACGCTGTTGTACCCCAACTATTGGTTTATCACCATCTATTGTTTGTTCAACAGTTGTAGATTATACTTCTTATGAGGAGAAGGCAACAAAAAGTTTTTATTGGTCAGAACCTCATCAGCTAATCCCATAATGAAGAAAAAACGGTTCTGATAAACGTTGCGCATCTTTAAGACAGGAGTGTCGTCATGGCGGAGAGAAAAACGGATTCGAGCGCACAAAAAACAGATCGCCGTATCATACGCACGAAGAAAGCGATCGATGCGGCCCTTGACAAGTTGCTAACCGAAAAAGATGTGTCGAAGATCACGGTAAGCGCTATCGCTCGTGAGGCAGATATCGACCGAAAGACCTTTTATCTGCACTATTCGTCAATCGAAGAGCTTTTTTCACAACGCTCCAAGGAGACCATCGAATTCGTGCTCGATACCATTCGCTCATGCCGCGAAGGAACGCGCCGCGAGCGTATCCACAACACGCTCATGGTAATCAACCAACACATAACCGAGCATATAGCCTATTACACCAACATAGCATCGTCTCTTTCGATCGACGACGCCATAAACATGCTCAGCGCCAACGTCAAACCGGCTTTCGCGCATGCGGGCGTAGATGAGAACTTGGCGAACAACGCCGACTTTCGCATTCGCATGCGTTTTTATTTATCGGGAACCTACGTCTTGTACCGGACATGGGTTCTGTCCGATCGCAGCACGCCGATCGAATCGATTTCAAACGCCCTGGAGATGATGCTCGACACCGACGAGTTCCCCGCCCTCGCTTTGACGAACGGCGCCTAACGCGCCGCCCTGCTGCACGTTGCCGTCATCTTGGCAACCTTGGTTCCCAGATCGTCGACGATGTCGACGGTATAAAACCCGAGCGAGCGGCCCGAACGATCGACATTTGCGTTGGCGATCAGCCGCGAGCCTTTAGCGACGTGCATGAATTCGATGTTGTTGCATACCGAAACCGTCGGCTGCTCTCCAATGTTGCAGGCAATCGCCAACGCATAATCGGCCAAAGTGAAAATCGCGCCTCCCATAACGCTGCCGAACCCGTTTTTATGCCTGTCGGCGATCTCGAATTCGCATACCGCATGCCCTGGCCCTGCCTCTACGATGCGGCAGGCGCAAGCATCGGTTGCAAATCGGTCGTTTTCGAAAAAGATGCGCACTTCCTCAAGCGAGATATCTACATCCATTTTCAGCCTCCTCTAAAGCAAAGCCGCCTGCGAGCAACGCAGGCGGCTTCATTTCCATGTTAGGCAAAATCCTTTGCCAAGATGCCATCGATGCGAGCAAGCACGTCGGCGCGCTCCATGAGCTCGATGCTTTCGAACAGAGGCGGTGAAACCATGTTGCCGCAAACGGCAACGCGCAAAGGCTGGAAGAGATTCTTCGCCTTCATGTCAAGCTCGTCGCAAAGCGCACGGCATTTATCCTGAAGCGACTCCGCCTCCCAAGCGTTCGCTTCATCGGCTAAGATAGCGCGACAAGCTCGCAGCGCTTCATCAGCACGTGCCCCGTCTTTGAGCAGCACCTTCTTCTCGCTCTTTTCGTCGAGGCGAACATTGGTGCCCCAGAACAAGAAAGCCAGCTTTGCAGGAATCTCATCCAAGCGCGAGAGACGCTCGGCCACAAGCGGATAAAGACGTTCGAACCAAGAAATATCATCTTCCACCTGCTGTTTTGCCAAAGCAAGAGTTTCGTCGGCAACCATGATGGGCTCAGGTGCAGGAGCATTCGGATCGGAAGGATTGGGCGTAGGCACGGTGTTCACGCCATCAGCGATCGAGCGACCCTCGGCCACAGCCTGCGCAAGCCATGGCTTCGAAAGCTCAGCCCAGTCAGCGGCGCCCATTTCGCGAATATAGACACCATCCATCCAGTCGAGCTTGGTCTCGTCGAAAACGGCGTCTTTCTTGGTGATGCGGTCGAGATCGAATGCTCGGCAAAGTTCCTCGCGGCTGACGATGGTGGTCTCGCCATCGAGCGACCAGCCCAAAAGAGCCAAGAAATTGACCACGGCATCGGGCAGATATCCGCGATCGCGATACTCTTCGACGCTCGTCGCCCCATGACGCTTGGAAAGCTTCTTGCCGTCGGAACCGAGAATCATGGAAAGGTGCGCGAACTGAGGCACCGGGCGGCCCAGCGCCTCGTATATGAGGATCTGGCGCGGGGTGTTGGATAAGTGGTCGTCGCCACGAATCACATGAGTGATTTCCATGTTGGTGTCATCGCAAACAACCGCGAAATTATAGGTGGGGCTGCCATCGGTACGCACCAAGATCATGTCGTCCATAACGTCGGCCGGGAAGGAAACATGCCCGTAAACCGCATCGTCGAACTCGATAGGGCCATGGTTCTCGGGCACCTTCAAGCGCCATACATGAGGTTCGCCCGCCTCGATGCGGCGCGTTGCCTCCTCGTGCGAGAGGCAACGGCACGTGCGATCGTAGCCTGCATAGCCGCCTTCGCTCGCCTCGGCCTTGGCGCGCTTGGCGTCAAGCTCTTCTTTGGTACAAAAGCAAGGGTACACGGCATCACGCTGCTTCAAAATTTCAAGCGCCTCGCGATAGGTGTCCATACGCTGCATCTGGAAATACGGGCCATAGGCACCGCCCACCTCGGGGCCCTCGTCCCAATCGAGCCCCAACCATTTCATGGCGTCGACGATAACGCGCACGTTTTCCTCGGTAGAGCGCTCGGGGTCGGTGTCTTCGATGCGCAAAACGAAGTCGCCGCCCTTGGCACGCGCATAAGCCCAGTTGAAAATAGCGGTACGAGCACCGCCGATATGCAGGCGCCCCGTCGGCGACGGTGCAAATCGAACGCGTACCTTTTTCTCGTCGGTCATGAGAACTCACTTTCGATAGATTATGAAAACTGCAGGATCGATCCCAATCTGCACCCGCAAGCATATCTTTGCGAAAACCAGGTCGGACAAGCACTTCTCGCGCCGCTAGCGCGAAGCGAGCAACCTGCGCCCAACCAGCATCGACAGTATAGATGCGATCGCGCTCACCACAAGCCACACAGCGCCCATTCCCATCCAAAATTCAGTAGGAAGCGCGCAAATGAGGAGAGAGTCGGCTGCAAATGTCCAATTACCCTGCGCGAATAGCACTTTGTGAAACACCGTGAAAAGCGCATCGAAATCAATCGCAGCCCAAGCCCCAAGCGCTACGAACAAACCGAAAACGACCGCCCCTGCATCGAAGAGCACCTGACCAACCCTGCGCGTTCCGCGCAGAAGAGCCAGGCACGCAGCAGCCAACGCAACGATGAGGATCAATACGACATAAGCGCTATGCGCAACCGCATAGCAATCATCCAAATGCGACACAACGTCAGCAGAATAAACAAATCGATCGCTCGCTTTGGAGAATGCCAGCTCGATCGATCTCGTGTCATCTTCGTCGATCCCCTCGAGGTTGGGAGCACCGATGAGCGCCCTGCCGGATGCCGCAGCCCGCGAAGAAGCACCCGTATTCACCCGGTAGACCTCTCGCAAAAGCGCATCGTAATCGTGCGTGCCGAAAGAGTAATCACGCGTAGCGTCGGCAATAGCCACCATATCGTCGTGCAGGAATGCGGTGCGAGCATCGGCGCAACTCGTTGCCTGCGCAAGCGCATGGGTAGTCGGCGGCAGGACGCACGCAACGAAGCCGCTGGACAAAAGCAGCACCACCGCACATAACGTCGCAACGGCGCGAGTGACGCGCACGGCTACGCTGCTCGCAGCAAATCGCCCCAGGCGCGTGCCCCCTCTCGCCCTAGCGCTTCTCGACATCGACCCACACCGTCGCCGACGTCACGCCGCCCTTGCTTCCCAAGATGATAAGCCTCGGCCCCAAACGATTGTAAACGCCGGCAAAATGGCCGTTCGTAAGGTAAAGGCCCGTCAAATTGTTGTAAGGAACAGGCGCCGCAAGATAATCTTCGTCGTTGCCGTACATCGGGATGGTGTCGGTCTTGAAAAGATCGCAGCACTCCTGCACTAAAAACGGTGTGCTTGCGCCTTGTTCTGCCGCCAAGCATTCATCAACGATGCGAGCCCATTCTTCAACGGTATGATTGCGCCCCACCTCGACGTTTTTGCTGCAATAACCGTCGCTCGGCTTTATCACCCACTTTTCCGGGTGAGCGCGCACTTCGTCGATATCGATTTCCTCCGGGTCGAGAAACGCCGTATACGGAATGCAATCGCGAACTAGCGCCTTCTCGTCCTCGGTGAGAAACTGAGCGGTTTGAGGATGGTGCAACACACGGAAAATCTGCTTGTCATGAACGATATTGGTAGCAAAACTTCCGATCAGCGCCACGCGATGGGCGCTATACGCCTGCATCAGCGGCTGGCTTTCTTCCCAATGCTCCATAACGTCAGCGGCAACCGTACGGCGCCAGATAAGGTCGATGTCGGTATCGCTCTCGCCCCAAAAAGCCGCGTTGCCATGCAAGCGTTCGCCGTCAAACGACAACTCGCGAACATCGAAGATAGAAACCTGGTAACCGCGATCCTGGAAAAGCTTCGCATAGACCTTGAACTCTTCGAGCGCGGAATTCTCGAGGAAATCGACCAGCGCGATGTGCGGATTCTCCACGCGCTTGTCGTAAGTAGCGTAAATAGACAGGAATTCGTCGATCCAATTGCCGAACATTTCCTGCTCGATGGTCTCGACCTTGTGCTCTTGTGAAAAACGCTTGAAAGGCGCGCTTTGCTTGATGCAATTGCCCGCCTCGCGGTCCTCGTTCATCCCCGAGGAACCATCGGTATTGAACTCGCAAAACTTCAAGCTATGCGTATCCTCGTTGAAAAAGCAATCGACGCGCGTGAACGGCAGCGCGCTCGGATAACCGCTAGGGACCAACATGAGCTGCTCAAGACGCGGGTCGAACGAAAAGAGCGCGCGATAGTCGGCATTTCGCTGAAACTCCGCAATGACCTTGGAGAGAATGCCGTGCAGCGTCTCTGCCGTTTGCTTGAAAAGGTCGTAGGTTGCCTGCCCAAACAAACGCGGGGTATAGGCGGTGTAGACGGGCTTGCCGTCAAAGACCGACGTGGAATCGAGGATGTAATCCCACGCATCGCGACGATGCCGTGCATCGTCGGCATCGTTTGCAACATAGCTTAGATATTCGCGTGTATACGCTTCATCTGCGTTCATCTTGAACCTCTTTCGATATTCCGCTTATCGCCCTGGCCGAGAGCTCCACCGCGCGGCTAGGCAAGCCTCTGTTCCATCCTTTTTCTGCTAGCTTCCACAAAAGCGCGTCCGAGCGATTTGCTGAACGGCGCTTGCGCATCCAACTCAGGATGCCACTGAACACCCACGAAGAAATCCTTCCCCAGCAAAGACAAAGCCTCCGCGATTCCGTCTTCCGAAACGGCGCCGATCGAAAGCCCCGAGCCAATGCGGTCAACCGCTTGGTGGTGGATGCTGTTGACACGAATTTTCCCAGCACCGAAAACATCCGCAACCAAGGTTCCCGTCATCGTTTCAACCGAATGCGAAGGACTCTGGAACGGAAGATGTTGCCAATGCTCAAGATGATCGCCGGGCAAATCGGCAATGCTTTGGCAAAGCGTGCCCCCAAAGGCGACGTTCATGATTTGGAGGCCTCGGCAAATGCCAAGGTAAGGAATGTTTCTCTCGGCACATTGCAGCACCAAATACGGCTCGATCGCATCACGCTCGACCTTTGGCTTATCTTTGAAAGACGTCCGCTCCTGGCCGTAAAGAGCCGGGTCGATATCGTCTCCACCAGGAATCAGCACCCCGTCGACGATATCGAGCACTTGCGAAACCGCCTCGGCATTCGCCTGAGGCGGCAACATGATCGGGATGCCTCCGAAAGCGGTTACGAAATCGATATAGCCTCGCTGAATCGAATACGCTTCGACATTGTCTTCAACTTGGAAGGAAATGGCTATTGTTGGATGCATATCTGCTTGATCGTCCTTTGATTTTCGCCGATTCCCGAAGTATAGAACGTCGAGATTCCTTTGCTAAGATAACCGCCAAAAACCCAAGGCGGAATTCGCTGCCTCGGCATTCGAGTCCGCGCGCGCCGCGATCGCGAGATAGCGTCATTCCGCAAGAAGCACGCCTTCGCCGTCCCAAGCAGGCACGAAGCTCTCCTTGGCAGCAGCGCCATCCTGCCAGAAATAATCCTCCATACCGATAGAATCGGCGAAGTCGAGAAGCCGCTCATATTCCTCATCGGGAACGCTGTTTGCAAGCTCGGGATGAAGGGCTAGCTCCTTTTGCGCGCGTCCATCACCCGCCGCCGCATCGGTTGCGAGAATCGGCGTGTACTGATTCATGATCGACACCATGATGCTATTGCCGTAACGTTCATGCAAAAGGGACACCACGCGCATCGAGTCATCCAGGCCGCCCGGCAAAAGCAAATGCCGTACGATCACGCCGCGCGTCATGCGCATCTCGCCGTGGTATTCGTCGAACGTCGGCGTGCCCACGGCGGAAACCATGGCATCAAGCGCACGCAGCGCAACCTCGGGATACGTTTCGGCATGAGAATACAACCGCGCCGGCTCGGCACTTGCATACTTGAAGTCGGCAAGGTAGATGTCGACCGTATCGACAAGTGCACGAACAGCCCCAACGCGTTCATAGCTAGAAGTGTTCCAAACAATCGGCAATTCAAGACCATTCGCGCGCGCAAGCGAAACAGCCTCTTTGATTTGAAGCGAATAATGCGTAGGCGTCACGCAATTGATGTTCAGGGCGCCTTTCGCTTGCAGCTCAAGAAAAATCTGCGCCAAACGCTGCGTGGTTACGACAACGCCATGCTCGCCCTTGGCGATTGCGGCATTCTGGCAATAAACGCAACCGAGCGGGCACCCGACGAAAAACACCGCACCCGAACCAGCCGTGCCCGAAAGAGGTGGCTCTTCCCAAAAATGAAGCGCCGCGCGCGCCACACGTAACATGCCATCCGCCCCGCAAAGGCCCTTCGCCCCATGCTTTCTAGCGGCGCCGCACAAACGCGGACACAAATTGCACGGGTCATCATGCAGATTTTCCGTCATCGCTGCAGCCAAAAAGATTAGCGATCGCTGAAGAAATCGTCAGCGTCCTGATATTCACGCTCGGCATAACCGTCATCGTAGCCGATTCCATCGTAAGGGTCTTCTTCGTGATGGTGGTCGTGGCCACACGAGCATTCGCCCTCACCGTGATGATGGCCGCCGCAGCATTCGTGATCATGCGCGCCTTCCACCGCGCCCTCGTAATCATCGTAGCTGTCAGAACCGTCGGAATCGTCACGCTGCGAATCGTCGCTATAGAATT
The DNA here is from genome assembly GCA_934617425.1 of uncultured Eggerthellaceae bacterium. GTDB lineage: Bacteria > Actinomycetota > Coriobacteriia > Coriobacteriales > Eggerthellaceae > UMGS1502. The sequence goes on along the minus strand of CAKTUD010000004.1, from coordinate 122,977 downwards.
CTGCTGCACGCGACCAATCCAAGCCCGCCGCGCGAACCTCGTCTTCGTCGCGATACAAAAGAGCCAAAGCAGCGGGCGACATGTCAACACCGCCGATAACAGCCAAAAGCTCGAGCACACGCATGCCGGCCTCGAGCTGAGGAAGGACCAACTCGACATCGTCGGCAGCAGCCATCGCCGCCGCTATCTCGCCCATGAACATCTCGATGGTGTAGGTACCCGAGAAGCGCTTCTCGGCAACAGCGGAAAGCACCTGCTCGGCATGGGGGGAAGCCGCGCCCGCGCTACCCTCGATATCGCCCTCCGAAGCCGGATCGTGCTGGATGGCACGATAAAGGGCGTCTGCCTCAACTGCGGATATTATCTGCGCAGCAACCTGGATAGCAAGCGCGGCGCGGGCCAGCACGGCCGAACCAGCAGCACCCACAACCTGCGCGTTGCCGATAATCAACTCGAGAACAGCAGTAGCTGCCTCGATATCGCTCTTGTCGCCCGCTACGAAGGCAGCGATGTTTTCGGGATCGGAAAAAGCATTATCGCGCGTCGTGTCCAAAACCACGATGGGCGCCTCGACCGGACGCATGTCGTTTACCTGCGCCACAGCGGAAAGATCGCGCGCGAAATTGGGCGTTGACGCCGAAAGATCGATGAGCAAGGCTTTGGGCGCTGCTCGCTTGATGATGCCGTCGGTTCCGAAATACTCGTCCTCAAGCGCTGTGACCGTCGTGAAATACGTGATGACGACCTCGGCGTCTTCGGGCGCATCCTCGCAAACCCAGTCATGCGCCGCCAAGACGCCGCGCACATAAGCGCCTACGGTTTCGTTGCCGGCGTAGAAATAGCTTTTAACCATTGGAAACCTCGTATTCAAAATCACCCGCACCAAGGCGGCACTTTACTGACGACGAACCTTGCGCGCAATTCGCTCGGAAACCGTGGTCGCCTCGCGCGAGTCGTGGCCCCAAAAGACCATGGCCAGCATACCGGGACCGACGTGCGAACCGATGACCGGACCGATGTTCGCGTCCATGAACATCAACGCATCGTCAACTTTCAAAAGCTCGTTCTTCAAACGCTCGGCGTCTTTCGGACAATCAGCGTGACCGATGATGACCATCTTGCTCGAACCGTCAGATTCGGCATTCTTCGCATAATAATCGACGATTTGACGAATAGCCTTCTTGCGGCCACGAGCAACGCCGACGATGCCCAGCCTTCCGTCGAGAGCGATATCGAGCATAGGCTTCACATCGAGCTTGCTGCCGGCAAAGGCGACCGATGAGGGAATGCGGCCGCCGCGCTTGAGCCACTCGAGCGAATCGAGCGTGAACATCTCGTTCACGAAATAGCGCGCTTCCTCAACCCATTCGACCATTTCCTTTGCGGTAAGCCCTTGGCTGCGCTGGTGAATCGCCTCGTAGACAACCAAGCCTTCGGCGATGGAGGCGAGCTTGGTATCGACCACGTAAAGCTCGGCATCAGGATGTTCGGCAACAAGCTGATCGCGCACCAAAACCGCCGTGTTGTAGCTTCCCGAAAGCCCGCTGGTAAAGCTTAGATAAACCGTAGGGACGCCGCTTTCGATGGCGCGCATGAACGTTTCGCTGAAAGCAGTTATGGGCACCTGCGCCGTGGTGGGAACTTCGCCCTTGCGCATCGAGGCGTAGAACTCCTTCGGGGAAATCGTTTGGAAGAAGTCGTCGATATGCTCACGGTTGCCCATGATATAGGGGAAGTTGATGACCTCGACGCCGGGCACGTCTACAAGCTCGAAAGGCAAGTCGCACGTAGTGTCGATGATGAGGTTGCATTGGGGTTCGCAAGACATGCTTTCTCCTCGTTCTAGCTCTAATCGAGACCGCGCAGGCGCTTCGCCAAATCGCGACGTCGCTCGTAAAGGCCTCGTTCGAGACCAACCGGATACGTATGCGGGTTCATGATGCGCTTCTGGGTTTCATCGAGCGTCCCCATCCCTTCGCGTGCGAAGGCTTGCGCGGTCATGGCATCGCGATCGTCGACCGAAAGCACCACCTTGCCAGCCCGAGCAAGCGGCTTTAAAAGCGTTTCGTAGTGCTTGCCGCCAAGATGCTTTTGCCGCAGCTCATCAAAGGGATCGACGATGACCTCACTCGAATTCACTTCGCGATTGACATCGAACACCATGTCGCCCGCGATCTTTCCGTTGTCGTAATAATAACGACGAACATCGAGCACGCCGGGGGTGGTGAGCTTCGTGGCAGACCCCGTGATCTTCAGATGGTCGACCCATTCCCCACCTGGCTTACGCGTGGCGCTCAGCTTGTACACACCGCCAAGCGTAGGCTGATCGTAAGCCGATGCCAACTTGGTACCGACACCCCAAGATGCGACGACTGCGCTCTCATCGCGGATAGAGCGAATAAGATATTCGTCCAAATCATTGGAAAGAACGACGCCGCAATCGGTAAGTCCCGCTTCGTCGAGCATGCGGCGCGCCATCTTGCATTCCCACGCCAAGTCGCCCGAATCGATGCGAATGCCCGACAAACGCTCGCCGCGCGCCTTCATCTCGAGGCCGACGGTAATGGCGTTTTTGATGCCCTGCTCGACGTCGTAGGTGTCTACCAACAGCACGCAATTGGTCGGGAAGGACTTCGCATACGCGCGAAAAGCGGTAAGCTCATCGGGAAACGACATCACCCACGAATGAGCGTGCGTGCCCGATACAGGAATGCCGTACTCTTTTCCTGCAAGGATATTCGATGTGGAAGCGCATCCACCCACGACAGCAGCGCGGGAGGCCCACAAGCCGCCAATGCCTTGCGCGCGTCTAAGGCCGAACTCCGCAACCGGGGTTTCCGCCGCCTGGCAAATGCGCGCCGCCTTCGTTGCGATAAGCGTCTCGAAATTCACGCAATTCAAAAGCGGCGTCTCAATAAGCTGGCAATCAAGGATATTTCCCGTCACGCGGACCAACGGTTCGTTCGGGAAAACGATAGTGCCCTCGCGAACGGCATCGATATCGACGTTCAGCTCGAAATCGGCCAGGTAATCGAGGAAATCGGGCTTGAACAAATCACCGCCACCGGGAGCCTTGAGCGAACGCAGATACTCGATGTCATCGCTGCTGAACCTGCACGACTCCACCAACTCGGCAAGTTGATCCATGCCGCAAGCGACCGCGTAACCTCCCTTGAAGGGGTAGTCGCGGAAATACATGTGAAAGCACGCCTCGGTGTCAGCCATGCCGTGCTCCCAATAGCCTTGAGCCATGGTAACTTGGTACAAATCGGTGAACAATGCGTAGTCCATATTCATGCAATCGCTTCCTTGCGCTTTCCCTTTTATAGGCAAATGACTTTATTCCTTTTCGAGCGCATCTTCGTCGGCGGCAACTATTTTCACCCAGGGTCTATCTTTGCGCGTCACGATCAATTCGTCTCCGCTGTGATACACCTCAGAGAGAACGGCCTTCACGTTCTTTTCCAGTTCCTCGATATCCATAACGAACGAAGCCACGAGATCATCTCCTTGTTTCGAGCCGCTCCCGAGATCAAACACCGTGCGTGGACAACGTAGCCGGAGCCGCACACGACGACGCACCTAGTTGTCGGCGCCACCTTGCAAAGAGTCGCCCGATTTGCCGTTTTGCCGAGAACCGCCAGCTTGAGCCTCTCTTGAACCAGACGAGCGCCTTCGGGGACGACGATGCGAAGAAGAAGCTCCTTCTTTGTTCGCGGGCCCAGAACCTTCAGGAGCAGGAGTGCGCTTGGCGTCTTGCTTGTCCCGAGCTTGCTGCGGACGGGGTTTGCCCGAACGCCGTTTTTGCCCGCTTCGTTGTTTGGCTCGTTCGGGAGAAGACGCCTCGGAACCCGCACCTTCCCTTGCGCGCAATGCAGAAGAATTCCTTCCCGGAGCCGATGAAGCGGCCGCTTGCTTTGCGCCCGGTTCGCCCTCGGGCTTGCGCACCTGCGCCCTATCGCCTGACGAACTGCGCCGCCTACGGCGATGGCTCGACGAAGAAGCATCTGCCCCGCGCGCATGCTGGGACGTCTCCCCCTGTGCGCCGCCGGCGCTTCCCGCCGCACGAGACGACTCGCCCACGCGAGCGTTCTCAACTGTGCTAGTAGTGCCGTCGGCTCCCAACTTGGTCGAGCGGCGGCGACGCTGCTTATGCTGAACAGGGGTAGCTTCGCTCTCGTGCTGCTTGCCGCGCTGACGCGAGGAGCGACTGCTCGAAGCCTGCTTTTTCGACTTGCGCGATCCGCCAACCTGACGAACCTCGGTCGGATCGGCCAGCGTGTCTTTTTCGGTAAGCTGCGAGGTAAGGAACATAGAACCGCCCAGCCGCTCCTCTTCTTTCGAAGAATGAGCACGCTCCCAGGCATCCTCGCCAACAGCGTTGGGGCGCGAGGAATCCCCTTCGGTATCCATATCGGAAAGCGGAACAACAACGGGCTTTTCGCCTTCAATCGCTATGGAGATGGTCTCGCGCGGCACATCCATGTCAACGACCTTGCCCTCGCCGTCGGGCGTGCTTATCTTGGCGTTTTTCTTGGGCGCACGGCCGTGGAAATCCTTGTAGGCATCGTATTCGTAGCGCAAGCAGCACATCAGCCGCCCGCACAAGCCTGAAATTTTTTGCGGGTTGAGAGACAACCCCTGTTCTTTCGCCATGCGAATGGAAACCGGGTTGAACTCGCCGCCCAATCGACGGCAGCATAGCTCTTGCCCGCAATGGCCAAGACCGCCCACCATGCGCGCCTCGTCACGCACGCCAATCTGCTTCATATCCACGCGTATGTGGAATCGTGCTGCTAAATCACGCACCAAATCACGAAAGTCGATGCGTTCATCGGATTCGAAATAGAACACGGCTTTATCGCCATCGAAGAGAAACTCGACGGAAACAGGATTCATGTCGGGCGCCTTCTCGGCTGCGAGCTGGCGAAACACAGGAAGAGCCTCGCGGCTTTGCTGTTCGAGCTCAAGTGCGCGCGCCTCATCTTCTTCGGTAGCAACGCGACGCACGGGCTTCAGAGGGGATTTGAGGCTCGAAATCTGCGCCTGAGTCCCTTCGAACACATCCTCGTCGACGTGGCCGAACTCCAAGCCGCGAGCGGTCAAAACCACCACGGCGTCGCCTGGCGAAAGCGCAAGATCACGCGCGTCGAACCAAAGGGTTTTCGGATTATATGCAAGTCTAACAGGCGCTATGCGAACCATACAGTGCCTCTCTTATCTCAAAAAACAACGCGTCGATGCACGTCTCAGAAGATACATTATAGTCGAGCGCGCTATCACAACGGGATACTGCATCAAACGCACGACTAAGACGCGCAGCGTCGGTATGCGCAGCCGTGTCTTCGATAAGATCGCTCACGTCGCTGTTTATCACCAGCTCGGGCGCCCCCGAGCAAACAACGAGGACATCGCGCAGAAAAGAGCGCGCGATGGAGGTGAGCTGGCGCAAAGATTCGCGCGTTTCAGCCGTAAGCGCACGTTTGTTGCGTGCCTCGATTTGGCGAATGGCGGACTTTGCCAAAAAATCGGCGTTCTCGGCTATCTCCGCCTCTTGCTTCGCTCTAACGACGTCGAGCGGAGCTTTGATCTGCACGGTCAAATCGCGTGCCGCGAGCACGATATCCCAAGCCTCGGCGTTGCGCAAGCCCCCGATCAGCTGCAAAACCGTGCGCCTGAACTCCAACCGTTCGTTCGAGCCCAAAAAAGCCACGGCGCGCTCGATCGAGCCACCGCAAGCCTCCAACGCCATTCGGGACGTCTCGAAAGACGCGCCGGTATTCTGCTCCACAATTTTCGCCGATTCGCTAGCGGGGATGGTGCGAAACGGGACCACCTGGCAACGCGAGACGATAGTAGGCAAAACGCTTTCACGCGAGGCTGCCAAAAGGATCATCACGACGTCGTCGGGCGGTTCCTCCAGCGTTTTCAAAAAAGCGTTCGCCGCAGAATCGGCCATACGATCAATGCGGTCGAGAATGTATATTTTTTTATCCGCTTGAATCGGCGCAAGGGAAACGTCGGCGACGATATCGCGTATCTGCTCGACCAGATATTGGCCGTTTGCGCTTTCAGGCTGATAAAAATGCACGTCGGGATGTTTTCGCCTGCCGACGCGATTGCATATGTCGCAAGAATCGTCCCCGCCGCTCTTGCAAAGCAGCGCCTTTGCAAGAGCGAACGCAGCCTGCGTCTTCCCAGCGCCAACGGGGCCGCAAAACAAATACGACTGCGACACGCGCCCCGTTCTTACGCTCGTGCGTAAGAACTCGCGAACCTGCGCCTGACCCACAACCCTTTCGAAAACGTCAGCCATCTTATCGCCCGCCCAAGCCAACATCAAGCGAATCGAAGTGGATGCCGTTCGGATCAACCTCGGGGAACAAGTCGGCAACTTGCTCGAAAACCGCACGGGCGGTATCGGAGCGCCGCTCCGAAGCAATCACCGTGCGAAAACGCTCGGGTTCTTCGGCGGCAAGTACCGCATACCCTCGGGCAACGCGGCGGTGAAACTCGAGGCCGGCGAGCTCGAGCCTATCGGCAGCATGGTCTTCCTTGGCGCGGGCAAGCCCGACCGAAGCGTCGGAACCCAAAGACATGAAAATCGTACGTGTCGGATGTATACCTTGGCAAGCGAAAACGTTTGCAGCATCAACCGCCTTCCTATCCAGACCCCGCCCAAAAGCCTGATAGGCGACGGTAGAATCGATAAAACGGTCGCATATGACAACGGCACCACGCTGAAGAGCTGGCTTGATCACCTGAGAAACCAGCTGAGCGCGAGCCGCCTCGTAAATGTAAAGCTCGCACATGTCAGAGATGTCGTCATTTGCCGGATCGAGCACAATCCCACGAAGTTGCTCACCCACTGCGGTACCGCCCGGCTCGCGCAACTTCAGAACCTCGAAGCCGCAAGCAGCGAGCTGATCGGCCAGAAAACGCATATGAGTCGACTTTCCGGCGCCATCGCCTCCTTCGAAGGTGATGAAAACGCCGCCGTCGACGCTAACCTTCGCTTCGTTCTCGGTTTTCATGCTCTCTCATCAATTCTAGAAATCGTAAATATCGTTGCCCTCGGTGTCGATCCCGACAAAAACAGGGAAATCAACAACCTCTATGCGACGCAAGGCCTCGGTCCCCAAATCGTCATAAGCGACAACCTGAGAGCTTTTCACGCATTTAGCCAGATAGGCGGCGACGCCGCCAACAGCCACGAAATAAATGCCGCCCGTTTCCTTGCAAGCATCCCTGACTTCTGCATTGCGGTGTCCTTTGCCGATCGTTGCACGAATGCCTGCACGATACAGACCAGGGGCAGCAAAGTCCATACGCGACGCGGTGGTGGGACCGATGGCACCAAACGGCCGTCCTGCTGCGGGAGGAGTGGGACCGGCATAGAATATGGCCTGTCCATCGAGGTCGTAAGGAAGCTCACCGCCCGCTTCGCCCATCTCCTCCATCAGCCGCATATGCCCCGCATCGCGAAGCGTATAGAGACAGCCCGTAAGCATACAGGCATCGCCCGCGTGAAGCGAGGCAGCGTCCTCGCGCGAAAGAGGAAGCGAAAGGACCCGCGCCTTAAACTCATCAGAGCTCATACGTGCCCCTCCTCATAGCCGAGCACCCCATGTTTATCGCCAAAGGCAAGGCAGCGATATGACAAGGGGCGGTGTTCACACGTACAGCCAACGCCGTATTCGGGCCACCAAGAGCTCCTGCGCCTATCCCAGTAGCATTGACCGCTCGTAAAAGCTCTTCTTCAAGCGCTCGCGTCCGCTCGTCAGCAGCCGGCTCGCCTATAGAACGCATAAGCGCATGTTTTGCCAAAGCCGCAACCTTATCGAACGTAGCGCCGATGCCCACGCCTATAACCAAAGGCGGGCAAGCATTCGCCGCTTTCTCATGCACGCAAGCAAGCAGCGAATCGATGATGCCCTGTTTGCCAGCACCCGGAGTAAGCATGCAAACGCGACTCGCATTGTCGGAGCCGCCGCCTTTAAGCATGATATGCACGCGCGCACCCGCTTTTTCGGAAAGCATGATCTCGCAAAAAGCCGGCGTGTTGTCTCCTGTGTTGGAACGGTCGAAAATCGCATCACGCACAATCGACTTGCGCAGATTCGACGCTATGTAAGCTTCGGCGACAGCATCGTTCACGCCCGAAAGAACGTCGCCCGAAATCACGACGTCAGGACCGATTTCCAAGCAAACCCATGCAGAGCCCGTATCCTGGCAAATGGGAACGCGATCGCAGCGGGCGACTTCCGCGTTGGCTACGAGTAAACGCAGGACTTCCCTTGCGCGTGGATTTTCCTCCCGATCGAAAGCATCGGACAAACCCTTTGCGATATCCGCAGGAACATCGCACGCAAGACCGGGGATAGCCGAGCGGACAACATCCGCAACCTGTTCTTTAGTTACCTTCATGATGCCGACGAATCCAACAGCCTACAGGCACTTTTTAACAGCAGCGGACACAACCTCAGCAGCACGCGGGTCAAAGGGCTCGGGCATGATGAAGTCTTCGCAAAGCTGATCGTCGGAAACGAGACCCGACAGCGCGATTGCCGCCGCCATCTTCATCTCCTCGGTAATCTGCGAAGCCCTGCCTTCGAGCGCCCCTTTAAAAATCCCAGGGAACGCGATGACGTTGTTGATTTGGTTTGGGAAGTCGGAGCGGCCTGTAGCTACCACACGCGCACCTGCTGCCTTTGCCTCGTCGGGATAAATCTCGGGAACAGGATTCGCCATAGCGAAGATCACCGGGTCAGAACCCATGGTCTTTACCATATCGGCAGTAACAGCACCCGCTGCGGAAACGCCCACGAATATATCCGCACCTACCAAGGCGTCGGCGAGCGACCCTTGCCTATCTTCCAAATTGGTGAACTCGAGCATCTCGCGTTTCGCATCGTTTAGACGCTCGGACTTCGAGCTTACGATACCCTTCGAATCGCAAAGCAACATGTCTTTGAAACCGTAGCTCAACATCAGCTTCGCGATAGCGATGCCCGCCGCTCCCGAGCCGTTCACCACAACCTTGCACTCTTCGGGCTTCTTGCCGATAAGACGCAAAGCATTGATGGCGCCGCACAAAACGACAATCGCCGTACCATGCTGATCATCATGGAATACCGGAATATCAAGCGTCTCTTTAAGCCGACGTTCGATCTCGAAGCAACGCGGAGCAGAAATATCCTCCAAGTTGATGCCGCCAAACGTTGGGGCAATCATCTGAACAGCTCGCACGATCTCGTCAACGTCTTGCGTATCGAGGCAGATGGGGAATGCGTTCACGTCGCCGAATTCTTTGAACAGCACGCATTTGCCCTCCATGACGGGCATGGCAGCCTCGGGGCCGATGTTGCCCAACCCCAAAACAGCGCTTCCGTCGCTCACAACCGCCACGGTGTTCGCCTTTAACGTGTAGGTATAGGCCGCTTCTTTGTCTTTCGCGATGACTTTGCAAGGCTCGGCGACGCCGGGCGTGTAGGCAACCGCCAAAGCTTCGCGACTATCGACTTTCATTTTGGGAGCGGTTTCCAGTTTACCGTTCCACTCGCGATGCAGCTCCAAAGCCTCATCGATTGCGCTCATGCTGATCTCCTTTTTTTCGATAGTATCGTTTCTTAGATTCCTCATCTTCGCAGATGTCGTTCGATCATTCGCTTTTGTCGACAGCGGACTTTTTCGCCGCCGGCTTCTTAGCCGCAGTTTTCTTTGCGGAAGCCTTTTTGGCGGCAGGCTTCTTCGCGCCCTTGCTCGACTTCGCTTTTTTCGCAGCACCTGCAGCCTTATCACCCTTCTCTTTGCTAGGGCAATCGAAGTTGGGGCAAAGCTTCCACGGCCCACGCGCCGTCGTCACCACAACCAAGGGCGCGCCGCACGCCTCGCATGTTTCCTCAGTCGGTGCGAGCTTGCCGTACTGCGGTAACGGATAACTGGTCTCGCATTCCTCGTAATTCTCGCAGCGAATGAAGCGTTTGAGCGTGCGTGGGTTCTTTTGCGCGATGAGCTTCGATTCTTTGCCCTTCGCGGCGCAGGTAGGGCACATACCCACCACGATGTCGGGCTCTTTGTTCGACTCGCAATTGGGATCGATGCAGATAATGCGCGGCTTCGACCGGAAGGCCGTCACCTTAACCTGTGGCATCCCGCAAACAGGGCAAAGATCCGGCACCGATTCGACCTTGCCTTTGGGAAGTGGGTAGGTAACGTCGCAATCGGGCCACCCCGAACAGCCGATGAACATCGATTTTGTTTTGTTGGAGGCTCGGATTTGCAGATCCTTGCCGCACTTGGGGCATTTGCCCACATAGGCATCGGCCGCAACGGCATCGGCAAGGGCATCTTTTACCTCCTCAGCATGGGGCAACAGCTCATCGAGCTGACCAGCCAATAGAGCGCGCGAGTCGGCAACCACGCTATCTTTCGTGCTTTTGCCTGCAGCTATGCTGTTCATCTCCTGCTCGAGCTCGGCCGTCATCTCTGGATGCGTGATATGGGGAGCGTACTTGTCAAGAGCATCGCATACGGCCATGCCCAACTGAGAAGGCTCGATCGGATCGTTCTGCACGTACTTCACGTCGTATAAACGCTGGATGATGGAATGACGCGTGGATTTCGTGCCCAATCCAAGTTTTTCCATCTCTTGAATAAGTTTGCCCTGGCTATAGCGCGCCGGCGGCTCGGTTTGCTTTTTAGTGCAAGTAGCACCACCGAAAGCGATGATCTGGCCTTCGGAAAGAGCAGGCAGTTGCTCGTCTTTTTTCACGCCGTAGGGATAAATCGCTCGAAAGCCCGCAGCAACGGTTACGTCGCCGCGTGCAGCGAAATCCTCACCTGCGACATCAAGCGTCACTTTGGTGCCCTCCACCGTGGCGGCATCCGAAAGCGTAGCCAAGAACCTACGCGCAATGAGGTTGTACAGCTTGTACTTCGAGGCATCGAGATCGTCCGGGGTTGCCTTCGCCGTCGGGTATATAGGTGGGTGGTCGGTATCTTGCTGCTTGCCGCGAGTCGGCACTATCTTGCCCTTTGAAAGGATCTTCTGGCAATATTCGGCATATGCCGGGTTACCCGAAATAGTCTTCACCGTTTCGGCAAGATTCAACGACGAGGGATAGACGGTGTTGTCGACGCGTGGATAGCTGATATAACCATCCATGTAAAGGCTTTCGGCCAAACGCATCGTGCGCGCAGGGCTTATGCCCTCGGCGGCGGCCGCAGCCATGAGAGAAGTCGTATTGAACGGCGCAGGGGGCTTCACCGTGCGCTTCCGCTTGGCGATCTCTTTCACCGTCGCTGTTTTCGCGTCCTTCACATGCGCCATCGCGGAATCAGCCTCGGCCTGAGTCTTGAAGCGGGACACCGCATGCGATGCCTCAAAGGAACTGTCACCTTCGCCGAATTTGCCACGGATAACCCAGTAGTCCTCGGGAACGAAGGCCATGCGCTCGCGCTCCTTGGCGACGATAAGGGCCAACGTGGGGGTTTGCACTCGACCTGACGAACGCACGTTGCCATAGCCGGCGAATTTGACCAGCGTGAGATAGCGCGTAAGCACCGCGCCCCAAATAAGATCGATGTCCTGACGGGATGCACCGGCCTGCGCAAGGTTGGTGTCGAGATCGACGAGGTTGTCAAAGGCGTGCGTTATCTCCTCCTTGGTGAAGGCGGAATAGCGCGCACGGGAAACAGGCGCCGTATCGTTTACTTCCTTGATGCAAGAAAGCGCATCGGAACCGATGAGCTCGCCTTCGCGATCGAAGTCAGTCGCTATGACGATGGAATCAGCTTTTTTTGCCAAGTTCTTCAGCGACCTGATGATGTCTTTCTCTTTGGGAAGCTTCTCGATCGGGGCATAGACCAAATAGGGCAGGGCATCCATCTTCCACGACTTCAGCTCGATGCCATCGGGCAGAAACGGCTTGCGCTTCGATTTGTACGGGGGCTTCGCAAGGCTCGCGGGAATATCCGCAGGAACGATTTCGCCCGCTTCGGTCACGCCGTTCCAGCCACCGCGCTTCTTATAAACGAGCTGCGGCGTGAAATCGGGCTCGAGGATATGACCGCGCAGGCCGATGGTCACCCACTCTTCCCCGGCAACGGTAAAACGATACACCGGCGTCGAGAAAACCTTGTCCTTCTTGGGCTTCGACGATCCCAAAAGATCGGCGATCTTCTCGGCAGCATCGTTTTTCTCTGTCACCACAAGTTTCATGAGGTATTTCCCCCCTCGCAACGACCGTCTTCCACGGTCGGATTCGTTCACACGGATAGCCCTTGAAATTATTAACGTGTGGGGCTTTCTAAAAAGCGCGCATTGCTGCGCCCGTTATCATTGGGCAGCCAACTTGGCGAAACGCAAGTTAAGCAGGCTTTAGCATACACGATTTTCAGCACAACACAGCAAGACAATCAGCGAAGCCGATATTGTCACCTATGTGTAATCGAGTGTTGGAAATCCGCCTAAAAGCCGCCTAAACACCGCAAGACCGCGACCTGGCATCCCGCATAGCATGCAACAGGCACGCTACTTGCCAGCTTCTCCGAGCTTTCTTCTCCTGTTCAAAAGATTCTCGACGCCGTTTTCCATCCCGTGAGGGATGTATTCCATGCTCTCAAGGTCGTCGGGGAGGTAATCGTACAAGCTCAATGGCATCGTCTGCACGATGTCTTTCGCCGCGGGAGGCTCGAGCTTGCCTTGCCTGGCGCACAAAGCGAAAACGCGCGCGCCTTTAGCGGAAAGCTTTTCTTCGTACAACGTGAATGGATCGTCGGGATGAGCCGAGCGGCAATCTTCGGTCTGCCACACCACATCGAAACCTGCGAGATCGAGTTGCGCAAGACTGAAATCGAACAGAGGGCGGCTGTCGGTCTTCAACCAAAGTTCCCCGTCGTCGGCAAGAACCTGGCGATACGCCAGCAACCGGTCGACATAAGTAAGGCGCTTTCCCACCTGTTTCTTTTTAGGAAACGGAGCCGGGAAGTTCATGTAGATGGCAGAGACCTCGCCCTCGCCGAAAAGACATTCCATGTGGGGGTCTTCATCAAGCGTGAAGACGGCATTCTCGACGCCTGCAGCCTTCGCCACCTCGGCGCCATGCATAGCGCACACCGGTTCGGAATCGATGCCTACAAACAAGATGTCAGGCGATGCTTTGGCGCATTCGACGGTAAACGCCCCCTTGCCGCAACCCAAATCGACGCGGATTTCCTTCCAGCGCGAAGCGTGCGGATCATATTGTCCGGGATCCTTACCATCTAAAAAGCTCGAAAGCAATTTCCCATCGGGAGGCGCCGGTTGCCATTTTCGCCAAACGCCTTGCCAAGCGTGAGGATGCCTCTCGATATGCGATTCGACGGCCGCGATACGCTTATCGAGATCAAAACCGCGGTGCTTGCGCGATCTTGCCGTACGCGTCATTGTGCCACCCCGGATTCCGGCAAATCGCACCTCGCGGCTTCGGGCCCGCATTGCGGCAAATCGCCGCAGGCTGTCGCATACGATTCGCTTGCACCTTCCGATTTCACAACCGCCTCCATAGCGGCGATAGCGCATTCGAGCTCACCCCTACCTGGCTCGCGCGTGGTGAGATACTGCATCTGCAAACCAGGCCACAGCACCACCTTCACCAAAGGGTTATCGGGATGCGACCCCGCCCATTTCACGGTTATCTCATAGGAGACTCCAGCGATTATCGGCATCAGAAGAATGCGTGCAATTATAACCAGCGCGAGCTTCGGAGCGCCGTCGGGCACACCCCAAGCGCTGATGAGCGAATTCAGCGGAGTGACGGTGTAAACGAAAATGGCGATGATCATCACCATGATCAAAAACGCAGTCCCGCAGCGCACATGCAAGCGCGGAAACTGCGCCGCGTTTTCGGGCGTCAACGGCAAACCATGCTCGTAGCAATGAATGGTTTTGTGCTCGGCGCCGTGGTATCCGTACATGCGGTCGATGTCGTCCATGCGACCTATCAGCCATATGTAAAACACGAACACGACGATGCGCAGCAATCCATCAACCACGTTCCACAAAAGCGTGTTCGCATCGTATTCGCCGACGATGAGGTTGGTGGCGAACGCCGGCGCCACGATGAACAACACGATACCCAGCATCAAGCCTATGGCCATCGAGGCAACCATGTCCACGTTGTTCAAAGCCGGCTTCGGCTCTTTTGAAGATTCGCCGTCTACCCGCACCAACTCTTCCTCGGCGCGGGCGGAAGATACGGTAGTCTCGCCCCCAGCGGACGTTGGGACAGCGGCGCCATCAAATGGAGCAACATCTTCGACATCTTCAGCATCTTCGACGAAAGCATGTTCGACGGCGATGCTCAATGCCTTGCAGCCCAACACCAGCGACTCGACAAAAGCACGGCAACCACGGACGAGAGGCCAATGCAACCATGCATTTTCCTGCTTTCCGCTAGCGAGTTCATGCTCTTCAACATATATGCCGCCATCAGGCTCGCGCACGGCGACGGCCCAGGTGCGTTTGCCGCGCATCATAACGCCCTCAAGCAGCGCCTGACCGCCTATATGGGTTTTCAATCGACCGTCCTCCGAAAAGGCACGGGATAGGTCGCTTTTCCGTTCGGGCACGCATTCGTCCTTTTCTCGATAAAAAATGCGCCGCACCCCTGGTGCAGCGCATTCGCGATCCACGAAGCTTTCGGGCGGAATCTACTCCGCGCGAGCAGCCATCTCCTCCGCCGAAGGGCGCTCGACCTTCGGAAAGGGGTTTCCGCAACACATTTTACCCTCGGGACAACCACCGCGAACGCATCCGGGGCCGGCATCGCAAAATACGTACGGCGCGACAGGGCGCACCAAATCGAGCATCTTCCAAGCCATCTCGCGAATCTCCCATTGAGCGCGATTGCAGCAACGTATGTCAAAGAAATGACGGAGCTCGCGAGCATTCATCGTCATGATGAGTTTCGTCTCGGTAGCATTGGGCAGCACATAACGCGCATCCTCGGCGGGGATGCCCACCTCAAGAAACTCCTCATATGCAGCCTGGATATCGGCGATGAGCGCATCGAAACGCTTGGAGGCGTCAGGGTCGTCCGCTATGGTCTGCGGCTTCACGACCTCGATGCCGTCTTTATACTTCACATAGCGCTGACTCTGCTGCTCGTAACTTGCCAAACGATGGCGAACCAGCTGATGCGTGAGAGTACGCGAAACCCCCTCAATAGCGAAAGTGAAACTCGCATGCTCGAGTGTGGAAAAATGACCACCCGCAAGCACCGTGCTAAGCACGCTGTACATACGTTTGGCTCCCATTTCCTCCATGAGCTCGGAGGCGCCGATAGGGGCATAGCAAAGACGCGCGGCAGTGGCGATCGCGCGCTCCGGGTTTGGTGTGTGGTACAAAAGTTCGACTCGCATATCGGTCCCCTCTCATTTCGCTTGCGCTCATGATACGCGCGCAGCGTATACCCTGCGTCGATTTTTCGCTCAATACACCATTCCCTCGGACGGCGGCGAAATCTAAAGATATCTCGCACGGGTGACGCCCTCCGCCGTAAAGCGCCACGCGTGGCTTCGCCCATCTACGAAAAAAGCCGCGTACCCAAAAGGCGCGCGGCTTTGCGGCTCATGCAACTTAAACGATTTGCGTAACCGGCGCTAACGCAGGTTATAGAAGGCATCACGACCAGCATAGCGCGCCTGACCGCCAAGGTCTTCCTCGATGCGAAGAAGCTGGTTGTATTTGGCAATGCGGTCAGAACGGCAAGGAGCGCCGGTTTTAATCTGGCCGGCGTTGGTCGCAACAGCCAAATCGGCGATAGTGGTATCCTCGGTCTCGCCGGAACGGTGGCTCACGATGCAGGTATAACCAGCCCGCTTCGCCATCTCCATCGCTTCGAGGGTTTCGGTAAGGCTGCCGATCTGGTTCACTTTGATAAGAATAGCGTTGGCGCAACCCAACTCGATGCCCTTCTTCAAACGAGTCGAGTTGGTAACAAACAGATCGTCGCCAACCAACTGCACGCGATCGCCGATGCGCTCGGTCAGCATCTTCCAGCCATCCCAGTCTTCCTCGGCCATGCCGTCCTCGATGGAGATGATGGGGAACTCGTCGACCAAAGCCTCCCAATAATCGACCATCTCGGCGCTCGTGAGCGAACGACCCTCGCCCGCGAGTTCGTACATGCCCGTCTCGGCGTTATAGAATTCCGTGGAAGCAGGATCCATCGCGAACATGATGTCCTCGCCAGGAGTGTAGCCCGCAGCCTCGCACGCTTTCTTTATGTACTCGAGAGGTTCGGAGTTCTTGGTGAAGTTGGGCGCGAGACCGCCCTCATCGCCAACCCCGCCGCCAAGACCCGCCTCGTGAAGAACCTTCTTCAGAGTATGGTAAATCTCAGCGCACCAGCGAAGAGCCTCATGGAACGATTCGGCGCCCACGGGCATTATCATGAACTCTTGGAAGTCGACGTTATTATCGGCATGAACACCGCCGTTGAGAATATTCATCATCGGCGTAGGCAGCAGATGCGCGTTCGGGCCGCCAACATACTTGTAAAGAGGAAGCTCAGACGAATTAGCGGCAGCGCGGGCAGCAGCAAGAGATGCACCCAAAATGGCGTTTGCTCCGAATTTGCCCTTATTGCTTGTTCCGTCGGCTTCAATCATGGCTTCATCAAGAGCACGCTGATCGGTCGCGTCCATGCCATAGAGGACATCGGCAACTTCGGTGTTAACGTAATCGACCGCGTTTAAAACGCCTTTCCCAAGATAGCGATCCTTGTCGCCATCGCGAAGCTCAACAGCCTCGAAAGCGCCCGTCGATGCACCCGAGGGAACGATTGCGCGACCCATGGAGCCATCGTCGAGCAAAACCTCGACTTCCACCGTAGGATTGCCACGCGAATCCAAAACCTCGCGACCGTAAACATCAACGATGATGCTCATTGTTGCCTCCTCAGACAAACTGGTATCGGATTTGCGCGCAAACCACGCTGCGCGCACAACATTTTTATGATACCACGTTGCATAGCTAGACAAGAACGGCCGCAAAGATGAAAACGGCGAGAAGGCCAATCAACACCGCGAGGTCGCAAAACGAGAGTTTCACCGAGCAAAGCGGTGTGCGTTTGAAACCGCACACCGCATCACTTGCGCCAAAGCAACGGGCGTCCATCGCTACAGCGACGGAATCAGCCCGTAGAAAAAGTCCGACGAACAAAGGAACAAAAACCGCCCCCCAGGCCTTGACCCTATCAAACAGCGCCCCGCGATAAAACTTTGCCGCGCGCGAAAGCTGCGCAACGCGAACGCCCTCGAAGCAATCGTACACAAGAGGGATAAAACGAATCGCAAGCGAAAGCGCAAACGCAATATCGTCGAGGGGAAATCGAAAAACCCGCAACGGGGATATAAGCGATCCGAACGCATGCATAAGCTGCGCCGACGTCGTCGTGAAACAAACGATGAAGCTCATAACGCACAGGTCGACCATACGCAACCCGACCAAGAACCCAACAGAAAGGCCTTGGAAGCCATCAGGATCAGCAACCGCATTGAAAAAGACCGCGAAGGAAGCTAGGACGAATACCGGAAGAAGCAAAACCAAGATGCGACCAAGCGGCAGCTTCGCCAACGCAAGAGAAAACAAAGCAACGGCAGTAAATAACCCGACCCCGAACCAAGAGCCCGTAAGGAAAATTGAGATGGAATAAGCCAAAAGCAAAACGATCTTCACGCGTGCATCAAGCGCATGGACTAGGGTGCTTTCATCTATGTACAGCGAGGGTCTGAAATTCATAGCGAAAGTATCCCATTGAACACGAAAGCACATTTCCCCATGATGAAAAAGGCAACAAAAAACGAGGGAGCAACAGCTCCCTCGTTTGTAAGATCTTGCGACCGAAACTATTCGGCCTTTTCCTCGGTTGCTTCAGCGGCAGCCTCGGGAGCAGCCTCGGCTTCAACCTCAGCAGCAAGCTCTTCGACGGCCTCGGGGGTAACCTCTTCGGCCTTCTCCTCGGCTTCAACCTTCTTGGGCTGAACCTTCTTCGGAGCAGCCTTCTTGTCGCCCTTCTTAGCAACAGGCTCGGTGCAAAGCTCCATGATGACCATAGGAGCATTGTCGCCCTTGCGGTTGCCAAGCTTCATGATGCGGGTATAACCGCCCTGACGATCGGCGAACATGCCTTGAGCAACCTTCTCGAAAACCTCGCGAACGAGCTCTTTGTCATTGCCCAACCAAGCGATGGCGAGACGACGAGAATGCAAGTCGCCCTTCTTTGCCCAAGTGATGATGCGATCGACATCCGCACGAATCTCCTTGGCACGCGGCTCGGTGGTCTTGATGCGGTCGTTGTACAGAAGCGCGCTGACCAAGCTGCGCTTCATGGCACGCGTATGGCTGGCATCGGTGCCAAGCTTGCGGCCCTTGTAATTGTGCCTCATGATCTGTTATCTCCTATAGCTAAAGCTAGATTAAAGCTTCAGGTTCAAGCCCATCGAAATGAGCTTGTCTTTAACTTCTTCGATGGACTTCGCGCCGAAGTTCCTGATGTTCAGCAAGTCGTTCTCGGAGAACTCGACCAGCTGACGCACGGAATGGATGCCGGCGCGCTTCAAGCAGTTGTAAGAGCGAACCGAAAGATCCAAATCCTCGATTTGCTTGTCCAACTCAGCATTCGTCTCCTGATCCTCGGGAGCGAAAATCGAAGGAACTTCGATCTCCTCCTCACCCTCAGTCTCGCCAAGAGCCATGAACGCACCCATGTACTGGTTGATGATGTTCACGGCGCGAAGCACGGCATCGGTGGGGGTGACGGAACCGTCGGTCTCAACCTCAAGCACCAGCTTGTCGTAATCGGTGCGCTGACCAACACGCGTGTTGGTCACGTTCATCGTGCAGCGACGAACAGGCGAGAACAGCGAGTCGACATGGATGATACCGATCGGGTCCTCGGAACGCTTATTGCGATCCGCGTTAACGTAACCGCGACCGACGCCGATACGGATGGACATGTCGAACTGACCGCCATCGGCAACCGTAGCGATAACATGCTCGGGATTGATAAGCGTGAACTCGGTGGGAACATCGAGGTCTGCGCCGGTAACCGTGCAAGGACCCTCGACGGACACATGAGCGATCGCTTCTTCGACATCGTCGTTGAGCGCGGAGAACACAAGGCCCTTCACGTTCAAGACGATGTCGGTGATATCCTCGATAACGCCCTCGGCAGTGGTGAACTCGTGCTGAACGCCGTCAATCTGGATAGCGGTAGCCTTAGCACCATCCAGAGACGAAAGCAGGACGCGACGCAAGGAGTTGCCAAGCGTATTGCCATAACCGCGCTCGAGCGGTTCGACGATGAAGCGCGCGACGGTGTCGCTTACTTCCTCTGTTGTAACTGTCGGCCTCATGAACTCTGTCATGCTTTACAAGCCTCCTTATACCGTAGCGCGATTACTTCGAGTAAAGTTCGACGATAAGCTGTTCGTTGATGTCCAAATCGATCTGATCGCGTTTCGGAAGAGCAAGAACGCTGCCCTGCAGCTTCTCGATATCAACCTCAAGCCAAGCCGGGACGGAAACGCGCTCGTTGGAAACAAGGGCGCTCTTGATGACCAGCAGCTCTTTAGCCTTGGGGGCAACAGCCACAAGGTCGCCGGGACGCACACGGTAGGAAGGAACATCTACGCGGCGGCCGTTGACGGTGATGTGGCCATGGGTAACAGCCTGACGTGCTTCCTTGCGCGTACGGGCGAAGCCCAAACGGAAAACAACGTTGTCCAGGCGCGACTCAAGGATGGCCAGCAAGTTCTCGCCGGTAACGCCCTCGAGGGATTTAGCGCGCTTAAAGTAGCTACGGAACTGCTTCTCGAGCACACCGTAGATGAACTTAGCCTTCTGCTTCTCGCGGAGCTGAAGACCATACTCGCTCTCTTTACGACGGCGAGACGGCTGACGCTTGGATTCCTTGGTCGTGTAACCCATAACCACCGGATCGATGCCCAGCTGCCTGCAACGTTTCAGAACCGGAGTCCTGTCAATTGCCATAATCTTATCCTTTCAACTACACGCGACGACGCTTCTTGGGACGGCAGCCATTGTGAGGAATAGGCGTGCAATCCTGGATGCTGGATACTTCGAGGCCTGCTGCCTGCAGCGAGCGAACAGCAGTCTCGCGGCCCGAACCGGGACCCTTGACGTAAACGGCAACCTTATGAAGGCCGTGCTCCATAGCGGTCTTTGCGGCAGCCTCAGCAGCCATCTGAGCTGCGAACGGGGTGGACTTGCGCGAACCCTTGAAGCCAACGGTGCCGGCAGACTGCCAGGAAATAACGTTACCCTGGGGGTCGGTGATGCTTACGATCGTGTTGTTGAACGTAGACTTGATGTGCGCAGCACCAACCGTGATGTTCTTGCGATCAGCGCGCCTGATGCGCTGCTTTGCATTCTTTTTCTGTGCCATTCTCAGCTAACCCCTACTTCTTCTTGCCGCCGATTTGCTTACGCGGACCCTTGCGAGTGCGTGCATTCGTGTGCGTGCGCTGACCACGAACGGGCAGACCACGACGATGACGCAGGCCACGATAGCAACCGATCTCCATGAGGCGCTTGATGTTCTGGGAAACCTCGCGATGCAGATCGCCCTCGACGGTGAGGTTGGTCTGGATGTAGTCGCGAAGCTTGGTCAAATCGTCTTCCGTAAGATCGTTGCAGCGAACGTCGGGGTCGACGCCGGTCTCTGCAAGGATCTTTTTGGAGGTCGTCAGACCGATGCCGTAGATGTAGGTCAAGCCGATCTCAACGCGCTTGTCGCGAGGAAGGTCGACACCAACAAGACGAGCCATATACAATCTCCTCTTTCTAGCCTTGACGCTGCTTATGGCGCGGATTTTCGCAAATCACGTAAACCGTGCCATGGCGACGAATGACCTTGCACTTGTCGCACATCTTCTTGACCGAAGGACGTACCTTCATAATTGCTTCCTTTCGGTGTTCCAATAATTGCCGTATATCCCACACGGCCAGCCGCTGCCGATGATTTTCGAGCTTAGGCGCTGCCGCACTCCAATTGCCCGAATGCAACTTCCAACCCAAGAGCCAGGCCGCAGAACCACTCGGCAGCAACCATGCCGAGCGATTAAGCGCTTGCCTTTTTCGCGGACCATCGATGACCACGAAAAAGGGCACCTACCTACTTGAAGCGATACGTGATACGACCGCGGTTGAGGTCGTATACGGAAAGCTCAACCGTAACCTTGTCGCCAGGAAGGATCTTGATGTAGTGCATACGCATCTTCCCGGAAATGTGCGCCAAGATTTCGTGGCCGTTCTCGAGTTCCACCTTGAACATCGCATTAGGCAATGCTTCTTTTACCGTACCCTCGAGTTCGATGACATCTTGTTTCGTCAAAAGTGCTCCTCCAAGCAAATTGTCATTAAGCAGCAACTATGAATACTACCAGAAATTATTGCAAGTTGAAGAAAATTTAAGAGAGCGCACAAAACCATCAAACCGTGCTTATTTCGCTTTTGCGAACGACGGCTCGAAATGCCTGCATGTCAGGCGCGCGACTCAAAAGATCGCGCAGTCCTCATTGCCTTCAGCATCATATGCTGTCGTATCCGAATGGCAAGGGACCGCCAGGTATTTTTTGCGATGCAGCAGGAATCTGTTTTGGAACGCATCTAAGCCGCCTTGTCGGCTTACTCTGTGTACTGTACCACAATCGTTATCCACTCATGGAAACTTCACAGACGAACTTGCATCACGCTAACCGCGCACGCGCGTCTGCCAAAAGGCTATCGCGCTCGCAGCGGCCACGTTAAGCGAATCGACGTTGTGCGCCATGGGAATCATCACAGTGAAGTCGCACGCGTCGATGGTGCTCTGAAACAACCCCTCGCCTTCGGTGCCAAGAACTATCGCCAATTTGTCGGCGGATGCGACCTCAGGACCATCGAGAGCCACGGAATCGTCTCGCAAAGCCATGGCAACCGCGGTGAACCCGCGGCGTTTAAGCTCAAAGACACCCTGCGGCGCCCATTCGCGCTCGTTGCCGATGCGCGTCCACGGAACCTGAAACACCGCCCCCATGCTCACGCGTGCCGCCCTGCGATAGAAAGGATCGTGGCAAGAAGGCGAGACAAGAACGGCATCGACCCCGAGTGCGGCAGCCGAGCGGAATATGGCGCCGACATTCGCATAGTTGGTGATATCCTCGAGGACCGCAACGCGGCGAGCTCCATCAAGCACCTCGTCGAGCGAAGGCAGCGTAGGGCGTTCGAAGCATGCGAGGGAGCCACGTGTCACCCGATACCCTGTAAGCTCGCGAAATTGCTGCACGGTAGCGAAAAAAATGTCGGCCTTTGGCCATTCGCGCTCGATGCGTTCGATTATCGCCGCATCGTGAGCGCGCCAGGTCTCTTCGACGAGAAGCGACAGGGGGTGCACACCCGCATCAAGCGCCCGTTCGATCACGCGCTGCGATTCGCCGATAAACATGCCGTTGGGGTTATCGCGCCTAAAGCCCTCCCCGCGCTTTAGCTGGCCATCGGTCATACCCGAATACGGGGCAAGGCGCTTATCGCGCGTTTCACCAGGTAAATCGGAGATCGCTATCTGAGGCATTGCCTACTCCCTGCCTTTCGCTCCCTGCCTTTCGTGCGATTGCGCTTTGGCGACTCGATGCTGCACAACACGCCCACGAAAGTCCCATAGATGCCGAGCTGCTCCCTTTGCGTTCGGGAGGAAACGCCAACAGCATTAAGGCGACGTTCGCGGCAAGGATGGCATCACCCGAGACCGCCATGCCGAATCGCGCCGCTATAAGCAATTCGATGCTCGGGGCAAAAGCACAGGCAGCAGAGCAAACGGTAAACGACACCGTTCCCGCGATAAGCATCGACCTGCGTCCTTTAACGTCGGCGATATTGCCAAAAGGAATCGAAAACATCGCTGTACCCAACGTATACGACGTGATAACCCACGTCACAGCTGTAGCACCGCAGGAAAACTCCGCGCTCATAGCGGGAACGCACAAATTAAGCGAGGAGGACATGAACGGCGACATGAAACCGGTAAGCATGCATACGGGCACGGCGAAAATCTGCTGGGAGTTCATGTGTCGCATCGCATCCAACCCTATCCGGAAAATCGGGTTTGCAGGAAAAAAGCGGCGCATACGCAATCGCCTCTTCGATAGTGCCACTCAATCCAATTTGCCACTTCTGAGATATTTAGGCAAGAAAAAAGCCTGCTCGGCAGGCTTAAATGCAACAGAATGGCTGGGCCAGCAGGATTCGAACCTACATAGCTGGTACCAAAAACCAGAGTCCTGCCATTGGACGATGGCCCAGTCTGAACCGTGCGAAATGGTGGACCGTGTGGGACTCGAACCCACGACCTTAGGATTAAAAGTCCTCTGCTCTACCAACTGAGCTAACGGTCCATATCCAATGCGCGGTATCCGATTTTAGCGATACATCATCAATCGGTCAATGCGACAATCACAGGAATCGGCTGAATATCCACTACTTCCCTACCGAAGAAGCCGCGAGCACGATCAAGCGAAGCAGCGACCCGATGACGAGATCTCACTAGAAAACGACACCGAGCGCATCGATCGCGAAACCGCAAACGCAAGCAGACCCCCAAAGAATAGCCAGGATAATGAGATTCTGCCGCAACGAATTGTTGGTACGAAACAGAACCAAAAGGCCGACGCCTGCCGCGCAGAGAAGACCCGACATCATGGCGCCGCAACCAAGAACCCCGTCGACGTAAAGTTGGGCTATGGCAACGCTGGCAGCGCAATTGGGCACAAGGCCCACAAGACCCGAAACCAAAACCGCTATTTGCGGATTCGCGCCAATTGCCTGCGCCAAAATATCTTCGCCGATAAATGCGAACAGCGCATTGAGCACTAAAACGACTGCGAATACGAAAAGCGAGACTTCCGTCGTATGTTTCGTCGCACTACGAAAAATAGTCCTCCATTTATGAGAGCTCTTATGCTCGCGCTTTGCAACCGGAACCGCCTCCCAACCCTCCATGTGCTGCGTCGGCGCGTCGAAACCATTCGAATCGTCTTCTTCTTGCTCGCCCTCTTCGCAATGGCACCCGGTACGCTCGCAAAGCTCGTGGATGCGCATGCGCTCGCGCACGGGGCGCGTAACGCGCAATATGGCATCGATCGCGAAGCCCGCAATCATGCCCAAAACCACTTTGGCAACGAGAATCGCCGCTATCGTTTCGGCGGGAACCGCCTCGGCTATGAAAATTGGCAGCATCTCATCGGATGTAGACAAAAAAACAGCAATGAGCGTACCCAGCGTAATGACGCGCGCCGCGTAAAAAGTAGAAGCCGCCGCCGAGAAACCACATTGCGGCACAACGCCCAGAACCGCACCGATTGCCGGGCCTGCCGACCCACCGCGCTCGATAGCCTCTTGAAATCTATGCGAGGCGCTGTGCTCGAGCCATTCCATCGCTACATACGTGACGAACAGAAACGGAATCAGATACAGCGTATCAACTAGAGCGTCTCCAAAAATGTCGAATACCATCATCAAAACAAACTAAACCTAACCATCGTCGAGCGCGGCATCAACCAACGCGATTAGCGCAACATGAAACATATGAACAATCGTTCAAAGCCCTTAAGAACACAGAAACGGGACGGCCTCCCAGTCGTCCCGTTTCTTGAGCACCTTAACCGATTGTCGGCATCGATGCCTATTTCTACAGAATGTGTCCGAAAAAACGGATTACATCATTCCGCCACCCATGCCCGCAGCGGCAGCAGCTGCAGCAGCAGCCGGATCGGGATCCTTCGGGATCTCGTTGATGGTGGCCTCGGTGATGAGAATGAGGGCAGCAACAGAGGCAGCAGACTCGAGAGCCGTGCGCGTAACCTTGACAGGATCGTTCACGCCCATCTCGATCATGTTGCCATACTCGCCATTAGCGCAATTCAGGCCTTCGCCCTTACCCATGTTCTTTACACGGTCGAGAACCACGCTGCCCTCGAAGCCAGCGTTTTCGGCGATGGCGCGAAGCGGAGCCTCGCAAGCCTTGCGGATGATGTCCACGCCAACCTGCTCGTCCTTATCGGCAACCTCGACTTTATCGAGTGCAGGCAGAGCATCGACCAAAGCGACGCCGCCGCCGGCAACGATACCCTCTTCGACGGCTGCGCGGGTTGCCTGCAAAGCATCCTCGATGCGCGACTTCTTCTCTTTAAGCTCGGGCTCGGTTGCAGCGCCGACCTTCAGCACGGCGACGCCGCCAGAAAGCTTGGACAAGCGCTCCTGCAGTTTCTCACGGTCGAAATCGCTTTCGGTGCGATCGATCTCAGCGCGAATTTGGGCAACGCGATCGTCGATGGCCTTCTTGTCGCCAGCGCCGTCGACGATAAGGGTGCTGTCCTTGTCAACCTTAACGGTGCGCGCGGTGCCGCACATCTCGATGGTGGCATCGGCAAGGTTCATGCCGAAGTCCTTCTCGATAACCTGAGCGCCCGTGACAACGGCGATATCCTCGAGGATGCGCTTGCGGCGGTCGCCAAAGCCCGGGGCTTTGATGGCAACGACGTTCAGCGTGCCACGCAGACGGTTGAGCAACAGCGTTGCCAAAGCCTCGCCTTCAACGTCCTCGGCGACGATCAGCAAGGAGCGGCCGGACTTCATAACGGACTCCAACAGCGGCACCATGTCCTGGATGTTGGAAATCTTCTGATCGGTCAGCAGGATGTAAGGATTCTGCAAGTCGGCTTCCATGCGCTCGGTGTCGGTGGCCATGTAGGGAGAAATGTAGCCGCGGTCGTACTGCATGCCCTCGACGATGTCCATCTCCATACCGAAAGTCTGGCCGTCTTCAACGGAGATCGCGCCATCATGGCCGACCTTCTCCATCGCCTCGGCGATCTTGGTGCCGATCTCGGCATCGCCGGCGGAAATGGTGCCTACAGCAGCAATCTGATCCTGCGTGGAAACCTGAGTTGCGTCAGCCTTGATCTGCTCGACAACGGCAGCGGTTGCCTTCTGGATGCCACGACGGATGCCCAGGGCATCAGCACCAGCGGTGACGTTCTTCAGACCCTCGCGAGCAATGATGTCAGCAAGCAAAGTTGCGGTGGTGGTACCATCGCCGGCGACATCGTTGGTCTTGACGGCGGCCTCGCGGATAAGTTGAGCGCCCATGTTCTCTACAGGATCCTCAAGCTCAACTTCACGCGCAACGGTCACGCCGTCGTTGGTGACGGTCGGAGCGCCGTAGCTCTTCTCGATAGCGACATAACGGCCTTTGGGGCCGAGGGTTACCTTGACAGCGTCAGCAAGTTTCTTGACGCCGTTGGCAAGATCGCCGCTTGCCTCGGTACCGAACTGGATGTTTTTAGCCATTTTCAAATTCCTCCTGAATATTTGGAATCGCTTGATTGCTCGATCGCTTGCGCAGAAAGCTAGTCTTCGCAGATAGCGTAGATGTCGTCGGCGCGAAGAATCAAAACATCCTCGCCCTCGTAGTGAACCTCGGTTCCGCCGTACTTACCGAAGATAACGCGATCGCCAACTTTCACGGGGACGGGAACCAGATTGCCCTCTTTGTCGAGCTTGCCCTCGCCTACAGCGACGACGACGCCGGTCTGAGGCTTCTCTTTGGAATCACTCGCCAGATAGAGACCAGAAGCAGTGGTGGTCTCGGCCTCGTCGGCCTTGAGGATCACGCGATCGCCCAACGGTTTAAGACTCATGATATGTGCCTTCCTTTCGAGTTTCGAAGCACTTGTAACCCTTTTCGGTGCCGCGGATTCGAATAGCGCCGCTTGGGGCGCCCGAGTTGGTATTCGAACCGGGCGATTGCTAGCACTCTAAACGTCTGAGTGCTAACGATTTGCTAATATACCACCCTCGACCATGATTGCAAGGCACATTGGGAATGGTCGGAGTTTTGGCAACGCATCTTCTCCGAACCGTTGCTTTTCTGTAAAAAAGAGAATCGTCGAACAGCAGCTATTCGTAGAATTTCGTCTCGGGGAACGGAGGCTCCACAGCACGCTTGTACGCGTAAGCGCGAGCACGTTTCTCGATTCGTTTGACCTCGTCGAAGGACAAACCGCTCGCCGCAGCCGCAGCCCCGATATCCTTTCCCTGCTCAAAGAGGGCGATGAGCGCTTTGTCGAGCGTGGCATAATCGACGCCGAGGCTTTTCTCATCTTCTTGACCAGCGGAAAGCTCGGCACTTGGCGGCTTGATGAAAACGTTTTCGGGAATCGGCGCCTTGCGCCCCGAAGCTTCGAAAGCATCGTTGCAAGCACGGGCGACCGCATAAACGTCGGACTTGTACAAACCGCCGATCGGCGCAAACGCCCCAGCCGTATCGCCGTAAAGCGTCGAATAACCCATATAGGCTTCGCTCTTATTGCCCGTGTTCACAAGCATCCAGTTGAACGTGTTGGAGATACCCATGAGCACCGCCATGCGACAACGCGCCTGCGTGTTCTCGGCCGCGACGCCGGAAAGCTCGCCGCCGCACGCCCGGGCCATGGTCTTCTCGAATGCCTCGTACGATTGGCAAATCGAAACGGTTTGCGTCTCGATTCCCAAAGCTTCGGCGAGCGCCGTCGCATCGTCAACCGAGCTTGCAGACGAGTAGGGTCCGGGCAGCAGAACGCCGTGTACATGCTCGGCACCGAAGGCGTCTACAGACATCGCCGCGACAAGGCTTGAATCCATGCCGCCCGAAAGGCCGATCACGACATCGGTGAAGCCGGCGTCTTCCGCATAATTTTTAAGCGCGGCCACACATGCGCGGTATTTTTCACGAGCGATCATCTCATCACCGGACCCTTTGCAAGCACCCATCTTAACAAAGCAAGCCTAAGCCGTCGCCGTTTCTGGCATGTTGCGGACATGTAAACACCAATGCGGAGATTCGCACGAAGCTTGCGTCTGCGGATGCGCGACGGCAGCGCAGAACGAGCCTCACGCGCTTATCGCCTACTGAACAGCGCGGATTTTCTCAGCGAGCCAATTGGCCCACTCGTCAACGCCTTCGCCATTGGTGGCGGAAATCGGGAAGATGGGAGCTTGGGGATTGAGCTGGCGCACCGATTCGTCGAATGCCTCGCGATTGAAATTGAATACCGGCATGGTGTCCACTTTGTTTAAGATGACAGCTTGCGAAACCTGGAAAACACCCGGATACTTGAGGGGCTTGTCGTCACCTTCGGGCACCGAAAGAATCATGACCTTGACGTTTTCGCCCAAATCGAAATCGGTGGGGCACACCAAATTGCCCACGTTCTCCATGATGATAAGGTCGAGACGCGTAAGGTCGAGCACATCGATTGCGCGCTTCACCATGCTCGACTCCAGGTGGCAGGCGCCGCCTGTGTTAATCTGCACGGCAGGAATCCCCTGCGCCTTGATCTTCTCGGCATCGACGCTGCTTGCGATATCGCCTTCGATAACCGCGATGTTGAACTCGTCGCGCAAGGCCTCGATGGTGGCGAGGATAGTGGACGTTTTTCCCGATCCTGGGCTTGCCAGAAGATCGACCACAAACACATGGTTCTCGGCGAATTCGCGGCGCAGGTTTGCCGCAAGCTGGTCGTTCTTACCCAAAATCTTCTGTTTCATCTCGATTTCCATGAGATTCCTCCTATCATCAATCGGCCCTGCCTGTTCCTTCAAAGGGGGAAGACAGAGCGTGTTGGCTGATTCGGTCTTTGGCCCTAGATGTTTCCTCGGCTTCGGACGTCCTCGGCCGATTCTTCCGAATCGTCCTCGGCGTCGGGCAGGTCGACCTCAATCGACTCGATATCCATCTCGCGTCCGCGAATTATGCTCGTGGAATAGCTACCGCAGTGCGGACACGCCCGGTGAAAGCGATCGTGATCGAATTCTTCGCCGCAATCAAGGCAGATGCTTCGCGGAGTAACGGTTTTTATGGTCAGCTCGGCCCCTTCCGAAAGGGTTCCCTCGCTCATGACCTCGAAAGCGAATTCGAGCGAATCCTGAATGATCTCGGTCATGTCGCCGATGTTCAGATTTATCTTCAAAACCCTGGTAGCGCCAGCATTTTGCGCCGCCGTGTTCACCGAGTCGAGAACGCCCGACATGATGCCCATCTCGTGCATAGTGCTCCTTAGAACAAAGGGGCCGCCGATAGCGACCCCGGTACGCTCGCTTTGCGAAAAGCCTACGATTGATTCGCCACGCTTACCAGATGTTTTCGTTTGACGGCGCTATTCATCGTCGGCTAGTGCCAGCTCTTCGTTTTGCCGCTTGATGCGTCGTGCCAAAACGATGCGCGCCAAAAGCAGGCTTACTTCGTAGAGCGCTATGAGCGCCGCAAACATAAGGAACATGGTAACGGGGCTTGCGTCGGGCGTAACCACGGCAGAGAACACGAGCAGGCCAACGTAGACGCCGCGCCAACTGCCACGCAGCTTCTTGTAAGGCACGACATCGAAGATAACCAGATAGAAGATGACGATGGGCAGCTGGAAGGCGATACCGAAGCCAAGCTCGAACTTGATGATAATGTCCACATAGCTATCGGCGCGTGGCGTGACGGCACCAAGACCGGCAGCTTGATCGGTAAGCCACTGGAAAGCCGGATTGAGGATAACCAGATAGCAGAATATAGTCCCCGCAATGAACAGCGTAACCATCGCGGCAAACGTCGGAACGAACCACTTGCGCTCGTTGGGCTTGAGCGCCGGCAAGAAGAATGCCACCAATTGCCACAGGATAACAGGCGAGGTTGCCACCACGGAAATCCAGAAAGCGACTTTGAAACGCACCGTGAAAGCCTCGAATGGATCAAGGAAGGTGAGATTAGCGAAGCCGTCAGCGCCTTGGGGCAAGAACTCCGCGATGGGCAGCAACAAGAATTGACCCACCGTGGGGGTCGCCATATAGAACACGCAAACAGCCAC
Source organism: uncultured Eggerthellaceae bacterium (assembly GCA_934617425.1). Classification (GTDB taxonomy): domain Bacteria; phylum Actinomycetota; class Coriobacteriia; order Coriobacteriales; family Eggerthellaceae; genus UMGS1502. Next base: position 93,040 of record CAKTUD010000004.1, on the reverse strand, counting down.
CAAAAGAACCACGACGATGCGCACAAGACGCATGCGCAACTCGCCAAGATGCTCCATGAGAGGCATTCGGGCAGGACCGATAGGCATTATCGCTCACCACCTTCCTGCGCGGTTTCGGGTGCGACGGCGGGCGCGCTTGAGGTCGCAGGCTCAACGACCGCTGCAGCCTCTGCGGCGTCAGCAGCAGCCTTCTCGGCGGCAAGTTTTGCCGCACGCTCGCGTTCGTAACGCGCCTTGCGCTCGGTGAAACTCTCGCTTTTCACATTTGCCGCACTCGACGCCGAAGGTTTCGAAGAAGCCTTCGGCGCAGAAGCCATACTGGGTTTGGATATCGCAGAGTCGCCTTCGTGCGTTTTGCCTTTCACAGCGCTCGTGGCGCTCGAAGCCGCCTGACGCATATGCTTCTCGGCGGTAGAAGCAAGCTTGTCGATAGTCTCCGTGGGATCCTTGAAAGGCTCGTCGGAGTTGGGGTCGAAAGCGTCGCTTTCCTTCAGGACCTCGCTCATATCCTGCTGGGCAGCCCTGAATTTCGCGATGCCCTTGCCGATGGTCTTGGCCATGGCAGGCAACTTATCGGGCCCGAATATCAAAAAGCCGAAGAGCAGGATTATCACCAGCTCGAATCCGCTTATTCCAAACACATGAATACCTTTCGAACACAGCCGCCAAAGCAGCCGACGCTAAACTAATGGGAGCTCAAAACAGCGATCGCCATGGTAGGGATGCTCAGCGCCAAAACGAGAACAACGCAAACCACCACGGTGAATATCTTCTTGTTGCGCTCTTTGCGCTCCTGCGCCGCCTTTGCGCGGCGCTCGCGCTCCTCGGCTGCTTGGATCTTCGCGGCCTTCTGCTTTGCCGTCATCTTGTTGCTGTTCGCCATTACGATTCTACTTTCTCAGCTTTCCGCGGATCTCGATAACGCGAGCGATGTCCTTTGCCACATCGGCTCCAAGATGCCACTTGCCCTTTTCGTAACGGATGACGCCGCCGATCATGGTCATGAGAACGTCGGCGCCGGTAGTAGTGTTGACGATGGCCGAAGCAGGATCATCGGTAGGCGTTTGATGCGAGCTCGACAAATCAACCGCGACGATATCCGCGCTCTTGCCAATTTCGAGCGAACCTATCTGGTCGTCCATCTTAACCGCTCTCGCCGCATCGATGGTGGCCATGCGCAGCATCGTCTCGGCATCAAGGAACTTGCCCGGATTGACGGCGCGCTGCAACAGCATGCCCAAACGCATCTCGGAAATGAGGTCGGTGGAATCGGTAGCGACCGCATAGCCCGTGCCCAAGCCAACCGTGATGCCCGAACGCAGAAAGTCGAACAAAGGAGCCACGCCCATGGAGAGCTGGGCATTGGTACGCGGACAAAGCGCCACGGAAACGCCGTTGCTCTTCAATGTGTTGATGTCGTTTTTGTCCACATGCACGCAATGGACGGCCAAGACGTTATCAGCCTCGAAGCCGCCCCATTCGGCCACGTAGCTAACGGGGCTGACGCCGGTGGGCAACCAAGGCGGAACCTCGATGAATCCGCGTTTCTCACGCGTGCTGTCGATAGAGAGGCTCGATCCGCCATAGGCGAGGAAGTCGGCCTCCTCGCTGCTCGAAGCAACGCTTACCGATAGAGGGATATCCTCGGCGCGCGCAAGCTCGGCCGTGCGCTTGAAGATGAGCGGATGGCACTCGTAAGTAGGACGCGGCGCGATACCGATTTTGATGCGCGAATCGTCAACGCCCTCGGCCCACTGCAAAACGTCGTTATGCGCGCTGCGCATCGCGTGATCCACGCGAGGTTTGTCAACAGCGCCGACCTCGCGGTAAACGATGCCGCGCATGCCGAGTTTTTGCAGCGCGGTGACAGCAGCACCGGTGGTCGATTTGTCAGCAACGAACGTTATTCCGCAAGTGAGGGCTTCGAGGCCACCGAGGACCGCGGACGCGCGCCAGTCGTGCGCATCAAGCTTGCCGCCGGTTTTCTGAAGGGTTTGGCGCCACTGAGCATAAGGCTCATCGGGGACCAATCCGCGCATGACCGTGTCTTCAAGATGAACGTGCAGGTCAACCATGCCAGGCATAAGCGCAGATTCTTCGAAATCCATCATCTCCTCATCGGGATAAAGACGCTTGAGCGTGGCAGCAGAGCCGATGTCGGTGATCTTTCCGTCGCGCACGACGATAGCGCCATCGTAGATGGGTTCGGACGTGACCGGAACGATGTAGTGCGCACATAAGAGCATGGGCAAACCTGCTTTCGTGAACATTCTTACGCAAACAAGCATGATACCATCCGAGCATTCGCGAAATAGAAAGTTCATACGGTATCCCTTGCAACGGCTTGCGCTTGTCGGCCGACAGACGTACATTCGAACGAACACCGCGCGAGAGGACGGCTGATGCCCAAGCACCCAAATAAACGAAAATATATAGAGATCACGGAAACCGCAGCTAAGCCCGCAGCATCCAAAACGATCTCCGTGGACACGGCAACCGGCGAGGAAGCAGCTCCGGAGCTTTCCTCCGAGCGCGTGAAGGAGATATTCTCCACCATCTCGAAGAGATACGAGCGCTTCAACGCGGTGTCGAGCTTTGGCGCCTACAAATTATGGCTCGCCGACGTGGTGCGCAAGGCACCCGTCACCGCCGAAAGCGACGTCCTCGACATCGCAGGCGGCACGGGAGACGTAACGTTTGCCTTGGCTCGCGGCAAACACCCCAAGCACATCCAATGCACCGATTTGGTAAACGATATGCTCGAGGTTGCCCGGGCGCACTATGCGCAAGGAGCCGCCGACGGCGTACCTGTCGATTTCGCCGTGGTCGATGCGCAAGACATCCCCTATCCCGACAATAGCTACGACATCATTACCGTGGCATACGGTTTACGCAACATGCCGCAACGCGAGCTTGCGCTCTCGGAGATGCACCGCGTTTTGAAACCAGGCGGCACGTTGGTTTGCCTAGAGTTCTCCCAGCCGGCAAACCCCGCCTGGCATGCCCTTTACGAATTTTACCTCACCCATATGATCCCCTTTTGGGGCGGCCTCATCACGGGCGACCGCGACGGCTTCGTGTACCTGCAAAATTCCATCAAGGCATTCCCCGACCAAAAGGCTTTCGCCAAGATGTTCGAGGATGCGGGTTTTCGTGATGTGACCTGGACAAACCATACTGGCGGCATCGCCGCGGTTCACGTGGCGCACAAATAGAAGAAAGCGACGCGGCGAAGATGCGACAACATTACGAGAAAGTAATCGTCCTCTGTTGCTTCCTGTTCCTGTTCGTGAATGTAGGGCTGTCGAGCACCTCATTTAACGTATACCAGCCCTACATCATCGCCACCGAAGGCGTAGGTGATATAGGAGGCTCGCTGGTTCTTTCGATGCGCACGCTTACCTCGCTGGTGACGATCGTGTTTGTCGATCGGTATTATCATGCACTCGATGTGCGGCGCGGAGTGTTCGTCGCTTGCCTCTTGACCGCATCGGGATTTTTCATCTACAGCTTGGCCGACGGATTGGCGCTCTTCGTGCTGGGCGCCGTTTTCACCGGCGCGGGTTACGGGTTCGGGGGCATGGTGGGCTTGACGCTTCTTATCAGCCGTTGGTATAGCCACAGCGTGGGCAGCGCCATCGGATTCGCCACGCTTGGATCGGGCGTAGCGTCCATCGTCATCCCCGTCATCGCAGTACGCGTCATCGAAGGGCAATCCTTGCACCTTTCGTTTCTGCTGGAATCCCTATTGGCTCTTGGCATCGGCGCCGTCGTGTTCGTCTTCTTGCGTAATCGCCCGCAAGACATCGGCCGCGAGGCGAGCGCTCGCAAGACATCGAGCGCAAGCGAAAAAGAGCAGACTCTCACAACCTCCAGCATCACTGCGAGTCATCGTACGTTGTTCCTCACCGCGATGATGTGCGTCGGCTGCCTATGCGTTGGCGGTGGCACCTACTACTCGGTGCTTCTTACTACCCAGGGATTCGATCCGCATTTCGCCGCAACGGCGCTTTCCGTCATCGGCGCTGCCCTTACCACCTCGAAGTTGGTCACAGGAAAGATGTTCGACCGTTTCGGTGTAAGGCGCAGCAGCTGCTTCGTGTTCTGCATCCTTATCTCAGGCTTTGCGGGAAGCCTGCTCACCCCACTTGGAATAAACCTGTTGGCGATCGTCGCCGGAGCGGCAATCGGCTGGGGATCGGCGCTCGGCACCGTGGGCATTTCCGTATGGTCGCTACAGCTCGCCGACGCAACGCATCGCGATCGCTCGATCAAAAATGCACAGGTGGCTTATTCGCTTGGCGGATTCGTCATTAACGCTATCCCCGGCCCATTGGCAACGATCACCGGCACATATGCGACAACGTACGCCGTTATGCTAGCCATGAGCATTTTTGCCGCCTTGGTCATCGTCGGCATTTATAAGAAATACCTTCCCTCGCATTAATCCTTAGCGAAATCGACCGTCTGGAAACCTCAACTCCACTATGCATCCCCTTGCGCATCGGTCCTACGCAATAAGCTTCGTTCACCCTAGTAGGGTTTGTCAAGGTCGGCGCGGGCGCAAGCGTCGGCAGATAAATCATAAAACTTGCCGGCCCTGTAGCGATCGAGCGCCACAAGAGCAATCATGCCCGCATTGTCGCCGCACGAACGAAGCGGTGGCATGACGAGGCGCACACCTTGCTGAAAGCACATCTTCTCGTACGCCGCGCGAAGCGCCGGGTTCGCCGCAACACCACCGCCTAGGCAAAACGTCGGGGCGTCGGTCATCTCAAGAGCCTGCCGCGCTTTCGCCACCTGCACATCGACTACCGCTTGCTGGAAGCTGGCCGCAATATCGGGGATGTTCAGAGGTCTGCCCGCCGCGCGTTCAGCATCGATGTAAGTGACCACTGCGGTTTTCAGGCCGGAAAGGGAAAAACGCAAGTCGTGCGAATGCATCATCGCGCGCGGGAAGGCGATGGCCTTTGGATTTCCCTTGGCGGCGTATTTCGAAATGATGGGACCGCCGGGGTAGCCAAGACCCAGCGCTTTGGAAACTTTATCGAACGCCTCGCCCACCGCGTCGTCGATGGTCGCACCGAGGGTTTCGTAATCTTGCCAATCCCTCACATGCACGAGCATCGTGTTGCCGCCGGAAATAAGCGATGCGACCAGGGGCGGTTGCAAATCGGGCGCGCCGATTTTATTCGCGTAAAGATGGCCCTCGAGGTGGTTCACGCCGATGAAAGGTTTGTCGGCGCCCCATGCAGCGCCCTTCGCAAAGGCAACGCCTACCACCAAAGCACCCACCAAACCTGGGGCGCACGTCGCGCTTACAGCGTCGATATCGCTCCAAGAAAGCTCGTCAACACCCAGATGAGCAGCGGCAACCTCAAAGCATTCGTCGCACACGCCGCAAATAGCTTCGATGTGCTTGCGACTGGCTATCTCGGGCACCACACCGCCGAAGCGCGCATGGAAATCAATCTGCGAAGCGACGACGTCGGCGACGAGATTGCCGTCACCGTCGACGATCGCAGCGGCGGTTTCGTCGCAGGAGCTTTCAATCGCAATGATCAGTGGGCGCTTGATCGCATCAGGAGCGGTTTCGATCTCTTCGTGCACCTGCAGTTCCATGCCGCCGACGTCGTGCGGAGCAATAGGAAGCGCGCCTTCCATTACCACAGCGTCAACCGAATTATCGTAATAACGCGGCCTAGTCCCGGTTTCAGAAAGTCCGATAGCGCGATAAAGCGCCTGGGCGCCAGAGTTGTCGGCACGCACTTCGAGCATGCAGCTCTTTGCACCTAGATCGCGAGCATCCGCCGCGATGCGCGAAATCAGCTCGCGCGCGATACCCCGACGGCGCCAATCGGGGTTCACCCCCACGCGCAAGATTTCCAACACATCGCCCGCAAGCAGCCCGCCGGCATAACCGACAAGCTCGGCACCGCCAGCATCGAGGGCGCCAGCGGAGCCGGAAGCACCCGAAGACGATGCCCCGCTCGAATACGCAGCCCACCAAAGATAGGCCTTGTTCGAAAGCTCGCCGGACACCATCTCCTCGGTCCAAGAAGCACCCTGCATCACGCGACCTTCGAGATCGACGACGTCGGCAACGTGCGCGGCATCAAGCGGACGATAAACCACTTGATCGGCGCCGATGTCCTGCACGCCCGTCACAAGGTTTTTCGGGTCGTGATTCGCCAAACGAATACGTTCGTTTTCTTCGGCATCGGACAAGCGCGTGTAAACAGGCAAAACGTAAGCGGGGTCATGTCGTTTGTCGTCGAAGGGGTCGATTTCCCCAGCTCGCCAGGCAGCCTCGAAGGCAAGCAGGAGGCCCTCTCCGGAAACCGGCCAGAGGTTCTCGGGCAGCAGCGTTCCGCGCTCCGCAAAGGTATCGGCGTATTTTACCAAGCCGTCGCCCAAAATCTGCAAGTCGGCAGAAGCGAGCAAAGGTGCCAGAGATGGTGACTGGAACGTGTCACCGACTTTGATGACAGAATCGGGGGTTTGGCGCAGTGCGGAGGCATCGTCGAGCGTGTAATAGACAGGGTAAACCTCGTGGCGCATGGCATCGGCTACGACCAAAACATCGCCGCGCACGCCATGGGCCTGGGCGTTCCACGCAATCGCATCGAGGGTCGAAAGCCCCACAAGGCCAACCTCCAACGCCTGCGCTACGCCCTTGGCGGTTGCCATGGCTATGCGCACACCCGTAAACGACCCCGGACCTCGCCCCACAGCAACGCAGGCGATGTCTTCGCGCGCAAGTCCTTCACGACGGAAAAGCTCATCTATCTCGGGGAGGAGCCGCGTATTAGAAGCACGATGTGCCTCGATTTGCATCGTCGCGATAGGCAAAACCCGTTTTCCGTCGGACAAAAGCCCAGCCACGCCAATCGCCACTACTTCGTTTGCGGTATCGAACGCAAGCAAGATGGGCGCTTGCCTAGTTGGTTTGGGGGCAACGGACGCGCTTTCTGCAAACATCGACGCAACTTCTTTCATCATCAGGCGGCGCAATGCCGCAAATTCGTGCGCCGACGATTATAACCCCAAGAAACGCCGGCTACGAGCAGGCGTGTGCCCACTCCAAAGCCAGTTCACGCGAGCGCGCGCCGTTGGGAACCGCAGTTATGGAGCGCTCACCATCGTCAAGCACCACGATGTCTACGCGCAGATAATCGTCGGGAAAGGCGTCGCGAAAGCGCTCTCCCCATTCGACAAGAGACACGCCATCGCCTTCGATCGTGGCAAAGAAATCGATATCCTCGAGCTGGTCCCCGGAATCGAGTCGATACAAGTCGAAATGATACAAAGGCACGCGTCCCTGCGGATACGAAAGCATTATGTTGAACGTCGGGCTCACCACAGGCTCATCGATGCCCAACGCAGCTGCGAAACCCTGAGAGAAATGGGTTTTGCCTGCGCCGAGATCGCCTGAAAGCATGATGACGTCGCCCGGCCGCACAAGCTGGGCAAGCGCCCTTGCGATCCGCTGCGTTTCCTCGACGGAACGAGAAACGAACGAAACCCTATCCATGAGGCTAGCCGACCTTCTTCTCGGCGGCGACAACCACGTTGCGCAGCATCGCAACGGTAGTGACCGACCCAACACCCCGAGGAACGGGCGTTATGGCGCCTACGACAGGCTCGACGGCGTCGAAATCGACATCGCCGCAAAGCTTGCCCTCGGCATCGAAGTTGATGCCCACGTCGAGCACCACCTGCCCAGGGGCAAAAGCATCGGCGCTATAGGCGCGAGCGCGGCCAGTAGCGCACACCACCACATCGGCCTCGCGAACGATTTCGAGCAAATTGCGCGTATGCGAATGGCACACCGTCACCGTGGCGTTGCGGTCGAGCAGCATAAGGGCAACAGGTTTGCCGATAACCAGGCTGCGACCCAAAACGACCGCACGCTTGCCATCAAGCGGCACGCCATAATAATCGAGGATGTCGATGCAAGCCGCAGCGGTGCATGGGGCAAAGCCCTCGCCGCCGCCAAGCAGCGCTGCACGAGAACCGCGCGTGATGCCGTCGATATCTTTTGCGGGGTCAAGAGCACTGCAAACAACCTCTTCGTCCACGCCTTCCGGCAGCGGACGAAAAAGCAGGCAACCGTCGATGGCGGCATCGACGTTCACACGTTCTACCGCGCGAACGATTTCCTGCGTCGTCGCATCAGCATCAAGCACGATCCGCTCGACAGCAATGCCGCACGCATCTGCGCGCTTCATGGCGGAGCGCTCGTACGTCAAATCGTCGGGACGTTCACCGACACGCAAAATCGCCAACTTGGGCTGATGCCCCGCCGCGGCCAAAGCGGCAGCGCGAGATGCTATATCCTCGGCAAGCGCATCGGCTACCGGTTTTCCCAACAAAAGCTCGGCCATTTTTCCTCCAAGCAGAAACGGAATCGAGAACGATGCTAAGCGCTCAGGTGATCCAATACGTAACTTTCAACGAAATCGGCCTGCTGGTCGATATCGACCAGCAGGGAATTCATGCGCTGCCTGTAAATACGCGCCTTATGCTCGTCCTCCATCGAAGTGATGTTGGCGACCACGGTCATGCGCACGCCGTGTGCGGCCGCGCGGGCAAATGTCGCCGCAGCGCCGATGTCGGAAAGCGCACTGCGATTGCCATTGTAGGCAAAGAACTTAGCTGCACCGAGCGCCTCGAGGATAACTTCCATGATTTCGAGCGGAACTTCACTTGCGTCGTATAACGCCGACTGAATAGCTTCGGCGCGCGTGGCTTTCTCTTCGTCGGTAGTACGAGGCAAGCGATACGCAGCCGCCAAAGGCTTGAAAGCCTCTTCGTCGGCGCGCACCAGCTCAGCCAGGTGGACGCGCATCCGCTCAAGCTGCTCGAGCTTTTGCAGCGCCTCGGCCTCTGCGCTTTTGTAACGTTCCTTGCCTACGGTGAGATTGCCCACCATCGAGGTAAGGCACGTTGCCAAAACGCCCACATAGGCGCAAGCGGCGCCGCCGCCCGGAGTAGGGGCAGCGCTTGCCAGCTCTTCGATAAACTGTTTATCCATTGCTTAGAACAGCCCCGATATCTTGCCCGTCTCGTCGACGTCGATACGCTGAGCGGCTGGGGTTTTGCCCAACCCCGGCATCGTCATAACGGAGCCCGTGAGCGCCACGATGAATCCCGCACCAGCGCTCACTTTGATATCGCGCACGGTGATGCGGAAGCCCTCAGGCGCGCCGAGCTTAGCGCCATCGTCCGAGAAGCTGTACTGGGTTTTCGCCATGCAGATAGGCAACTCGCCGAAGCCAAGCTCCTCTAAATGCGCCATCTCCTTGACAACGTTCGGCGCAAAGTCGACGCCATCAGCGTGATAAATGCGCTTGGCGATAGTCTCGATCTTTTCAGCGATGGGCGCATTCACGTCGTAAGCGAATTCGAGCTCGCTTGGCTGCTCACACAGGCGAACCACCTCTTCGGCAAGCGCGCGACCGCCATCGCCGCCCTTTGCCCAGACTTCGGACAAGGCAACGTTCACGCCAAGTTCCTTGCACTTGTCCTCGATGAGCGCAATCTCGGCCTCGGTATCGGTGGGGAACCTGTTGATTGCAACTACGCACGGAAGCTTGAACACCTGTGTGATGTTCTTCACATGTTGCAGCAAATTAGGCAAGCCGGCCTCGAGCGCGGCAAGATTTTCTTCACCGAGGTCGGCCTTTGCCACGCCGCCGTGGTTCTTAAGCGCGCGAACCGTGGCAACAACAACAACGGCATCGGGCTTCAGGCCGGCAAAACGGCATTTGATGTCAAGGAACTTCTCAGCACCCAAATCGGCGCCGAAGCCAGCCTCGGTGATGGCATAATCGCCAAGCGCCATAGCCATGTTCGTAGCCATGATGGAATTGCAGCCGTGCGCGATATTGGCAAAGGGGCCGCCATGGATAAATGCAGGGGTTCCTTCGAGCGTTTGAACCAAGTTGGGTTTCAAAGCGTCCTTCAGAAGCGCGGCCATGGCGCCTTCGGCATGCAAATCGCCAGCGGTTACAGGTTTGCCGTCGCGCGTGTAGCCGATAACCATGCGAGCAAGGCGCTCTTTAAGATCGGTGATGCTGGTGGCTAGGCAGAACACCGCCATGACCTCGCTGGCAACGGTGATATCGAAACCGTCTTCGCGCGGATAGCCATTGGCCTTGCCGCCTAAACCGACGACGATCTGGCGCAATGCGCGATCGTTCATGTCGACGACGCGTTTCCAGGTGATCCTGCGGACATCGATGCCAAGCTCGTTGCCGTTGTGAATATGCGCGTCGATCATCGCGGCGAGCAGGTTGTTTGCCGCGCCGATAGCATGGAAATCGCCCGTGAAATGCAGGTTGATATCCTCCATGGGGATAACCTGCGCATAACCGCCGCCCGCAGCGCCGCCCTTTATGCCGAACACGGGCCCAAGCGACGGTTCGCGCAGCGCGATGACGGCGCGTTTGCCAAGCTTCGTGAGGGCATCGCCCAAGCCGACGGTCGTGGTGGTCTTGCCCTCGCCCGCAGCCGTAGGGTTGATGGCCGTCACCAGAACAAGCTTGCCCGGCTTGGTTTCGTGTTCGCGCAGGAAGTTATAGTCGACCTTTGCCTTGTATTTTCCGTACATCTCCAGATACGAATCGGGAATGCCCACTTTCTCGGCAATCTCATCAATACGTTTGGGCGTCGCCGCCTGAGCGATTTCGATATCGGTTAGCACATCGAGCTCCTTGTCTTTTCTCTTTTGAGCCTCATCGCAAACGATGAAGTCAACCGTTTTGGTGGATATTGTACCCGATTGCCGTGCTGCGAACGCAGCCGATACGTCAGCGGCGTCTGCAGCGCCATCACGAACGAATCAGTCGAGTTGCTCGACTTCCTCGGCGGGAGCAACCGGGTCATTGCCCGCGGAAACCTTGGCACCGCAGGCAACACAGTAAACGTCGTCGAGGCTCAACACCGCACCGCAAGACGGGCAGGTTCGGCCGCTTTCGCTGACTGCAGAGGCACGGCGCTGCGCTTCTATCTCGCTCTTGATGTCCTCGACCTTTGTACCGCATCCGCTGCAGAACAAATCGCCCGCCTGCACAGTCGTTCCGCAGCGTGGGCAGGTGTAAGTGCGCGCGGCTTCTTCGGCAGCAGCGGATTCCGCCTCGAGCTCGGCGATTTCGCGCTGGCACTTCTCGCGCTCCAAATCGAGGTTGGCGATGCCTTCGTACAAAGCGTCGCGACCCAAGCGCGCCGCCGGATCGTTCTTCGTCTCTTCGTACAAGATGGCACCTAGCTGCGCCGCGAGATTTTGCCGGTCTTTGTTTATCTCGTTCAGCCGCTGGTTCAAACGAAGCGAACGCGTCGCTCGCTCAGCGGCGGCCGTTCCGCGATTGAACGTTCCCTGCAAACTGTCCAAAAAGCCCATCGCTATCTCCTGTTCTCGAAAATAAGACGCAAACCCTCGAGGGTAAGCTGCGGGTTTATCGTCATTATGGTGCGCGACACCCTTGCAACACGGCCGGCAAGACCACCCGTCGCCACTACGGGCGCCGTATAACCCAACTGCGCGAAAATTGCATCCACCAGCCCATCGACGCGGGCGGCCTCGCCGTGGACCACACCCACTTGTATAGCTTCGGCAGACGACTTCCCTATAGCCGTGTGCGGGTCGACAAGCTCGGTTGCAGCAAGCTTGGTTGCGTGCGAGAACAACGCCTGCGACGACGTCTCGACGCCCGGCGCGATAACGCCCCCGACAAACCGACCCTCGTCATCGACCACCTCTATATTGGTCGCCGTGCCGAAATCGACCACCACGACCGGCGCACCATAGAGCGTTTTCGCCGCTACGGCATCGGCCACGCGATCGGCACCGATCTCCGCGGGGTTGGGGTAATCGCATTCAAGCATATTGCCCGCCACGGCAGCCGAACACACCAGCGGCGCTTTGCCCAGCATCTCGGAAATAGCGCTCTCCCAGGCGTCGGTGAGCGCAGGCACCACCGACGCAAGCGCTGCGCCGTCAATCTCGGTGATAGACACGTCAGCCGCATCGAGCAGAGGCAGCACCCGCAAACGCAGTTCGTCAGCCGTATGGGTTTTCACCGTGGTCAAACGCCACATATGCGCCAAATCGCACCTTGCGTATACGCCGATCACCGTCTGGGTGTTTCCCACATCGATGGCAAGTAACATATTCCCAACAATCCCCTTCAAATACGGTTAACGATACGCGGCGGCTTTACGCCTGGTTCTTTCGAACGCTATTATAAACAACAGCAGCAACCGCGTCTGCGCACTCGGTGCGTAGGCGTCATTAAGGAGCAGACGATGACCGAATCCGCAAAACGCATCCTCGTGGTCGACGACGAATCGTCGATTACCGAATTCGTAAGCTATGCCCTCAAAAAGGAAGGCTACGAGGCCGACGTGGTCAACAATGGCGAAGACGCCTTCGAAGCCGCCAAGCAGAAGAACTACGACCTGTTCATCCTCGACATCATGTTGCCAGGCATGGACGGTTACGAATTGTGCCGCAAGCTTCGCTCGATCACCTCGGTCCCGGTGCTATTCCTTTCGGCTCGCGATGCCGAGATCGACAAAGTGGTGGGGCTGGAAATCGGCGGCGATGATTACCTGGCGAAACCTTTTGGCGTGCGCGAGCTCATCGCCCGCGTGCATGCCCTTTTGCGGCGCGGCACCGGCGGCGATTTCGCCGTTTCCGCGCACGCCATCACCGCCGGCGGCATCACCCTCGACGAGGATGCTCACACCGCCCAAGGGGAAAACGGCTCGCTCGACCTTACCCCGCGCGAGTTCGAACTGCTTGCAAGCCTCATGAAGAACGCCGGCAAAGTGGTTTCGCGCGAAGACCTGCTGCGCGATGCCTGGGGCTGGGAATATCTCACCGAAACGAAAACGGTCGACACGCATATCAAGCGCCTGCGCGACAAAATCGAGCAGGCAGGCTATGATCCTTCGCTTGTCGAAACCGTGCGCGGTTACGGCTATCGTTTCAAGAAATAGGTGGGGCAGACGCGTCGTTTAGAGACATACTTCTCTCTCTTCGCTTTGCTGATGGCCATCTTCGGCAGCGCTATCGCGTTTTGCGTGTGCATGGTCGTCTACAGCACGCCTTGGACATGCATTTTCGCCATTGCGCCTATTAGCCTGTTCATCTTCGTGCTCAGCATCATCATCGGACACTGCCTATCCGAACCTTTCGCCCTGCTGACGAAAAAGGCCCGCGCATACGAAAACGGAAAGAACGTAGATTTCGCACCCGACGGCCGCATACGCGAAGCGGACGAGCTCTGCGAGCTCTTCGGCGAGCTTGTCGAAACCGCCGATTCGCGTAAAACCGACTTGGCGCGGCGAGAGAAGCTGCAATCGCAATTCATCAGCGATGTGGCTCATGAGCTGCGCACACCGCTCACAGCGATACGCGGCAACGCCGAAATGCTCGAAGATCCCGATCTTCCCCCCGAGCTGCATGAAAAGTTCTGCGGAATCATCATTTCCGAAAGCGAGAGGCTAACGCGCCTCACCAACGACCTTCTTACCCTGCAGCGCATCGAGGACGACGACAATCCTGCCTCGCTGCAGAGAATCAATCTGCGCAAACTCTCTCAAGAAGTGCTTGACACCCTGCGCCCGATTCTGGACGATTGCCAAGCAAACGCCCAGGTCGCCGGAGAGGCTCCTGACATCCTCGGCAACCCCGATCGCATGAAGCAAGCGCTCACCAACCTGGTGTTCAACGCCACCAAATTCATCGATCCAGGCGGGCATATCACCATCGAGCTTTCGGGCCTGCACGGCAATGCCGTCATCCAGGTGAAAGACGACGGTTGCGGTTTTGGCGATATCGATCCGAAACTTCTGTTCGGTCGCTTTTACCGGGCCGATTCGTCCCGCGCACGCAATACCGGCGGTACGGGCTTGGGTCTCGCAATCGTCAAAACCATCGTGGAAGCGCACGATGGCACTGTTGAGGCCGTCAATCTGCCCGAAGGCGGCGCATGCTTCATCGTCGCCATACCTTCCATCAACGAATAGTCAGCAAACAAGAGGCCCCGTTGCAACCTTTCGACCGATTGCAACGGGGCCTCGAGAAAAGCCACCCTGCCCGATTATTTTGCGGGAAGAACGCGCACCACGGCACGGGCGACAAGTGCCGCACAAACAACTTTGGCAAGATCAAGCGGAACAAAAGGGGCGACCGTCACGGCAAAGGCAGCGGCGGCACCAACATGGGCGACACCCATGTATTGTGCCCATCCGCAAGCATAAGATACGACGGTGAACAAAACGCCCGCAACGATAGCGACGGCAAGGTTGTCAATGCCGCGAGAGCGAAACGTCGCAAGAACTGCGCAAGCAACCGCTGCGCCGATGATGAAACCCCAGATAAAGCCACCCGTGGGTCCAGCAAGCACACCGAAACCGCCACGCATACCCGAAAACACCGGCACGCCGATTGCACCGAGCACCACATAACCAGCGATCGCAGCCATGCATTGCTTGGGCGTAAGCACCAAGATGCTGAACGTGATGGCGAACATCTGAAGCGTGATGGGCACAGGGCCGATAGGGATAGTCACCCACGCCGAAACAGCCGTGATGGCGATGCAGAGCGCCACGAAAACAATCGAACGCGTGCGCGAAGCGGTGCTAGTAAGTGGTTTCACTTTTGCGGCGGAAGCCATATGACAACCTTTCCTTTGCTTTTCTAATACTGAGGAGCAGGTTCGTGATGCTCGATGCGCTTTAAGCGGCGCAGCTCGATGACGACGAAGATAAATGTGAGCACGAATGCCAAGAAGTCAGCCACGGGCATCGCTACGCAAATGCTATCGAGCCCCGACAAGCTCGTAAACGTAGGCAGCCAAGCAGGCAGGAAGAACATCAACGGCAACAGGATGAGAACCTGGCGCGAAAGCGACAAGATGATCGATTTCGTAGGCTGCCCCGTCGCTTGGAAATAATTGGAGCCGACAATCTGCGCACCGACAATGGGGATCATAAGCAGCTGAACCTTCAAAGCGAAGACAGCGAAGTCCATAAGCTCAGGATCGGTCAAACCAAAGAAGCCGATAATCTGGTTAGGGAAGATATGGACGAGGACGAACATGAAGACAGCCAGTCCCGTTGCCAAAATCACACCATCGTAAAGCGTGGTGCGCACGCGCGGATAGATTTTAGCACCGTAATTGAAGCCCAAAATAGGCTGAATGGCCGTCGACACACCGATAAGCGGCATAACCGCGAACATGGCGACACGTTGAACCAAGCCGATGGAAGCGAGCGCCGCACTCTCCCCTATGGCGCTCTGCGCACCATAAGTGACCAAAAGATAATTGGTGGCAAAATTAAGGATGGCCGCCGCGATCTGCACGCAGAAGCTTGCGGCACCCAACGTAAGGATCTGGACGATCAGCGAGCCCTTAAGCTTCAGATAGCGCGCACGCAGCTTCAGCGGCACGCCCTTGGTGAAAATGAAGTACCACAGCACCGAGGCACATGAAACGCCCTGGCCGACAAGCGTTGCACCCGCGCTGCCGGCAACGCCCCAACCAAACTGAATGACAAACAGATAGTTGCAGATAACGCAGACAACCGCACCTATAACCATGGTGAACAAAGCGCGATTGGGCGCGCCCGCCGTACGGATAAAGTTGTTCACGCCAAAACCGATGCACTGCAACACATAGCCAAAGCAGATGATTTGAATGTACGTAGCCGCGTAGGGGCGTATCTCGTCGGTAGCGCTCGAGATATCGAGCAAACCGTTAAGCACTGACGGAATCGCTGCCAAAACGGCAACGATGAGCGCGATGACGACCGACAGCGAAACGGTGTTGCCAAGCACATGTTCGGCGTCGCCGTGCTTGCCCTCGCCCAAAAGCAGAGCGCACAAGGCGTTGCCGCCCGCACCCACCATCATGGCCACAGCCAAAAAGACGGTCATGATAGGCTGCGCCACCTGCGTGACGGAAACACCTATCGTGCCCAACGCCTGCCCGAGGAAAGCGGCGGAAATCAAATTGTAAGCGGCATTCACCAACATGCCTATGATGGCAGGTACGGCAAACTCGATGACAAGAGGCCAGATATTACCCGTGCCGAGGCGATTGACCTTCTCCTCGTCGCCCTTCGAATCCGCTGCTTGCGCATTCTTAGGTCCGTTTGATGCCTTTTGCTCGATGTCCACAGACGGTTTGCTTCCCATGCCCACTACCTCTCTTAAAATTTGACAATTTATTAGTGTAGCAAGGGGAATAGCGCTTTGTGTGAAAAGATAATGCGTTCTCCTGCCCCAACGGAATCTGCATCTTTCCGGCAACGTCAGCAGCTTATCGAAGCGATATGCGCCTCGCCGGAAGCCACTTTCACAACGACACCGCCGTCATCGAGAAGCAAAAGACCCTCGTCATCTACCCCGGCAACGCGACCAGAAGCCATATAATCGCCGCCGCGCGTGGTAACCTCCACCGCGCGCCCCCGAAGCGCCATACATGAGCGGAAATCATCGACGCATGCAGCAAAACCGCCCGTCAGCCATTGAAGGTAGCGCTGTTCGAACATCTTGACCAGCCGGTCACGCATCTCCCGTATAATATCGCGCTCGTAAGAAGAGAGAGCTTCGGAAGAATCGATGCGGTCTATGCCCAAAAGGTCCGACACGTAGGCAGGTTTGTTTTTCCCGGGCATCTCAACTGGCTCTCGCGGCGCGAACACGTTGATGCCGATGCCTACGCACAACGCGCCGTGCACCAATTCCGAGGAAATGCCACAAAGCTTCCCTTGCGAGCAAAGAACATCGTTTGGCCACTTCACCTGCACATCATCGGTTGACGCGCCGCGAGTCGCAAGCATTTCGAGCAGAGCATCACGCACTGCAAGAGCGACGACCAGAGCAATGGTCGAAAGATGCTCAACGGCAACTTTTGGTCGCAGTAAAAACGAAGCGTACATGCCGCCATAAGGGCTTTGCCACACCCTGCCCTGGCGACCATAGCCCGCCGTTTGCCTAAAAGCAGCGATGACCAGCCCTTCGGCCCGGCCATCGCGGATTGCCTCTTTGATCATGTCATTGGTAGTAGGGACGGCATCGTATTCCCGGACATGAAACAGCGTCATCTTGCACCTAAAACCGCGGATGCTCGATAAGAGTTGCTTTGCCGTATTTCACGCCATCGAAGCTAAGCGGCGAATCGTCGGCGAAAACGTAACCAGGGCGAATCTCAGCTAAAGGTTTCACCACGAAATCGCGTTCGAGAGCGCGCGGGTGAGGAAGCGTGAGAATATCGTTGTCGACGACGTATAGCTGATAATCGACGATGTCCACATCGCAAGTACGCGGACCGTTGGGGATCTCGCGAACACGACCCAAGCTGTTCTCGATAGCGTGCAGATAGCCCAAAAGCTCCTTTGGCGGCACGCCTGTACGCATAAGGACGACGGCGTTCACAAAGACATCTTGGTCTTCTAAATATGCCGGCTCGCTTTCGTAGAAGCTCGAAATATCGACGATCTGAGAATCAGGAATGCTGCACAGATCGGTTATCACGTGATTGAGAATGGCGATCTTGCCCTGCTGCTCTTCGCCCTCATCGGCGACCAAGGGAACATTGCTTCCTAGCGAAAGCACGACGAAAGGTCGTAGGCCCTTCAACACTTCCACGGTCAAAGCGACGTTGTGGGTGCGGATAACGCTTGCGCCCAGCTCGCATGCCATAAGGGCTTCTTCGGCAGACGCCTGATCGCGGTCGGTGGGATTCTCGATGCCGTAGGCGGCGCCGATGTAGCTTTTGCGCGACACCGCCACCATAACCGGGTAGCCCAACCGCGCAAACTCCTGAAAATTGCGCACCATCTCAAGCGTCTGGCTTGCGGTTTTGCCAAAACCCGGGCCGGGATCGATACAAATACGGTCGTGCGCGATGCCGGCGCTCTCAAGCTCGGCCGCACGCTCTCGCAGATAGTCGCGCACTTCGCCGACGACATCGTCATAAGCAGCGTCCTGCTGCATGGTGCGCGGCTCGCCCTTCATGTGCATGACCACCAAGCCGCAGTCGCAGTCGGCGGCAACCCAAACCATTGCAGGATCGCGAAAACCCGAAACGTCGTTGATTATGCTCGCCCCCGCATCGACCGCCGCCGCCGCAACGGCGGCATGGCGCGTGTCGATGCTCACGCAAATGCCTTCTTGGGCAAGAGCGCGAACGACATCGATCGTACGGTCGAGTTCTTCTTCGACGGAAACCTCGGCCGAACCAGGACGCGTCGACTCGCCTCCCACATCGATAATCACAGCGCCGTCGGCGATCATCTGCTTTGCGGCAACAACAGCATCCGCATGCGTGGCGTAGCTACCGCCATCGGAAAAGGAATCGGGCGTAACGTTAAGGATGCCCATGATGATGGGCATCCTGTCGTCGAATTCGAATTTAGAGCAATGCCAAAGCACTTGGTTCCTCCTAAAGGAAATCGTTATTGCTCGTCGTCTTTCTTTTCGTCGTTGCTCGGGAGAACAGATGGAGAAGGCTGCTGGGGCCGCGTTTTCGGCGGAACCTGCTCGACGAAGCCCGGATCTGCCAAAGTTTCAGGCTTTGCGGCGGAAACCTCTTTCGTCGCTGTCGGAGCTTCTGCTGCAGCCGTTGCTTCGCTGGCAACTTGAGAGCCTCCATCGACATCGCCGTTCTCAGAGGCATCCACGTTCATGGCTGCGGCATCGCGAGCGCGAGCCTCGGCCTCTTCGCGCTCGTGCTGGGCGATTATTTCGTCCTCGCGTTCCAGATATTCGTCCCACTTGTTGTCCAAGAGGGCCTGGCAGGCCTCGCCATCGACCGTTTCGCGGTCAAGCAGCACTCTCGCCATCAGATTCATCTGGTCGGCGTGGCTCGAAAGGATCTCGTAGGCGCGGTCGTGAGCCTCGCGCATGATGCGCGCAACCTCATCGTCGATGCGACGTGCCGTTGCCTCGGAATAATCCTGCGTATTGCCGTAATCGCGGCCCAAGAATACCTCGTGGTTGGGCTGCCCGAAAACCTGCGTGCCAAGCTCTTTGCTCATGCCGTACTGAGTGACGATCGCGCGAGCAACCTTAGTAGCGCGCTCCAGATCATTGGAAGCGCCCGTGGTGATATCGTCGCAGTATATCTCCTCTGCGACGCGGCCACCCATGAAGACGGCCAGCTCGTCGAGCATTTCCTTGTAGCCGCTCAAAACCTTGTCCTCATCGGGGATCGACAAGGTATAGCCCAACGCGCGGCCACGCGAGATGATCGAGATCTTATGCACAGGGTCGGCATGCTCGAGCGTATGCCCGACAAGCGCATGGCCGCTCTCGTGGTAGGCGATGGTCTTCTTGGTTTCGGCATTCATCACGCGGCCCTTCTTCTCGGGGCCGGCGATAACGCGTTCCATCGACTCGGTGACTTCGCGCATGGTGATGATCTTTTTTCCGCGGCGAGCGGTGAGAAGAGCGCTCTCGTTCATGAGGTTCATGAGGTCGGCGCCGGTGAAGCCCGGGGTAAGCTGTGCGATCTTCTTCAAATCGACATCGGATCCGCACGGCTTGTCGGAAGCATGTACCTGAAGGATCTTCTCACGGCCCTTGACATCGGGAGCGTCGACGGTGATCTGCCTATCGAAACGTCCCGGGCGCAAAAGCGCCGGATCGAGAATATCGACGCGGTTAGTAGCCGCGATGAGCACCACCGAATCGTTCTTCTCGAAACCGTCCATCTCAACCAGCAACTGATTGAGCGTTTGCTCGCGTTCGTCATGACCGCCGCCCAAGCCGGCGCCGCGCTGACGACCGACGGCATCGATCTCGTCGATGAAGATGATGGAAGGGGCCGCCTCTTTCGCCTGGGCGAACAAATCGCGCACACGCGACGCGCCCACGCCCACGAACATCTCGACAAAATCGGAGCCCGAGATGCTGAAGAACGGCACGCCCGCTTCACCTGCAACAGCCCGCGCAAGCAAAGTCTTGCCGGTACCCGGAGGGCCGACCAGCAAGCAACCGCGAGGGATGCGTGCGCCAAGCGACTGGTATTTGGAGGGATTGGCTAGGAAATCCTTGATCTCCTGCATCTCTTCGACGGCTTCGTCGACGCCCGCAACATCCGAGAACTTAACATCAGGGCGCTCTTCGACAGCTTTTTTGGCTTTCGCCTTGCCAAAGCCCATTTGCTGGTTGTTGGCCTTTTGCATCTGCACGAAGAAGAAATACAGCAGCACGCCGATCACGATGATGGGCAAGAATGTCCCTGCAAGCTCGGTCCAAGGGGACGGCAAGCGTACCTCGTATGTCACCTGAGGGTGCTTGGCGACAAGCTGCGCCAGCGAGTCTTGACCGATGTAGGTAGTGGTGTAGTTGTGCAGCTCGCCAAGCGAGGTCTCGTCGAGGCTGGTGGTGGCAACGCCCGTAAGACCCGTACCTGCTTGCGCCTTATGCGTCGAGCCAAGCGCGTTCAGCGAGGCAAACGCATCGTTGAACGCCTCGACGGCCGAAGAGCCAGCCGTAGCCGCCGGGTAATACGTACCCGTCACCGTATAGCTACCCGAATCGTACACAACCGACTCGACGCGATTCTGCTCGAGCGCTTGCAAAAACTCAGAGGTGATGAGCGAATCGGTAGTGCGGGCCGAAGAGCCGCTCTGGGCGAGCCCTTGATACTGATTGCCCACCAACACCGCAGCGATCAAGAAGATGACCACGGCGATTATGGCGGTGCGGCCGCTTGTTTCGTTATTCTTTTTGTTTCGCTGTGGAGCCATTAACGATATACCTCAGGTTTCAAGATTCCGATATAGGGGAGGTTGCGGTAGCGCTCGGCATAATCCAAGCCGTAGCCCACGATGAACTGATCGGGGCATTCGAATCCTATATGCTTGCAGTTAATCTTCGCCTGCTGACGCGTCATCTTGCGCAAAAGCGTCACCACCTCGATCGAGGCGGGAGAGCGCGACTGAAGGTTCTTTAGCAGATAACTAAGGGTAAGGCCCGAATCGAGGATATCCTCGGCAACGATCACGTGCTTGCCGCGAATGTTCGATGAAAGATCCTTCACGATCTTCACCTCGCCCGAGCTCTTCACGCCGTTGCCATAAGACGACACGGCCATGAAATCCATCTCAAGCGGCACTTTGATTTCGCGCGCAAGATCGGCCATGAAGATAGCCGCGCCACGCAGAACGCTCAGCAGCACGATTCCCTCGCCGCGGCTGGCGATGTCGGAATACTCCTCGGTAAGAGCAGCGCCGATTTCTCGCACGCGGTCTTTCAGCTGCTCTTCGGTATAAAGAACTTCGCTAATATCTGGATGCACGTCAAGCCTTTCTTCTTGCCTCGCATGCCCAATTGCGGCAATACGAGCAGGCTGTTAGCTTTTAATACAAGCTAACAGTGTAACATTCGACTATCAAGCGATGCGTCACAATACGGTAACGCCAAACAACCGCTACTCCACCCGTGCGGCGATGTCGGGGAATTCGGCCAGCAAGCGTTCTATCGGCAGACCGATGACCGTCGACATCGAGCCGTCGATCTTCTCGACCAACCGCGCGCCCTCGCCCTGAATGGCATAAGCGCCCGCCTTGTCAAATGATTCGCCGCAGCGCAGGTAATCGGCAATCTCTTGATCGGCAAGCTCCTTGAAAGTGACATCGGTGGTATCCACGAAGGTGCGATAGCCCAGCGAGATGTCTTGCTCGGCCGGGGCGTGCACAAGCCATACCGAAACGGCCGTGTGGACCTGGTGGGTGTCGCCCGACAACGTGCGCAGCATATGCGTACCCTCGGAAAGGCTATGCGGCTTGCCGAATATCTCGCCTTGGTGCACCACCATGGTGTCGGCACCGATGACGATGATCGAGCCCACGAAACCCTCGGTGCCCAAAATCTCCTGCACAACAGCTCCGGCCTTGCGCTCGGCCAGTTTTTTGCAAGCTTCGGCCGGCAGAGCGAGGTCGTCGGGCTCGAGCGATTCGTCGATGTCGGCCTCGTGCACGGTGAATTTCACGCCAGCATCTTCAAGCAGTTGCTTGCGGCGAGGAGAGCCGCTGGCCAAAACGATATCGAAAACGATTTCGCCCTCGTCGGTTTTATCGGTCATGGAAGATCCTTTGCTCTATCGTGATGTCCTCGACAATTCTAGCAGACGCTCGCTGCGCGGCCGACCAATCACTGGCAAAGCTTAATCGCGCTTCCTGCGCGCACGGAACACCGCCATCGGCTCGATGCGCACACCCCGCTTGTTGGCGGAGACAGCAAGGTTCCCCTGGATATTGACGACATATCCGCCTTTTATCGCTGCGGGAAGAGGCCCGTCCCCCTCCCACGCCGCAAGCACGGCGTCCACGGAAGCGGTTTCGACGCGAGCCTCCGTTCCCAAAATCGCGGCGAGCGCGCGCGCGATCACACGGCGACGTATCGGCTTTGGATGCGCCCCCAAATCGGGCGAGATGAGACACCCCTCCTCGTATTCGGGCAAAGCACCGGGAATCACCTGGGCCCATGCGATAAGCTTGCTTTCCAGGTCAGTCGCATATTCGTTAAGCATGTCATCTTCGTCGGCGATAAGGTCCATTGTCCGCGTCAAGGTTTGCAGCAACCGGGGGTTGCGTTCTTTCGCCTGAGGCACGATTTCGGCACGGACAAATGCCCTGAACCGATCGGTATGCTCGTTCGTCGCGTCTTCGCGCCACATATTGCCAGCGTCATCGATTTGCGCAGCATCGCCCAAGCTGACGATGAAATCACGTAGATCTTGCCGTCCGACCTTCAGCAAAGGCCTTGCCACCTGGCCGTTTAGATGCATCATCGAGCGAAAACCGCCCGGCCCCGTACCGACGATGGACCGCATGTAAAAGTTTTCCACACGGTCGTCGGCGGTATGAGCCGTGAAGATGCGCCCCTCGGAAACAGGTATGCCCTCGTGGCGGCACAAACTAGTAAGCGCCTCGTGGGCGGCGGCATAGCGCTCGCGACGCGCTATCGCCTCCATGTTCCCCTTCTCCTGCTCGACCAATGCGGGGATATCTACGTCGCAAGCAAACAGCGGAATCTCAAGCAAGTCAGCAAGCTGAGCCGTAAAGAAGGCGTCGCCATCGGCGTCGGCACCGCGAAGCTTATGGTTGACATGCAGCATAGCCAGCGGGCCGATTTTTCCCGCCCGACGCAAGCCGGCCGCGATGTAGGCAAGCGCCGTGGAGTCAGAACCGCCCGATACCATGAGCAAAACGGGCGTCTCGGGAGTTGCAAGCTTTTTTGCGGCTATCGTCTGCGCCGCGATTTCCATCACGTTCATACGGGTTCCTTTGAGTGGATCTTTAGAGACCGCCCGGCTAAAATCACCTAGCCGCCGTCCGTTCGGGTTTGCCTATTTGAATATATGCTCAACCGCGACGTCGTTCCCCATGCAGGTGACCTTCGCGAAGCTTCCGCTTATCAACGGCATGGCGGGCGGCACATGGCCGAAATCGACATCGAGCACGATAGGAACCCCGTGCTTGGAAAGAATACCGCAAACAGCCTCGTTGGGGTCAAGCCCCAAAAACGTCTCGGGGCCGCAAAGCGGACGGCCGATTAGGAAGCCGCGCGCCGTATCGAACCAACCCGCGTTCTCCATCTGCCACAACGCACGGCGAATCGCCATGGGGTTCAAGTCGCATGATTCCAGGAACCACACCACCCCGTCGTCGCGATAACGCTCGTTGAATTCCTCGACCGCATCGAACGCCGTGCCCACAAGCATCGCCAGGATATCCATGCACCCACCCAGCAGACGGCCTTCCATATAGGCAACGCCGTCACCTAGACGCATCTCCCCGCGGCTGAACACACGGCGCATGGCAAGTTTTTCGCAATTGTATGGTTCAAGCGGATGCTGCTCGTCTTTTTTGCTTTCCACCTCATAGCGGTCATAGCTTCGCGAGGTCGCGTGCAGCATGCCCTCGTCATCGTACGACGCAGCGGTCCCGGTAAGCACGCCAAGGGAATCATCCAGGCAGCGATGCCACGGACGCATGCCGAAGCTCGACGCACAGGGGCCGTATATCGCCGCCGTATCGCACAGCGTGGTCAACGCGAAAGTGAAATTGGTGTTGTCTGAAAACCCCTGAAACCACTTGGGGGGCGCCTCGCGAACGGCATCGAGGTCGACATGGTTCATGGTCTCGCACATAAGCTCGCCGCCGCCGACGGAAATAAGAGCATCGTTTTCGGACGAGCAATAGAGCTTCGTGAGCTCGGCACCGCATTTCTCGGGTGTGGAGCTTATCCCTACCCCATCGTCGGCGTAGGCGTTTTCTCCCACTTGAGCCTTGAACCCCTTGTCGGAAAATGCCCGCAAAGCGCTGTCGAAAGCGCTGCGATAAGGTTCGATATTCGCCCCGAACGATGGCGCGGGAAAACCGATGGTGCCTCCCGTCGGCAAAAATTTCGGATACCTCATCTCCATCTCCTTCTCCACGATAAGCAGCTTCAACGGGCGGGCTGCCTCGGACGTTTGCCGCAAAGCCGCCGCCCTTCTAGCGCTTCCACCTCTCCAACAAGGTCACGACCTCTATATGGTCGGTATGAGGGAACATATCAACCGGGACCACCGCGCGCACGCAATAACCGCGCTGCAGCAAATAGACGATATCGCGCACTTGAGTTTTCGCATTGCACGAAACATAAACCACGCGCTCGGGCGAAAGTTCGACGAGCGCATCAAGGAATTCCTCGGTCGAGCCGGCACGGGGCGGGTCCATGAACACCACGAGCGACCCGCGCGAAACCCGGTCGCTCGCAGGTTTGGGCGCATCGGTTTGATCGACATCGCGTTCGACTGCGACGTTTTTCGCAGGGCGCATAGCGAAAGCACCCTCATCGGAACCGCCCGCGAGCCCGCCGCCATCGAGCTCAGCCGCCAGGCCGCGCATGAAAGCGCCGGCGTCGTCGACAACAAAACGCGCATTCTCGATCCCGTTGTGACGAGCATTCTCGCGAGCATCGCGAATGGCCGATTCGACGGAATCGACGCCGACAACCGATCTGGCCCCGCGCGAGGCCGCAACCAAACCGATGGTCCCCGTTCCGCAATAAGCATCTATGACATCTTGGGCGCCATCCAAACCGGAAAGGCCGATAGCGGCGTCGTAAAGAACCTCGGTTTGGGTGGAATTCACCTGATAAAACGACCGCGACGAAATGCGGAAGCTCAAACCGCACAGCTTATCGAGGATGAAGCCGGGGCCGTAAAGCCTGTGTTCGGTCTCGCCCAGGATGACGTTGGTCTGACGCGTATTGACGTTTTGTACCACCGACGTGACAAACGGGCAGCGCCGCACCAACTCACGGCAAAACGACCGCGAAGCAGGGAAGGCCTCGCCGTTGGTCACGATCGTCACCAGCATCTCGCCGCTTTCGTGCCCCACGCGGACAACCGCATGACGCACGAACCCGTCACCGGAATCTTCGTCATAAGGCTCGATGCCGAACTTGCCCATAAGGCGCTTTATCTCGCGAATCACCTGTTTCGCCTGCTGGTTTTCAATCAAACAGCCTTCCGTATCGATGACGCGATGCGAATGAGCCTCGTACATACCGCATTTGATTTCGTAACGCGCCCCGCGCTTGCCATCGGCCAAGCGCCTTCCCCGTGCAAACGGGGAGATGACTTTGTTACGATAGAAACGAGGATCGGCCATTCCCTTGACGGGAAACAACCTCGCCGGTGCAGGGCTTGCGGATTTTGGGGCAGACGCAGAACCCGCGAGCGCCATCTCGTCGGCCATCTTCAATGCAATGCCCGCTTCGGAATAAAGCCCCTGCACATAAGCGAGCTTGCGCGCAAGCTGCGCTTCGTAAGGCTCCCCGATATGCTGGCAGGCGCCGCATTTGCGGCTTGCACCGCACGGGTCGAAAGCCGAAGTCTGACAACGTCGTGCCCGCGGCGCAGACGCCTTTGCCGCCGACGCTTTCTTCCTTGCGCGCTTCTGCACCATGCCTCTCCCCTTCGTCAACGTTTTCAACAACCATTTTACGGTTAAAAAGAGCCGGCCGAGAGCACGGCGTGTGCGTTTAGAATATCCATAGGAATAAAGAAAGCGAGACATCCATGTTTTTTCTCATACGCTGGCTGGTTACAGCGATCGCCTGCGCAGCCGCAATCTGGATCGTGCCGGGGCTTACCGTGCAAACCGGCATCACGGGCATAATCATTTTGGGTCTGATATTGTCACTGGTCGACATCGCCCTTAAACCCTTGCTGCAGCTTTTGAGCATACCCATCACGATCCTTACATTGGGCATCTTCTATCTCGTGGTGAATACCATTTTGCTCTATATAGCGGCATGGCTTTCAAACGGGCTTTTCGCCGTGGGGGTTGGCATAGCCGGCTTCGGCAGCGCGTTTCTCGCCAGCATCATCATCAGCATCGTTTCGGCAATCGTCAACAGCATCATCGGCGCCGACAACCTGTAAGCACACGGCAATTCATCGCGTATAGTTAGGTAATCGCATGCTTCAGCTAACCGACATCCGCAAGTCGTACACTACCGGCGACTTCACGCAAGTGGCCCTTGACGGAGTGTCCATCACTTTTAGGGACAACGAATTCGCAGCCATCCTCGGCACATCGGGGTCGGGAAAGACGACGATGCTCAACATCATCGGCGGGCTCGACCACTACGATTCGGGCGATTTGGTAATCGACGGCATATCGACCAAAGAATACACCGATCGCGATTGGGATACTTATCGTAACCATCGCGTGGGCTTCATCTTTCAAAGCTACAACCTGATCCCGCACCAGACCATCCTCTCGAATGTCGAGTTGGCGCTAACCCTTACCGGCGTCGACCGCGTCGAACGCCGTCAACGCGCCATCGACGCGCTTGAGCGCGTCGGCCTTGGCGAGCACATCAACAAAAAGCCCAACCAGCTCTCCGGCGGCCAGATGCAACGCGTCGCCATTGCACGCGCCCTCGTGAACGACCCCGAGATCGTCTTGGCCGACGAGCCCACCGGCGCCCTGGATACCGAAACAGGCATCCAAGTTATGGATTTGCTGAAAGAGATAGCAGACGACCGCCTCGTGGTGATGGTCACTCACAACCCCGAGCTGGCGCACCGATACGCGACGCGCATCGTGAACCTGAAAGACGGCCATATCCTAGGCGACAGCAATCCTATCTCGGGAAGCGACGAGCAAAACGCCAACGCAACGGGTGCCGCAAGCGAAACGCAGAGCATCAAGCCAAAGCCCGCCATCTATGCCCCCGAAGGCGTCGACGGCGCACACCGCAACGGGAAAAAGACGCGCAAACCTGACCGCAAAGCAAGCATGTCCTTCCTCACAGCCCTCGCGCTTTCCTTCAACAACCTCATGACGAAAAAGGGGCGCACCGCGCTTACCGCGTTTGCGGGTTCGATAGGAATCATCGGCATCGCCTCGATCCTCGCGCTTTCCAACGGTGTCAACAACTACATCGCCGACACCGAGGAAGAAGCGCTTACCAGCTATCCTCTTACCATCACTAAATCGAGCTTCGACCTCACCTCGCTCATGGGGGGCATGACCGGCTATGCAACCGGAAACGACGCCGACAACGTCGACAAAAACGCCACACGCACAACCGATAGCGCCATACCCGAGTCGACCATCATGAGCGACATGTTCGCCAAAGTAAAAAACAACGACTTGAAAGCCTTCAAAGATTATTTGGAAAACGGCGATTCGGATATCGACCAGTACGTTCATACCATCCAGTACAACTACGGCGTCGAACCGCAAGTTTACATGAGCGACACCGACACCTATGGCGTGCAGCAGCTCAACCCCTCGTCGATGGCGGCGGTGTTCCAAAACGGGGTAAGCACGTCGTCGCTTTCCATGGGGAGCTCGAGCATGTCTTCGTTCCAGGAGATGCTCGACAACCGCGACATCCTCGAACAGCAGATGGACGTCGTGGAAGGCCGCTGGCCCGAAAACTACGACGAAGCGGTGCTGGTGCTTTCAAGCGCCGGGAGCATCAGCGACTACACGCTGTACAGCCTGGGGGTTTACGACCCCGACGTGATGAAGGACATGCTCTCCGACGCCCTCTCCGGCAAAGAAGTGACCGTCCCCGAGGTGAGCCGGAATTTCACCTACAGCGACGCGCTGAACCTGACTTTTTCGGTAGTGCCTGCAAGCAGCCAATACCAGCGTAACGCCGACCAGGGAACTTGGACTGACATGTCCAAGGACACCGATTTCATGAAAGAGCGCGTCGACAACGGAATCAAGCTGAAAATCGTCGGCGTGGTTAAGCCTTCCGAAACCTCCACCGCAAGCGCGCTCACCGAAGGCGTCGCTTACACGCCCGAACTCATCGATCACCTGATCGAAATGTCCCAAGATTCCGATATCGTCAAGCAACAGCTTGCAAACAGCGACGTGGATGTCTTCACGGGCAAAACGTTCAAAGAGCTGCAAGACGATCAGGAAAGCCAGTTCGATATGAGCTCGATGTTCAGTGTAGACGAAGACGCGCTGAAAAACGCTTTCAGCTTCGACGCAGGCGCGCTTTCCAGCATGGACACGAACCTTGATCTTTCAGGGGTGGACATGAGCGCGCTCGAGGGCAGCGTCGATATGTCGCAAATGGACACGAGCGCCCTAAGCAAAAGCTTCAATGCCGAAACCATGGCATCCATCATGAAAGGCGCGCCGCAATTCGACATGTCCGATATGGACATCGAAATGACCGCTGCGCAACAAGAGGCGCTTGTCAAAACGCAAACGCAGCTGATGACCGATTTCTTCGCGTACGCCACGGCAAACGGCGACAAATATCTTGACATGTCGGCAGGCACACCCCGCATCGACTATGCTGCGGCCTATACCGACTTCCTCGCGACCGACCAAGGCAAACTCGACCAAGCCGCCGTGCAAGCAGCCTCCATGGGCGCTTATCAAAACGCAATCGAAGCGGCCATGAACGACTACATGACCAATCAATTCGCGCCCTACTTATCGCAGCAAATGACGGCGCTTATGACGCAAGCGGCCCAGACCATGGCGACGTCGATGGCGCAGCAGATGGCAACGCAGATGCAAGCAGCTACCAACCAGCTTGGCACGCAGCTGTCGCAAAGCATCTCCAGCCAGCTAACGAACCAGATGGCAAGCCTTTCCGATTCGTTGGCGAACGGGTTCAGCTTTGACGCGGACGCCTTTGCCAACGCCATTCAGTTCAACATGTCGCAAGAAGATCTCACGTCGCTGCTCACCAACTACATGAACTCCGATGAGCTCACGTACGACAACAACCTGACCAAACTTGGCTACGCCGACAAGGCAAGCCCCGAAACCATCAGCATCTACCCCGTCGATTTTCCCGCCAAAGAAAAGGTGATGGACATCATCGACGCCTATAATGACAAGATGACCGCCGCCGACAACGACGACGCCGCCATCCAGTACACCGACCTAGTCGGCACGCTTATGAGCTCGGTTACGAGCATCGTGAACACCATCAGCTTGGTGCTCATCGCCTTCGTTGCCATTTCGCTGGTGGTGAGCTCCATCATGATCGCCATCATCACGTATATATCGGTGCTCGAACGCCGCAAGGAAATAGGCATCCTGCGTGCGATGGGGGCCTCGAAGCTGAATATCGCGAACATCTTCAACGCCGAGACGATTATCGAAGGCTTCATCTCGGGCGTCTTCGCCATCGCACTCGTCTATCTGGTTTCGGTGCCCGTAAATGCCTTTGTGCTCGCAGGCTTCGACGTGCCCAACGTCATGCTGTTGCCTCCGAGCGCCGCGGCGGGGCTCATCGCCATCAGCGTGATTCTCACGTTTGTGGCCGGCCTTATCCCCTCGAGTATGGCGAGCCGACGCGATCCCGTAGAAGCTTTGCGCTCGGAATAACCCGAAAATAGCGACACCCGCCCGACCTCATACGTGATGTCGCTGCATGCGGCATCACGTATGGGCAACAAGAGGCCCGCTGCGATATCGCAGCGGGCCTCTTCGCATTTGGCCTCTCTTTGCAACGCTATGCGTAATCTTGCTTGAGGTCGATCCAAGCCTGGCGAGAATTCTTGATGGTGTCGGGCGATATGCAATAGCTGCAACGCACCCAGCCCGTCATGCCGAAGCTGTTGGATGGAACTAGCAGTAAATCATGCTTCTTCGCCCGATCGGAGAACGCTTCGGCGTCGTCTTCGAGCGCCTTGACCCACAGGTAGAAAGCGCCATCGGGATTCACGTACTCGTACCCAAGCTCGCCAAGCATATCGGTGAGCAGCTTGCGATTCTCGCGATACGCCTCGACATCGGTGGGCTCTTCGATGCAGTCCTCGATCACTTGCTGGAACAGGGCGGGAGCGCAAATGAAACCCAAAGCACGACCAGCGCCGGAGACGGCCGCAAACAACTCGCCGGCGTTCTCGTTACGCGGCGACACGAACACGTAGCCGATGCGCTCTCCCGGAAGCGAAAGGCTCTTAGCCCACGAATAGCAAACGACGGTGTGTTTGTAGTAGTTGGCCGCAAAAGGAACATCCAGGTCGTAGACAATCTCACGATAAGGCTCGTCAGAAAGCAGATAGATGGGATGTCCGAGCTCGGCTTCCTTTTCCTCCAGCAGCGCTGTAAGAGCCTTGATGTTTTCCTCGACGTACACGCAGCCAACGGGATTGTTGGGCGAGTTGATGATGATCATGGATGTCTTCTCGTTGATCGCCTCGCGCAAGGCATCGATGTCGAGTTGGAATTCGGGGATGGTCATCATGACCTCGACGCACTTGCAACCGGCGGTCTCAATCATCACGCGATACTCCGGGAAAAACGGCGCGTTTACGATGACCTCGTCTCCGGGATTGGTAAGAGCCGAAATAGTGATATCAAGCGCAGCCGTAGCGCCAGCAGTCATGTAGATGTTCTCGGCAACCGCCGGGATGCCGAAGCGCTTGGCCAAGTTGGCCGCAACAGCCTCGCGCGTGCTGTATTTGCCCGGCGACATGGTGTAGCCGTGAACCTCTACCGGATCGGCCGTGGCGAGCTCGGCGATCTTCTTGCCGACGGCAGCAGGCGCCGGCACCGACGGATTGCCGATGGAAAAATCGTACACCTTGTCGGCACCGATTTCTGCAGCACGCTGCAGACCATAGGCGTACAGCTTGCGAATAGCCGAAGGCTCCTTGCCCAAGGCGAGCATTCTGGGATTGATCATATCGACTCGATTCTCGTGTGAAACTGATTGATGTAGCAACTATAGCAAAAAGCCTCGCCCTCCGATTTGCGCAGGGCGAGGCTGAAAAGATTTAACCGAAAGCAACACAAGCGATGCTCGATGGTTCAAATCAAAGGCGCTTGGCTTCGAGACTACTTGCCCTCGGGCTTCACGACCAAGACGTCACATTCCATATTGCGAATAAGATACGTGGAGACGCTGCCGACGAAAGCATACTTGATGTTGGACAAACCGCGCGCACCACAGATGACGAGCTCGGGCTTGAAGGGGTCGATCAAACGCTCGGAAAGCGTATCATTGATGCGCCCAGCGCGAACCTCAAGCTTCACCGAAGGAATCTTGTCGCTGTTGCGAGCTTTGTCCAGAAGGGTCTTCAAATCCTCTTCGATGCGAGCACGACCATCGTCGCACAAAGCAACGAAGTCGATGCCATTGGCCTCGTAAGGAACAGAATCGATGACATGACCAAGCAGCAGCTCGGCGCCATTGTCCTCAGCCAAATCGATAGCGCGCTCAAGAACAGCCTCTTGCGTGGAACCGCCGTCAAGGGCAGCAAAAATGCGACTATAACGAGCCATGAGAGCCCTCCTCTAATAGAAGTGTGCTCCACCCGGCCTTTCGGCGCTCGGTGGATTTTCTGGCTTCATTTTAGCGCAATTCACAACGGCTGCCACATCTTTTTGAAGAGGTTTGACAAGTGGTCACGGGCCGAAGCATCAACAAAAAACGCCGCCCTGCCGAGATCCGACAAGACGGCGTAAACCAGCACTTCGGCAAGATGCTACATGCTGGAAAAACGCTCGGGAGAAACATCGAGGTCGGATGCAGGAGCGTCCTTGCTCTCGAGCTTCGCTTCTACAATGCCCTCTTTGGCACCCTTCTGCTTCTTGCCCTTCTTCTGCTTCTTACCCTGGCCGTTATCGGTACCCGCAAGATGGGCTTCCAGCTTGCCGACCATCTTCGCCAGCGGAATGGTAAGCACTAGGTAGAAGAGCGCGGCAACGATATAGGGCGTGATGGAGCCCGTGGAGGCCACGATGGTCTTCGCGTACATGACCACTTCCATAACGCCAACGGCGGCGAGCATCGAGGTGTCTTTGTACAGCAAGATGAACTCGTTGGTCATGGTGGGAAGCACGCGCCGCACGGTTTGCGGGATGATGACATAGGCCATGGTCTGCGCGCCATTCATGCCAAGCGAACGCGACGCCTCAAACTGGCCCTTGCTGATGGATTGGATGCCCGCACGGAAGATCTCGCACTGATATGCAGCCGAATTCATCGCCAGCACGATAACGCCCAGCGGAAACGACGGGATGTTGACACCGGCGAGAGGCAAACCGAAAAATGCGATATAAACCTGCAGGAAAACCGGCGTGCCGCGCACCACGTTGACGTAAAGGCCGCCTAGCCCACGCAAAATCGCGAAGCGCGACATACGCATGAACGACAAGAGCAAACCGATGGGGATGGCAATGGGGAATGCGACGACGACGATGCCCACGGCCATGAAAAAGCCCTGCAGCACGATAGGGAAGCTCGAAACCAAGATAGGCGGATTCAAGAACAGGCGCAAGAATGTATTGGAATTCCAGGCCTTGACCCAATCCTGCTCTTCGAGTTGATCGGAAAGCGATTGCGCAAACGTGGTCCCCTTCGTGGTGATGGAAGGAATCGTGGGCATGTTCTCCACCGCGCCATCGGCAAGCGTGTAAGAGCCCGTCAGCTGCTCATCACCGCCAGCGTTGGGAAAAAACACGCCGAAAAGCTCAATGCGATAATAACCGCCTGCTTCGCCCGGCTGATCGAAATTCGCAATGACCGTTTGCCCATCCTTGGCAAAGGTCGCCTTCAGATTCGCGCGGGTCATGTGATCGTCGCCGGTAAGCAACGTCACGCGCGCATTGTCAAGCGAGCACGTGGTTCCCTCGGGTAGCGTAAGCGCGATACTAGCGATCGATTCGTCGGCATCGCTTTGAGCTTCCCAAGTGATGCGCGTCTCCACGCCTCCGAGAACATCGCTGCCCTGATCGGCATTGGGGCGAGCTGTGCATTTCGCGATCTCTAAGCCAAACGCCTGAGCGGGCACAAAAGAAAGCGCCGTGACGGCGACGATGATCGCGGCCGCCATGGCGGCGACGAATGATTTGCGCAAAGCACGCGATGTTCCACAAAGCATATCGAACCTGTCTTTTCCGAAAGCAAAACCCTCCCGCACAAAGGCGCAGGAGGGTTACATTATAGCGAGAACCGCCCTATTTGAACGGTTTTTCCAGCCCAAATCGGTAGGTCACACAGTAAGTTCGCGATTAAACGAACTTGAGACCTACATGTACTTGGCGATAAGGTCGTCGATGGTACCATCGTCCTGAAGCTCCTTGAGAGCCTTGTTGATGGCGGCGGTAAGCGCGGTGTTGTCCTTGTTCACAGCAACAGCGTACTCTTCGCCGGTTGCGATGGACTTGATGACCTGGGCATCGGTGTAAGCGCTTGCAAGCATGCGCTCGACAACGGCCTTGTTGGTGCAAACGGCATTAGCCTGGCCAGCCTGCATAGCAGCAAAGGCGTCGGTGGAGTTGCCGTAGGGCTGGCAGGTGGCGTTGGGGTAGTTCTCCTGCACGTAAGTCTCGCCCGAAGTGCCCGACTGAACAGCGATGACGACACCTTCCTTGTTGAGGGCCTCGTCGGCGTTGTCGGCAGTGATGTCAGCATTGTCCTTCATCGTGGCGATGGAGAGGTCGTCGATGTAGTAGCTATCGGAGAAATCGACGGTCTTTTGACGCTCGGGTTCAACCGTGAAGCCGGAAATGCCCACGTCAGCCTGCTTGCCACTGGCAACAGCAGTCAAGATGTTGTCGAACTGCAGCTGGACGAATTCGGGCTCGAGACCGAGCTTGCCAGCGATAGCCTTGCCGATCTCGATGTCGAGACCAACCAAATCACCATTCTCGATGTTTTCGAACGGCGGGAAGTCAGGCGAAGTGGCGATGGTGAGCGTGCCGTCCTTCACAAGTGTCATCTCGGTAGAAGCGCTAGCCGAACCCGAAGCGCTTGCGCTAGCGGAAGCCGGAGAGCTGTTGCTGCTCGAAGAACAACCGACGAGCGCAAGAGCGGCGGCCAAAACGCCAGCAGCGACAAGCGCACCCCATTTCTTATTGAACATGTATCCTCCTTGCGGTTATTTAACGGATAGCTTCACAGAATAGCGCAATGGACGACAAGCGAGGGCGAAATTTAACGTAGCGCGCGGAATCGGCGCAGAGACGGCGGCAAACGCAAATTGGACGCGCTGCAAGAACGGCTCTACAGCATACAGGCCGCGGCGCCTTCGTCGAGGGCATTTGCCAGAAACTGCATGCGCCCTTCCACTTGCTCGATGATCCGCGAGCAGTCTTTGAGCTCGCTTGCAGCATCGATGCCGCTTACCTCGCCGATGGCCTTGTATTTCAGGTCGTGTTCGAGACTGGCCCAAAAGTCCATCGCAATGGTGCGGATCTGAACCTCCACCGGGATCATTTGCTTGGAATCCATGAAAAACACGGGGATGCGCACAATGACATGCAAGCTTCGATAGCCGTTTGGCTTGGGGTTTGCTATGTAATCCTTGATGACGACGAGCTCGAGATCATCTTGACGCTTCAGCATCTCAACCATGCGATAAACGTCCTGGATGTAGGACGTGATAATGCGTATGCCCGCCACATCCATAAGATGCTCCTCGACGTTTTCGACCGTGGGGTCGAAGCCGTAACGCACGATCTTCTCGTACATGCTGCGCGGCGATTTGATGCGCGACTCGATATGGTGGATGGGATTGCGATGGCTGCGCACCTGCAGATCCTTGTCGATGATCTCGAAACGAACCTTGAGCTCGCTCATGGCGGCATCGTATTTGCGCACATGCGGCAAGATTTTCGTCGCAAACGATTCGTAGGGGTAAGCGGCCTCGATTTCGAGAGGCACGGTGCGTTTATTCACACCGGTCACGCGCTCGTTGATCCTAGCCACCGACTTCACTGACATCGTCTTGATCTCCTCGTTTCCGAAAATGCGCTTCATTTGAGCGCGACTGTTGCCTTTTCGCAGCAGCCACCCATTATACTTGGATTGCAGAGGGCGTCGGATGAGGCAATTAAACGAAATAGCTACGGTGCCCAAAAAGCCGCGAACGAAGTTCGGCAGACCTATGAGCTGCGTTGATAATTCAACGCGATGTTGCAAATAGCGGCTTACGCCACGAAGGAGGATATATGGGTATCATCCGATTGAGTACGCTGGAAGACGAGCGCCTCGACGCATACGCCCGCTTGACCGATTTGCAGCTACGCAGCAGGATCGAACCCGCCAAAGGCGTTTTCATCGCCGAAACCGTGGAGGTCATCGGCCGCGCGCTCGACGGCGGCAACATGCCGCTTTCCCTGCTTACGCAGGAGAAATACCTGCCGCAGCTCGAAGACGTCATAGGGCGTTTCGCTGCGGCTAACCCCGATGCGCCCGTATTCGTTTTACCAGCCGAAGAATTCGAGAAGCTTACCGGCTTCGCGCTTTCGCGCGGAGCGCTGGCGGCTTTCCGCAGGCCGGCGGAACTTTCGGTCGAAGAGGCGACATGTGGAGCGAAATTGGTTGCAGTACTTGAGAATATCCGCAATCACACCAACGTGGGCGCGATATTCCGTTCGGCTGCAGCGTTGGGCGCCGATGCCGTTTTGGTTTCCCCTGCCTGCTACGACCCGTTGTATCGGCGCGCCGTGCGCGTTTCGATGGGAACGGTCTTTCAAGTGCCGTGGGCACGCATCGGTACGAACCCGCATGATTGGGCAAGAGACGGCGTGCCTCTTTTGCACGAGCTGGGGTTCACCACCGCGGCCATGGCGCTTTCCGACGATTCGATCTCGCTTCGCGACCCGAGGCTTCTCGAATGCAAGCGCCTTGCGTTGGTTTTCGGCACCGAAGGCGACGGGCTAGCCCATTCCACCATTTCGCGCTGCGATTACACGGTGCGTATCCCTATGCACCACGGCGTCGACTCACTGAACGTGGCCGCATCGAGCGCCGTCGCCTTCTGGCACCTAAGCGCCTGATCGGTGACACGTTCCAGCGACCGCCTCTGGCATTTTTGACCCCTTGCCACCTTCGAGACCCCGCTAGCTACTTTGCAACAAGCACAGGCGTGGGAGCTGCATGCAGCACTTTATAGCTCACCGAACCTGCGTATTCCTTGCGGCCGGAAAGGCCACGGTTGCCCACGATCACCAAGTCGTAACCACCCTTTTCCAAAAGCTTCACGATCTCGGCCGCGGGGTTGGTGCCCGCCAGGCAAACAACATCGGCTTGCTCGGCGACGTCGCCCAAATAATCGAGCGCAGCAGAGAGAATCTTGTTGCCATCTTCCTTCATGAGGTCGACGATATGCGCGAGCTCGGCGCTCATTTCCTCGTTAAGCCGTGGGATAGGCGCAACGTAAAGCACGTCTATCTGGAGATTCGGATTGCCGTCGGCAAGGCGCACAGCCATGTCGAGCGCACGATTCGCGCCCTCGGAACCATCGATGGGAACCAAAATCTTAGAAAGTGCCATGATTGCCTCTTTTCTCTAGAGCCCGACCCTTCACGCAGATCGGGTCTTCCCTATTGAGCCGAGCGTGGACAAAACGCCCCTCCAGGCAGGCGTTACTTCGTCTCCTGCACCAACGAGAACACTTCCGCATCGGTCGCCTTGGCTATAAGCTCACGCGGGTGCAGATATTCTAGCTCCGTGATGAAGGCAAAGCCCGCCACCTTGGCGCCCGCTTTTTCCACCAGCTCCTTTTGAGCCACGGCCGTGCCGCCCGTTGCCACAAGGTCATCCACGATAAGAACCGCATCATCCGCCGTCAGGGCGTCTTTGTGAATCTCGAGCGAATCGGTACCGTACTCAAGCTCATAGCTTTGCGAAAAGGTCTCGCGAGGCAGCTTGCCCGGCTTGCGCGCAGGCACAAAACCCGCACCGAGCTTGTAGGCAACCGGCGTGCCGATGATGAAGCCGCGCGCCTCAGCGCCCACCACCTTAGTGATGCCCTTGCCGGCGAAATGGTCGGCGATGCCGTCGACGGCGGCCTTTAACGCATCCGCGTCCTGCATAAGCGACGTGAGGTCAACGAAAATGATGCCCGGTTCGGGATAATCGGGGATACGCGTAAGCGCTGCGGAAAGATCAACAGCCATGATGTCCCTTACTTTGCGATCGCTTCCGAAAAGCGAAGCGAACAGTTGCGAATATGCCATGCGACCGCGCGTGCCGAAGACACCCATCGGTCAACTGAAAATGCGGTCGGGGCGAAGCCCCAACCGCATCCATTGTAACGCAACACCTGCAGAATAGTCATCGGCGCCAGAGATGACCTCTAGTGCCAGAGGCGGTCGCTGGAACGTGTCACCTACATCAGCTGGCAGATTGCTTGGGCGAAGGCGACGGGGTCTTCGATAGGCATGCGCTCAACCAAAAGCGCCTGGTCGTACAGAAGCTCGGTGTAAAGCGCCAGCTTATCCTTGTCGTCGGCGGCATTTGCGACTTTCAGCTTGTCGAAAACCGGATGCTTGGCGTTTATTTGCAGCACGCGCTCGGCCTTCGCCTTGTCGGCGTCAGGACCTTGCGCTAGCACGCGCTCCATCTCAAGAGAAAGCATGCCCTTTGCAGCGATGGCCGAAGGCGCGTCCTCCAACGTAGGAGAAACAACGACGTCGGAAACCTTATCACCCAAAAGCTCCTTCATGGCCGCAAACAGGCTCTCGTTGGCCTTGGTGGCATCCTCTGCTTCCTTCTTCTCGTCATCGGTGGCAAGATCGAGGTCGGCCGAGGTGACGCTCTTCATGAAGCACTCTTTGTAAGCGCGCATCGATTGGAAGGTGAACTCGTCCACGTCCTCGGTGCAAAGCAGCACGTCGTAGCCCTTTTTCAAAGCGGCCTTCACCGTAGGCAGCGACAGCAACGTTTCGCGCGATTCGCCCGCCGCGTAGTAGATCTCCTTCTTGTCCTTCTGCTCGGCATCCATGGCCTCAACGTACTCGTCAAGCGTCACGAGCTTCTCGTTCTTCGCCGAATAGAACAGGAACAAGGGCGCG
Organism: uncultured Eggerthellaceae bacterium; assembly: GCA_934617425.1. Classification (GTDB taxonomy): domain Bacteria; phylum Actinomycetota; class Coriobacteriia; order Coriobacteriales; family Eggerthellaceae; genus UMGS1502. The sequence goes on along the minus strand of CAKTUD010000004.1, from coordinate 54,709 downwards.
AGCTCATCGGTCTTGGTGCCGTACGACGAGTACACGCCGAACTTCAGCGAGCGGCCGAAGTTACCGAAGAACTTCTCGTAGGCTTCGCGGTCTTGATCGCGCATCTTCTCGAGCTCGGCGGTGATCTTCTTCTCCACCTTGTTGGCAATGGCTTGAAGCTGGCTGTTGCGCTGCAGGGTTTCACGCGAGATGTTCAACGTGAGATCGGCGGAGTCGACGATGCCGCGCACGAAATTGTAATAGTCGGGCAGGAGATCGGCGCACTTGTCCATGATCAGCACGTTCGAGCTGTACAGCGCCAAGCCCTTCTCGTAATCGCGGCTGTACATGTCGAACGGCGCGCGACTCGGGATGAACAGCAAGGCATCGTACGTGAGCGCGCCTTCAGCGTGCACGGAGATGGTACGCTGCGGCGCCTCGAAATCGTGGAAGTTCGTCTTGTAGAACTCGTTGTAGTCCTCATCGGACACTTCCGACTTGCGGCGCTTCCAAATAGGAACCATCGAGTTGATCGTCTCGACCTCGGTGTAATCCTCGTACTGCGGCTGATAGTCGTCGCCGGCATCCTCGGGTTTGGGCAGCTCGCGCGACTTCGTCACTTCCATCTTGATGGGATAGCGCACGTAGTTGCTGTACTGCTGGATAAGGTGGCGCAACTCGTATTCGTTCAAGTAGCTGGTGTAGTTGTCCTCGTCGGTGTCGTCTTTGAGATACAGCGTGATCTCTGTTCCGTGGGTCTCCTTTTCCGCGGGCTCGATGGTGTAACCGTCGACGCCGTCGGACTCCCACGCATTGGCCTCGTCGGTGCCGTAAGCCTTGGAAACAACGCGCACGCGCTTGGCCACCATGAACGACGAGTAGAAGCCCACGCCGAACTGGCCGATGATGTCGGCGGCATCGGTGGAGGCGACGTCGTTGTCGGTCTTGAACTCCTGGCTTCCGGAATGTGCGATGGTGCCCAGGTTCTTCTCGAGCTCATCGGCGGTCATGCCGATGCCGTTGTCGCTCACCGTGATGGTGCGGGCGTCAGCATCATGTGATACGTAAATAGCCAGCTCGTCCTTGCCGATCTGGATGGAACTGTCGGTAAGGCTCTTGAAATAGAGCTTGTCGACGGCGTCGGAAGCGTTCGAGATCAGCTCGCGCAGGAATATCTCTTTGTTGGTGTAGATCGAATTGATCATCAGGTCGAGCAGTTTCTTGCTCTCTGTTTTGAATTTGCGCATCGGGTTTTCCTTTCGTTACGAGGGGCTGCCTTGCGAAGGCTCGCAATTAGCAGTCTCGCTATTCGAGTGCTAATACCCGATTTTAGGCACGCGCTTCGCAGTGTCAACAAAGGCTGGAACCGTTTGCCATTCTGTTACCTTGCGTTTGGCTCGCGCTTGATTCGCGTTTGGCCTAGGCTGGCTTTCCGGCGAATCGCATGAGCCTCGCAACCTTGAGGCTTCACCTGGCGCCGAGAGCTAACGCAGGCAAACGTGGGTCCACTGGTTGCCCGTTGCCTGCGCATGGGGGCAACCGACGCACGCCCGACCAGGAGCTTCGCAGGGGTCGCTCGATTCGAACCCGCGGAAATCAGCGACGTTCAGCTGCGCGGCGTCACCCAAAGCTCGATGCATGGCCGCGAGCATCAATTCAGCCATTTGATGCATTCCGACGGCCGTTGGATGCGTGCCCTCTATGGCATCGTAGTCAAAGCCGAATGCGGCGGCGTCGCAGCCGATGGCGCCGCATTCGTTCGCGGCAGCGAGGATGGCTTCGTTGTACCGCGCGAACGGCACGCCGCGGAAATCGTACGTGAACGTGGATGCTACCCTGCCGTGCACGCGCCCGGGTAGCATAGCGAAGCACCATACGCGCGCCTCGGGATAAGCCGCGCGTATGCGCCCAAGCATCTGGGCGTATGCATGGCCGAAACGCTCCGCCGCATCGACGGGAGCGAGGCCCGCGACGGCCTCGTCGCCCAAGTCACCGGCCTCACCCTCGGCCAAGCAGAACGGCGTGGCGAACGAGCGGCCGGCAGCCTGAGCGTCGGCGCTTCCCCACCCATAGTCGTTGATTCCGTAATAAACGAGGATGTCGTCGGGCGCCTTGCCATCGCATGCCAGATCGGCAACGCGATCGTCGCAGTTGCCGCACGGATAACACGCGCCTTGCACCATCGACCCCGACCAGGCGGCATTCGACAAAAGCTCTCCCCCGAACGCGCGGATGACCTGCATCCACCACGTCTCGTCAGGCGAGGAGATTCCCGCACGGCGTTGGTTCTCTTGCTGATAGAACACGGCATAGCCATCGGGCTCGAAGCCCTCATACGTGCTGATAGAATCGCCGAAAACCGAAAACAAACGCGTCATGGCCCCTCCTGGCTGCCGCCTTTTCGCTAAGCGTCGATTATAGCGTTGCTCCAAGGCCAAAAATCGCAAACCGGCGAACAGCGCAGAAGCCCGATACAGTAAAATAGATAGGAGGTTCCTCCTAGGGTTAGGAGCACGTCATAGAAACGACCAATTACCAATGCCCCTCGTGCATGGGCCCGCTACGATTCTCGAGCGAGACGGGCATGCTCGAATGCGATCACTGCGGCTCGACGTTCACACCGCAGGAAATCGAAGAGCACTATCGCACGCAACAGGAAACTGCTTCCAAGGCGGCATCGAAGGAAACCGCGGCCGCAAGCGCTTCGGCCAGCATGTCGAGCGCGACGGCGCATGAAGACCGGCCGCTATCGGGAGATTCCACGGAAGCGGCTTCTCAAGGCAGGTCGCTGTCGGGTGCTTTTGCAGAAGAGCCCTCGGCGGCGGACCCCATCCAGAACTACCTGCATCGGTCGCATTGGGACGAGAGCGAACGCGAGAACCTACGCGCCTACACGTGCTCGAGCTGCGGCGCACAGCTCGTGACCGACGAGACCACCGCCGTAACCACCTGCCCTTACTGCGGCAATCCCGCCGTGTTGCCCGGGCAGCTGAACGACGCGCTGCGCCCCGAGTACGTCATCCCCTTCCGCTACGACAAGCAGCAGGCGATCGATGCGCTGAAAGCCTATTACAAAGGGAAGAAGTTCCTCCCGGACGATTTCACCAACGAGAACCACTTGCAAGAGATTCAGGGTGTCTACGTGCCGTTCTGGCTGTTCAGCGCCGAGGCACAAGGCAGCGCCGTCTTCAACGCCACGCGCACCACGGCTTGGTCCGATTCGAAGAACAACTACTTGAAGACCGACTTCTACAAAGCATCGCGCGAAGGCAACATGAGCTTCGAGAAGGTGCCCGTCGACGCATCGAGCAAAATGCCCGATGCCCACATGGACGCGATCGAGCCCTTCGACTACGCCGATTTGCAGCCGTTTTCCATAGGTTACCTACCCGGCTACCTGACCGATCGCTACGACGAAGACGCCGATTTCTGCCAAAGCCGCGCCGAGGGGCGCATCGAGCAGACGACGTCCGACATGCTCGCCGGCACCGTCGTCGGCTACGAAACGGTGAACGCCGAGAGCTGCAACGTCGACGCCTCGTGGAAAGGCGCCTCCTACGCGCTGCTTCCCGTCTGGATGCTGCATACCGAATACAACGGCGACGACTTGCTGTTCGCCATGAACGGGCAAACGGGCAAGCTCATCGGCGATCTGCCCGTCGACAAGAAGAAAGTGGTGTTCCAGTTCCTTCTGCTGTTCGTTCCGCTGCTCGCCGTGCTCGTGGCGCTGATCTTCGTTTTGATGGTAAGGTAGGTGGTGCAGCTATGAACAACGAGAACCTTGCATCGCCGTTTGTCAAGAGGCTGCTCGCAGCAGCGATGGCTGCGCTCGCCACGATAGAGCTCGCAAGCGTCATCGCACCCATGCGGGCGTTCGCGGAAGAGCCCTACGTGATCGATACCTACGGCTTGTACGGAAGTTCCGACTATTCCAAACTTGAAACCCAAGCAACCGCCACCTCCGAGAAATACGGCGTGGGCGTGTACCTGTTAACCGTGAACGACATCGGCGCTCAATCGGCGCGCGCATACGCCATCGATTTCTATCGCAACCATTCGCTTGGTTTTGGGGATGGCAAAAGCGGCATCTTGTTCTTGGTAGCCGTCGATTCGCGCGATTACGTGACCATCACCTACGGCGACGGCATAAACGCTTTCACCGATGGGCAAATAAGCAACATCGAAGACGCCGTGGTCGACGAGCTACACGACAACGATTGGCTCGATGCCGCGCAAACCTACCTCGACAAGGCCGACTACACGCTTGCCTTCCGCGCCGAACACGGCGAACCGCTCGACTCCCACAACGCACCGACCGAGCCCGTCGAGCTCTTGATCTTCATCGTGATAGCCGTGGTGATAGCCGCTGCGGCGGCTGGCGGCAGGTGTTTCTTCTTGTATCGCAAGATGAAAACCGCCGTCGCGGCTTCCGACGCCGACGATTACGTCGACCACGACAGCTTCACGCTGCAGAAGCAAAACGACTGGTACGTAACGTCGACCGTCGTAGCCACGCCCAAGGCCCAGTCAAACTCCAATGGCGGATCGAGCGTTGGCAGCGGCGGGTTCGGCGGATCGTCGGGCGGCAAATTCTAATAGCCTCAAAAGGCTAAACGCGGGACGAATCGAAGCAACAGGCAGAAACAAGCAGGCCATAACCTATAGATAGGAGACGATATGGGACTCATCAAGGCGATAGTCGGCGCAACGGGCGGCTCGCTGGCGGACTCGTGGCGCGAGTACTTCTACTGCGACGCGCTCGATCAGAACACGCTTGCCGTCAAAGGCCGGAAACGCACCTCATCGAAAGGGCGCTCTTCCAACACCAAAGGCGAGGACAACATCATTTCCAACGGCTCGGTCATCGCCGTGGCCGATGGGCAATGCATGATCATCGTCGAGCAAGGCGAGATCGTCGACGTATGCGCCGAGCCAGGCGAGTTCACCTATGACAGCTCCACCGAACCGAGCTTGTTCTACGGCAAGCTGGGCGAGAACATCAAAGCGACGTTTTCGCAAATAGGACGTCGTTTCACCTTCGGCGGCGACACGGGCAAGGATCAGCGCGTGTACTATTTCAACACGAAGGAGATCGTAGGCAACCGATACGGCACCACCTCGCCCATCCCCTTCCGCGTGGTCGACCGCAACATCGGGCTCGACCTTGATGCCGCCGTGCGCTGCAACGGCGAATATTCCTACAAGTTGGTCGACCCCTTGCTGTTCTACAAGAACGTATGCGGGAACGTGGAAGAGGCGTACACGCGCGACAAGTTGGAAAGCCAAATGAGAAGCGAGCTGCTTACCGCCATGCAACCGGCATTGGCGAAGATCTCGGCATTGGGCGTGCGCTACAGCGAGGTGCCGGCCCACACCGCCGAGCTTACAAGGTTCTTGAATGAAGAGCTCTCCGCGAAATGGGTCAACCTGCGCGGAATGCGCATCGAGTCGTTCGGCATGAACGCGATCACGCTTTCCGAAGAAGACCAGAAACGCATCAAGGATCTGCAGTCGGCCGCCATCATGCGCGATCCGAACATGGCCGCAGCGAATATCGCCGCTGCGCAAAGCGACGCCTTGCGCAATGCCGCCAGCAACGAGGCAGGCGCCGCCACGGGTTTCATGGGCATGGGCATGGCGGGCGCCCTGGGAGGCATGAACGCCTCGCAGCTATTCGAGCAAGGAGCCGAACGTGCCGCTGGACAAGCAGCGAACGCAGGCGCCACGACAAACGTTTCAGGCGCACCCGGCCAAGAGGCAAGCACGCAAACAACATCTGCGAACAAAAATTGGTTCTGCCCGCAGTGCGGCACCGCAAACGACGGTAAGTTCTGCACGGAATGCGGCACGCCCAAGCCCGCACCCGCCAGCTGGACATGCTCGTGCGGTACAAACAACTCCGGTAAATTCTGCAGTAACTGCGGCAAACCGAGGCCTTAGCCGCACGATAACGAGTTTCCTCGACCCTGCATTTTTTCTTTGCGCATGCGCTTGCGAAAGCAGGCGCATGCCGCAACTTATTTGCGACGCACGCGCCGCGCGCCCCATACGGCAATCGCGCCTGCTATGACGATACCGCCTCCGATAGCGACGCCCAAAATCGCGTTTTTGGCAATCTCGGGGCTTGTGCGTTGCTCGCTTTCGGAAAGCGCGCTGCTCGAAAGCGAACCGTCTGCATTAAGCCATTCCTCAGGCACCTCGCAGCGCACTCCGCGCACGAGCAGGCGATGCGAGTTCACGCCATACGGCGTACACGTGATAAGCGTGATCAGGTCCTCTCCCGGCACAACGGCAAGCCCATCGGTCTCGTCGGGCAGCACCACGCTTATGTCGTCCACTTGGTAGGCGTGCACCTCGCCGAGCACTTCGATAAGGAAGTAATCACCCAGCTCAACCTGATCAAGCGAGTCGAAGATCTTCGTGGAGGGAAGGCCGGTATGCCCGGCAAGCACGCTATGGGTTGATGTCCCGCCAATCGGCAGCGCCGTGCCCGGCATGTGCCCGACGCCCTTTTGCAGCACGTCGTCGTCAGTGGTGTGGTAAATGGGTAGTTCGGCACCGATGCAGGGTATGACAAGCGTCGCCATGACGCCGTCGCCGTTCACGTCGAGCGTATCGAGATATTCCTGGTCGAAAAGCGTTGCAGCGTTTTCGTTGAACGGGTCGGTGATTACGACGAGACCCTGCGCTAGACGTTCATTGTAAGCTTGTGCGCGGTTGAGCTCGTCTTGCAGGGCGGTGGGGCTTTCCTCTTGCAAGCGCTCCACCGCTTGTTGCTGCATATCGGAAACTTTGTCGCGTTCGACTTGGGATAGCAAGTTGCTCACGCCCGGGTACGCGATAAGCCCAAGCCCCATCACGAGCAAAAGCGCCGCAAAACATGTGGAGGCAACGTCCCGCCAAGAGCGTTTGCGGGTCGTTCGATCGGCTTTCTTTCGTGAGAATAGTTCTATCATGAGAAGGCTTTAAAGAGATATCCGACGTGCTGAAAAAGGGAAAGTCGCTGTTAAGGCGACTTTCCCCGAAGCTGCATTCCAAATTGGCGCTTAGCAGTCGTTCTTGCGGCGACGCGACAGGACGATGAAGCCGGTCGCACCCGCAACAAGCACAACGCCCGCAGCGGTCAGCGCCACGGTGCCCGCACCGCCTGTGGCAGGAAGCAAGCCTTGCTCGGCGTCGACGACATCAGCCGTGCTTGCGTTGTAGTTCGTCTCGGTGGTATTCGCGGTTGCAGGGTTGTCGGCTTTGGCATCCTCGGCGGAAAGCGTGATCTTGAAATCTTTCACTTTTTGATAACCCGCAGGGACCTTCGTCTCGGTAAGGGTGTAGGTGCCAGCAGCAAGGCCCGCAAGCGACACATAGCCGTTCTCATCGGAGGTGAGGGTGACAATCTCCCCGTTCCTCGTAAGCAGATTGTCGTTAGCGTCCTTCACCTGGAATTCAGCTCCAGGAAGAGCTTCGTTGGCGTCGCCGGCAACCTTCTTGAACACGAAGCCATAGGTCTTGATGGTTGCAGGGTCGTTACCGGTGTCAACGGTTGAATCGATGTAAGGATTCGGGTTGAACGTAGCGTGCGCGCTGTTGGCGACGGTGCCGTCCACGCTGTCGACGGCCTTCACCTGAGCGGAGTAGGTGATGGTGTAGCTCCGGCTGGCAAGTTTGATGGGGTTTTTGAAGGCGATGACGAGCTTGCCATCTCCATCTTTGGTAACGGCGTAGTCGGTGTCTTTAGTCAATGTAGTTTCGCCAGACGTAACGGCAACCGCATCCTCGTTGATCACCAGTCCCGATGCTGGCGTGTCGGTCACGCTGTAGGTAGCATGCGTGGCATTGTTGGGATAGTTGGGGATAGCGCCGGTGATCTGGAATGTCACCGTGTCGCCCACGCTGTAGCCATCGCTTTGCTCAAGAGTGCCAGTGCCGCCGCTTTTCACGATAGCCTTCGATGGCGCGGTGACGTTGGATTTCTTGACGGCGATGCTTTCAAGGGTACGCACGCTATACTCGACGCCATTGCCGCTCGGCGATGCATCCACGAGTATGTTCTGGTACAGCGCCGTCTTGCCGCTCGTGGAGGTGACGGTAACGAGGTAGTAGCCGCTGTCGAGCGTAAGCGTGGCTTCGCCGGACCCGTCCGCCGTCGCAGTGGTGGTTGCAGCGGTGCCAGCAAGCGCAGCAAGGATGGTGTCGGCCGCGGTCTTCGCGGTGGCGCTGTTGCTCTCAATCGCGCGAATATCATCGATCGTATTGTAGTCCGCAGGCAGCCCACTTGCCATGTCGTATTTCACTTCGTTCGTCGAGCTGTCAATATACGCATCGGCAATGCACCAGGCCGATACGGTATCGCCTTCTTGCAGATCGGTAATCTTCTGCGTGGCATTGTCGACATCGGTTTTACCTTCGCCCGTGGTGGCAAATGCGGGGCTTGCCATGCCCAGCATCAGCATGCCGCTGAGCGCAGCGGCGGTCATCTTCGACTTGTACGTGCCCGTGATCTTCATGATTTCAATCCTTTCCTTCTCGCGGGTAGGGGTTTCGTATATACAGCCGAACCGACAATCCGGTTGTTGCCAAAGTAGAGGGAGGGGATGCGCTAGCCGCGCACGATACGCCTATGCCGACGGACAAGAATCGCTGTAGCCACCAGCAACGCGGCAGTACCCGCTGCGTAGCCATATGCAATGCCCATGCCGCCGGTTGCAGGAAGTTCGGGAAGTGCGTAGTTCGTGACAGTGAGGTAGTAATAAGACGTATCGTTGCAGGTCAGAGTGTTTAGCGACTGCGGTGTTCCTTCGGAATCCGCAATGCTGACGCCCGCGTTGCTTACGGTAATCGTGTAGGAAGATTCAGATCCGGCAAGGTAACCGGCGGCAACGCGCGTTTCGGTTAGCGTGTATGTGCCGTTTTCGAGATCGTCGAACGTAGCTGCCGCAGCAGTTTCGGAAACGCCATCTTTGATGATGTCTACGCTTGCGGTTTCCACAGCGCTGCTTGCAACGCCCCCGTTTTTAACAAGCGTGAAAGTCGTGCCGACAAGCGGCTTGAGATTTTCGTCCTGTTTCAGCACCATCAGGCTGATCGAACGCGGATCGGCTACAGTGGCGCCATCGCTTGCAGTTGCCATGACGTTGGCGCTTCCAGCGCGTGAAGACATGAGATTTGCGCTGCTCGTGGTCCAGCAGAGCGGGGTTGACGGTTCCCAGGCGAGCGAGTTGCCGCTCCCGTCGGTGCTTTTGTAGCCCCTAGGCGCCTTCGTCTCGACGGCGCGATAGGTGCTGTACTGCAAGCCTGTGAAGGCGACCATGCCGCTGTCGTCGGACGTAGCGGTAATCAGGTTGCCGCCGGAGTCGGTAACGTCTTGCCAAGTGCCGTTTTCGTTTTGTTGCAACTTGAAGGTTGCGCCCGATAAGGCAGTGTTCGTGCCTTCGGCCACCTTGGTGAAGACGAGGTCGTAAAGGAGCCCCTTCACCTTTGGCACGGGAAAATCGACGGTCGAGGTGTTGTTGTAGGTAAGCGTCGCCCGGCTGTTGACGTTGCAGATGGCGTCGGCGGCACTTGCAGGAGAGGTGGTGCCGTTAGAGCTGGTCAGCCCAGTGCTTTTTTGGGGGGTCAGCCTTACTTTGTAAACGAGCTCGGCGGCGTTGCGATATCGGGTGATGGTTTCGCTACCCGAAGCGGAAGACTCGGTTTCGCAGTTGGTTTTCACCGTGGGCATCCAGGTGAGCGTTTTCGAAGCGCTGACATAGCTGGTATCGCCGTCGGAAGCCACGGTTTCGACGTACTCGATATCGTCGCCCATGGTGTCGGTAACCTTGTTGAGCGCGGTTTTGACGGCGGTTTGGCGAATGAGGTTCCAGGCCTCGGCGGAAAGGGCGACGTTGTTCGAGCTGTTCTCCTTGACACTGGTGCCGAAAAGTACATAACGGGAATCGTCGATTTTAAGATAGAACGTGACGTTGTTGCCTTGCGACCAAGAAATCGTGACGTTATTCGCGACTGCGTTGCCGTTGGGGTCGACGACGGTGAATTTACCGCTTCTGCTATAGGTGTTTCCACCAGCAACGCTTACTTTTTGATCGCCCGTCATGTTCGAAACCAAATCACCGACATTATGACCATGATTGTTGTTCGATGTCGTTGCTTGATATTCCGCCGTTTCGAAGTAGTTCTTCAGCGCTGCTTTGTAGTCGATCGACAGGTACACGAGGAACTCGTTTTCGATGCCGGTGGGCACCACGTTTTTCTGCACGGCGACGTTGCCGTCAGAAGAGGGGGTCTTGTTGCTTGTGCCGTTGCCCGCATACCCCTCGCTTACCACCTGCCAGGCGTTCGCGCTCTTCACCAGGGACGAGAGATTTTCACTATCGGCAATCGTCGACGACGTCGCCATGAGGGAGATGCCGCTATCCCCAGAAGAGCCGCCCGTCGCCTGCTCTACAGAGATTTCAGCCGCATGGGCAGTCGCCGAAGAAAACCTGTCAGCCCGTTGCGCAGCAAAAGCCAAGGGCATGGCGAAACACAGACCAACAGCAAGCATCAGCGATATGCAAGCTTTCGGCAAACGCCGACGGGGAAAAGTTTTTATACGGGCCTTTAAAGCAATCATTGCAAGCTCCCAAGGTAAAACGGCCGCACCCGTCCTTCCCTTATGCGGCATAGAACGAATCTGCACCTGCGCGGAATAACGCCGCGCAATGAGGAGTTTATTTAGACTAACTATTGGGCGTCAAGATGCAAAACAGGCTCCTTCACAAAAAAGTTAGCTTTGGGACGCATTCACTCGAAACCAGCCATATTTCGCGTGAATGCGAATCCGATTATCCAGCGAAAGACTCTTTTTCAGTCTTCTCCTCAAGCTCGACGCCACGAGTGAGCCTCATCGTAGAGCGTGTTCCGCTCGTTTGAATCACGCACCTAACCGCTTTTATTCCGAAGCTATCTTGACGAACCTGATAAAATCATTTCGGGAGGAAACGGCCTGCATATCCTTCGACACTTGCGCAGGCCGATCGGATCAGAGGGGGATCTATGAAAGTACTGCTCGTCAACGGCAGCCCGAAGCCGAACGGCAACACCGGACGCGCGCTCGAGGAAATCGAAGACGCGCTGAATGCGCAGGGCATCGATACCGATACCTACCAGGTGGGCAATCGTCCCATTCGCGATTGCATCGGCTGCGGCTGCTGCGTGAAACTCGACAACGCCTGCACGTTCGATGACGACGACGTGAACGAGTTCATCAAATTGGCCGCCGAGTGCGACGGCTTCGTATTCGGCACGCCGGTCTATTACGCGCATCCGGCCGGGCGCATTCTCGACCTGCTCGATCGCGCATTCTACGCCGCCGGCAGCGTGTTCGCGCACAAGCCGGGCGCGGCCATCGCCGTCGCGCGCCGCGCCGGCACCGTGGCGTCGTTCGACGTGCTGAACAAGTACTTCACCATCAACCAGATGCCCATCGTCTCGTCTACATACTGGAACGACGCCTTCGGCGCCATCCCCGGCGAGGACGAGAACGACGCCGAAGGCATGCAGGTCATGCGCAACCTCGGCAACAACATGGCGTGGCTTCTGAAGTGCATCGAGGCCGGCAAAGCCGCAGGCATCGAAGCGCCTACGGCCGAGCGCTCCAGCAAAACCAATTTCATTCGCTAGCGTTTTCGGGCAAACAAGCGCTGCGAACGAAAACCGCATAGCAAAGGAGGGCCTTCCGAACAGGAAGGCCCTCCTTTTCGTTGCACAGGCGCACAACCGAACATGTCATCGCCAGACGTCCTGCCCGTTCTCGCAACCGCAAGCAGCCGGCAGCCGCATACGCGAGCGTCGTTAAGTCCAATGCGAACGGATGAACTCCCATTTCGCATCGCGCCCGACAATCGCCCGAGCGACGTCGTCCCCGCCCATATGTTTAAAGCGCTTTTGGCCTCGCAGATAATGCTCGGCGTCGCCGAATTCCTTCGGATTGCGGTTCAGCTTGAACGCACCACCCGGGACGCCGCTCACCTGCGACCCCTCGAACTCGGCCAAATACCATAAACCGCAATCGACGGCTTCTTTCGCGATGTCCGCCGTCACGTCGGTGGCGTGCCCCCACCCCGTAGGGCAAGGCGCCATCACATGCAGGAAGCGCGTACCGCGGATCTCCTTCGCGTGCTCAACCTTGTTGATGAAATCTTGCAGATAGCCCACGCTCGCCGTCGCCGCATAAGGAATGTCGTGAGCCGCAACTATCTCGAACACGTTCTTCTTGTTGGTAAGGCACCCCTTCGTCTCGCTTCTCACCGGCGTCGTGGTGGTAGATGCGCCGAAAGGAGTGAGCGAGCTTTTCTGGATGCCCGTGTTCATGTACGCCTCGTTGTCGTAGCAGATGTAGAGCACGTCGTCGTTGCGATCGATCGCCCCCGAAAGCGCCTGGATGCCGATGTCCGCCGTGCCGCCATCGCCGGCAAAACCGACGACCGTGCAGTCATCGGGCTTCGCGCCCTGGGCACGCAGGCCGGCTTCGATGCCTGAGAGAACGCTCGCGGTTGCGGCGAACGGCGTGATGATGGCGTTGTTGGCGAAGGAGAGTTGAGGAAAGTTGAAGCCGACCGCGCTCATGCAGCCGGCCGGCAACGCCGCCACCGCATGAGGGCCGAGCACCTTCAGCGCCGCGCGCACGGCAAGCGAACCGCCGCAACCCGCGCAGGCCTTATGCCCAAAGAAAAACTCGTCATCGCTGATGTTGCGCGCGTTAAGCGTCATGACGCGCCCCCTCACCTTCGCATCCGAAATCGACGCCGAGGAAATTCACGAACGAAACCTCTCTCCCCGCCGCAACATCGTAAAGCGCTTCGAAGATGCCCTCAATCTGTGCGTACGAAATGTCGTCGCCGCCTAAGCCGCCAACGAAGTCGCGCGTCTGAACAGCAACGCCGGCACGCTGCAGCGCGGAGTTCACGTTGGTAAAAACCGTCCCTTCGGCGCCGAACGAAATATCCTTCTCGAGCACCGCCACCGCGCGAACACCCGAAGTCCCCAAGACGGAAGCCAACTGCCTATAAGGGAACGGCCTCATATAGCGAATGCGGCACAGCCCGACCTTCTTTCCCCGCTGGCGAAGATCGTCGACCACGCCGCGCACAAGCCCCGCGATAGATCCCAGCGTCACTACGATGAACTCGGCGTCGTCGCAGCGATATGCCTCGACTATGCCCGGATACGCGCGCCCGAATACGCGAGAGAACCGCGCCTCGACCTCATCGATGACTTCTTCGGCCGCGACCATATCGCGATGAGCGTAATACTTATAGTAGCGGTTGTATGCCGGCCCCGCCGAGTAGCCCATGTTCACCGGGTTGTCGAAATCGAACTTATTGGAAGTGCGATACGGCGGCAAAAACGCATCGGCTTGCTCTTGCGTCGGAATATCGACCGTCTCGTAGGTATGCGTGAGCGCAAAGCCATCGAGGTTGACCATGAAAGGCGTGCTCACCCGCGCATCCTCTGCAATGGCGTAAGCCATAAGCGTAAGATCGAGCGCCTCTTGATTGTCGAAAGCATAGGCTTGGATCCACCCATGGTCGAGCAACGCCAACGAATCACGCTGGTCACCGTAGATATTCCATGGCAAAGCCGTCGAACGGTTAGCATTCATCATGACAATGGGGAACCTGCCACCTGCAGCATAGGTAAGCACCTCAGCCATATAGAGCAAACCCTGGCTTGAAGTTGCCGTGAAAGTGCGCGCACCCGTCGCCGAAGCACCCATGGCGCATGAAAGCGCCGAATGTTCGGACTCGACATGTATGTATTCGGCATCAAGCGCACCATCGGCGACCATCTCGGACAGACGTTCAACCACCACCGTTTGCGGGGTGATGGGGTAGGCCGAGATCACTTGCGGTCGCGCGAGACGCACGCCTTCAGCCAAAGCCTCATCGCCGGAAAGAAATCGTTTCATCGGGGAAGCACCTCGGGTTCCATATGAATCGCGCCGAATTTGCAAGCGCGAACGCACATGCCGCAACCTTTGCAGAAATCGTAATCGATCGCCACGTGAATCTTGCCATCTGAACTCGGCGCCTTGAAAACCGTGCCATCGGGGCAATACAGGTAACACTGCAAGCAGCCCACGCACTTCGCGCGGTCGACAACCGGACGCATGTTGCGCCAGCCTGCGTTCTTGTCAATCAAATGACCTGCAGAAAAACAAGTGCTACGCGCAAAGTTTTCAGGGCTTAAAGCATCGTCTTGCAACGTCGGTATGACGCAATTGGCACGCGCGAGAAGACCCTCCGATGTCGCAATAAATGCATCTGGAACCGCTGGGGACGCCACGCCTGCGTCCTTGCTCGCATTCGGCACGCCTACGTTCAACACGCCCGCATCCGATACCGCTGCCGACATCGTCGTCGTTTTATCGTGAACAGCACGATAAGCAACCTCGACGACATCCTCATTCGACGTGTGCAGCTTTGCGGGCATATACAACCTTATAGCACGCTTCGCGTTTTCAATCGGAAGCACGCCCAAAGCGGCGAGGACACCCAAAAAAACCGTGTTGGGGATAGGGCGACCAAGGATCTCGCTAGAAATGCGATTGGCGTCAATCGCGACGACGCGCGAATCGCCCGCAGCGATTGCGGGAACTTCCGGTGCGTTCACCAGCACGCAACCGCCATCGGAAAGCTCGGCCTCCCAGCCTTCGCCGAAAAGCGTCTCATCAAGATAAATCGCATAGTCAGCGCGTTCGATAGCGCTTCTGTCACCGATAGGCTGCGTGCTTATCTTGGTAAATGCCCGAATCGGCGCCCCGCGTCGCTCTGGGCCGAACGAGGGAAACGCCAGCGCATAAGCGGCGTCGTCAAGCGACGCGCCCGCACCAAGCAGACGCGCCGCCGTGAAAGCCCCCTGCCCTCCTCGGCCATGCCATAGAACTTCCGTCATGCAGAAAGCCCCTTTCCCGCGATCGCCGCATGCAAGGCAACCGCCCCGAATCCCAGTCTAGAACCGAGCGTAACGAACAAGGTTCTTCTCAAGCTTATCGACGAACCGCGCACCGATTTCACTCAGTTCGGCATCCTTACGGATAACGTAGCCCAGATGCAATTTCGCATCGGCATCGAGCGCCACCGTCGAAAGTCCTGGGCCGTCAGACACGCCGACCAAAATACCGCTGGTCACTGTATAACCGTTAAGCGCCACTATCAGCTCGGAAAGCGATGCACGATCGGTGCACGAGATGCTTTTGCGACGGTTCTCGTCGGCAAGAGCCTCTTCGGCGAAAAACGGCGGCGCGTCCTTTTCTTGCTCGAAATAAATATACGGATAGTCTTCAAGCTGCTCAAGCGAAAGTTTGCCGGCGTTCACCAAAGGATGGCTCGCAGGCAAGGCAACACGCGGAGCCGATTCGATAAGCTCGACGAAGCGCAAACCTGCAGCGTCGAAAGCAGCATCCAAATCCGCTGCCGTGGCTGTTGTTTCCATCAAAATACCCAGCTCTGACAAACCACTTGCAACATCATCGATCACGCCCTTGGTGCTGCGATCGCGCAGTGCGTAATCGTACGAATCGCCCCCGATGGCAAGTATCGTGCTCGCAAACGCCTGCACATCGAAAAGATAGTGCTGTCCGGAAACTGCAAATTTGCCGCTCATGGTCTGCTCCTCACCACTGGTCCGCCTCGATGCCCAGCGCAATGCAGATAACCAAGCATTTGCGCAGGTCATCCTATATGCACTTACCTTACCACGTAAAAGAGAAGGCGTATCTTGCACACGCCTTCTCTCGTCATTGATTATTTCGCTGATAACTAGCTATCGTTAATATCGATAATATATCAATGGAGCTACTCGTCCTTGTGCGCAGCCTCGGCAGCCTTCTCGACGGCAACCGCATCGGCGGTGGAAGTGCGCTCGTCGATAAAACGTTTTGCCTTGTGCTCGGCCGAAACCCCCAAGCCGTCGGTATCGTAGACGATAACCTTCGCCGGACGAACGCCGCAGTGCGCCTTCAAAGCCGCCTCAACGCGTTTGGACACCGCATCATAGGGTTCATCGGAGCCGAACACGCGCTCGACCGACACCTCGTATTTGGTGGTGTAGTTCTCGTCGTATACGCGAATGCGATATTCGCCCGAAAGACCCTTGTCCTGACGAACGATGTATTCGATATCCGACGGGAACACATTGACGGCGCTCACGATGAACATCTCGTCCTTGCGTCCCAAGATATGAATGCGCGAAGAGGTGCGGCCGCACTTGCACGTTTCACGATCAACGTAGCCGATATCCCCCGAACGGAAGCGGATCATCGGGCGCGCATGCTTGAGCAGCGTGGTGTAGACGATCTCGCCCTTGGTGCCGTCGGGCAGCACTTCACCGGTGACGGGATCGACGACCTCGACCAAAATCTGGTCCTCGATGATATGCAAGCCGTCCTTGTATTCGCACATACCTGCGCAGGCTCCGTAAATATCGGACAGACCGAAGAAGTCGTAGACGCTTGCATCCCAGATCTCTTCGATGGCTTTGCGCGTGGTCTCGATGGAGCCGCCGGGCTCGCCGGAGATGATGATGGTCTTGAGGCTGGCAAAATCAGTATGCGGATCATAGCCCTTCTCGATAGCCTTCTGTCCAAGCAGCCATGCATAGGAAGGCGACGACCACATGAAGGTGGGTTGATACTGCTTCATGGCCCACAGCAAGCGATCCGAGGGAACGGCGCCGACCCAAATACCCAAAGCGCCCAACTCCTGCGCGCCGATGACGCACGGGCCGCCCACGTACAGGGCGAAGTTCATGCCGTGCAGATAGCGATCGTTGGGGCGCATGCCCGCCTGCCAGAACAAGCGAGCCTCGGCATGCATGAAGTCGTCGAAATCCTTCTGGTTAAAAGGGCTCATGGTGGGAACGCCCGTCGATCCCGAAGAGGTTGCCATGTAAACCACGTCGTCTTCCGGCACGGCGGCAAGCTCGCCGAAGAACGAACCGACGCCCTGGCAATCGCGTTCGGTCTGCTTGTTGATGAACGGGAACTTCTGCAAGTCTTCGAGAGTGTCGCAATGAGGCTCGATGCCCGCTTCGTCCCAAGCGCGTTTGTAATACGTGCTGTTGTCGTAAGCAAACTGAAGCTCTTCGTTCAAGCGTTCGAGCTGAAGCTTTTCAAGCTCGGGGCGCGGCATGGTCTCGATTTCGGGATCGTAGTATTTTTGATCGTAGGGGATGTTCTTTTTGGCCATTGGTTTTCTCCTTGTGGTCGGAATGGGAACTTGGCGCATCCTCCGCCCTGTCAAGCGCCCCAAACGCCTGCGACAGGTTTTTTGTTTTGCCGTTTTCCCTAATGAAAGCCGTTTTTCTATTGCGATACCTTATGAAACCACTTTCCTTGCAGACGTACAACGGGCTGCGTCATTCGAATTACGCTCATTTGGTATTCGGTAAAACAGATAGCCCCATTTTTGCAGAAATCTAATACTATAAGAGTAACCGTGAACCGAATAAAATGCACCGCTTGCAACAAAAGGGTGAGACCATGACGCTTCAACAGCTTCGATACCTTATCGCCATCTCGGAACAAGGCTCCATCAACGCGGCCGCCCAAAATCTGTATGTTTCGCAATCGAACCTCTCGACCGCCATCAAGGATCTCGAGAAAGAGCTGGGCATAACCATATTCACCCGGTCGAACCGCGGCGTTACGCTGACCAACGACGGCACCGAGCTTTTGGGCTATGCGCGCCAGGTCATCGAGCAGGCCGACATGCTCGAATCGCGCTATGCAACCGGCAAGGATGCCCAGATGCGCCTTTCGGTTTCCACCCAGCACTATTACTTCAGCCTGCAAGCGTTCATCAACATCGCCGAAAAGTGCGGTAGCGCACGCTACGACTTCGTACTGCGCGAATGCGCCACCGGGCAGATCATCGAGGACGTGCGCACCTTCCGCAGCGAGATCGGCGTTCTCTACCTGGACGATTTCAACGAGCGCGTGCTCAACAAGGCGTTTCGTGACGCCGACGTGTCCTTCCACCCGCTCTTCGACGCCAAGGCGCACGTCTTCGTAGGTGAGCACCACCCACTCTCGCAGAAAAAAATCGTGAAACCCGAAGACCTTGCGCCCTATCCGCGCTATTCGTTCGAACAAGGCACCACGAACTCGTTCTATTATTCGGAAGAGCCGCTAGGCTATCTGCCGCATGATCGCAACATTCGCTTCTCCGACCGCGGCACGCTTACCAACCTGCTCACCAGCTTCAACGGTTACACGATTTCCACAGGCGTGCTCTCAAGCGAGATGCTCAGCGGCATCGCCGCCATCCCGCTCGACGTGGACGAGACGATGCGCGTGGGCTACATCATGCATAACGAGCGCCGCCCGAGCGAGCTTTTGCTTGATTACATCAACGAACTTCATGAAGCTGTTTCGGAAAACCCCACGGTAGAAGCCGTGAGCAGCCCTTCCCGCGAAGAGCTCACCGCTAATCGGCAAGAGACTCGATGAGCTGAAGTTTGGGGTCGTCCACCAGCACATCGGCGCGCCCTTGGCAGCATTCGTCCACCATACGCCGCAAGCCGTCGACGGCCTCTTGCAAAACGCGCACCGTGATGGTCACATCTTGCGCAAATGCAGTGTCGACCACGGGAACGCCGCGCGATTTCAACAGGTAAGACAGTTTTTCGTACAGCGGGTAATCTACACCCACGACGACATCGCAGCACGGCGCGAACGACGCACGGCGTGCGAGCACCACCGCATTTTGAGTCGCCTTCGTATAGGCACGCACGAGCCCTCCCGTACCCAGCAGCGTTCCGCCAAAATAGCGCACCACCACGCAAACGACATCCTCAAGCTCGGCGTGTTGCAAAACGGAAAGCGTCGGCAAACCCGCGGTTTTCTGCGGTTCGCCATCATCGGAATAGCGCACACGATTGTCGGCGCGCAGCACGTAGGCATACACATGGTGGCGCGCCATGGGGTGCTGAGCCTTTATCGATTCGATGAACGAAACGGCTTCTTCGTCGGCTTCGATGTGAGACAGATAGGCGATGAAGCGACTTTTCTTTTCTTCGTATTCACCGCTCGAGGTGCCCATTATGGTCTGATAGGATTTCATGCCCACACTTTACCATGATAGAATCGCACGTATGAACAACCTTGCTAAAACAGCTGCGCGTTTCGCGCTCGCCTCAGTCGTCGCCGGCATCGCGACACGGTACGCAAAAGCATTCTTCACGGGCGCGAAGA
Source organism: uncultured Eggerthellaceae bacterium (assembly GCA_934617425.1). Classification (GTDB taxonomy): domain Bacteria; phylum Actinomycetota; class Coriobacteriia; order Coriobacteriales; family Eggerthellaceae; genus UMGS1502. The sequence continues at coordinate 35,502 of CAKTUD010000004.1, read as the reverse complement.
AGATGGCACAGGCGGCCCCACCGGCCGAAGAGGCGGTCGCGATCAGCTACCCCACCATGTTCGGCAAAGCCAGCATCTACACCATTCGCCAGGACGAGCACACCGGGGCGGAAAGCAGAGCCACCGACCAAGCGCAAGAGGGACTCACCTGGATCCGCGTACTCGAGATCGACGGCGCCTACCAAGCCGCAACCTACATCGATGACGACCGCGTCTACGATTTGGCGTTCGATTATTACAGAATGTACGATCACCTCTTTGAGATGACGGGCACTAGCCGCGAGATAAACCTTTTGATGCTCGGCGGCGGTGGCTATGCCTATCCCAAACATATCGTGGCGCACCATCCCGAGGCGCGCATCGATGTGGTCGAAATAGATCCTGACATCACTTTGCTGGCCGAGCGTTATTTTTTCCTTGATCGGCTGATCGAAGAATTCGATACCGAGAAAAACGGGCGCCTCGGGCTCATAAACGATGACGCTTTGCACTTCCTTAAAACCAGCGATGCGCATTACGACGCTATCCTCAACGACACCTTCGCCGGGAAAAATCCCGTGGGAGAACTTGTTACCGTCGAGGCGCTGCGCCTTTCCAAAAAGCACCTTGCCCCCGGAGGGGTCTACCTTGCGAATGTCATCTCAGCCTTGGAAGGGCCGAAATCGGCGCCGCTGCAACACGCCATCGCTGCATTGTCCGAGGTTTTCGAACACGTCAGCGTCATCCCTTGCGGTAAATATCCCGCAAACGAAACCGATAACTACATGGTGATCGCAACCGACAGCGACCTCGCAAATCGGTGACACGTTCCAACGACCATCTCTGGCACCAATCGTCGCCCAGCATCCAACAGAGACGCCCGCAACCATTTGGACGATTACACGCTTCGCGCTATCATGTTTGCCGATAAATCCGCACGAGCAAAGGATTCCAATGGACCAGAAAATCAAGATCATCCAATACACCGACCCGCTGTGCACCTGGTGCTTCGGAATGGAGCCGACCATGCGCAAAATCGAGTACATCCTTGGCGACAAAGTGGAGTTCGTCTATATCCTGGGAATGCTCATCGGCGACGTGCAAGATATCGTCGGCCGCGACGAAAACGCCGAGATCCGCTTCGCCCAATTCAAAACCGAACTGCACAAGGGACTGGAAAAAGCCGCGCAGCGTACAGGCGTGCCCATAGACACCCACTGCATGGACAACGCGGAAATGCATGACATCACCTCGGTTCCCATGAACCTCGCATACAAGGCTATGCATATCCAAAATCCCGAAGCATCCGACAAGTTCCTGCGCCGCATGCGCGAGGCGCGCTACAACGAAGGTCGCACGCTCGTGACGGTGGACGACCTGGCCAACCTAGCCGCCGAATTCGGCATCGACATCGATCGCTTCAAAAAGGACATGACCGACGGCACCGCCGAAGAGCTATACTCGGCCGATCTCATCACGTCAAGCCAGCACCAGGTGCGCACCTACCCCACTTTCAACGTGTCGTACGGCAAAGCAGAAAAATCGGCTACGGGCTATTGTGAGTTCGCCTTCTTCAAAAGCGCCATCGAAGAGCTTACCGACGGCGAGGCGAAGCTCGAAACCCCCGAATACAGCCTTGAAGCCGCCGCAAAGTTCGTGACCACCTATGAACGCGTGATGGCGCGCGAGATTCAAGTGTTGTTCGACCTCACCAACGAACAACTCGACGAATGCGTCGCCGGCCTCTTGGAGACGGGCACGTTTGCGAAAGAGAATCGCGGCAGCAGCTATTACATCAAGTCGAAGCCGCTTTCCTTCTGCGACCCCGCAACCGGTGCCTGCACCATCTTTTAGCGACAGCATCTAACAAAACAGAGGCACGCCTCCCAACGAAGCCGCCGAAATGGCCAGCCCCAACCAAAACGCCCCGTTCTCAGCAAACAAGAACGGGGCGTTTTCATCCGCACCAAGAAAATCACGGCGCGAAAAGCCTCGCAAAAACGCAAGCAAGAGCGGATCTGGCAAACGCCAAGCCCGCTCTTTCGCAGATCGTTGCAAGACCTTGCAGATATTATTCCAAACCGGTTACGCAAGCAGCGACTTCGGTATCGAACGCGTGGGCACCTTCTACGCCGCGCGCCTCGGAATCCCAATCATTGGGATCGACATCGCCGATATGGAGCTCGTCCACATTCTGGCGCGGAATTTCAACCTCTTCCTGAGCAGGCAGCTGCGGAATCCACTCATACGGAATGCGGTATGCGCGATACAAGAACAAACCGCGCGGCGCGACATACTCCCACACGAGCTTTTGATCTTTGGTGTACTCGCGGATGATGCCGCTGCAACCCTCGGTGATAACCGTGTTGCCGTTGGGCATGCGCTGAGCAGCGGAGGTAAGCGGGCTGTAGAAGTAGTTGGTGTTGTAGTTGAAGCCGGCAGCGGTAGGCAGGGGCTCGCCGGTGCACTCCCAAACGATCTCCATAGTAGTGGGGTCGAACTCCACGACGCGGGAGCCGTCGCGGCGAGTCACCTTGAGGCCGGTCTTGGAGAACTGGTTGGGTGCGCCGTAGCCGGCCCAGCCGCCGTTATCATAAAGCATGATGTTGCCCTCGCCCGGCAATCCCTTGGGAATCATGTGGGTAAAATGCGGGCCGACGATCGTGCCGAACAGGCGCAGCTCGGACGTCCTGGTGAAGTCGGGACCCACCTTCCACACGATCTCGCCGGTTTCGTGAGAAATGATCCACATGATATTCGCTTCGCGCGAGTCCATGATGATGTTCTCGGGGTTGAAGCGTTCGTCCCCCTCGTCGAACCAGTGGTTGGGGCCGAGGTAGCTGGCGCAGTTCACGTGGAAGATGTCGCCTTGGCCCTCGGGGCCGCAGTGCTGGGTGTTGGGGTTGCGGAACATGGCATTTTTGATAGTCTCGTCAAGCTCGAATTCGTTGAAGTGGTCGAGCATGTTCCACTCCCAGAGGAGGTTGCCCTCGCGGTCGATTTCGATCAGGCGGTCTTCGAGCAGATTCTGCGGCGAGATCTTGGGCTTCTTCACGTCGTTGTGCGTGAGGATGAGCATCTTGTCAAAGTTCGGGTCGGGTTCCTGGCCGGGGCAGAAATAGCCCGTAGGTGAACCAGTAACCTGGTAGTCGTGATGCTGACGTGCCATCCAGCGCTCGCCGTCGGGGTCGTTGATCAGCTGGTTGTGGTCGAAGGTCCACTCGACGTTGCCGTCCATGTCGACCATAGTCAAATCTTCCATGTCCTGATAGCCGTTTTCGGCCTTGCGAGCAACCTTGGTGCCGATCAGGTGGCCGCCGGGCAGCATCTTGGGTGGGAAACCCGTGAAATTCTTCCACGAGCGCACAACCTTGCCGTTCATGTTGATAAGCAAGATGCCGTAACCTTCGGCATCGAAAATCGTGTAGCCATTGTAGGCTTCTTCGGGGTAATAAACCGTCGTGCCTGTTGGATAGACGTTAGGGCGTCCCATAGTTCACCTTTCTCGCTTCTTTGCCGCACGAAATCGCGCGGTTTTAGACCCACCAGAACAACCTACCTTGCCAAACCGCACATAGCCAGCGCCAAACTGCGCTTTCTCTATTTCGTAGAAACAAAGAAAAGCCTTGAAATGCGCGATCCCTCAAGAAAGCCGAAGTTGAACAAACACACGGCATTCGCTTCAGGTCGACCTAACGAACATCGTGGTATCGGAGAAAACAAAAGGCCGCCCCGGATAGTCCCGGAACGACCTTTGACGAACAATCCCGCTCGACAGCTGGAGTGCACGATAGCTGGGACGTATCACCAGCAAAAGTGCCAGAGGTGGTCGCTAGAACGTGTCACTTACTCGAGGCCTTCGACGCATTTGGCCATCTGCGTGTCGTAGGAGTGAGCGCCCTCAACCTCGACCGTAGCGGAGTCCCAATCGGTGGGAGCAGCACCCGGCATCTGAAAACCGTAAAGGTCAACGCGCTCAACCGGCGTCTCTTCCGGTTTTTCGAGCTGCGGCACCCACTCATAAGGAATGCGATAGCAGCGATACAGGAAGGTATCAGCAGGCACGACATACTCCCACACGATTTCTTTCTCAGGGGTAACCTCACGCAGGATATTGGAAACGCCCTCGCAGATAAGCGTATTGCCGTTGGGCAGACGCTGAGCATCGGAGGTAAGCGGGCTGTAGAAGTCGGAAGCCTTGGGATTGAATCCCTGATCAACCGTCATGCCTTCTTTCTCGCCGCGGCACTCCCACACGATCTCGAGCGTGGTGGGGTCGAACTCGATGACACGCGAGAAATCGCGGCGCACGGTCTTAAGGCCGGTCTTGGAGAACTGGCTCGGAGCGCCGTAGCCGGCCCAGCCGCCGTTGTCGTAGACCATGACGTGGCCCTCACCGGGGAGGCCCTTGGGGATCATGTGGGTGTGGTGCGGGCCGACGATCGTGCCGAACAGGCGCAGCTCGGACGTCTTGGTGAAGTCGGGGCCCACCTTCCACACGACCTCGCCGGTCTCGTGAGACACGATCCACATCATGTTGCACTCGCGGGAATCCATGATGATGTTCTCGGGGTTGAAGCGCGCATCGCCCTCGTCGAACCAGTGGTTGGGGCCGAGGTAGCTGGCGCAGTTCACGTGGAAGATGTCGCCCTGGCCCTCGGGGCCGCAGTGCTGGGTGTTGGGGTTGCGGAACATGGCGTTCTTCTGAGTTTCGGTAAGGCCGAACTCATTGAAATGGTCGAGCATGTGCCACTCCCAGAGGAGGTTGCCCTCGCGGTCGATCTCGATCAGGCGGTCTTCGAGCAGCTGCTGCGGAGAGATCTTGGGCTTCTTCACGTCGTTGTGCGTGAGCAGCAACATCTTGTCGAAGTTCGGGTCGGGATCTTGGCCCGGGGCCCAATAGCCAACAGGATTGCCCGAAACCTGGAAATCATGATGCTGACGTGCCATCCAGCGCTCGCCGTCGGGGTCGTTGATCAGCTGGTTGTGGTCGAAGGTCCACTCGACGTTGCCGTCCATGTCGACCATGGTCAGGTCCTCTTGATCCTGGTAGCCGTTTTGCGAAGGACGGGTTGCCTTCGAGGCGATCAGATGGCCGCCGGGCAGCATTTTGGGCGGGAAGCCGTACATGTCCTTCCAGCGACGAACGACCTTGCCGTTCATATCAAGCAGAATGACGCCAATGGGCGGCACGGACAAAACTGTGTAACCGTTCTCGCACTTTGCCGGATCGTACAGGGTAACGCCGGTAGGATAGATGGTAGGACGTCCCATAACTTCCCTTTCTCCTCGACTAATCGGAAGTTTTGATTTGTGCAAATATCGGTTTTATCGATACTGTTGATATTTTGCCAACGTTTTGCACACAACGTCTGCATATTAGCGCAATATCGGACTTCATGTGCATAGAATTTCCCTATTTCCGAAGTCTGCAATCCTGATGTAACTTTCGGTAATTCCGAACGAAAGTAAAAGAATGGTCCTTGCATGCATGACATGAATGACCCCGCCGCGCCCCGATCAAAACATCCCATGAAACACGCATCGTTTTGAGCTAGAATGCGCAACAAAAGCACCGGCCAAAACATGAGGTGAAACATGATCGAACAAATCGCCAAACGCGCAAGCGTGCGCCGTTTCAAAAGCGATCCTGTAAGCGACGAGGTCATTACCGAGCTGCTGCGAGCCGCTATGGCCGCGCCATCGGGCGGCAACCAACAACCCTGGGAGTTCTACGTGGTACGCGAAGCCGATCTGCGCGCGAAGCTCGCTGCAGCGTCCCCCTATGCGAAGTGCGCCGCAAGCGCCCCCGTGGTCATCGTCCCCTGCGTACGCGAGAACATCCCCCTGGAAGAATGCGCCCCCATGGATATGTCGGCGGCAATCGAGAACATGTTGCTCGAGTGCGTCGAACAGGGGCTGGGTGCCGTCTGGATGGCTATTTACGGCTACCCCGATCGCATCCACGCCGTACGCAAAGCACTTGACATCCCTCTGGATCTCACGCCGTTCGCCCTGGTTCCCTGCGGGGTTCCCGAAGGCGATGTCGCGGCTCATGGATCCGAACGATTCGATAGCGCTCGGATCCACTATCGCTAAATGAATTTATCGAGCTCGCGATCGACTTCGACCTTGCGCTTCACGCGGGGATGTTCAATGAACCTGCCGCGCGCGATAACGTGCTTCACGTTGCGAAGAGCGCGCAAATCGTCAAGCGGGTTCGCCTTGGTCACTATCATATCGGCGCTCTTGCCTACCTCAATCGAGCCCGTAAGTGCGCCGATGCCGGCAAGCTCGGCGTTGCGAAGCGTCGCCGTATGCAGCGCGAATCGGTTGGACACGCCCACGTATTCGTGGAAATAGACCAGCTCGCGCCAGAAATCATATTGCGTGATCCAGGGGCACCCCACATCGTTGCCCAACGCCACAGGGATGCCGTTCTCCAACGCCGCCTTCGAATTGGCCAGAATGCCTTCGAAGACCACATTCCCATTGAACTGCTCAACCTCGCTCGCATTCGAGATCGAACGGTCGAAAAGCGCATAAGGCAGCGCCGGCGAAATCGTAGTGCACAAAAATGCCTGGCGTTGCTTGAACAGATCGAGGATTTCTTCTGTGGGTGCCGCACCATGCTCGATTGAATCAACGCCGTTTTCCAACGCTACGCGCACGCCTTCCGGCGACTCCGTATGCGCCGAAACGATGAAGCCGAGCTTATGGGCTTTCTCGCATACCGCGCGCACCATTTCGGGCTGCATCTTCAGCTCACCCGGAACGCCCTTCTCCTTGGCGTCCAGCACGCCACCGGTGATCATGAGCTTGATAAGGTCGGCTCCTTGCGATTTGGCGATGTCAATTTGCAAAAGCGCCTCGGGAATGCTTTTCGCCGCAACGGCGACCGAGCCCGCCATGTGCCCGCCCGGCACGGAGATTCCTTCGTTGGCAGCCAAGATACGCGGCCCTTCGAGCTTGCCCGCAAAGATATCATTGCGAACGCGCGTATCCATGTCGGCCAAACCACCCACCGTGCGGATGGTGGTAACGCCGCTGTGCAGCTCAAGACGTGCGTATTCGGCGACCATCGAATAGGCGATTCGGCGCGTGATGCCCGTTGACATGATTTTTTTCACCAGCGAGGCGTTGTCGCGCTGTTTCTTTTGCGGTTTGCCGTTGCCTGCCAAATGCACGTGCATGTTAATGAGACCGGGCATCAGATAAGCCCCACCAAGATCGATCTTCTCGCACCCGGCAACGACGTCGCTTGATTCGGGCTCGATAGCGACGATGGCGTCGCCGTCGGTCACAACGGCGACGCCATCGAGCACTTCCATGTTTTCCGAGCCATCGAGCACGTGCGCATTCACGTATGCGCGGCGCGGCTCGCGTGCCGCGCCGGTGTTAGAGGTAGCCATAACTTGCCTCCCGTTTCTCCCGTTTACTCAGCAAGCATCTTTCGCGCCTGTTCAAGAGCTGCGTCGATGCCCGAAACATCCTTGCCGCCCGCCTGAGCCATGGTGGGCTTGCCGCCACCGCCGCCCTGCACGGCCGGCGAAATGGCCTTGATGATAGCGCCTGCGTTAAATCCAGCCGCCACAGCCTCATCGGTGCCGGCAGCCATGATGATGGCCTTGCCGCCCTTGTCGCCGGCCAACACCACCGCGCCCGGCTTCTCCATGCGAGCACGGACGATATCCCACGCATTGCGCAGCGCTCCGGTCTCAGCGCCCTTCATATACGCAACCAGCACAGGATAGCCGGCAGCAGCTGTGAAGACTTCGGCCATCAGCTTATCGATGCCCTCAGCCGCGGCAGCTTCGGCACCCTTTTTCGCCTGCTGCTGAATCTCCTTCAGGGCCTGTGCGTTCGCCGCAGCACGCTCGGCCACGTCGAATATGGACGCATGCATCGCGTCGGCCGCAGCGCGAAGCTCAGCCTCGACCTTGTTCGCGTATTCGAGCGCCGCGAAGCTCGTAACGGCCTCGATACGACGAGTGTTCGCCGCAACGCTGCTTTCGGAGGTCACCTTTAAAAAGCCGATTTCAGCCGTGTTGGAAACATGGCAGCCACCGCACAGCTCGCGCGAGAAATCGCCGGCCTCGACAACGCGCACCCTCTCGCCATATTTCTCGCCGAAGAGCGCCGTCACGCCCGAGGCTCGCGCCTCGTCGAGCGAGGTTTCATAGATATGCATAGGGACAGCGCGCATTATCTCTTCGTTGGCAATACGCTCAACCTCGGCGATCTCCTCTTTGCTCACGGGAGAAAAATGAGTGAAATCGAAGCGCAAACGGTCGGGGCCGACGTACGAACCAGCCTGGTTCACATGATCGCCCAAAACCTTGCGCAAAGCCGCATGCAAGATATGCGTCGCCGTATGATTGCGAGCCGTGCAGGCACGACGCATCGCATCAACCGTTGCGGTAACGGTTTCGCCTTCGACGATAGTGCCGCTTGCAATCTTCACGTAATGGCTGGTCAAACCTTTTTCGGGGGCTTTGGTGTTTAGCACTTCGGCTTTCGCGTCTTTGGTTTCGATAAATCCCGTATCGCCAACCTCGCCGCCCATCTCGGCGTAGAACGGGGTGATGTCGAGGATAATCTCGCCTTCGTCGCCGGCAGAAAGCGAGGCAACGCGAGCGCCGTCCTTGATAACGGCAATGACGCGGCCCTTGGCCTGAATTTTCTCGTAGCCGACGAAATCGGTGGGACCTTCCTGTTTAAGCAGCTCAGCATGCACGCCGCCAAAAGTGCTCCATGCGGCCTCGGCGTCGTCTTTGGTCGCAGCACGCGCGCGATCGCGCTGTGCGGCCATGCACACATCGAACCCGTCCTTATCGACGGAGATCCCGCTTTCAGCGCAAATCTCCTCGGTAAGCTCGATAGGGAATCCATATGTATCATGCAGGGCAAATGCCTTCTCGCCGGAGAGGACCGCGCCTTGCGCCATGCCGCTTAAAGCGTCGGCGAGATAGTTCTGGCCCGTGCGCAACGTCTTGCCAAAGCGCTCCTCCTCAGAAAGAATCACGCGCTCCACAAGCTCGCGATTGGCAACCAACTCGGGATAGACGCCGCCCATAGAGCCCACGATGTAGTCGAGGTACTGACCCAAGAACGGCCCTTCGATTCCCAGTTTGTGGCCATGCATGACCGCGCGACGAAGCAGACGGCGCAAAACGTAGCCGCGCCCCTCGTTTGAAGGCAAAATGCCGTCGGCGATCATGAACGAAACGCTGCGCGCATGGTCGGCCATGATGCGCAAACTCATATTGATGGCGCCCTGCTCGCCCGTGACAGAAGCGGTGTTCGCCGAACCAACGTACTTCTTGCCGGAAAGCCTCTCGCCCAAGCTGATGAGGTCGCGCAGCTCGTCGGTCTCGAAATTGCCCTGAACGCCCTGCATGATGGCAGCCATGCGCTCAAGACCCAAGCCGGTATCGATATTCTTGGAGGGAAGCGGCGCCAGCGTGCCGTCTTCTTGCCCGTCGTACTGAGTGAACACGAGGTTCCAATACTCCAGATAGCGATCGCACTCGCAACCAGGGCCGCAGTCGGGCTTGCCGCAACCGAACTCGGGACCCTGGTCGTAGTACAGCTCGGAGCAAGGCCCGCAAGGACCCGTGGGGCCGGCGCGCCAGAAGTTGTCGTCTTCGCCAAGACGGGTGATGTGGCTCTCGTCGACACCAAGGCTTTTCCAAATCTCGATGGTCTCGTCATCGTCCAAATACACCGTGAAATACAAGCGATCCTTCGGCAGGCCCAACACTTCGGTGGAAAATTCCATAGCCCAAGCGCACATTTCCTTTTTGAAATACTTGCCGAAGCTGAAATTGCCGAGCATCTCAAAGAAGCTTAAGTGACGACCGTCGGTACCGATAATGTCGATGTCGTTGGTGCGCACGCATTTCTGCACGGTGGTGGCGCCGATATAGTTGGGGTCGAACTCCTTGACATGCAAGAAATATGGTTTGAACTGAACCATACCGGCGCTCGTGAGAAGCAGCGAAGGGTCGTCGGGGATAAGAGAGGACGAAGGAAGGCGCTTGCAGCCTTTCGCCTCGAAAAAGCTCAGGTACTTCTCGCGTATCTCAGCTGATGTCATGTACTGCATGTGTCAAACCCTCACTATCTTGTATTTGCAATCGCAAACGACTATAGACGTTTGCGGCTCAAAGGCTAGTTTTGGCTGGAATATCCACGCGAATCCCAGCGTATCGATTAGTTCTCGTTCGAAGGAGCACCTTCCGCTTGTGCCTTGGAAGCAGATTCTTGGCCGGCGTCCTGCGCAACTAGGGGGACGCTGTCGCTGCAGCTTTGCTGCGCAAAGCTGCGCTCGGGCCCTTCCGGGGGGACGCTGTCGCTGCAGCTTCGCTGCGCAAAGCTGCGCTCGGCGTCCTGCGCAAAATGAACGCCCGTGGCGTCAAGCACCGGGTCGAGTTCTTCGCCGTCCGCCGCCTCGCCTTTGAAGAACACGCCGTCGGGCGAAACTATCCGCCTACCCGTAGAACGCTCGAAGTAGTAAACGAACACCGACTTCATCACCGCCACGGCCGGGATGGAAAGCAACGCCCCCGCAAGCGAGCCTGAAAGCCCGCTCATCGCACCGCCAATCCCACTACCAGCCATCAAGGCGATAAAAGTAAGCGCAGGATGGATATCAACCGCGCCACCGATGATCTTCGGAGACACGAACGTGTAAACCGCCTGCTGGATAACAACCGTGCCCACCACGGCAACAAACGCGGTAAAGGGGCTTACGAAAATGCAAGACAGACCGGCGACGATGCCGCCCAGCCACGGACCCACCACGGGGATGATGTTCAGCACGCCCGTGATAACGCCGAAAGCCGCTGGATTCGGCGTACCGATTACGGCGAATAGAATTCCGCAGCCCACGCCTATGATGGCGCACTGCAAACATGTGCCCTTTATGTAGCCGCCCATCACGCGCGTGCATGTAGCATGCAGCATCGAGACAGCTTCTGCATGTTTGGCGCCGGCAAGGCGGCAAAATTCCTTGCCGAGGTTCGGAAGCTCGATGAGCATCCAAAACGCCACGACAAGCGCAAAGCCTACAACCAAGGCGATATTGGCAACCGAGGTTCCCGCCATGATCACGCCGTTAGCGCTTTTCGAAGCAAGGCCCGAAGCCCATGCGCCGAACGACTCCGAAAGAGACGCGATGACGTCGCGCACATTGGAATTTTGCAGCACGTCGGCATAGCGGTCGTAAAGCGAGTTGAAAAACGCCGTCGCGGTTTTCACGTAATCGGGAATCGAGGAGACCATGTCGCCGAACTGGCTGCCGATGCCGAACGACGGCGAGAACATGATCACCGCCAAAACGACGATCACGGCAATCATCAGCACATAGGCTACGGTCGTGCCGAACACGCGCGGCAAGCCGTGCCGCTCGAAGAAGTCGACCGTCCCCGCCAAAAGAAAGCAAATGACGACGGTCCACAAGATGATGCCGACAGGTATAGCGAGCACATTTAATAAGTAGATGACGACGCCCACCAAAATGCAGGCGCCGACAATGGTCCACACGTTTAGGAAGCGCCTTTTTGCGCGAGCGCAGCGGCACGCCTCGTCCTCGGGCTGGAGGCTACCTTCCCTGCGGTCGTCAACGGCAAACGCAGCCCTGCCATCGATAGCGGACAAATTTCGACCAGCGGATGCATGGCGTTCGGCCCCGAGGCCACCTGCGCCTTCGGGGCGATTTCCTTCGGTCGTCGACATTCTTCGCTATTCCGCGTCTTTCAAACTAGCGGGCTCTTCGTAGGTGAAATAGGACTCGCCTTTGCCTTCGCCGGAAGAGACGCTCTCGGGAGCCTCTTCGGCATCGGATTTGACGGCGAAATCGGCAGGCGCGGCTTTGCCCGCCTTCTCCTCGGCTGCGCGAAGGTCATCGAGAGCCTTCGCAGCAGCAACGCGCTGCTGCTCGAGCTTCTTGGATTCGTCACTTGCCGCTTTGGGCTTCACGATGTTGCGAACCTTCGCCGAAACGTTGTTCATAAGATCAAGAGGGGCACTGGCCACGTTATCCACTGCCTCGATTGCATTCGAAGCAGTATCGGTAATCTGCGTTATGTCCTCAAGTATCTGGTCGACGCGCATCATCTCCAAATTGGCAGCATCAACGGTGAGGGACACGCGATCAACCAGCGGGTCAACCTTCGCAATAGCGGGTTTTATATCATTTGTTATCTGCTCGACATGCGCAAGCGTCGGCTCGAGCTGCTTTTGCACGTTGTCGATGGTAGCACGTGCTCTGCGAATAGCGAGAATTGCCTCGACGAGAAGAACCACCAGGGCAATTCCCACGCAAATGAAAACGATGGTCAAAATCATTCCGGCATCCATGCGAACCTCCTTGCGTTACAACCATTTACTATACCATGCACGCAAAGGCGCTCATGAGCGCAACATCGGATTTAGTGCAACACCATCTGGCTATTTTCCGTTGTTAGGCAGGGGTTTTCCCATGTCGTCGTGGATTTTCTCCCATGTGCTCGGCGGTTGCGGCGCATCGTTTGGCAAAGAGGCGCGCCCGGCGGCACGGTCGCGCGAAGTCGAGTCGACGCGATAAGCCTCCCATCCGCGCTCAGAGGGGTGATAGAAAGCGCCGCGCTCGAGTCCTTCGGGAAGATAACGCTGATTCACCCATCCACCAGGATAGTCGTGCGGATAAAGATACCGCCCGTAGTTCTCGGAACCGGGGCGATGCCTATCGCGCAGATAATCGGGCACCTCGCGCATCCCGCCGTTTCGCACCTCAGCCATAGCCGCGAAATATCCAGCCGAAGCGGCATTGCTTTTGGGCGCAAGCGCAACATAAGTCGCAGCCTGCGCCAGATTCAGCGCGCATTCGGGGTATCCGATGACCTCAGCCGCTTTGAAAGCGGCCTCGGCAACCAAAAGAGCCTGAGGATCGGCGTTGCCCACGTCTTCGGATGCGCAGATGAAAATGCGCCGCGCAATGAATTTCGGGTCTTCGCCGCCGTCCACCATCCGCGCAAGCCAATACAAGGCGGCATCGGGGTCGCTTCCCCGCATCGACTTGATGAACGCGGAGATGATGTCGTAATGCATGTCCTTGTTCTTGTCGTAGGGCAAGCCCTTGTGCGGATTGGCGACACGCACCTCATCTGCAGTGACCAAAGCGGAACTTCCGGGCTTTCCCGGAGCCACCATGGCGGCCGCCAGCTCAAGCGAGGTAAGAGCCGCGCGGCCATCCCCCGCAGCCGCGGAAATCAACGCATCGCGTGCTTCCGCGCTCAGCGAATAGGCGCCCGCCAAACCACGCTCGTCCTGAAGCGCCCGATCGATGAGCTCGGCGATGTCGGCATCGTCGAGTCGACTAAGCTCGACCACGCGCGAGCGCGAGATAAGCGCCGAGTTGACTTCGAAGTAGGGATTTTCCGTTGTAGCGCCCACCAGCACCACGACGCGGTTTTCCACCGCATGCAAAAGCGAGTCCTGCTGCGCGCGATTGAAACGATGGATTTCGTCCACGAACAAAATGGTGCGCCGGCCTTGTGACAGTCGATTTTCTGCCGCCGCGATCTCACGGCGAAGATCGCTTACCGTACCGCCGATGGCGGACACCTCCACGAAAGCCGCCTTGGTGCTTTCAGCTATGATATGGGCAATCGAGGTCTTTCCTGTGCCCGCGGGACCGAAAAGGATCACCGAACTCAGCGAATCCGCTTCGATTGCCCGGCGCAACCAGCTGCCCTCGCCGACGGCGTCCTTTTGCCCCACCAAGTCGTCAAGAGTTGCTGGGCGCATACGCACTGCCAGCGGGGCGGCTTTCATTTTCTCGGCATTTTCTATCTCAGTAAAAAGAGTATCCATGGGATTCGCGATCGTCTAAAGATGGTCAAGGCGCAAAACAGGGTGTCACTTAAAACGAAACAGCAGCAGAAACGCTAAGTCAAGACTTTATTTCGACATATCGACGAACTATTCTTCTAATTGGTCCCGTTCCCAACGCCACTTATTGTGGTGGACCGACATTCTTTCTCAGGGAGCTCAAATCGCCTGCGAAATGGGGATTCGCGTCTGTTGACACGAAAGCCAGGAAGCATGCTGAGAGCACCCACCTTTTCCAAGGTGGGTTCACCCTCTGGCTGGGGGCGGGATTTTTTCGTGCCTATTCGACGGTGCCGTAAACCTGGCCCCAAGCATGTCCGCCGATAGACGAGTTCAGCTGATCGCATAAACGCTGACGCGTGTAGTTTCCCGGCGGGAGAAGTGCAACTATCTCTATCAGATCCGCCGACAAATCGCCCGATTCGCTTGCCAGCACTGCGTCAAGGCGGCGAATCTCGTCGAGAGGACCCTTCCCCGCAAAAAGAGAATCGACCATATCCTGCAACGCGCCGTAATCGGGACTGCGATCGATATTCGATTGGACGGCACGAGATCCCGACATCGCAACCGCCGATCTAGAGCCGAACGTCAAGGCCGCCGAGCGTGGCAGCCAGAGCGCCGGTATAAGCCGAGGTCGCATGCCCAATCGCCCGGACGAATTGAACCCCGCTCGCATGGAGATACGCAGCGGCGCTTATCATCTCTTCGGGGCGGTAATAAGGATTCTCGGGGGTCGCTTCAAATTGGCGCGGCGCCACTTCGCGCACGAAAAGCTGCACCAACAGAGGGATATCGCATGCTTTGGCGCATCGGCGCGCAAGAATGGCGGCGTCCTTTGGGGCAAGCGCCGTGGCAATGCCCGCAACGGAAGCTCCGTATTCTTGCATGACGGATACCACGTTCTCAAGCGCATCGCCATACGGCGTAGCGCCATCCGCATCGACGTCGACCGACGCGAAAACGGGCAGATCGGAAACCTGGGCAAGCCCCATGAGCGCGCACATCAAATCATCCTTGCGTGTGAACCCGTTAAGAAAGAAAGCGTCTATGCTCTTGCCGGCGAAAGCGCGCGCGGCCTGCGCGTATTGGGTTCGATGTTCATTGAGCGATGCCTTCGAAGACGGATCGAGCGGCAAAGCGCAGGGGCCGATTTCGGCCAAGACATGCTGCGGCTTTACCGACGCCACGGCTTCGCAAACAGAATTCGCCAAATCACCCGCGCGGCCGTCCATACGCTTGTGCGCCAAACGCGCCGCAGTGATTCCGCCGGTTGGCAGCACGAGGCACTGGGCGCCGGCGGCGTTTTCCATCTGCAGGGCGTCGTGGATCGATTCGGGCTCCATCAGCATCTGGTATTCCATGTCCTCGGCCACGTTCACTCCTTGACGAGCAAGAACGTTCTCAATCGGAGCAGAAAGAACAAGCATGTCTTTGTTGAACCTCAACGCGATATCAGGCATGCGGCACCTCAGCAATCAGATAAAAGGTCTTTGACGGCAAAAGCGAAAAGCCCCGTCGACCATCCGCGCGACGGGGCGAAGCAAGCAGAAGCTAGGAATTCTTCCGTTGATAGAGGATATTGTTGGTTTCGAGCCAGCTGGCAACGGTGCCGGTGTCAAAGCCATCTTGTGGATCAACCACCAAGGCGTACATCTCTTCCTCTTTGAGCACGGCGTCGAGAGCGTCGGTAAGCTGGATCTCGCCACCAACGCCAGGCTCGACCGTCGCCAAGAGCTCCATGACGCGCGGGGAGAGCAGGTAGCGCCCGAACACGGCAAGGTTTGACGGAGCGTCTTCCAATGCGGGCTTTTCAACCAGCGAATCGACCTTCCATACGCCTTCTTCAACCTGGTTTCCGGCAATGATGCCGAAACGATGCACCTGGTCGTCGGGGACAGGCATGACTGCGATCACGCTTGCGCCGCCATGGGCGTCGGAGACCTCCTGCATGCGCGGCAGCATCTTGCAATCGGGAACGATAACGTCGCCCAAAAGAACGTAGAACGGTTCATCGCCCGTCTTCTCGTGGGCGCAATAGATGGCATGGCCAAGGCCCAGTGCCTCTTCTTGGTAAACGTAGCTTACATTCATGTTGCCCACACGCTCAACCTCATCGGCATAAGCGTCCTTGCCACGAGCACGCAAGGTTGCCACAAGCGCAGGGTCGGGAGTGAAATGATCCTCGATGGCCTTCTTGGAGCGGCTGTTGATGATAACAACCTCGTCGGCCGCGCTTGCCAAGCCCTCTTCGACCACGTATTGGATAACGGGGCGATCGACCACCAGCAACATCTCTTTAGGCTGAGCTTTGGTAGCGGGCAGGAAACGCGTGCCCAAACCTGCTGCAGGAATCAATGCTTTCATAAATTTCCCTCCGTTGGAAAGCCGCGTCAAACGACGTTAATTCTCTTTTGCCTCGATCGCTTCTTCGAGAAGAGCAAGGCGCTTTTCCGTCGCCTTGAGGCCTTTTTGCATAATGATAACGTAAACAAGCAACGCCACCCACACCAAGGCGTAAGCCGCAATCAAAAACGGTGCAGACGGGATGATCGTGCTATATATCTGCTGAAGAATCGGATCCATGTTTCATTCCCCTTCTAATCCGCAAGCAGGCAGGCTAATCGTCGAGCTGGTCGGACAGCGCTTGCAGGCGCTCGGCCACGCGCACCTGACGAAAGCGCGTACGGTAGAGAACGAACGCCAAAAGAAGCATTCC
Organism: uncultured Eggerthellaceae bacterium; assembly: GCA_934617425.1. GTDB lineage: Bacteria > Actinomycetota > Coriobacteriia > Coriobacteriales > Eggerthellaceae > UMGS1502. Next base: position 18,932 of record CAKTUD010000004.1, on the reverse strand, counting down.
CAAAACGATGATGCCAACCGTAAGACCCATATCGCCCGTCATGCCGCCCTCGCGCGTAACCACGGGATGCAGGCTCGACGGAATAAGACGCGTGATCATCATGCAAATAGGCACGTCGACGAATGCGATGATGGTGACGACCGAGGTGTAGACCGCCCGACGCTCGGGTTCGTCAACGGCATTGCGCAAAACGAAGCACGCGATGATGATAAGCATCAAGATGAGATAGGTGGTAAGCCGCGGCTCCCAAGTCCACCAGACGCCCCACTCGAAACGCGTCCAAAGATCTCCTGTGATCATGGTCATGATCACGAACAAAAGCGACACCTCAAGCGCCACGCGCGAACAGGTATCGAAGCGCTGGTTTTTGCTGGCCAGAAAGCGAATAGCGTAATAAGCGGCAAAAGCCATGGCCGCAAACGAAGCGATGGCGACGGGCATGTGAAAATAGAATATCTTCTGCGAGAGCAGCTGCATGTTGGCAACCATGCGGTCACCCACCAGCGCAAAGCCGTTCACGGCGGCGCCGTTTACGGGACCAACCCACAAAAACGCCAGCAAAAAGCCGACGGTGGTAAGCAGCGCTCCCCCTATAAGCGCCGGTACTACCAGACGATCCGGCCATTGCCCCGCTTCAGGCTGCTTCGAAGCCTTTCTTGGTTTATCGTTCATTCGAAACTCCAACGTCGATTCATCGATTTTTAGCCTATCGTGCTCAGGCGCTGATGACGAAATCATACAGAACCCAGCACAACGCCAGCATGATTACATCGTAAGCACCGGCCATAACAAGCGGTAAAACGAACGAATCCATCCAGAATTCGCCACCGACAATGGCTGCGGTGGTAGCTGTCACGCAAGCGTACAGCAGCGGATAGATGAGCGGCACGAACAACACCGCAAGCATGACGTCCTTGCCACGCGCATTCACCGTGATGGTCGAAAGCATGGTGCCGATGCCGGCAATGCCCACCGTTCCCAGAAAAAGCGGTGCGACTATCATCGCAAACGATGCGGGCAGCGCCGCCGTGGCCATGAAAAAAAACGCGAACAGCGGCACCGCGACAACTTCAACCGCAAGCAAAAAGAGCAGGTTGGAAGTTGCCTTTGCCAGATACACCACCGAACGGTCAAGCGGCACGAGCAAAATGCCCTCGAAGCACCCTTGCTCTTTTTCGTGCGCAAACGAACGATTGAGCCCCAACAGCGAGGTAAAGACGATGAGGGACCAGATAAGACCGCCCGACATCTGCACAATATCCAAATTCGCCGCAACTTGCGCAAGCGCGGCACCATAAACGATTATCACCAGCAGGGCATATAAGCCCATGGACATAAGCATGTCATGCGTGCGGAACTCCTGCGCGAGATCCTTTCGCAGGAGCGTCTTGTATTGCCGGAAAGCCGATGGACGCGTCACCGTCAAGCCACCCCCATGCCAACAGTCTCTCGATAAAGGGCTGAGAACCCGTCGTAATCGAATTGGCTCTTTTCGGCAAATTCCACCACGCGGCCGCGCGAGAGCACCAACGCATGCGAGCACATGGCGAAGCCCTTCTGCAAGTCATGGCTCACCATGACAAACGTATGCTTGTCGCGAATGTCATCGATGAGCTGGTCGAATACGTCGATAGCATGGGGGTCGAGCCCCGAATAAGGTTCATCGAGAAAGATGATATCCGGATCATGGACCAACGCCCGCGCGATAGCGACTCGCTGCGTCATGCCACGCGAAAACGTACGCACCGCGTCGAAACGGCGATGCCTGAGCCCAACCATATCCAGCAAATCGACGGCGCGCGTTTCGGGATTCTCCACGCCATAGAGTCTTGCATACAAAAGGAGGTTTTCCTCCGCGGAAAGATCGGGATAGAGCATGGGTTGATGCGAGATCAGCCCGATATGCCCCCGGGCATCGTCGGGGTTTTCTTTGATATCGATGCCCATTACCCGCGCCTCACCTGAAGTAGGACGTGCAAGCGTCGACAGCATGCGCAAAAGCGTGGTTTTGCCAGCGCCATTAGGGCCGAAAATCGAAACGAATGCGCCTTTGGGTATAGCGATACTCACCTCATCGACGGCGCGGCGCGAGCCGAACACCTTCGAAAGATGCTTGGTCTCAATAGCAAGCTCGCCCTGTGGTCCTACGGACATCTATTCCCCGTCCGTCTGGTTCTTCCCCGCACCGTCGGCTTTGCCAGCAACGGGGTCAGCATTGTTGTCAACAGCCATTCGCGCGGGTTTCGCGGTGCGGCCGACAAGCGCCAACAACACAGAGAGCATCAAGAGGGCGAAACCCGCCCACACCAATTGGATAAGCGGATTGACGCGAACATCCAGTGAAAGCGAGCCCGAAGTGCTCAGGCCGCGATACACCACGAACAAATCCTCGTGAGGCAAGCTTATAACGCCCGCATTGAGTTTCTGCTGCTGAGTCATCATGTTCTGCTCGACCGAAGGATGAACCTGGCCCAGATAGGCGTCGCCTTTGTACACGTCAAACGCTACCCCCGATGTCACCGAATAGCTTGCATCATTGGTAACGCTATCGCTGCCCGCGTACTTAAGCGTGAAATCCTGAATCTGGAACTCCTGCGAAGCGGTGTCGGTTTCGGCGTCGTAGGCAAGATACCCTGTCTTCTCGGTGACATACATAGCCGACCCGATGAGGCCCACTAAGATGATAGCCATGCTCGCATGAGCCAAAGCCCCGCCGAAACGCGAGGGAACGCTGCGGAACGCACCTCCAATAGCGGCAAGCGCCCCGGTTCCGTGCTCCTGCGCATAGGCGCGCACGCCCCGGCCAACCATGAACAGCGCGTTGAAGAACAGAAGGCACGCCACCAGCAATCCGACAATGGAAAGGCCGATATAATAGGGCGCAGGACCAGCTTCGGAAAGCGTGGTCGATTGGGAGGTTCCGGCAGAAAGCATCGCTTCGTAAGCAGGCATCAGGTTCGTGAGATAGTAGACCAGCAACAACGCGAACAGCGCCACTGCGCAGATCGCAGGCACCTTAGCCTGAGCCACGAACCTGGCACGATCCGTCTTTCCCCACGAAAGCAGGGGGCATACCGCCAATATGAAAAGGTAGACGACGCCCAAAGGACGCGCAATGGCGTCGTAAGACGTGCTCCCCAACGACTGACCGCCAAACGGCAACCATGCAGGCAGGGCAGACGAAACCGTCATATAAGTAAGCAGCAGCGTGAACACGATCATGATCACGTTGTTGAAATAATAGGCCGCATCTTTCGAAACCATGTTCTCGACATCGTCGCCGCCGGCCGTATCGGAAGCGAAGCCCTTCCAACGAATAGCGAGACCCACGATACCCACCGAAATCGAAAGGACGATAAGCGCGCCGAAAAGCGCAAGCGAAACAGGATCGCCCTCGAAAGCGTGAACCGACTGGACGATTCCCGAGCGGGAGATGAAAGTGCCAACGATAACGAAAGCGAAGACCAGGCACGCGCACATGATGGCCCAACGCTTGAACGCGCCACGCTGGCGATACACCGTGAATGTATGGATAAGCGCCACACCCACCAACCACGAAAGAAGACTGGCGTTCTCTACCGGGTCCCAACCCCAATAGCCGCCCCAGCCAAGCACCACGTAAGCCCATACAGCGCCAAGGCCGATACCCGCGCCCAAGAAAAGCCAGCTGAAAAGCGTATACCCAGTAGCGCGGACAACCCAGGTCTTTGACGCGTCGCCGACGATAAGCGCGGCGACGGCATATGCAAACGGCACCGTCATGCCGGCATACCCGACAAACAGCACCGGCGGATGGATGGCCATGGCCCAGTGCTCAAGCAGCGTGTTCATGCCCATCATCGAAGCCATAGCCGAAAGCGACCCATCGGAGTTGAAGTAACTCGACGGGGTGGGTGCAAACGGCATATTGCCTTCGGAAAATACCAACACGCCCAAGAAGGCGACCAGCACTGCATCGACCACCATGATGGCCATGTCATCAAGCGCGACGGCGTTCTTGCGCGTGCGAATGCACAGCACTAGCGAGAAGAGCGAAATCAGAAACGCCCAAAACAAAAGCGAGCCCGCGCGACCGGCCCACAAGCCCGAAAGCTTATACAGCCAAGCAAGGTCGCTGGTAGAAGACGACTTTTCCTGCAGCACATACAAAATGGAATAGTCACCGGCAAAAAAGCAGTAGACCAAAATCGCGCAGCAAACGAAAAGCGACACCGCGGCGACAATCGAAGCAAGACGCCCCACGCACCTGAGTAATGCAGTTCGCTCAGGAGCCTTCTCCGCAAAAACGCGACCCGCAAGAAAGCAGACGACAGCCGCGACCGTTGCTGCAAGAGCTATCGACAAAAACGCAAAACCAGCAGTGGACATAAAACCTCGCTTAACCCTCCAAAGCTACATCCGTAGCAACGAACGAACCAGCCGCACTAAGCGAACCCGTCAAGACAACCGACGAGCCATCGGCAACGTCGGCGGACAAGCCGCCCTCAAATTCAACCGGCAAAGAAGCCCCCGTATCGGCGTCCTCTACAACAAAGCGCGGCTCGTTTCCCACCGCCAAGGGGCTGCCGGAAACCTTGCCTGCAACTTTCACAGGCTTGTCGTAGACATCCTCGCCGTAGTCAAGCAGCTTGTCGATGCTTAAGGCCTCGGTTGCGTTTTCGTATTTCGAGGGGCATTTGGTTACGAGTTCGGTGCATTGCAGCACGCCGTTGGAGTCGAGGCGCCCTGTGCAGATGGCCACCACGTCGTTGCCGAAGGTGGCGGAAACACCGCCGTCGTAGCTCACCTTTAGCTGGGTTTCAGCGTTCGGATCGGCATCGGCATCGTAAATGGAAAACGAGAGGACGTTATCGCTGATATCGAACGAGTTGGCAACAACATTGCCCGAAACCTTAATCTTGGCATCCTGCAAACCGCCCGACAAAGCCTCCCCGACCGTAGTCGTTTTAGCAGCGGAGCTTCCGCCCACGAAAGCAAGCACCAAAATAAGGACGATTACGATAACGCCGGTCACGGCCATCATGCGTTTTTTGGTCTTAGTGTTCATAGGTTCCTTCCATCCCGGCGCCGCGGCGCTTGGGCAGAATGCCCCACGAGCCGGCATCGCCCGCAGCCCGAGTTTCAAACGCTATGATTATGAGCCGAAACGCAACGAAGACGGCCCGCACGAAGCCGATTCCCCAATTACGCCAAAAGAATCAAGTATACTCGAAAGCGCGCGCTCGCCCGTAATGCATCCCTTGCCAGCGCCTCTTCAGCAGAGCCGTTTTACCCTCTTCAACCATGACAAGTATTTTGGTTTGAGATACGCGAAGCAACCAAGCCCGCTCTCGTCTTTGCTACACTGGATTCGAATTGCGATCGAAGCCAAGCTGGAGGCATTTTGAACAAAAGCGAACCTGACAACGAAGCCTCCCTCAAAAATGCAGGCCCACAAAGCAGCGCGGGCGTCTCGTCCAAAGCGTCCGAGACGCCTGCGCTCGCATATGAGAGTACGACCTTCACGCGCGATGGAGTCGTATACCGCGAAACCCCAGATGGCTACATACTGGAGGACGCCGCGGAATGCACGACGCGCACCTATCGCGTCATCGACGGCACGGTGGCGATCGGTCGCCTGGCTTTCGCGGGTAATGCCAACCTCGAGATGATAGCGCTACCCGAAGGTGTGCAGCGTATAGAAGACTCTGCGTTTAGCGCAGCCGAGAACCTCGTACACGTCATGCTGCCCAAAACAATCGAGTCCATCGAAGATTGGGCTTTCTTCGGATCGTGCATCGAATCCATCCACATACCGGCAAAATGCACGCATATCGGCACTTGCGCTTTGGTTGCCGACGGCGGCGGGCGATCGGAAATGTGGACCGGCGGGCGATCGCTTAACCTATGCGAAGTGAGCATCGACCCCGAAAACCCCGTTTTCTATCTGGAGTCCGATGTGCTCTGCGCGCGAAACGCGGCGCACGACGGGGGCGATACGGCGCTGCTCTATATCGGCCCTTCGTCAAATGTCGTCCTGCCAGAAACAATCACGGAAATCGCTCCCATGGCCTTCGCAAACGTATCGACGCTTGACGAACTCGTCATTCCTGGTAACGTGCGCCGTTTGGGCGCATCAGCTCTTGCATTCAGCGAGCCGCCGCGCCGCATCGCAATAAGACTTGATCCCGCCATCGAGGGCCATAGCATCCTCGACCTGCATCCTCCACGAAACGAAGCGGGCCTCAATGCCGTGGTGCGGATGTTCCGCACCGAGAGAATCGAACCAGCACGCATAATGAACGAAATGGACCACGCGCTGCTCAACCAAAACAATCACTACCTGCGTTACAGACTTATGCTTGAACGCCTAGCCGATCCGCTGCTGTTAAGCGATGCCATGCGCGAGCGCTTCATCTCGTTTCTCCGTGACAAAATATGGATGGTCTGCCAAATCTTTCGAGAACGTAGCTATATGGAAGGCCTAACCAAGCTGGTTTCCACCAATGTTCTTGACAGCGAAACCCTGACCAAAGTAACCGATAGGGCAGCAGAAGAATCCGACACCGCCTTGGTGGCCCAACTTTTGCAGCTAAGGCAAAACCAGGTGGACGAAGCCGATCCGTTCGCACTCTAGAGATGCGAAAAGAAAAGCAGGTCGGGACATACGCCCCGACCTACTGTTTTTACATGGTGGAGATGATGGGATTCGAACCTACGACAGGTCCGTCGCGAGCACCCAGAGCGGCACGTCCCCGTGTTCTTCTCGGTAATGGACGATTGATTGCGAACGGCTCCTGTTCAGCGTCTTGAAGAGGTGGTCGTGCAGCGTCTGCATGTTGAACATGTAGTTCTTCATGCCGCACGCGGCGTACTCCTCCTCCGTGGCAAAATTGCCTTGGACGAGGTACGTGCCGGGCCCCCGATGGCGGTCCGAGAACACGTAGGAGCACGCGGTGCGCATGGTCGCCTCCGCGCGGATGAGGTAGTGGAAAGTTCTTTCGCGTAGATCGCGGTCGAAGCAGAAGAGCGAGTACAGATCGGAGAACTTCGTGCCTGGCCTGAACCTGTCGTCCCCCGCGGCGTTCGTGGCGTTGGCGTCGATGAACGGGTCCTTATACCCGTTGACGATGGAATAGTAGCCGTTCCTCATCAACAGGGTCTCGGCGTCGATGTCTATTTCCATGCCCCGCAATTCGAGAAGGGAAACCTGCTCGCCTATCGTCTTAAACGGTTTGTCCATGATTCTCCCGGAAAATAAAAGAGCCGTCTCGCGACGGCTCAGTGAGCGGCGCGGGCGGCATGACCGACGCCGACCTGTCCGCCTTCCGCGACCGCCTGAAGCTCACCCACGTGGCGAGCGTCGGGAACGGCGACGAGGTGAAGGTGGAGCCGTACACGCAGGACGTGCCGCACGAGGCGCGCCGCGCCGTGCTCAAGCAGATACGCGACGACCTCTACGAGGGCTTCGGCGCGCTCGACGTCCACGCCGTGGCGGCGGGGGCCACGAACGACCACATAGACGCCGCCTACCAGCCGATGGACGAGGAGGCCGACGAGTTCGAGCGCTGCATGCGCGAGGGCATCATGGACCTCCTGGCGCTGCAGGGCATAGAGGACGTCCCCGTGTTCACCCGCAACCGCATCAGCAACGTCAAGGAGCAGGTCGAGACCGTGTCCATGGAGGCGCAGTGGCTCGACGAGGAGACGGTGCTGCGCAAGCTCCCCAACGTCACCCCCGACGAGGTCGAGCAGATACTGGAGCGCAGGCGCGAGGACGACGAGGAGCGCATGTCGTCGCTGCCGCCCGAGCTCGCCGCCAACGCAATGCAGGCCAAGTACGGCGAGCAGCCCGAGGCGGGCGACGATGGCGAGGACGAGCAGGCCCGCTCCAAGCCCAGGGGCGTGCGCGTGGTGGGGGCCTAGCGCATGGACGACCACGGCCACGAGTGCGCCGAGGGCGCGATAGGGGACGTCAGGCGGCGGCAGGAGGCCATCCTGCAGGCCGCCGAGGACGAGGCGCGCGGCATGCTCGACGAGCACCTGGAGCGGTTCCGCGAGGCGGACGAGGCGAAGCGCGGGCTGGTGGAGGCCGGCGAGCTATCCGAGGCCGGCTACAGGGGCTGGCGCGCCGCGCGGATGACGGCCGGGGAGCGCTACGCCGCGCTGCTCGACGAGATGGCCGCGCTCTACGCGGAGGCGGCGCAGGGCGCGCTGTCCGAGGTCGGCGCGGCGCTCCCCGCCGTCGCCGCCGAGAACGCAAACTGGGCGGCCTACTGCGTGGACGCGGCCGCGGGCTACGACACGGCGTGGGCGATGCTCGACGCGGGCACCGTCGGCGTCCTGCTCAAGAGCGCCGACCTGTACCTCCCCAAGCCGAGCCTAGACGTCCCCAAGCAGCTCAGGTGGGACCGCTCCCACATCCACGCGGCGGTGGCGCAGGGCGTGCTGCTCGGCGAGCCCATCCCGAAGATATCCGCCCGCCTCTCGCAGGTGACGGGCATGGACGCGAGGAGCGCCGCGAGGGTCGCCCGCACGAGCGTCACCGCCGCCGAGAACGCCGGGCGCGCGGCGTCCGGCTTCCGGGCCGAGGCCATGGGGATACGCGTGCGCAAGGAGTGGCTGGCCACCTTGGACCTGCGCACCCGCTCAAGCCACCGCCACCTGGACGGCGAGAAGGCGGGGATGGGCGAGAAGTTCTCCAACGGCCTGCGCTACCCGGGCGACCCCGAGGGGCCGGGGGCGGAGGTGAGCAACTGCCGCTGCACGCTGGCGTACGCCGTGGAGGGCGTGGACCAGGACTCCGCCGACAGGTGGAGCAGGCTCCCCGAGGACGTAACCTACGAGGAGTGGAAGGCCGGGAAGCCCGTAGCCGAATACGACAGCAGCGGGCGCACCATGGGCGAGTTCTTCGACCAGCCGAGCGTGAAGGCGCAGCTTGAGAAGCGCAGCATGTCCGAGAACCAAGCGCGCAAAGCACTCTCCACCGAGCTGGAGAGGCGCGGAACCGACGGCAACGCCTTCCGGCGCATGCAGAAGGCCGAACAGCAAGAAGCGTTGCGCAGCGCCCTTCAGAGCAAGCATGCGCAAGAGCGCATGGCCGAGCGCGGCGTGACGTCGAAGCAGGTCGACGACGCCATCGCGAACCCGCTGCACACATTCGATCCGAAGACCGACGAGCTCGGCAGGCGCGCGCAGAAACTCGTGGGAAGAGACGCGACGGTCGTCGTCAACCCGGACACGGGGGTTATAATAACGACGTACAAGACAGGCAAGCGCGAAAGGAGGAAGTATGGCGTGGACGAACAGGAACGGTGAGGCCGTCTCGCTCACGAACCGCCAGAAGGGGCTGCTTTCCAGCTTCGACCTCCCCACGGACTTCGAGGGCCTGACCGATGACGAGTACTTCGCCATCGACGAGCGCATGTCCGACGAGATGCAGCTGCACGGACTCGCCGACGACGGCCTGAACGATTACGGCAGGCTGTGCGAGAGCGTCATACTGGCCCTTCCCGACGATTAGGAGAACGGCCATGGACGACGCCGAGAAAAGAGCCGAGGACCTGATGCGCGAGTACCTGAACGCGCTGGAGGAGAACAGGCGGCTCGAGAAGGAGCGCGACTACCTGGAGCGCCGCATAGCCGAAGAGGACGCGAGGCTCGCGCATGCCTGACGTCATGGCGAAGATACGGAGCCTCGCCGCATCGCTCGTAAACGAGCGCCATAGATGATGGAGACGTTCCGACTCTAACGAGAAAAGCCCCTTCCGGGGCTTTCCCTTTATCTGCGTTGCTCCTCACCTGTGGATTATCCCACCAGCTCGGCTTTCTTGCCCGTAAGCTCCTCCCAGCGCCTGATTATAACGTCGCAGTACCGCGGGTCGAGCTCCATGAGGAACGCCCTGCGCCCCAGCTCCTCTGCGGCTATCAGGGTCGTCCCGCTGCCGCCGAACAGGTCGAGCACGGCGTCCCCCCTGTCCGAGCTGTTGCCCATCAGGTACTCGAAGAGCGCCACGGGCTTCATCGTCGGGTGCTCCTTGCTCGCGGTGGGCTTGTCGAACTCCATGACCGTGGTCTGCGAGCGGTCGGAGCGCCATTTGTGGGCGGCTCCCGGCTTCCAGCCGTAAAGGCAAGGCTCGTGCCTCCACTGGTAGTCCTGCCTGCCTAAGACCATGGAGTTCTTCGCCCACACAAGGCACTCGCGCACGGGCCACCCGACGTCGCGGCACGCCCCGCGGAAGTTGTATCCCTCCGAATCGGCGTGGAAGACGTAGAACGCCGCGCCGGGCTTCATCGCGGAGTCCGCCGCCTCCATGGCGCTGCGCAGGAACGCCCTGAAATCGTCGTCGGCCATGCTGTCGTTCTCTATGGTGAGCGAATCGGCCGTCTTGCCCTCGTAAGCCACGTTGTAAGGCGGGTCCGTCAGCAGCAGGTCGGCCTCCACCCCCCCATCAGCATGAGGACGTCCTCGGCCGACGTCGAGTCCCCGCACATGAGCCTGTGCTCCCCGAGGCCCCACACTTGCCCCCGCTCCGCCGTGGGCGGCTCGGAATCGTCCAACTCCGGCACCTCGTCGGCGTCCGCGCCGTCGCCGCCCTCCTCCGGAGCCCCCAGGGCGTCCATGTCGAAGCCCAGCTCCGAGAAGTCGAACTCGGAGAGCCTGGCGAGGTCGGCGGCCAGCTCCGCGTCGTCCCACCCGGTGCTCATCGTCGTCTGGTTGTGGACGTGGGTGTACGCCCTGCGCTGCTCGTCGCTCATGTGGTCGAGCCTCACCACCGGGACGGAGCCCATCCCGAGCCTCTGCGCCGCGAGCACGCGCCCGTGGCCCTCCACTATCTCCGTCCCCGCGGGGCCGTCCCACACGCCCACGGGGTCGTTGAACCCGAACTCCTCGATGCTCCTGGCTATCTGGTCCACCTGCGCGTCCGTGTGCACCTGCGCCGACCCCGACTTGTTGGCCGAGTTCTCGTGCTCGGAGACGGGCGGGGCCGACGGCGAGGTGGGCGACCAGACGGGCCGGGAGTCCTCCGTGCACGCCTACTACGACTACCCCTGGGACTGCACCCTGCACTACAACGGGAAGGCGGACGGCACGGGCGGGACGGCGACCGACCCGCAGCCGGCTGCGCAGCCCGACGCGTCGGAGATAGCCGCCAAGGTGGTCGACGAGATGGCCAGGAGGCTCGCGGGTTAGCTGCCGGCTAACGGAACGCCCCGCTTCGGCGGGGCGTTCCGTTTTACTCGCCTCCCTCCATGTCGCGGCGTATCAGCTCCTTGATGTAGCCCGCCTTGTTGGGCTGCGCCTGCAGGTGCTCCCACAGGTCGGCCTCTGCGGGGTAGAACCCGACTATGGCGTTCCTCACCTTGTCGCGCTTGTACTTGGCGCTCGCCCTCTTCTGGGCCTCGCTGACTGGCATGGCGCCCTCCTTCCGTGGTAAGATGGACCAAGCGTTCCGGTTGGGGCCGCCCCCTCGGGCAGCCCCGCTTGAGTTATTTGAATCTGACGGCGAACCAGATTACGAATTTCTTGAACTCAAGCTCCAGCCGGAACTTTTTCATTTTCCATCTCACCTCCTTTCGATGTCTATATTATAGCATAATACCTATATAGTGTCTAGGGATTCGGCTATATTTCCGAGCAAAAAGAAGCCCGCCGAAGCGGGTTCTCGCCTTGTCGAGCCGGGTCAGGGGACCATGACGAACATCCAGCCGTCCCACTCGTACCAGGTGCTGCGCTCGCCGTTCAGCGTGATGGCCATCCTCGCCGGGTCGTCGAGCGTCGAGACCTCGGTATCGAGCGCCTCCCTGGTCATCGAGAGGGTGGCCTAGCATGGAGCGCATCGCGGAGCTGTCGTGCATGGTCCACGACGAGGTCGACGGGGCGAGGAAGTACGCCAAGCGCGCATTGCTCGCCAAGGACCTGGAGAGGGCACAGGACGCCCGCACGTTCGCCGAGATGGCCAATCAGGAACTAGGTCACGCCGACAAGCTCCACGACATGGCTACGGACCTCATATCGGAGGCCAAGCGCGGAGGGGCGGAGGTCCCGTCCGGCATGGAGAAGGTATGGGGCTACGAGCATGGGCGGATAGTCGAGGAGACGGCGGCCGTCCGGAGCCTCTTGCAGATGCTCGGATAGGCCGAAAGGGTTTCAAAAAAGGTTTCAGCGTTACCTTTTAAAAGAAAAGCAGGTCGGGACATACGCCCCGACCTGCTGTTTTTACATGGTGGAGATGATGGGATTCGAACCCACGACCCCCACGTTGCGAACGTGATGCTCTCCCAGCTGAGCTACATCCCCATGTATGCGCTTGCGCAAGGTTGTATTTTGAGATTAAACGATGCTTTTGTCAATCGACTTTCGTCTCTTCAAAAGATTTCCGTCGTTTTCTGCCTCAAACTTAAGCGAGGTCGGCAAGAGCTCAGCTCGTCCGGCGTCGTAGCCGCAAGCCTAATCTATGCGAGAATCTCCTCGTGAACCTCCTCGGCATCTTCTGCAGAATCAACCGGCATCGCGCCCTCGTCTTCTTCGACCGAGGGGATAAACGGTTCGTCGAAAATCGGCTCGCCGTTGCGCGAAAGCTCAACGGCACCGGTAAGAACATCCACATATTGATACGATTGACGAGCAGTACGCCCGCGCTTGCGATCGACCTCCATGATGAATAGACGCGGATGCACCTGAGTAAGCGTCCCCACGCTCTCAACGATCTTCGAACGGCCCATGTTGGCGCGCACTTCCAAACGCTGATTCACATAATTGCTCAGCGTGTCATGAATGGTGTTGATAAGATTCGCTTGCTGCTCCAAATCCATTGCAACTTCTTTCTAGGCGAAACGAAAATAACCGTCGAAAGTTTACCACGGCAGTCAACTACATCATGAAAACGGCACATCAGAGCCCGATTCGGCATCGATAACCGCGATCTGCGACCTCATATAGACAACAGCCGGCCTACCCCAACGCCAGCAACGCCCTTCCAAGACGAATGAATTCCGCCTGCGTAAGGGTCTCCCCCCGACGAGCGGGTTCGATACCGCACTGCTCGAAAATCCCTGGCAGAGCCTCGACAACCGCAGCAGCGCCCCGCCCGGAAAAATACGTCTTGCACGAATTGGCGATGGTCTTGCGCCTGCTCGCGAACGCCGCATCGGCCGCGAGCGCTGCAGCAGCTATCTCGTCAGGGGAGAGAGCCACGCCGTCCTCGCCTGCAACCACAGCGCGATCAAGGCGCAAGACCATGCTCTCGACATGCGGCGGCGGAAAGAAATTCCCCGGCGAAACGCTGAATTTATCGACCGAGCGCGCATACAACCCCAGCTTAACCGTGTAAGCCCCGTAGTTCTTGGTACCCGGCACGGCCATTATGCGCTCGCCTACCTCGCGCTGCACCATGACGGTCGCGCTCTCCAGAAAATCAAAGCGCTGGAAAAAATCGAGGATTATGGTGGCAGCAACCGCATAAGGCAAGTTAGCGACGAACTTGTTGGGCAACGCACGCCCTTGCCGGCCGATGCTCGCGCGAGCGACATCGATGTCGTCAAGCGCAAGTTCCAAGGCATCCTTTTGCACAAGCGCGAAACGGTCGGACCAAGCCCCCAGCGTCTCTTCAAGAACAGCAGGCAAATCGCGATCACGCTCCACCGAAACGACGGCGCCGGAGCATTTCAGAAGAGCTTCGGTGAGCGTTCCGATGCCCGGCCCAACCTCCAACACGAAATCGTCCTGCTCGAGCGCAGCCAAAGCGACGATCTTCTTGATAACGTCGTCGTTTACTAGGAAATTCTGCCCGAGCGCATGTTTGGTAGCCAAACCGTGCGCCTGCAAAGCCTCACGCGTTGCCCCCACAGCCGCCAGCGAAGAGAGCCTACCCACGGCGTCCGCCCCCTCCAGAACGCTTAGCAGGCTTCGCAGAAGCTTTCTTCGGCTGGTTTTTCGGCACACTATGAATGTTGAGCTGCGGTTTCGCGGCTTGTTTTGCGGAGCCCCGATCGTTAGCAGGTCCCGAAGCGCCCTTCGCGGCAGTGGGTGATTTTTTCGCAGTCTGGCTCCCTGCCAAGCTCGCCTCGGATTGTCTCGACGGCCCTTGATGCACGGCTGCCTGCCGCTTCTTTGCTTTGCGTGCCTGTCGTAGATTTTCCTCGTGAATAACGTGCACGTTCTCGATATCGTTTGCGTCAATGCGCGCAAACCTCACCTCGCGGCCCTGAGGAACATACTCGTCGCCTTCGGCCGTTATCTCGCCGTCTTCGGAGATCTTGCCAACCCAGTCGACTATATGCTCAAGGGAAAAGCCCGCAACGGCGAAAGCCGAGCGCACCTCGTCGATAAGCGCATCATAGCCATTGGGGTTAGTGCCCTCGCCGACGATGTGCAAAGTCATAGGACGCCGCACCCCGCCGCGCTCCCATGTCCAAAAATAGGGCTGGCATCTGTCGAGCAAAGCCTTGAACGGCGCCGGAGCGCCCGAGAAATACACCGGGGAAACCACAACGAGCTCGTCGGCCTCGTCCATGATCTCGCGAATCTCCCCCATATCGTCGTCAACCACGCATTCGTGACCCTCTCTCGCGCGGCATCCGTCGCATCCATCGCAATGCGCTATCTCGAGCTCGGACACAGGAGCCAACGAAACCTCGTCATCGGGGCATTCGTCGATGCATGCTTCGAAAAGCGTTTCGGCCAAACGGGCACTTCGACCATTCGATCGGGGGGAACCCACTATGATCAGTCGTTTCATCTTCCACCTTGCTAAAACCGCGCAAAAAAACGCAGGTCAGTATTCGATTCTTAACCCACTTGAGCAGACGACGCATGCTCAAGCTGCCATGCCGTGGGTGCACGATCGAGCAGCCCACGAGCATTCGTATCAAGCTGCGCAAGCAAATCGCGACGCTGCTCGGGGGTTTCGCATCCCAAAACCTCAGCCATGCATGCCGCCGTGAAAATCGCGTGCATGGGCTCGCAAGCCATGCCGCGCAACGGCTCGGGCGCCATATAAGGCGAATCGGTCTCAGTCAGCAGCCGATCGCGCTGCACGCGCCTAACCGCCTCACGCGTATCCTCGCATCGCTTGAAGGTGAGCGCACCCCCAAGCGCCACGTAGCAACCGCGACCGATCCACGGCTCGAGCGTGCCCCAATCGAGGTCGAAGCAATGAAGAAGCACTCCGGCCTTGGGAAAACCCTCTTCCTCCAAAATCCGAAAAGCCTCGTCGTGTGCCTCGCGGACATGCAGCGCAACGGGTAAGCCCGTCTCATGTGCAAGACGAATCTGCCGCCTGAAAACCTCTCGCTGAGCATCACGTGGAGAAAGATCGTAATGATAATCGAGACCTATCTCGCCAATCGCGCATACACGCAGGTCGGCAAGACGACCGCGCAGCTCTTTCTCCATCGCATCGTCGTAGTGCGACGCGTTGTGGGGGTGGCACCCCACCGCCAAGCGCACGCGCGGCATCGGAGCCGCACCGTCAACGCCCGGCAAAAACGTCTGAAGGTCGGCTTTCTCCGGGAAATGCGAGGCGGTGGCCTCATCGCCACCAGCCAGGGCAACCTCACGAGAGCAAGCCAACAGCTGAGGCAAGCGCGCAGGCGCCTCATCCAACCAACCGTCTATGCGATCGAATGTCGCCGGCTCGCCACCGTAGATATCGACGATGTTGCAAACATAGTCGATCCCCCATGCCGCAGCACGCGCAAACGCCAAAGGCGGGTCATCCAACAGATGCACGTGCGCATGGGTGTCGGCAACAAACCCCTTCAGACGCGGCGGCTCGACAAAACGGAACTTCCCGTGTTTGCGCTTCTGTCTAAACAATGCATCGGCAAACGCCGGCTGATCGAATCCTTCGGGCATCGATCAATCCATGCCCAAGTTGATGGACTCGACATCCAAACGCGGAAACAGCGGTTCGCCGATTTCGACCTGATTGCCGACAGGGAGTTGGCCCCAAGCGGTCGCAGCCTCGATCTCGGTGATCTCCTTGATGTCACCCAAGCCCAAGCGATGATAAACCTCGGACGAAGTATTGGGCATGAACGGCGCCATATACAGCGCGATGATGCGAATCGCCTCGAGCGCATTGTAGATAACAGCAGCAAGCTCACCCGCGGTTTCCTCGGATTTTGCCAAGTTCCACGGCGCCGACTCCTCCACATAAAGGTTCACGCGGGCGGCAAGCTTTTGAACCGCAGCTGCAGCACCCGTGAAATCAACCTCGGCCATGCATTTATCGTATTCGGCATACAGGCCATCGGAAATCTCGCGCAACGGGTTGTTCTCCGCGCCCTCGGGAGCCTGCGGCACTTTGAAGTCATAATACTTTTTGGTCATGTTGGTAACGCGGCTTACCAGGTTTCCCCAAGTGTTGGCCAAATCGGCATTGTAAACCTGGGTCATGCGCTCGATGGAGATGTTTCCGTCGTGACCGAACTGGACATCGCTCATGAAATAGTAGCGGTATGCATCGACGCCGTATACATTCACGAGATCGGCCGGCATGATGCCATTGCCCTTCGACTTCGACATCTTCTCGCCCTTGGTGAGCAAAAAACCGTGTCCGAATACGGTGTGGGTAACAGGCAGGCCAGCTGCCATAAGCATCGCAGGCCAAATCACGCAATGGAAACGCGTGATGTCTTTACCCACGAAGTGATACTGCGCAGGCCAACGACGCTCAAATTCATCGCCGCGATCGGGGTCGGCATACCCGAAGCCGGTGAAGTAAGCCAACAGCGCATCGGCCCAAACGTAGGCAACGTGACCCTCGTCAAAGGTGAACGGCACACCCCAATCGAACGTAGAGCGGCTGATAGAGAGATCCTGCAAGCCGCCCTTCACAAACGACACGATCTCGTTCTTACGCGTCGCAGGACGCACGAAATCGGGATTCTCTTCGTAGAACTTGAGCAGCGGCTCCTGAAAATCGGAAAGCTTGAAAAACCAGTTTTCCTCGCCCGACGACATGCGACGCACAGGGCGCTTGCAATCGGGACACACGAACTCGCCCTCCTCGTTTTTCTCGAGGTCGCTTTCGGCGTAATAGGTTTCCTCGTGAACGCAGTACCAGCCTTCGTATGCGCTTTTGTACAGATAGCCAGCGTCATAGAGTTTCTGCCAAAACTGTTGCACGGTGCGCGTCTGACGAGGCTCGGTGGTGCGCACGAAATCGGTGTAGGAGATGTCGAGCAGATCCCATGCATCACGGAAAGCGGGCTCCATCGAATCGCACCATTCCTGCGGCGACATGCCATGGGCTTCGGCGGTTTCGGCGACCTTTTGGCCATGCTCGTCCATGCCGGTGACAAGAGCCACGTCGTAGCCGTTCATGCGCTGGTAGCGCGCCACCGTGTCGGCTGCGACGGTAGTGTAGGCGGTTCCCAGATGCGGCGCCGCGTTCACATAATAGATAGGCGTGGTGATGGAATAGGTTCCCTTGGACATGAAGACAACTCCTTCTTGCGCGGCAACTGATGATGCCCCGCGCTTCGTGTGGCTGGCGCGGTTCGCAAGGAGCCCGCACCAACGCAAAAATGCGTATCAGGCGATATTTTAGCACGGCGCCAACGCAACATTTGAATAAGCAGCGAACCTGCGCCCTTTTAATGGATGGGCCGAACGACGCGCGGCAAGCCCCTATAATGAATGAATCCGACAAGCCGAGGACGGCCATATGCCAAACGCATTCAAATCAAAACACGGCATCTTTCAAAACGGGGCAGGCATCACGCTGCGCAGCGTTCTCGCGTTGATGCTTGCAACCGCTTTTACTGCCGGGGTTGCGCCGACGAAAGCCCTGGCTGAAGACATCGATACCAGCCCCGTAGCAGACGAATTCCAGCAGCGTATCGAGAACAGCGCGCTCGCCTACAACGAGGCCGTTGAGCGCGCCGGCGAACTTGAGCAAGCGATAGCCCAAAACGCCGCCGCGATCGAAGAGCTGCAAGAAAAGCTTCCCGCGCAGCAAGAGCGCG
Organism: uncultured Eggerthellaceae bacterium; assembly: GCA_934617425.1. Taxonomy (GTDB): domain Bacteria; phylum Actinomycetota; class Coriobacteriia; order Coriobacteriales; family Eggerthellaceae; genus UMGS1502. Next base: position 977 of record CAKTUD010000004.1, on the reverse strand, counting down.
CAAACGCGGCACTTGTCGAACTCTACAAATCGCAGCAAGGCACCGCCACCATCGTCGACATCATCTTGGCTTCCACCAGCTTTAGCGACTTCATTACGCGCGTCGACTACTTCAACACCGTGACGCGCGTCAACATGAATGAAGTCGAGGCCTTAAGCGCGATGCAAGACGAGCTCGCCCAGGCGCAAAAAGCCCTCGAGGCCGACAAAGCCGAAGCTGACAAGCAGGCAGACGCCGCGCAATCCGCACTCGCCGAGGCGCAGGCCGCACGCGTCGAAGCGCAACGTCAAGCCGCCGAAGAAGCGAAACGCCAGGCCGAGGAAGCGAAAGCGGCCGCCGCGACGTCCTCCGCAGCAAGCTCGAGCGCATCATCGGGCAACGACGATGAAGCAGGCAGCGATGCAGACGAAGGCCCAAGCACAGATGGGAGCGAAGTTGAATCCCCAACCGAAACCGGCGGCGGCGCGGCGACCGATACCGCCGATTGGACCTCTGACGAAGACCGTTTCATCGCCGAATGGAGCAGCCGCATCGACGCCTATCTAGCAGGCACGCCCCTCGCTGGTCAAGGGGCGGCGTTCGCGCGCGCTGCATGGACCTATGGCGTCGATCCGCGCTGGTCTCCGGCCATCTCGTATGTCGAAAGCAGCTGCGGCGCATATTGCTTCGCCTCGCATAACGCCTGGGGCTGGGGTTCGGTGAGCTGGGGCTCATGGGAAGAAGCCATCAACAGCCACGTTGCGGGCTTGGCACGAGGCTACGGTTACACGCTTACCTACGAAGCAGCGAAAAAGTACTGCCCACCCAATACCGATCACTGGTACAGCACTTGCCTTGCCCAAATGAATCGCATCTAGGCAAGCGCCATTATTTCTGTTATAATCTTGCACGCTGATTTGATCGGGATGTGGCGCAGTTTGGTAGCGCGCCTGCTTTGGGAGCAGGATGTCGCAGGTTCGAATCCTGTCATCCCGACC
>CAKTUD010000003.1 GCA_934617425.1 uncultured Eggerthellaceae bacterium | reverse complement strand
ATGGCGACGTGGCCAAGTGGTAAGGCAGAGGCCTGCAAAGCCTTCACCCCCGGTTCGAATCCGGGCGTCGCCTCCAGCAGAAACTTAAAGCCCCGAAGCATTGCTCCGGGGCTTTTCATTTACGCTTTCTTTATCGATCAAGAAGCTTCGGTTAAGCGCAAGCCTACATAGTAGGCGTCGGGCATGCCCTTGATATCGTAAAGTTTATCGAGTTCGATAGCCGATGCGCGCCAGTTGTAGGTTTTGTCGGCGATCTCAATGGTTCCGGCTCTATAGGTGTTGCCCGAATCATCGGTTCCGCTATCACCGACATCGGCAGCGGTGATGCCCTCCTGGTTCATAACGGCCGAAAGGGCGGATTCGGTTGAGGTCGATTGGAAATCGGCATAGCGCATGACGACGGTGTTCGATCCTTCGTGGCTAGTTGAAAGCTGCCATGAGCCGTTCAGCAAAAGCGTGGCTTGCGAGGCCGTGAGGCTGGATATCCCGCGAGCGTAAAGAATGCCCGCGTCGGCAAGCGAGACGTCGGCAGGCAGCTTGTAGATGCTTATGCCCGAATCGCCGTCGGTGGTGGCATCGTAGACAGTGAATCCTTGTGCTTTGATGTTCGTCTTGAGGTCGTCGTCGCTCACGTTTGCGATGTTTGCAAGCTGCGGAAGCGATACGATCGATGCTTCGCGTTGGATATTCGTCTCAACGCTTTCTTGTGAGAGCGCCGATTGACGAGCTGCTTCATATACGGTGCTGTTCAGGATGAAGGCGCCTATGGCGATGCCCGCTACGACCAATGCGCCGGCAATGATCTTTTGCGACAGAGGCATTTTCTGCGGACGCTTGAGGCCCCTGTCGTCAAGAAACATCACGTTGCCGCTGCGTTTGGTGTAGTCGAGCGGCTGCGGATGCAGAAAATTCTCAACCATCTGAGAAAGGTTTGGCATATGTGCTTCTCCTTGTATTTGGATGCTGTGCGCATTATAGCATTGCCCATAATGCGGCATTCATGATAGGATGCTAGAACCCGTGGGGGAGTAGTTGGCGCGTGAGCGTGCCATGTCAACATCGTGGTAGCAGCCTTTTTGCTGCCTGGCATGGCTTAATTGGCGAGACTCATGGCGTGTTTGCGTTCGGTGGAAACGCGTTCACGCCATGAGTCTTTTTTTATCGAGCTGACGAATCGTAGCGCAACGCGAAAGAAACGAGGAGACTATGGACATTTCGGTATTCGCCACTCCTGAGGCATGGATCGCTTTGGTGACGCTTATCTTTTTGGAAATCGTGCTCGGCGTGGACAACATCGTCTTCATCAGTATCACCACTAACCGCCTCCCTAAAAACCAGCAGCATATCGGCCGCATCCTCGGCCTTGCGGGGGCGTTTGTCTCGCGTGCGCTCTTCCTTTCGGTTGCTTCGTGGCTCACGCACATGACCGATTCGCTGTTTGTGATCGATCTGGGATTTTGGGGACATGGCTTCTCGGTGCGCGACATCATCTTGTTTGCGGGTGGGGCATATTTGATTTACAAGGGCATTGCCGAGCTTCGCGATGTTCTTGCTTTGACTGAGGAGAAAGAAGAACTTGCCGCTCCCGAAGGCGAGCAGCCCAAAGGTTCCCTCAACTTGGTGGGAGTCGTGGCAACCATCATGGTCATGGATGTGGTGTTTTCCATCGACTCGGTTATCACAGCTGTTGGTTTGGTCGATCATTTGATCATCATGATCATTGCTGTCATGTTGGCCATCATCTTGATGATGGTGTTCATCGATACCATCTCCGAATTCATTAACGCGCATGTTGAGATGAAGATATTGGCGCTTGTTTTCATCTCCGTTATTGGCGTTTTGCTTTTCGTCGATTCGTTGGGTATCAACAGCGGTATCGAGGTTATGGGCATGCATATGGAAAAGCTCATGGTCTATTTTGCCATGGTGTTCTCGTTTGTTTTGGAATGCATCCAGATGAAGCGCAACGCAAACTACAAAAAGTGGATTGCCGAGCGCGCACCCGAAGCGGACGCTAAGTAAGCTCGGTGCTCGATTTTCTTAATCGGAGAAGACAAGTTGCGCTTGCTCACACAGGAGAAAGCGTGCGGCGCCAGGCAGAACACGTGCGTTAAGCGGCGTGGAAAGCCCCGGAACCTCGCCGTCGTACTGGATTTGCATAGGGGGATCGCACGAAATCGTTATATTGCGGCCGCTGAGGATTTCCAGCGAATCGCTGCGACCGGGGTGCGACCCTTCGCGATCGCGTAAACTTGCGACTACGGCGGGGATAAGGCCGAAAGCGTTTTCCGTTTTCAGGATGACGACATCAAGCATGCCGTCGCGCGGCTGGTTTTCGTGGGTGAGGCTGATGTCGAACTGGATTTTCGAGAAATTAGCCAGCACCACGCCCAATCCTTCGGTTTCGAAATGCCGCCCGTCGATATCGATGGAAATCTGAGACACTTGCGGCGTCGCATTGGCGAGCGCCGCTTGAAAATAGGCAACAGGCCCCAGCAGCTTTTTCGCAGGGACGGCATCGCGCATGATTGCAGCATCGAAACCGGCGCCGGCCATGATGACGAAGCCGTGCTTTTCGCCATCGGCTTCGATCTCGCCTAAATCGAAATCGAGATAGCGCCCCTCGTCAAGAACCTTGGCTAAAGCATTGGGCTCGAGCGGCGAAAGCAAGTTGCCTGCAAGCAAGTTGCCTGTTCCCGCGGGAAAAGGCAGGATGGGCACGTCGGTGTTCGTCAGCGCGTAGGCAACGGCGGCTATGGTGCCGTCGCCCCCGGAAACCACCACGGCATCGTATTCGACGGCATCGAAGACAAGCGTTGCAGCATCGGTGGTGCCGTCGGTGGTGCGCACGCACAGCTCATCGCCGTCGCGTGCAACGAGGCGTGCGAAGTCGTAAATCGATCCATCGCGTAATCCCGATGCAATGTTGTTCACGATGAGCAGTTTCACAGTTGTCCTTTCCGCTGGTATCATGGTACACCAAAGCGGTTGCACATTCGGGCTATGTAAACGTTTTGTCGCATAGCTCCTTTGATTCACAGTTAGGAATTGCCAACTCATGTATATAGACAGCCAAGATGCGTTCGATGCTTACATCGAGCAAGCGAAGGACGCCCATGTTTTGGCCATCGATACCGAGTTCTTGCGCGAGAAAACCTATTACGCCACGTTGTGTCTTTTGCAGCTGAACGCTGACGGCGCGGTTGCGGTAGTCGATCCTTTTACGGTCAATATCGCGGGATTGGCTCCGTTGCTTGTTGACGAGTCCATCGTGAAGCTTTTTCATGCGGGGCGCCAGGATATCGAGATACTTTTGCACGAGACGGGCGTTGTTCCCAAGCCCATTTTCGACACGCAGGTTGCAGCGGCGCTTATCGGGCAAACCCAGCAGGTAGGTTATGGCCCTTTGGTGCATGCGGTGTGCGGCGTGAAGATCGCCAAGGCTGATTCGTTCACCGACTGGTCACAGCGTCCCCTCACCGATTCGCAGGTACAGTATGCGGCCGAAGATGTGATTTATCTTCCCGAAATGCACCGTAAGATAATCGAGACGCTTCGCAAAAAAGGCCGCCTCGATTGGTTGAAGGGCGACTTCGAGGAGCTTTCCGATCCGCGCATCTATCTTGTCGACGAGCGCGAACGATACAAGAAGCTCAAGCATGTCTCGCAGCTCTCACGCAGGCAGATGGCTGCCGCGCGCGAAATGGCCGCGTGGCGCGAGATCAAAGCACAGCAGCGCAATATCCCTCGCAAATGGGTGCTCACTGACGAGCAGATAGTCGAAGCATGCAAGCGCGAGCCTCGCAGCATCGATGATTTGTACATGGTGCGCGGCATGCGCGAGAAGCTTCCCGTGCGCGATGCTCGCGCTGTCATCGAGCTTGTGCGCTCGTCACTCGACGCTTCGCCTGAGACTTGGCCGGAGCAAGATCGCTGCAGCAAAAGCGAACCGAACGTTGATGTGCAGGTCGACATGATGACGGCTATCGTGCGCTTGCGCGCGCGCCAAAACGACATAGCGTTTCAGACGCTTGCCAGCCATTCCGACTTGCAGAATATCGCCCGAGGTCACTACGACGACGTGGAGCTTTTGCGCGGCTGGCGTCGGGATATCGTCGGTAACGAACTGGTTGCCTTTGTGAACGGCGAGATAACGCTTTCCATAGAACACGGCCGCATGAAGGTGCGCAGGGTATAATCGCTAAATCGTTTCAAGTGCCTATTCGAAAGGGTTTTCATGAGCTATTGGACGCTTGTCATCCTTACATTGATCATCGGTTTCGCCGCTCAAACTTGGGTTAACAATCGTTTGAAAAAATACCAGCGCGTGCCGGTAGCTAACGGCATGACCGGCGCCGACGCCGCTCGGCAGATGCTCGCCTATTACGGTATCCAAGGCGTGAGCATTCGTCGTGGCAGCGAGGGCCAGGACTTTTTCAATCCCAAGGACAATTCGGTCACGCTGTCGCCCGGCGCTTACGATGGACGCTCAGTGACGGCTTTGGCGACAGCATGTCACGAATGCGGCCATGCCTATCAGTTCGCTGAGGGCTATACGCCTATGCGCGCTCGCTCGGCTATCGTCCCAGCGGTCAACCTGGCTTCCAACGCATGGGTGTTTATCTTGATGATCGGCATCGCGCTGCAGATGACAGGTTTGATCGATCTTGCCATTATCGTGTACGCCGTTGTGGTGCTGTTCAGCTTGGTTACCCTGCCGGTCGAATTCGACGCTTCGCATCGCGGTTTGCGCTACATGAGCACTATCGGCTTGCCGAGCGGCGAAATCGCCGGTTCGCGTTCCGTCCTCACCGCGTGCGCGCTTACCTATGTTGCGGCGGCGCTTACCTCTGTTTTGCAACTGCTTTGGCTGCTTGGCCAGCGTGACGAGTAAGCTTCGCGCATGGCGTATTCGAAAAACAGCACGACCGACGGACTTTTCGCCGAAGACGATAGAGTCGCTGCGTCTTCGGCGTTAAGCGTTTCTGCCGCTATGAGCGTGGCGAAAGGCGCCCTCGAATCGGTAACGCTGAATATCATAGGCGAGGTTTCCGAGGTGTCGGTGAAGCCGGGATACAAGGCCGCGTATTTCACCATCAAAGACAAGTCGGCAAGCTTGCCTTGCATGATGTGGAACAACCGTTATAAAGCGAGCGGCATCGATTTGCAGCTTGGTCAGTTGGTGCAGGTCACTGGTCGTTTCACGCTCTACGCTGCCAAGGGACGCATGAACTTCGACGTGTTCTCCGTTTCTTTGGCGGGTGAGGGCAACTTGCGTTTGCAGGTGGCTAATTTGGCGAAGAAGCTGCAAGCGGAGGGCCTTACCGATCCGGCGCACAAGCGTTCTATTCCGCAGTTCCCCCAATCCATAGGCGTGGTAACCTCGCCTCGCGGCGCGGCGGTTCACGATGTTTTGCGTACGCTGCGCCGTCGCTTTCCGCTCGCCCAGGTGTTTTTGGCGGGCGTCCCTGTGGAGGGTCACGCCGCTCCCGCCGCCATCGTCGAGGGCATTAGATGCGTTTTCGATGCCGGCGCCGAAGTCATCTTGGTCGTTCGCGGCGGCGGTTCCTTTGAGGACCTCATGCCATTTAACGACGAGCGTTTAGCGAGGGCTATCGCTAAGTGTCCGACGCCGATAGTCACAGGTATCGGGCACGAACCCGATACCTGCATCGCCGACATGGTCGCCGATCTGCGCGCTTCGACGCCCACGGCGGCGGCCGAGGCTGTAAGTCCCGCCCCGGAGATGCTCGAGGGCCTTGTCGAGTCGTGCAGCTTAGAGATGACGGCATCTCTTTCCCGTCAGTTCGAGCAGAGGCTGAACAGGCTCTCGGCAATCGAATCGCGTCCGCTGTTTTGCGACGGCATGTATCTGACGGGTCAGATGGCGCAGGCTCTCGATGCGAAATCCGATCGTCTTGCCCGCGCTATCCCCTTGGGGCTCAACCGCGATGAGCAGGCTCTTACTCGTGCCGAAGAGCGCATTGCTGCCGCGTTGCCGGGTGCGCTGCGTCCTGGTCGGGATGCGGTGGCGCGTGTCGGGGGGGTGCTGCTGCGTGATGGAGGGGTCCTTGCCGAGCGTTATCGAAGCGATCTTTCGCTTAAGGCGGCGCGGCTTGACGACCTATCGCCGCTCAAGACGCTTTCGCGCGGCTATGCGATAGCGCGCGATGGCGAAGGCCGCATCGTCAAGGATGCGGCAAGCATGAAGGTGGGCGACGCTCTTGATGTAACCTTGTCATCAGGTGTGCTTTCGTGCGAGGTCAAAGGTATAGAGGATCAGCTGGATTCGCTTCGGCGATGCAGCGATGCGAATTAAAGGAGCATTTATGGCAAACGAGAAACCGATCGATGATATGACGTTTCGCGAGATGATGAGCGAGCTCGACGGCATCGTCGGCGTTTTGGAGAGCAACACGCTCGAGCTTGAGGACAGCCTTGCGAGCTATGAGCGCGGCGTCGCTTTGCTGCGTGCGCTCAAGCAGCGTTTGGGCGAAGCCCAGCAAAGGGTAGATGTGCTGATGGGCGAGCTTTCCGGAGAGCAAGACGACGCGGTTCGCGACACGACTCTTTCAAAGGCTTAGTCCAAGGCTCAAAACGTCGGCGCGAAGATACGAAAGAGGTTCAGATGATCAAAGACGATTGCATTTTCTGCTCGATAGCCAACGGCAAGATCGATACCAATGCGGTTTACGAAGACGATGCCGTTATGGCATTTGAGGATGCTAATCCTCAAATGCCGGTGCATGTGCTTATCGTTCCCAAGCAACATTTCGACAATATAGGCGATGACATCCCCGAGGATGTCATGGGGCATCTATTTGCCACGGTGAAAAAAGTAGCTCAGATAAAAGGCATCGAGAAGTCGGGGTATCGCGTTTTGGTGAATACCGGCGACGATGCCGGGCAGGTTGTTCATCACGTGCATGTACATGTGCTCGGTGGCGCCGCCATGAACGACGGCAACCCGTCTGTGAAATAGGGGCTCCGCTTGCCGACGGGATGCATACGCATGCGCCTTGTCGGCAAGATGCGATTTAAAATACAGGTTCGTACTGTTCTCTACCTAAGGGGAAATTTGTGAACGTACTTGTTATCAATGCGGGCTCGTCTTCGTTGAAGTATCAGCTTATCCGCGTTGAACAGCAAAAGGTTCTCGCAAAAGGGCTGTGCGACCGCGTGGGGTCGGAGGCGTCTTCGCATAAACACGGCATCGACGCCGATGAAGTTGAGATTAGCGTTCATCTTGCCGATCACAATGAGGCGATTTCGCTCGTTCTCAAAACGTTGACCGAAGGCGATAATGCTCCCATCGCGTCCCTTGACGAGATCGATGCCGTGGGACATCGTATCGTTCAGGGCGGTAAGTATTTCAACAAATCCGTTTTGATCGACGACGATGTTATCGAGAAGATCGACGAGCTTTCCGAGCTCGCGCCGCTTCATAACAAAGCTGCCCTTATGGGTATTCGCGCTTGTCGCGAGCAGATGCCCGATGTTCCCATGGTTGCCGTTTTCGACACGTCTTTTTTTCAAACTTTGCCGCCAAAGGCGTACATGTACGCGCTTCCTTATGAGCTGTATGAGAAGTACGGCATTCGCAAATACGGCGCTCATGGCACGTCGCATCGCTACATTTCCGAGCGTGCGGCTATCGTTTTGAGCGAATCGCTGTACGATCTCAAGATGATCACGTGCCATCTGGGCAACGGCTGCTCGCTTTCGGCAATCGACCACGGCGTTGCCGTCGATACCTCGATGGGCATGACGCCTCTTGACGGTTTGATGATGGGCACGCGTTGCGGTTCCATCGATCCGGCCATCGTGCCGTTTCTTATCGAGCATGAAGGCATGACCGCTGCCGAAGTGGAAAACCTCATGAACAAGAAATCGGGGCTTTTGGGCATCACGGGTGTCAGCAACGATCTGCGGTCGGTGCGCGAAGCATCCGAGGCGGGCAACGAACGTGCCATGCTTGCTTATGAGATGTACTCGAACTCGGTGAAGAAGTATATCGGGCAATACATCGCCGTCATGGGCGGTGTCGATGCCATCGTTTTGTCGGGCGGCGTGGGTGAAAACGACGCGAAGATGCGTCGCATGATCTTCGCGGGCTTGCAGACTATGGGCATCATCCTCGACCTCAAGGAGAATGCGGCGCCTAAACGAGGCGAGCGCGAGATTTCTTCGATGCGCTCCGACGTGCGCATACTCATCATCCCGACGGACGAGGAGTACATGATCGCGCGCGATACGTACGAAATCGTCCATGAGCGCATTGGCGAAGGTGGCGTGCGCGACGATTTCTCGCTCATCTCGGCGTAGAGCTGAAAAATCAGCTTTCGCTCAGATAGCGTATTACTAGGGACGAAACGGGTGGCGGGTTCATTCGAGCCGCCCCCCGTTTCGTTTCCCATATTTTATTTCATCTGGCATTGAACACAGGTTATCGCTATGACGCCGTAGATGTCGTCGGGCGAGCACCCGCGCGAAAGATCGTTTACCGGGGCAGCAATTCCCTGGGTGATGGGGCCGTAAGCCTCGGCTTTTGCCAGACGCTGCACGAGTTTGTAGCCGATATTCCCAGCGTCGATGTCGGGGAAGATCAAAACATTCGCTTGACCAGCCACTGCCGACCCAGGTGCTTTTTTCTGCGCGACCGATTCGACGATAGCTGCATCGGCTTGCAGTTCGCCGTCGAGTGCAAGATCGGGTGCGAGCTCCTTTGCGATGCGCGCGGCCTCGACAACTTTGTTCGCATCATTGTTTTTCGCGGACCCATAGCTCGAATGCGAAAGCAGGGCAACTTTAGGTTCTGTTCCGATAAGCGCTTTCCACGAGTTCGCCGAGCTGACGGCGATGTTTGCCAAGCGTTCGGCGTCGGGCTGCACCTCCAAGCCGCAGTCCGAGAACAAAAACGTTCCGTTTTGACCGTATTCGCAGTTTGGCACAACCATGATGAAAAACGAGCTTACCAGCTTGACGCCGGGGGCGGTCTTCAAAACCTGCAGGCTGGGGCGCAAGACGTCGCCTGTTGCATGGCATGCGCCGGCGACCATGCCGTCGGCTTTGCCCGTTTTCACCATCATCACGCCGAAATACAGCACGTCGTCAAGCTTGGCGCGGGCTTCTTCGATAGTCATGCCCTTATGCTTGCGCGCTTCGAAAAGCGCGGTTGCGAGCTCTTCTCGATCAGGGTAGGTGGCGACATCGATTATCTCGGCGCCATCCAAGTCGTAAGGGCTTGCGTAGATTTTCTCGGCGTTGCCCAAGATGATCAGGTTGGCGACATTGTCGGCGAGAATCTTTGCTGCCGCTTCAAGGGTGCGCGGATCGTCGCCTTCGGGCAAAACGACGGTTTTCTTATTTTGATGTGCGCGTTTTACCATCTCATCGAGAAAAGCACTCATCTTTTTCCTTTCGCGAGGCCAAGTTTAGAAGGTCGATGCAAAGCGATTTCGAGGAAATCGCAGAGCAGATATCTTGTTTGTATGGTAATGCAATTGCCGATGCCGCTACCCGTTAAAATGTTTCGCGGTCGTTACAATTGCCGTGCGGCCGCGACGTTTAGGGAAGGAACAGTGGCGTGAAAACCATCACGTTTGCTATACCGTGCTACAACTCTTCCGCTTATATGGATAAATGCATCGAATCTATCTTGGCATTCGATGACGGGTCGGGCGATATCGAGGTTCTTATCGTGGATGATGGTTCCACGAAGGACAACACAGCCGAGAAGGCCGATGGGTGGCACGAACGCTATCCCGACATGATCTATGCCATCCATAAAGAGAATGGCGGGCATGGCTCGGCGGTGAATGCTGGTCTTGCGGCGGCGCGCGGACGCTATTTCAAAGTGGTCGATTCTGACGATTGGCTCGACGAGGATTCCATGATTAAAATCATGGATTACCTTCGTCGTCAAAGCGAGTTGAAAGATGCCGTCGATATGGTGGTTGCCAATTACGTGTACGAGAAAGTGCACGAAGGCACGCGTACCGTCATGAACTACAAAAACGTCTTCCCTGTGGAAGAAAAGTTTACTTGGAGCGACGTGGGGCGTTTCCGTCCAAGCCAGTATCTGCTGATGCATTCGGTTATCTATCGAACCAAGATGCTTCGCGATATGGGGCTGAAGCTGCCCGAACATTGCTTCTACGTTGACAACATCTTTGTTTACGTGCCGTTACCCCAGGTGAAGAGCATCTACTATTTCGATACCGATATGTATCGCTACTATATCGGCCGCGAGGGTCAAAGCGTTAACGAGGACGTGATGAAAGGACGCATCGACCAGCAACTGCGCGTGACGCGCTTCATGATCGACGCGGTCGATCCCATGACCGACGTGTACGAAAAGAAGCTGCAGAAATACATGGAGAACTATCTTTCCATGATGATGTGCATCTGCTCGGTGTTCCTCCGCATGATCGATACGCCTGAGGCAGAGGGGAAACGCGACGAGATTTGGGGTTATCTAAAGGGGCAGCGCCCCAAGCTTTATCCCAAGATCAGGAAGAACGTGCTGAACCTCGGCGTGAACATCCCTACCGAAGCAGGGCGTCGCGTGGGTCTTGGCGGCTATCATCTCGCCCAGAAGATCTTCAAGTTCAACTAACGAAAACGCTGCCGACGCGAATAGCCTCTCGTTTCTTGGATCGAAAACGCGATTCAAGAAACGAGAGGTTTTCTTTTAGCGAAAGGGCGCAGATGCAAGATGGCGCAGGTGTGGTGCCATCTTGCTTACTTTCGATTGGGTTCGACGATTTTGCGCAGCGCGCTCACGAGCTTCTCGTTGTCTTCGCGCGTGCGTACCGCCACGCAAAAATAGCTTTTGCCGGTAAGTCCTGGGGTGCCGTTAAGCTTGCGGATGAGGAAACCGGCCAATTGCGCACGTGCGCAAAGCTCGTCTACGTCCTTCACGCCAAGATGGAGCGCGTCGTTGTGGTTAAACGAGCACATGACGTAATTTGCCTCGGCGGGGAATATATCGATGCCGGGGATAAGGCTTAGCATGCACTGTAGCCAAGGAATCTCCGATTCAAGGAATTCACGCGTTTTGTCGAGCCCCGCATGTTCTGCCAGCGAGGGCTCGGCCAAAATCTCGGCGAGCATGGTGACGCATGAGTTGTCGTAGAAGCGCGAGATGGCCGAGATTGTTTCCGGGTGGGCGACGAGGTAGCTGACGGGGGCTCCGGGCAGATCGTATTGATCGCAAAACGATTGAACGATGATGAGATTCTTATAATCGTTGACCAGTGGGATCATGCTTTCGCCGCCAAGCGTGAGCTCGATGGCGCGCTCGTCGACGATGACCCAGCGGCAGGTTTCCAGATAGGATTTCAAAACTGGTTTGGGAAGGAGACGGCTTGTGGGGTAGCTGGGGTTTGCAAGCACGGCGGCATCGATCGATACATTGCGTTCTTGCAGCGTATCGAAATACGGCGTGATGAAACTCGAGGGGCTCGATACCTCGACGACATTGTGGCCGGCGTTTCCTATGGCGAGCAGATACTCATAGGGGCAGGGCATGGCCACGCCCACGTTGCAGGGTTTGAACGCTTGGGCTGCGGCGCAAATCATCTGCGAAACGGTCGATCCCACCAAAAACGACTCAACCGGGAGCCCGAATGTCTTTGCAAGCGAGCTGCGCAGCGTATGCGCTTCGCGGTCGGGGAGATAGCCCGCGACGCCGTTTTCGATCCCGTCGGTTATGGCGCTGACGAAAGAGCGCGGCGTGCCTTGAGGGTTTTCGGTGCCCGAAAAATCGATCCAGCTCATCTCGCTGCGCAGGTCGTAAGGGGGGCATAGCAATGTTTCGGGGATATCGGTTGCTATTTGCTTGACGTTATCGATATCGAGTTCTTTTTTTACCATGCTCACCTCGTTTCTTTGGTCGATCGAGCGCCGAAGCGGAATTTTTATCGTACCACAGTTCTTGGGTGTTAAATGAAGCGCGCGCCATAAACCCATGCTAGACTTTCGCTATGATAACTTTTGACGACAACGCGCATCATCGCGATTCGAGCGAGACTCAGCAAGTCTGCAGCGAAGTGATTTCGCCACAAGACGATGGCGCGCCCTCCGGTCTCGATGTTTTCGCTCTTGCCCCTTGGTCGGACAAGGCGATCTTGCTCGTCGATCTCGATGCGTTTTTCGCTTCGGTTGAGCAACACGATCATCCTGCTTGGCGTGGCAAACCCGTTATCGTCGGCGGCGATCCGACGCGTCGCGGGGTCGTTTCGACTGCTTCTTATGAGGCGCGTACCTTTGGCGTGCATAGCGCCATGGCGGCATCCGTCGCTGCAAGGCTTTGTCCCGACGCCATATGGACCGAAGGACATTATGGGCGTTATCGCGAGGTGTCCGAGAAGATCATGTCCATCATTCGCGACGAGACCCCCTTTGTGCAGCAGGTGAGCATCGACGAGGCTTTTGCCGACGTCACGCCCAACAGCGTGAACACCGAGCATCCCATTCGCATAGCGCAAAGAATCCAGCGGCGGGTCGAGGAGCTGGGCGTCACCTGTTCCATCGGCGTTGGAACCACAAAAGCCATCGCGAAGATAGCTTCTGATATGGACAAGCCGCGCGGCCTTACGGTAGTGTGGCCCGGAAGCGAAAGCGGTTTTTTGGGGCCTTTGCCCGTCCGCCAGCTAAGCGGCATCGGCGCATCGTCGGAAAAGACCCTGAAGCTTCACGGTATCGAGACTCTGGGCGATTTGGCGGCTGCTGATGAGAAGCTGGTCGAGCGGATTTTAGGCAAAAACGGCTTGATCATGCAAATGCGTGCCCGCGGGGAAGACGAGCCGGTGAAATACGAAGACGAAGCCGCGAAATCGATTTCTAACGAGATGTCTTTCGCCGACTATCTAACCGATCGTGTTGACGTGATGGCCGCTATCGGCGCGGTTTCCGCCAAAGTGGGGCGCCGTCTACGCGCAAAGGGCCTGGCGGGATCGACCTTGTCGCTTCGTATCCGATATGCCAATCGCCAGGTGCGAAGCATCCAGCGACGCCTTGCGCATCCGATAGACGACGAGATCGCCATGCGTCCTGTTCTTGAAGAGATGCTGGCCGAACTTTGGTCGGATGGGGTGGAGATTCGCTTGGTGGGTGTAGGCGTTTCCGATTTCGGCGGCAAGTCGCAACCTGAGCAGTTCTCGCTCTTCGAGGATGAGGAGACAGCCGAGCGGGAAGCGCGCCTGAATCTCATGGGTGAAAAAAAGCGCAAGAAATTGTTGGAAGCAACGGATTTCGTTCGCGATCGTTTTGGTGAAGGCGCTCTTCATTATGGTCGCGAACTGCGCATATCGCAAAACACCACGGGCACCAACGCCAAAAACCCTGCCGACTACAAATAGCGCGCCGGCGATTTCCGAGCGCGTCGCAAATCGCCTCGGTTAATTTCTGCTTTCTGCCATGTAGAAAAGCGCTAGCGTGCCCGGTCCCGAATGAGCCCCGATCACGGGGTCGACGTAGTTGATATGCACATCGGTCGCACCGAATTTCTCAATGATCTTGCTGCGCAAGAACTCGGCATCCTCGATGCAGTCGCCGTGCGTGATGAATATCGTTTGCTCCGATATGGGTTGCGTCGCGGTTTTCTCCATATGCTTCAACAGGCCGAGAATCGATTTTTTGCGCCCCATCACTTTTTCCAGGGGGATAAGGTGACCCTCGTCATCTACGTGCATGACGGGTTTGATATTGAGCATCGTGCCCGCCCATGCCGACGTGCGTTTCACGCGACCTCCGCGGAAAAGGAACATAAGATCGTCCACCGTGAACCAATGAGCCAGATGCAGCTTGTTCTCTTCGACCCATTGGCGGGTGTCCTCGATGCTTGCGCCGGCCTGCGCCATCTGCGCGGCCTTGTAGACTAAAAGCCCTTCGCCACCCGACGCTGCAAGCGTGTCCACATGAAAGATCTTGCGATCGGGATATTCTTTCGCAAGATCGTCGAGCAGCAGCGCGGTCGCCTGGTAAGTGCCCGATAGCCCTGATGAGAACCCCAGGTAAAGCACATCGCGCCCGGCGTCGAGCAGTTTGCGAAGCGTCGCCTCCGATTCTTGCAGGTTGGGAAGCGACGTCGTGATCGCTTTGCCGTCGCGCATCATGGTGTAGAACTGCTGCAGATCGGATTTTTCGCCTTCGGTGTAGCTTTGATGCTGCACGCCGTCGACCATGAACGTCAAGGGCAGGATATGCAATCCAAATCGATTGATGGTCTCGTCAAGGAGATTGCTGCTCGAATCGGTGACTATTTCGAAATCCATATTCGTTTCCTTACGATCGTTGCGTCCCTGCGAAATTTCCTTCGCTGCGATTATACCCAGCGGTCGCGTCGCTGTGTCGCAATTCTGGAATGTGAAGGCGCGTTTACGCCCCCTGCCCCTCATCGCCTATACTTGTTCAATTGCATATATTGGCACTGTCGCGCATCTGCGCGCTGGACGATAGAAGGAAGGCAGCTAGTGGCTAACACGTACAAAAGCACCATGAACCTTCCCCAGACCGATTTTGCTATGAAGGCGAACCTTCCACAGAGGGAGCCTGCACGATTGGACAAATGGGAAGAAGAGCATCTTTATTGGAAGGTCCTCGAGAAGAACAAAGACGGCGAGCCTTTCATTTTGCACGATGGTCCTCCGTACGCAAACGGCCCTATTCATATCGGACATGCCTTCAACAAGATCCTGAAGGATTTCGTCATCAAAAGCCATGCCCAGCGCGGTTATTACACGCCTTACGTCCCCGGCTGGGACTGCCACGGTCAGCCCATCGAGCATATGGTCGAAGAGAAGCTCGGTCCCGAGAAGATGGCGAAGATCGATCAGCCGACGCTTCGCCGCTTGTGCCATGAATGGGCTGAAAAGCATGTTGACCTGCAGCGTAACGGATTCAAGCGCCTTGGCGTGAACGCCGACTGGGATCATCCGTATCTCACGTTTCAGCATGATTTCGAGGCCGGCAACGTCGAGATCTTCAAGAAAATGTATCTCGATGGCGAGATCTACCGCGGTCGCAAGCCTATTCATTGGTGCAAGCACTGCCACACCGCTCTCGCCGAGGCCGAGATCGAATACGGCGACGAGGTTTCGCCTTCGATCTACGTTCGCTTCAAGATGGATGAGATGCCCGAGGCCTTTGCCTTGGCGGGCGCTACGGGTGAGTGCAACATTCTCATTTGGACCACCACGCCCTGGACGCTGCCTGCGAACACCGCTGTTTGCTTGGCTCCCGATGCGGATTACTGCTTGGTGACCGTAGGCGGCGTTAACATGATCATGGCGCTCGATTTGGTGGAAACCGTCGCCGACAAGGTGAACTGGGAGTCTTACGAGGTTCTCAAGGGCGCCGACGGTGAGCCTGTTACCGTGAAGGGCATAAGCCTCGCTAAAAAAACCTACGCCCGTCCGATTTTCCCTGAAAACAAGGGCGTCATCATTTACGGCGACCATGTCACGCTTGATGACGGTACGGGTTGCGTTCATACCGCGCCTGGTCATGGCCAGGACGACTACTTGGTGGCTATAAAGTTCGGTGTCGAGATGCTTATGCCGGTTGACGATGACGGCAAGCTTACCAAGCAAGGCGGCGGCCCCTTTGCCGGTCTCGATACCGATGACGCGAATCCGGTCATCATCGAGTGGCTGCGCGAGCGCGGCGTGCTTGCAGGCGAGCTCAAGATCAACCACAGCTACCCGCATTGCTGGCGTTGCCACCAGCCCGTTATCTTCCGCGCAACCGATCAGTGGTTTGTGAGCATGGACGAAACGGGTTTGCGCGAAAAAGCACTCGATGCGATCAACAACAAAGTTCAATGGGTTCCCGAATGGGCTTCCAATCGCATCGGCTCGATGGTTGCCGACCGTCCCGATTGGTGCATTTCGCGCCAGCGTTCGTGGGGCGTCCCCATCCCGGTATTCCGCTGCGCCGATTGCGGCGAGGTTGTGGCAACCGAGGAGACGTTCGACGCTGTTATCGATTTGTTCTACAAAGAGGGCGCCGATGCTTGGTTCACCAAGAAGCCCAGCGAATATCTGCCCGAAGGCACGCGTTGTGAGAAATGCGGCTGCACCGAGCTTAAGCCCGAAAAGGACATCCTCGACGTTTGGTGGGAAAGTGGCGTGAGCCACAATAGCGTGCTGCGCCATCGCGCCGACGAGGGGCTTCGCTGGCCGGCGGATATGTACCTTGAGGGTTCTGACCAGCATCGCGGATGGTTCCAATCGTCGTTGCTCACCTCCATCGGCGCATATGGCGAGCCTCCTTACAAAACCGTCATGCATTGCGGCTTTACCGTGGACGAGAACGGCGAGAAGATGTCGAAGTCGAAGGGCAACGGCATCGACCCCGCCGAGGTGACGGGCAAGTTCGGCGCCGATGTCTTGCGTTTGTGGGTTGCAAGCGTCGACTATTCGCAAGATGTGCGCATATCTGACGATATTCTTACGCAAGTTGCCGGCACGTATCGTCGTTTCCGCAACACGTTCCGTTTCCTGCTGGGCAACTTGTCCGATTTCGACGATCAGAAGGACGCTGTCGACGATTGGAATGCACTCGCGGCCGTTGACCGCTGGATGATGGTTAAAACCCAGGAGCTGCTGCATGCGGTCGAGAAGGCGTATGCCGAGTATCGCTTCCATAACGTGTATCGCGCTGTGTATGATTTCGTCGTGAACGATCTTTCTGCCGTGTATATGGAAGCTTGCAAGGACCGTTTGTATTCCGAGGCCCCGAGCTCGGTCTCGCGTCGTGGTGCGCAGACCGTCATGTTCAATGTGCTCGAGGTTATGCTTCGCATCTTGACGCCGATCCTGTCGTTTACCACCGACGAGGTTTGGGAGAATTATCCGAAGGCGATGCTTGAGCGCGAGGGCCGTCCGGTGAGCGTCCAGCTTGCCGGTTGGCCGAGCGACGACGACTTCGTGCCGGCCGTGCCGCAGGGCGCCGCCGATGCGGTCAATGCCGATTTCGCTGCCGTGCTCGAAGTTCGCGACGCCGTGCTCAAGGCTTTGGAAGAGGCTCGCGTAGCCAAGACCATAAACAAGAGTCAAGAAGCCGCCGTGGTGGTTTCTGCTCCGCAGGAGACGATCGATGCCGTCAAGTGCATGAGCGACGCGCAGTTCGAAGATCTGTGCGTCATCTCGGGTATCGAGTTTGCTGCAGGCGATGAGCTTTCGGTCGCTGTCAATCAAGCGAAGGGCGAGAAATGCCCGCGGTGCTGGAACTATCGTGAACTCGGCGGAAATGAGCACCATCCGCACGTGTGCAAGCGCTGCGGCGATGCCCTTGACGAGATCGGTTTCGAAGAGCCGGCGGAATAGCGAGTTGCCAGTGAATCGTCCCGACAAGAAGGTTCTTGCGACCGATCGAACAGTGGGCAACGATTTCGATAGCGCCGATGGTGACGCCCGCAAGGGCGCCAACCGTCGGCGCATCGCTTTCGCCGTTGTTGCGCTGATTTGGATTGCTATCGATCAGCTAGCCAAGATGCAGTTTCGCGATGCGGTGCTGGGCCGGGTGGTGTTCGGCCCTGTTTTCGGCTTGTTTGATTTTCGTTTGGTGCACAACACCGGCGGCGCTTGGGGCATATTCGCCGATTCGACGCTTGCCCTGGGCGTATTCTCGCTGCTGGTGTGCGTGGCGGCGGCTTTTTATTTCGTTGTGGCTGCCGAATCTCTCAATTGGTGCGAAACGATGGGCTTTTCGCTTATCGTGGCGGGTGGCATCGGCAATGCCATCGATCGTTTCGTCCTTGGTTACGTGGTTGATTTCATCGAGTTCAGCTTTTTTGATTTCCCAGTGTTCAACATCGCAGACATCGGTGTTACCTGTGGTTTCGTGATTTTGATAATCGGGCTTCTGCTCGATTGCGCGCAAGGGAGGAAAAGCGCCGGGAAGGGGACCGACTAAGCATGTCCGTATCGCGCATCTACATAGCGACGGCGGCTGATGCAGGCAAGCGTCTTGATGCCTTGCTGGGTGAGCTCGGCCTGTATGCAAGCCGCAGCGCCGCTGCTCGCGCTATAGGGCAAGGTCGGGTTTTGGTTGGTGGCAAGCTCGCTGCTAAAAAACATTCCGTTGTTGCGGGCGATGCCATCGTTTACGAGCTTGACGAGGAGCCGGTGTCCACTGCGCTTCGCGGCGAGCCCATTGACCTGGATATACGTTTTGAAGACGATGACCTGCTGGTTATTTCCAAGCAAGTTGGCTTGGTTTGCCATCCCTCGGTCGACCATCTCGACGGAACTTTGGTGAATGCCCTGATTTATCACTGCGGCGTTGAGCATTTGGCTAATGTCCAAGGCGAAGACGACCGTCTGGGCATCGTGCATCGTCTTGATATGGATACCTCGGGTCTCATGCTTGCTGCAAAAGACGATGCGTGCGGCTTGGCGCTTATGGAGGCTATCCGCGATCGTGTGGTTGATAGGCATTATCTTGCGCTGGTTCATGGCATCATCGCGAGCGATACCGGCATGATCGATGCGCCCATCGCGCGCTCGGCGAAGGATCGTACGCGCATGGCCGTGCGCGATTGCCCTTCTTCGCGTGATGCCATAACCACGTTCAAAGTGCTTGAGCGTTTCGAGGCGCATTCGAAGGACGATGGCTACACGCTCATCGATTGCAAATTGTTCACAGGGCGCACGCATCAAATTCGCGTGCATATGGAATACGCGCGTCATCCGCTTGTGGGTGAATTTATGTACACTGCCAACAAGCCGCACTATGATGGCGCTGATTTGGGATGTCAGCGCCAGTTCCTGCATTCGTTTAAATTGCGATTCGAGCATCCGATGACAGGCGAGGAGCTGTTTTTTGCAGATAACCTGCCAGGCGATCTGCGTCGCGTTTTGGCGCAATTGACGTCGCGTAGCATGGGCAAGACAGCCGCTGGTGAGGAAATTGCGGCGCTTTTGGAAAAGGCGCCTTTTCCAAGCGTCGAGGGCGTGCCGTTTGCAGCTACGCTGTAATGGCTAACGGGCTGTGTATGCGCGCTGGCTTTTCGGCGCAACTATCGATTTGTTTCGACGGAGGTTTTCATGGGTGACGATCGTTATCGGGGCAAAACCGTTTTGCTTGGCGTTACGGGTGGTGTCGCTGCCTATAAAGCATGCGAGGTTGTTCGCGGCCTGCAGAAAGCCGGCGTGCGCGTGAAAGTCGTGATGACCGAGCACGCGACGCATTTCATCAACCCTACTTTGTTCCGTTCGCTTACACGCGAACCGGTTGGTCTGGGCTTGTTCGACAATCCGAGCGATCCAATTCATCATATCTCGTTAGCCAAAGAGGCCGATGTTTTCGCAATCGCGCCTTGCACCGCCAACGTCGTTGGCAAAATCGCCAATGGAATCGCCGACGATCTGCTTACCACGACAGCGATGGCTTGCACGGCGCCGTTGGTGCTTGCTCCGGCGATGAACGTCAACATGTACGAGTCGCCCGCTTTCCAAGACAACTTGCAAGCGCTTGCGCATCGCGGCGCGCGCATTGTCGAGGCCGCCGACGGCTATCTTGCCTGCGGGGATACCGGTCGCGGAAAGCTCGCGCCGGTGGAGACGATAGTGGATGCGATTTTGCAGGAACTTACCGCGTCTGATCGTCAGGATCTTCGGGGTAAAAAGGTGTTAGTTACGGCTGGCCCTACACGCGAATACATCGATCCGGTTCGCTTTATCTCAAACCCTTCGACGGGAAAGATGGGTTTTGCCGTTGCGGCTGCTGCGGCGCGACGTGGCGCAGAAACGATTTTGGTTTCCGGCCCGGTTTCCCTTGATACCCCCAATGGCGTTTCTTGCGTGCGCGTCGAAACGGCAAATGAGATGCTTGCTGCGGTGCAAGATTGCTTTAGCGGCATAGACATCGCTGTTTTCACGGCTGCTGTTTCTGATATGCGACCTGCGAATGTTTTCGATCGCAAGTTGAAAAAAGGGACGGATGAAGCCTTGCTGCATTCGCTCGATCTTGTGGAGAACCCCGACATTCTCAAGACCATCGCCCAAGACAAGGGCGCATGCACTGTTGTGGGGTTTGCGGCCGAAACCGATGACGTCATCGGCAATGCCAAGCGCAAGCTTCATGCCAAAGGCGCTGACATGATAGTTGCCAATAAAGTCGGTGCGGGCGAAGGTTTTGGCGCCGATGACGATACGGCGGCGTTCGTTTATGCGGCGCAAGGGGAGGACGTCGTTTTGCAGATGCCCTCCATGAGCAAAACAGAGCTTGCCGATGCCCTTTTGAATAAGGCCTTTGCCCTTGCTGAGATATAATCTGCCCGTTGAGCGTTTACCTTTACCGTCCGCGTCTTGAAAGGCGAATCATGAACGATATCAAATGCAACCTCATCGTCGACGCTTGCTGCGACTTGCCTGCTGAGCTGGTGAATAAACCGCATGTGCATCTTGTCGGCTTTCCTTACTATTTCGGCACGGACGAAATCCTCGACGATCTTTGGCAGTCCTCGAACCCTAAGGATTTTTACGATCGCATGCGCAAGGGCGAACAGCCTACTACCGCAGGCGCCCCTTTCACCTTGCTAAAGCAGACTTTCGAAGAATGTATCGCTACCGGGATGCCGACGGTTTACTTGTCGTTCAGCTCGGGTTTGTCTGGGCACTTCGATCAGGTTTTGCGCGTACGCGACATGGTGATGGAGGAGCATCCCGATGCCGAGCTTTACGTGGTCGACACGCATCTTGCATCTACAGGCGAGGCCCTCATTATCTTTGAGGCGCTGCGCCAGCACGAGGCGGGCTTGAGCGCCAAAGAGCTTGCCGACTGGGCGACTGAGGCGCAGTATTTCGTGCACGTGTATTTCATGGTAGACGACCTTGAAAGCTTGCGCCGCGGCGGTCGTATTCCGAGTTCGGTTGCATTTGCAGGTTCCAAACTCGATGTGAAACCGCTGCTGTTCATCGCTACCGACGGTACGCTTTCCATAAAGGGCGTGGCGCGCGGCCGCAAGAAGGGCCTAAAGCAGCTGGCCGATTTGTTTGAGGAGAAAGCCGAGCTTACCGAAGATTCTCCTTACGTGATGGTCGGCAATGCTGATGCGCCGAAAGATGCAGCGAAGCTCGAGGAGATCATCGGGAAGGGCGAGAAGGCCAAGCACCAAGAGCCGATTTTCGTCAACGCTTCGATTGGACCCGTTATCGGTTCGCATGTGGGCCCTGGCATGGTAGCAGTTGCTTTTTGGGGACCGGACAAACGCAATGAGGTTTCGGTTGCCAATCGTATCGCGCGCAGGGTTAAGGGCGGCAACTAAGTTATTTCTTGCAGTTGCCCCCCGGCGCTTCACCGCGAAACGCCTCTGGTTGGAGTCCATGCGTAACATCTTGATGACGCGTTTGGGAACATTCGATTGAAAGCAGAAAAGAAAGGGAGGTGGATTCGAACGAATCCACCTCCCTTTGCTTGATGATCGGTATCGCTTAGCGCTCGATGGGGGTCTCCCAAAGACCATGCTTATTGCAGTAGGCAACGACCGATTCCGGTGCTGCGTCGGCGATGCCGAACTGGGCAACGGGCTCGCCGGTGGGATCGAGATGCTTGAAGGCGACAATGCCCGGTGCGGTGACGGCAACCCAGCGAATGCCGTGCTCGGTGGTCATCGGATGATCTTTCTCGCCGACATGGATGTACAAGACGTCGTCTTTAATGGTGAGAACGGGCTTGTGCGTTTCGGGGTTTGCGTCAGTCGAGTTGGGGACGAGCTCCTCCATAGGCTGGCCGCAACAAATCATGGTGCCGCCACCTTCGGTAGCCTGATAGGCAACGTTGCCGCAAACGGGGCACTTGAAGAACTTAGCAGTAGTCATCGTAACCACCCTCTCTAAATGGTCGATTGCTCTGAGAACAGCTTATCAGGAATGATTTTCGATTAAAATAGCAATTCTGAATGTGTGCAAAAAATCGCAACTGAAAATTATCCTTGAAAACCGCTCTCGGTATGTTTATTATATTAAACCGTTGCGACGGCATTTATGATGACAATCGCATAACAACGGGTTGTGGCGCAGTTTGGTAGCGCACTTGACTGGGGGTCAAGGGGTCGCAGGTTCAAATCCTGTCAACCCGACCAGCTTAAAATAGCAGGTCAGACGGTAAAAAGTCTGACCTGCTTTTTCTTTTGATTTGGCTTATGCGGCAGCCTTGATATCAATTTGGTAACACTTCTGGTATTAAACAAGTTGAATTATGTGCGGATTCCCGTCTGGATCGTGATTTGCCAGCGACTCGATGCAGTATGGATCCAAACTTTGCTCGCGAATCCATGCAAGTGATCGTTTTTGCGCTCCCTTATCGGCAGCGATGCCCGAAGTGATCTGCTCTTGCTATGAGCGCGTCGCGTAGCCGCCGTCGGAGTACAGCAGGACAAAGCGTCCGTTTCGACCACGCCTTGGTCCACCTTGTACAAAAGATGCGATCCTAGCGATTTTATTTGCGCTTGCTTATCGAAAGTGCCGGTGGGGCTCATGTCGCGATGCCACCCCGTATCTATTAAAATGCGTCCTTTTGGATGCGTTATCAGATAGCATGATACCGGGAGCTATATCCGTTCGGAATCGGATCCGAAAATCCCCGAAGCACGTATCGTGCTGCAGTCGTCTCCGCCAAAGGGCAGATATTTCGATACGCATACGCGCCCTGCGTGCAGCACCTCTATGGTAATGCCCATGTTACTCTCCTTTGCGAATTTGTCGTTGTTCGGGGTTCGACTGATCGTTTGCGAGCGCTGCGAGCCTGCTTGCCTGCGTCAATCAGCTGATTTTCGATGCCGTTGTTTTTAGTCTCGCCAATTGCTTTCGCCTGCTTGGGGAGCGTCGTCATCTCGGTCACGCTTTCTCTTTTTTTCGTTCGCTTTCGTAAACCATTATGTATGAGCAAGAATACGGAACAATATCGAGAAAGAAATTTGAACGAAGGGCGCTTGGGCATGCGGTGCCTCGGTTTCTTTTCTCAACTTGCAAGTGTAAAATCAGCAGGATGCATAATGGGTTTTACGGGGGTTGCTTATGGACGCGCTGGGGCAGGCCGAATCTTTTGCCAAGCTTATCGATGAGAATAATGCCTTCAATGGCTATTGGATCGGCTATCTTTACTGCAAAAAGGATTCCCTTACCTTTAGCGTCGAGAATCACTACGGTATTCCCGGCACCGATATCACCAAGCCGGTAGGACAGTTCTCGTTTTCGGAAATCGTCGATTTCAACATCGATATCGATGATATGACTGACGTCATGATCGATTCGGTGAAAGAGATTCGCCCGGGCGAGCTGGAATTCACCTTCGAGTCGGGGTCGGCACGCATCGCGGCCAACAAGATCGAATGGTTGTCATACGAGGGCTACTAAGCTGCATTTTTGAAGAAAGCGGTTATCGTGTTCAAGGTAAACCATGCCATTTTGCACGTGTTCGATTTCGTTTCGTGCATCAACGTGTTTTCACAGGATGAGCTTGATCTTGCAGATAAAAACGTGAAGAAATACGTCACCAGCGTTGCCAAGCACGCTTTGGGCGGCATCGACAACAAACGCGGCGAGTTTGCGCCCGACAGCGGGTTCAAAGGCGAGCTCGTTTCGTATCTCAACGGAACGTGTGATTTCGTGGATTTGTCGATTCAAATCGCTGAGTTTTTAAGCTCCGAATTGAGCCGCATGGAACATCCCGTTTCGTGCGATTTGCTGGTGGTCGATTTCGAAGATTCGCCCAAAGCGCCCAGGGTTAGCCCCGAGGATATCGCGGACATGTCAGAAGAAGAGGCTGCTGCGGCTCAGGCTGCGCTTGAAGCGGCGTATTCGGGTCGCGCTGCGCATTATTTCGGCTTGTTGCTGCTGGAAAGCAAACCTGCTTTCATGCATGAGGTGGGTCGTGCCGAAGATGGCGCCACGGTCAACAGCATCGAGCGCCATCACGCCATTTTGCCAAGCCCTTCGCAAAAGATTGCTTCCTTTGCCTTGATCGATGCGCGCACGTTTGCGGTGCAGTTTGTGGATAAAGAGCGCGAAATCGCTGGCGAGAGACGCTGGCTTATTCCCGACGGGTTGCTGCAGTGCTCGATGGAGGCATCGAGCAAGGAGCTTATCGACACCACGATGCGCCTGGTTGAGGAGGTTGCACAAGAATATGGCGCCAACCCTGCTGTGGCAACCGCGCGTGCCAAGGCGTATGTTTCCGAGAATGCCGAAGATTCCGATGAGGTTCCTTTTGACGAGCTTTGCGACGAGGTTTTTGAAGACGAGGCGCCGCGGCGTCGCTTGGCGGAAGCTTTCGCTGATGAAGATCTCCCCGAGCGCGCACCGGTCGAGCGCGAGGTCGCAAAGCGCGTGACGAAAAATCACAAGATTCGAACCGACACGGGCATCGAGATAACGTTTCCCGCCGAATATGCGCAGAACCCCGAGTTCATCGAATTCACGAGTGCTGCAAACGGTTTGATCCAGATAGAGCTGAAAAACATCGGCAGCATCGAGAATCGCTAAATCAAGTAGCACTGATGATCGCTGGAGATAGCGGGCCGAGTGGAATGTCTATGTCGATATTCTTCAAGTTGCGAACGCAGCAGGCCCCGCGCATTTGGATATGCGCGGGGCCTGCTGCGTTGTTGACTTTGCGTGGCGGAGCTAAACCAGCTTTCCTTTGCAATGATCGATCATGTGCTGGATGATCTGCGCATTCCAATCGGACATCTCCTTTTTGCGGGAGACGAGCTTGCCATCGACCAGCTCGTCATAGACGATGGTGCAGCGGGCGAAGCGTGTGACCTTGGAAGGTTCATCGCGGGTGATACAGCCTTCTTCGACTTTGAAAGCGCCCAGCGCGCGCTTCATAACGGGGTTGAACATGACATGTGCTTGCTCGTTGTCATCGAGATAGGCGCAGGCTGCTTTGGTGACGCCGATTTGGTTGGCTGCCAGGCAAGCGGCGTCTTCGTGCGCCGCGAGGGTGTCGAGCAAATCTTGCGCCAGCTGGGCATCTTCTGCCGTTGCGGGCTCGCAAGGGGTGGATAGAACCGCTTCGTCGCGAACAAGGTCTTTAACCATGGTGAGTTGCCTTTCGTGTTGCTAATGGTAGAGAGATTGTAGCATTAGCTTTGGATGCACGGCGATTCTCGATGCTATTCAAAGATTCGCATAAAGGGAGCGAGCAGAGCGACGTGCTCTCTAGTTATCGGCATTGTTGGAAATACGCGTTTTCACCTCGTGAAGGCTTAGGTTGTTGGCGTGGGCTATTTGTGCTAGTTCGTCGTGGTTGAATTTGCGCACATTGCTTCCGAACCCTTGCGAGAGTTTGTAGCCGACGGGGCCGAACTCGGTTTCCTGCTCGCCTTCGGTACGGGTGAGGATGTAGCGGTTGCAGAGGTGTTCGCGCACGCCCAATGTGGTGGTGTGCTTGAAGATGAGCTTGACGAAGCGATCTTTATCAGCGGGATGGCACAGGCATGTGATCATCGTTGCTGGGCGGTTTTTCTTCATGCCGATAGCCGTGGTGAAAACGTCGGCGGCGCCGGCGTCGATAAGCGTCTGCGTGGCGAACGAGATCTCTTCGGCGGTCATGTCGTCGATGTTGCATATAAGCTCGACGATTTGGTCGGTGTTTTCTTCGCCGCTCGTCTCGCCTGAATCGATGCCCTCGCCCACGAATGCACGGACGATGTTAGCAGCGGGGAAGTCTTTTGTTCCGCAACCGATGCCCACGTTGTCGACCGACATTGCCGGTTGTGCCCCAAACTCTCGCGCGAAATGTTTGATAAGGGCGGCGCCTGTGGGGGTGCAGAGCTCTCCTTGGATGTTTCCTCCATAAGTAGGGATGCCCCGCAGGAGATAGGCGGTTGCAGGTGCCGGGACGGGCACGATGCCGTGCGCGCATCGCACCGAGCCGGTGCCTACGTGGATGGGCGAGCAGGCGATTCGCTGCGGTGCTATGAGATCGATAAGCAGGCAGAAGCCAACGACGTCGGCGATTGCGTCGAGCGTACCCACTTCGTGAAAATGAATCTGCTCGACGGATTCGCCATGGGCGTGCGCCTCGGCTTCGGCGATGGAGTTGTACACGGCAAGTGCGTTTTTCTCGATCTGCGGTGGCAGGCCCATAGAGACGATGAGCTCGGTGACATCGGCAAGGTGCGCGCCATGACGGTGCTCGTGATTGCGTTCGTGCGTGTGCTCATGTTCATGCACGTGTCCGTGGTGGGCATGATCTGCATGGCAAGTTGCATGTTCGTGCGTTAAATCGACGTCTTCGACACGCTCTTCCTCGCCGCGGGCAAGCACGGTTATATGCGTACCGGCTATTCCGCATTTTTGCGATCGTTCTGCATGGATTTTCAGCTCGTTGGGGTTCGCACCGTTCATGGTGTCGAGGTAGATTTTCTGCTGCTTTGGTTCGAGCAGGTCGTAAAGGGCGGCGTTGAGCATATCGCCGGCGGCGCCCATCGAACATTCGATGTAGAGGGTTTTCATGGCTGCCTCGCATATCGCAACAAATTGATTTCCCTTGTCGATTTTACCGTAATGCTTCTGCGCATGATTTTGCTTCTCTTATCAAAATCAGCCCTTGCCCTTATCGCTTCGTGTTATGCTATTGAAACGCTGTAACTGACGGATTGCGTGGAAACCACGGGGGAGCAGCGTTACATACTATGTCGACCGTCTGGGCAAGCCGCATCATCGTATCGGCTTGCCTTTTTTATTTGCGAGAAAGGGATGCAATGCAGAATCTGGCGGATATCTTGAAAAGCAACGCCTATCCGGGGCGCGGCATCGCGGTGGGTGCCGATCGCGTGTATTACTTCATCATGGGTCGGTCCGAGAATAGCCGCAATCGCGTGTTCGTGCCTACCGAAGACGGCATTCGCACCGAAGCGCATGATCCCGCCAAGCTGAGCGATCCGAGTCTTATCATCTATCATCCCGTGCGTAAGATGGCCGATAAGCTGGTTGTGACCAATGGCGATCAAACCGACACCATCGTGGAAGCCGGAGATTTTCGTGCAGGGTGCATGAAACGCGAATACGAGCCCGACGCTCCCAACTTCACTCCGCGCATTTCCGCGGTTATAAACGAAGACGGCGGCTTCGAGATTTCTATCCTGAAGCATCAGGAGAGCGGTCGCTGCCTGCGCGAATTCTTCTCTTACGAAGGCGTTGAGGCAGGTATGGGGTATTTCATCTCCACTTACCAGGGAGACGGCGATCCGCTTCCCACGTTTGCGGGTGAACCTAAAGAAGTTGCTCTTCCCGAACCAGAAGAGGTTTGGGCGGCGCTCAACCCCGATAACAAAGTTTCATTGTACGCCAATGTAAACGGCAAGGTAACCATCTTCAACAAGAATCTGGGTGATTAACGATGAATGAGCTTGAACTTAAATACGGTTGCAACCCCAATCAGAAACCCGCCCGCATCTTCATGAAAGAAGGCTCCGATTTGCCTGTTGAGGTCCTAAACGGCAAACCCGGCTACATCAATTTCCTCGATGCGCTTAATTCGTGGCAGCTGGTGCGCGAGCTGAAAGCGGCGACGGGCCTTCCGGCGGCAGCTTCTTTCAAGCATGTTTCCCCTGCTGGGGCTGCTGTTGCACGTTCTCTGACCGATACCGACAAGGCGATGTATTTCGTCGATTGCTATGAAGAGGGTAGGACGATTTCGCCCATCGCGTCGGCGTATATCCGCGCCCGCGGCGCCGACCGCTTGTGCAGCTATGGCGACTGGGCTGCTCTTTCGGATATCTGCGATGCGGACGTTGCCACTTATTTGAAGTATGAGGTCTCCGACGGCATCATCGCCCCGGGCTTCACTGATGAGGCGCTTGAGATCTTGAAGACCAAGAAAAAGGGCAACTACAACATTGTGAAGATCGATCCCGACTATGCTTGCGCTCCACAGGAATGCAAGGATGTTTTCGGTGTTACCTTCGAGCAGGGACACAACGATTTCACCATCGACGAAAGTCTTTTGAACGATGTTGTCTCCGACAACAAAGAGATTCCCGACGCCGCGAAAACCGACATGATCGTTGCACTCATCACACTTAAATATACGCAATCGAATTCGGTTTGCTATGTGAAAGATGGTTTGGCGGTGGGCATCGGCGCTGGTCAGCAAAGCCGTATCCATTGCACGCGTTTGGCGGGCAACAAGGCTGACAACTGGTATCTGCGTCAGCACCCGAAGGTATTGGGGTTGAAATTCGTCGACGACATCCGTCGTCCCAATCGTGACAACGCGATCGATGTATATACCTCCGACGAGTACGAAGACGTGCTTGCCGAAGGCGAGTGGCAAAAGTGGTTTACCGAGAAGCCCGAGCCGCTTACTTTGGAGGAGAAGAAAGCTTGGATCGCCAATCAAACAGGCGTGACCGTCGGATCCGATGCGTTTTTCCCGTTTGGCGACAATGTTGAGCGTGCGCGCAAATCGGGTGTGGGCTATATCGTCGAGCCGGGTGGTTCTGTGCGTGACGACGATGTTATCGCGACGGCTAACAAGTACGGCATCGCCTTGGCTTTCACGGGCATGCGCTTGTTCCATCACTAGGAGATAAGCCTTTGGGCTTGCTTGTTTGCGACGTGTGGGCGATAAGCGGTTTTTTGCCCACACGTTTTGCGCTGCGGCGAGGATCAACGGTTTACGCCTGAGCGCTTTGTGCACGCGGCGTTTTGTATGGGTCGTCAGAGCCTCATCTGAGCTGGTACCAGCACGTCGTAGCGGATTGCTTTACCGCCGATGGAATAGCTCGGTTTGATGTTTGCGAGATGCGGACCTTTTGCCGGGCGTTTTACGATGACCTTGCCGGGCTTTATGCGAAGAGCGGCTTGTAAAAGCTCTTCTTCGTTTTGGCAAGGCTTTTCCAGCTGGTGGATAAGCTGGAATTTCTTTTTGACGGCAGCGCTTTTCGTGCGCGCGGGAAACATCGGGTCGAGTATGACGATGTCGGGTCTGCGCGGGATGACGAGCGAAGAGTGCGATATTCCTTGCCTATTTGCTTGCAGTTGACCAGGGGTTTGCTGGGCGAGCTTGTTGGCGAAGGCTTGCATTGCGGTGATGCTGTCGCTTTGCGAAAGACGCATGCGATCGGCAATCGCATGCGTGCGCTCATCAGCGAGCGCGCGGGAGAGCGCATCGGCGAGCAAGGATGCTATGGTTTCATCGCGTTCGAACATCAGTACTTTAAAACCGCATGCTGCAAGCAAAAACGCATCGTCGCCCAAACCAGCAGTTGCGTCTATCGCAAGGGGAACGTCGCCTGCCTCGTACCGTGCAAGAATCGTTGCTGGTTTTATGGCGCGTACGATAAGTTCTTGTTGCAGGCGATTCTGCTTGCAGCGGGGAATTAGACGGGAAAAATCACCGCGTATGACCAGACCCTCGTCGACAAGCGCGAGCCCCTGGTCGGTTTGCTCGAGATGGGCGTTTCCGTTTGCGGGGTCGTTTTCGTCGTTGCTGCGTTTTGCCGACGGAGATCCGCAGGTATTTGCGCGTTCGCGATTTCGCTTGTTCATATTTATCCTCATAAAGGGTTTCGTCTAACGTTATTCTAATGAGTTGTTGCTTGCGTTTGGTTGGGAGAGATAAAAGAGAGATGAAGGGCGAAGCTCGCAAGTTGCGCTTTCATTATGCGTTTTTGATAGTAGCAGCTTGCGTTGTCATGGCGGGTATTCCGGGATCCATGACCATGAATTGCGCAGGCTTGTTCTTCACGCCGGTGTCGACTTATTTCGGGGTTCCCAAGGCTGCATTCACCTTGTACTTCAGCGTCGTGAACATCACGGCTATGGTCGTCTTGCCCTTGGCGGGAAATGCCATGCAGCGCTTCGATGTCCGCTATCTTTTGTCGGGCGCGGTGTTTCTCATCGGCGTCTCCTTTGCTGCGATGTCGCGCTTTACAGTGATTTGGATGTTCTATGTTGCGGGCGTGACGCTTGGTATTGGTTTGGCGCCTGTGATGTTTCTCGCGTCTCCTTTGCTGGTTGATAGATGGTGCAAGAAAAACGTCGGTTTATTTATCGGTATCGGAGCGGCTTCTACGGGTATCGGCGGCGTGCTGTTCAACCCTTTGGGAACGGCGATTTGCGCTACGGGTCCCGAAGGGTGGCGCAGCGCGTATCTCCTGTTCGCTGCTTTGGTGCTTTTCGTCGCGTTGCCGACGGTGTTCTTCGTCGTTCGCGACAAACCGAGCGATTTGGGGCTTGCGCCTTATGGCGCTCAAGAAACGATTGCCCCGGCGGATGGGAAGTCGCAGGCTGCTGAGCCTGCGAAGGGCGTTTCCGCCGCGAAAGCTTTGCGCACGAGTGCGTTTGCCGCCCTTGCGGCGTTTTCGTTCACCTTGTCGCTCATCCAGACAACCTATCAATTTTTCCCATCGTATTGTCAGGCTTCGGGCAATGTCGATCTTGCCGCTTCGGCGGGATTCGTCGCTTCGGCGTGCATGGCGGGGCAGGCTATCGGGAAAGTCGCGCTTGGTTCGCTTAGCGATAAAAGCCCTCGTGCTGGTTTGCTTATAGGCGTTGCGTGCGGCGTCGCCGGTTTGGTGATCATGTTGGTTTTCCGAGGGAATGTGGCGCTTACGATTGCTGGTTCGTTTTTGTACGGCGGGCTTTATTCCTGCAATGCCGTACATGCGCCTTTACTTATCCGTGCGGTGTTCGGTTCGCGCGAATATGCGAAGATCAACTCTTATCGGACGGTTTTCGCTACCATGTCGTTTGCCTTTGCGGCGAGTGCGTGGGGCATCATCGCCGACATGCCGAACGGCTATAGCGTCATGTTCGTGTTAAGCATCGCCCTCGCTGTGTTTTGCGGCTTGCTCGGCCTTTTCGTGTGCGCGAAAATCGGGAAATACGAGATGACGGAAGGATAAGCTGCTCAGAGCGCCGCCGCGGCACGATTTGCCGCGGTTACTCTTTTAACAGTCCCTCGGCAAGCGCAACCCAGTAGGCTGCACCGTGGATAAGGGCGTCTTCGTTGAAGACGTATCCTGGATTATGGTTTATCTTAGACGGCCCATCGCCGATCATGGCAAATAAGCTTGGCACGGTTTCGCCGTAGAAAGCGAAGTCTTCGCTTGCCATCTCGAAGAACCCCTGCGTATCGACGTTTTCTTCGCCGAGGCGAGCTGTCGCGATAGCTGCCACTTGCTCGTGCAGCGAAGCGTCGTTTACTACTACCGCGCCGCGTTGAACGTTTTCGACGCGCGCCGTGGCTCCATATGACTCTGCTTGCAGGCGTGCTATTTCATCGATGTGCGCAAGCAGCACCTCGCGACCTTCGGGGCTTGCCGAGCGCACGGAAAGCCCGAGCTCGGCAGAGGGTGGGATGATGTTTTCTGCTGTGCCGGCATGAAATGTCCCTACCGTGATCACGCCCGTATCAAGCGGGTTGAGATTGCGCGCCACTACGCTTTGCAGCGCCGCGACGATAGATGATGCTGCAACGATGGGGTCGATCCCCTGGTGCGGGAAAGCTCCGTGCGCACCTTTTCCGGAGACGGTGATTTTCAAGCGATCGACCGCAGTGAGAAGCGGGCCTTTTTTCAAAAAGATCTTGCCGACTTCGTGGTTCGGCGAATTGTGCATGCCGAATATGGCTTCGACGGGGAATCGTTCGAACAAGCCATCGGCTATCATTTTTTGAGCGCCGATCATCTGCTCTTCGGCTGGCTGGAATACGAGGCGCAAGGTCCCTGAGAAGTTTCTCGTCTCGGCGAGATAGCGTGCGGCGCCAAGCAGCATGGTCATGTGGCCGTCGTGTCCGCACATGTGCGAGACCCCGGGCGTTTTGCTGACCACGCGACAGGTGCCGTCCTCTTGGATGGGCAGCGCATCGAGTTCCGAGCGCAGGGCGATGGCATGCGCGCCTTTTCCTTCGGCAAGCGTTGCGACGATACCCGTGCCGCCGATCCCCTTTGCGACATCGTATCCCCAGCTTTCGAGCAGGTTGGCGACGAAATCGGCCGTTTTCTGCTCGTGCTCGGGGAGATCGGGGTTTTGGTGCAGCCACTCAAAGCAAGCGTGCATATCGCTTTCGTATGCTTTGAGGTTGTCGAGCAGGGTGTTGTCCATGGTGCTCCTATCACGTTGCCGCTTACGGTGTCGGGCGCTTGTTATCGCGTGTTCGGCGGATGCTTCTTTGAGGATTATACGACTCGTTCTCTAGATCCGAGGCCTTGCTTTGTTTCGCGTCTGTTTCCGTTCGCAACTTGCTGGTGCGCTTTATCTGGTGTGTTCCACGCTTTTTCCCTCTTGGCCGATGGGTTCGTTACAATCGATGGATACGGCTTTTTGCGAATATGGCATATCTTCTGAAAGAGGGCGGCAATGGATATCATCGCGATTCTCAATAGCATCGATGCGGTTGTGTGGGGACCGCCGATGATCATCCTGCTTTTGGGCTGTCATCTGTATACCACGTACAAAACGAAATTCATCCAGCGTAAGTTGCCGCTGGCTTTGAAGCTTTCCGTGACGAGCGACGAAGCGCAAGGCGACGTGAGCAATTTCGGCGCAATGGTCACTTCTCTTGCGTCTACCCTTGGCACCGGCTCGATCGTCGGCGTGGCAACTGCTATCTTGTCAGGTGGTCCCGGCGCCGTGCTTTGGATGTGGCTTACGGGTATTTTGGGCATGGCGACCAAGTACGTCGAAGTATTCATCAGCATGAAATACCGCGTGAAAGATGCGCGCGACGAGATGATGGGTGGCGCCATGCACGTGTGGGAGCAGCGCTTTAAACGTGAGGACGGCACGGTTCCTTGGTGGGCTAAGTTCATGGCCATCTGGTTTTCGCTTTTTGCGTTGTTCACCATCTTCGGCATAGGTTACGCCGTGCAAACCAGCGCCATCACCAGCGTTTTCCACGCCAACTTGGGGGTTGAGCCGTGGATCGTTGCAGCAATCGTGTGCGGATCGTCGCTGATCATCATCTATGGCGGGCTGCAGCGCATCTCGTCCATTTGCGAGAAGCTCGTTCCCATTATGGGCTTGGCTTATATTTTGGGTTGCGTATACATTTTGATTTGCAACGCATCGGTTTTGTGGGATTCGGTGCTGCTCATTTTCGAGTGCGCTTTCACGCCGAAGGCTGCGTTCGGCGGTGCTGTGGGCAGCGGCATCATTGTTGCCTTGCAGTTCGGGTGCGCGCGTGGGCTTTTCTCCAACGAAGCCGGCTTGGGCACGCAGCCCATCGTCTCGGCGGCGGCGTCTTCTAAGAATCCCGCACGTCAGGCGCTTGCGGCCATGACGAGTGTTTTCTGGTGCACGGTTGTCATTTGCTTGCTTACTGCTTTCGTTATCGTGAGCACGCTTATTTCTCATCCCACGCTCATCATCGATATGGGTGTCACCAACGGAGCTGGTTTGGCCAACGCTGTGTTTAGCACGATCCCCTATGTGGGCACGCCGGTGCTCATGTTGGGAATCTTGACGTTTGCGTACTCGACCATCATCGGTTGGAGCTATTACGGAAATCGAGTTACCACATATCTGTTTGGGCGTCGTCACGTGTCGCTTTATCTGGCGCTTTGCATATGCGCTGGTTTTCTTGGCGGCATCGGTGTAGGGGATATCGCCTGGACGGCCACCGATATCGCGAATGCCCTTATGGCGCTGCCCAACATTTTGTTGGTGTTCATCACGGCGGGCGAGGTTGGACGCGAGACCCAGCATTATGTCTACGATGGCAACATCGATGAGGCGGTTGAGCAGGAAATCCATCGTCTCGAAGACCAGAGCGTGTTCGTAAGGAAGAAAGCTTAGGTCGATTTGCTATAAGCCCGCGGTTTCTTGCCGGATCGAAGCGCAGCCGCTAACTAAAACTTATGCACCATAATAAAAAGACGGCCCGGACAAGTTCCCGGGCCGTCTTGCGTTGCTAGGAAGGGATGCTTTCTTACAAGGTCTTAAGCGCCTGGTCGAGATCTTCCAAGATATCGTCGGTGTCTTCGAGGCCGCAGCTGAAGCGTACCTGGTTAGGTTCGATGCCAGCAGCTTGCAGCTCTTCGTTGCTCATCTGGCGATGCGTGGTCGAAGCGGGGTGCAAGCAGCAGGTGTGCGAGTCGGCAACATGCGTTTCGCATTGGGCGATTTTCAGGTGGCTCATCAGTTTCTCGGCTGCATCGCGACCGCCAGCAACGCCGAAGCTCACTACGCCGCAGGTGCCGTTGGGCATGTATTTCTGCTGCAGCGCGTGATATTTGTCACCGGGCAGATCGGGGTAACGCACCCATTCGACCAGCGGATTTTCCTGCAAGAACTTTGCCACGGCCAAGCCGTTTTTGCAGTGCTGAGCCATGCGCACATGCAAGCTTTCCAGGCCAATAGCCAGGTAGAACGCGTTCTGTGGCGACTGGATGGAACCGAAATCGCGCATGAGCTGGCAAGTCGCTTTAGTGATGAAAGCACCCTCCTTGCCAAACTTCTCAGCGAAAACGACGCCATGGTAGCTGTCGTCGGGCTCGCAGAAGCCGGGGAATTTGTCGGCGTGCGCCAGCCAATCGAAGTTTCCGCCGTCGACGATAGCACCGCCAAGGGCAGCCGCATGACCGTCCATGTACTTGGTGGTGGAATGCGTGACGATGTCCGCGCCCCACTCGAAGGGGTGGGAGTTGATGGGCGTGGCGAAGGTGTTGTCCACAATCAGGGGCACCCCATGTGCATGCGCTGCTTTAGCGAACATCTCGATATCGAGCACGGCAAGCGCCGGGTTGGCAAGCGTTTCGCCAAAGACGGCCTTGGTGTTGGGACGGAAGGCGGCTTCGAGCTCTTCGGGGGTGCAATCGGGCGAGACGAACGTTGCCTCGAGGCCCATGCGTTTCATGGTCACGGCCAAAAGATTGTAAGAGCCGCCGTAAATCGCCGAGCTCGCCACAACATGGTCACCGTTTCCTGCGACGTTGAAAAGAGCGAAGAAGTTTGCCGCTTGACCCGACGAAGTGAGCATCGCGGCGGTGCCGCCTTCGAGCTCGGCGATGCGCGCGGCGACGGTATCGTTTGTGGGATTTTGCAGGCGCGAGTAGAAATACCCCGATTCTTCGAGGTCGAACAGCTTGCCCATCTGCGCGGACGTGTCGTATTTGAACGTTGTCGACTGCACGATGGGGATCTGGCGGGGCTCGCCGCTTTGAGGAGTGTAGCCGCCCTGTACGCAAGTGGTGCCGATGCGTGTCATGACTATGCCTTCCGACGTAAGTGATCTATCTGGTTGCGCAAAGCGCTTTGAACCATTTGGAATAGTATCAGAACCTTGCTTTTCGGTGATGGTCTGCACGCAATTGATATTAGAAATTACGTATACCCGGTTATTGTTCAAAAAGATAATCTAAAAACTTCACCGATAAAGTCGATTGGTGGCTATGCACGCGAATCGGCTTGCGTATACTTTGCGAAAAGAGGGGAGGGCACATGAGCGCGCCAAGCATGCACAATTATTCGGCCGAGAACACGTTCGATCGAAAAGCTGCGGATGCGAAAGACGTTATCAAGCAGAATCGGGCGACGCTTATAGGTCTTTCGGCCATCGTCATCTGGGGCTTGATGTTCGGTTTTGTTCGACGCACGTCCGTTGCCTTTGGCGAGTGCCTAGGACCTGCCCTTGTGTATTCCCTGGCTGCGATCATCGCTTTCGTAGGGTATCGTCCATCTCCTGTGCGCGAGCTGCCTAGGCTCTATGTGCTGGTGTCGGGCGGGCTTTTCATCGCTTACGAGTCGGTTTTGGCCCTTTCGATCGGTCTTGCGACATCAAGCGAGCAGACGCTTGAGTTGTCATTGGTTAACTATCTGTGGCCGAGCCTCTTGGTGCTCATGGGTGCGTTTGCAACGAAATACGGTTGGCTCGATGATGATTGCGCCTCTTCGAAGTATCCTCGCCACAGGGTTGTGCGCTATGTTCTTCCGGGCGTGGCTGTTGCTACGTTCGGCGTTCTTCTTGCTGTTGGGGGCAACAACGGGCTCGATGCGGGCGTTATGGCTCAAGATATCGCTTCGAATCCTATTCCCTTTGCGCTGACGTTTGCCGGGGCGTGCATGTGGTCGATATATTCGACGTTTACGGGCCGTTTGGCCGAGGGGAAAGATGCGACCGCTTATTTTCTTGCGGGCGTTGCCGTTTTTATGTGGGCTATGTTTTTTGCAAATGGCGCCGAGGTTCCTGCGACGGCTTTTTCGCCAGATTCGTTGTTTTGGCTTGTAGGGGCTGCGGCAAGTATCGGTGCTGGCTATATCTTTTGGGGATACGGCTTGCAGCATGGCGACATCAAGAAGATGGGAATCGGATCGTATGCTGCCCCTCTCATCTCGGTTATCTTCAGCGTGCTGATCCTTGGCGTGAAGCTTGTTCCCATTTTTTGGGTGGGAACGGTGTGCGTTGTGGCAGGGTCGCTGATCAACTGGCGTCTAAGCAGGTGATCAGGCGCATAGTGTATGCCGTCCGTGCCCGAACGCTCGAGCGCTTGTTTGCGTTAATCGGCGAAAAGGGTGTCCAACGAGCTTTCGCTTAGGTTCATGAACACCAGGCGGTAGTCGAGCATCAGCTTTTCGCGGAAAAAACGGCGCTCGAGGTTAAAGTCGTAGCGCTTTTCCATTTGCCTGATGTGGTAAAGAACCGAATTGCGATGCATGAACATGCGGCGTCCGACAAGTGATGCATTGCACTCGAGCGCCAGGTAGAACCACAGAATCTGGAAGTTCTTCGTGTTGTGACGAATGTCATCGGCCAGTATCGAAGTCAAAAACGCGTTTGAGAGGCAGAACCCGACAAACGATTCGTCGGTGCTGCTTTCCTCGACGAGATAATAGGGAAGAATCTGTTCGAAAGAAGCTCCCGCCGAAGCCTCGTCGCCGATGTTCTCGCGCATGATCTTGATTTCGCGCAGGTAGTATTCACGGTATTCCAAAGCGTAAAGCGCTTGTTTGAAGGCGTTGGGTGCTTCGCGTAGGTCTTCGAACTGCTGTGAGATCCCGCAGAGCACGTTAAAGGGCTTGTGAATGCTTTCCTCGAGCATCTCCATGAGCTTGTCGTGCGAAAGCGAGATAAAATCGCGCGATCCGTTGGTGAAGAGAAACGTTACAAGAAAACGTCCTTGTTCGGATACGAATGCCCGGCGGTTGTTGAGCCCTTTGAGAGCGGCGATTATATTGATGTTGTCGCACCCTGTTTTTTTGCGGTCGATGATGATTTCCTTGATGTGCGATCCTGGTGTGTACCCGCAGTTGACGATCGCTTCGTAAAGCAGATTGAACTCTAGATCGAACGATTCGAACTCGCTTGCGTCGTAGCGTGCTTTGTGACGCGGTTTGATATCTGTTTCGATTTCGTTTGATAGTGAGTTCATAGGCCAGAGTCTCTTATCTTGCGGGTTATGGGTGTTGAGCGGGAATATTTTACCTAATTCGCGGCGCGAGGGAAGAAAAAACGAGGGGCGCTTTCCGTCTCGGAAGCGCCCCTCGTTGCATTTCTCGAAAAGCAGCGATGTCCACGTTGGTTAATGCTGCTGCTTTGCTTTTTGCGCAAGCTCGCCCTTCTCGCCAAGCTCGGGGATGATGAAGCCGCCGATAATGGCGATCAGCAGGAAGAAGCAGCCGACCGTGATGAAGACGGCCATATAGTTGGAGCCGAGGATCGCAGCTACGACGGTCGGCAAAAGGAAGCCGCACAAACCCATTGCGGTGTTTACCATGCCGCCGGCAACGCCGATGCTCTCGGGGCCGAAATCGCCTGTGAGGGGCAGAAGGCTCACGCGACCGAAGTTGACGGCCATGCCGCCCGCTGCGCAGAAACCGCCGATGCACAAGAAAACGATGGTGAGGATGTCGTTGGGTGCGGGGAAAACGGCAAAGAGGAAGATGCCGCCCAAAGCGCAGGCGATCAGATATTCCTGATTGAACTTGCCGAGCTTGGCGACGATGGAACCTTGGACGATGGAGCCCGCGATCATGAATGCGCTCAGCACCATGCCGAGCAGCGCGGCCATTTCGGACGTCATGCCTTTAGCCAAAAGCGCATTGATGAGATAGCTGTTATAAAGCGTGGGCATGGAAGCCGCGACGCCGTTGCAAATCATGACAAGCCACAGGTTCTTGCTCTTGAGAACGGCGCCGAAACCCGCCTTTTCGCCTTTGGGGGCATCGGTCTTAGTCGGAGCGCCTTCGGGAAGCTTGCCGAAGAAGAACCACAGCAGCGCCACCAAGGCGAAGCCCAAGAAGCAGATGAGAAGCGACATGAAGGTGTCGGGTATCGCGGCACCCAGGGCGAAGGCGAGTAGAACGCCCGTGCCGGCAGCGGCAGAATAGATGCCCATGGCCAAGCTACCTTCTTTGGAGTCGAACCACGCGCCGATGAGCTTGGCGGGCAGAACCTGAGTAGGCAGAAACAGCGTGCCGGAAAGGAACGTGAGCACGATAAGCACGGTGTAGTTGTCGACGAACACGCGGATGAGTTGGCAGACGGCGGCAAGCGCGATCATGCCGGCGCCGATGAAGCGCACGCCCTTGGGCCCTTTCTTGTCAAAGAAGTTGCCGAGCACGATGCTGAAGAAAGCGCCGGGCAGAAGAGCCACGGTGGTGATAGCCGTGAGCTGAGCCTGGTCCATGTGGTATTTGGCCATCATGGGGCCGGGGTTGGTCGAGAACACGAAGTTGCCGATGTTCATTATCGCCATGCCCGCTACAAGGGTGAAAAGGACCACCCAGCGTGTTGGCGACTTGGTGCTGTCTTGCATTGTCTGTTCTTCTCCTATCGGTGGGGTACCCGTTGCCTAAGCGCCTTGTGGTGGGTACGGCTATGTTTGCCCTGGCGGGCTTTGTGCGTCGTGTATCATACGCGATTTGTTACAGGTGGGGATTTTCGGTGAGGCGATATTCCGTTTTTACCAATAAAAATTCAGTTAAACGGCGAATCTCTATCCATATAATTCGGATTATCCGATACGAAAATAGAAAACTAGGAGGTAGATGACGCTGCGTGGTGGAGGGATTTACGGTTCGGAGCAACCGATTCCATTAAATCGAGCGCCCCTTTCCCGCTTGCTCGAAGGCATCGGGAAAGGGGCGCCAGGCGTTAGGTTGAAGCAGGAGCTTACAACACTGTTTGGATGACTTGAGGATGGAATCCCGCCTCGTCAAGGGCGTCGATGATCTGCTGCTTGTGATCGGCGCCGAATGCCTCGATGGTGAGGCGCAGCTCAACGCCATCGTTGCGGTTGATATTCACGAATTGGTTGTGCTCGATGCGTATGACGTTGCCGTTGCATTTGGCGATGGTGCTTGCTACGGCAACCAGCTGGCCGGGCGTGTCGGGAAGCATAGTGCTTACGGTGAAGATGCGCCCGCGGCCGATCAGACCGTGTTGGATAACCGAGCTCATGGTGATGACGTCCATGTTGCCGCCCGAAAGGATCGAGACCACTTTCTTATCCTCGGCGGGCAGATGGTTGAGCGCCGCGACCGTGAGGAGCCCCGAGTTCTCAACCACCATCTTGTGGTTTTCGACCATGTCGAGGAAACAGGCGATGAGCTCGTCGTCTTCGATTGTGATGATCTCGTCGATATTCTGCTGGATATAAGGGAAGATCTTGTCACCTGGCTCTTGAACGGCGGTGCCATCGGCGATGGTGGAGACGTGCGGCAGTTTCACCACGTGGCCGGCTTCGAGCGATGCCTTCATGCATGCCGCGCCCGCAGGTTCTACGCCGATCACTTTGATATGCGGATTGAGCAGCTTGGCAAGGGTGCTCACGCCTGTGGCGAGTCCGCCGCCTCCGATGGGCACCAATACGATGTCAACCAACGGCAGCTCTTGGATGATCTCCATCATGATGGAGCCTTGACCCGTGGCAACTGCGGGGTCGTTGAAGGGATGCACGAAGGTGTAGCCCTCTTCCTCGGCAAGTTTTGCAGCGTATTCCGCCGACTCGTCGTAAACGTTGCCGTGCAAGATTACCTCGCCGCCGTAGTGCTTGGTGCGTTCGATCTTGATGAGCGGGGTGGTGACGGGCATGACGATTTTGGCCTTCACGCCGTAACGGCTTGCGGCGAAGGCGACGCCCTGCGCATGGTTTCCGGCGCTTGCGGTGATAAGGCCGCGGTTGCGTTCTTCTTCGGTGAGCGTCGAGATCTTGTAATATGCGCCGCGCACTTTGTAAGCGCCGGTGCGCTGCATGTTCTCGGGCTTGAAATAAACCTTGTTGCCCGTGTGCTCGCTGAAGTGGGGGCTGTAGATGAGTTTCGTTTCCTCGGTAGCCTCGCGTACTTTTGCCGAGGCTTCTTCGAAGGCCTCAAGCGTCAACATCTCGGTCATGCTGTCTCCTGTTAAGAAATATGCTTGCGAAATCACTCGCGAGTGCGGCGTTTGGGCGTGTTTCGAGTGTTGAACGTCGCGCCCTTTGCTTGTCTCGCTGCGATAAGTGGCATAGTATAGCCAAGTTCGTGTACCCAATAGCTTGGAAAGGGGTTTTCCGATGAAAACCATTTCTACTCCCGATGCTCCTGCAGCAATCGGTCCTTATGTTCAGGGGAATATCGTCGGCAACCTGTTGTTTGCCTCGGGCCAGATCTCGCTCGATCCGGCCACGGGCGAGCTTGTTGGCGCCACCATCGAAGAGCAAACCGCCCAAGTTATGAAGAACGTCGCCGCGCTGCTTGAGGCTGCCGGTACCGATTTCGACCATGTGGTGAAAACCACCTGCTTCCTCGATGACATCGACGATTTCGCTGCCTTCAATGCCGAGTACGCGAAATCGTTTGCTCAGGGCAAGCCTGCGCGCTCGTGCGTTGCCGTCGACAAGCTGCCCAAGGGCGCCTTGGTCGAGGTGGAGATAATCGCCGAGCTCGCTTAATCGGCGAGTGCGGAAAGTTAACGGTTTGGATGCCGCGGGTCTTGTGCGCGTGGCTTTGCGCTAAGATTTCTATTCATTGCAGCAACCGACGAATCGCAGTGATTTGCGTTACCGAGAGGGAGACCGATGGCCGTTTTCGATGTCGATGCGACGACCGATGAGTTCGTTCCGTTCAAACTGAATAAAGAAGATGCTCTTGCAGCTTATAAAGATTTCAAGCATGGCAAGATATTCGCGCCGAGCATTTTCCGCAAGCAGAGCCATGTCGAGCAAATCGAGCCGGTCTACATGCCTTTCTGGTCGTTTGAAGGTGCGGTTTCGATTGATGCCGATTATTCGGGCACCAAGGTTCGCAAGTACACCGAGATGGTCGATGGCAAAGAATCCGAGGTCAAAGAGAGCGTTTTCCACGACGTGAAGCGCAAGGGCGATGTGAAATTCTCTCATGCGCTTGCTGCGGCCAACGACGAGATTCCCGATGATCAGTTCGAATATATGTACCCTTATGATCTTGCCGAGGCGATTCCCGTTTCGCAAGGCGAAGGCGGAGCCCCGGTGCAAGGCGGGCGGTTCGTGGAGTGCGCACGTTCGGTCGAATCGGCTGTTGCCGCTGCCAACGATATCGCCCAAGCTGCTGCGGGAGACGTTGTGGCAAAAACCGTGGTGGGATACAACGAGTCGCACGAGGTTTCCGCCGAATATGAACCGTCTTGCAAAAAGGCGCAGCGCGTATGGCTGCCGGTGTGGCTGCTTACTACCGAATGGAAGGGCAAGAAGTATCAGTTTGCGATGAACGGCCAAACCGGCAAACATAAAGGCGAGCTTCCCGTCGCCCTGTCGAAAGTGGTCGCATCTTTGGTGCTGCTGTTTGCGTTGACGTTTATCTTCGTTATCTATTCGGACATGACGTCGTGGCACATCGTCGGTTTGCCGGCGCACGTAATCATGTATCTCGTCTTGCCTTGCTTTGTCTCCGGTGCGCTTACGCTTAGCTATTACAACCAGATCAAGATGGTGAATTCGCCCAAGCCGCCGATTCCGCATGAGCCCGATTACGATCTTGATCTGAGCGTTTCTTCGGACGAAGCCGTGCGCACGGAAATCGAGAGGGACAAGAAGAGCAGTCGTATGCAGTTGGGTGGCAATAGCTTCAGGTTGTAGAAGCTGCGCATCGTGCGTGCGTTTTGCCGCTATACTATGTGGCTAGTCGAATAGAGACGTCTTGGCCAGGGAAAGACGGGTGAGAATCCCGCACGGTACCGCCACTGTGATCGAAGCGCTCGGCGCTTGTCAGCCAGAATGCCTACCAAGAAGCGTGCCTGCACAAGCGGCGAGTTACCGTAGGTGCAGCCCTTAGATAGCAAGCGCTATCGAGGCCTTGCGTGGCGAATACGGGCCGCGTGGTTTCAGCTTTTTGCTGGCCACGCGGCTTTTCGTTGTCTCTGGGATTGATTTGAAAGGAGACGGGATAATGGAAAACAAGAAAGCGTTCGCGATGCCTTCGCGCTTGTCGCAGCGCTTGATGGCGGCGTTCATGGCCGTGGTGCTGGTGTTCGGTTTGGCACCGCATGCCGCCTGGGCTGACGAGACGACGAACGGGAACACCGTTGATGCTTCGCTTACGTTGGTTTGCGGTATGAGCTACAACGGGCCGGTTGTGAAGCTGAACAAGCATTACGAGATGCACAAAGGTGCCACGCTCGGCGACCTCTTCGCCGCCGCGAAGTCGGCCGGCGACGTCAAGGACTACTCGTTCAAGGACTCCGGCTACGGCAGCTACGTCGACTCCGTGACGCTCTCCGACGGCACGGTGCTCGCCAACAAGGCCGACTGGTCGGCCTCCTGGAGCAACTTCAAGGACGGCGAGTACGCCAGCGGGTCGGCCTGCCAGCAGGGTGACGCCGTGAAGTCCGGCGACGCGTTCCAGTTCGCCTACTGCGACGCGGTGGCCAACTACGCGCCCACCAAGGCGCAGTGGGACGCTCTTGTGGGCAAATCCACCCAACTGCCTGATCCTATTGTCGCGAAATACGATGCCGCCAAGGCGCAAAGCTTGATTAACAATTTGTCGGCGCGCTATGTTGCAGGCGGCAAGGACGCTTCCATCAGCAATGCCACCGTTGATGCCGCCATCGCGCTTAACGCTATGGGCTTGGGTGCGTCTATCGACGCCGATGCGATTATCGCGAATCTCGAAGGATACGAAACTGCTAACGGACACGCCATCACCGCTGGCGCACTGGGTAAATACATCATGGCGCTTACCGCTGCTGGCATCGATTGCACCAAAGTGACGCTATCCGACGGCAACGTCCATAATCTCGTTT
Organism: uncultured Eggerthellaceae bacterium; assembly: GCA_934617425.1. Lineage (GTDB taxonomy): Bacteria > Actinomycetota > Coriobacteriia > Coriobacteriales > Eggerthellaceae > UMGS1502. The sequence continues at coordinate 192,711 of CAKTUD010000003.1, read as the reverse complement.
CTGAGATGGAAGGGAAAATCGATCCTGCTACGCTCGATTTGTATTCGGCTGTGTATATCCTGCCGGTTTATAAATACGGTTCGTATACCGCAGGCAGCAAAGCTTCGATGAGCGAGAATGATCTTGTCAACTTTGTTCTAGGCAAAGCCGATGACGAAGGTCTTTTCGATGGCGGTTACGGTGCCGATACCCAAACCACCGCTCAGGCGATTTTGGCCCTTCAGTCTTATGCATCCTCCAATGCAGCAGTTAAATCGGCTATCGAGAAAGCTGGCAAAGCGCTGCTTTCCTATCAGAACGTTGACGGTGGTTTTGCTTATTCCGCTGCTTTCTTGAGCAGCAACCTCGATGCTACCGCCGCTATCGTTTGCGCTTTGACGTCGCTTGGCTACGACTGTGCCGAGGGCAAGGATCTTATTACCTCCAATGGCTCTTCGCCACTTGGCTATCTTGTGACTATGGCCGATGAGGATTTGAGCGGCTATTTGACCAATAGCTCTTACAACGAGTCGCAAACTTCGGCAACCATCCTTGCCGCCTTCGTCGCTCATGCCAATCAACGTGCAGCCTACAATGTTTATACTCTAAACAAGGTGGAACGCACGGATGCTACGTCTCAGCCGGAAGACAACGGGAAAGGCAACGATGCCAAGCCCCTTGCTCAGACAGGTGATTCCTCCGCCGTCATGGCGTTGATGCTCGCGGCATTCGCAGGTGCGGCCGGTGTTGCAGCGGCGCGTCGTAGGACGATTGCTGCTATCGAATCAGCTTCCGGTGATTGCGAAACGAGGATTGCGAAGTAAATGGCCGAGGGAAACAATGACCTGAAGCAAGCAGAAGAGCTTAAAGGAGAGGACGCGTCGAACGACGCGTCCTCGTCTGCTCTCCGTGCGAATACCGCGGCGATGGGAGATGCTGCTTTTTCCGGCGAGGAGGCTTTTGATGGCTGCGACTCAGATACGGCGACTACCGTCGCGAAGTCGAATTCTAAAAAGTCCCTTCCGCTTATTGTTTGTGCGGTGCTGCTCGTTTTTGCGCTATGCGGTGTCGCTGTAGCTACATCTTTCGGGGTCTTAGGTTCCGACGATTCTTCGAGTGCATCGTCTACGGAGGAAAATGCCGCTGCTGCGCAGCAGGGGGCTTCAGAATCTTCCTCCGGCGAGGACTCCGACGATGCGGATTCCGATGAGGAAAGCTCTTCGGAGGAGGTTACCGATCAGAGCGACGAAAACCAAGGGCAAGCTGGGGAATCTTCTGACGGTCGGGCTGCAGTGGATGACGGCGGCTCCTCCAGTGCGGCCTTTTCTGCGGCTGCTGGCGATTCCTCTGGCGTCAGCGAATCTTCTTTTGTTTCGCAGCCTTCGCAAGAGCCGCAGCAATTAGGGCAGGCATCGGCGCAACAGCCTGCAACCATCACCGTGAGCGTTTATGTCGATAGCTCGCGTGCGGCAGCGGTTAGCAGCCGCTATCCATCGTGCATGGCAAGCACCAGCGTTACACTTTCGCAGGGCGCCACGGTTTACGATGCGCTGTGCGCGACGGGCGTGGGCGTTTCGGGGTCATCTTATTACGTGAGCGCCATCAACGGTTTGGCTGAAAAGCTCTCCGGCTACCCGAAAAGCGGCTGGATGTATTCAGTGAACGGCGTGTTTCCCAATTACGCATGCGGGCGCTATGTCTTGCAGGGCGGCGAGAGCATTTATTGGGGCTATACGCTCGATCTGGGCAATGATTTGTAAGCTATCTTGATGCAGTCGTTTTTCGACAGATACCATCCCGCCGTTACGGCATTCTATTGCGTGGTCGCGTTGCTGTTCTCGATGTGCATCATGCAGCCTGTTTACGTCTTGCTGACGTTTGCTGGGCTGATGGCGTGGCATGTTGCGCTTGATGGCGCCCGCGCTTTCAGGAGCGTTTTGTGGCAAGCTCCGTTGATTTTGCTGTTGGCTGTGGCCAATCCGATTTTCGTCGGACAAGGCTCAACGGAGCTTTTTCGTATCGGTGCGCATCCTGTTTATCTTGAGGCGGCGCTCTACGGCGTTTGCCAGGGGTTCATGCTGGTGAATGTGCTTTTAGGCTTCTCTAGCATGTCCAAAGCGATTTCCTCCGACAAGTTCATGGCGCTTTTGGGGAATGCTGCACCGGTTGTGGCGCTTATGGTGTCGATGACCATGCGTTTGGTGCCTCAGTTTGCCAGACGCGGCAAAGACGTGTTGGCTACATCCCGCGCTTGCACGGCGGCTTCGTCCGGCGGACGTCGGGTCGATGAGTATCTGCGCTTGAGTACGGTGCTTGTTGGCTGGGGTTTGGAGGATTCGCTCGAGACGGCAGACTCCATGCGTTCGAGAGGGTGGGGCGTTGGCAAGCGAACCTCCTATATGCGCTATCGATTTCGTTTTGCTGATGCCGTCGCGTTGGGACTGGTTGTCCTTTTGGCGCTGACGTCGGGTGTGAGCGCCTGGGCGGGGCTTTCTTCTTTTTCGTTTTATCCCGCGATCGACGGCTGGCCCCCCTTGGCGATTTATATACCCTATGGTTTGCTGATTGCGCTGCCAACGGCTGCGAAGACCGTTTTCGACATCAAAGAGAAGAAGCTCGATGACTGATTATGCGATAGAATTCTCTGATTTTTGTTTCGAGTATCCTAGCGATAACGCCGAATGCAGGGCATATCGCATCGGTCCGATAAATTGGCATGTTCGCGCGGGCGAATTTCAGCTGTTAGTTGGGGCAACCGGCTGCGGCAAAACAACGCTGTTGCGCAACCTGAAACCCGCGATTCGTCCGCATGGCAAGCGCGAAGGGTCGCTAGCGGTTTTCGGTGCCCATCTGGATGCCAATGCGGGAAACCGCGGTGCCGCTGAAGCTGTCAAGGCTGATGAATTGCGCGCGAATACGACGGTCGGTTTCGTCTTTCAAAGCCCCGAGAACCAATTGGTGTGCGATAGCGTATGGCACGAGATTACTTTCGGGTTGGAAAACCTCGGCGTCTCTCAAGACGAGATGCGCCGCAGGGTGGCCGAGATGGTGCATTTCTTCGGCATCGAAAGTTGGTTTGACCGCAGCATCGACGAGCTTTCCGGCGGACAAAAGCAGATTGTGGCCCTTGCCGGCGTATTAGTGATGCAGCCGCGGATTTTGGTGCTTGACGAACCGACGGAGCAGCTCGACCCCATTGCGGAGAAAAATTTCATGCATGCGCTTTTCCGCGTTAATCGCGAATTGGACATAACCGTCGTTCTCTCGACTCATGCGCCGGAATCCTCTGTCGAATATGCGACAAGCGCGGTAAGGCTTGATCAAGGGCGCCTGCAAGAGGTGGACCTCGCCGATTTCGCGGCGGGGCCGCTCGACGTGAGCCTGCTTCGTCGGGATGTGGTTGGCTTTTCGCATAGCGAAGACGCGTTACGCGTGGTCGATGCATATGTGCGCTACGACCGCGATTCGGATTGGGTGCTGCGCGGCTGCGATTTCGCTTTGCGCAGACAAGAGATCCGTGCCCTTATCGGGGGGAACGGTTGCGGAAAGTCGACGCTATTGCGTGCGGCGGCAGGCGTTTTGCCCTGCAAGCGGGGTAGGGTGGACAACCGGCTTGCCAAATCGCAGGCCTATTTGCCGCAAAACCCCAAAGAGCTATTTGTGTGCGATTCTGTTCTCGAAGAGTTGACCGAGTGGCAGCGCTTCGCGGGCTATAGCGACGATGATGTGCGGGATCTCGCTGCAAAGCTTTCGCTTGACGGTCTTATGCAACAGCATCCCTATGATCTTTCCGGTGGTCAACAGCAGCTGCTTGCGTTGGCGAAGATCTTGCTCACGAACCCGCAGATCATCTTCCTTGACGAGCCGACGAAAGGTCTTGATGCTGCAACCAAGCTAATCGTCGCCGATGCTCTTCTTGCCGCGCGCGATGCGGGTGCAAGCATTGTTTTCGCGACGCACGATCTGACCTTCGCCGCTCTTATGGCAGATAGCGCGACGATGCTTTTTGATGGGCAAGACGCCTCCACTCAACCTATTGCGAACTTTTTCGAGAACAGCATGTTCTACCGCCCCCCGAACGATTCTTTTGCAAAAGCATGGATTGAGGGGCGTGGATGAGGCTTTCTTTCGAGTTTGCAGTGCTCGCTTGCGTACCCGCGGTGCTTGTCGCTGCCGCCGTGCTCGATATGCAGGCTAGTGCGGCGCTGACGTTTGTCGTGGTGATAGGTGCGCTCGCGCTTTTTTTCGCGGATTACGAGCGTTCCAAGCCCGCGCTTCGGCAGATTATGCCTACGGTGGTGCTTGCAGCTTTCGCCGCGGCGGGACGCATTCTTTTTGCCGCAATCCCCGATTTCAAGCCGGTGAGTGCTCTGTGCATCGTAGCTGGGTCGGTATTTGGGCGCAAAAGCGGTTTTATGGTGGGTGCCTTGGCGGCGCTTGTCAGCAATTTCTTTTTCGGTCAGGGCCCGTGGACTCCTTGGCAAATGTACGCTTGGGGGCTTGTCGGTTACCTAGCGGCCGTTCTCGTCGAGAAGGGCGCATTCGAAAAAACGTCGATGCTGCTTGCTTATGGATTCCTTTCCGGCTGGCTCTACGGGCTTTTGCTGAATGCCTGGTATGTGATAGGCTTCGTGCATCCTATCACCTGGCAAAGCGTATTGCTTGCCTATGCGGCGGGGTTTCCCCTCGATACTTTGCATGGTATCGCTACGGTTGTGTTCCTTTCGGCGCTCTATGTTCCGCTGCGGCGAAAGCTCCAGCGGATCAAGCGGAAGTTTGCGTTGGTGTAGCAAAGAGACCGTCAAGTATCTCGACAAACTCATCCACATAGACATTGGTGCAGTTTTTCGGCCAGTAGGCGTAATAATCGTGCTTGAGATGAACGTTCGAAAGTGCGAAGGGGTCGGGTCCGACAAGCGGAATGCGCCTTATTGCGCTATCCTCGCAAGAATGTTCGTCGCGTGATTCGACGGGAAGGATGCCCCGATTCGCTGCAACGAGGAAACGCGCCTGCTCCATCGAATTCGCCGCGATGAAATCACAGGGATAATTCATGACGTTGCGGTAGTGCTCGTGTTCGACCTCCTGCTGCTCGGGCGTTGCCAAGATGATGCAGGTTTGTCCTTCGAGCTGCTGGATGGTGAGGCTTTCATGTTCGGCTAGAGGGTTGGACGTCGACACTTCTATGAAGTCGTAGCAGGTCGTGAGATAGTGATTGTTGTAATCCGCCGAAAACGAGCGGCGCTTATCGCTGAACGTCACATCGACGATGCGCTTCTCAACGCTGTCCTTTAAGCCGTCGTGGCTATCGGGGATGGCGGTTACCTCGACGGTGGGGTGGCGCCGCACGAATATTCCTACGGCGCTGGCAATCTCTAGACCATCGTAGCGGTTTAGATAGCCGATCGCCAATTTTGAGGGGCGACCGTAAGCGACGTCTTCCACCTCGTAGCGAAGCGATTCCGCATCGTTTAGGAGCGTTTGCCCGCGATGCGCTAGGTGCTCGCCGGCTTCGGTGAGGGTGAAACTTCGGCCTTCGCGATGGATAAGCTCGCATCCAAGGTCGGTTTCGAGGGCTTTGATTTGCTGAGAGATGGCCGATTGAGAGACGAAGCACGCTTCGGCAGCTTTGGTGAAGTTGTTGTATTTCGCCACGGCGCAAAAATATTCCAATTGCTTGAGAAACATCTTTTCTCCAACCGAAGTATCTATTAGCAAATCTGATAATAAAACAAAATCTGCGAATGGTTGATAAGTTATACGAATACTAATCTTTGATCCGAAATATCCGTGGTCTTCTACCTGAGGAGGTAAGGATGAAAGACGTATTGCTGCTTGTTGGCGCCGGGCGGCGTTGGCATTACCATCTCAAGCCAATCGGGGCATCGCATGAAGCAGCTTACGCCTGAAGAAGATGAACTTTTGGCTTGCACGTCCGCCAATGACCTTTTAAAACTCGATATGCTGCAGCCGAAAAACATCGAGGACACCCTGCACGCATATCAAATGGCGAAACGTTGCAACGAAAAGCGCGTGATGGCCGAATCGGTGAAATGGGGCGCTCGCGGCGCACGCATCAATTCCATCAGTCTGGGCATAATCGTCACGCCGCTTGCTCTTGACGAGTTCAATGGTCCGCGCGGCGAGTTCTGCAAGAATATGTTCGCCAAGTGCCCGGCCGGGCGCCCGGGAACCGTCGATGAGGTCGCCGAGTCGCCGAGCTTTTGATGAGCGAGCGCGCGTCGTTTATCACCGGCGCCGACTTTTTGGTGGACGGCGGTGCCACGGCAAGCTATTTCTACGGCCCGCTCAAACCCGAAAGCAAGTAACAGGCTCGATTTGAAAACAAGGAGCAAACCCCAAGGGCTTCGAAGCAAAGCCCCCAGGGCTAAAAGCGATAATGTGAGGAGAATCATCTTATGAACAGCGAAAGCGAAAACAAATCCGGCGGAGATTTCGGCCTTGGAAAGCCCAATGTCGCCTTTGCACAGTATTTTATCGGGAAGAGCTATCTAAATCCCTTGGTCGACCCCGCAACAAGCCCCCTCTTCTTAGCGAATGTCACCTTTGAGCCGGGATGTCGCAACAACTGGCATATCCATCATGCAAAAAGCGGTGGCGGGCAGATCTTGGTTTGCGTCGATGGCGAAGGGTGGTATCAAGAAGAGGGGAAGCCTGCGCAAAGTCTTAAACCGGGTGATGTCGTGGTGATTCCCGCCGAGGTCAAGCATTGGCATGGTGCCAAAGCCGATTCGTGGTTCAGCCATATTGCGATCGAAATCCCCGGTGAGGAAACGTCGAATGAATGGTGCGAACCTGTCGATGATGCTCAATACGCTATACTCTAGTAAGAAATAACTAACTCGCGGCTATCGGGACGTGTTCGTTTGGGCATACACCAAACATGCATCGAGGTGCTGAGCGCTTGATGCATGTTTGGACGCGTCTGCGATAGCCTTGGGTTTCGCATCTTGCTATTGGTGGGTTGGGAATGAAAGACCGCAAAGAGTACGAACGAAACGTTGTATCGCAGATGATCGGCATTTATTGCCGCGACAGTCACGGCATGCCGAAAGGGCAGCTTTGCGACGAATGCCGCGCTCTGGAACAGTACGCCCATAAACGTGTCGCCGCTTGTCGTTATGGCGCGGATAAGACTTTTTGCAACAATTGCACCACGCATTGCTATCGCCCGGATATGCGAGAATCGATCCGAGCGGTGATGCGCTATGCCGGTCCGCGCATGCTCTTCCATCATCCCATTGCCGCGATTCATCATCTCGTTCTATCGAAAAGCGAAGCGCGCAAGGTTGCCAAGGATAAATGACCTTTGCCGATAATGCAGCTGCTTGAACTTTGCAAGTCTTGACCGTATCGTCTTTTTCTCGCAACATGAAAGCAATTGTTGATTTCTTGTTGCGGAGGCTGTTTTGATACGCATCATTACCGATTCGGTAGCGTCTATCCCTAAAAAACTTGCAGAGGATCTGAACATCGAGGTGGTCTCGCTGTTCGTCAACCGAAACGGTGTCGAATACCGCGACGCCGATATGGATCTCGATGCCTTCTACGTCGATATTTATGAAATGCTCGACAATATCCCCACGTCAAGCCAGCCTTCTCAGCTTGAGCTCGAAGATGTGTTCGAGCGCGCGGCTGTGGCAGGCGATCAGGCTCTGGGTATCTTCATGTCTTCGGCGATGTCGGGAACCTATGATGGGGCGCTTCGCGCGGCAAGAGCGGTCGAAGCTCGTCATGCGGGTTTCGAATATCAGATAATCGATTCTACGTCCAACAGCTTCGACGAAGCTTGGCCGATCATGGAGGCTGTTGCCGCTCGTGATGCGGGGGAGAACCTCGAAGGCTGCGCCAAGGCTGCGCTTCGCGCGATCTCGCGCACGCGATTCGTTTTCACACCCGAGTCGCTGACGTTTTTGCGCAAGGGCGGGCGTATCGGCGGCGCTGCTGCGTTGCTTGGCAACATGATTCAGCTTGCACCGGTGCTGACTGTGCGCGACGGACAGGCAACCACGTTCGCTAAAGTGCGTACGCGCAAGAAAGCCCTCGATAAGATAACGGCATCGTTTAAGGCGGATATCGAGGCTTGCGGCTTGCGCGACGTCGTCGTTCACTACATAGGAGACAAGGCTCCAGCGGTCGAGTGGGCCAAAAACAGCATCCAGCCTATCGTCAATCGCGCGGTCGGCGTTATTCCGGTAAGCCCGGTCATCGGTTTGCATGTGGGGCCTGCTGTAGGTATAGCCTACGAATGCGAACGGCCTATCGAGGGCAAGATAACCAATCGTTTTGACGCCTCGATCGCAAAGCGTCTAACCGCTGCCCTGGAAGAGCGCATCGAGGGAAAACTGCCGACGTTGCCGACTCTTCCCACGCTGCCTGATATCAAGTCGAAGTTCTTCAACGACTAAACAGCCCGAATAAAGTTAAATCTACCAAATAGGTAGACAAGCTAAGAAACTAGGGGCATACTACGTCCGGTAAATTGCAGGAGCAAGCCGCGTAATATGCCTCTTTTCATGCGCTTTGGGCTTGTTCGGATAGAAAACAAGGAGTTCATATGTCAATCGACGCCGAGATACTCGGCCCTGTCATCGCGACGCTTGCGGTTTTCGCGATATTGCTTGCGGGGCTTAAGATTCTTAAGAACAAAGGGAAAAGCTTCACGTTTCGCGTTTTCACGGCGCTTGGATTGGGCGTTGCCCTAGGTGTTGTCATGCAGATGACGCTTGGCCGCGGCACCGATGAGGCCAAGTGCGCGCTCGATTGGATGTCGCTTGTCGGCACGGGTTACATCTCGCTTTTGAAGATGCTCGTCATGCCGTTGGTGTTCGTCGCTATCGTCGGCGCTTTCACGCGCACCAACGCCACCGACAATCTGGGGAAGATCGGCGGCAGCGTGCTCGCGGTCTTGCTCTGCACCGTCGCCGTCGCTGCCGTTTTCGGCTGGGCGACCATCGCGTTTTCCGGTTTGGCCGGTGCCGATTTCACGCAGGGTACGGTTGATGCGGCCAAGTTGGAAAATCTCGAAACGCGCCAGGCAACTGCAGCTGCTTCTACCATTCCGCAAACCTTGCTTTCTTTCATCCCCACCAATTTCTTCGCCGACTTGTCCGGGTCTCGCTCTACTTCGACCATTGCAGTGGTAATCTTCTCGGCTATCGTGGGCTTGGCTTATCTCAAGCTGCGCGACCGCGATAGCGAGCAGGCAACTTTCTTTAAAGAGCTGATCGATAGCCTGTACGGCATCGTGATGTGCATCGTCAACATGGTCGTCGGGCTTACCCCCTATGGCGTGTTGGCGCTTATCACTAACGTGCTTGCCACCAGCGATTTCGCTGCCATCCTCGATCTTGGCAAGTTCATCATCTTCTCGTATGTGGCCATCATCGCCATGTTCATCGTGCATCTGCTTGTCGTCACGGGCAACAAGCTGAGCCCGGTGGTTTATCTGAGGAAAGCGTTCCCGGTGCTAAGTTTTGCATTTGTGTCGCGCACGAGTGCAGGTGCCCTGCCTTTGAATATCGAGACGCAGTCTAAGGCTCTCGGCGTCGATGCGCCCACGGCGAATTTCGCGGCAAGTTTCGGCATGTCCATCGGGCAGAACGGTTGCGCCGGCATTTACCCGGCGATGATGGCGACTCTTATAGCGCCGACGGTCGGCATCGACGTCTTCGATCCTAGTTGGGTTATCGGCCTGATCGCCGTTATCGTCATCAGCTCCTTTGGCGTTGCCGGCGTGGGAGGCGGCGCAACGTTTGCAAGCCTTATCGTGTTGGGAACGATGGGTTTGCCTATCGAGATCGTGGGCCTTATGGCTTCCGTCGAGCCGCTTATCGACATGGGCCGTACCGCCCTCAACGTAAGCGATTCGATGGTTGCCGGTATCACGTCGTCTAACTTCACAGGTGGTCTCAATCGCGAGATGTATAACGATCCGCAAGCGCGTGTGACGGGTGTTGATACCGCAAGGGCTTGATTTCGTTAGGGAGATTACGCCGGCAAAAGCGCATCCTTGCGGCCAAACATCGAAAGAGCTGCGAATATTGCGTTCGCGGCTCTTTTTTACATCTAGTAAAAGTTAGTTGCCGTATAATCCCAACAGTTTGCAATCATATCTAGCGCAAAGGAGCTCACTTAATGTTTATGGCAAACAAAGAGAAAGAAGATAGGGCAAGCGGCATGAAGCACTATGCGGGCCTTGCCGTGTTTTCTTCCGCGGTCGGTCATGCGCTCGATGGCCTCGATCTTATGATCCTCGGCTTTGCGATGTCGGGCATCATGGCGACGTTCGGCGTCGATAAGACAACCGCCTCGACCCTTACCACCATCACTTTGGCCGGTGCTTTTTTGGGCGGCTTGGTGTTCGGTCGTTTCGCTGATAAGTACGGGCGCATCCGCGTGCTTACCTATTCGGTGCTGTTTTTCGGCATCTTCACGCTGTTCTGCGCATTCGCCCCAACCTTTGAGCTGTTGGCTTTGTTCCGTTTCCTGGCAGGCGTCGGCATCGGCGCCGAGTTCGGCATCGGTATGGCTATTGCCGCTGAGGCGTCGAGCCCCGAGAACCGTGCGAAGGCGACGTCGGGCGTGGGCCTAGGTTTCCAGGTGGGCGTGCTTATCGCTTCGCTTATGAGTGCGCCGGTTATCATGAATTTCGGTTGGCAGGGCTTGTTCGTCGTGGGCGTCATCCCTGCGATCATCGCTATCGTCATCCGAATCTTCGTTCCCGAGCCGCCTATCTACCTGCAGCGTAAAAACGAGCAGAAGCCCGAAGACAAAACCTCTCTGAAGGATCTTTTCGCAACGCCCGAGCGCGTTAAGTTCTCCATCGCCATAATCGTGCTTTGCACGGTGCAGAATGCCGGTTATTTCGGCATCATGACGTGGCTGCCTTCTTATCTGAGCGGCGAGCTGGGCTTGACCCTTACCGGCACGGGCGTTTGGACTGCCGTTACGGTTTTGGGCATGATGCTGGGCATTTCCGTGTTCGGTTTCTTGGCCGACCATTTTGGTCGCCGTCCCGCTTTCTGGACCTTTCAAATCGGCGCCGCGGCGATGGTCATCATCTACAGCCGCCTGACTGATCCCACAATGCTGCTTGTCGGCGGTTTCTTCATGGGTATGTTCGCCAACGGCATGATTGGCGGCTATGGTGCGCTTATCGCCGAGTTGTTCCCCACGGAGCTGCGTGCAACTGCGCAAACCGCGCTTTACAATACCGGCCGCTTCATCGGCGGTGGTGCCGGCCCCGTTGTCATCGCGGCGATTGCTACGGGTTCGAGCTTCAGCGTTGCCTTGGGGGCTATTTCGTGCATCTATATCGTGGCGTTCATCGCCATGTTCTTCGTTCCCGATCGCAAGGGTCAAAAGCTCGATTAACCGCAGTGCATATATGCCCGTATAATGAACGGAGGCTGTTCGTCGATTGGCGAACAGCCTCCGTTGTTTTGCGAGGAAATCCGATAAACGCCCGTCTAAAGCGCGGCCCCCAACAGATGAGCGATGAGCGCGGCGCTGTTTTTCGCAGCCTTCTCTTCAAATGTCTTGTAATCGACGGAAGCGGAGCCATCGGCTTTGTCGGATATGGCGCGCACGATGGCGAAAGGGGTCTTTGCTAGGTAACACGTCTGGGCGATGGCGGCGCCTTCCATCTCGCAGCACTTGGCGTCAAAAGTGTGGGTGATGCGCGTTTTTTCGCTCGTATCGCGTACGAATCTGTCGCCCGAGGCGATGCGGCCGCTATGCGTGCGAATGCCCAGACGTTTTGCTGCTATATCTATCTCGCTTTGCAAGGTTTTGCTGGCGGGAAAGAAGACGGTGTCGACATCGGGGGTCTGTCCGGGCTCGTAGCCGAGGTTCTGCACATCCATGATGTGGTTTACGGCATCGGTTGCAACCACGATGTCGCCGATATCGATGCTTGCATCAAGCGAGCCGCCGATACCGGTGTTTATCACGCATTTCGCATCGAAACGCTCGATGAGAACGGTGGCGCAGATGGCAGCGTTCACCATTCCCACGCCACATTTCACCACCACTACCGAGGATTCGCCTAAGGTGCCGCTAAGAAAATCCATGCCGAAGAATTCCTTTTGGGAAACTTTGCCCGATTGCTGCATTTTTTGCTTGAGAAGGTCTATCTCTATGTCCATTGCGCCGATGATGCCGATGGGTGCATTTTTGTCGAAGGTCATTCGATCTCCTTTCAAAATCGTTGACCGGGTTTTCGTATTTCCTATACTAAAGCTTTGCGTCGCTACAATCTAACATGAGCGATTGCGTGCTGTTTACATAAATGAAAGCAGGGAACTCGGTGACTAAGAACATTGTGGGGCAAAACGGCGCGGGCATCGACGCCGATGCCATCAGGGACGGAGACACCCTTGCCAACTGGCTGACCATGGCGGGACACATGTGCACCGACATCAACCAAGGGGCGCTTAACGCTACGTTGCCGTTTCTTATTGCAAGCGGCATGTACACTTACACAAGCGCGGTGATGCTGGTATTCGTCTCGAATATCGCCTCTGCCGTCATACAACCCCTGTTCGGATGGATAGGCGATCGAAAGTCATGCCCGTGGTTCATGGCGCTCGGCTGCTTTTTGGCGGGCCTGGGCATGATGGGGGTCGGCTTCGCAAGCGATTATGCGACGGTTCTTCTGTGCGCGACGGTGTGCGGAACAGGCGTCGCGATGTTTCATCCCGAGGGCGGCAGAATCGCCAATTTGGCAGCGGGCTCGCGCAAGGGCAACGGCATGAGCATCTTCGCCGTCGGCGGCAATGTGGGCTTTTTTGTGGGGTCGCTTTTGACGGCCGCGTTTCTCACCGCGTTCGGCATGCACGGTACTTTTGTTTTCGTCATCCCGTCCACCATTTGCGCCATAACCTTGCTTGCTTTCTATAAGCGTTTTCAGCGTTTGGGCAAGACGTTCGTGCGCACCAAGGATTCCGCTGATTCGTTGGTGAAAGAGCATTGGAATATGTTCGGCATGGTCATGGCGTCGCTTTCGCTGCGCGCTATCTTCGCCACGGGCCTTATGGCATTCATCCCGCTGTTCATCATGGGCGAGTTTGGGCAAACCGAGGCGTTTGCCTCGTCGGTGATCGCGCTTTTCTCTGTTGCCGGTGCTGTGGCTACGTTTTTATCGGGCAGGGCTGGCGAGCGCTTTGGTGCGCATTCGCTGCTTACGGCATGCATGATCGCAGCTACGGTGGGAACGCTTGCATTCGCGTTCAACTCATCGTTGATCGTGGCGCTTGCACTCACGGCGCTTTTGGCCATCGTCGTGGATTTATGTTATCCCTCGATCGTCGCTGTCGGCATGAGCTACGTACCCAAGCACCTCGGTACGGCATCGGGCCTCACGTACGGTGTTGCCGTGAGCGTTGGCGGCGCTGTCGAGCCTTTTTTGGGGATGGCGGGCGATGCCGTTGGTCTTGTTCCGGTTATGCTCATTTTGGTAGGCGTTGGCGTTGTGGCGACGATTTTCAGCATCGTTTTGCACCGCGCCGACAACCGATTGGAGAAAAGCGAATAGCTATTCGACGGCGATAATTATCGCCACATAATCTTCAAATGCGCTAAACTTTGTCTACATAAGCGCAACGTATTTTCGCAAGCGCTTCGGCGTCTCGTTTATGCGTTGCCTCGATATGGTTGTCGCGCATGAAAAGGTTGGTGGTCACCATGGCAGCTCCAGCTACCGAGCACGTGAGAAACGTCGTATTAGTGGGCCAAGACGGCGCCGGCAAGACATCGCTTGCTGAGGCGATGCTGCACGTCTCGGGTCGCACCCCTCGCATGGGAACGACTCACGACGGGAAATCGTACCTCGATTACGATGAGGAAGAGATCCGGCGCAGGTTTACCATCAGCACTTCCGTTGCCCCCGTCCCGTATGGGAATTTTAAAATCAACCTGTTGGACACCTCGGGTCACCCCGATTTCATCGGTGACACCATAGCCACGATGTACGCTGCGGAAACTGCGCTTTTCGTGGTCGATGCCGTGGAAGGTCCGCAGGTCATGACCACGCAACTGTGGAAGACGGCTGCGGATATGAAGATATCGCGCGCCGTGTTCATAAACCATATCGATCGCGACAACGCTAATTTCGATATATCCATGGCAACGCTGCATGCACGTTTCGGATCGCGCTTGGCGCCGCTTACGCTGCCTATCGGCGTTGCATGTGACTTCAAGGGCGTCGTCGACATCGTGCGCATGAAAGCGCGTTATTTCGACGCCGATGGCACTTCCGAGCGCGTTGAGGAGATCCCCGCAGAATATGCCGATGCGGCGCAAAACGCGCGCGACAAGCTGATAGACAACATAGCCGAAGCCGACGAAGAGCTGATGATGCGCTATCTCGACGGCGAAACCTTCACTCAGCTCGAGGTGGAAGATCTCTTGGAAAAAGCAATCGACCAAGAGCTCATCGTCCCCGTTTATGTGGGTTCGACCATCATCAAGCAGGGGATTCAAGGGCTTATGGAAGACATATGCACCTTCTTCCCGCACCCGCGCCAGCATTGTGCATATGCGTTGGCTGATGGCGTGAACAAGGTTTCCATTGACGAACTTGGTGCTCCGGCTGGTTTCGTCTTCAAGACCGTAGCCGATCAGTTTGTCGGGCGCTTGAGCTACGTGAAGGTGCTTTCGGGTATTCTCGAACCGGGACAGGATCTGATAAATGCCCGAACCGGCAAGAAGGATCGCATAGGGCACCTGTACGTGATGATGGGTCAAGAGGCGACCGACGTCAAAAGCGCCAAAGCGGGCGATATCATCGTCGTTCCCAAGCTCACCGATACGCGCCCAGGCGATACCCTATCCCATAACGGAAAGCTTGAACTTGCGCCCATGCCGCTGCCTGTTCCGCAATATCCGGTTGCAATCGAGGCCGCCAACAAGAAAGACGAAGACAAGCTCGGGGCGTTTCTTGCGCGCGCTGCCGAAAACGACCCGACCATTCGCGTTCGCCGCGATGAGGAAACTCATCAGACGGTCATCACGGCAATGGGTGACGAGCAGGTCAACACGCTGCTCATTCGCCTGAAGGCGCAAACGGGCATCGAGGCGAAATTGGTTCCTGTTCGCGTTCCCTATCGCGAGACCATTCGCAAAACGGCTGAGGCTCAAGGGCGCCACAAGAAGCAGACCGGCGGTTCGGGGCAGTTCGGCGATTGCTGGCTGCGCCTGGAGCCCAACCCCGACGGAGGCTACGAATTCATCGACGAGGTCGTGGGCGGGCATATCCCTCGTGCGTATATACCGGCAGTCGATAAAGGCGTGCAGGAAGCCATGGCCGAAGGTTATCTGGCGGGCTATCCCATGGTCGATGTGAAAGCTGCCGTATACGATGGAAGCTATCATGCGGTCGACTCCAACGAGATGGCTTTCAAGACCGCAGCGCGCATCGCTTTCCGCGCAGCTTGCGAAAAAGCCTCGTCGGTTTTGCTTGAGCCTATGGCGGATATGCGCGTATCGGTGCCCGAGGAGTATGCAGGTGCGGTTATGGGCGATATCTCCACGCGTCGCGGCCGCATTGTGGGAACCGATTCGGCTGACGATGGACGCACCGTCGTCATCATGCGCGCCCCTTATGCCGAAGTGCTTGTCTATACGCGCGATTTGCGTTCCATGACCAGGGGAAACGGGTCTTATACTTTAGAGATCGCAGGGTATGAGCAAGTCCCTGCCGATATTCAGAAGAAACTCGTCGACGCTTATCAAACGGCACGTGCCGAGGGGAATAAGTAGCAAACGACCCGTGATGCGTTCAGGTTTTTTCGCGGCGCCTTGCAAAGAGCAAGGCGCCGCGTTTTTTCGTTAGCATTTCCCCAGGGCAACCAAGTATGTTAAGGTTAACAGCGTGATGTTTGGCTAACAGTGTTTGCTGAAGCGCACTCTTGCCGTGTTTGCTTGGAACATGCAAAGGGGTTTTAGTGTTCGATAAGAAATTGCTCGCCTTGGTGCCTGGCGCCATGAAAAGCATTCTGCTTGCGGTGCTGTTCATATGGTTCGGGCTTTTGGGCGATATCTTGCTTGTTTTAGGCGTCGTCGGGCTGCTTTCGCTGCTGTTCGGCTCGGCTTTCATATCTTTTGGCGGATCGCTTTGCAGCTGTGTTGTCGCTATGGTTTTGAAGGTCGTATCCGCAAAGCTTTCCGCCGTTCAGAAATTCAAAGCTTCGTGCGATGTGAAGCGCGAGCTTCGCGAAAAGCTCTATCGAAAGCTTTTGCGCATGGGGCCAAGCTACACCAAGCAGGTGAGCACGGCCGAAGTCGTGCAGATGGCGGTTGATGGCACCGAGCAGCTCGAATCTTATTTCGGGCAATATTTGCCGCAGCTTGTTTACGCGGTCGTTGCTCCGTTGACGCTTTTCGCAATCATAGCGCCGATCGATCTGCCGACGGCTTTCGTGCTGCTCGTCTTCGTGCCGATGATCCCTTTGGTCATCGGGGCAGTCCAGGGGATCGCGCATAAGCTTTTGGGGAAATATCTCGATCAGTATGTTTCGCTCGGCGATGGTTTCCTAGAGAATCTGCAAGGCCTCACCACGCTTAAGATCTATCGAAGCGATGCGTTGCGCCATAAGGCGATGGATGACGAAGCCGAGCGTTTCCGCGTGATAACCATGAAGGTGCTGCGCATGCAGCTTAACTCCATCATCGTCATGGATATCGTGGCGCTTGGGGGCGCTGCGGCGGGCATCATCGTGTGTTTTCAGGCTCTTATCGCCGCTCACGTGAGCCTCATGCAGTTCTTGTTCGTCGTCTTGGTTTCGTCGAGCTTTTTCGTGCCCATGCGCCAACTTGGCTCGTTTTTCCATGTGGCGATGAACGGCATGGCCTCGTCGCGGCGCATTTTCAAGATGCTCGATCTTCCCGAGCCCGGCGAGAAGGCTTTACATGTCGATTTTGCCGACAGGCCCGTCATGCGAGGGGTCTCGTATTCCTACGACGGCACGATCGAGGTTTTGCATGATGTTGATTTGACGATTCCCGAAAAAGGTCTTGTGGGGATTGTCGGCGGCAGCGGTAGCGGCAAGTCGACCATCGCCATGTTGCTCACCGGCGCCGATGATTCGTATACAGGCTCCATCCGCTTGGGCGCAAAAGAGCTGCGCGATATCAGCAGTGCCGATTTAAGCGCGCAGGTGACCTATATCGGCTTGGGTGCGTATCTTTTCCGCGGGACGGTGCGCGACAATCTGCTGATGGCAAACCCCGACGCAACCGATGGTGATATGTGGCGCGTGCTCGATGAATGCGCGTTGGGCGCTTTCCTTCGTGATCAGGATGGCCTTGATACTTGCCTCGAAGGCGAGGGAGCGAATCTCTCGGGCGGTCAGCGGCAGCGTCTTGCCTTGGCGCGCGCTCTTCTTCACGACACGCCTATCTTCATTTTGGATGAGGCCACAAGCAATATCGATGTTGAAAGCGAAGAGGCGATTATGGCGGTGGTTGCGCGTCTGTCACGCGATCATGCCGTTGTGTGCATCTCGCACCGCTTGGCCAACGTCGTTGCCGCCGATGTCATCTACGCCATCGAAAAGGGATCGCTCGCTGGTTTCGGTACGCATCGGGAGCTTCTCGAGTCGTGCGAAGCGTACAGGTTGCTTTGGAAACAGCAATCCGATCTCGAATCCATCCGCCGCTTAGGCGATGCGGCGAAAGAGAGCGAGGCTGAACGCGCATGAAGCGAAGCGGTTTCAATATCATGGGGCGCATGATCGGCTTAGTAAAGCCCCTTGCCGGGTATATGGCGCTTGCGATCATCGCGGGTTCCATCGGTCATCTGTGCGCCACCTTCTTGCCGGTCGTCGCTGTTTGGGCCGCATGCGACATGGTGGCGGGTGCACTGGCCTCGAGTTTTATCGCCGTCTCTGCAGCTTTGGTGGTGCTTGCCGTTGCGCGCGGCGTGCTTCACTACGTGGAGCAGACATGCAACCATTACATCGCCTTCACTTTGCTGGCGAACATCCGCAGCCGCGTATTCGGCGTTTTGCGCAAACTTGCACCAGCTAAGCTTTCCGGCGCCGATAAGGGCGATTTGATTTCGCGCCTCACTGCTGATATCGAACTGCTCGAAGTGTTTTACGCGCACACGATATCGCCGATCTGCATCGCTGTGGTGACAAGTATTTTCATGGTGGCGTTTTTAGGCTCGCTTCATCCCGCTTTCGCTTTGGTGGCGCTTGCGGCTTATATCGTTATAGGTGTGTTCATGCCGCTGTTCATATCGAAATCGATGGGAGATGTGGGCTTGGAAAGCCGGCAGATGGCTGGCGGGCTTTCAAGCTTCGTTCTCGATAGCTTGCGCGGTTTGCGCGAAGTGCTTCAATTTGACGCTGGGGAAGCACGCGTCGACGAGCTCAATGCGCTTTCTGCGAAATTGGTCGATGTTCAAAAGAAACAAAGCGACAAGGGCGCCACAGGAGCCGCCATCGCTGCGACGTTCGTTATGGTTTTCAGTGTGGCGCAGCTCGTTTTGGGCGTGTTTCTTTTCCGGCAAGGTGCTGTGGATGCTACGGCTGTCGTCGTGGCTACCGTTGCGTTATTCAGCTCATTTGGGCCGGTTTCGGCACTTGCCGCTTTGGGTTCGACCCTGCAAGGCACGCTTGCGTCGGGCGCACGTGTTTTAGATATTCTCGATGAGCAACCTGTCGTGCCCGAGCAGGAGGGGGGCGCGGATATCGAGTTCGCCGGCGCGCAGGTGGTCGACGTTTCATTCTCCTATGGTGACGATCCTATCCTTGAAAATGCTTCTTTGCAGGTGAAGAAAGGCGAGATTTTGGGTATCTCGGGCAAAAGCGGCAGCGGGAAAAGCACCTTTTGCCGTTTGCTCATGCGTTTTTGGGATGTCGATTCCGGGTCGGTTCTCGTTTCACAGAAAGACATTTGCGAGGTGAACACCGCATCGCTTCGTGCCAACGAGGCTCTGGTCGAGCAGGATACGTTTTTGTTCCACGACACGATTCGCGATAATCTGCTTATCGCTAATCCCGATGCAACTCAGGAGCAGATCGAGCAAGCATGTAAAGCCGCTTCGATTCACGATTTCATCCTCACGTTACCCAAGGGCTACGACACCATGGTGGGCGAACTCGGCGACACGCTTTCCGGGGGAGAGCGCCAGCGATTGGGTTTGGCGCGCGCTTTCTTGCACGATGCGCCGTTTTTGCTGCTTGACGAACCGACGAGCAACCTCGATTCGCTGAATGAAGCGACTATTCTCAAAAGCCTTGCTGACGAGCGGGGGAAACGTACGATACTCTTAGTCTCCCATAGGGCGTCCACCATGAGCATTGCCGATCGTATCATCAGCATGGATTCAGGGCGTGTGAGCTAGCTTCCCGTTCTTCTCAAGTTATCCGCATTTTCACGCCTGCTCGTAGCTTTTGCTACGGATCGAGGGCAAAGGTTACCCAAGGGTGCCTGACAAACGCCTGATTGCTGTAATATCGCGCTGATAAGAGTACAATTTAGCCAATGGATGCGCCTTGCAGATGGCGCTGCGTGATTGTGCTTAGTTGTGGTCGAAGGAGGATTTCCTATGAGCAAGAAGATCGCGGTTATTGCCGCAAACAGCCCCTCGGGCAGGCCCATCGTAAAGGAAGCCGTTGCGCGCGGCAATCAGGTTACGGTGTTCGTTACGCATGACAACACCACGGTTGCCTCGGATGTCGTGATGAAAGACCCTATGGATATCACCAAAGAGGACCTTGCGGGCTTCGATGCCGTGGTTGATGCAAGCGGTGCTTGGTCGAGCGCCTATTTGCCGAAACATTATGCGTCGTTGTTCCATATCTGCGATTGCCTTTCAGGCACCGATATCAAATTCATGATCGTGGGCGGCGAGGGCACCAACTACGACGACATGGCGATTTCCCGTTGGTTCGGCGGCGGCTATGTTCACGAGCACCCCGAATACGACAGCACGCGTGCGATTCTCACGCGTTGGTTCGGTTCCGATTCGGTTTATTCGGGAATCGGCGAAGGGTCGCACAGCAACGATTTTTCCGAGGCATTCCAAGAGCGTCCCGACAGCATGGACGCCGTGTTTGCCGAGCTGCGCAAGCGCAAAGACGTGAACTGGGTTTACATGTCGCCCTCGTGCGGTTTTAGCATCGGCGGTCAAACAGTTGCGGCGTACGATGACTACGCGGTCGACATGGTCGACGAAATCGATTCGGGCATTCACTATCAACAGCGAATTGGCGTTACCTGCGACTAGCTTACTGAATGCGTAAAGCGCCTTTTCGAGCCCCTGTTTGCTTCTAATGCGAACAGGGGGCTTTGCTTAGAGGACTGCGGGGGGGAGGGTCGCTCGATAGACTTTCAACGAGAATTCTCCAACTTGTAAAAAGATAAGCCCCTGGTCTCAACTTATAGGCGCTTACCCTTTTGAAGTGGGGTACAATTTTGGTTGTAGGAGAAAGGCGGCATCGTCGTATGCCCAATTGGGTTGCGATGTGTCGCGATTCCGGTTTTGCCGGATGGAGAAAGGATAAGGAATGGGCAAGAAGTTCGCAGTAATCGCCGCTAACGGCCATTATGGTAGGCCTATCGTCAAAGAGGCGATCAAGCGTGGCGACGACGTGACCGTTTTCGTTATCAACGACAACACCACGGTTGCCAGCCAGGTCGTCAAAAAAGATCCTATGGATATCACCAAAGAAGATCTTGCCGGTTTCGATGTCGTCATCGATGCGAACGGCATCTGGGCCGACCAGCTTCTTTCTAAGCATTTCGAGCAGGTTATGCATATCTGCGATTGCCTTTCGGGTACCGACACCAAGTTCTTGATCGTCGGCGGCGAGGCAAGCTGGCAGGGTGATGCGACGGCCGCTCGCTATTTCGGTGCAAGCACCGAGCATGTGCACGAGGAGTACAGCTCCAAAGCTATTCTTACCCGTTGGTTCGGCGCCGACAGCGCTTATCGCGATATGGCAAACGACGCAGACAATGCTGGTTTTGGCGGCAAGTACGGTCAAACCGCTCATAGCATGGAGGAAGTCTTCGCCGGTCTTAAGGCCCGCAAGGACGTCAACTGGATCTACATGTCCCCGAGCTGCACATTTGAGGTTGCCGGCATGGAGATCAAGCCTTACGACGATTATGCATTCGATATCGTTGATGAGGCTGAGTCGGGCATTCATTACCAGCAGCGCATCGGCGCTACTTGCGAATAACTCAAAAGCTACTATTGCAGCAGTTGGAAAGGTGGCATCCTCAGGGATGCCACCTTTTTCTTACTTCGAAATGATGTGATCTTCGCAGTCGGCGAAATAAAAAGGCGATTCGCAAGGAACCGCCTTTTTTATCGGTATGGAAATCATCGGTTAATCGCGCGTGAGCTTTCGATGGATGCGATGGGGCTTGGCGGCATCGGGGCCAAGGCGTTTGATGCGATTTTCCTGGTAATCTGCAAAATTGCCCTCGAACCAATACCATGCTCCTGGATTTTCATCGGTGCCCTCCCATGCAAGGATATGCGTGGCGATGCGATCGAGGAACCAACGGTCGTGGCTGGTGATGACGGCGCAGCCGGGGAATTTCAGCAAAGCTTCCTCGAGGCTTTCCATGGTTTCGGTATCGAGGTCGTTGGTGGGCTCGTCGAGCAGCAGCAGATTGCCTCCCTGAGAAAGGGTGAGCGCGAGATTCAGGCGATTTCGTTCGCCGCCCGAAAGAACGCGGGCGGGCTTTTGCTGGTCGGATCCCTTAAAGCCGAAAGCGGCAACGTAGGCACGGCTCGGCACCTCGGTTTCTCCGACCATCATGTGATCGAGGCCGCCTGAAACAACCTCCCAAACATTCTTGTCGCCGTCGATGCCCGCACGCATCTGATCGACGTAGGAGATCTTCGCGGTTTCGCCGATTTCCAACGTGCCCGACGTGGGTTTCTCTGTACCGACGATCATCTTGAAAAGCGTCGACTTGCCTACGCCGTTGGGGCCGATGACGCCGACGATACCGTTGCGCGGCAGGTCGAAGGAGAGGTTGTCGATCAAAACGCGATCGCCGAACGATTTGCATAAACCTTCGGCGACGATGACCTTGGAGCCTAGGCGAGGACCGACAGGGATGTTGATTTCGGTGTAGTCGACGTTGCTCTTCGTCGCTTCGGCTTCGGCAGCCATGCGCTCGTAGGCTTCTAAGCGGGCTTTGTTCTTTGCTTGGCGTGCCTTGGGCGAGCTGCGTACCCATTCGAGTTCGTTTTTCATCTTGCTAGCGCGTTTTTGGTCTTGCTGACCCTGCGCGGCGAGACGTGCGGCCTTTGTTTCCAGATAAGTGGTGTAGTTGCCTTTGTAGGGATACAGGGTGCCGCGATCGACTTCGCAAATCCATTCCGCAACGTTGTCCAGGAAATAGCGGTCATGGGTTACGGCAAGCACGGCTCCTGGATAGTTCTTGAGGAACTGCTCGAGCCAAAGCACGCTTTCGGCATCGAGATGGTTGGTGGGCTCGTCGAGCAGCAGCAAGTCGGGGGCTTCGAGCAAAAGCTTGCACAAAGCCACGCGACGGCGTTCGCCACCCGAGAGATGATCGACCTTCTCATCGGGGTCGGGGCATTGCAAGGCATCCATCGCCTGGGAAAGCTGGCTGTCAAGGTCCCAACCGTTTGCGGCATCGATCTCGTCTTGAAGCTTGCCCATCTCGTCCATGAGCGCATCGAAATCGGCATCAGGGTCGGCCATGCTGGCGGAAATCTCGTTGAAGCGCGCTATCTTCGCGATGGTGTCGGCGAAAGCCTCTTCGACGTTTTCCTTAACGGTTTTGCTGTCGTCGAGGGGCGGCTCTTGCATGAGGATGCCCACCGAATATCCTGGTGTGAGCTTGGCATCGCCGTTGGACACTTCCTCGATGCCGGCCATGATCTTGAGCAGTGTCGATTTTCCCATGCCGTTGGGACCTACGACGCCGATTTTCGCACCAGGGTAAAAAGCCATGGTCACGTCGTCGAGGATGACTTTGTCGCCATGGGCCTTGCGTGCTTGATGCATTTGGTAAATGAACTCTGCCATAAATGATGCTCCTGTCGGGGGTATCGTTTTGGTTTTTGACGAATGCTTCGATTATAAAGGAATGGATGCTGTTTTGGCCTGGCTGGCGTAGCAGCTCGCGCTATTGGTTGGTGCGCATATCGGCTCCGAGCGCTTCGTTCATAGATCCCGAGCGAAAGCCCGCAAGATCAAGCGAGATGTACACGAAGCCGATTTCCTTGAGTGCCGAGATGATCGCTTCCCGTGTTTCGGTTTTTAGGATTTCGGGGAAGCTTGCGGGTGGAACTTCGATACGGGCTTCGTTTCCGATGATGCGCACGCGCACGTTCCCGATGCCAAAAGACCTCAAAAAAGCTTCGGCTTCATCGACCATACGTATCGCTTCGGGGGTTATGCGCTCTCCATAGGGAAAACGACTTGCCAAGCAAGCAAGTGAGGGTTTGTTCCAGGTAGGGAGATTCATTTCGCGGGAGAGTGCGCGGATATCGTTTTTCGTAAGGTTGCATGCGCGCAAGGGGCTTATAACGCCCAGCTCGGCAATGGCTTTGAAACCGGGCCGATAATCGCCTTCATCGCTTTTGTTCGATCCTTCGGCGATATTTTCCATGCCATGTTCGTGGGCGATGGCGATGATGTCGCCGAATATCGCTTTTTTGCAGACGTAGCAGCGATCAGGAGGGTTTTCCACGAACTGCGGTATGTCCATCTCGCGCGAATCGAACGCGATACACTCTATGCAGTTTTCGGCGCAGAAGCGCTCGGGTTCGCCTTTTTCGGACGTCGATAAGGTTGAGCAATGTGCGGTGATGGCAAGTACTTTGTCGTCGAGAACTTTGTGAGCCACTGCGAGAAGGAATGTCGAATCGACTCCCCCCGAAAACGCTATTGCCAGATTTTCGAGATTGGTCAGGTAATTTTCGAGGTTGCGCAGCTTTTCGTGCTGGTTGGCGGATGCTGTGTAAGTTGTGCTGGTCATACGTTGCTTCTCCGTGGTATCTTTTATGAGTTGCGCTTGCCTTTGTTATCCAGGCGGTATTTTACCGCATCGATCGGATGCTTCATCTGCTGCGATTGGTGTTTGCATAAAGAAGAAAGGCGGTTTTCATGACGAAACTACCAGAAGGAAATCCTGCATTGCCCGAAGGGGAAACGGGACGCGTCATGCTCGATCGCATGAATGGCGGCGAGCATGAGGCTCTTGCGAATTGGGCTTTCTCATATGTTCAGTTCGACGACGTGGAGTTCGTTCTCGATATCGGCTGCGGTGGCGGCGCGAACGTGAAACGTTTATCTGAGCGCATGCCTTATGCCGACGTTGTCGGGGTTGATCTTTCCCCGCTTGCCGTTGAAAAGTCGCGCGAGTATAACGCGAAGCTGATCGAAGAGGGCAGGGTGAGCATCGATCAAGGCGATGTGGCTGATCTCGGGCAGTTCGCCAACAGCACATTCGACTTGATCACGGCTTTCGAGACCATTTATTTTTGGAAAGATGTCCGTGGGGCTCTCGAAGAGATTAAACGCTTGCTTATCCCGGGTGGCGCGGTTGTTATCTGCAACGAAGCCGATGGATCCGATTCCGATCATTATTTCTTGGCGATGTCTGTACCGGGCATGACCATCTATACGCCGCGTGAGCTCGACGAGCTGCTGACCGATGCTGGCTTTAAGAAGATACGCGTATACGATGACGTCAAGACAGGGCACGTATGCGTGGTCGCGCAAAAGGCTAAGATGCCGCAGAAGCTCTAGTGGTTTGATCCGCCGATCGAATAAAGACGCCCGCCTACGTGATTGCGCAGGCGGGCGTCTTGCTAAGCGAAAAGGGTTTTAGTGCTGGCAAGCGGCTTCAGGGGACATGACGAGCACCTTACCATCGGCGAACAGTTTTGCAACATCGCCGACGATGGGGGTTTCGCGCTCGGAATACACGGTGATTCCCGCGGCGGTGAAGCGCGTGAGCGGAGGCGTGCCCATTCCCACGGTCAAGATTCCGTCGATGCCGAGCGTCATGACGTAATCGATGACGCCGCCGCAGCCGTATTCGTCATGGTCGACGTTTTTCACGGATTCGACGTTCACGATGTTTTTCGCGTCGTCGAATTCGACGATGGTGAAGTAGGGGCAATGGCCGAAATGTCCGCTGCGCATGCTTGTAAGTCCTGCGTCGGTCTCGCTGGGAATTGCGATTTTCATAGCTTTCCTTTCGATGATGAATCTAATTTTTGTTCCACGAATGCATTGATGATATCAGCAATGCAACCTTATCGGCTGGCAAAAGTGCCGACGGTAAATGTTTTGCTTTCGTTATCGTGTTCGCGTGCGATATCGGGTATGCTTAAAAAGTTCGTATTCTTTAAGGGCGCGATCGATTTCGCGCGCAACCGCTCTTAGAAAGGGCAGCAATGAGCAACGAAGGCAAAAAGGTTTCGGTTCATTATACCGGCACGCTTGACGATGGCACTAAATTCGATTCGTCTTATGATCACGGTCAACCGCTCGACTTCACCTGCGGCGCTGGTCAGATGATTCCCGGTTTCGACGAAGCCGTTAAGACCATGGAAGTCGGCGAGAAGAAGAAGGTTCGTCTCGAGGCATCCGAGGCTTACGGCGAGAAGAATCCCGAGGCGGTGCAGGGCATCGAGATCGCTAAACTTCCTGGTTCTGAAAATCTTGTCGTCGGCCAGAAGGTTGTCTTGCAAGATCCCAACGGTTACCCGATTCAAGCCGTTGTCGTTGCGAAGGATGACGTCAACATCGTTTTCGATATGAATCACGAGCTCGCTGGTCAGGCGCTTACCTTTGAAATCGAGCTTTTGTCGGCTGAATAAGATTTACCACCGAATCGCAATCGAGGGGTGTAGGTCGCTTAGTTGCGATCGCCCCTCGATTTTTTATGCATTGATTCAGCATCATTGAAACAAATAATGCATGTGCAGGCATTTTGCGAAGCTAGAGCTGAAGGTGTGAAAAAGGCCCCGATCGCTCGGGGCCGAAATCACTACAGCAAACTTTGCGCTTGTCGCCTTAGCGCTTGTTTTTCACCACGGGGTATTCGAGGTCATCGAACTGGTCGGGATCGCCGGCTTCGCCGATCTCGGTGTTGCCCTCGTCAGCCTCGGTGAAGTCGTCGTAGTCGGCAAGTTCACCTGCTTGCAAGGCAGAGGTGTCGACGGCGGCGATGGTGTCGTCGTTGAAGACTTTCTTGTCAAGCATGCCGACCATGTTGGCGATAGCGGTGGTGCACACGGCGTCGCCGGTGATGTTGATGGCGGTACGGCCCATGTCGAGGATACGGTCGATGCCCATGATCATGGCAACGCCCTCGACAGGCAAGCCGACCGAGCTGAAGACCATGGTCAACATGATGGTGCCAACGCCCGGCACGCCAGCGGTGCCGATGGAGGCGGCGGTTGCGGTGACGATGACCGTTATCAACTGGGACATGGTCAGGTCGATGCCAAATGCCTGCGCCGCGAACACTACGGCTACGCCCTGCATGATGGCAGTGCCGTTCATGTTGATGGTTGCGCCCAGCGGGATGGTGAATGAAGAGATCTTGGGATCGACGCCCACGCGCTTGTTCAGGGTTTCCATGTTCAGCGGGATGGTGGCGTTGGAAGAGCTGGTGGAGAAGGCGAAAACCATAACCGGCCAGAACTTCTTGAGGAAGTGAATCGGGTTCAAACGCGTGAACACGAACAGGATGATGGTGTACACGACGAAGAGCATGATCAGCAAGCCGAGGTAAGTGGTGCCGATGAAGTTGAGCATCGGCAGGATGCCCGAGATGCCGAGGTTAGCGAATGTACGTGCGATCAGGCAGAAGATGCCAAGAGGCGCAACCTTCAGGATAAGCGAGATCATGGCCATCATGATGGCGTTGAATTGCGTGAAGAAACGATTGACGGTTGCGACCTTGCGACCAAGCGAGCCAAGCAAGAAACCCAAGATCAGTGCGAAGAAGATGATCTGGAGCATGGTACCGTTGGCCATCGCCGAGAAGATGTTCGTCGGGATGATATTCAAAAGCACCTGGGAGAAGGTCTGGTTCTCTGCGGTCTTCGGCTCAACTTGCGTAATGGAGTTCATGTCAAGGCCGATGCCAGGGTTGGTGATATTGGAGAGCACGAGAGCGATGATGATAGCCAAAGCGGTGGTCGCCAGGTACATGATGATGGTGCCGCCGCCCACCTTGCCGAGCATCTTGGGGTCGGACATCGATGCGGCGCCGCATACGATGGAGCAGAACACCAGCGGAGCGACGATCATCTGCATCAAGCGGATGAAGCCTTGGCCGATGATGTAGAACAGGCCTTCGATCATGTACTCGTCAACGGGCGAGCCATCCGGCACAACCTGGTTGAGGATAAGGCCGCAGATGATGCCTGCCACCAAAGAAATGAGGATCCAGGTTGTCATCCCCAGCTTCTTTTTACCCTGCTCGCCGTTGGCGGCGGGGTTTGTTGCTGATTCGGTCACAGAAAACCTCCTAAATTGAGCTTAAAGTTAAACTTGGATATTGTCGCACGTTATCTAGCCTTCAATTGTTTCTATCTGGGAAATCAGGTCGTTTTATCCGCGAAATGCGCGAATTTATTGATTTTCGGGCGGAAAATCGGCATTTAACTAAGAACGATTCGAAAACACTCGGGTAACGATTGCGCTAATTTGGAGTTTCAGCTCGGTTGCAGAATCCGGAGCGGTGGCTAATCGCCGTATACTTTTCGTGTTAATGATTCCGGCGCCCAAAGCGCTCTTTTGAAACGGCAAAGCAGGGAACCAAACATTGAAGGACAGCAAATCGCCAAAGCGTACAAGCGGTACTTGCCGTGGCAAGCACGCCGCCAAGGGTTCGAACGCCTCGCAGCGGAAGGTCTCCGTTTGCGACACTCAGCCAATTGAGGGAACGGTGCGCGGCGAAAAGACCCCGCTCGGGCGCCTGCTGCGTCGTGGCGACCAAGCGGAAGCGCGTCGTCAGGCTCGCAAGAAGAAAGGGCCGGGTCCTGCAAGGCGCTTCATAAACGCGTGGTTCGATCGTTTGACCGGTGCTGTGGGGCAAGGGGGCTTTTCCGCGCAGGAGGAAGAGTACGAAGCGCATCGCACCTCTCGCGACTATATCTGGAATACCGTGGGCTTTAGCGTATGGGGCATGATCTTCCCGATTCTGTCCGTCGTGGTCACCCAGATTTCGGGGGTCGAGCAGGCGGGCATGTTCTCGATGGCCTACGTCGTTACCATGCTGCTTTATTTCCTTGGCATATACGGTGTTCGCACCTATCAGGTAAGCGACCTCGATAGCACGCATTCTTTTAATGATTATCAAGTGCAGCGCGTGCTCTCTGTTTTCATCATGCTTGTGGTGGGACACATCTATTGCCAGATCCGCGGCTACGATGGCGTTATGCTCACCATGTGCATGGGACTTTGCTTTTATCGCGCGATAGATGCTTTGGGCGAGGTTTACGAAGGGCGCTTGCAGCAGGTTGACAAATTGTATCTGGCGGGTGTTTCGCTTGCGCTGCGTTCGGGGTTTTCGCTCATCGTCTTTTCGGTGTTGCTGCTTTTGACGCGCGATTTAGGCATCGCTTCTATCAGCATGGCCGTCGGTGCTGCCGTCACCTTTGCGTTGGTGACGTTTCCTTTGGCTCTGCTTGAGACGCCGCAGTCGGCGCCGTTCTCGCTTCAGAGCGTGGCGGCTCTTTTCAAGCATTGCTTCCCATTGTTCGTGGCGCTGTTCATGTTCAACTTGGTTGACAACGTTCCTAAGTTCTTGATGGAAGGCACGCTGAGCTACGACAACCAGCTTTACTTCAATGCCATGTATTTCCCGGCGCAGGCGGTGCTTTTGGCGGCGGGATTCATTTACAAGCCTTTGCTGGTGCGCATGGCCAATACCTGGGCCGACCCCGCACGTCGCAAGAAGTTCGATTTGTTCATAGTTGCAATGAGCGCGATCATCGTGGGAATCACTGCGGCAACCATCGTGATCGTTGCTTGGGTGGGAATCCCGGTGATGAATTTCCTTTACGGGCTTAAGTTCGACGATTATCGCATGATCTTCTATGTGATGATCGTTGCCGGCGGTCTTACGGCGATTATCGACTTTTTCTATCAGGTAATCACTATCTTGCGACGCCAGAAGGTTGTCACTGAGCTGTATCTTGCCACGTTCGTTTTCTCGGTCGTAGTGCTCATGGTGATGATCAACGTAAGCGGGCTCGACGGTGCGGTGCTCGGCTATGCCATAAGCATGGGCATCTTGGCCGTATTGCTTTTGCGCGAATACGTGAGTGCGCGCATCGAGTTCAAGCGCGATCCCTCGGCTGACGATACTATGTCTGCCGCTCCCGTTTCGGCCGATGGCGAGGAGGACGTCTTGCCGGTTTCGGCGATGGATGCACGTCACGGTGTTTACGATCGCGCCAATCAGGTTACCCAGGCGCTTGCGCCGATTGCCCAGCCGGGCGATCACACGCAGCAGATTTTGGATGAAATGGCCGTAGAAGAACATGCCCAAGCGCGAGCGCGTCTCAACGCGCGCCGCGGCGCGCATGGCAAGCGATAGCGGCTCGACGAAAGAAGGTTATTCATGCGCAACTTTTTCGACTCCCTCAACGCGCGTATGGCGACGTTTATGGTGGGGCGCTATGGCACCGACCAGCTGAATTCGGCGATTATCGGGGTCTCGATAGTGCTGCTCGTGCTTTCGGTCTTCGGGTTGTATTTCCTCAACACCATCGCGTTTTTCCTGTTGATGCTGGCGATGTTCCGCACGTTCTCGCGCAACCATGCGTCGCGTGCTGCGGAAAACGAGAAGTATCTCAAGATCAGCGAGAAACCCCGCGCATGGTGGGAGCTTTTGAACCTGCGCTGGACTAATCGCAAAACTACCGTCTACGTCAAATGCCCCATTTGCAAGAAGGTTTTCTCCCTGCCCAAGGGTAAAGGCAAGATTCGTGCCACATGCCCGCATTGCCACGAGCAATCCATCCATACCGTGTAAGCATGTTCGGCTTCGTCACGCCCAACGAGCAAGATCTAACCGAAGAGGAGGTGGCTCGTTATCGGCAGGTTTACTGCGGGGTTTGCCGTTCGCTGCGCGATAGGTCGGGGCAGCTTTCACGATTTACGCTCAATCACGATCTGACGTTCGTTGCGTTGCTTTTGAGCTCGCTTTACGAACCCGAAGATCTGGTGGGGGAGATGGCGTGCCCTGCTCATCCCATGAAAAAGCGTGCGTTCGCCGCCAACGAGTTCGTGGATTATGCGGCTGATCTCACCGTTGTCATGGCGTATCACAAACTTATGGACAACTGGGCCGATGATCGCTCGATGAGCTCGCGTGCGTTTGCCCGGGTGCTCAAAGGGGCATATCTGCGCGTGAAGGAACGGCTTCCTCGGCAATGCGGCGCGTGCGAGAAAGGTCTGGGGCGTATCGCTGCAATCGAGGCGATTGGTTGTGATTATTCTGCAAACGAGGTGCAGCCTGATGCAGCTGCCCACGAATTCGGTCTGATCATGGCCGAGGTTATGGTGGTGCGCGAGGACATCTGGTCTGACCAGCTGCGTTCTTTCGGCTACGAGCTCGGTCGTTTCATTTACATGATGGATGCGGCTTTCGATGCCGAAGAAGACCGGGAAACCGGTTCGTTCAATCCATTTTGCGGTGCCTCGCTTGATGAAGAGGATACGCGCAGGTTGCTTGAAGGGTATATGGCTCGTGCAGTTGATGTGTTCGAACGTTTACCGCTTGTCAAAGATGTCCATATTCTGAGAAGCGTCCTGTATGCTGGGGTATGGAAACGCTTGAACGCACAGCGCGAAGCTTGATGAGACAGGAATCCTTTTGGATAAGAACCCTTACGATATTTTGGGCGTGACCCAAGGCGCGACGAAAGACGAGATCAAGAAAGCCTATCGCAAAAAGGCGCGCGAGAATCACCCCGATCTCAATCCCAACGATCCGCATGCCGCCGAGCGCATGAACGAGATAAACGAAGCCTACGATCGTTTGATGAATCCTGAGAAGTACGAAGCCGAAGATAGGCGTCGCGCAGCTGCCCAGGCGCAGCAAAACGGTCAAGGATACAACCCCTTCGGCGGCTATGGCTACTCGGGCTCGACCGAGCAGGACTCTTCGCAGGGTCAGGGTTATCAATCGGCTGGTGGCGCTTACGGATGGTCTTCCGATACATTTACCTGGGATGACATATTCGGCTTCGGCTTTTCGGGCGGGGCAAGCAATCCCAACAACATCCATCCCGAGCCTTCCGCTTACGATTCGAGCGAGGTCAAAAGCGCTATAGACGCCATCAACGCGAAGCGCTACAAGGAGGCTGCGGCAACGCTTTCGAATATCCCCAGCACGGGGCGCAACGCTCGTTGGTACTATCTTTCGGCGCTTGCGAACTACGGTGCGGGAAGCGAGATGCTTGCCTACGAGCAAATCAGACGCGCATGCAAAATCGATCCCAACAACGTCGAATACCGCCGCGCCATGCAGGCTTTTCAGCAGCCAAGCCAAGCGTACGAGCAACAATCGCAGCAGCGCGGCTTTACCATGGGCACGTCGTCGTGCTTGGAATGCATGTGCGGCTTGATCGTTATCAACACCTGTTTCAACGCGTGCTTCGGCATGGGCCGCATGGGGTATGGAACCATGGGCGGTGGGGGAGTGTACTGCTAACCGTTGCTTTTGCGTTTCGCTGTGTGCACGTGCCTGAACGATATGCGAACAGACACTCGATTTAAGGAGTAGATATGGGAGCGACAATCGGAATCGATCTGGGAACCACCAACAGTTGCGTGGCCATCGTCGAAGGCGGGCATCCCGAGGTCATCGTGAATGCCGAAGGCGAGCGCACGACGCCAAGCGTGGTTGCGTTTTCCAAACAGGGCGAGCGTTTGGTGGGCAACGTTGCCCTGCGTCAGCAGGCGGTGAACCCCGATCGCACCATCGCATCGGTGAAGCGCCATATGGGTACCGATTGGCAAATCGACATCGATGGCAAGAAATATACGCCGCAAGCTATCTCGGCTATGATCCTTCGCAAGCTCAAGAGCGACGCCGAACGCTTTTTGGGGCAAGAGGTCACCGATGCGGTGATCACCGTCCCGGCCTATTTCAACGATACTCAGCGCCAGGCGACCAAGGACGCCGGCCGCATCGCGGGGCTAAATGTCCTGCGTATCATCAACGAACCCACTTCGGCCGCATTGGCTTACGGGCTCGATCACGGCGATGCGCAAAAGGTGATGGTCTACGATCTCGGCGGCGGCACATTCGACGTGTCGATCATCGAGATCGGCAGCGGCGTTATCGAAGTGCTGGCAACTGCGGGCAACAACCATTTGGGCGGTGATGACTTCGACGAGCGTCTATGCAGGCATCTGATCGATCTGTTCAAAGCGCAAAGCGGTTTCGATGCCACGAAAGACCCCATGGCTCATCAGCGCATCCGCGAAGCAGCGCGTACGGCGAAAGAAGAGCTTTCCTCAATTACCAGCACGCACGTCAACTTGCCGTTTTTGGCGCAGAATGCCCAAGGTCCGCTGCATTTCGAAGCCGAAGTTACGCGTGCCGAGTTCGAACGTATGACGGCCGATTTGGTCGAAAAGACCACCGAACCTGTTCAGCAGGCGCTAAATGATGCGGGTATCGCCGCAAGCGAGCTCGGACAGGTTCTGCTTGTTGGCGGCTCGACGCGTATTCCCGCTGTTCAAGAGCACGTGCGCAAACTCACGCATTGTGAGCCTTCGAGCTCGATCAATCCCGATGAGTGCGTGGCGCAAGGTGCGGCGATTCAGGGCGACACTTTGGCGAATGCCGCCGCAGGGAATTCGCTTGCAACGCGTGGGCAAGAGATATTGCTGCTCGACGTTACCCCGCTCTCGCTTTCCATCGAGACAGTGGGCGGCGTCGCCACCCGGATCGTCGAGCGAAACACCACGTTGCCTGCGCATTATTCGCAGGTGTTCACCACTGCCGCATCGTTTCAATCGAGCGTCGAGATCCACGTTGTGCAGGGCGAGCGGCCTATGGCGAAAGACAACAAGACCATCGGAAAGTTCCGTTTGAAGGGTATCAAACGAGCCATGGCGGGCGTGCCGAAAATCGAGGTCACCTTTGATATCGATGCGAACGGCATTCTTACGGTTTCGGCGCGCGATCAGGATACCGGCAAGGAGCAATCGATTACCATCACCGACAATGGGCGCATGTCCGACGAGGAGATAGAGGCGGCAATCCGCGATGCTGAAACCTACGCCGCCGAAGACGGCGCGCGCCGCGACAAGATGTCAAGCGTATCCGATGCGCAGCGTCTGCTCAACGAAGTGAATGCCGCCTACGGCAAGGCGCACAAGCAGCTTGACAAGGAGGAGAAGAAGCAAGTGAAAGCCGATCTCGGCGCTTTAAGCAAATTGGCCTCGAAGAAGATCGAGAAGATGACCGACGCCGATCTCGCCGATCTCAAAGCCGCAACTGCTCGCCTTGAATCTTCGAGTGCGCATCTTCGTTCGCTTTAGGAATAATCGACGGTAAGCACAAGAAAGGCCGCTTGAATGAATCAAGCGGCCTTTCTTGTGTTGTGAAGTAAATATTTCCTAGAACTTCCTCATAGCGCGTTCGGCGTTTTCGGCTTCTTCGATGGCGCTTACGGCGTTATCGATTGCGGCGATGCCGTTGAGGGCGCGGGGATAGCCGATGTAAGGGGTCAGCTGATGCATGATGTCGTAGAGCATCTCGCGGCTGTTGCCGATCTTCAGGTTGCCGATTGCGTGGCTGATGCATTGCGGATGCGCACCACCTTGCGCAACAAGGAAGCAGAACGTGACCATCTCGCGGTCGGAAACGGAGAGGCCCTTGCGCGTGTAGTAATCGCCAAAGCAGTTGTCGGCGAGCATTTTGTTGATTGGACGGCGCATCTCGGGACCCTTGTTCCAGCTCTCGCGAATGCCCTCGCCGAAGACGGACACCTGAACAGCATTGCCGGCCTCGAGGCGAGCATCACCTGTGACGGTTTCCTGGCCTTCAAGCGGAAGCTTGATGCCGCGTGCGGTGAAGGCGTCGTTGGCGGTGATCAAAAAATGCAGCGAACGACCCATGCCCAAATAAGGTGTTGCCTGGTAAATGACTTCCTTGATCTCGACCGGGTCGACGCCGAAGTTAAGTGCGCCGTCGACGAAGGTTTTGAACATGTCGCGTGCCTGGATGCCCATAAGGCCGGCGAGGATGCACAGGAAACGACGACGGTCGTCAAGATCGGAGCCTGCGATGACCTCATCGAAGGCGAAGTTCTCGATGACGGCGGCGAACTCGGGATCAGTGATCGAGAGCGAGCCGACGGTGTGCGGGGTGAGCTTTTCGCGGTAGTCGCGCGCAGCATCGGTGATGTTGAATTGCTGTTCAGCCATTGTTTTCCTCTCTTTTGATGCGCCCTGCGATGCGGGCACTTAGATACCGAAAGAATATTCTCATAGCAACGGTGGGGGCGCAATAAGATTTCGGATGCCTTGAAAGAAAACCTGCTTATCGTGCTATGTTGCAGCTAGGTATAGCATCGTTCGTCAGGCTTTCTTGAAAGTGCATCCCGTTGGTTTCGCACGCAATGCGACTATGCCTCGTAGAGCAGAGCGCCTGAGGTTAAGCCGCCGCCGAAGCCGGCCATGATGACTTTGTCGCTCGCGGAGATGCGCCCGGCGCAATAAGCGTCGCAAAGTGCCATGAGCGCACTTGCCGCCGAGGTGTTGGCCGAATGTCCTATGGAGATCTGGAACAGGTCTTCTCCCACCCCGAGCTTCTTTGCAGCGTATTTGATGATGCGCTCGTTAGCTTGATGGGGGACGATGCATTTTATCTCATCCAACTTAACATCCGCGCGCGCAAGCACGGTGCTCGCAGCTTCAGCCAGGGCGTTTCCGGCGAATTTGAACACTGCGCGGCCGTTCATGCCTATGAAATCGATCTTTTCGAACGGCATCTTCGCAAGTTCGGCATCGCCGAAGGGGAACGTCGAGTTGTCGAACATGTTCGAGCGGATAAGCGTGTAGTCGACGTCGTCGGTGTTCTTCATGAACGTGCTGCGGATGCCGGTAGCATCCTCGCTCCATTCGAGCAGCGTAGCCCCGGCGCCGTCGCCGAAAAGCACACATGTTGCGCGGTCGGTCCAGTCGGTTATGCGGCTTAGGCGCTCGACGCCGATGACCAAAGCGCGGTTGATGGCATTGCCCGTGGCGCCGATGGCTGCATGCGACGCTGCCATCATCTGCTCGGCGACGGATATGCCGTATACGCATCCCGAGCACGCGGCATTCAGGTCGAATGCAACGGCATTTTCAAGCCCCATCGAAGCCTTTACCAGCGAAGCTTGCGAGGGGATGGTGGCGTCGGGTGTGATGGTCATGCAGATGAGTAGGTCGATGCTGTCAAGTTCTGCCTGCTTGGCATTCCATCCGGCAGTTTCGGGCAGCGTCGCCCCTTCGAAGCTGGCCGGCAGCCCCATAGCGGCGAAGCCTGCAGCCGAAGCAAGATCGGTAGCAGATTCGTTGATGGCGATGCGGCGCGTGTGAATGCCCGTGCGTGGTACGATCCATTCGTCGGATGTGTCGACGATTTTGGACAAATCGTCGTTGGTAACCACTCTACGCGGCAGCGCCTTGCCGGCACCTGTCACTGTGCAACCCATATATACCCTCCGAGATTCGAGATGCGGATTTCGCGATGATGTTGAAAATACTTTGATAATCTAATAATTTATGAAATGCAGCGTGCAAGCGCAAGTTGCTACATGCTACTTACAGAAAGAAGGCCCCATGGCTAATATGATCGCCCAAAACCACCAAGCACTGCTCGAACGCAATCTGGGGCTTGACGACCTTCTTTCCGGCACTTTCAACTCGATTCTCGAAATCGAGGAACGTGCGCTTGATAACCGCCTTACTAAAGGGCTTTCGATCAGCGAGATCCATACCATTGCCGCGATTGGCCTTTATGAGACGAATCCCATGAACGTGGTCGCAGCGCGCCTCGGCGTGACGCTTGCAACGCTCACCACGGCGGCGAAGCGCCTGTCCGAGCGCGGCATGGTGAGCCGCACGCGTTCCGACCGTGATCGCAGGCAAGTGCTCATCTCGCTTACGCCTGATGGGCGCAAGGTGTATCGAGCGCACCGTCTTTTTCATGAGAAGATGATAGCCGCCGCTTTGGAAGGTCTTGGCGAAGACGAGGAACGTGCATTGGCGAGTGCTCTTCGCCATATCAAAGATTTCTTCGATGCGCAAAGAGAGCACGCCTTCGAACAGAACGCCAAAAGCGGAAATAACGCTTTCGCAAAGAAATAATGGAGTGAGCGAGAACATGTTGAGTGCGCGTTTGCGCTCGCTTATCATAAACGATAGTTTGATTATCAAACTATCGAGAGAGACACGACGGTACGACGCGAACCGAAAGGAAACCAATGGAAACCATCGACGTCATCAAAGAGACCCTGTCCGACAACCTTGACATCGACGAGAGCCTTGTGACCGAGGATGCGACCCTCGACTCGCTGGGCATCGACTCACTCGACATGGTTGAGCTCGTATGCGATATCGAGGAAAAGCTCGATATCGAGTTCGGCGAGCCCGAAGGCATCGACACCATCGGCAAGATGGTCGAATACATCGACGGCCTCAAATAGTTCGGACCCTTTGAGGGGTACGAGGTTGCTCGTACCCCTTTCTTTTTGTGGAGGATAGCTGATATGCAAACGCGCATTACCGAATTGCTCGGGATCGAAAAGCCCATCATCCAAGGAGCCATGGCGCGCATTGCCAACGCGAGCCTTGCAGGTGCGGTTTCGGCAGGCGGCGGGCTGGGTATCATCGCATGTGGCGGCCAGATGCCCGAATGGGTGGAAGAGCAGGTTGCAAAGGCCCGCAAGATCACCGACAAACCTATCGGGGCCAACGTGATGCTCATGGACAAACGCACTTCCGAGGTTGCCGAGCTGCTTGCTCGTTTGCATGTGGATGTTATCACCACGGGTGCCGGCAGCCCCAGCGCCTATATGGATATGTGGAAAGAAGCTGGCATCAAGGTGATCCCCGTTGTTGCTTCTCCCGCGCAGGCAAAGCGCATGGAGCGCGCCGGCGCCGATGCGGTTGTCGCCGAAGGCACCGAATCGGGCGGCCATGTCGGCGAGCTCACCACCATGGCGCTTGTCCCTGCCACCTGCGAGGTTGTTTCCATCCCGGTTATCGCCGCAGGCGGTATAGCGGATGGACGAGGCATCGTTGCGGCTTTCGCGCTTGGCGCAGAAGGCGTTCAGTGCGGAACGCGTTTTCTCACCGTGGAGGAGTGCGAGATCGCCGATGCCTACAAGCAGCGCGTGCTCGATGCCAAGGTGTCGGACACCATCGTCACCGGGCGCGATTCGGGGCATCCGGTTCGTCAGCTGAAAAACAAGTTCTCGCGTCGCGCCAAGCAGCTCGAACGCGATCTCGACAAGAACGGCGATGAGATAGAGCATATGTTCCTAGGCGCTTTGCGTCGGGCCGTCGAGGGCGATGTGGACAACGGCGACATGATGAGCGGCCAAATCGCCGGCGTGGTGAACGAACGAAAAACCGCCGCCGTCGTCCTTGACGAGATGATGCGCGAAGCCCAGGCTCTCGGCGCGCTTGATCTTGCGGCTGCAGCCAGCGCGAATGCCCAGCGTAAGCGATTCCTGTAGTTCGCAATAAGGTCGAAATCAGGTGGATGATGAATAGCGAAGTTGTTTTGGGCCAAGGTCCGGTGTTCATGTGCTCGGGCCAAGGTTCGCAAAAGCCCGGCATGGGGGCCGATCTTACGGCGAATCCGCAAGTTGCGCAGGTCTTTGAATGCGCTTCCGATGTCTTTGGGCGTGATGTAGCCGACTTGTGCGCAAATGCCAGCGCGGATGAACTCAACGATACGCGCAATGCGCAGGCCGCCATCAGCGCTTTATCCATCGGCATCGCGCGTGCGCTTATGGCGCGTGGCGTGGAGCCTTGTGCGGTGCTCGGTTTTTCATTGGGTCAGATCAGCGCGCTTGCGATTTCGGGTATGGTCGACGACGAAACAGCCTTTCGCATCGTTGCCGAAAGGTCGCGCGTTATGGGCGATGCGGCTGATGCCCACCCGGGCGTCATGAGTGCTTTTCTCAAAGCCGACCTTGCTGCAGTGCAGGTTGTTTGCGACGAATGCGCGCAGGGCCAGGTTCTTGTGCCGGCAAATCTCAATTGCCCGGGTCAAATAGTTGTTGCAGGCGAACTTTCCGCCGTCGAGCGTGCCGAAGCTGCTTGGAAAGCCCAAGGGAAGCGCTCCTCGCGCCTCGCTACTTCGGGTGCATTCCATAGCCCTCTGATGCAGGATGCGGCGGCACCGTTTGCTGCTTTTTTGGAGACGGTTCGCTTTGACGAGGCTAAATACCCCCTCATCTGCAATGTCGATGCAAAACCCCTTGCCGCCGACGACGCGCGTGAGCATTTGGTGGCTCATCTAACGAATCCTGTGCGCTTCGAGGAGAGCGTGCAGATGCTTGCCGCTGCCAAGGCGCCAAGTCCCTCTTTTGTGGAAGTAGGCTTCGGTGGCGTGCTTGAGGGTTTGGTGAAGCGTATCGACAAGGACCTTTCGCGCTCGTGCGTGAAGGACCTTGCGTCTCTCGAGAGCTGCTGCGTGGCTTATTCACAGAAGAAGGAGGCATAAATGGACCAGGGAACCACTGGGATGCGTCCAGAGAGGCGTGTAGCCGTTGTTACCGGGTCGAGTCGCGGCATCGGAGCTGCCATAGCCGACGAGCTCGCCCGTGCGGGCATGGACGTATGCATCAATTGCTCAAGCGAGCAGGGGCGCGAGGCGGCTCAGGCGAAAGCTGATGCGCTGCGTGCCGAATACGGCGTCGAGGCGATTGCCGTCGTTGCCGATGTCTCGAAGTCGGAACAGGCAAAAGCGCTGATTGATGGCGTAAAGGATGCTTTCGGGCGCGTTGATGTGCTCGTTAATAACGCAGGCATCACACGTGATGCGCTGATCATGCGTATCAAGGACGAGGATTTCGATGCCGTTGTGGATACCAATCTCAAAGGTACATTTTATTGTAGCCGCGCAGTGTCGAAGATCATGATGAAGCAGCGTTTCGGGCGCATCGTGAATATGTCGAGCGTGGTGGGGATTTACGGAAATGCCGGTCAAGTGAACTACGCCGCTTCGAAAGCGGGGGTGATCGGCATTACGAAATCGCTCGCAAAAGAGCTTGCCAGCCGCAATGTCACGGTCAACGCCGTGGCGCCTGGCTTTGTATCCACGGCGATGACCGACGCTCTTAGCGAAAAGCAACGTGCAGCCATTTTCGAGAGGATAGGCATGGGTCGCTTTGCCGATCCGGCAGATATCGCGCATGTGGTTGGTTTTCTTGCGAGTGATGCCGCGTCCTATGTGACCGGTCAGGTTATCGCAGTTGACGGAGGTCTTTCATTATGAGCGGCACTTTGAATGTTTCCAGCGCGAATCCTTTGCTTCGTGTTGACGGATCGAGGCGCGTCGTCATCACCGGTATGGGCGTCGTATCCCCTGCCGGCGTGGGCGTCGATGCTCTTATGCAGGCGGTGTCTACCGGCACGTGCTGTCTTGGTCCTATCGAGCGCTTCGACACTACCGAGTATGAGGTCAAGATCGGCGGCGAGGTGCGCGGCTACGATCCTGTTGAGCATGGGCTTTCCAAAAAGGAAGCGCGTCGTTTCGAACGATTCGTTCAGTACGCTATCACGGCGTCGGACGAGGCGCTTGTTCAGTCGGGCCTTGATATGGGAAACGAGGACAAGACACGCGTCGGCGTTGTTTTCGGCAGCGGCATCGGCGGCATCGATGAACTTCAAAAGGGTTTCTACACCCTTCACGACAAGGGTCCCAAGCGAGTGAATCCGCTGTTCGTGCCCACCATGATCTCAAGCATCGCGTCGGGCAATCTCGCCATTCGATATGGCATGAAGGGCGAATGCATAAACATAGTGACCGCATGCGCGACAGGTAGCCATTGCATCGGCCAGGCTATGCGCGATATTCGCCACGGCTATCTTGACGTTGCGCTTGCAGGCGGTTCAGAGGAGGCCATCAACGAGATCTGCATCGCGGGCTTCAACAATCTGGGGGCTCTTTCGAAAGAGGTCGATCCCACCAAGGCATCGCTTCCTTTCGACGCGCGTCGTCATGGTTTCGTTGCGGGCGAAGGTGCGGGGGCGGTCGTTCTCGAATCGCTCGAGCACGCTTTGGCGCGCGGCGCTGAAATCATCGCCGAAGTTGTGGGTTTTGGCTCTACGGGCGACGCTTATCACATCACCGCTCCCGATCCGAATGCCGAAGGCGTAGCGCGTGCCATGAAGCAGGCGCTCGACGAGAGTGGCTTTGACGTCGAAGACCTAGGACACCTCAACGCGCACGGCACCGGCACGGCTGCAAATGATTCGACCGAAGCGCGCGCCCTGCACCTGCTGTGCGGCGAAGATCTAGGCAGGCAGGTGCCCGTCACTTCCATTAAGGGAACCACAGGTCATATGCTCGGTGCCGCAGGTGCCGCCGAAGCCATCGTTTGCGCTTTGAGCGTTGCCCGTGGAATGATCACCCCTACGGCAGGCTTTGCCGAGGCTGATCCAGAGTGCGATGTGAACGTGGTTGCAGGTGAAGCCATTGCGGTTCCTCAGAAAGTGGCCCTTTCCAATTCGCTTGGCTTTGGCGGGCATAATGCGTGCTTGGCGTTCGCTCCTTATATGGGCTGATTGCAGGTGTCTTCAATTTTTACTCGATGAGGTGTGATTTTTCGTGAACGTATCATTTCCTTGCGATAGGCAACAGGTCGAGGCGATTTTGCCGCATCGCGATCCCTTTGTTTGGGTTACGCGCGTAAACGGATGCGTCCCGGGTGAAAGCATCGTCGCCGAGCTCGATGTGGATCCTAACCTCGATATTTTCCGCGGGCATTTTCCCACGCACCCGGTGCTGCCGGGCGTCATACTTATGGAGGCGCTTGCGCAGGCGGCATGCATCTGCATCTTGGTCGGCCGCGATTCTGCCGGCACGATCGGATTTCTCACGGGCATCGATAAGGCGAAGTTTCGTCGTCAGGTTGTTCCGGGTGATACGGTTACGCTCAGGGCAACCATCGTGAAGTCGTCTCGTCGCATGTGCGTTGCCGAGGTCGAGGCTTTGGTCGATGGTCAGGTGTGCGCCAGCGCTACGCAGAAATACGTGCTGGGTGAGGAGAGTCCCAATGCCTAGCGAGTGCAAATACGTTGTTTACGACGAAAGCGGCATCTGCCCCGAAAGCATCGAGGACCAAGCAGGGGCTGATTCCGCCGAAGTGGTTTATCGTATGGGACGCATCGCCGAGGAGATAGAAGGTTCGCTTTCGGCGCCGAATGCTGCCTCAAACGCCGATTTGCCCGAGTATACCGGCATAAGTTTCGAAGAAGCCGCGTCTGCTTCCGCTGATTGCGCCAATCCTGCCATGCGCGCGGCAAACGATGCACCGATCGACGAGACGCGTGCATTGGTCATGGTTCATGGCAAGGATGCCCGCGCTGTCTTGCAAAGCGTGGCGGCTGCGGGGATGAAACCCTACGCGCCTTACACGCGCGATCATCTGGCGGCGTCGTATCTGCGTTTCGCCGCAGGCAAGGTTTGCCTGGGGGACCGCTATTCGGACGCTCTTTTTTCGAATGCTTATGCTGTTTTGCAGGCAGCGCGCGAATGCAGCGCATCGGTTATCCTGCTTGCCGACGAAGCGGTTGCCTTGGGGGATGTGGATGCCTTCATCGCCCATGCAGAAGCTGCTGGTATTCCGGTTTTCAAAACGGTGAGCACCGAGGCGCCCACGCTCGGATGGGTTCCTTGCATCACCGAAAATCACCTGGTTGGCGATGATAATTGGTGCACGTGCAAGCATTGCGGCCTCACGTTTTACGAATCCTCGATAGCAAAAAGCTACTACACCTGCCCAAGCTGCGGGAACTACTTCCGCGAAACCTCGACGCAGCGAATCTCCGATTTGCTCGACATGGGTAGCTTTGAGGAATGGAACGTTCACGTTAAAGAAACCGACCCGCTTGCATTTCCTGGCTATCCGGAGAAAATCGCCGCACAGCGCGAAAAGACCGGATTCGACGAGGGGGTGCGCACGGGCGAAGGTTCTATAGCTGGTATGCGCACGGCTTTCGCCGTGATGGACCCGACGTTTTTCATGGGCTCAATGGGTTCGGCTGTCGGCGAGAAACTGTCTTTCATGATCGATCGCGCGACGGACGAGGGTCTGCCCGTGGTTATATTCACCGCCTCGGGCGGTGCGCGTATGCAAGAGGGCTTGGTGTCGCTTATGCAGATGGCCAAGGTAAGTTGCGCGCTCGAAAGGCACGCCGCGGCTGGCTTGTTTTACGTGAGCGTCATCACGGATCCCACTACGGGAGGCGTCACAGCTTCGTTTGCTATGCAGGGCGATGTCATTTTGACGGAACCGCGCGCTCTCATCGGTTTTGCGGGCAAACGCGTTATTCAAGACACTATCAAACAAGAGCTGCCCAAAGGTTTTCAGACGGCGGAATTCGCGCTTGAGCATGGATTGGTCGACGCTGTCGTGCCGCGTGACGAGCTTCGCAAAACCCTCGCTCATTTGCTGGCTTTACACAACCCGGTGTTCAGCGACGAGGTTTTGTCGGATAAGCAGGTTGCGGGCGTTGAGGCATGTGTCTTGGTAAACCACGATTCCGTCGAAAACGCCTTGGCAACGGGACGCAATACCTACAACCATGTGACTTACGGACGCGCGCCTATTTTAGAGACCTCCTCCGATGAGGAGCGAAGCATTGTAGGC
This sequence comes from uncultured Eggerthellaceae bacterium, assembly GCA_934617425.1. Classification (GTDB taxonomy): domain Bacteria; phylum Actinomycetota; class Coriobacteriia; order Coriobacteriales; family Eggerthellaceae; genus UMGS1502. The sequence continues at coordinate 149,840 of CAKTUD010000003.1, read as the reverse complement.
TCTTTGCGAGAGAAGATCGCCTTGGCGGGTAGAGGCAAGATTCCGAAGGCACGGAGAAAGAAAGGCGCTTTGGGCGATATCGAGGTTTCCCAGAGCTCTTTCGAAGAAGACGGCTGCGTAGCCGAACGTGATGCAAGTTGTGCTCGTGCAGGCGCATGGGATAGCGTCCAGCTGGCGCGAAACACGCATCGTCCCACGTCGAGTTACTACATAAATCAGATTTTCGACGGCTTTATCGAGCTGCATGGCGATCGTGCTTTTGGCGATGACGGCGCCATCGTGGGCGGCGTCGCGTTTTTCGAGAATCGTCCAGTGGTGGTCGTCGCCCAGGAAAAGGGCATCGATCTGAAAGATCGCGTACGTCGTAATTTCGGCTGCCCGCAGCCCGAAGGCTATCGCAAGAGCCTGCGTCTTATGCGCATGGCAGAGAAATTCGGCCAGCCGATCGTCTGCCTGGTTGATACACAGGGCGCGTTTTGCGGCGCCGATGCGGAAGAGCGCGGCCAAGGAAACGCCATTGCCGACAATCTCATCGCCATGGCGGGACTTAAGGTGCCGGTAGTTAGCGTGCTGCTTGGCGAAGGTGGATCGGGCGGCGCTCTGGCGTTGGCCGTCGCGAATTCGGTGGGCATGCAAGAGCACGCCGTGTACTCGGTGCTTTCGCCCGAAGGATTCGCAAGCATCTTATGGAAGGACCGTTCGCGCGCGCCCGAGGCTGCCGAGGTTATGAAGATGAGCGCAACCGAGGTATACGGAATGGGTATTGTCGACGCCGTGATCTCCGAAGGCGAAGCTCCCGCTCATGTAAATCCCGAGCAAGCTGCCGCCAATGTGAAGAAATTCATATCCGCGCAGCTCGGTGCACTTTCGCGGATGTCTGGCGACGAACTCGTAAAGCAGCGTCATGCGCGTTTCGCCCGTTTTTAGCGCCTCTTGTTAAATCGGACTAGCCTCGCTTGGAACTTTCGATATAATATCCTACAAAACTAGTAGGCTTTATTGAGGTTTTAAGCGAGGCATTCATGTTCGAAAACTGTTTGGCAGGTATCATCGACGGGATCGAGGCCAATTACGACAACAGCGTCATTTCCTATCGCGATCAACAACGCCATTTCCCCAGCCGCAACAAGGTAAAGGACATCATTAAAGATACGCGCAATATCTTGTTCCCGCGCTTTTTTGAAGAAGGTGCAAGCGCATCGTCCGAACCGCGCTATTTTGTCGGAAACACCATTCTGCACGTATCCGATGTGCTCTATGAGCAGGTGCGCGAAGCCTTTTTGTTCCGCGATGGAAAAACGCAATCCGAGGAGGAGATCGATACTCACGCTCGCCACGTTGCCATGAAGTGGCTGCAGCGTCTGCCCTATGTACAGGAAATGCTTTTGAAAGACGTGCAGGCGGCCTACGATGGCGATCCAGCTGCGGGTTCAAAGGAAGAGATCGTATTCTCGTATCCCGGTTTTTACGCGATCATGATCTATCGCTTGGCTCACGAGCTCTATTTGCTCGATGTGCCGCTGATCCCGCGCTTCATGACCGAATATGCACATTCGGGAACAGGGGTCGACATCAACGCGGGCGCTACCATCGGAGAATACTTCTTCATCGACCATGCTACGGGTGTCGTTATCGGCGAGACCACTGTCATCGGCGATCATGTGAAGATCTATCAGGGCGTTACTTTGGGCGCGCTTTCCCTTCGCGCGGGTCAAAAGCTCAAAGGGAAGAAGCGTCATCCGACCGTCGAAGACAACGTGACTATTTATTCCAACGCGAGCGTTCTCGGCGGCGATACCGTGATAGGCGAGGGGTCGGTGATTGCCGGCAGCGCCTTCGTCACCGAGTCGATTCCACCCAATTCGCGCGTGAGCTTGCGCAATCAAGAGGTTGACGTGCGCGCTCCTAAGCAGAAGTAGCTTTCGATCCATGCCAACGGGGCCTCTTCTATGCAGGAGAAGCCCCGTTGTCTTCGGTTATGCGCGCAAGAAACTTATTCGCGGTAGAAGGCGCGATTGTTGGGGGTTTCGTCGACTTCGATCTGCCAAACGGGAAGCCCCTGCGCGGCGAGACGTTCGAAGAAATAGCGCGAAAGATTTTCGGCTGTGGTGCGGAAGGGCAGCACGGTGAGCTTGAAGCCTTCGCCTTCGAGGGCGACGACGGTTTCGGGCTTGAGCGAGCCTTCCTCCACGAGAAAGGTGTGGTCGAGCTCGTCGCAGAGGGTCTTCACCGCTTTCTTGAAGACGCCGAAATCGAGCACCATGTCTTTCATGGTGCCTTCGGTTTGAAGTGATTCTTGCTGGATGGATGCCACCACGCGCCAGCGATGCCCGTGCAGGTTTTCGCACTTTCCGTAATAGTCGGTAAGGAAATGGGCGCTATCGAAGGCGAATTCGCATTCCAGTGCATACATGATTGCTCCAATCTAGGAAAGTAGGTCTATCAGGTCGTCGGCGGTTAGAGTTGCAAGCATCGCTTCGCTTTGGTTTCCCACCAAGCTTGCGGCAAGCTCGCGCTTTGTTTCTTGCAGGGCCATGATGCGCTCTTCGATGGTGTCTTTGGCCACCACTTTGACGACGTTTACATCACGTGTTTGCCCGATGCGATGCGCGCGGTCGCTTGCTTGCTCCTGTACGGCGGCGTTCCACCAAGGGTCGGCTAAAATAACCAACGATGCACCCGTGAGATTAAGGCCTGTGCCGCCGGCTTTCATGGATATGAGGAACACCGGGGTGTCGTCGGCGTTGAATGCATCAACCATTTCCAGACGTTTTTTGGCAGGCGTTTGGCCGGTTAGCTTGTAATGCGCGATGCCCGCTTCGTCAAGTTGGTGCCCGATTTCAGCAAGGAAGCTCGTGAACTGGGAAAACACCAGCATTTTCAAACCAGAATCGATACCTTGCGAAACAAGGTCGAGTATAACGGGCAATTTCGCTGCACGCGCATCGTAGTTGTCGTAGACAAGGGCGGGATCGAGGCAGATTTGGCGCAAGCGCGTGATCTCGGCCAAAACCTCCACCTTCGACATATCGTCGGGTTCTATGACGTTGGTCGCCACATCGCGGATGACGGGGCGTTTTGCGCGTAGCTTGCTCGAGCGTTTGGCAACGGCTGCTGCGCTTAAAGGTGCGTTCTTGCGTGCCGCACTGGCAGCCGAGCGTTTTTTCTGCACGTTGAGTCGATCCCTCAGGTTCTGCTCATTCGCGTCGTAGAGACGCCGTTGCTCGCCTTCGAGCTTGGTGTAGATGATGCTCTCGATCTTGTCTGGCAAGTCGGAGAGTACTTCTTTTTTCGTGCGTCGCAGGATAAAAGGACCGACAAGCGCACGCAGGCGCGCGGTCGCCTCATCGTCGCCACCCAGGATGGGGATTTCGAAGTTCTCGCGGAAGTGCATGGGGGAGCCCAAAAGTCCCGGCATCAAAAAGTCGAATATGCTCCAAAGTTCGCTCGGGCGATTCTCGATCGGGGTGCCGGTTAGGGCAAAGCGATGTTGGGCATTCAGCTTTTTGACAGCTTTTGCTGCTTTGGTGGAGCGATTCTTGATGAACTGCGCTTCGTCGAGAACGCAGGCAAAGTAGTCGATCTCGGCGAATTCGGCCGCATCGATGCGCACGATATCGTAGGAAGCGATGAATACGTCGACCTCGTGCGCTTTTTCGCGAATAGTCCGACGTTCGGTCCGCGAGCCATCGACGGTGGAAACCTTGAGCTGCGGCGCGAACTTGGCAAACTCTGCAAGCCAGTTGTAGAGCAGCGAAGCCGGGCATATCAAAAGGCTCGGCCCTGTTTTGCGCGCCGCATTTGCATGTGCAAGCAAAAACGAGATCATCTGCACCGATTTCCCCAAGCCCATTTCGTCGGCCAAGATGCCGCCGAAGCCGCAATCCGCCAAAAGGTCGAGCCAGGAAAATCCTTCTTTCTGATAGCTGCGTAGCGTATGCGCGAGTTCTTTCGGCGGTTCGTGCGTTTTGCTTTTGGCGACTTTGAAGTTGTTGATATAGCGTTCAAGAGAGCCATCGCTGTTGGCGTTGTTTAACTGCGCGTCGAGATAGAAGGCTTCGTAAGCAGGAAGCTCTATGGGGCCATAGAGGATGTCCTTTGTCTTCAAGTCGAGGTCATCGAAGGCGTGGACTATTCGATCAAGTTGGGATTTGTCCATATCCTCGATGTTGAGGAAGGCGCCGTTTTTCAGGCGATGATAGTGCTTTTTGCTGCGATAGCTGTTGAGCAAGCGTGCGACTTCTTCGGCTGAGAGCTCATCTGAAGAGATGTTCAGGTTTATCAGGTTGCCGGCAACGGAAAGGCCGGTTTGCACGCTAGGTTGTTTATCGAAAATGAGCTTGTCGAAGGCGCGCGTGGTAAATACCTCGCCGATCTCTTTGAAAGCCGCAAGGCCGCCAAAGAGCAATGCTCCCACCATATCCTCTGCATGTGCATCGATTTCCCCCGCAGGAACGAATGCACGAAGCAGTTCTATCGCTTGTGCTTCGGTGGCGTTGTCGCGGATCACGCGCGTGCCATCGGCGGCATCTGCCTGCTTGTCGCTTGACGCTGGCGGTCTTTTCGCGTTGCCCACCGTTTTTGCCTCGCCTGTTACATCGAGCGGGAATTTCTCTTCGCCGTAGGCGGCATACGCTTGGCAGGTGAGGGCTTTTCGCGTAGCGTCGAAATAGAATTCGAGCTTGCAGGGCAGAGGTTTGAGGACCGCGAGTGCTTTAGGGACATCGAGCTTAAGTGCGTCCTGCATAAGAGGCAGCAGCGTTGCACAAAAACGGGCGGCGTCGTCTTTCGCGACGAACAGCCCTTCGTTTTCGTAGAGCGCCGAGAGGATGGCGCGCATGCGTTCGAGCTTGGGCGTGCAACGGTAGATGAAGCGACCTTGCCAAAGGTAAAGTCTTCCTTTGGCAGCGATCATCACGGCAGGATCGGGCGGCGTGATGCCGAACCCATCTTCGCTTTCTCTGATTTCGATATGCAGGTCAGGGTCGCCGTCCACTATCTGCGCTGCGATTTCGTTGTCGTAGGTTTTGGCATATGCGGTCCAGGCATCGAAGGCGCGCTGACTCAGCTCGTCGTTATGGATGGAGACGCCAAAGGGCTCGAGGATGTCAAATAGGTCGACAACCTCGGCATCGGTTAGGGTGAGCTCGCGGGCGGTATGCACCGTGTGTCCTTGAGCATTCCCGAAGCCATAACCCATCGAGTAGGGCATGTTCGAAGCGCGCGCCAACAGCTTGCGTTGCTCGCATGCGTAATCGAGGAATCGATACAGCGCGACGCCGCGTGGGGTTAGGCGCTCGATCTTATGCGTGAACGAAAGCTTCTTCCCATAGGAATAGAACTCGCCTTTGGCCATGCGCTCTAGAAAGTCGTCGATGTTCTTCAGCACGTAGGAGCCGTGCGCGGATGCTATTTTGAAGCTGAGGTCCCAGTTGCCGAAATAATAGCGAAGCGAGGGGATAAGATCGACGCTGCTTGATTCCGCTTCGCCGACCTGCGTGCTTTCGCGATCCATGAGCAGCACGAGGTCGCTTGTCGATTGGCGAACGTGCTTCTTGGTGCTGTATCCCATAAACGATTCGGGATGCTGGCTGTAGAATAGAAGAAGGGCGATTTCATGCTTGCACATGCCCGCATATTCGCTTGCGGCGGGGCAATTGCATGAATGGTCGACTATCTCGTCGATCCCCTCGTCAAAGACGACGCTGGTTTTGTAATGGCGTCTTTTATCGGAACTGCGCACTCCTGCGGAAACCTCGGTGATGCGCACGCCACGCGTATCGGTGGTGCTTACCACCGCCGAACGAAACGACGAGCGCGAACGGGAAAGAAGCTCGGCACGCGCGTATGTCTGCGAGGCGCACGATGTCTTTATTGTTTGCTCTGAGATCATCGGCTCTTCTTATCTAGAGGCAATTTATACGATAGAGGCGCATGTCGCCTTGCTTCAACACGACGTCGAATCCAGGGGTGTCGTCGGTTATGGAGTCGATTCCCATCCAGGCGCCGGGCCAATACTGGCCGGCGACGAATGCGCTGGCGATGTCGCCGCGGGCAAGTATGAGCACGTATTGCGCATCGAGGGTGCGCAGGATGTCGCGCATGTGGGTATCGGTGGCGACGGCGCTTAGATGATCGCGCAGGTAGTTGCTTTCATGCGTTTCGTCGACGATGCCATATCCGTTGAATTTGCGATAGTAAGTGCGCAGGCCGTTTTGTCCATAAGCGTAAAAGCTGCCGTCGTTCGGCTGGTTGATGACAAGGGCGTCGGTGCCCACGAGATCGACCACTTGGTCCACGAACCGAGACTCCTCGAGGCTGTAGGGCGCGTTTTCGTAGCTGTACCAAAGCCCCAACGTCAAGCTGGCGCTCGGAACATCGCGGTTGCAGCTCTCTGCACTCGTGTACATGTTGGGGCCAAATGCCAATATCACGAAAATCGCAGTGAACACTCCCGTCAAGCTGCGAAAAACATGCTCAGAACGCTCGGCTGCGATTCTTGCCGCAAGCAAGCGCAAGCAGGAGATGGCCCAATCGGCTCCGAGCACAAGCAGGGGCATAGCCGCCAACGTTGCCATAGATCCGCAGCGGAAGGGATCGGAGTACCAAAATCCGCCGAAGAACGCTTTTGCGAAGTCGTCCCCAGCGAGGGTGGCGATCAGAGTGGTGCAAGCGAGCGCATAAGCGATGCTGATCCACAAGAACCTGCGCTCTTTGAAGGTGCGCGCCACACCTACGAGTACCAAAACCGCCGATGCGATTTGCATGTTGGACGAATAGAACCCCTGCACATACCCAAGCGTCAACACATTAAGCAGCGCCGTGCCATAATTGCAGAAGCGCCATGGCCATACGCCCGAATGGATGACGCCCTGCATGAAGGGAGCGACATAGGCAAAGCACCACACGCCGATGCAGGCGAGTGCGAATAGCATTGCTGCGATCCAGGCTTTGATGCGCTTGCCTAATATCTTGATTTCGCCCGATTGTGCAATGCGCGATACGAACAGCGGTGCTAGGAAAAGCGCCATGGTGAAGATCGAGTTCGGTTGCAAAAAGACGATTCCCACGCATGTTGCGGCAAATGCCGCGCCGCAAATGATACACGCGTGCGTATCCGTATGCTTTGCGATGCAGGCGACGGCGAGCGCCATACTTGCCGGCATCACGGCAAACGAGGCGAGGTTGGCGAAAAGCGGTCCGTAGGAAAGCATTTCCCAAGGGAAAAGCGTAAAGGAGACAACGGCCACGGATCCTATCGCCAGCATGCGTTTGCCGTTGCCGAAGATGGTCGTTAGCAGAGGAAGTATCGACAAAGGGAAAACCACCGATGCCAATACGTAGTTAACGGCGTTTTCGATAAGGCCGCCGGTACATCCCGTAACTTGCATGACCATGGCGCAGATGGTGCTCCATGTGGAAGGGTAGTAGCCGGCATCGGGGGTGGGATTGATGGCGGCGTCGGCGGCGGTCATGAAAGATGACTGATGCAAGGCGTCAAACGACTGCGCCTGCGCAAAGGCGCGAATGCTGTTGATGTGGTGCTGGTTGTCCCAAGCCTGTGCAAAGGCGTTGAAATCGGGCAGGATGCGCAGAAAGATGACGGCGCCCGCTACGCAGCCAACAATGCCGAAAAGCGCAATCGAGCGCCAGCTGATGGCGGGCAGTACAACAGGTCTGATCTTTTTGCGCAGAGCGTTGGCAGCAACGCAAAGCACTATGGCGGGCAGTAGCGTGAGCGTCACGGGATTGCAGGGCACGCCAAGTGCGCAGAAGACGATGGATAGCGCGCTTACAAGCGTCATCGATGCGGCCGGCGCCAGGCAAAACGACCATTGCTTGCTAAACCCAGCCAGGATCAATGCTGGATAAGCGGTGGCGTAAAGAATAGCGAAGGCGACAAGCGTGCTTGATATGAATTGAAGAGTTTCCATTCCTCCATTTTATCAAAACATGGGTTGGCTTTATGCTCTTCAAGAAGTTCGAACACAAAGGTAGAATGCAAGCATTCGAAATCGAAACGAAAGAGGAAACCATGGAGAGAATAGCAAGCTTCACGATCGATCATTTGCGTCTTTTGCCCGGCATCTACGTATCGCGCAAGGATGCCGACCCTGCAACCGGCGGCGTTGCGACTACGTTTGATCTGCGCATGACGGCGCCCAACCGCGAGCCGGTTATCAACAATGCGCCTTTGCACGCGATCGAGCATCTGGGCGCAACGTATCTGCGCAACAACGACGAATGGAAGGATCGCGTTCTTTACTTTGGCCCGATGGGCTGCCGCACGGGTTTCTATCTGCTGCTATTCGGTGACTTGCAGCCCTCCGACATTGCCGGTTTGGTGCGTGGGATGTTCGAGTTCATCGCAGCGTTTGAAGGCGATATCCCTGGCTCAAGCCCAGCCGAATGCGGCAATTGGCATGATTCCGATCTGACGGGCGCCAAATGGTGGGCTTCTCGCTATTTGAAGAATACTCTCGATAACTTGGGCGCCGAGAACACGGTTTACCCTGAGCTTTAAAGTAATTGAACTCGGGGCCGCCGAATCAGACCGGCGGCCCCGAATACTTAAAGACCACGCTGCTGGTAAAGCCCTGCATCATGGAAGCCGCGCGAGCGATAGTATTCGCGCGTGCCTATCGAGCTTATGACGTTCAGTTTCGTGTAGCCGCATTCGCGGGATATCTCGCAAGCGCGCTCGATCAGCTGCCGTCCGAGTCCTTGGTGCTGAGCTGCGGCATCGGTTTTCCCTAAATGAGCCGCTTGACCATAAACATGCACTTCTCTAATCATCGCCTCTTTAGGGTGCACCGGGAGGCTGTCCAGATCGATTTCGCGGGAGATCTCTTCCCATTTGGGAAGAGATAGTCGCAAGAATCCGGCGATTTTGTTGTCGGGCGTTATCCATTGCAGGAAATGCTCGGTGGTAAAGGTTGTTTCGTAGGCGAAATCGTCCATTGCGAGCTGCGCTACGTCCACTTCGGCGCGGTTTATCTCGCGAAAGCGGATTTCCTGCACGACGGGGACGTCGCCATCGCGGTCGATTTTTCCATCAACCATCTGGCGGAGATTCGTTTTCTTGTTGCCAACCATTATGTCGCAAGCGCTTATGTCGCGGATCATGCGCGATATCCTGACGTAGGGCGGTGTGCGCAAAACGTCGTTTACCAAAACGTCGATCAGCTCTTCTTCGGTGTAGGGACGCCATGCTCCTTTGGCATGAAGATCGACGAGATCGGTGCCCTGGACGAGAGCGCAGGGGTAGAGCTTTATCTCGTCAGGCAAGAAAGCGGGATCGGCGACGAACGTCGCGAAATCGCCTTTGTCGCTTCCGGGGGTTGATCCTACGAGATTGACCATTAGGTGTGAATGGATTTTGAAACCGAAGATCCTGATCAGCGAAAAAGCGCGTTTCACCTGATCTATAGATGTTGCTCGGCGGTTCTTATCGAGAATCTCCTGTTGGGTGCTCTGCACGCCGATTTGGATTTTCGTGCAGCCAAGCTGCCTGAATAAGGTGAGGTTTTCTGACGATACGGTATCGGGACGTGTTTCTATCACCAAACCGACAACGCGATGGCTTGCGGTTTCGTTGCGGCGTTGTTCGTGCTCCAAGGTGGACATCGTGGCGGTTTGCCACTGCATCACGCGAAGATGGGGCTCGCTCGAATCGTAGAGCATATGGAACGCCTGGTTGTAGGTGATTTCGCGGCGATTTGCCTTTGCTTGGGTATCGGCTGCGAAACGCTCGAGCGTCCGAGGGTCGCTCGAAAGGCCGGCATCTTCGTACAGCGCGCGACGCGCTGAAATTGCGTTTTGCGTGATGGGCCAATCGTTGAGCGCGCGGATGAGCTCGTTTATGAACCAAATCTGATAAGTGCGGGGATAATCGCTCCAGGTGCCGCCCAAAACGATGAGCTCCACTTTATCGGTTGCGTGTCCCATCTGCGTAAGGGCGCGCATGCGCGAGGCAACTTGCAGATAAGGGTCGAAGAAGTTTCGCTCGGCACGCTGGCAGGCTGGTTCGTTGGAGAGATAGCTTTTGGGCATGCGCACGTCGTTGGGGCAGTAGAGGCAATTGCTCGTGCAGGGCTGCGGCTTGGTGATGACCGTGATGGTGGCAACCCCCGATGCCGTGCGGCGCGGTTTCATGCGCAAGGTTTTGAAAAGAGCGCTTTCCGTCGCCTCGTCTATTTTCCACGATTTCCAAAGCGCAGGGTTGTTTGCCTTGACGCTTAGATAATAAGGGAGGATCTTTTTTTTGGAGAGATGCATCGACACGTCGCTCACGTGGTCGTTGTGGGCGCGGATGATGGCTGCGAGTTCGGCTGCGCCAAGGGGTTTGCAACGCAGATGCGCAAGTATATCGAGTAATAGTTCTTCCATGGTTGCCATTCTACTTTATGTCGACGATGCTTGCGATGCCCTAGGATAGTCGTATGGAAAACTCGAAGACGCCCTCATTTGCCTTGACAGAAGCCGAGCGGGAACGCTTAAGGAAGCTTGCTGCGCTGAACACCAGGTTTTATGCTGCGGTCGCATCTTCGTTTTCGGAGACGCGCAAAAGCAAGTGGCCCGGATGGGATAGGCTGGTTGAATTCTTGCTGGATGAGAGGCCGTTTGATGACGAGGCGGACGGCTATTCGTTGCCAAGCGCGTTTTCCGTGTTGGATGTTGCTTGCGGAAACATGCGATTCGAATCGTATCTGCAAGAAAAGTTCCCTGCTTCGCGTTTGCATTTTTGCGCTATCGACAACTGCGCGTCGCTTGCTAACGATGGTGCTGCGGTCGGTGCAGGCGACGCGGCCGACGTACGCTTTGTGGAGCGCGATGTCTTGCAAACGGTTATGAGCTGCGACGGTTCGCTTGGCCGAGGATTGCCGTCGGGTTTCGATATGACGGTTTGCTTTGGGTTCTTCCATCATATCTTGTCGCAAGATTTACGATTTGCGCTGCTGAGAGAACTTGTGGAGCTGCTTGACGGGGGCGGCGTTTGCTGCATTTCGCTGTGGCGATTCGCAGATGATGAGCGTTTGGCAAAAAAGGCGGAGATTGCTACGAAGGCGGCTATCGATCAAGGGATTGTTTTTGCCGACGACCTGCGCGAAGGCGATTATTTGCTTGGCTGGCAAGAACGCTCGGATGTGTTTCGATGCTGCCATAGTTTTTCCGATGATGAGGTAAGAGCCCTTGTTGATTCGGTGGCGGATACGGCCGAGTTGGCGTTAGAGTATCGAGCGGATGGGAAAAGCGCGGATTTGAACACTTATCTGGTGTTTAGTCGACATCGGGTGCGCCAGCGACGCAATTAACTAGGTATTGCGGGATATTCACGGCAAGCGCGATTTGTTTGCGCGGAAAGGACCGAGATGGTAGACGGATTCAACCTTGATCGTATCAGCGGATTGGTATTCGATTGCGACGGTACGCTTTTGGATACCCTTGATGTTTGGCGCGCTGTCGAAGAGCCGCTTTTCGCGCAGGTCCCTTTCGAGCTTTCGCAGGAGCAAGAAGACGAGATACATTCGGCCCCGATAGAGGAGGCTGCGCAAATCTTTCACGAGAAGTACGGGGTGGGCGATAACTCGCAGGCGGTTTTGAAGCATTTGGATGACGGCTTACTCTCGTTTTACGCCAACGAAGCGGTTGCGCTGCCGGGAGCCGTTGAGCTGGTTCGCGAGGCGCAGCAACGCGAGATTCCTTGCGTGGTCGTCTCTTCGAGCCCGCGTAGGTATCTGGAGGCTGGTCTTTCGCGCGTGGGAATCCTCGATTGCTTCAAAGAGCTGATATCGACTGAGGATGTTGGGGTATCCAAGCAGAATCCCGAGATTTATCAGGTTGCTGTTAACGCGCTTGGCTCAGACATCGCATCCACTTGGGCGCTCGACGACGCCCCTTACGCCTGCCGAGCCATGGGGTCTTTCGGGTTCAACACCGTTGCTCCCTTGAACGGCGAGGGCGAATCGCGTCGCGCGGAAAAAGCCGCCGCAGCAACGATAGTCGTAAACACCCTAGCCGACTTGCTCTAGCGGTGACACGTTCCAGCGGCCGCCCCTGGTGCCTCTATTGTTTGCGCGGTGGGAGGGCTTTGCTCTAGTGCCAGAGGTGGACAAAGGTGCCAGAGATGATGATTGGAACGTGTCACCAAATTCTAAATCTCTAGCGAACCAGCAAACGACTTTTTGGCGGTCCCCGTCATCATGATGGTGCCGAGGCCCTTGTCCGCGCCGACCCAATCGATTCCTATCTGGCCGCCAAGTACTTTAAGCGTCACCTTAGTGCCCGCGCGGCCGGTCAGGTGAGCGGCAACCGCTGTGGCGCAGCAGCCAGTGCCACACGCAAGCGTTTCGCCGCAGCCGCGTTCCCACACGCGCATGGTGATGACGTCGCCGTCCACGTGCGCGAACTCGACGTTCGTTTTTTCAGGAAAGACGTCTATGGTTTCAATCGTGGGGCCGACTTCGGTTACGGGGAAGCTCAGCGGATCATCCACGAAGATGACTGCATGGGGGTTTCCCATCGAGACGCATGTCGCCTTGTAAACCACGCCGTCGATTTCGATAGGCTGCTCGACGACCGCTTGGCCCCATGGCGTCTCGGTTGTTTTCAGCAACGTGGGGACTTTTGCCGCCTCGAGGATAGGCGCCCCCATATTCACTGTCGCGAGGCTCATCTTTCCTTCGATGTCGCGCATGATCGAGATTTCCTTCGTGCCGGAAAGCGTGTCGGCGACAAAGCTGTCTTGACCTTTCTCGATTACGCCGCCATCCACAAGAAACTTCGAAAAGCAGCGGATCCCGTTGCCGCACATCTCGGCTTTCGTCCCGTCGGAATTGTAGTAATCCATGTATCCGGCGGCTTCCGGATGGGGCGAGGGCTTCACAACGATGACGCCATCGGCCCCCACGCCGAAATGACGGTCGCAGATGAACGAGACTTGCTCGGGCGTTAGGTGGATTTGATCGAAGAAGTCGCCGATCATCACGAAGTCGTTGCCGGCGCCGTTCATTTTCTCGAAATCGATATGCATCATTAATCCCTTTCGGCAGGAGTGCCGCTACTCGAAGCGCGGCTCGGCAAATTTGCGGTGCGTCGCTTATATTTCCCCAGAAGCAAAACTCGGGACGGCGGCGCCTTTATTTTCGCCATGGTAGAAAGGGAATGTTTTGGCTATGTAACAGAGCCGTTAAATAAACGTGCGCGAAACATTGGCGAAAGACGGCGAGGATATAAGTTACTTTGCCGGAACATCACGGTCATTTGCCGCCTGCGTTTGGGCGGCATCAAACGTCAAGCGGCGCCAAACGGAAGGAACACGCATGGCCAAGCCGAATATGAACTACGCAAAGCTGCCCGGCAGCTACCTTTTTGCAAACATCGCTCACGAAACCGCTGTCTACCAAAAGGCGCATCCCGAGGCCGAGCTTATCAAGATGGGCATCGGCGACGTGACCCTTCCGTTGGCGCCCGCCGTCGTTAAAGCCATGCATGACGCCGTTGATGATATGGCGCATGCCGAGACGTTTCATGGGTACGGCCCCGAGCAGGGCTACGATTTCCTGCGTGAGGCCATTCGCGTGGGCGATTTTGTTTCGCGGGGCGTCGACATTGCGCTCGATGAGATTTTCGTTTCGGATGGCGCAAAGAGCGACTGCGGGAATATCGGCGATCTTTTTGCCGTCGACAACGTCGTTGCCGTGTGCGACCCGGTGTATCCCGTTTATGTCGACGCAAATGCGATGGCCGGCCGCGCGGGCGAATACGATGCGACAAGCGAGAAGTGGTCGAACATCGTGTACATGCCCACCACCGCCGAGAATGCTTTCGAACCCGAACTCCCGCGCCGGCACGTGGACATCGTCTATCTCTGCAGCCCCAACAACCCCACAGGCACGGTGCTTGACGCGGTTCAACTGAAAAAGTGGGTTGACTACGCAAACGCCAATCAAGCCGTGATCGTGTTCGATGCAGCTTACGAGCGCTTCATCACCGAGGAAGGCGTGCCTCATTCGATTTATGAGGTGCCTGGCGCTAAAACGTGCGCCATCGAACTCCGCTCGTTTTCGAAGACGGCGGGATTCACCGGCGCGCGCTGCGGCTATACGGTTGTTCCTAAGCAGCTCGTGCGCGGCGGGCAGAGCCTGAATGCGATGTGGAACCGCCGTCAAACCACCAAGTTCAACGGCGCTTCGTACATCATTCAGCGCGGGGCGGCGGCGATTTACACGCCCGAAGGAGCGTCGCAGGTGGAGGAGACGCTTGCATACTATCGAGAGAACGCGCGCATTGCGAAAGAGGGGCTCGAGTCTGCTGGGTTTGAGGTTTACGGCGCTGTGAACAGCCCTTATATCTGGTGCAAGACGCCTGCGGGCATGGGCTCGTGGGATTTCTTCCGCCAGCTGCTTGCCGAGGCCAACGTCATCACCACCCCGGGTGCGGGCTTCGGGCCTTCGGGCGAGGGCTATATTCGCTTGACGGCTTTCGGTACCAGGGAGAACACCGTTCGCGCGATCGGGCGCATAGCGAAGATGATGCAGCGCTGATAGCGCTGATGGCGCTGGCGCTGGCGGTGACACGTTCCGGCCGTCGCCTCTGGCACTTCCGCTCGAGTGCGGTTGAAAGGCTGCGACGAAGGAGGTCGAACGCGGGCGTTGGTGCCAGAGATGATCGCTGGAACGTGTCACCAAATGGAAACAGTTCGTTAATCGTCTTGTATCAAAGGGTGCATAAAGTTGAAACATCAAACCGGGCGCTTGTTCCTTCGGTCGGCGCATGACCCGGTTTGCAGAGCCGGCCTCGGTGGCCATTGACACCTGCCGGCTCCTCTTTTCACGAGAGAGGTTGACTTTATGTTTGCAGACGAGATGCAAAATGATTTTTATTTGGACGGCGCCCGCGCGGGCGCCGTGTACGGCAATGCGACGGCTAGCGCCGAGCACGAGGGTTCCGTCGTCGGTCTTTATCGTCCGGAGTTCGAGCATGACGCGTGCGGTATTGGTGCGCTGGCGCAGCTTAACGGCGTTCGTTCCCATCAGATGCTCGATGACGCGCTTTCGGTGCTCATCAATTTGGAACACCGTGGCGGGGTGGGGCTGGAGCGAAACACCGGCGACGGCGCGGGCATTTTGTTCCAGGTGCCGCACCGCTTTTTCCGCAAAGAGGCGCAAAAATACGGCCACATCCTCCCCGAAGAGGGAGAGTACGCCGTGGCCATGGTGTTCTTGCCGCAAGACGAACAGGGGATACGCGACGCCATGCGCGTTTTCACCGACGGATGCGCGGCAAGCGGCATCCCGCTACTTTTCTGGCGCGATGTCCCCGTGGACGCGCACGGCTTGGGGGAGACGGCCATTGCTTCGATGCCTACCATCAAGCAGGCTTTCCTCGGTCGTCCGAGCGAGTGCACGACGCGTGACGATTTCGAGCAGGCGCTCTATATCTGCCGTCGTCAGATCGAGAAGGCGGGCGACGCGCTTGCGGCTCTTTCCAATAAGATTTTCTACATCTGCTCGATGAGCTCGCGCACGATCGTCTACAAGGGCATGCTGCTCGCCACGCAGATGCGCGGCTTCTTCACCGACCTGGCCGACGCTTCGACGGAGACCAGCTTAGCGCTCGTGCATTCGCGCTACTGCACCAACACCATGCCTGCGTGGGAGCGCGCGCATCCCAATCGCTACATTATCCACAACGGTGAGATCAACACCCTCAAAGGCAACAAAAACTGGATCGCTGCGCGCGAACCTGGCTTTTACTCGCCGGTTTTGCAGGACAAGCTCGAGCAGGCCCTCCCTGTCATAAATCGCGAAGGCTCCGACTCGGCGATGCTCGACAATGTCATCGAGTTCTTGCACATGAACGGCCGCTCGCTTCCGCGAGCCATGTCGATGCTTGTCCCTGAGCCGTGGGACCACAACACAGCGCTTTCGGAGCGCCGCCGCGCTTGGGACGAGTATCAATCGATGCTCACCGAGGCATGGGATGGTCCTGCCGCCATCGCGTTTTCCGATGGCGTCATCCTTGGTGCCGTTCTCGACCGCAACGGGTTGCGGCCGGCGCGCTATTACATCACTAAAGACGACAGGCTCATCCTTTCCAGCGAGGTTGGCGTGCTCGACGTTGATCCTGCGAACATCCTTGTTTCCGGCAATCTCGGGCCCGGCCAGATGCTCGTCGCCGACCCCGCGCGCGGGCGCGTGATGTTCGATGACGAGGTTAAGAACACGCTTGCAAGCGAGCGCCCTTATCGCGAGTGGATAGATTCGCGCATGCTCGATGTCGCCGATTTGCTTGAGGCAAAGCCCCAGGACAGCGCGAGCTCCGCTTCGCCCGACGAGGGAGTCGATCTGCCGTTGCGCCAGGCTGTTCACGGTTATCACTACGACGACGTGCAGGAAGCGATTATCCCTATGGCCAAAAGCGGCAAAACGCCTCTGGCCTCCATGGGGACGGATGCTCCGTTGGCTTGCCTCTCCGAGCAGGACAAGCGCTTGTTCGACTACTTCAACCAGCTTTTTGCACAGGTTACCAACCCCCCGATCGACGCGTTGCGCGAATCGTTCATCACCTCGACGCTGCTTTACCTCGGAAACCACGGCAACATGCTCGAAGACGCGCGCGAGAATTGCCGTTTGATCAAGCTCGAAACGCCACTGCTCACCAAGGCGCAGTTCGAGGCGTTGCGGGACATCGACCGGCAGGGCTTCAAAGCCGTCACGCTGCGTGCTGTCTACAGGACCGATGCCGGTGCGCATGCTTTGCGCGATGCTCTCGACAGACTGCGCGCGCAGGCGATAGAGGCCATCGGTGAGGGTGCCAACATCTTGGTCGTATCCGACCGTTGCGCCATCGACGAGGTGCCCATTCCCTCGCTTTTGGCCGTGGCGAGCGTCCACAACCACTTGCTTCGCCTTGGCGTGCGCACCGATGCCGACATAATCGTCGAGACGGGCGACGCCATAACGCCGCACGATTTCGCCACGCTGGTGGGCTACTCGGCCTCGGGCATCTACCCTTATCTGGCGCACGAGACCATAGCGCGGCTTTGTATGGACGAGACGATCGCGCTCGATGCCGATACAGCGGTGTCGAACTACAACAAAGCTGTGGTGGCGGGCATCGTCTCCATTATGTCCAAGATGGGCATCTCCACCATGCAGGGCTACCACAGCGCCCAGGTATTCGAGGTACTCGGCCTTTCGCAAGAGGTGATCGACGAACACTTCGCCGGCACGGTTAGCCGTATCGGCGGTTTAGGGATCGACGACATCCAGCACGAATGCGATATCCGCTACCAGCGCATGCTTGAGCAGCAGCGCTCCGTTGCCCCCGGAGAGCTTTCGAGCTCGGGGCTTACCAAATGGCGCCCGGTCGGCGGGGAAGAGCACCTCATCAACCCCGTCACCATCACGCTGCTGCAAAAAGCCGCGCGTGAGAACGATTTCGATACGTTTATGCAGTTCAGCGCTGCGATGCATCCACAGGGACGTGCGGTGACGCTGCGCGATCTGCTCGAATTCGACTATGAGCACGCAACCTCGGTGCCGCTTGACGAGGTCGAACCTGCAAGCGAAATCGTGAAGCGTTTCACCACTGGCGCTATGAGCTACGGGTCGATTTCGCAGGAAGCCCACGAGTGCCTGGCGATCGCCATGAACCGTCTGGGTGCGAAGTCGAACACGGGCGAGGGCGGCGAGGACGTTTCGCGCGAAACCCTACTGCCCAACGGCGACAGCAAGCTTTCGGCCATAAAGCAGATAGCGTCGGGGCGCTTTGGGGTTACTAGCCGCTATCTCATGAGCGCCAAGGAAATCCAGATCAAGATGGCGCAGGGCGCCAAACCGGGCGAGGGCGGGCACCTTCCCGGCTCCAAGGTGTGGCCGTGGATTGCCAAGACCCGTCGTTCGACCCCGGGCTTGAGCCTTATCTCGCCGCCGCCTCACCACGATATCTATTCCATCGAGGATTTGGCCGAACTTATCTTCGATATGAAAAACGCCAACCCGAGCGCGCGCATTTCGGTGAAGCTTGTCTCTGAGGCGGGCGTTGGCACCATCGCTACCGGCGTTGCCAAAGGCGGTGCGCACAAGATCTTGATTTCGGGATCGAACGGCGGCACGGGCGCTGCGCCACGCGATTCCATATATCATGCGGGTCTGCCGCTTGAGCTCGGCTTGGCCGAGGCCCAGCAGACGCTGCTGCAAAACGGTTTGCGCTCGCGCGTGGTGGTTGAGGCTGACGGCAAGCTGGTGGATGGCCGCGACGTCGCCATGGCGTGTCTGCTGGGCGCTGAGGAGTTCGGTTTTGCGACCATGCCGCTTATCGTCATGGGGTGCCTCATGCAGCGCGATTGCCAAAAGGACACGTGTCCGGTTGGCATCGCCACGCAAAACTGCAAGCTGCGCAAGCGCTTCATGGGCAAGCCCGAGTACGTTGTCAACTACATGATGATGGTGGCTGAGCACTTGCGTCACATCATGGCGCGCCTTGGCTTCAAGAGCGTTCAGGAGATGGTGGGGCATCCCGAGCTGCTTATTCAAACGGCGCCTGTTCGCAGTTGGAAGGCGCAGCTTCTTGATTTGTCGCCTATCGTTTACGAGGGAAAGACTCAGTTTTGCGCGTCTATTCCCGGCGCCGATTGCCGTCACAGCCTCCCTGCGCTTGCGCCGGAAGATACGCTTCCGCAAACGCTTGACGCCACGTTGCTCGTTCCTTATACGCGACATGCGCGCGAGACGCTCAAGCACCAGCGTTTTCATGTCGATATCGCCAACATCAATCGCTGCGTGGGCACCATGTTGGGTTCGCAGGTGACCAAAGATCATCCCGAGGGAATCCCCGACGATTCGATTGTCGTCGACTGCTCGGGGTCGGCGGGCAACAGCTTCGGCGCGTTCGTTCCGCGCGGCATCACGCTGAATGTCGAAGGCGAGGCAAACGACTACTTTGGCAAGGGGCTTTCGGGCGGCACGCTGACCATCGCACCAAGTGAGAGCGCGGCTTTCAGGCCCGATGAGAATGTGGTCGTCGGCAATGTTGCCTTCTATGGCGCTACGGCGGGCAAGGCGTTCATAAACGGGTTGGCTGGTCAGCGCTTTGCCGTGCGCAACTCGGGTGCAACGCTGCTTGTCGAAGGCGTGGGCAACAACGGCTGCGAGTACATGACGGGCGGCAAGGTTGTGGTTTTGGGCGAAGTGGGGCTCAACTTCGCCGCAGGCATGAGCGGCGGTATCGCCTACGTGTACGACGAGCAGAAGACGCTTGCCGCGCATTGCAACCACGACCTGGTTGACATCGAGCTGCCGAGCGAAGACGAGCTTGCGTTTATCCAAGATCTCATTCGTGAGCACGTAAACCGCACGGGAAGTCCTTTGGGCATCAAGATGCTGCATCGTTTTGATCGCTTGAGTAAGAATTTCCTTCGGGTTATCCCGCGCGATTACAAACGAATCCAGATGCTGATCGCCGGCGAGATTGCAGCGGGATATTCGCGTGATGAGGCGACGGAGCGCGCTTTCGAAATGATTAGGGGGAACTAACATGGGGAAACCAGGTGCTTTCCTGCATATTGCTCGCGAAGAACACGGCGTACTCGAAGCTTCGCGCGCGGTTGCCTGCTACGATGAATTCGTGAAACCGCTGTCGCTTTCCGATCAAGAGGCGCAGGCAAGCCGTTGCATGGACTGCGGCGTTGCCTTCTGCCAAAGCGGCATGTGCCTCGACGGGGCGCGCAAGCCAACTGGATGCCCGCTACGCAATCCCATCCCCGAGACGAACGACTTGCTGTTCGAGGGGCGCTTGGCCGAGGCCGCCGCGCGTCTTTCGCTCACCAATCCTTTTCCGGAGTTTACCGGGCGCGTGTGTCCGGCTCCTTGTGAGCAAGCCTGCAATTTGGGTTTGCATGATGCTGCTGTGACGATTCACGACAACGAGCGCGCCATATCGGACGCTGCTTGGGCTGCGGGTATGCGGTCGCTTGCCCCTGCAAGCGACGATGCGCCGTTGGTAACTGTTGTGGGCTCGGGGCCCGCCGGGTTGGCATGTGCATGGAAGCTCGCCGCCGCGGGCGTGCGGGTGCGTGTTGTCGAGAAGGCCGATCGCGCGGGCGGTTTGCTTACCTACGGCATCCCCAACATGAAGCTTGACAAGGCCGTTGTGGAGCGCCGCATCGAGCTGATGCGCGCAAGCGGCATCGAGTTCTCGCTTTGCTGCGACGGCGCTGCGAAGGCGAAGCGCATCGTGAGGGAGTCCAACGCCGTCGTGCTTGCTTGCGGGTTTAAAAAACCACGCAAGATGAACGTGCCCGGCGAAGACCTTGGGCATGTGCGCTTTGCTGTGGATTATCTCACCGAGGCGACGAAGGCGTTGCTGGCCGGCGCGGCGCCGGCCGAGACGGCGGCAGGGAAGGATGTCGTCGTTGTGGGCGGTGGCGACACCGGTGTCGACTGCGTTGCGACTGCGCTGCGTCAAGGTGCGAAAAGCGTGCATCAAATCATACGCGCGCAGGCTCCCGCGGTGTTCGACCCCGAGAGTGCCTGGCTTGCCTGGCCGAATGCGCATACGGAAAGTGCGGCTTCCTACGGCCAGCGCGAGGCGATCGAGCTTACTGGCGAGGACCCGCGGGTTTGGAGAACCGATACCCTGGCCTTCAACGCGGGGGTCGACGGGCAGTCGGTAGCGTCGGTCACCGTTCAGACGAAAGGAGGCGCCGAGCCCTACGAGCTTCCCGCGCAGCTTGTTTTGATTGCGAAGGGTTTTGTTGCGCCTGAGGATGGCATCCTCGACGCGTTCGGCGTGGCGGCTGCTTCCGAAGGAGCGCCGATTGCGCTTACGGCAAAGGGAACGCACCGCGCGATTCTGGCGGACGGAAACGAGGACGCAACTCCGATCTTCGCGGCGGGCGATTTCCTCACTGGCTCGACTTTGGTTGCGTCTGCCATGCACGATGCTCTGGAATGCGCCACCGAGGTTCTCGCTATCCTTTAAGCGGTGACACGTTCCAGCGACCGCCTCTGGCACTTTTGATGGTGACACGTCCCGGTAATCTTCTTCGGAACCTTCCAGCGAAATATCCTCGATTCAGGTTTGTTTTGGTGCCGGAGGAGAGCAAAGGTGCCGGAGATGATGGCTGGAACGTGTCACCAAATATTCAACGACGTTCTTGCCGTCCATCAGATTGCCTCCGCAATCAGCGTGCAGGAACGGGCAGCCCATGAGGTTGTACTGGTTATACGCGTCGTGCGAGTTCCAGTAATCCGGATCGCCGCTATCCGCCTTGCACACCGGCTGCGATATGTCGGTCCCGGGCACGTTCACCCACCCGATTATCGCGGGGTTTCGGCTCTGCCAGTACTCCCAATCGACTATCGCGAAGCCCTCCGCGTCGAATTGCGCGGCGTTCTCCGCTAGCTTCTCGGCGGCGGGTGAGGGGGAGACCCCGCTCGCTCGCGCGTCCATGGAGTGGATCCACGCCCACACCCCGCACGCACACCCAGCCAGCAATAGCGCGGCCGCGTACAGGACGAGGTACCATCTTTTCTTTTTCCTTGCTTTCGCTCCCATCGGGGACCCGCTTCTCGATTCGGCTCGCAACAACTGTCGCATGATGCTTCGATGGATATAGGGCGTATAAACAGCAAGAGCCCCTTTCAGGGCTCTTGCGCCTTACCGGGCAGATAAAACGGTCGAGGATACAATATCATGTTTGCCCTCCATCAGGACAAACGGCCTGCTTCGGCGTCGTAGGTGCAACCGTCGGCAGCAGCTCACCCAGCATTATCGTATTCGACGCGAATGATCTCATCGATTGCGTCGATGAACGGGCGGATGTCGCATTGAAGGATCGAACCGATCAAGCTCCAATTAGTCCCATCGTAATCGTGCACTAGCCTGTGTCTCAAGCCGGCTATGCTCGACCACGGTTGCTCGGGGTGGCGCACGATGAACTCGCCCGAAAGACAATTTACATGATCGCCGATGTTGTACAAAGGTGTGGAGACCATCCATTGCTGCTTGATGTCGCTGTTCACCGACTCGGCAGTTATACCCTGCTCGTTGATCACCGCGAGCAGCTGGTGTCCGATTTTGGATATTCTCTTGAGCCTGTATGCATCGGATTTCAAAGCTCTATTGCCTCCGAGAGCGCGGCTTCGCGAAACGCACCTTCGTCGAGTTCCGATATCTCGTACGCATCTACAGCCTTCCCGGTAGAGCGCCGGAGGTCTTCGGCGAATCCGAAGACGCCAAGCGGTCGAAAACCTCGACCGCGATAGAGCAGCACATCGATGTCGGAGTTTGAGTCTGCATCGCCTCGCGCATACGAGCCGAATAAACTGGCGCGGGACAAGCCATATCGAGGCAGCAGTGGACGCACTATGCCGGAAAGCTCTTCTATTGAAAACGTCTTCTGGTCCATTATGGGATCGCCTCCTTCATAATGTTCCCTTCTCATGTCCCGATTCTATCATCCTGCCTATTTAGTAGCGCCGCACGAGCAAGTGTAACCAGTAATTTCTTGATGGGTTACCGCTGGATGATAAACATCAGCATATTTAGTCATTACAGAATAGCTGTGCTGCGAACCACGACCTGCGGCTTTAACATGTGCGCCCCACTCTGTATCAGAATTAAATG
This sequence comes from uncultured Eggerthellaceae bacterium, assembly GCA_934617425.1. Taxonomy (GTDB): domain Bacteria; phylum Actinomycetota; class Coriobacteriia; order Coriobacteriales; family Eggerthellaceae; genus UMGS1502. The sequence continues at coordinate 127,205 of CAKTUD010000003.1, read as the reverse complement.
TTGCACCGCATGAACATTGGATATATTCACCTGCTGGTTCATGTGAGGTATACGCTTCTCGATCGACTACGGTCGAGTACACAGGCTGCCAGTCATGCACATGTGCCAGTGTCGAGGGCTGTTCCTGCTTTCCCGCTTCCACGTTGTCGCTAGCGGGTTGGCTTGCCGGCTGGCTCGCGGGCGCGGAGGGCGCGCTGCCGCTGCTAGACCCGCCGTTCGACCCGCCGCCGTTGCTGCTCGACGAGCCGTTGCTAGCTGCGGGCTGGCCCGCGTCGGTGCCGCCGGAGGGCTCCTCCGCCTTGGTCTCGGCCTCCTGCTTGGCCTCGTCGACCTTCGCCTCGTCGACCTTGCCGGTTGCCTTCGCGGCAGCCGCCACCTTGTCGACGACGTCCTTGCCCTTATCGCCCTTCAAGGTGTCGTCGCCGTTCTCGACCGCCTTCTTCACGGCTTCCAGCACGCCGTTCACGTCGTCTTGCGTGACGTCTTCCGCCGCCTTCGTCTCGGTCTCGGACGTTGCGCTGGCCGCATCGTTGGCGACCACGGCGGAGGCCGCCTGCTTGGCCTTGACCAGCGAGCCGTCGGACTTGATCACGGGGACGTAGTCCACCGAGTAGCCGCCGGGCACGAGCTCCATTTCCTCGGAGGCGCCCGACACGGCGTGGTAGTAGTCCACCGAGCGGTTGCCGTCGGTGGTGCCCTGCACGTGGGCGATCAGCGGCGTGTCGCCCTCCTGAGCCTCGTAGCCCTCGAGGCCGACCTTCACCTTCTGGGGAGTCCCTTCCTCCTGCTCGTCGACGAGCGCGGGCTCCACCTGCTCGTCCGCGGGGAGCGTCGCGGGTGTCTGAGCCCACATGAAGACGCCGATCGCGGCAGCCGCGACCACGGCGCACGCGCCGACGGCTATGCCGATCTTCGCGTTCTTGGAAAGTCCCTTCTTAGGTTCGGTAGTACTGTTCGCTATTTCTTCCACGTCGTTCCCCTCAGCGCCATCGACAGGCCCCATGACCTGCGTCCCCTGCGCATCGAGGTCGATCTTCTCCGTTTTATCGTCCATTTTTATCAAGCTCCGTTCGGATCTCGTCTAGCAAGCGTTTGCGTTGTGTGTTTCCGTCTGCTTTTCCAGCCTCTCTCGTATACCAGACGCTATGGCTCATCTTTCCTCTCGCGTTGATTTTCTTCTTCGGGGGGGGGGGGCTGTGTCAATGCGTAGTGCACAAATCCAAATTGTTACGCAGCCATTCTATTGCGTTTTGGTGAGACGACTTTTTCGTTCAGAGGTGCCAGAGGAGATGTCTCTCACGTCACCGTGCGAGGGAACGGAAAACAGATCGTTTTCGAAGATGATGCCGACAGGATGATGTTCTTCAATTTGACAAGCGAGTCTACGGGCGCAGATTCTTGTAAACATGAGAAACAACGGACTCACTGTTGCTCAAATAGAGCGCTTGACGGGAATAGGCAAGAGCGCGATCACCCGCTGTACGGTGGATTGTACAGCGGGTGATCGAAAGTGCCGGAGGTGATGGAAGGTGCCAGAGACAGTCGCTGGAACGTGTCACCAAATTAGCAGAATTAGCAGTAGAAGAGCATCTTGTTGTAGGTGGGCATGGGCCAAACTTCGGTTGAGCAGACGTTTTCCATGTCATCGCATGCGGCACGCAGCACGTCCATAGCAGCTAAGACCTCGTCGTGGTAGCAAACCGCCTCTTCCAAGCTGTCATCGATATCGGCCGCTTTATCGAGCGCGGCATCGAGCGTGTCGAGTGCTGTCGAAATGCGGTTCGAGCCTTCGTTGAGCATCTTCAAAAGCTTGATGTCGCCTGTAGGCTCAAGCTCGGGGCAGGCTTTTTTCTTGTCGATGATCGTTTTTGATATCTGGTCGGCATAGTTGCTTACGGCAGGAGCGATCTTGCGTTTCGTCATGTGGCTCATCGTGCGACCCTCGATGTTCAAAAGCTTCGAGTATTGTTCGAGCTTCACTTCGTAGCGGCTGCGCACTTCGACCTCGGACATCACGCCGAAATCGCTGAACAGCTTGATCGCCTCGGGCTCTATCATCGCCTGGGCCGCATCGGGAACAGCCTTCAAGTTCAAAAGACCGCGCCTTGCCGCCTCGTCAAGCCATTCGTCGGAATATCCATCGCCGTTGAAGATGATGCGTTGATGCGCTGTCAAGGTTTTACGTACTTGGGCGAAAGCAGCCTGCTCGAAATTCTCGGCTCCCTCCACTGCCTCGTTGAAATCGCGAAGCGCCTTGGCCACGCCGACATTCAAAACGATGTTGGCGTCGGAGAGGTTCACCTGACTGCCCGGCATGCGGAACTCGAATTTGTTGCCCGTAAAGGCAAAGGGGCTCGTGCGATTGCGGTCGGTGTTGTCCTTGAGGAAGTTGGGCAGGGTCTCCACGCCAAGATCCATATAGGCTGCTTCGGCGCTTTCGTACTCTTTGCCGTTGATGATGGAATCGACCACAGCACCCAGATCGTCGCCGAGGAAGATCGAGATGACCGCCGGCGGCGCTTCGTTTGCGCCTAGACGATGATCGTTGCCCGCCGTGGCGACAGAGCAGCGTAGCAAACCTTGATATTCGTCCACAGCTTGGATAACAGCGCTTAAAAACACGAGGAATCGCAGGTTGCCCATGGGGGTTTTGCCCGGATCGAGCAGATTCAGGTCGTCGGTGGCAATCGACCAGTTGTTGTGCTTGCCCGAACCGTTGATGCCTTCGAACGGCTTCTCGTGAAGCAGGCACACCAGACCATAGTGACTCGCGATGGTTTTCATAAGCTCCATCGTCACCAGGTTGTTGTCGATCGCACGATTGGAAATGGTGAAGATCGGTGCAAGCTCATGCTGGGAGGGCGCTACCTCGTTGTGCTTGGTCTTTGCGGGGATGCCGAGTTTCCAAAGCGCATCATCGAGTTCTTTCATAAAATTGTTCACCGTGGGGCGGATGGCGCCGAAATAATGCTCTTCGAGCTCTTGGCCCTTGCATGGCGGCGCTCCGAAAAGCGTGCGTCCGGTAAGGATGAGGTCTTGACGGTGCTCGTAATCGCTTTCCTTGATAAGGAAGTACTCTTGCTCGGCGCCTACGGTGGTGGTCACGCGCGGCACGTCGATCCCGAAAAAGCGCAGCGTGCGGCATGCTTCGTGGGAAATAACCTCCATCGAGCGCAGCAATGGGGTTTTCTTGTCAAGCGCCTCGCCGGTGTAGCTGCAGAATGCGGTGGGGATGCACAAAACCTCGTCTTTGATGAAGGCGTAGCTTGTGGGGTCCCATGCGGTGTACCCACGCGCCTCGAACGTCGCACGCAGGCCGCCCGAAGGGAAGCTTGACGCATCGGGCTCACCCTGGATCAGCTCTTTGCCTGAAAAGGACATGATGGCGCGGCCGTCCTCTTGCGGATTGATAAACGCGTCGTGCTTCTCGGAAGTGATGCCCGTCAACGGTTGGAACCAGTGTGTGTAGTGGGTGGCACCGTTTTCGACCGCCCATTCCTTCATAGCATGCGCAACGACGTTTGCGACGTCGATGTCGAGCGGCTGTCCTTCCTTGAGCGTTTTCGCCAGCGCTTTGTACGTCGAGCGGGGGAGACGCTCTTGCATGACGTGGTCGTTGAAGACGAGCGTGCCATACTCTTCGTCGATTCGTCCCATGGGTCCTCCTAAAACATCGATCTTTTAGCGGTTCGTGATTTTGAAATTGCAATTTTCATAGGGTCTCGCCCTTTTCTTAAAACTATGCCCGGCTTGTTTCGAGAAATTTTCAACTTGAAGAAGAGACGCGAAACAAAAGGCGCAATCCGCGAGGCGTTGCGCACTCGATTTGCAACTGATGGCATCGTGCGGGGACGTCTGGGGCAAAGGAAGTGAAGAACGATTGCTATTAGGTCTTTCCCCGACGGTCAAGCGCAAGGTAGTAATACAATTGATAACACTTATGCATTTACACCTCGGATACACCAAGGAGAGGTTCATGAAGGTTCTCTACAACGACGCAACGGTGGCCGAATGCCCCGAGGACGAAGAGCTTCATATCATCCGCCATTCCGCCGCGCACATCATGGCGCAGGCGATCAAGCGCCTTTACCCCGAAGCCGATTTCGCCTACGGTCCGGCAACCGAAAACGGTTTTTACTACGACGTCGACCTGGGTGACAAGAAGCTCACCGAAGAGGATTTCCCTGTCATCGAAGCTGAGATGAAGCGCATTTGCAAAGAGAACCTCAAGTTCTCGGTTTTCGAGCTGCCGCGCCAACAGGCAATCGCCCTCATGCAGCAGCGCAACGAGAAATACAAGGTCGAGCACATCGGCGATTTGCCTGAAGATGCACGCATCACTTTTTATCAGCAAGGCGACTACATCGACATGTGCGTCGGCCCGCATATTTGCTACACCAAGGCGCTCAAGGCTTTCAAGCTCACGGCGGTTTCTGGCGCTTATTGGAAGGGCGACAAAGCTAATAAGATGCTCACGCGCGTGAACGGCATCGCATTCAAAACCAAAGAAGAGCTTGATGAGCATCTGAAGATGCTCGAAGAGGCGAAGAAGCGCGACCATCGCAAAATTGGCCGCGAGATGGACTTGTTCATGATGCGCGACGAAGCCCCGGGCTTTCCGTTCTTCTTGCCCAACGGCATGCTTTTGAAAAACGCCCTCATCGACTATTGGCGCGAAATCCACACCAAGGCTGGCTATGTGGAAATATCCACGCCGCTCATCATGACTCAGCAACTGTGGAAGACTTCGGGTCATTGGGACCACTATAAAGATAACATGTACTCAACCACCATCGACGACGAGCCGTATTGCGTAAAGCCCATGAACTGCCCAGGTGGCGTGCTAGTGTATTCTTCCAAGCCGCACAGCTATCGCGATCTGCCTATTCGTGCGGGCGAGCTTGGCATCGTCCATCGTCATGAGATGCGCGGCGCCTTGCATGGTCTGTTCCGCGTGCGCTGCTTCACGCAAGACGATGCGCATTTGTTCGTGCGGCCTGATCAGCTTACCGATGAGATTATCGGCGTCGTTAATTTGATCGACTCCGTGTACCAGAAATTCGGTTTCAAGTATCATGTGGAGCTTTCCACGCGCCCCGAAGACTCGATGGGCTCCGACGAAGATTGGGCGGCGGCCGAAAGCGGCCTCAAGGATGCTCTCGAGCGCTTGAACATGCCTTACGAGGTAAACGAAGGCGACGGTGCTTTCTACGGCCCGAAGATCGACTTCCATCTCGAGGATTGCCTGGGCCGCACGTGGCAGTGCGGTACTGTGCAGCTCGATTTCCAGATGCCCCTCAATTTCAATCTGGAATACACCGATGCAGACGGTTCGAAGAAGCGTCCGGTCATGCTGCATCGCGTATGCTTCGGCTCGATCGAGCGCTTCATCGGCATCCTTACCGAGCACTACGCTGGCAAGTTCCCTACGTGGCTCGCACCTTGCCAGGTAAAGGTGCTGCCGGTTTCTGCCAAGCATATGGAATACGCCAAGCAGGTTACCGCCAAGTTGCAGGAAGCCGGCGTGCGCGTCGTGCTCGACGAGCGCGACGAGAAGATCGGCTACAAGATCCGCGAAGCACGCAGCGTGGAACGTGCGCCCTACATGCTCATCCTGGGCGAGCAGGAGGAAGAAGCCGGCAACATCTCTGTGCGCGACCGCTCGAACGAGACGGTTCAACGCGACCTTGACGATTTCATCGTCGACATCACAGCCGAAATCGCCGCCCGCCGCTAGCACGGTTAGTACGGTGACACGTTCCAGCGACCACCTCTGGCACTTTTGATCATCTTTGGCACATTTAATCGCAACCGAGAAGACCCGCTTTGCGGGTCTTCTTATAAGCGTCCGTGAGCCAAATCGAAAGCGATGCGCAACGGCGTGAACGCGCTTGCTTCGGTGATTTCTCGCACAAGGCTTAGATAGCCTGGCAACAAAGGATTGCTTTGCGCGCTCGGCAAGGCGATATCGACGACGGCGGAATACGGGTAGCAGTCGTAGAAACGGATAGTAAAAGCCCTTTCGTTTTGGGCGATGTTCAACGTGGTTCGTTCAACCGGCGAAAGAGAGCTGTCCGAATAGCGCATAAGCGATGCATGCTCATGCGCCGATATCTCTTCTTCTTGGAGCAAATGCGGGTTTCCTGCCGCGATAGAACAGGAATAAAAGCGTGTTTCGCCAAAGCGCTTCCTTTCGAGCAGAAGGCGCTTGTCATTTTGCCTCGATTGCAAGAAGACGATCTTTTCCGCGTCTTCCACAACAGGGGTGCACGCGTTAAGCATCTCGTGATGGGGATGCCTTATCAAGAAGCTGCGATTTGGCACTAGGGACGTCGGGTCGATGGTTTGCCCAAGTGCGTCTCGTACCGAAGCCAACAAGTTCTTTCGGCTGAGATTTTTTGCCGAACAGTCGATCGATGCCAGATAGCGCGTGGAAACATCTTCGTTCGACACCCCGTTTGCAAGCGCAATTCGCGCAAAATCGCCTTTCCCAAGGGCGTCTTCGAAAGCGCCAAGCGCTCCTTCGGCTATAACCAGCGTAGGTATGTCGCGCGCAGCAAAAGAACCGGCCCATTCCAGAGCCGCATTTTCGGCAAACAGCTGCCTTTGGAAGAGCGGGGAAAAAAGACTCCTTCGCGCATCGACGAAAGGTACGGTTTTCGCTAGGGCAAAGTCACGCAGACCGCCGAACTCGCTGGTGCGGGCAACGCGCCATCCCAAACGCTCGAAATAGTCGCGAATAAGCCCGGCGCAGGCCCCGACATCCGCCGCGTCGCCCGTAAGCCCCAGCAAAGGAACGCGCGCATTCGACCCCTGCAGGCGTGCGATCAGCGCCGAGAGGCTCATGTCGAAAAGAGCCGCCAGGTTGCTCATGACCTCAAGCCCCGGAAGAGCGGCGCCTGTCTCCCATTTCGAGATGGATTTGTTCGTCATTCCCAGCGCCGCCGCCAAATCACTTTGCGAATAGCCGTGCTCGTTGCGCAGCTCTGAAAGATTTTTGCCGAAAGCCACTTTGTTGATACTCATATCTACCCCAAATAGAATATTATCTCTTATGAAGAGAATACCCTAGCAAAAACATCCGATTTCGATAATCAAGGCCCCAAAAAATCGATTTTCGTCTTATAGTTCCATCGTGCGCAGCAGCGCATGCGAACGAAAGGCTTGAACATGACAAAGACGCAGGAAATCCTCACCGCGCCCCACGAGCAAATCGAGCAGATTCAAATCGAGGGCATCAAGAAGACCGTGGTGAACTGTTACGAGAACATCCCGTTTTATAAACAGAGCTTTGATGAGACAGGTTTTGATCCGTATTCTGTCGAAACCTTCGATGACCTTAAAAAGGCTCCGTTCGTCACCAAGCAGGATCTTCGCGATGCTTATCCTTACGGTATGCTTGCCGTGCCCATGAAAGACGTGAAAGAGATCCATATGTCTTCGGGCACTACAGGCGTTGCAACCGTCGGTGCTTATACCCAGCATGACCTCGACATTTGGGGCGAGTGCTTTGCCCGTGGCATCCTCTATGCCGGCGGCGATGAAAACGATATCGTGCATGTGGCTTATGGCTATGGCCTGTTCACCGGCGGCTTGGGCGCTCACTACGGCGGACTTTGGACCGACGCCACCGTTATCCCCATGTCAGCAGGCAACACCGAGCGTCAAATCCGCGTGATGAAGGAAATGGGCTCCACCATTCTTTGCTGCACGCCGTCTTATGCCATGCATATCGCAGATACAGCGCTGGCTATGGGCGTCGATCCCGCAAAAGACTTCCACCTGGTGGCGGGCATCCATGGCGCCGAGGCGTTTTCCGATAACCTTCGTGCCGAGCTCGAACGCAAGCTCAACTACAAGGTGCTCGATGTTTACGGTCTGACCGAGACCATGGGGCCGGGCGTCGCCATTGAGTGCCTCGAGCAAAACGGCCTGCATCTTGCCGAAGATCATTTTTACGCCGAGATCATCGACCCTGTCACCGGCGAGGTTCTACCCGATGGCGAGTGGGGCGAGCTGGTGCTTACCACCATCGATCGCGAAGCGTCGCCTGTTGTACGCTATCGCACGCGCGACATCACGCGTATCATCCCGGGCGAATGCGCATGCGGTCGCACGCATCGCCGCATCGATCGCCTGCATGGACGCACCGATGACATGCTCATCATTCGCGGTGTCAACGTGTTTCCCAGTCAGATTGAAAACGTTATGGAGACCTTCCCCGAAGTGTCTTCTTGGTATCAGATCGAACTCACGCGCAAAAACGCACTCGATGTCGTCACCCTTAAGGCTGAGATCAACCCCGATGTTGATTTCGATGAGATTTCGGCTATCGAGAACCTGCAAAAGCGTATCCAAGCGGCAATGAAGGCTGCGCTTTCGGTCGGCATCGCCGTCAAGATCGTCGAGCCCAACAGCATTCCGCGATCCGAGGGCAAAGCAAAGCGTCTTGTCGATTTACGAGAAGGGACCAAATAATGATTAAGCAGATCACCGCCTTCCTCGAGAACTCCGAAGGCCGCCTGAGCGCTCTGTGCAAGTGCTTGGCTGCCGCCGATGTGAACATGAAGGCTTTGACCATCGCCGAAACCTCCGACTACGGCCTGATTCGCATCATCGCTGATAAACCCGAAGAAGCTGCAGCAGCGCTTAGCGCGGCGAACATCCATGCTTCGCTTACCGATGTCGCAGCGATAGAGGTTCCCAACAGGGCAGGGGGCTTGGCTGATTTGCTGGACAAGCTTGCCGATCTCGACTTGAATATCGAATACGGCTATTGCTTCTCCACGGAGGGAGATCGCGCTATCGATGTCCTGAAGATCAAAGAGGGCGCCAAGGCTGCCGAGGCGGTTTTCGCCCTCGAAGCAGCAGGTTTCAAGGTTCTCAAGCAAGAAGACCTATAAGGTTCGACTTGATACCGCGCAATTCGTCGATTTGCGCAGCACAAGATTGCAGCCGGCAGCGAAAGCGTTCATGCTTATTCGCTGTCGGCTGTTTTGCTGCGCGGCAAATGCGCTAGCATTAATCTAAAACCAGCGAAACAGGACGCTATGATTTTAGATGAGCAATCAAGCTACGATTTCTTCGACACGATGGACTCCTTGCTTTACTACGTGAATCGCAAGTTCGATGTCGTGCCCGATTTCAACATGGAAGTGCTTTCGGCGCTCGACGAGACGAAAGCGGCGTTGATCGCGCGCACGCTTTGGGAAAACAGCGCCGTTGTCGAGCAATTCTGCAACGAAAACCCCGATCACTTACCCGCGCGCCTTATAAACGACGCGCGCGATTGGGAATATGCGCTCATGGATGCCTTCACAGTAGTGCGCTACCAAGATGGCAAGGCGATGCTCATGAACGACGCCGGGGTGTTTGCGGTGTCAAGCTTGACGGTCGACATCGACGACGTCATCGGCCCCGCTCCAGCGCATGTCGAAACAACCCTCATCCCTTATCGCGGCCAGATCGTCTACGATGGATTCCTGCAGGCTTACGATGCGGAGCCAGGTGAGGTTTCCGCCATTCAAGACGAATTCGAGCGCCGTGTTGCACACGAAGGCGTTATCGCTACCGCGAACGATTTCGTCGCGTGCTCGCGCAAATACAAGCGAGGTATGCTCGATGCCGAAATGGATGCGCTTTTAGCGGGGGTTTCGAACGAAGATGCCGCTTCGAAAGCTGAGAGCGTCGCGAGCGGTTATCACAAAGGCGCTTTTTGCGAACCTGGTGCACGCGAGCGCTACGAGATCCTTTACGGCATCCCGAAAATGGTTCCGCTCGAATTCACTTTCGATTTGCGCTTCACGACGCCAAGCCGTTTGCTGCCGTTCGATCAAGGCGACATCCTGGCGTTTCGCACGGCTGCGTCTTGCGTTATCTGCTATGGTCTCATCTCACTCGGCGATGCTTACGACGCCTATTCCGAGATCGTCGCCAATCCTATTTCGCGGACGCGTTATGAGAAAACGTTGCGTATGCTCTCGCAAAACGCCGAGAGCACCTATCGTATATGGGAAAACGACGAAACGGCCTATCTTATCCACTACACGATAAGCGATCGTTACGTCACCGAGCAGGTAACGACGATGTCTGCGCAGCTTGCAAGCTCCGCAGACAAACCCTCTGCCGTGCAAACGCCACATGACGATTTCGATTTCGGCGCAAACGGCGATTTGCTGCTTGACAAACAGCTCCAGGATGTGAAAGCCGTACGTTTTGCGCTTATCCAGCAGCATAAGGAAATTTCTCGAAAACCGCTTTCCAAGACAGCCGTGGAGGGCCTGGGGCCGATTGAGGAGTTACGTAGCCTGCCGACGATACGCGCCCTGCAAGCCTTTCTCGATTCACACGTGCCCGATGGGCAGGACGACTATTTTTTTCCGCGCGGGGTTATGGACGAGATTCTCTATGCCGCTATCGAGCTTTCCGATATGGGCATCGTGGGCAAGTACCTCGAAGATCTCGGGCTTCTCGACTCAACGGACGATCCCGATTTGCTCGTGAGATTGGTGACCAACGCTTTTAATTCGGTACCGTCGTGGGAAAACTACGGTTGGTCGGGAAAAGAGCTTATGGAGAACATCACCGGCCGCAAGATTTTCTTCGATGCCGATGGCAGGATTCTCAAAGTAGGTTCGATGGATCCTTGCCCTTGCGGCAGCGGCAAGCTTTATCGCGATTGCTGCGGAAGGTGATTTGCAGCGAAGCCTTAGTGTGAACGCGTAAAGGAGGCCCCATGTTTCTCATTACCGAGAAACATGGGGCCTCTATTTAAAATGCCCTTTGCTAAGAACTAAAGCACGCCTGATCGCAGGCTATTCGGACTTGCCTTTCCCGTGAGTCAAAGCGCATGCGGAAACCGATCCTCCAAGCGCGATGAGCGCGATGACGTTGGGCAAAACCATAAGTTGGTTGAACATGTCGGCAAGTTCCCAAACAAGATCGTTCGACAAGATCGAGCCCAAGAAGATGAACGCCAGCGCCACGATAAAGAAGGGGAGAACGCCCTTTTTGCCGAATAGATACTCGACATTGATGCGCGCAAACAGATTCCAGCTGATGATCGTGGAGAAAGCGAAGAACAAAAGGCAGATGGCCACGAAGGCGTTGCCGAAACTTGCACCGAAGAATTCGCCGAAGGCAACCTGGGCCATGTTGGTCTTGTCCATGCCCACCAAAGCGGCTACCGCGCTCGGATCAGATCCCGCCGGTGCAGAAGCGAAAGCTTGAGCAAGCACGCCATCACCGCAATAAAGCGCGCTGATAACCACCAGGGCCGTCATGGTAACCACCACAAAGGTATCCACAAACACGCCGATCATCGCGACAACACCCTGATCATGGGGATCTTTAACGTTTGCCATGGCATGAGCATGAGGGGTCGATCCCATACCGGCCTCGTTGGAGAACAAACCGCGCTTGGCGCCTTGCGAAAGCGCGGCGATGATGCCGAACACCACGCCGCCCATCGATGCCTCGGGATTTAGAGCGCAGGTGAAAATCAGTTGGAAAGCGGGAATGATGTTCTGCGCGTTCATGATGAGGATGACCAAGCCGCCGATAAGGTAAACCACCGCCATGAAAGGAACGACTTTTTCAGTAACCGAAGCGATGCGCTTCACGCCGCCGATGAAGATGAATCCGCCGACGATAACCACGATCAAGCCGACAACCCAGGTGGGGATGCCGAATGCGGTATTCATCGTGGAAGCGATGGAGTTCGACTGAACCATAGAGCCCATGAAGCCGAGGGCGAGGATGATGGCCACGGCGAAAAATCCGGCGAGAAATTTCCCGAACCCGCCCTTAAACGCGGTGGTGATGTAGTAAACAGGTCCGCCGTGAACAGTGCCGTCTTCGGTGACCTTGCGCGTTTTCTGCGCAAGCACGGCCTCGGCATAATTCGTGGCCATGCCGAGGAAGGCGATGATCCACATCCAGAAAATGGCACCGGGCCCGCCAATGAGGATGGCGCCGCAAGCGCCGACGATGTTGCCCGTACCGACCTGAGCCGCAATGGCCGTTGCCAGCGCTTGGAACGAGCTCATGCCGCTGTCGTGTTTCTTACCGTTAAGCGAGAAACCGCCGAACATACGACGCATTCCCTCGCCGAAGCAGCGCACCTGCACCGCATGCGTGCGCACGGTGAAGTAAAGACCTGCACCGATCAGCAAGATGATCAACACGTAATTCGATAGATAAGAATTGATGGTCTGAACGACCTGAAGCAAAGCTTCCTGCATCTGCATACCTCCTTCTGACTTACCGTACTCACTGAAGAAGGTCGCTAAATGAAAGCATCTGCAAAACACGAAGGTTTTGACGTCGCTCTGTCCGTTTGCCTGAGAGTTTCGGCTTGCGCCTTGCACCTTCGGCACTCATTTAAGAGATTCTCCAGAGTCTTCTCCGCCGCCGGTTTTCGCTTGGCGAATCCTAGCGGCCTCATAGAAGATGACAGGGAGCATTATGCGGCTTCTTTAGGGCAAAGCGCAAGAGAATTTTTCGGAAACGCATCCGAAACAATTCAAAAAGCGAGCAGGGCGCTTCAATATTTTGTTAAAAAATCGGCAGAACAGGCAAACAAGGGTATACCCTGATGAAAATGCAGCGATAGGAGGCATCGTGGATAAGATTCGGATGAAAACCCCACTTGTCGAGATGGATGGCGACGAGATGACGCGCATCATCTGGCGCTATATCAAAGAAGAGCTGATAGAGCCTTTCGTCGACCTTAAAAGCGAATATTACGACTTAGGTCTTGAGAGTCGCGATGCCACCGATGACCAGGTAACCGTCGAGGCTGCGAAGGCGACCATGCGCCTGGGCGTCGCCGTCAAATGCGCCACCATCACGCCCAATGCCGCCCGTGTCGAAGAATACGGGCTCAAGCAGATGTGGAAAAGCCCCAATGGCACGATACGCGCCATGCTCGACGGCACGGTTTTCCGTACGCCCATCGTGCTCGATTGCATCAAACCCTGCGTCAGCAATTGGAAAAAGCCCATCACCCTTGCGCGCCATGCCTACGGCGATGTTTACAAAAATTCGGAGATGCGTATCCCCGGCCCAGGCAAGGTGGAGCTTGTCTACACTGCCGAAAACGGGGAAGAGCAGCGCGTTCTTGTGCACGAGTTCGCAGGTGCGGGCGTGGTTCAGGGTATGCATAACCTCGACGAATCTATCGAGAGCTTTGCGCGCAGCTGCTTTAATTATGCGCTTGAGACCGCGCAAGATGTTTGGTTTGCAACCAAGGACACCATCTCCAAAACCTACGATCATCGTTTCAAGGACATCTTCGCCGAGATTTACGAAAACGAATACCGAAAAAGCTTCGAAGAGATGGGCATAAGCTACTTCTACACGCTGATCGATGACGTTGTAGCGCGCGTGATGAAAGCCGAGGGCGGGTTTATCTGGGCTTGCAAAAACTACGACGGCGACGTGATGAGCGACATGGTTTCGAGCGCTTTTGGAAGCCTTGCCATGATGACCAGCGTATTGGCGTCACCTCACGGCTACTACGAATACGAAGCCGCCCACGGCACTGTGCAACGCCACTACTATAAGCATCTCAAAGGCGAACCCACGTCGACAAACTCGGTGGCGACGATTTTCGCGTGGAGCGGGGCGCTGCGCAAACGCGCCGAACTCGATGATCTTCCCGAGCTCGTAGATTTCGCCAACCGTTTGGAGGCCGCCACCATCGACACCATAGAATCGGGCAAGATGACGGGCGACCTCGCTCGTATCACCACTTTTAAACGCCCCGAAGTGCTCGGTACCAAGGCTTTCATCATGAGTATTGCCGATAAGCTGAAATAACCTGTCTTTGCTTTGAGGTTCTTTGCGCTCGACTATAAGAAACGCAACTCGATGCGCTAACATATCGAGTTGCATTTTCAATAGGCATAACATGCACGACCGAGCAAAGGAACAATCGCATGCAGATTTATGTAACCAAGGATTATCAAGAGCTTAGCGAGGTTGCGGCCGATATCATCATCGACGAAGTTGAAGAGAAACCGGGCTGCGTTCTCGGCTTGGCCACCGGTTCTACCCCCGAAGGCCTTTACGCCGAAATCGCTAAACGCTATGAAGAAGAGGGCGTCGACTTCTCTCGTGTGGCAACCTTTAATTTGGACGAATATCGTGGGCTTACCGGCGATCACGAGCAGTCGTATCGCTATTTCATGAACAAGCACTTGTTCAGCAAGATAAACGTGCGCCCCGAGAACACTCATGTGCCCGATGGATCCAACCCCGACGCCGATGCAGTTGCCCAGGCTTACGAGGCGGCTATCACCTTGGCCGGCGGCGTCGATTTGCAGCTTTTGGGTCTTGGCCACAATGGCCACATCGGCTTCAACGAGCCGTCCGACACCTTCCCTCAGGAAACCCACGTGGTCGATTTGGCAGAATCGACCATTGAGGCGAACAGCCGTCTGTTCAATAGCGCCGATGAGGTTCCTCGTCAGGCTTACACCATGGGCATCGGGACCATCATGGCCGCGAAAAAGGTGTTGCTGGTAGTTTCCGGCGAGAGTAAGGCAGACATCGTTCGCGAGGTGTGCTTTGGCTCTGTCACGCCGCAGGTTCCGGCTTCCATCCTGCAATTCCATCCCGATTGCACCATCATTGCCGACGAGGCCGCGTTCTCTAAATGTGAGGAATTCGCCGATCGTTGCGGCTGCGGCTGCGAAGACGACGATTGCGACTGCGGTCATCATCACCACGAGTAGGAGTGCCGGGCAAACTCCCTTGGGGAGGCTTTGCCGCAAATAGATGGTTTTTTCAACAAGGAGAGCGGCTCGGGTTATTCGCCCGAGCCGCTCTCCTTTTCTGTCAGTGATTTATTGACGGTAGTACGAGAGGAAATCGCGAAGTTTACCCATAGCTTCGGAAAGAACCTCAATGCGCGGCAGGTATACCACACGGAAATGGTCCGGTTCGCCCCAATTGAACCCTGATCCCTGAACAATGAGGATTTTCTTATCGCGCAGCAGATCAAGAGCGAATTTCTCGTCGTTGGTGATATTGAACTTTTTGGTATCGATTTTGGGGAAGATGTAAAACGCCGCCTTTGGTTTTACCACGCTGATGCCGGGAATGTCTTTAAGCGCGTTGTAAACGTATTCGCGCTGTTCGTAGATTCGGCCACCAGGGACAATATAGCCCTCGACGCTTTGATGGCCGCCAAGTGCCGTTTGAACTATCGATTGAGCGGGGACATTCGAGCACAAGCGCATGTTCGAGAGCATGTTCAGACCCAATATGTAGTCGGTTGCAATCGATTTGTTGCCCGAAAGGATCATCCACCCAATGCGATATCCAGCGATCATGTGCGATTTCGACAACCCCGAAAACGTGACGCAGAACAAATCGGGTGCAAGCGACGCTATCGAGACGTGTTTGAGGTCATCCATCACGAGGCGGTCGTAAATCTCATCGGAGAAAATCATCAATTGATGCTCGCGCGCAACGTCGACGATCTGCTGCAAAACCTCAGTGGGGTAGAGGGCGCCGGTAGGATTGTTGGGGTTGATGATGACGATTGCTTTGGTGCGGTCGTTCACTTTCTTTTTAATGTCGTCGATATCCGGATACCAGTCCGATTGCTCATCGCAGATATAATGCACAGGCGTGCCGCCGGCCAGCGTTGCACATGCGGTCCATAAAGGATAGTCGGGCGAGGGGATCAAGATCTCATCGCCGCTATCGAGCAATGCCGACATACTGAGATTGATGAGCTCGGATACGCCATTGCCCGTGTAGATATCGTTCATAGTCACGTTGGGCAAGTGCTTGAGCTGGGCATACTGCATGATCGCCTTGCGAGCGCTGAACAAGCCTTTCGAATCCGAATAGCCTTCGCATTCGGTAAGCTGCTGGCGCATGTCGTAAACCACTTCGTCAGGAGTGCGAAAACCGAATGGTGCGGGGTTACCGATGTTCAATTTCAGTACATGAGTGCCCGATTCCTCCATGCGGGCGGCTTCGTCGACCACGGGGCCGCGCACGTCGTAAAGCACGTTATCGAGTTTGCTGGATTTTTTGAAAGTGCGCATAGCGGTACCTTTCGCTGAAGTCGCGATGACATTGACGTCGCTTTTTCGGTTCACGTCTTGCGGGTTTGCGGATTTTGCATTGTCGATGCCGAGCAACCAATCGGCGGTGGTGCCAAGAAGCTCACCAAGCGTTTCAAGCATGTCGTGACGAGGAAGGGTTTTACCGCTGGCATATTGGCTTAACTGGCTTTTGCCGATTTTCTTCCCGGCTGCCTCAGCGGCTTTTATCAAATCGACCTGTTTGTAGCCGCATCGCTTCATCGCTTGCGCAAGACGTTCAGCGAACCGTTGCACGGTATCGTTTTCGGGCGCTTTTTCCTCCATGAACCCTCCTAGATATCCTTTCGCATTGAACTTTTCGAAGAACAATTCAAATTGCAAGTTCAATTATAACAGTATGTTCAATTTATTGGGGAAAGTTCAATTTAGTGCCATACAAAATCGTTCGCTTGCCGCACACAGTTCCTTTTTGCCGCTGTTTTGCAATTTTCCATTTGTCAATCGAAATTTTACGAAACGCACCAATGCACAAGATGTTGCGCCATAGGGATTGTTTATACCCCATTTACCGTCTAAAACGCGCTCTATGTCGATAAAGAGGAATTTGATGCGGGATATGGGATTACAGTACGTTCACGACAAAAGGAGTTGTGTATACTACCGAAGCTTGCAAAGCGAATCTGGTCGGTTATTGCACATCTCTTTTCGGGGAGAGTTCAATTATCGGGCAACGAATCGGAGGAGAGAAATGATTCTTATCGGAACCTTAATCTTGCTCCCGCTTGTTGTCGCAGTGCTCTTGCTTCTCGTCAAGCAAGACGGCGCACGCAACGCATTGGTGTGCGCGGCGGCGGCGGCAATCGCGGTGCTTTCTATCGCGTTAGCGATAACCTACCTGAGAACGGGGTGGATAGCTTTCGATTTCTCATCGGAAATCGCTGACCACGTCGGCACGTTGTTTAGCATCTTGCTTGCAGCGGCAATCCTGTCTTTCTCTCTTAAATACAAAAACGCCTTGGTCACCGTGCTGGCAGTTATCCAGTTGGCGGGTTCCTTGGTTTTCGAGTTCTGCTATGCGGGAGGCGTCGAGGTCACCAGGGGTCTCTACATCGACTCGTTGACTATCGTCATGGTGCTGATCATCGGTATCATCGGCAGCGGCATTACCGTTTATGCCCTTGGCTACATGATCGATTTCCAAAAGCACACGCCCGAAGATGGCGATCCGCGCGATCGTCGCAACATCTTCTTCGCGATCATGTATCTGTTCTTGTCCGCGATGTTCGTCATCGTCTTCGCAAATAACATGAGCTGGTTGTTCACCGGCTGGGAGATCACCACGGTCTGCTCGTTCCTGCTTATCGGCTACACCAAGACCCCCGAAGCGATCAACAACGCTTTCCGTCAGATCATCTTCAACATGCTCGGCGGTATCGGCTTCCTGATCGCCCTTTATTGGTGCGCCATCAATGTCGGTACGCTCGACCTCGCCCAGTTCATCGAGATCGGCAAAGCAAATCCGGCTCTTGTGACGATTCCTGTCGGTTTCCTCGCTTTCGCCGGCCTCACCAAAGCGGCTCAGATGCCGTTCCATACTTGGCTGCTCGGCGCCATGGTGGCACCTACCCCTACGAGCGCTCTGCTTCACTCTTCGACCATGGTCAAGGCGGGCGTTTTCCTGCTCATCAAGTTAGCTCCGCTGTTCACCGTTTGCGTTGCTCCCGCGGTCATGGTCACCTTGGTTGGCATCATCACGTTCCTTCTGTGCTCGTGCATGGCCATCTCGCAAACCAACGCTAAACGCGTGCTCGCTTACTCCACCATAGCCAACCTCGGCTTGATCGTTGCTTGCGCAGGCGTCGGTACCGGCGAGGCCATTTGGGCAGCCATCCTGCTCACCATATTCCATGCAGCCGCTAAATCGCTGCTCTTCCTTTGCGTCGGCACCGCCGAGCACCACATCGGCTCGCGCGATATCGAATCAATGGATCTTCTGTTCGACCGCATGCCCCGTTTGGCTCGCCTCATGATGCTCGGCATCATGGCGATGTTCATCGCGCCGTTCGGCATGCTCATCGCCAAGTGGGCAACCCTCGTTTCCTTCATCGAGACCGGTCAGTTCGCTCTTATCATCTTGCTGGCCTTTGGCTCTGCGGCAACCTTCATGTTCTGGGCCAAGTGGATCGGAAAGCTCTCTGGTATTGCCGGATCGCCCGAAAACGTCGAGATCACTGTTCATAAGACCGAATGGGTTTCCCTCCTCATCATGGCGGCCATCGCTGTTGTCGCCTGCGTGCTGCTCCCGCTGGTCTCCAGTTACTTTGTCGAGCCCTACATCGTCGGCGTGCTTGGCAAAACCGCGCAGGGTGTTAGCACCGATAATCTCTGGATTTCTTCGATTTTGGCGGTGTTTGTGGTCGTGTTCTTGTTCGGTGGCCTGAAGAGCAAGGCGAGCCAGAAACGCGTGGACGTGTATTTGGCTGGCGTCAACTCCGAAAACGATCGACGCATGTTCCGCAATTCGCTGACCGGTGAAACCGAAGCGACTGCACGCAACATGTATCTCGACAACATCTTCGGCGAAGCCAAGATTCGTCCCGTAGGCGAAGTAATTTGCACGGCAATCATCGTCGCGGCGCTCGTCATGGCCGCTGTGGCAACCGTTTTATAAGAAAGGGGGATGAGGTTAATGACTTTCGTTAGCGTGATTATCGCAACCATCGTATTCTGCGTGGCAGCCCCGGTAATCGGTTGCATCCTAGCCGGCCTCGACCGTATCATCACCGCCCGCATGCAGGGTCGTGTCGGACCCCCTGTTCTGCAGCCCTACTACGATGTTCGCAAGCTCATCGAGAAGGATGACGTTTCCGTAAACGGCTTGGATGGCATGTATATGTCCGTGGCGTTGGTGTTCACCATGTTTGCCGGCGGCATCTTCTTCAGCGGTGGCAACGTGCTCATGAGCGCCTTCATCATCACCATGGCGGCCCTGTTCTTCATCATCGCGGCATATTCTTCGCGCAGCCCCTATGCCGAGCTCGGCGCGAATCGTGAGTGCTTGCAGGTGATGTCCTACGAGCCGATGGTGCTCTTCTTCGCTGTAGCGTTCTATCTCGCGGCGGGTACCTTCAATTCGGCAGGCGTATTCGGCCTCGATGCGCCGGTCATCACCAAGCTCGTACTCGTCTACATCGGCTTCCTGTTCATCCTCACCATCAAGCTGCGCAAGTCGCCGTTCGACCTTTCTTATTCGCACCACGCGCATCAGGAACTCGTCAAGGGCGTGACCACTGAGATGAGCGGCAAGACCCTTGCCAAGGTCGAAGTGATGCACTGGTGCGAAAGCGTGCTCTTCCTTGGCTGGACCGGCTTGTTTTTTGTCTATGGCGGTCCCTTGGGCCTTGCGCTCGGCGTTATCGCTGCGCTGATTGCTTGGTTCCTCGAGATTTGGATCGACAACAACTTCGCCCGCGTCAAGTGGCAGGTCATGCTCAAATGGGCATGGATTGTCGCCCTGGTTTGCGGCGGCGTCAACATCGCTGTCCTGATGCTGGTATAGAGAGGGGTCACTAATGAGCTACATGTCTAAATCCCCTTGGGTAATGCACTACGACGCGTCGAGCTGCAACGGCTGCGACATCGAGGTTTTGGCTGCTCTTTGCCCAGGTTTCGATGCAGAGCGCTTCGGCGTCATCAATACCGGCAACCCCAAGCATGCAGATATCTTGCTAGTCACCGGCTCGGTGAACGAACGCAACATCGACGTCGTGAAGCAGCTTTACGAGCAGATGGTTGAGCCCAAGGTCGTCGTCGCCTGCGGCGTTTGCGCTTGCTCGGGCGGCATCTTCCACGATTGCTACAACGTTATCGGCGGCGTCGACAAGGCTATCCCGGTCGACGTGTACGCTCCTGGCTGCGCAGTGCGGCCGGAAGCTATCATTGACGCCGTGGTGCAGGCCGTCGGCATCCTTGACGAGAAAGCCAAGGCCTTGGCTGCGGCAAAGAAGGGGGCATAAATGGCACTCGAAACCGAATTCACTGACATTTCGCTTGCTTCCCTGCATGCAGAATGCGAGAAACTGGCGAATGGCGGCTGGCGCTTCATCCAAACGCATTGCGTCAACACCGAGAACGACGGTGTCGATATCTACTATTCGTTCATGCAGGGCAATTTGATAAAGAACCTTGTTGTTCGCGGTGTCGCGCCCGATGATGAAGTTCCAAGCGTTACCGACATTTGCCTTGCCGCCTTCGTGTTCGAAAACGAAGCTCGTGAGCTTTTCGGTGTGAACATGCAAGGCATCGCCATCGACTTCGGTGGCAAGATGTATGCGCCTGCTGACGAAACGCCTATGTGCTTCATTTCTCCGCAGATCAAAGCCGAAAAGGAAAAAGCCAAGAAGATGGCTTTGGCTATGGAGGCGAAAAAGAAGAAGGCCGCAGCGCTCAAAGCTCAAAAAGAAGCAGAGGCGAAAGCTGCCAAAGCGGCTGAGGCAGCTGCACCTGCAGCAACGCCCACAGCCGAGCATCCGACCAAGATCGATGTTTCCGCGTCGGGTAAAGTGGCTGACGTAACCGAGGTTCCCGCAACGAAGGTCCCGACGCCGCATAGCCTTGACACCAAAGACGAAGGACGCACCCCTGCTCCCGCTGTAGAGTATCCGTGTGAAATCAAAAACGAAACGACCAAGGAAGGGGAGTAATCATGGGTAAAAGTTCCGTTATTCCTTTCGGCCCGCAGCATCCGGTTCTCCCCGAACCGCTTCATCTCGATCTTGTCGTTGAGGATGAGAAAGTCATCGACTGCGTACCGCAGATCGGTTTCGTCCATCGCGGACTTGAGCGCTTGGTGCAGACCAAAGATTACAACCAGTTCGTTTACGTTGCCGAGCGCATTTGCGGCATTTGCGCTTTCGGCCATTCGATGGGCTATTCGGAAACTGTCGAGAAGCTGATGGGTGTCGAGATTCCCGAGCGCGCCGAATATCTGCGCGTTATCTGGCATGAGCTTTCCCGTGTGCATTCGCATATCCTGTGGCTCGGTCTCGCCGCTGACGCATTCGGCTTCGAAAGCTTGTTCATGCACTGCTGGCGCCTGCGCGAACGCGTGCTCGACATCTTTGAGAAGACTACGGGCGGTCGCGTCATTTTCTCCGTCGTCAAAGTGGGCGGCGTGCATCGCGACATCACAAAAGACCAGTTCGATCACATCGTGAGCACCCTCGAAGGCATTAGAGACGAATACAACCAGATCGTGAAGACCTTCCTGGATGATGCCTCCGTCAAAAACCGTCTGGTGGGCGTCGGTCAGATCAGTAAGGAAGACGCCGCTAAAATGAGTATGGTCGGTCCCTTCCTTCGCGCATCCGGAGTTGCCTACGATGTTCGCACATTGGGCAACGGAGGCTACAAGTATCTTGATCATTTCGAGCCCATTACGCGCACCGAGGGCGACAGCTACGCTCGCGCGCTTGTCCGTACACAGGAAGTGCTGCAGTCCATCGATATCATCGAAGAAATGATTCGCAAGATTCCCGAAGGCGAGATTTCCACCAAAGTCACAGGCAACCCCGCTGACGGCGCCGAGGCTTGCAATATACTCGAACAGCCTCGTGGCGAATGCTACTACTACGCAAAGGGCAACGGCACCAAATATCTTGATCGCATGCGTATGCGCACGCCCACTTCGCAAAACCTTGCCGGCATGGCAACGGCTCTCAAGGGCTGCGACGTGGCGGATGTCAACACCATCATCCTTACGATCGACCCTTGCATCAGCTGCACGGAAAGGTAGTCATCATGCGATTCATGGAACTTGGTAAAATGACACTCGGGTCTATCTTCAAAAAGCCTGAGACCATCATGTACCCTGTGCAGAAAAAAGAAGCGCCTGCGGGTTTGAAGGGCGCCGTCCATAACGATGTGAGCAACTGCATCCTTTGCGGTGCATGCGTACGCAATTGCCCTGCCGACGCCCTTGTGGTCGATAGGGAAAAGCGCACATGGGAGATCGACCATTTCCGCTGCATCATGTGCAACATGTGCGTGCGCTCTTGCCCGAAGAAGTGCTTGGAGATGAGCACCACGTCTCCTTCAGTGTCCACCAAGCACGAACCCGAAGTCTACAATGTGCCTGAGCAGCCAAAACCTGCGCCGAAGCCTAAGCCCGCTGCAGCGACGGAAAAACCTGACGCCGAGTAGTATCAAACACCAATAACAAATAGATGCTCCCACCCTCAAGTGAAAGCAAGACTTGAGGGTGGGATTTATTTTTACGGATGAGTGACGGTGTTTGCAGAATATGCAACTTCCTTAGTAGGAATCGGATTCTGCTGCGTCAAGCTGCTAAAATTGGACAAATGAATTTGCCTTGGAGAGATTTCAAAGGGCAGGTCTTTCCACCTCAATCGAAAATGCTGGAGATATGACTGCGAGCAGAAACAACGTTTCAGGGAACCCGAAGCAAAATGGCGCCGACGAAGAGGTAGTGCTCGACGCTATCTTTACCATTCCCAATCTCATCTCGTTTATTCGCCTATGCATGGCTCCTATCTACCTCGTCCTGCTTTCACACGATGAGAACGTCGCTGCTGCGGTGCTGTTCGCCATCGCCGCAAGCACCGATTTCGTTGATGGGCAAATCGCCCGTCGTACGCATACCGTTTCGAAGCTCGGACAACTTCTCGATCCTGCTGTCGACCGCATCCTCATGATCACCGCCGTATTCGGTCTCCTTATGGTCGGAAGGCTTCCTGTCTGGATCGTTGTTTTGGTTCTCGCGCGTGATCTCCTGCTGCTTTTCGGCGGGGCTTATCTGCTCAAGCGCTATAAGGTGCGCGTTCCTGTCATTTATGCCGGGAAGCTCGCCACTACATTTCTGTTCGTTGGCTTTGCCGGTTTGCTCTTGAACTTTCCCCAGGTTTCTGGGTTGGGCGTTGTTTCCGTTAGCTGGCTGCCCGGCTTCAACGCTCTCGACTGGTCTTGGGGGATTTGGCCGGTTTATGCTGGTTTGATCCTGGGTGTTTTCACCACCGCTTACTACATCGCGAAAGGCGTGCAGGGCATGATCGCCGCCAAGAAAGCGCAGGCCTAAGTGGCCGATAGCTCTCGAAACAACATGCATAATCACCCGGATGGTCGTCGCGGATCGCGATCTGGGCAGATGCGTTCCGACACCCTGTCGCGTTCTAGCCGTCCCCGACAAAGCTCGGGGATCGATCGAGATTCGCGCAGCTCGAACAACTATGCCCGTTCGCGCAACTCTCGCAGTTCGTCGACCTCAACTGCGCCCCGCGCCAAACGGCCAGCTTCGACCGTCTCATCCGTGGCGTCGCGCAATAGTGGCGCTCGAAGCTCTGCCATCGGACAGCAGAATGATCGCACGCGAAATACTAGAGGGAAATCAGCGCAAGCTGTATCGTCGCGCAGCACCCGGGATGCGCAATCCGGTAGAGATTCACGGCGTTCCCACGCATCGGAAGCTTCGAGGGAAGCGGCGCAATCGAAGCGAAACACGAGAGGCGCGAGTTCGACCCGACCGCAAGACAGATCGAAGGCAGGTGCAACCTCGCGTTCTGCTTCGTCAAGCAGGAGAAAATCGAATACGCAGCATTCGGCGAAAAACACAAGAGCTAGCCGCTCGATCGGTGGCTTGTTCCTTTCGTTCTTTAGCCTTTTGGGAAGGGGACTTGCAAGCATTGCCCGCGCAGTTGCCTCCTTTGCCAGGGGGAGCCGAATCGGCATGGCGACATGCATCATAGTTGCCCTTGCAATCGTTTTCGGTGTTTTCGATACCGCCAGCAATTGGAATCGCGCTTACGCCGGCGTGAAGATCGGGGCTGTCGCTGTCGGAGGAATGACGCCCGATCAAATAAAAGACGCCGTTGCCAACGAATACGAAGACCGGATGGATTCGACGACCGTCACCATCTTCGCAAACGAAGATGCTCGCTCGTACGTAAACGATTCCATCGCGCAAGCGGAAGATCGCGCTCAAGCAGAACTGCTTTCGGTTGAGCAGGCTCGCCTCAACAACCAGTTATGGACTACAAGCGCACGCGAGCTTGGTGCATCTATCGACTACGATGCACTAAGCGATAAGGCGATTTCTGTAGGAAGATCGGATGGCGGTTTCCTAACGCGCATCGCCTCGCAGCTCTTTGGTCGCGACATCGACGTGAACTTGACGATGGACGACGCGCAGCTCGAGCATCTCGCCCAAAGCATCGATGACACCCTAGGCGACCCGCGTATCGATGCGAACGTTTCCGTTGCCAACGGATGGGCTGCCGCCAACCAGGGTCATGACGGCAAAATGGTCAATCGCGATACGCTTGCCGATACCATCTCGGATAAAATCCTCGACAACGGCGATGACGATTCGTTTATCGCCACGGTGGAAGACGCTCCTTCGCGAACCACTTACGAGCAAGCGCAGAGCACAGCCCAAAAAATCAATGCAACCATAGCCGATGGCGTTGACTTCCAATACGGCGATTCCCATTGGAACGCCGATGCAACGACGATTGGCAGCTGGATAGCAACCGAAGTCATTCAGGAGGACGGCTCTTGGCTTATCGAACCGTCAATCCAATCCGACACCGCAAAACCAAAGATTATGCAGGGGATTCTGAAAAACGCGAACATCGACCCCATCGCAGTGTCTTTCGAAAAAGCTTCGGACGGATCCATCTCTGTTTCGCCAAGCAGCAATAGCGAAGCTCCGGCAGTCGATAAGGCAGCGACCGATTTAAACGATGCACTTTTCGGCAAACAAGGGAAAATGGCTACAAGCAGCACCGACACCGTCAAGATCGATGTAGGCGACGAGAGCGTTCCCGAAACGATGACCCTCGACGAAGCGATTTCCTCGGGAATTGTCACGGCGGTAAGCAGTTTCACAACTGAGTTTTCTACTTATTCGGGTACCGAAGCGCGCAACCATAACATTCGTTTGGCAGCCGAACTCATCAACAACTCGATAACGAAGGCCAACGGCGGACGTTGGAACTTCAACGAAGTTGCGGGCGACTGCAACGAAGAACGCGGCTTCCAGGCCGCCGGAACCATCATAGATGGGCAGTATGTCGACAACATCGGCGGAGGAATCTGCCAAGTTGCCACAACCGTATTCAACTCGGTTTACGAATCGGGCCTTGACATCGTCGAGCGCCATAATCATTCGCTCTATCTTTCCAGCTATCCAGCCGGTCGCGATGCCGCTGTAAGTTATCCCGAACTCACCTTGATTTGGAGTGACGAAACCGATAGCGACGTGCTGCTTACCACCAGCACCACCGAATCGAGCATCACCGTAACGTTGTATAGCGCACCTTTAAGCTACAGCGTGAGTACGGAGACAGGCGAGTGGGCGGAAGGCGAGAAGTATGAAACGATCGAGAAAACCGATGACTCTTTGACGCCGGGGCAGTCTTATGTGAAAACGCACGGACAAGATGGCAAATCCATCACCGTCGTCCGCTATGTCAAGAACGCAGCAGGCGATGTGGTCAAAACAAACACCTTTGCATCTACCTACGAGCCTCTCGACGAGGTTGTGGTAAAAGGTCCCGGCAGCGACGATGATTCGAAATCCGACGAGGATTCGTCTTCGGGCACTATGGCATAACAAAAGGACACAAGAGGAACGAGGGGGAGTAAACTTCGATGGCACACTTTGCATCTAAAGAATCGTGCTGTTGCATCGACGATCGCTTTGACGGGCGTAACGTCTTCTTCCGTGCGATAGCGTTGCTCGCGTCTCTTGCCCTTCTTTTTTCTCTCTCTTTTCCACAAAGCGCCTGCGCAGAGGTTCGCAAAGCGGACATCGTCGGGAACTCAACGGTTGATGCGCTGGGCCTCACCGTGTCGGAGTGCCCTAGCATCGAATGCGATCATGCCATTCTGATGGACTCGAACGGCACGGTCTATTTCGAGCGAGATGCCGATGCGCCTGCGCAGATAGCATCGATCACCAAAGTGATGACCGCGATTGTCGCCAGCGAGAACATAAAAGCCGACACCATCGTAACCGTGAGCGATGCGGCTGCTTCGATCGGCGAATCGACAGCGGGCTTGCAAGCAGGCGATCAGATGGATTTCGAAACGGCACTAAAAGCCCTCCTCGTTCCATCGGGAAACGATGCCGCAGTCGCTTTGGCCGAGACCGTCGGTACTCAAATGATCGATAGCGATCCTTCGCTCGGAAGCGACCCGCAAACCGTTTTCGTGGGCGCCATGAACAACAAAGCCGCAGAGCTCGGCCTCAAAGACACCGTTTACGAGAATCCCCATGGTCTCGACGATGACGAATATGCGGGTGATTTGCACAGTACCGCACGCGACCAGGCTTTGGTTGCGCAATACGCCATGAAAAACAATCGTATCAGGCAAATCGTCGCCGGAGGATCCACTGACATCATCATCCAACGAGACGGCAAAGCGGAGCAAATAAGCTTAGAGACAACCGATGGGCTGCTGGAGATGTACAGCAAAACCATCGGCGTGAAAACGGGGGAGACCTTAGCTGCAGGGCCGTCATTTATGGGCGCTGCGAACAACGGCGATGTCGAGCTTTACGCAATCGTGCTTCACTCGACCGATGCAAGCCAGCGCTTCCTCGATGCAAAAGCGCTGTTCGAATGGGGTTACCAGCATATTGTCGATATACCGCTGGCGACGAGCGCGAAGACGACCACAGCGGCGCTCGACGGGACATCGAAAGAGGTGCCTGTCCTTGCTGAGGCTTCTCTTTCCGATTGGATAGACAAAACTGTACCTGTGACCTTAGAAAACCCCGACGAAACATTGCGCGTCTTCGATTTATTTGGAAACGTAAGCCAATCGATTGCGCTCGACAAAATCTCCGGCAGCGTGAAAACGGGCCAAAAGGTTGGAACCATCACCTACAAGCAGCATAATGAAACCGTAGCTGTGCGTAATCTCGTAGCGTGCGAAGACGTTGACGCTCCGAGCGCATTCGAGGCGTTTTCCATTTGGTGGAAGCGTTTCACCGGCGCAGGCTCCGAAGCCGAGAGTATTCTTTATGCAACTATGCCTATCATAAAAGACAACTCGCTTGCTTCCTGATCGCAAGCTCATCGAAAGGGGATAGGAAATGAGTCGAATTTGTCCCGTATGCAATAATGAGATAACAGACGACGCCCTGGAATGCCCGACATGTGGCTATCATATGCTTGGGGCAACCCAGAGCTTCAAGCCCGTGCAGTTTGGCACTCAGGAGTTTGCGGCTATAGGAAAGGTCACCCATAACGCGTTTTTAAAAATTATTCGCGGACCGCAAACAGGTATCGAGCTCGCTCTCAAGCCGGGTATATACACGATTGGTCGCGATCCCAACAGTGATATCTTCTTAAACGACATGACGGTTTCGCGCAAGCATGCCGTGGTCGAAGTAGGCGAGCGGGGAACGATCATTCATGATCGAAACTCTTTCAACGGTGTTTGGGTCAACAACAGAAACATCGCCGAGCGCGTGCTTGCCGATGGCGATATCGTTCAGGTGGGAGAGTTCTGCTTGCTGTATCAAGAACGTTAAACGAGCGTTCCTTTCGGGTGGGCTATTCAGACGAGATGAAAAGAGATATGCGCATGGAATTGATGTCAGGAAACGAAGCCATAGCACGCGGCGCGTGGGAAGCCGGGGCAACTATAGGTGTCGCTTACCCAGGAACCCCCTCAACCGAAACGCTCGAAGCTTTCGCCAAGATGGACGGTGTTTACGCAGAGTGGTCCGTTAATGAAAAGGTCGCCGTGGAAGTTGGCGTCGGAGCTTCTGCTGCCGGAGCCCGTGTTTTGGCAACCATGAAGATGGTCGGCGTCAATGTCGCCGCCGACCCTCTCTATACCGCCGCATATACGGGCGTGAACGGAGGATTTGTCATCCTTGCCGCCGATGACCCGGGAATGTACTCGTCGCAGAACGAGCAGGATTCGCATTGGCATGCGCAAGGTGCGCATATTCCTTGCGTTGATCCGTCGGATGCTCAAGAAGCACTCGAATTCACTAAACAGGCATTTGAGTGGTCCGAGCTTTTCGACGTACCGTTCTTCATCAGGTCGACCGTCCGCATTTCCCATACCCGCACCATGGTAAGCGCTGGCGAGCGTATGGATTTCGCTGCCAAGCCCTACGAAACCGATCCAGCAAAATGGGTCATGATGCCTGCTTACGCCAAGCCCCGCCGCAAAGCCCAGCTTCAACGCATCAAAAAGCTGCAAGACTGGGCAGAAGCATGCCCTATAAACCGAGCCGAAATGCGTGATACCGAAATCGGCGTGATTTGCGCAGGCGCCGCCTATCAGCATGTTCGCGAGGCGCTGCCCGAAGCATCGGTTTTCAAACTCGGTCTCACCTGGCCTTTGCCCGAAAAATCTTTGACCGACTTCGCCAAGCGAGTTGATAGAGTCTACGTAGTAGAAGAAGCCTCGGAATACCTGACTACGCAAGTAAGAGCCTTGGGCATCAGCTTGTCGAACTTTGACGAACCTCTTCCGAAAGACGGCGAGCTTTCTCCTTCCTTGATCAAGCGCGCCTTCGGCATCGCCTTGCCAGAGCACGCGACAGCGCCTGATGACATCCCTGGGCGTCCGCCAGCGTTGTGCGCAGGGTGCCCCCATCGTTTGGTCTTCAAAGAGCTCTCGCGCATAAACGCCATCGTAACCGGCGATATCGGCTGCTATACGCTTGGCGCCCTTCCACCTTTGGCTGCAATGGATACCTGCATCGATATGGGTGCTTCGGTATCGATGTCCCACGGGTTCGAACTCGCTTTGGCAAGCAAAGAGCACCGTCCGGTCGTTGCCGTCATCGGCGACTCAACTTTTGCTCACTCTGGTCTGTCGTCGCTGATTTCCACCGTCTACAACAAAGGGTGCGGCACGATATGCGTGCTCGACAATCGAACCACAGCCATGACCGGCAGACAAGGCAACCCCTTCAATGGCGAGACCCTGCAGAAACGCCCGAGCCGCGAACTCGATTTGCTCGGTGTTCTTTCGGCAATCGGCGTCGAGAATGTCAGCCAGGTGAATCCGCATGACATGAAGGCCGTGCGCCAAGCCCTCAAAAACGCCACGAAAGAGCAGGCGGATGAACTTTCCATTATCGTGTTCAGGGCACCTTGCCAGCTGATCGACCGAATTATGAAGCCTTACTACCTAGTGAACGACAAGTGCCGCAAATGCGGTATTTGCGCAACGCTTGGATGCCCTGCTATTTCGCGCGAGCAGTCGGGGCTTGCCGTTATCGATCCCATGCAATGCTGTGGATGCGGGCAATGCACACAATACTGCGCTTTCGGGGCCATAGAACAAAGCTCAAGCGAATCGGATGGTGAATAAAATGATCGAGACCACCAAAACTTCGGTCGAAGGCGATAAAACAAACGATACGCGTACCGTACTGCTTTGCGGCGTTGGCGGACAGGGGACGATAACCGCGGCCAGTCTGCTTGCGCGCGCTGCGGCCGCTGCCGGTTTCGATGTCAAAGTCTCCGAGATTCATGGCATGGCACAGCGTGGCGGAGCCGTTACAACGGTTGTACGTTTTGGGACAGGCGTGCAATCTATGGTTGCCGATCCCGGAGAGACCGACTGCATCGTTTCATTTGAGACGATGGAAGCTCTGCGCAATATCGCTTTCTTGAAGAAAGACGGTTATCTGCTTGTCGCCGACGAATCTATAAAGCCGCTTCCCGTTGCATGCGGGACAGCAGAGATGCCTTCCGACATCCCTGTATCGTTGAACGAGCATGGCGCTACGATTATCCCTGCAATAGAATTGGCTCTCGAAGCGGGCAACATCCGCACCGAAAACGTGGTTCTTCTTGGCGCACTCGAGACCACATTGGGCTTCGGTAAAGATGTTTGGAGCGATGTTATCCGCGCGTGCGTCCCACCGAAAACCATCGACGCCAACCTTAAAGCATTTGATATGGGATTCTCTTTCGCCGAAAACCACCAAAGCTAAAGCGAAATGCCAAACGATAATCAGCACAAGACTACATCAAAGCATGTCATCGGACGTTTTGCCCCAAGCCCAACAGGCCGGATGCATGCAGGGAATATTTTCTCCGCCCTGCTTGCTTGGCTTATCGCCAAATCACAAGGCGGAGATATGGTTTTGCGCATCGAGGACCTCGATCGAGAGAGGTCTAAATGCGAATATATCGATGCAGTGCAGCGAGATTTCGAAAAACTAGGATTGACCTGGGATTTTGGGCCATATTACCAAAGCACGCGCAACGAAGCTTATCAATCAGCTGTAAGCGAGCTGCAGAGCAGGAACTTGTTGTATCCCTGTTTCTGCTCTCGCGCCGATTTACATGCAGCATCCGCTCCACATTACGGCGAAAAATTCGTCTATCCCGGCATTTGCAGAAATTTGAACAGTCAAGAGGTTGCTGTAAAATCCCTATCGAAGTCTCCGGCCACTCGTTTAATAGTTCCCGATAAAACATACTCTTTCGTTGATGCTATTCAAGGCGAATACCGTCAAAACCTGATGAGCGAATGTGGGGACTTCCTCATCAAGCGCTCCGATGGCGCGTTTGCGTATCAACTTGCCGTTGTCGTAGATGATGCTGCTCAAGGAGTGAATTCGGTGACAAGGGGAGTAGACCTTCTCAACAGCACCCCAGAGCAGATTTATTTGCAAGACCTTCTTGGTTTGCCCGCCTGCACTTACGCTCATATCCCTTTGCTTGTCTCTCGAGAAAATAGACGTTTGTCAAAACGAGACAAAGATGCTTCTATAGACAGATTGCTGCAGCTCTACGGTTCCGCTGAGGCCGTGATAGGGCACATCGCGTACGTTGTCGGGTTGACGGAATATGATGAACCAGCTGCCGTCGAAGATCTTCTTGCTGTCTTCGATTTGGAGAAAATCGCGCAAAAATGGAACGGAGTCATACAGATTCAGTGGCGCTAAACCACTCGACGATATGTGCGTTTTAGAATACCAAAGTTGCCAAACCCCCGAATAGGATAGAGACGGCGTAAAAAGATCCGAAAATCACGTTCACCGTCAATATCTGCGGCATAGCCTGCAAGCGCGATGCCTGGACAAGAGGATTTTTCATAAGGGCTTTAAATGCGGTGTTTCCAGCTAAAAGCATAAAAGGCGCAATGAGCAAACCTGGTGAGAAATAAACGGCGACGATAAGCAGAATCAGCACAATCATCGCATATGCCATGGCGTGATAGAGTTTACGAGCCTTGTCGCGACCAAGCAAAACAGATAGGGTCTTCCGTCTTGCTGCGACGTCTCGTTCGACGTCGCAGGTGTTGTTTGTGAACATAATCAAGCCGATGCCGATAATAAGCGGGGACGACCAAAACAAAACTATCCAATTGAATTCCAGCGTGATAGCCATATATACCGCAAGGGGAATAAGCCCCCCCATAACGAAACCGCTTACAAGTTCTCCGATCGGAAGATAAGAAACGGGCGTTTTCCCTGCGGAGTAAACAACAACAAACAAAGCGCCTATCAGAGCAATTATCAGGGGAATAAAGCCAGCGCGATAAATAATGTAGGCACCCAAGCCGAAAGCGACAATCAAGAAAGATACGGCTAGCCGAAGAGCCGATTTCGGGTTTACGTTGTTGTAAACAAGAACGGCATCACTTGGATCAACGTTGTCATCTTCAGAGTCGGTTCCTTTAACAAAGTCATAGTAATCGTTGAATGTATTGACTGCCGATTGCATAAGGACGACGATAAGCAAACAAACGAGCGAAGCCGACACCGAAACCGCGTGTTCAACGGCTGCAGCTGCACAAACCGCAACAAGGGTAGGCAGAATTGCTGCAGGCCATGTATGAGGGGCGGCAATCTCCATTGCCATCTTCAAAGTAAACTTGTTGTATTTTGCATTACTAGGTTTACATAACATATATTATCACGTTTTTCTAAATTCTAAGACACTGTGGCCTCTCACAGCTAAGTTAAACCCAAACAAGGAAGTCGATTATTACTTATTTGGGTTAATAAGATCCCGCTGCCGTTATCCC
Organism: uncultured Eggerthellaceae bacterium; assembly: GCA_934617425.1. GTDB lineage: Bacteria > Actinomycetota > Coriobacteriia > Coriobacteriales > Eggerthellaceae > UMGS1502. The sequence goes on along the minus strand of CAKTUD010000003.1, from coordinate 95,106 downwards.
CACGTTGAATTGGTTACGCTGTTCGTTGCGCCACCACCCAAAAGCATGGAGTAGTCTCCTGTTTGCGCCGCCTGAAGAATGACTGGCATAAGAACCGCAACCGCGATGACGTTTAAGATAAGAGCAACCGCAGGCACGACGATAGCAATAACGGCGCGCTTTTTGAAAGCTGGAGCGTATTCGCTTAAGCTAGGATGCGCTTCGTTGAATTGCGATGTCTTTCGGTAACATACGATTCCGCAGATCAGGGAAACTAATGCAAGCAGTGAACCCCCGATTAAAAACGAAATAAACGCACCCGTGATTGCGTAAAGGGAATACCTCCTGAGCGAAAGCACCGCCTTCGTTTCCTCTTCGCTTAAGGCAGGGGGTTTGTTTTGGAATGATTCGCATTTCTTAAATGTATCGCTCTCATTTTCTATTCCTCGCTGCTCCCCTACATTAGAACATGTGTTCGTGTTACGCAAGTCGGTCTCGTCATCGGGATTCTCCGATGCTTCTTCCGACATATCATCCGCTTGCGTATCTTCCGCCTCGCGAGGAACTGCAGAATCGAGAGAATCAGATGTCGGTGAGCGATAGCCTATTGGAGGTGTCGGAGGCTTCTTGTTCGTGGTTTCGTCATCGCGTTTCATGGTTTACCAATCGCTAATAGAACATGAACGTCATATTCAATTGCTATAACGGAGCGACTTTATTTCCCTATTTGACAACATATAGGGAAATGTTGACGCGGGCCCTAAATAGTATGCAAGCCGCTACTACCGAAACCGCTTTCTCCCCGCTCGGAAGAAGGCAGCTCCTCTACTTGGTCAAGCTTAACCACGGGAATCTTAACCAGCATCAGTTGAGCTATCCTGTCTCCGGTTTTGATTTCAAATGGCGTATGAGGATCAAGATTGACAAGAATCACTTTAAGCTCGCCGCGATATCCGCTATCGATTAAACCAGGAGCATTGACGATGGAGATGCCGTGTTTGATAGCCAGGCCGCTTCTTGGTATAACCAAGCCAGCATAGCCTTCGGGAATAGCTATGGCGAGACCGGTTGAAACGAGCTTTCGCTCAAATGGCTGTAAAATCAACGATTCCGCCGCTGGCAAGTCGAGAGCGGCATCCCCGCTGTAAGCATACTTGGGCAACTGAACGCTCTCATTCGTCTTCTTTATCGGAAGCTCAATCTCCGTAGAAAATCTCAACTCTGCAAATGGTTCAATCGCGGTCATTTCCTTAACTCCTCTAATGTTGCGTAGAATCCCTCTAGATCTTGAAAGTCCTTATACACGCTAGCAAACCGTACATAAGCAACTTCATCGAGTTTTGCTAGGCGGACAAGCACCATATCTCCAAGTTGCTTGGAAGCTATCTCGTTTTTAGGCGCGCTCCGAAGTTCATTCTCGATGCTATCGACTAGCGAATCAATCTGCTCGGGCGAAATCGGACGTTTGGCGCAAGCTATTAGCAAGCCACGCATGAGCTTCGTTCGGTCATAGGCCTCCGAAGAGCCATCGTTCTTTATCACCAATAAGGGATTATCGATAAGGCGCTCGTAAGTAGTGAAACGATTATGGCAGCTTAAACATTCTCTGCGCCGCCTAATAGACGACCCATCATCAGAAGGTCGCGAATCGATTACCTTTGATTCGATATAGCCGCAAGAAGGACAACGCATACTGCTCCTTTTCTCGATAGCTTTAGAGTAACACGAAGCAGACAAGTACCGGTCAAAAGAGCAGCGCATGCGTAAAACCGTCGATAAGACGTAGATTTCACATTCCCACGACTAGCGCTACGACGCAAGCAGCTATACCTAGAGCAAACGCCCGTGCGGTTTCGACATGAGTGAAGCGGCCTAGATTAACACCAGCAAGATCTTCGTTTAGCAAGCGGGTAATCAAATCGTTTTTGCGGGCAATCCCGACACGAGAAGAAACGATCTCGGCATCGATGTCATGAATCTCATCTACGCGTTTATCCCGTACTCCATTGCTCGGAAAGCTGATTATCAAAGCACCTTGGCAATGTTCCCCATAATGCAAATCAAGAGCATTGTTTCCAGAAGTGGCATAGTGGTTGTTCTTGATAGCCATAATTTTCTCCATCGCTTGCATCGAACCCTTGTTCGTGTTTATAATAATTCGAACAAAAGTTCTTGTCAATGAATTATCATACATTTGTTCGTATTTTTGAAAGGGTCAGTCATGGCGGATAAGCTCACCAAAAAGCAGAAAGCTGTTCTCGAATGCATCGAGAAGAACATCGCTAAAAGAGGTTATGGGCCGACCGTTCGTGAGATTTGCTCAGATTTGGGCCTGTCTTCCCCATCGACGGTCCATGTGCATTTGAAAGCGTTGGAAGAAAAAGGGTATATAGTTCGCGACCATCTGAAGTCGCGCTCGATTATCCTTACCTCGGCCGCCCAAGAAATCAATGGGCATAAACCGATAGCCGAGAACGTCATTCGCCCAAGCTTCAGCAAAACAATCGATGTGCCGCTGGTTGGCAACGTTGCCGCCGGTGAGCCTATTTTGGCCGAAGAGAACATTACCGACACCATCTCCCTGCCCACCGACATCGTCGGAGATTCCGCTTCGTTTATGCTCTCGGTGCGCGGCGAATCGATGATCGAGGCAGGCATCAACGACGGAGATTACGTAGTCGTGAAGCAGCAGCAGGTTGCCAACAACGGCGATATCGTCGTTGCGATCATAGAGGACGGCGCAACGGTAAAACGTTTTTTCAGAGAGAAGGACTATATCAGGCTCCAACCAGAAAACCACACAATGGAACCGATTATCACGCGAAACTGTTCAATCGCTGGGAAAGTCGTCGCTGTTTTCAGGCGTTTGTAGCCACTGCAACCCGTTCGCACACACGCGCAAGTCGCGCTTTCGTGCGTTTTATACTCCGATTTCCAAATCGGATTTCGAATCAACCAAATAAGGAGCAAAGGCGTCGAAGCACGTCATAGGGACGCGCATGCTAAGATGTGTCCCATCCTCAAGGAATTCTTCAGAAATGATGTTACATTCCCTGTGAGCACGAGCTGCAAGCGCACCTTTATCAAAAGGAAGAACGACATTCAGCAAAACATCGCGCGAGGCGCAGACGTAGGCGATGCGCTCAATAAGCTCATCCATACCCCATTTGCCGAGCGCCGAAATGAACACTGCATTCGGAAAGCGTTTCCCGTATGCGGTGATTTCATCTTCGCTCAAAAGGTCGCTCTTGTTGAAAACCTCGATACGCGGAATGCAGGTGGCCCCTATCTGACCCAACACATTTTCAACGGCCTCTATCTGATAAGAGCGCTCGTCACTCGAAGCATCAATCACGTGCAGGATCAAATCGGAACCAGTGATTTCGTCGAGCGTCGATTTAAAAGCCTCGACGAGCGTTGTAGGAAGCTTCTTGATGAAGCCAACCGTGTCGGTGATAGTGGCCTCGCATCCTTCGGGCAACTTGAGCTTGCGCGTTGTCGAATCGAGGGTTGCAAACAACTTGTCGTAACTTAAAACCCCTGCATCGGTAAGCGCATTGAGAAGAGTAGACTTCCCGGCATTGGTGTAACCTGCAAGCGACACCTTGAACACAGAGCCACCATAGCGATTAACTCGCTGAACAGAGCGCACCTCTTCCAGATGTTTAAGTTGGCGCTTGATCGAGGTGATGCGCTTTCGGACGATACGGCGGTCGATCTCGAGCTGACTCTCACCCTCGCCGAAACGAGATCCCACACCGCCGCCCATGCGATTCGAGGCAAGATGAGCCCACATACCTCGCAAACGAGGATAGAGATACTGGTTTTGCGCGAGACGCACCTGCAAACGCCCTTCTTTGCTCGTAGCATGAAGCGCGAAAATATCCAAAATCAAGGCGGTTCGGTCTATAACTTTAATCGAGCGATCGATTCCCTTCTCGAGATTGACCTGCTGCGATGGCGTAAGTTCATCGTCGAAAACCACTAAATCGCAATCATTCGCTTCGGCCAGTGCGTTGATTTCGGCAACCTTGCCCGAGCCGACAAAAGTTCTTGGATTCGGCGAAGAGAGCTTTTGCGTAACCGAAGCAACGACGTCGGCACCTGCCGTGTCAACTAATCGGACAAGTTCTTCCATCGAAGACTCAAGTGGCCATTTTTGATCTGGACGTTCGATCCCTACGATCAGCGCGCGCTCGCGCAAGGTTTCGGTTTCAAGCATTGAAAACATTCCCGTCAAGAAGAATCCTCATCGAATCTGCCAACATGGCATCGAGATCAAGCTCGTTAGCATCAATCCAATGAACACGCGCTTCTTTGCGAAACCATGTGCGTTGACGCTTCGCATAACGATGCGTTGCCATCTTGATCTGCTGTTTAGCTCCGTCTAAAGTTTGCCGACCGTCGAGATAGGCGACAACCTCCTTGTATCCGATAGCTTGCTTGGCGGTAATGGCATAACGCAGCCCGCAATCAAGCAGACCGCGCACTTCTTTCACCAAACCTTTTGAGAACATCTCGTCAACGCGTGCGTCAATCCGCTTGCGAAGAATTTCTGGGTCGACCTTCAGACCGATCCAGACAGAAGGAACCATCTCGCTTATCGACGACAGGTTTTCTTTCTGTTTCGCATAGCTCGTTCCCTCGCTTAGCAACTCGAAAGCACGCGCAACGCGCTTCACGTCATTCTGCGGGATTATCGCTGCACTGGCGGGATCGTATTCGAAAAGCTTCTTCCATAAAGTTTGCGCACCTCTGCTTTCCGCCAGCGCAAGGCACTTTTCCCTTATAAAGTTATCGATTTGCTCGCCCTTTGGAAAGTCGTAGGCATCTATTGCTGCACGAACATAGAAACCCGTGCCGCCGCACAGTATGGGCTGCTTGCCGCGCGCGAATATATCAGCAAAGCAACCGCGGGCGTAATCTTGAAAAAGAGCAGCCGAATAGGGTTCGGAGGGCTTGGCTATATCGAATCCGTAGTGCGGAACAAGACGCTCGTCGGGCATCAACTTCCCCGTGCCGATATCGAGCCCCTTGTATACCTGCATCGAATCGGCGCTTACCACTTCCCCATCAACCCTCAGCGCAAGCGCTTGCGCCAAAGCGGTTTTACCAGAAGCCGTTGGGCCAACGATAACGACGACCTTGCCCATAGCGCCTAATCGAACGCCTCGCCGATGGCTTTGCCGCGTAAATACCACGTACGCGCCTCATCTATGCGCACGTTAACGAAACGGCCAACCAGATCATTTATATTCATGCCCTCCTCGATTGGGGCATGAACAGTTTGGTTTTTAGGGCTTTTGCCCACAAGGATACGCTCATCACGCTTAGAGCAACCTTCAACCAAAATCTCGATCGTTTTGCCGATTTCCGGTTGGTTGGCTATATAAGCCTGCTCTTGAACGAGATCGACTAATCTATCGAAACGCTCTTGGATAACCTCGCGTGGAGTATCGTCAACCATCTTAGCGGCAGGAGTCCCCTCGCGCTTGGAATAGATGAAAGTGAATACTTGGTGATAGCCGACCTTTTTAACAAGATCGTAGGTTGCCTGGAAATCTTCTTCCGTCTCGCCTGGGAAACCGACGATGATGTCGGTCGAAAGCGCGATATCAGGCTTGACCGCACGAAGCTTATCGATTAGCTCGAGGTAATGTTCGATATCGTAAACGCGATTCATGAGCTTGAGGATGCGATTGGAACCCGATTGGGCCGGGAGATGCAGTGCAGGCATCAAGTTGGGCAGTTCGGCAAATTTCGCGATAACGCCATCCGTCAGATCCTTCGGATGGCTTGTAGCGAAACGCAAGCGCTTGATCCCCGTCGCTGCAACAGCATCGAGTACTTGGTCGAAACGAGGCTCGCCATAAAGGTCGCGGCCATATGAGTTGACGTTCTGCCCCAACAAGGTGATTTCTTTAACTCCGGAATCAACGTATGCTTGGGCTTCGAGACGTATATCCTCGAGAGCACGTGATTTCTCGCGTCCGCGCACATACGGAACGATGCAATATGTGCAGAAATTGTTGCAGCCTGTAGTGATAGGAAGCCAGGCAGCCCACGAATGCTCGCGATCTGTAGGTAAATCGGTTGAGAATTCGCTAGACGATTCGCGTATCTCGACATGATGGCTACCATCTTCCATAGCGCTTTCGATCAGCGCTGGTAGCGAAGAAAGATTGTTCGTGCCGAAAACGATATCAAGATGGGGAAGCTTGTCGATAAGCTTTTGACCATCGCGCTGACCGATGCATCCACCTACGGCGACAATGCGCTTGGCAAGCGGGCTACCTTTGCGCAGCGGCACGTTTTTGAGGGAGCCGACCTGTCCATAAAGCCGAGTATCGGCCGCTTCGCGCACGCAACAAGTCATGAAAACGACGACATCAGCTTCTTCGATGGTGTCGACTGCCGTGGCGCCAAGATTCTCAAGCATTCCGAAAACACGCTCAGAATCATGTTTGTTCATTTGGCAACCGAAAGTGTGGACGCAAAAAGTGATGCCCATAAAGGAATTAACCATATGTTCGCTCTCGAATCTAAAGATTTGCGACGTCGTTTTGATTGATAGGCACGCCGTGAAGATAGCGCGCCTCGACAGAAAAGTGAATAGCCGTGCGATACTCGCCGTCAATGATGATGTCGGCGAATGAAGGGACGCATGCGATTTCTATGCCCACAGGAGACAGGAATCCTCGCGAGATAGCAATAGCCTTCACAGCTTGATTGACAGCACCTGCGCCAACGGCTTGCATTTCCACCCCTACACCGTCTTTAATCATGCCAGCTATAGCGCCGGCGACCGATGCCGGGGATGATTTCGATGAGACCTTCAGGCAGCTACCCTGCGTATCTTCGGTGGCGTACATGGTTTCCTTTATGATTCGTTTACATTGCGTTCGTCATATGTTTGCACAATATTCGATTCTAGCTAAACAAACGGCCATCTTCAAGAAAAACGCCCGCTCACCGCTCAATTGCGCACAGTTTGCTAATCTTGCTTTGGAATCAGCGGTATTGAGATGCGGATTGCATCCTGCCCTACCGATATCGACGGGTCGACATCGGATTCGAGATAGTAACGCCTCGACAATTCCTCAAAGGCGAACATAAGCGAATCGCGTAGAAAGATGCGGTCCTCATTCGAGATGCTAATCGCTCGGGACGTTACTCGATGCAGCATCGAAGTTTTTGAAGGTTTTGGAGAATTTGCCGAAGATTCACAGAGACCGATTTTGATTTGCGAAAGGAGATTTTCTGGTGGCGGAATCTCTCCATCCATGATTCGACGCGCCGATCGAGAGCTCATTTCCAGCCCAAGCGTTTCAGCTATCGTCGCGAACTGATCGGGAGTTGCCGCGACACTCAAACGTTTCGTGATGGGAAGATCTTCAGGAAGCAAAAAGGTCTTATCGGTTGCGGAGAGGGTTTCGTTTCCGAGAAGATAGAGCGCAGCTGCGATCTCTGTTGTCGACCCCGCAAAGACATCGCATTCGCCATGCGTTTCGATAGCGAACTCGCAAGCGGCGCGAATGATATTACGCGGGCCGCGGACATTCACGGTTCCCTCGTCTCCGAGCTCGAAACGAGGGAATGTCGACTGATCCTTCTTTTCGGGCAACGAATTCAAATCGGTTTGAACGGCAATCGCCGCACCCATTGAGGGAGCCGACGCGAGAATCTTCGCCATCTTTGCATTCACCGAAATCGAATAGAGCGCCATCCCTCTGCCGTGATAGCCCCATTTATCGATATGGGAGCTTTCGAGCTTTGAAGTAACACGCGGCTCAAAAACGGTTTCATGCATGGTCGCAGGGATACCGCAGCCATCATCGATAACCACGAATTTCCGCACGTTTTCCTCGCGTCCGAAAGCAAGGAATATATGGCGCGCCTGCGCATCGCGGCTATTTCGCAACAATTCCAAGACGATGTCTTCACTCGAACGGATATCCTGCAGAGCCTGCCTACGTTCTGCTTCGGATATCTCCAAACGGACAAAGCCACTTCCGAGGTCTTGCTCGACCCGAAAGTGGCTTGCACCTGTTGCTTCAAGTATGAATTGCTCGAGGCCGTCTGCCATAAGGAATTCTATTTGGCGATGCCGATAGCGCGGCTTTCGCGGATAACGATAACCTTGACTTGGCCAGGATATTGCAGCTCGTTTTCGATACGGCTGGCGATATCATGCGCCAAGACAACCGTCTGCGCTTCGTCGATTTTCTCTGGCTGGACCATGACACGAACTTCACGTCCCGCCTGGATAGCGTAGGTGCGCTCGACACCGTCGTAGGAATTAGCGATTTCCTCAAGCTTTTCGAGACGTTTGACATAGGCATCAAGCGTCTCTTTGCGTGCGCCGGGACGTGCTGCAGAAACCGCATCAGCAGCCTGGATGAGCACGTCGAGAACGCTATTCGGTTCAACATCGTTGTGGTGAGCTTCGATAGCATGCACGATGTGCGGACGTTCGCCAAAACGACGTGCAAGATCGGCACCGATGACTGCATGGTTACCCTCGACTTCGCGGTCAATCGCTTTGCCGATATCGTGTAGCAAACCAGCTCGCCGCGCTGTGCTCGGATCAAGGCCGAGTTCGGATGCCATCACGCCAGCAAGATAAGAGACCTCGAGGGAATGGTTAAGAACGTTTTGGCCGTAAGAAGTGCGGTAGCGCAGGCGACCAAGCGTCTTAATCAATTCGGGGTGCAGATCATGGGTGCCGGTATCGAAAGCCGCTTGCTCACCTGCCTCCAAAACGCGCTGGTCGACATAAGCCTCGGCCTTATGAAACATCTCCTCGATGCGAGCAGGATGGATACGACCATCGGAGATCAAGTTCTCCATGGTTACCCGGCCGACCTCGCGGCGAACGGGATCGAAGCAAGATATGGTGACGCACTCGGGGGTGTCATCAATGATGAGGTTAGTGCCTGTGATCTGCTCGAAAGAGCGAATATTACGACCTTCTCGACCAATGATACGACCTTTTAAATCATCGGAAGGGATGTGAATGGTCGAAACCGTGTTTTCGACGGTATGCTCAGCCGCAACACGCTGAATTGCGAGGCTCAGGATGCTACGCGCACGCTTGTCGGCCTCTGCCTTGGTGCGTGCCTCCGAATCGCGAATGATAGTCGCGCTTTCTACGGCCACTTCGTCACGCAAGTTATCAAGAAGCTCTTGTTTAGCTTCTTGAGGAGTCATACCCGCGATGAATTCAAGACGATTCTCCACCTCTTTTTGCGCAGCATCAAGGTCGCGCTGACGACGCTCGACCTGACCTTGCATAGACGAGATCTGGTGCTCGCGCGCATCGAGGGAGTTCGTGCGGCGATCAAGTGATTCTTCGCGTTGCTGGATGCGCGTTTCGGCAGCGCGCACCTCACGCTGCCGTTCTTTACGCTCATTTTCGATTTCGGCGCGAAGCTTAAGCGCTTCGTCTTTTGCCTCTACCTCAGCAGCCTTCTTGATCGTTTCAGCCTGAAGCTGCGCATCGTTCAGCACATTTTGTGCTTCTTCCGCCTTTTGTTTAGCAGACGCATTCACAAGGTAACGAGCAATCAGAAAGCCGAGGGCAACGCCAACGATTGCACAGACTATTGCAACGATTGCATCAGGCATAGTGTCCTCTTTTCTTCATTTAGCCAACGTTGAACAGATGTCTCCCATAAGAGACACGAAGCGAGAACATAGCCCCGGAAGTTTTGATATGAAATTAAGCGTAATGCAAAACAAATATCTATAAACACCCGCAAGCGGGCAAGAATTCTCACGAAGTATATAATACGCCAATTTCTAAAGATTCTTATCTACTTTGCGAAAAAGGAACCCGTTTGAGGGAATTTACAAAGCAAGGAACGCCACGAAACTGTTAGCAGTACTCGTTCTGATCGCACCAAAAGCGAGAGGCATCACTTGCTACACGAGAAGAGAACCCAGCTTGAACGAGCTTCCTGTAAGCTGCATGGCGTTTGTTCTTCGCGCGAGTAGGTTTGCGCATAAGCAAATTGAGCGCACGATCATATTCCTGGTCGTAAGAGACATCGAACTCATACGGCCAACCAGGAACCGTATCGATGTCGATTCCTTCGCCTTTCAACTCGCGCTCGATCCCCGCTGAGCCTTTCCCTTGGTTTATACGACTACGAATCAAGGCCTCGGCAAAGCGGAGGTCGTCGAGTATCTTGCATGAAATGGCACGATCGACGGCTTCTTTGATCGTGCCATCCGGATATCCTTCTTTGCGTAAGCGCTCTTCGATTTGTTTCACGCTACGATCGCGGATATTCACAAGCATAAGGATTTTCTTGAAAGCAGCATCGAGTTCGTCGTCAGACAAAACGGGCGAACGCTTGACGGGAATATCCCGTGTTCTGCTTTCCTCTTCAAAATCGCACTTATATTCAGAGTGGCCCGAATCATTTGATTCGATCCGGGTCATCTCTTGCTTAAGCTGAGCTATGAGAGCTTTATCCGCCATTGCTATTTCTTCTTGGGCTTTGCAACTGCTTTGATTTCGTCAGCCTCTTCCTTGCTACGCGTGATAATGGGAATGTCGAAAGCCTCACGTACTTTCCGCTCGAGCTCGTCGCGCAATTCCGGGTTTTCTTTCAGCGTCTGCTTTGCCGCCTCACGACCCTGGCCCAAACGTTCTTCGCCATAGGTGTACCAAGCTCCGCTCTTTTTGGCTACTCCGGCTTCAACCGCCATATCGATGATGCAACCATCTTTGGAAATACCCTCGCCATACATAAGATCGAACTCAGCTTGGCGGAACGGAGGCGCAACTTTGTTTTTAACCACCTTGGCTCGAACACGATTGCCTACGGCTTCACCGTTCTTCTTGATGCTGTCGACACGGCGAATGTCGATACGCACACTCGAGAAGAATTTCAGAGCGCGACCGCCAGGAGTTGTCTCGGGGTTTCCGAACATAATGCCGATCTTTTCGCGCAACTGGTTGATAAAGATGCAGGTAGTGTCAGATTTTGACAGCGATCCTGCAAGCTTACGCAAGGCCTGAGACATAAGACGAGCTTGTAGACCAACTGTAGAATCGCCGATTTCACCCTCGATTTCGGCGCGCGGCGTCAAAGCTGCAACAGAGTCGATGATAATGCAGTCGATTGCCCCAGAACGCACAAGCATATCGCAAATCTCCAAAGCCTGCTCGCCGGTATCGGGCTGCGAGATAAGCACCTCATCGATATCAACGCCGATGCGCGCGGCGTAAACAGGATCGAGCGCATGTTCGGCGTCGATGAAAGCGACAACACCGCCTAAAGCCTGCGCTTCGGCGAGAATCTGCAAAGCAAGCGTCGTTTTACCGCTTGATTCAGGTCCGTAAATCTCGACGATGCGACCGCGTGGAACGCCGCCGATGCCGAGTGCAGCATCGAGTGCCAGCGAGCCTGTGGGAATCGCCTCAACCGAAAGATCCGCTCCGCCATCGCCAAGCTTCATGATGGCACCTTTGCCGAATTTCGACTCGATTTGATCAGTAGTAAGCTTAAGGATTTTATCTTTGTCTTCGCTCATGGCCTTCTCTTTCGTTTAAAAATCCGTGGTTATGATAATACGAACATTTGTTTGTTGTCAACGCAGCGCTTCGATATCGCAAAAGAAAAGATAACAGGAGCTTCAAACAGGGACCAATCGGAAAGTTGACAAAAGATGTAGTTAGACCCAGCGAACAGCCATCGCGCCTGACGGCTTCTCCAAACGGTAACCAAGCAAAAGGAAGTCGTTTTGAGCTTACGCGAAATGGCTCTAGAAATGCGAAACGGCCTCTAGGAATGAACTAAGCGAGCAATTCGGTTCGAATGGCTTTCAAAGCTTCGAGCGCCGTTTGCATACGTATCGCATCACGATTCCCTGCAAATGCAAATCTACTCGACGAAACCGTATCGTCAGCTCTCGCAATGCCCATGAACACCGTACCGACGGGTTTGCCTGGTAGGCCCCCCGTAGGACCAGCTATGCCAGTAACGGAAACCGCGATATCGACCCCCAATTTCGCACGAGCGCCTGCAGCCATCTCTTGCGCCACTTGCGCGCAAACGGCACCTTCGTTGTCAAGAACCGCGGCATCGACACCGAGCAGACCGTTTTTTACTTCGTTGACATAGCTGACGATGCCGCCGCGAACCACTTGAGAGGAACCTGGGATTTCGGTAAGAGATGCGGCTATCAAACCACCCGTCAAGCTTTCAGCTGTTCCCACAGTCAGATGCTTCTCGGAAGCTAAGTTCACGATTTCTTGAGCGATGATGCGCAAATCGCCATCAAAAGAGCGTACGGAAGGTTCGGGGATGCGCTTCGCGCCGAATCCAAGCAGGTCTTTTGCTTTCACGATGTAATCGAGCATAGAAACGACTGTCAGTACCAAAGCGATAATCATCACTATCCAGCTAACCAGCCAAAGAGAATCGCCAAGGATATCGCCGACTCCGCCATCCATGTGCGAATCCTTGATCGTGAACAAGATGATGCCCAACATCTGGAACACGGTTTTCGACTTGCCGATATAGCTTGCGGCAATAACAACGCCTTCGGAAGCGGCAATCATGCGAACGCCCGAAACGATGAACTCACGCGCGAGGATGATAAGCGCAACCCAGCTAGGAAGCGAACCTAACTCGATAAGAACCAAAAGAGCCGCAGCGACCAGGATCTTATCGGCCAATGGATCCATGAACTTGCCGAAGTTCGTCACCTCGTTGCGGCTGCGCGCCAGATAACCGTCGAGCCAATCGGTGCAAGATATGAGAATGAAAATCCCTGCAGCAATGTAGCGCTTGACGTCCATGCTGACATCGGGGAGACCCATCCACACGGGCCAAGGACACACCAAAACCGCAACGAACACCGGAACGAGCAGGATGCGGCATAACGTTATGACATTCGAGATCGTCCAGAGCTTTTCGCACAAACCCTCGGTTTGCGAAGAATGTGCTTTGTTTGCTTGAGCATCGATTGCGTTATCCGTCATGGCGAACGGTGCCCTCCATCTCGTAAAGAAGGGTATCGTCGATCTCGACTTTCACGATATCCCCCACATCCCCCGCCGAGTCATCCAGATAAGTGACGCCGTCGACGTCGGGTGCTTGGCACATAGCGCGCCCGAAAAGCTGACCATCCTCCTCGCGCCCGCAAATGAGCACGTCCATGATGTCGCCGACGCGCTTGGCGACGCGAGGGACGCAAACATCGTCCGCGAGATCGCGCAATCGTTGAGCGCGCTCAGCTTTCTCGTCTTCGTCCACTTGATCTGGCAAATCATAGGCAGCCGTCCCCTCTTCACGCGAATAAGCGAACGTGCCGATATAGTCGAGGTCGCTATCGGCCACGAAATCGCACAGATCCTCAAATTGCCCGTCCGTCTCACCAGGATATCCGGCTATCAACGTAGTACGCACCGTAGCGTTAGGAATGCGATTCCTTATACGCGCGATAAGAGCATTGAAATCATCGGCTGAACCTTTACGATTCATCGAACGCAAGATATCCGCATCGACATGCTGGAAAGGAAGATCGAAATAGTTGCAGATGTTGGGATATTCGGCAACCGTACCGATGAGCTCATCGGTAACGCCCTCGGGCTGGATGTACATGACGCGAAACCAGGTATCCGAAAACTCTTGCGCCAGGCAAGACATCAGCCATGCAAGGGAAAGCGGTTCGTCAAAGTCGTCGCCCCATCTTCCCGTATCCTGAGCAATGAGAACAATCTCGCGAGCGCCTTCGGACACGCGTTTAGCAACGTTTGCGCGAATAGCATCATACGTAAAGCTATGGTAGCGCCCTCTAATATAGGGAATGGCGCAATAAGCGCAAAAGCGGTCGCATCCGTCGGAGATCTTCACGTAAGCGCTCGCACCCAAAACATGAAAGCCGCCGTTGCTCGAAACGCCTGCAGCAGCAGGTACCGCGAAAGACGAACGCGAAACGCCAAGCACGTCATCGACAATGGAAACGATGTCGTCCTCTTTCGAGCAAGGCACGAAAGCCCCTGCCTCACTGAGTTCGCTGGCCAATTCGTCACCGTAACGAGCAGGCATGCAGCCCGAAACCACGAGATGGGCGTTTCCTGATGAGATGGAATCGAGATTGGCAATCTCGAGAATCGCATCGATGCTCTCTTCGGTTGCAGCTTGGATGAAAGAGCACGTGTTGACCACGACAACGTCGGCGTTTTCGGGCGTATCGCTTATCGAGTATCCAGCGGCAGAAAGACGCTCCGCCATGTCTGCCGAATCAACCTCGTTTTTGGCGCAACCCATAGTTACGAAGGCGACGCTTTTCGTTTCGTCAAGATCATGAATCATCGAATGAAACTCCCGTTGGTTTAGCGATAGTTGACGTATTGAAGAGGCTGTCCATAATCTTGCCCCTTAAGAAACGCGATCACCTCTTGCAGCGTATCGCGCGAAGCCGAGCTCACGCGCAGCTTATCGCCCTCGATCTGTACTTTCGCCTTAAGCTTGAGCGCTTTGATATCTTTGTTGATCTTCCCTGCCGCATCTTTATCGATGCCGTCGACAAGCGCAGCGGTTTTGGTGACCGATTGACCAGCGCTCGGCACAGAAGCGCCCCATTTCACCGCGCCCATATCGATTCCGCGTTTGACCAGCTTGGTACCAATGATGTCGGTAATCTGACCAGCGACGAAATCGCTCGGAGCTTTCACGGTGATGGTTTTCGCCTGTTTGTCGAAGGCGATGGTGGAGCCTGAGTCTTTCAGGTCGTAGCGCTGTGCAAGTTCTTTCTTCGCCTGCTGGAAAGCGTTATCGACTTCTTGGATATCGACGACGGATACCACGTCGAAGCTTGATTCTTTAGCCATGATGTTCCTTTCGATTCAACGCGAAGCGTCGTATACGTTCTTGTTTAGTTGGCGCCGTTGGAACTCGAAGCGCCTGACGAAGAAGAGCTGCTCGAGGACGCAGAGCTTGCCTGTCCCGACGTGCTCGAAGAAGCCGACCCCGAGGAACTCTTCGTGGTGTTGTGTTCTTTATTCCAATCGTCGAGTATCTTGTTGAAGTCGACCGTGTAAGCATACATCCCGCCATAATCACTGCTCGTCGAAAGATCGACCTTCTCGCCATCAACCGTGAGAGTGATGGCGTCTTTCGCCCACGTGGTTATAGTCCAGGTACCGGTAACCTCGATACTTTCGGAGGTGGGGCCGGTGAGCATCTTGGGTTCGGCCTCGCCACCATCTTGATATATCTCGACGTAAGCGGATTGACCGCTTTTGACTTCATACTTCACCTGAGCACTTGTAGGTGCGAGCTCCATCGTCTTTTCTTCGACCGCGGTGGCGTCCTCGTCGGTCGTAGTGTCGGAGATGCCCGTCACTGGCAAGGTGGAGACATCGGTCGGAGCGCTGTTGCGTCCACCTATCACGATCGACAAAACAACGATGATGATGATCAACGCCACGAGAGCCGCAATGATGATCGGCATGCGACCGACCAAGCCCGAATTAGTCGAACGACCAGAATATATGCTGCCATAGCCGCTGTTGTACGAACCTTGCGATGCGTGCGCGTCACGATGTCCCCCGAGGCTCGACGCCAATGACCCGAACGTGTCGAGTATGCTTGCCGACTGAGAAGCCCGATAACCATTCGGTCCATACGACGACGAACGCCTAGCTCTATCGGAATAGCCGCGCTGGCTGCTGCGACTTTCCTTGTCTGTGCGCGCCGAAGGGCGCGACGAGGCGGTTTTAAGCGAAGCGTTGCGATTAGGAGAGCGCCAATCATCTTCGCGCTCTTCCCTTCCATCGTCGATGCCGTAGCTGCGGCGAGCATATTCGGTTCGATCATCGTACAAATCGCGAATACCGTCATGCTTGCGCGCGGAACGCCGGCTCGACGAGGACGAGCGAGTATCGCCTTCATCCTTCTCGCTACGTACATTGTCGCGCGAAAAACGCCTCTCATGCCCCACCTCGAACGGCTGAGCAGAAGAAGAACGCGTGCGCTTTACCTGATTCGCGAACATATCATCGAGATACATGTTCACGGTTTCCGTCGGGTTGAGCCCCAAAAGACGCGCGTATGCGTTGATCATGTTGCGCGTATATCCCCTTGGGGGCATGTTCGCGAAATCGCTGCTCTCGATAGCGCGCAGAATATCGGGGCGGATGCGCAAACGACGCGCCACGTAATCGAGATCGTAGCCTTTTTTCTCGCGAGCTTTTCGCAACACGGTTCCGCAAGACACTTGCGCCATGTTATTCCTCCCGTTCAAGCTCATCGTTTGCCTCAAAAGCCTTCAGCGACTCGAGTTCGAGCGAGTCAACCAACACGTCACGCGGTTTCGAGCCGTTAGGCGGCCCGACCACGCCTTTTTCTTCAAGCATATCCATTATACGACCCGCACGCGAATAACCCACTTTAAGCTTGCGTTGAATATTCGAGGTGGACCCCATGCCGCTCGCGACGACTATGTCGGCCGCGTCCCACAAAAGCGGGTCGTCGGCGCTTACGCTGCCACCCGAACCATCGGGTTGCGAATCGCCCAACGTGATGAGGTTCGTCTTGAGGATTTCGGAATGATACACCGGCTCGCCTTGGGCTTTTGCGGCATCCACCACCGAAGCGATCTCCTCAGGAGACACCCAGCAACCCTGGATACGGCGCGGCTTGGCGTATTCCGGCTTGGAAAGCAGCAAATCTCCCTTGCCGATAAGGCTTTCAGCCCCTGACACATCCAAGATAACGCGACTATCCAAGCCGGAAGCCACGTTGAATGCCATACGATTGGTGATATTCGCCTTGATAAGGCCCGTCACTACATTGGCGGAAGGACGCTGCGTAGCCACGATCAGATGAATACCCGCGGCGCGAGCCAGCTGCGCTATGCGGCTGATGGAAAATTCAACCTCTTTGCCGACGTTCATCATAAGGTCGGCAAGCTCGTCGATGACGATGACGATATAGGGCAGTTTCTCAGCCGACTCGTCATCGAGGGCGCCTGCAGCGATCATGTCGTTGTACTCACCGATATTGCGCGCTCCCACTTTCGAGAACACCTTCAGGCGGCGCTCCATCTCGGCCACGCCCCATGAAAGAGCGCTTGCAGCCTCTTTTGCCTCGGTGACCACGGGGACATAAAGATGAGGTATGCCGTTGTAGGGAGAGAACTCCACTCTTTTGGGGTCGATCATGATGAATCGAACCTCATCAGGGGTTGCGCGCATGATCATGGACATGATCATGGAGTTGATCCCCACCGATTTGCCCGAACCCGTGGTGCCGCCGATAAGCAAATGCGGCATCTTCGCAAGATCGCAGACGACGGGGTTGCCCTCGACGTCCTTGCCGATAGCCATCTCGAGAGGCCCTCCGTCGGCGAATTTAAGCACATCGCCCAAAAGAACGTTTTCACGCGTGATGTTGGGCACCTCGATGCCAACGTAATGCGTTCCGGGGATGGGGGCGAAAATACGCACGCCGGGCGCGGCAAGCGCCAAAGCGATATCGTCGTTCAGTGCGGTTATGCGACTTACACGCACGCCGGGCGGCAAATCGACTTCGAAAAGCGTCACCGTGGGACCGGCGACCCAATCGACGACCGTGGCCAAAATGCCGAAATCCTCGAGAGTGCGTTGGAGATTCGCAGCGGTCTCGGTAAGCTCGGCTTCCATGGCCTTCGTGCGTTTGGTCGGCTTGCTTACGTGCAGCAAATCGAAAGAAGGCAGCACGTAAGCACCTTCTTGTTGTTCGGTTTTTTTCGAAGTCTGTTTTGGCTGCGCGACGACTGCAAAGTTTGCACCCCTCCCGTCGCTCGATTCATCTTGATGCGCAGCTTCGCGCACACCGAGACTGCGTGTAAGAGAACGCGTTTGCGAGTTAGAGCGCGCCTGCTCGCGACGAAGCGACCGTGTTTGCACCGCTTGGGCATCGTGCCTTAGACGCGATTCGCTTGCCGAGATCCTCTCGGTTGGCGAAGCAGCTGCGGATGCCGTATAAGGCTCGGCACCTAAAACGCCAAGCTGTGACTCTTCGAGCTTGGCACGATGCTGCGCTTTCGTCCGAATGGCAAGCGCGAGCTTGTTTACGGAAAAACCGATTATCACCAGGCCTATAGCCACAACACCCAGCAGTATGACAACCGAAACCGGCACGCCGAAAAGCGAAAGGCCAACCCAGGCGATCGCAGCGCCTAAATACCCTCCGCGTGACACAAGCTGCGATTCGGTAAACAGGTTCGATGCGGCGTCGGACACACCCGCAGCTGCAGGCGTAAACAACGAAAACATCGCCAAAACGGCGACGAAGATCAATCCCAGACCCAACGCCGAACGCGCTGAAATACGTTCCTCGGCAAAGCGCGCGACGAAAGTAACCCCGATAATCGCAAGCAAAAACGGCAGCGCATAGGCACCGATGCCCAAAAGCAAGCGCAATCCCTTACTTGCAAAGGCTGCAAACACCCCGTTTGAGGGTACAAGCATGACGAGAATCAGCGCAAGTGCGCAAACAATGAAAACGATGCCTGCTATGGTTCGACGTGCCTGTGCATCGATGATAGGCGCACGTGCGGGAAGCTCCTCTTGCATGTGATCATTCGCACGCTTGCGCGCGGCCTTCTTCTCCGAAGGAGATGCCGCTTTTTTTGCTTTTCGCTTTTGAGAGGCTTCTTGCGATTTGGCTTTGGACGATATCCTGTCGCGTCCTGCACGCGAGGAAGAACTGCTTCCAGCCACACATGCTCCTTTTACTACTGCGTTTACGTGCTGCATTGCGCATGTTGCCGCGCTTCAGCGAGCGCAGCAACATGCATTCGATTATATCGAGATGATGCTCATGATGGCCATAGGGCGCTGCTTGATGCGGTCCCAAAGCAGATTGAGCATGGCATCGCGGCCAAGTTTTCTCAGGTCTTTTTCGGTTGCGCCTTTTTCGAGCCCCTTGCGCATGGCATTTGCTATGCCATCGCGCACCTCTTCGATGATGTATTCGTCATCGCCGCCGGTGATGCCGTGCATTTCAACCGAAACGTCACCCAAAAGCTTGCCCTGCTTAAACGAAACAGCGGCGCTTGCCACAGCGAAACCTTGAGCGCCGAGCTTCACGCGATCGTCGAGAACATCCTGCGAGGTATCGCCCACCGAAAGACCGTCCACGTAGACAACACCGCTTTGCACGCTCTCACCTATGCGAACGCCCTTGCTGTCGAGTTCAAGCGATTCTCCGTTCTCCAAAACAAACACGTTGTCGGGAGACACACCGGTCTCGATAGCCAGGTTGGCATGGGCGCGCAAATGCTGCGCCTCGCCGTGAACAGGCATAAAGGCTTTCGGTTGAACGATAGAGAGCACAAGCTTCAGCTCTTCTGAAGAAGCATGGCCCGACACGTGAACCATAGCGCGCGACTTGTCGTAAACATCGGCGCCGATTTTGGAAAGGAGATTCACGATGCGCGTAACGGCCTTTTCGTTGCCGGGGACAGGCGTAGCCGAGATGATGACGGTGTCGCCCGCGTCGATCGAAACGGTTTTGTGCATACCGCCCGCAATGCGCGAAAGCGCCGATAGCGGCTCGCCTTGAGAACCAGTGCACATAACCACGACTTTCTCGGGCGGAATGCCTTTCAAATCGTAAGCGTCAATCAGGTCTTTATCGTCGATATCCAAATAACCCAATTTACGTGCGATGTCGGTGTTTTGAACCATGGAACGACCGGTGACCACCACTTTGCGACCGCATGCAACAGCCGCGTCGCAAATCTGCTGCATGCGATGAATATGGCTTGCGAATGAAGCGATTATGACGCGTCCCTTCGCTTGGGCGATGATCGGCCTGAGCGCCTTGCCGACTTCAGCTTCGGAAGGCGTGAATTGCTTACGCATCGCATTGGTGGAGTCGGACATCATAAGGTCGACTCCTTCCTTGCTAAAACGCGCAAGCGCACCGAAATCAGTAGTGATGCCATCGATAGGGGTCTGATCGAGCTTGAAGTCGCCCGTATGGAGCACGTTGCCCGCAGGGCTTTGCAAAAATACGCCCACTGAACCGGGAATAGAATGGTTGACGGCGAAGAACTCGGCTTTGAAGCAACCGATGTTCACGACATCACCCGGTTTGATCTCGACGAGCTTGGCGTTTTTAATGCGATGCTCTTTGAATTTGCCTTCAATAAGGCCCAGTGTCATTTTGGTGCCGTAAATAGGCACAGGGCGATCGAGGTCCTTGTACAGATACGGCAAAGCACCCGTATGGTCTTCGTGACCATGAGTGATGAAGATGCCCTTCAAGTGGTCGGCATGCTCCAAAACGTAGGTATAATCGGGCAGAATCAAATCGATTCCCGGATGATCGTCGTCGGGGAACATCAAACCGGCATCGTCGAGCACCAAATCGCCGTTGCATTCGAATACAGTCATGTTCTTGCCGATAGCATCCAAGCCGCCCAAAGGAATGACGCGCAACTTCGACCCGTTGTTTTTATGGCTTTGCGAGCGCTTTCTTTGACGTGGCATACCCGATTTCTTCTTCGGGGCCTCGCCTTTGGAAAGCACGGGGCGCTCATGCTCAAGTTTCACGAACTTAATCGAGCTTTTACTGCCCGCTTCTTCTTGTTTTGCCCCGCCGCGCTTGGTTTTTTTGTTTTTAGGAGCATCGGTCTTCTTTTGACCTGCAGCAATATGTTTTCGACGTGGTTTATTCTCTTCTTTTATTTCTTCCATACGATTCCTTTTCCATACATACGAAAACGCAAGCCGCATCGCAGCTTGTGTTTTCGGCGCCTCGTTAAAGAGGCAGATTTGCATATACGCTGCTCAATGCAGCTTTTTAAGCATCCTTACCGATGCTCGCGTCCAAATTCGTTCAGGCAAAACGAAATGTCTAATCAAGCAAAACCCCAACTTCGCGCATAATCTGCGCCAAACGAGCACTTTGCTCAGGGGTTGCATCAATCAAAGGCAGGCGCACGCCGCCCACGGGAAAACCAACGAGTTTCAGTGCTTCTTTTACCAAGATGGGGTTGGTGGTCTCAAAAAGACCATCCATCATAGGCAAAAGCTTGGCATTTGCAACCTCGGCCTCGTCCCACTTGCCCGCAGCGCACAAATCCACGATTTCTTTCATGCGTGCAGTTGCCACATTGGAAATTGTAGACACAACGCCCACGCCGCCGAGCTTCATGATATCGAGAGTTGCCGAATCGTCACCAGAATAAACGCAAAAACCTTCAGGAGCGTTATCAACGATCTCCTTAACCTGATCCATCTTTCCCGATGCCTCTTTGATGGCCACGATGTTCTCGACATCGTTCGCGAGACGCAAGGTGATTTCGGCCGTCATGTTCACAACACAACGTCCAGGAATATTGTACAAGACAACAGGTAGATCAACCGAATTGGCAATGGCTTTGAAATGCTGGTAAAGACCTTCTTGCGGGGGCTTATTGTAATAAGGCACGACGCACATGAGGCCATCAACGCCAAGTTTTTCGACGTCTTTGGCGAAATCGATGGTGTCCTGCGTGCAGTTGTCGCCCACATTGGCGATGATCTTCGCACGACCGCCCACTGCTTCGACCACGGTTTTCAAAACATCGATCTTCTGAGGATAGAAAATCGTGGGGCTCTCGCCCGTGGTCGCGCAAACGGCCAATGCGTCGGTGCCGCCTTCAACCAAGCGGTCGGCAAATTCGGCACAGCGCTTCAAATCGAGATTACGAGTCTCGTCAAACGGCGTGATCATTGCGGTAACCAAGCGGCCAAACTGCGGTTCAGTCATTTTTTGCTCCTTTAGACGAATAAGCTATCGTATCTCGTATCTCGATTCGGATTATGCCATTTAGCAGCAGCGGAAGTATTCTGAAACTACCCCATCATGAAGTTCTCTAAACCAACGATAAGGCCATGTCGCTCGCCTACGCTGCGAATTCCCAACAAGACGCCCGGCATGTAAGAAGTGCGGTCCCAAGAGTCGTGTTTTATGGTAAGCGTTTGACCCATAGAGCCGAAAATCACTTCCTGCGTGGCTACAAAACCCATAGAGCGCACCGAATGCACCGGTACGCCATCAATCAGAGCGCCACGTGCACCTTCGGCACCGGGAATCTCGGTCTCCTTGCCAGGAGCCGTGCTTGCATGCGAACCACGGGCATCGGAAATCATGTGTGCAGTGTTGACGGCTGTTCCGGAAGGAGCATCCTTCTTGTTGCAATGATGGAACTCTATCACTTCGGCCTCGGGGAAATAAGGTGCCGCCGCCTTCGCGAACTGCATCATAAGCACAGCACCCGTAGTAAAGTTGGGCGCATAGAACAAGCAAGCGCCGCCCTTCGCGCCCGCCGCAAGTTCCTCGAGCGCATCGTTGGTAAGGCCCGTAGTGCCGATAACGCAATCGATGCCATCGGCAAGAGCCGCCTTGATGTTTCTTGCAACAACATCAGGCTGGGTGAAGTCAACCAAGACGTCGAATTTTTGAGCAGCGATAGCCTCGACGATAGAGGGGTATACCGCGAACTCATCACGCGCGCCAAACGGGTCGACGCCGCAAACTACGCGCATATCATCAGCTGCGCTAACAGCATCCACCACAGCGCTTCCCATACGGCCGTTGCAGCCGGCAACGCAAACATCGATCATGAGCCGAACCCTCCGATAGTCGTTGTGCCCAATCGCGGGCAAGCAGCCCGCACATTTTTCTTGGGATAAATCCTATCAGGCAATTGTTACCCTTGCGTGTCGTAATCTTAAAAGGCGCTAAATAGCTAAAAAGCGGAGCCCGCATATAGCAGGCTCCGCTTTCCAATGATTGCCGAGAAGTTTAAGCTTCGTGGGAACGACGAGGACGGCGACCCTCACGATTGTTGCGACCGGGGCGATTGTCGCGCTTCTCATGATGCTCGTGAGAAGCGCTTCCCTCAGGTGCATCGGGTTTGTCGAGACGGTCGAGAGAGATCTTGCCCGTCTTAGGATCGACTTCAAGAACCTGAACTTTGATGACGTCGCCAACGGAAAGAACATCCTCGACGCTGCCCACGCGGCCGTTCGCCACACGGGAAATATGCAGCAAGCCGTCTTTAGCGGGAGTAAGTTTCACGAAGGCACCGAAATCCTTGATTCCCACAACCTCGCCATCGTAAACCTCGCCGACTTCGGGCTCTTTCACGATGCCCAAGATCATGCTCTTGGCAGCCTCGCCCGCATTGCCGTCAACTGCAGCGATGTGGATAGTGCCGTCTTCCTGAATCTCGATGGTGGCTCCGGTTTCCTCTTGAATACCGCGGACGACTTTGCCGCCCGTGCCGATAACCTCGCGGATCTTGTCAACCGGAATATGAATGGTCTCGATGCGCGGAGCGTAATCGGAAAGCTGCGCGCGCGGCTCGGGAATCTCGGCCAACATGGCATCGAGAATAAAGGCGCGCCCGCGCTTTGCCTGGTCGAGTGCGCGAGCCAAGATCTCAACGGAAAGACCCTTGGCCTTGTTGTCCATCTGCAAGGCGGTGATGCCCTTGGTGGTGCCCGTTACCTTGAAGTCCATATCGCCCAGGAAGTCCTCAAGACCCTGGATATCGGACAGGATGACAACGCCGTCGTCCTCTTTGATAAGACCCATGGCGATGCCGGAAACCGGAGCACTCAGAGGAACGCCCGCGTCCATCAAAGCCAAAGTAGAACCGCACGTGGAAGCCATCGAGGAAGAACCGTTGGATTCCATGACCTCGGAAACCACGCGGATAGCGTAGGGGAAATCATCCTCGCTCGGCAAAACAGGCTTCAATGCACGTTCCGCCAAAGCACCATGACCCACCTCGCGACGCTTGGGCGAACCCATGCGACCGGTCTCGCCGGTGCAATACGGCGGGAAGTTGTAGTGATGCATGTAGCGCTTGCCCTCGACAGGCTCGAGAGTATCGAGGCGCTGGCCTTCGTTGAGCATGCCCAAAGTGCAAACGGAAAGAACCTGGGTTTGACCGCGCTGGAACAAGCCCGAGCCATGAACGCGCGGAAGATAGCCGGGTTTGATGTAAAGCGGGCGAATCTCATCAGCGCGACGGCCATCAGCACGTTCACCGGTTTCGATGATCATACGGCGCATGGCGTGCTTTTCGAGGGCTTTCAAAGCAGCTGCGATGTCGGCTGCCCAAGCGGCACACTCTTCTTCGGTAAACTGCTCGGCCAGAATACGTGCCTTGAGATCGTCAACCTTGCCCATACGCGACTGCTTGTCAGCGTCTTTGAGGGCAGCGGACATCTCATCGAAGAAGGGACTCACGCGCTCGTCGATGGAAGGATCGGCGCGATGGATGCTCCACTCCTTCGTCTCGATCGTGCATTTATCGATAAAACGCTGCTGCGCTTCGCAGAACTTGGCGATAGCCGTCTGGCCGAAAGACATGGCGGCAAGCATATCCTCTTCGGAAATCTCCTCGCCACCAGCCTCAATCATGCTGATGTACTCGGTAGTGCCGGCAATAACCAAATCGAGATCGGAGTTCTCGGACTCCTCGTAAGTAGGATTGCAGATGAAATCGCCCGTGGCCTTGTCGCGACCGATGCGCACGCACGAAACAGGACCTTCGAACGGCGCGGAAGCAATGGTGAGCGCAGCTGATGCACCAGCGACGCAAATGGTGTCGATGGGGTTTACCTGGTCGGCAACGAGCGTGGTAGCAACGATATGCACCTCATGCTTGAAGCCATCGGCGAAACCAGGACGGATGGGGCGATCGATCATGCGCGCGGTAAGCGTACCTTTCTCAGATGGACGCGCCTCGCGCTTCAAGTAACCGCCCGGAATACGACCGACAGCATACATCTTCTCGATGTAGTCGACAGTCAGCGGGAAGAAGTCGTAGTCTTTCTCTTCCTTCGAGATGACGGCGGTGACGAGCACGGTGGTGTCGCCCTGCGTGCAGAGAACGGCGCCCGACGCCTGCTTGGCAAGCTCGCCCGTTTCGAAACGGTACTGCTTACCGTAAAGCTCGAAGGATTCGACGATTTTTTCCATTTTCTATCTTTCTCTTCTTTCCAATAGCCCTATTGCGATTGGAAACTGCTTCGGCGACGCTACTCTTGTTTCGCATCGCCGCGACAGGCAAGACCCTTGCCTCGCCTGCCGCGCCGCTCCGCCAAATAAGCGAAAACCCGCCGGCGAGCGGGTTTTCTTCAAGCGCTTAGATGTTGTCGCGAATACCAAGTTTCTGGATAAGCGCACGGTACTCGTCGATATTGCGGTTCTTGATGTACTTCAAGAGGCCACGACGTTTACCGATGAGCTTCATGAGACCACGACGAGAATGGTTATCCTTCTTGTGGGTCTTCAAATGCTCGGTGAGATTGCGGATGCGCTCGCTGAGGATTGCAACCTGAACCTCGACGGAACCAGAATCGTTTGCGTCCTTGCCGAACTCTGCGATAAGCTCTGCGGTGCGCTCCTTGGTGATGCTCAGTTTATCTGCCACGATAAACCACCTTTCGTACCTTGCGGCATCGTGCCCTTGCGGGCTCCTATATTGAGGCTTTCGTCTGAGCAAGCATGCGGTGGACATGCAAGCTAAGAGGAAATGCCGCTGCAAATGCAGCCTTTACATAATAAATAAGAATCACCTACCCTTTTGGGCAGGCGATTCTTTGTCACATGTTTCGCATAACTTCTCGACGGTATCGATATCGCCCCTGGCAAGGCGACGGCCTTCGAGACGAATGCACTCGGCAAAATCATGCCTTTGCAGGCGCGCCTTCCGGATGCTCGGCCTCGTACTGCTGGATGGCGCGCATGGCCTTTACCATCTGATCTGGGCACGACGTGGGCTTGTTACCGCACTTGTTGCCCTCGAGAAGAGCCGCCACCTCGTCAACCGTGCGGCCTTTCACCAGTTTGGGGATAGCCACCAAGTTGCCTGGACATCCGCCTGCGAATTGAACTTCCTTAATGACGTCACCGTCAAGCTCGACGTTGATGTATTTGGCGCAAACCCCTTGCGTCTGATAGGTGTACATGGTCATGGATTTACCTTTTCTCTCATCTTGAACGTCCAGATTATACATAGAGCGTAGGATTTGATGGCTATCGTTCGCCCGACGGCTAAAAAAGCCCGCAGGTGAACAGGAAATTGAGAGACTTGAGCGTTTTGCCCACATGCACGCGCGTCCATTGATGCACGAATTCGAGCACGGCAAACGAAACGCTCGGATCGACATCGAGCTTCACCACCTCGTCGAAAGTCGATCCGATGAACAGCTTGCACCACGCCAAGATATTGGCGTCGACGATGCGCGTCTCGCTGAAACTCGCGCACTGATCGCAAATCACACCGCCATCGATGTCGGAAAGGCGCACTTGAGACGCTTGTGCTATGTCGACGGGCTTCCCACAATGCACGCACGTATCAATCGATGGTCTGAAACCCACCACGCAAAGCATCTTTATAAGTTCGGCAACGGACAATGACAACGCTTGCGCAGCGCTCGCATCACCCATCTTGGCGAAAACGGCTTTTGCCATGGGGAACAAACGCGGGTCGCTCAAACCCTCGTGCGAAACCGCATCCAAAAGCTCGGCAATTGGGGCTGCACATGAGCTTCGCTCGAGATCGACACGAACACGCGCGTTTGAATCGATGAGACGCGCTTCCTTCACGATATCGAGCGAACGTCCGCGCACGCAATGAACCTCGGCAACCGAATAGAGCTCCAAACGAGCCGAAAAAGCACTCGTAGGCTTGCGGGCGCCCTTGGCAACGCACCTTAGCTGCGAGCCATCTTCGGCAAGCAACGTGATAATGAGATCGCCCTCGCCAAGCGGGGTTTTGCGCAAAACGATGGTGTTTACACTATACGATTCACCCGACATGGACAAACGCCTACGAGGAAATGCTCGATACGTCGTTATCGTCGGTCCAGGTGATGGTTCCCGAAACGCTGCGGGAAGCGCCGGAGAGCTTTTCGCCGAAAAGCGAAACGAATGGGGTTGCCGTCATGCTGAAACTCGTCTGGTTGCCGCCGACATACTGCACGGAATCAAGCGAGGACACCGTGTAGCTCACGCCCCCAACAGTCACCGTGGAACCCGAAGCGAGAAGATCACGCGTGGCTGCAAGGAGCTCGGTGCTGCGCATCTTGGTGACGTTTATAGCCACGATCGAGCCGCCCTTTACCTTCTCCCCCGCGTTCGGCGTGGTTCCAAGGATGGTGCCATCGGGATATTGCTCGGTATAGGTATAAGCAACTTGGTAGCTTAAGCCTTCGGCATTGATGCTCTGCTGTGCCTCGCTAAGCGATTGACCGGATATATCAGGCACGGTATAGGGCTGGGCGATCTCGAGTTCTATCGCCGTCGTACCCCTTAAACGAGTACCTGCATCGACACTTGACGAAAGAACCGTGCCCTCAGCCTCATCGGAGCTGACCTTGGTATAGGTGACGTTGCTTAGATCTTCAGCCGCAATGAGAGATTTTGCTTCGTCCTCGGTCTTTCCAACCACATCGGGCATGCTGCGTGGCACGGTGATATGGATAACAACTTCGCTTCCCTCAGGTTGACGCGAATTCGCCTCGGGATCTTCGAGCAGCACAAGCCCTTCGGCATCATCCGATTTAACCGATGTAGCGCGCACCGTGAAGCCCTTGTCCTCAAGCGTGCTCGTCGCTTCTTCCTGCGTCATGCCGGAGACATCGGGCACGCTTTTGCCTCCCCATATCTCCATTTGGTAAGTGACGATCGCCGCCACGGCCAAAGCAACCACTACGAAAGCCCCGACGACAAGAGCGACCTTGCGCGCGCCATGTTTTTGCTCGACCGTAGACGAAGCACGGAAGTCGCGATTGGACTCTACAGGTGCTTCCTTTATGGCAGGCATCTGCATGGTGCCGCCGTCATGCCAATCGGGTTTGGGAGGTTCGAAATCGACGGAAACCAGGCTTTCGCCCAAATCGCAGGTGATATCCGCAGGGTCTATCAAGGGAATGCGCAGTGTTTTATCTAGATCTTCCGACGCGGCCGAGGAAGACAAGGTGTCAGATGGTTTTGCGGTATCGGGATCGGTGGAAGCACCAACGACTTCCGGCTTTTCGGGGGCCTCCGAAACATCGTGGGCGCCCGAAAACTCGAGCATCTTTTGATCGCCAGCATCCTCTTTGGGCTCGGAAGGCTCAAGATCATCAACGGTCTCTTGAGGTTCGATAGCCTCCGAAGCGTCGATAACCTCATCCTCTTTGGACGCAGGTCCGGATCCCGAAACATCGATGGCCGATGCTATCTCGGGCACAAGAGGGGTGCCACAGGCGTCGCAGAAACGCGCACCCTCGCGATTCTCGTTTTGACAATTCGGGCAAATCATAGCGTTGGTACTCCTTGAGATGGCTTTGGCACTATTGTAATAAGCAAAAGGCGGAAACTCATCTTCTTAACATGGCTATTTTCGAACTCCCCGAATCCTGCACGAAGAAGCGCGAAGATCAAGCCCCTTCGCCATAGCCGAAACGCCTGATTTGAGAAGCATCGCGACGCCAATTCTTTTTGACCTTCACCGATAAATCGAGATAGACTTTCGTGCCCAAAAGTTGTTCGAGGTCTTCGCGCGCCTCGGTGCCAACCTGCTTGATGGCCTGCCCGCCACGGCCGATGATGATGCCTTTTTGGCTATCGCGTTCGACGTAGATTATCGCCGTTATGCCATAGGTCTTGTTCTTTTTGTTGTAGCGCATCTCTTCTACCTTCACGCCGATTGCGTGAGGCACCTCATCACGAAACGAACGCAAGATCTTCTCGCGCACGAATTCGGCCACAACAACCTCGATCGGCTGATCGGTTTCCATATCGTCAGGAAACCATTTGGGGCCTTCGGGTAAAAGCGCGGTCACCTCATCGACCAAAGCGGCGACGCCCTCACCCGTCTCGCCCGAGCAAACAAGAATCTTGTCCCAGTTGCAAAGATCTGCAGCCGCTTTTCTTTGCGCCTCGATCTGCTCGCTCGTCGCTAAGTCGCATTTGGAAAGCACGAGGATCCTTTTTGCGCGGCAATTGGCAAGCTGAGCCGCAACCCATTCGTCACCGCGTCCGACTTCTTTGGCTGAATCGATGAGCATGGCAACCACATCGACGTCTTCGAGCGCCTTTAGAGCCGAGGTGTTCAGCTCTTCGCCGAGGGCATCGTGCGGCTTATGCAAACCGGGAGTGTCGACCAAGATAAGCTGCGAGTCCTCACGCGTGAGCACAGCGCGAAAGCGGTGCCTGGTTGTTTGGGCGGTATTCGACGTGATGGCGATTTTCTTCCCCATTATCTTGTTGATAAGAGTCGACTTACCT
Organism: uncultured Eggerthellaceae bacterium; assembly: GCA_934617425.1. Taxonomy (GTDB): domain Bacteria; phylum Actinomycetota; class Coriobacteriia; order Coriobacteriales; family Eggerthellaceae; genus UMGS1502. The sequence continues at coordinate 65,833 of CAKTUD010000003.1, read as the reverse complement.
GCATTGGGCCTGCCGATAAACGTGACGAAACCCGATCGGAACTCCCGATTTTCAACAGCACCCATAGTTGTTGCCATAATGGTCCTTTCTTATCTGCGCATTCGATCTAGATTATCCCTAATAGCCGCAAGATCGGCGGCAGATAGACGAACGCTGCGACGAAAACCGAAGCGATAGCGCAAAGATAAACCGCTCCAGCAGCGCAATCCTTGGCGCGCTTCGCCAGAATGTGGTAGTGCGGCGACACGAGATCGACCACAGCTTCGACGGCCGTGTTCATAACCTCGAAAGCCAACACGATACCTATGCAAAGAATGACAAGCGCCCATTGATCGAGCGCTATATCCAAAACGATCGCCAAAACGATCGCCACCGCAGCAAAGCAAAGATCGACACGGACATTGCGCTGGGTGCGCACAGCATAGACGATACCCGCCCCGGCGTTTTTGAAAGCGCGTGCAAGAGAATAGTCCGAGCGATCGTTGCTCGAGCTTGAGCGAACGTACCCCGAAAATCCCTCAGTCGAGATATCGCCGATTGCCTTATCGCGCTCAGCGGGGCCCGAATTATCCTTGACGGTCGACATGCTGAGAACCTAGCGAACGAAGTGCTTGCCGTAAAACGCCGAAAGCAGATCGCGCTCTTTGCCCTCCATTACGCGCGCCTCCTCTTCCTCCATGTGATCGTAACCGCAAAGATGGAGCAAGCCGTGCGTGATGAGCAAGCTCAGCTCATCCTCGAACGTAGTGCCGAATTCACCTGCTTGCTTTTCGGCAACATCGGGCGCTATCACAATATCGCCGAGTTCGTACACTTCCTCGACGCCCGGCATGGCGAATTCGCCGTCGTCGGCGCCGTCGCATTCGAAGGAAAGAACATCGGTCACCAAGTCGACGCCGCGATAGTCGTTGTTGAGCTCCTTGATGGCGTCGTTGTTCACGAAATTGATGGACACCTCGGTCACCTCGGGCTTGTTCTCGCTCGAGATGACGAAGCGCGCCAAACCCTCGACGTCGACACGAGAGACATCTTCTTCGCGATAATCGAAATTCACTTGGATTTCCATCGATTTCTCCTTGTTTACCGATCTTGCTCAGCAGTGCGCTCGTAAGCCGAAACGATGTCGCCCACCAAAGGATGACGTACCACGTCGGCACCGTCGAACTTGCAGAAAGCGATGTCGTCAATCCCTTTCAAGATGCGCGAAGCGCCGGCAAGCCCGCTCTTGCCGCGCTCGAGATCGGTTTGAGTGTCATCTCCCGTGATAACCATCTTCGAGCCGAAACCCAAACGGGTAAGGAACATCTTCATCTGCTCAGGTGTGGCATTTTGGGCTTCATCCAAAATGATGAAGCTATCCGCCAAGGTGCGACCGCGCATGAAAGCAAGAGGGACTATCTCGATTACGTTGCTCGCAATCAGTTGATTCACACGCTCGAAATCCTCCATAGCGTATAGCGCATCGTAGAGCGGGCGCATATAAGGGTCGACCTTTTCCATCAAGGTGCCAGGAAGAAAACCGAGGTTCTCGCCCGCCTCCACTATAGGCCGCGAAAGCACGATGCGGCCGACTTCTTTCGCCTTCAACGCAGCCAAAGCGCACGCGACAGAGAGAAAGGTCTTGCCCGTGCCTGCGCTTCCTATGCCAAACGTCACCGTATGGCTTCTGATAGCGTCTAAATAACGCTTTTGACCAGCTGTCTTAGGATGAACTGCTTTCCCATGGTAGGTGAGCACCACATCGCTTCGCAGAGCTTCGGGCATAAGGTCGCCGCTGCGCGACAAGACAACGGCACGACGAACATAATCGTCGTCGAGATATTTCCCCGAAACAACGCGCTTGATCATGTCCTCGATCACCAAAGCGGCAGCATTAACATCGCATTCGTCCCCCGAAATCTCGATGCCACCAGCCGCAACTTGCACGCGCACTTTGAAAGACTGCTCGATTTGGCGAATATTGGCATCCGCAAAGCCACAGAAGGAAGCCATGTCGAAAGCGGTTGGAAGCGTTAGGGATATTTTCGAAGCATTGGTCATACATGCATTTTAGCGAATCGATCGCCCCGCAGGAAGGGCGTCCGAACTCGCACTCATGACAACAGGAACAAGATCGCCGACATTTGCGCCCGTAGGGACGGGAACCTCGTAATAACTTTCCGTAAGAGCGCAGGTGGGCTCAACCAAAGCGAACTCGACCGAACCATCCCGCAAGGCAAGATCCTCCGCACGCAGCACATTAGAAAGCCTGCGAAGAGCAGCTGCACGAGCGCGCTTCACTTCATCGGGAACCTGATCACGCCGATCAGCCGCCGGCGTTCCCTCGCGTCGCGAATACGGGAACACATGGATCTTGCTGAAACGGCAACGCTGTGCCATGGCAAGCGTCTCTTCGAAATCGTAGTCGGTTTCACCGGGAAATCCAACGATGATGTCCGTCGATAACGAGATCGAAGGGATCTTCTCGCGAATCATCGTCACCAAAGAGTCGAATTCTCCAGCGGTGTAGCGCCTTTCCATCTCGGAAAGAACTCTTGCGCTGCCCGACTGAAGCGGCAGGTGCATATGGCGGCAAACCCGGCCGTTCGACGAAGAGATAAGATCGATGAGCTGGGACGATACATCTTGCGGCTCGATACTCGAGATGCGGAAGCGTACTGGTCCGCCCTCGCTGGGCAGCGCATCGGTCGCTTCGAGCAAGGCAGCGAGCAATTCAGGCAGGCGCTTTTCGCCATCGCAATACGAACCGATGTTTATGCCCGTCAAAACGATTTCACGTGCACCCGCACGCGCATAGGAAACGGCGTCGGCGATCACGGAGTCGAAAGGCACGCTTCGTGCGGTGCCGCGCGCGACATGCACGATGCAATACGTGCATGCATTGTCGCAGCCATCTTGAATCTTCAGGTTCACGCGTGTATTGAAGCCCTTCCCTATGCGCAAGCCCCCAACAACCTCCCCGTCGGAAGCAAACGCGATATCGGCAGCCATGCCGCCGCGCGCATCACCTAAGGACCCTTGCCCGAGTTTTTCACGCAGGCTTGCCTCGAGCTCGAGACGAGAAACAACGCAGACACGCGAATCCATTTGCGAGAATTCCACGGGATCGATAGCCGCCGCGCATCCCGAGACGAACACACGTGCGGCAGGATTTGCGCCTAGGGCATGCCTGACGGCTTTGCGAGCTTTCTTATCGGCTTCGCCCGTGACGGTGCAGGTATTCACCACGACGATATCGGCATCAGCCTCAACGGCAACGCCGCCTAAAGCGAGAAGTCCGGCAGCGACGCTGTCGGACTCCACGCGATTCACTTTGCAACCAAGATTAACTACGTTGAACTTCATAGCGCATGATGCCGGCAATTAAGCCTGAATTCCCTGAAAAGCGGCGTTGACCTCGTAATTTGCGATAGCGCAACCCGCAAAGGCCGCAGTATCGACGCTGGTGACATACGAAGAAAGCGACCCCGTTGCCATATTAGGACACACGGAAGCAATTACTTCGAGGTCATAATCGTTGATGCCGCTCGCAGGACCAACGACGATAGTGCAGTTGAAGGGGTCTTTGGAATCGGCCGCGTAGGCGCAGACGGCCTTCTGCACAGCCGCGCGCATATCGGTGTAGCTCTCGGACTTCTCCCAAAAAACAAGGCAGACATCGGGCTTGCCATCGCGCGTAATGGCGCTCGCAAGCGAATCGACGAAAGCAACTTTAGGAACATCCTCGCGGTCGCAATCCTTCGCATCGAGGCCAGCGCCTTTCTCGAGGATGCCGGCATAAGGCTTGAGGGCGTCGTAGATCTCGGTTTCGGGGGCGCTTAGATACACCGTCACCGAACTGAAACCGAGTTCGGTCGCACCTTTCACGCAAGCAAGCATGGGTTCGGCATCGCAGGGGCCGATAACCAGTCGAAAATTAATGCTGGGCTTGTTCTCGTCTGCCATTTGATAACCTTTCTGAGGCTTTTGGTAACACGATTGTCATTTGCACATTATGCCAGTTTGTGAGCGCATTTGCCCAGATGCATCAATTGAACGCATCGCGAAGTCGCTGCAAGGGGTTTCGCGGGGTGGCAACATCCTCGCCGAGCTCACGTGCAAGAGTTTCTAGCGTTTCGCGCTGCTTCTTGTTGAGTTTCTTGGGAATGACCACCGTGACATGCACGAACAAATCGCCGCGATTGGATGAGCGGAAACGCGGCATACCGTAACCTTTCACGCGAACCACCTGATCGTTCTGACAACCTTCGGGGATGCGCACCTTCACCTTCTCGTCGGGAAGGATGCCATCGACTTCCATCTCGCAGCCAAGCGCCGCCTGAACCATCGAGATGTTCACACGCGCATGCAGGTTGTCGCCTTCGCGCTCGAAGAACTCGTGCGGCTGAATACGGCAAGTGACAATGAGATCGCCTGTGGCAGCACCGCGCACGCCAGCCTCGCCGAAACCGGAAACGCGCAGCTGCTGGGAGTCGCGTATGCCAGCCGGCACCTCGACGGTGACGCGTTGCCTGTCGGGAACACGGCCTTGACCTTCGCATTCGGGGCAAGGATTCTCGATGGTGCGCCCTGTGCCGCCGCAGCGTTTGCAGGTCGAAGTAGATTGCATATCGCCCAAAAACGTGCGTTGCACGGTCACGACACGTCCCGTACCGTGACAATCGGGACACGAGGTTTCATGACCATCTGCACCAAGGCCCGTTCCATCGCATTCGGGGCACGGCGCCAAGCGGTCGTAGACTATCTCCTTCTTCACGCCCGTTGCAACTTCTTCAAGTGTGAGACGCAAACCCACGCCCATATCGCGGCCTTCTTGACGAACGCGTCCACCGCCGGCGGCACCGCCGAAAAAGCTGCTGAAGATATCGCCCATGCCCCCGAAGATATCGTCGAAGTCGACATAGCCGCCCCCGCCAAAAGGACCTTGCCCACTAGCGGCGCCGGGAATGGTGCCGAATCTGTCGTAAGCTGCGCGTTTATTCGCATCGGAGAGCACGTCATAGGCTTCGTTGAGCTCTTTGAACTGCTCTTCGGCATCCTCGGCTTTATTGACGTCGGGATGAAGCTTTCGCGCCTGACGGCGAAACGCCTTCTTTATCTCGTCCTCGGTCGCATCGCGGGAAACACCGAGAACTTCGTAAAGATCTTTGGCCATGGAAGTTGAAACCTTTCTATCACAAGCAAGGGCAGATAGCGCCAAGCAAATAACTTACCATCAATCGTCGTCAAGCGCGCTCGAAGCGATGCGAACCGCCTTGAGCACACGCGAGTAATCCATACGCGTGGGACCGATAACGGCAACGACTCCCTCGGAATCGCCTCTACCATAACGGCTTGCCACAACCGAAACACCCGAGAGCAGTTCGGATTCGTTTTCGCTGCCGATTTTCACAATCGGGTCGCCGTTTTTCTCGGCGGTGTCGAACAGCTGCATGAGCACGGTATCGTCATCAAGAGCCTGGATAACGGGCAACAAAGCCTCGGTTCGGCTGAACTCGGGCTTGCGCATAAGCGCCGTCATCCCCAAGCTGTGCGAATGATTGACTTCGTTTTCTGCAAGGCATGCGGCGATCTCGTCGATAACCAAACCAAGGAGGGGGTCGGTGCGCCCGCGTTCCCTGAATTCGGCGGCAACGCTTGCGAAATCCGTGTGCTCGCCCCCACAGAAAGCGCGGTTGACAACGCGCTGAACCTCTGCAAGCTCATCGGAGGCAACGCATCTATTGAATTCGATCCGCCTGTTGAAAACATCGCCCGACTTCGCAACGATGACGAGAACGGCGCAATGGTCGTCAAGCGAGATAAGCGTGATCTGCTTGAGCTCGTGCTCCACAAGCGCCGGAGCAAGCACGATGGAGAGACAATCGGTAAGATGCGTGAGCGCAGACGAGGTGCGTTCCATCAAATCGTCAAGTTCGCGAGCGCTGTTGCGCAGCCTGGCAACCGCGGCACGCGATTTCTCATCTTCGCAAATAGCACCCGAACCAATGAGGTCGTCAACGAAGGCACGATACCCGAAATCGGTGGGAATGCGCCCGGCCGAGGTATGGGGCTGAGATATGTAGCCTTGCTCTTCGAGCACTGACAGCTCGTTTCGCACCGTAGCGGAGCTCACGCCTAAACGATAGCGCTCGGTTAACGTACGAGAGCCAACGGGTAAAGCGCGCGCAACGTATTCCTCGATAAGCGCTGACAACACGCGCTGACGTCTATCGGAAAGCATTGCATTCACCCCTTTTCCCGTTTGCTTTTCGACATGCAGAATCAGCCGTCTTCGCAGACAGCAAAATGTATTCTAGCAGCCTAAAGGTTGGAGTGCTAAAAAATGCCCCAACTAGCCCTTTTTCGTACCGAAACGTTACTTTCTAGGTGAATCATGCGAGATCGAAAAGCTCGCCGTAAAGATCGTTTCCGCAAAGCCAGCCGCGTTCGGTGGGAGAAAAGCCGCCGGCTATGTTGGGGACAACCAGGCCTTCTTCTTGCAGCCGAGCGAAAGCTTCATCGACACTGGTCAGATATTGCCGCGCCTGAGCGATTCTTTCCCCCGTGACGCCACAGGTCATGCGCATACCCAGCATCAAGTCCTCGGCTTCCATCTCCTTGCGCGACAAATCATCGGTGACCGCGCCGTCTTTGAGGCGCATGCGGCGCGTGGCGTTTTGGGTCATGGTCGCAGCGCTGGTCCCGAAACCTATATAAGGCACGCCCGTCCAATAAGCTATGTTGTGCCTGCACTCGTACCCGGGCTTCGCGTAGCTTGCCACCTCGTAACGTTCGAATCCTGCGCGCGCAAGTTCTTCTGACGCCAGCTTCATCTGCATGGCCTCGATATCGTCATCGGGTTCGTCGATAATGCCCGCAACAACCTGGTTATGAAAAAGCGTATGAGGCTCGATCGTCAGCGGGTATACGCTTATATGGGTAACACCCAGATCGATCGCAGTGCGAACGCTCTCCCTAAACGACTCGATGCTTTGCCCGGGGATCCCGCACATCAAATCGACGCTCACGTTCTCGAACCGCGCATGCGCAAGCTCGATGGCTTTGCGTGCCGCTGCGGCATCATGCGCACGGCAGATGGTCGAAAGCACCTCGTCGTCAAAACTTTGAACACCGATGGAAAGCCTGTTCACACCCATCGCCCAGATGTCTTTCACCATGCGCTCGGAAAGGCTTTCGGGGTTAGCCTCCATCGTCCATTCCATATCGTCGTGAGTGGTGATCACCGAAAGCGATATGCCGTAAAGCAAGCTCGACAAGCGCGAAAGGCCGATATAGCTAGGAGTGCCGCCACCGATATAGATGGTCTCGATCTGCCCAAGCTCTTCGGCTTTCGATTTGCGGCGGATCTGCAAGATGATATCTTCGATATAGGCATCGATCTCCGGCGAATCGGACGCTATCGCCTGCGTGGTGAAATCGCAATAGGCACAACGGCTCTTGCAAAACGGTATATGCACATAAAGCGCCCGGTAGGGATCGTGCGGCATGTCTTCCTCCATCAGCAGCTTGCAGGCGCTGCATCGATATATCCTTCGAGTTCGTCGAACACCTGATAGAAATCCTCGAGCGTGTTGCAGTAATTGAAGCGCGCGCGAGCCGCAGAGGCGCCAGGCAACCCCGCGACATACCACATGGCATGCTTGCGCATCTTCACCATGCTACGAGGCGTTAGCGCGTTGAGCATGCTTGCATGACGCCTGGCCATATCCAACCGTTCGAGAATGGTCGGCCCCGCAAACGCCTCGCCCGCAAGGGCTGCCTGACCTTCGGCGAATAGCCACGGGTTGCCCTCGGCACCGCGGCCGATCATCACGGCGGCGCATCCCGTCTGGTCGAGCATACGCAAAACGTCATCGCCGGAGACGACGTCGCCATTGCCCACTACGGGAACGGCGACGGCGGAAACCACGCGCGCGATGGCACCCCAATCGGCCTTGCCCGCATACATCTGCATAGCGAAACGACCATGCACCGTCAAAGCAGCGGCGCCCACCTGCTCAAGGCGCTTGGCGAACTCGACGCAAGATTCTTCACCCACTTTGTAGCCACGACGAAACTTGCAGGTCAGCGGATGCTCGACAGCACGCGAAACCGCACGCACGATGTCCTCGGCGAGCGCAGGGGCATTCATGAGTGCCGACCCATCGCCTTTCGAGACTATTTTTCGAGCCGGGCAGCCCATGTTCACGTCTATATAGGCGAGCCTCTCGCCCAGTTCGTCTTCTATCCATGCAGCCTGCTTGGCCATGACATCAGGTTCGTGGCCAAAGATCTGCACAGCAACCTGGTCTTCGGCATCATCGAGGTCGATTAGGTGACGCGTTTTCTCGTTGGCGTAAGAAAGTCCCTTGGCAGAAACCATCTCGGTATAAGTGAGATCCGCGCCGAACTCGCGATTGATTTTACGAAAGACAACGTCGCTTACTCCCGCCATGGGCGCGAGCAAAAGCTTGTGCGAATCGAAATATCCAGAAAGCGCGACCATGGCCCATCGCCTAAACTTTTGCGATGGCGCCCAAAAGGCTGGCGCCCAAAACCAGCGCGGCGACAAGCAAAACGACGGCGGCAAAGCAACCGACACCCACGGCAAGCTTGGAAGAACCCGCCATGCTCGATTGCTCGGCGCGATTTTTCTCGTCGTCGAACGCGTCATCCAACCAATTGTTTTCTTCTTCGCTCATGTTCTTTAGCCTCTAAGCCAGCTCTCGCTTAACTAATCATCCACCTTCAGGATAGCCATGAACGCTTCCTGCGGAACCTCCACGTTGCCGATGCTCTTCATGCGCTTCTTACCCTCTTTTTGCTTCTCGAGCAGTTTGCGCTTGCGGCTGATGTCGCCGCCGTAGCATTTCGCAAGGACGTCTTTGCGCTTCGCCTTCACGGTTTCGCGCGCCAAAACGCGTCCTCCAACGGCAGCTTGGATAGGCACCTCGAACATCTGACGCGGGATGATCTCTTTCAGCTTCTCGGTCAGCACGCGACCACGATCGTAAGCCTTGTCCTTGTGGACGATGAAACTGAGCGCATCAATGGGCTTCCCCGAAAGCAAAATATCGAGTTTTACCAGTTCAGAGCGCTTGTATCCAGCAAAGTCGTAATCAAGGCTTGCATACCCTTTCGTATTCGATTTCAGCTTGTCGAAGTAATCCATGATGAGCTCTGATAGCGGAATCTCCCAAAGCATCTCGACCGTATGCTGCGACAAGTAGTTCATGGTGACGAAAGTGCCGCGGCGGGCAACGGTAAGATCCATGACGGCACCGACATAATCGGGCGGGATGAGGATCTTGGCCTTGAGGTAAGGCTCTTCGATATGCTCGATTTCGCTGGCGTCGGGCATCTCCTGGGGAGAATGCAAGCTGATCATCTCGCCGCCATGGCGAAAGACGTGGTATTCGACCGACGGAGCCGTTGCCAGAAGATCGAGGTTGAACTCGCGCTCAAGACGCTCTTTCACCACTTCCATGTGCAGTAACCCCAAAAATCCCACGCGGAAACCGAAACCCAGTGCATGGGACTTCTCAGGTTCCCAGATAAGCGCGGGGTCGTTGAGGGAAAGCTTTTCGAGTGCCTCTTTAAGCGGTTCGTACTGGTCGGAATCGATAGGGAACAAACCGGTGTAGACCATCGGCTTCGCCTCGCGATAGCCCGGCAAAGGCTCCTCGACGCCACCCTCGGCAAGCGTGATGGTATCGCCCACCTTTACATGCGAGAGATCTTTTAGGCCGGTCACCAGATAACCCACCTCACCCACAGCAAGTTCGGGCAGGGGTTCTTCGGCGGGATGGCGCGCGCCCACTTCCTCAGCAAGAATGGTTTTCCCAGCAGACATGAGACGGAGCTTCTGGCCCTTCTTCATGCTGCCGTCGACAACGCGAACCAAAGCGACGACGCCACGATACGGATCGAAATAACTATCGAAGATAAGCGCACGCAGCGCAGCATCGGCATCCCCTTCGGGGGCGGGAATGCTGTACACGATGGCTTCGAGCAGATCGTGCACGCCCTCCCCCGTTTTGCCGCTAGCCAAGACCGCATCGTCGGCGGGTATGGCAAGACCATCCTCTATCTCGGCTTTCACGCGCTCGGGCTCGGCAGAGGGAAGGTCGATTTTGTTGATGAGGGGGATGATCTCGAGGTTCGCGTTCATAGCCATCATGGCGTTCGCGACGGTTTGCGCTTCGACGCCCTGCGTGGCATCGACCACCAAAACAGCACCCTCGCAAGCAGCCAAACTGCGGCTCACCTCATAAGTAAAGTCGACATGACCAGGGGTGTCAATAAGGTTGAACTGATATACCTCGCCATCGTCAGCGGTGTAGCTTACGCGCACCGCTTGGCTTTTGATGGTGATGCCGCGCTCGCGCTCGATGTCCATGCTGTCGAGCAGCTGCGCTTGCATATCGCGCTTCGAAACGGTGCCCGTAAGCTCGAGAATGCGATCGGAGAGGGTCGATTTACCGTGATCGATGTGGGCGATTATGCTGAAATTTCGGATGTGCGAAGGGTCTGTCATAACCTGAACTTTCACAATTTATCGGGAGCGCACATTCAAAGCGCGCGCTTTTGCTGACTGAATTCTACCAGCCAGCTAGCCGAGCGGCAAAAATATGCATTCATCTGCACAACTTGCAATTCGATAGTGCATAGTGGGGCGGACTTTGCTATCCTAAGCAATTGCGTGTCCGGCATGCGTTCACGTTTTAACGTGAATCCGCAGACAAGGCTGCACGAAGGATCATCGTGGTGCCGGATGGCCGATTGGCTACTTGAACGGGAAAACCTGTCCGTTCCGCATACGAAGCAAGCTTAACGCCGCCGTATGCCAATCTGTCATCCGTGCATTCGCATCTCTTTCGTCTCCCGCTTGGCACCGCCGATTGCAATGCAATCAAGTTCATAAAGGTAGAAACGAAAGGGTTTCGAAAAATGGCAAACATCAAGAGCCAGAAAAAGCGCATCATCACCAACGAGAAGTCTCGTCAGACCAACCGCGCGACCAAATCCGAGTTGAAGACCGCCGTGCGTCGCGTCCGCGAAGCTGTTGCGGCTGGCAATGCAACCGAGGCTTACGCTGCCGCTCTGAACGCTTGCCGTCTGCTCGACAAGGCTGCTTCCAAGGGCGTCATCCACAAGAACCAGGCCGCTAACCGCAAGAGCGGCGTTATGGCCGTCGCCAACACCATCGTCACCGATGAAGTGCGTGCCGCTTACGTGAAGCCCGAACCCAAAAAGCAAGAGAAGACCGGCAACAAGAAAGCTGCTGCAAAAGCTGCCCGCAAAGAGGCTTACGCTGCTGCAAACGCCGAAAAGGAAAAGCGCGTCAAGGCTCAGAAGAAGGCCGAGAAAGCTGCTGCTGAGAAGAAAGCCGCTGCTGCCGCCGAGGCTGAAAAGGCTGAAGGCGAAGAGGCCGCTGAATAGCATCCCGAAGCAAATAATCGCTTGACGAAGAGGGCTGTTTCATACGAAGCAGCCCTCTTCGCTATTTACGAGGTAAATAGCAGCAACCCTCTTCAAAGAACAAAGCATCCTTGGGTTTTCGCCGCCATGAAGTAATGGCGAATCGTCTATCGACGAATCGCCACCGAGCAAAACCAATTGGTGAATTCCCGCTTGGGATCAGCACCGCTTTTCATACGTTTTTCAGCATCGCGCGAAGAAGAAAGAGCCTGCACAAGCTCGCGCTCCGTAAAGCCGCGCGCCCAACGTAGATGATTTTTAACGCGCCAAGGCGGCATCTTCAGCACCGTCGGCAAATCCCGCGCGCAACCACGGCGCTCGAGCGTCTGGGCGCAAAGCAGTTCACGAATACGCGTTTGACACTGCGCCATTAGCGAATAAGGCGACGATGACTCGAGCAATGGCAAGAGATGGAAACAACGGGCGATGTTGCGCGCCGAAAAGGCGTCGACGAAATCCCATGGCTTCGCTTCCGCCGTTTGAGCCACCAACGACGCAACTTCGCTATCGGTTACGGGGTCGTTTCCGTTATGCGACAAAGCCAGCTTTTTGAGCTCGGTATCGATGCGAATAGTATCTTCACCAACAAGATCGACGAGCCTTTCGCATGCGGCAGGCGTCATCGTGAAACCATGAGAAACCGCCATTGAGCGAAGCGACTTCACCAAATCGGCACGTCGCATAGGGGCGCAATCGATGATCGCCTTGTTCCCGAATTTGGCGATAGTCTTATAAAGCTTGGTGTTTTTAGCAAGCTTGCAGCCCGAAAGAATCAGAATGGTAGATTCACATGGAGAAGCTAGGTATTTTGCAATCTCTTCAGCATCGGCTTTTTTCAGTTTGTCGACATCACGAACCTCGACCAACCGAACCTCACTTGCAAACGGCAGCGTATTGCACGCCGCCACGATTGCGGCACCCGTGGTGGTTTCGGGTTCGAAAACATCGTCGTTGAACGAGATATCGCCATAGCTTTCCAAGCGTTTATGCAAACGCTCGATCACACGCTGCCGCTTAAGGACATCCTCGCCTACGGCAAGGTAAACATTAAGAAGATCGCTGGCCATGCCTGCATTTTATCGTTGCACCACCACCTCCATCGCGTCTGCCGTCATTCTGCATGAAACATCCCCCTGCTCGTCGCTTCGCATTATCTGCGATCCTGCGTTTTCCAATGACGTCATAACTTCGTCATTAGGATGGCCATAGCGATTGCCCGCCCCAACGCTAACAAGCGCCACCTTCGGGCTAAGCCGTCGCGCCAAATCGTCATTTATTCCCGTCTTCGAGCCGTGATGAGGTACTTTCAGTATGTCGATATCCGCAATATCGCCTTCTTTTACGATCTGCTCAAGTTCCGTCGTTTCAGCATCCCCGGTAAAAAGCGCCCTATAGTCGGCGATTCCATCCTCGTCGATATCGGCGAATGCCATGCAGCAAACGCTATCGGCGTTTCCTCCTTTATTTGCAAATCCTTTAGGCCACACAACACGCAAGGCGATGTCACCGATGCGCAACGTATCCCCCACCTCAACAGTCAAGATGCTTTGCGCAGAAGCTGCAGCGGCCTTTTGCAGTTTCTGGTAATTCGCCTCGTTGCTCTCCAGTGCATCGGAAGCGAGGATGATGTTGTCCACGCTTACGGAAGCTGAGAGAGCTTTCAGCGAACCGCAGTGATCATCATCTGCATGCGTCACAAGCACGGCATCTATTTTTCTCACGTTGTTTCGCGCCAAGGCTTCTAGAAGACGCTTGTCTTGATTGCCTGTATCGATAAGAAGCGTCGAACCTTTGCTCTGCACCAAAAAGGCATCGCCCTGCCCCACGTCGAGCATGACGATTCGCGTTCCGGCATCTATCGGGATGACGAAAACAAATAGCAGCAATACCGAAAACGTGCAAAATGTCGCAGCAAAAGCCCGGGATCGCGTGATTTTAGGCCAAAACACCCAGAAGAGAAATGGCAGACCCAAAGCGAGCACAACCGCCAAAGCCCAATCGCATGTTATCGGGATGCAAGAATATGGCAGAGTCGAAATACCTCGCACTAAAGCGCAAAACACCTTTGTCGGCACCACGACAAGCCCCGATGCCGAACACGCCAACGACGGAAGAAGCGCCGCTACCAGCCCGTAGAGCAAAGCCACGAGACACAACGGCGTGAAAGCAAGCCCGCACACCACATTCGCGAACAGCGCAACAAGGGGCAACTGGCTGAACAAAGATATCGAAATAGGAAGGCAAACTAGATTCGAGGCTATCGTTAGCGACAATGGACCAGCAAGCAATAGCGGCATGTTTCTAACAAGAACTCGCAAAGCGTAAGCGATATACGATGAGAACAAGACGATTCCCGCAGTCGATGCAAACGAAAGAAGAAATGAAACCGAAAGGGCCGTTTGCGGCGAAAGCAAAATAAGCATCAAAGCACAAAGCCCCAGCGCATTAAGAGACGACGGCCGTCTCCCACTCAAAAACGAACTCGAACCGACAAGGCTCATCGCAGTTGCACGAAGAGCAGAAACAGGACATCCGGCCAACACCAAATACGCAAATATCGTTATCGCCGAAACGCCGAAAACAGCTCTTCTCGGCAAACGCAATGCAACAAGCAAGCTCGAAACAAACGACGACACGACCACAAGATGTGCGCCAGAAACGGCGACGAGATGAGCGAGCCCGCATTTTTTCACAGCGTCATAAAACGACGAATCGAAAAGATCGCTGCGGTACCCGCACGATATAGCCGCAAGAAAAGCGGCTGGCTCGCGCACCGCAGCATCTTCGCCACCTATAGCTTCAAATCCATCGATTGCTCGATTTCTCACGCTCAGAATCATCCCACCAAGCGCCTCTTGGCTACCGGATTCAAGCAAGCTCGCATCGACAATCGCGCAAGCCCCTTTATTCCAGCAGTAGGCACTACTCTCGAAATGAGGCGACTTAAGGGAGAAAGAGACGTTGTAGCTATCCCCATAGCGAAGAGCGTTCTCCCCTTTAACGCTATCTTTCATACGTAAGAGAACCATGACCCCATCACTTGCGCCAGTTTCCAAGCGAGCGAGGCATTCCCACCCATAAGTGCCTTTCTTAGCGTCCTCTTCAAGCCTAACCAGGCCCGAATTCATACCAGAATCACCAATCGCATCTTCTTGGATTTTCAATTGGCAAGCGCTTGCCGCACCCAGCAAAAACCCAATCGATGAAGCCATCAACAGAAAAGGCAAGATCGAGATCTTTTTTCGAAGGCCGAACAGAAGGGCGACGATGGATACAGCCGTTAAAAACGCGGCAACAACGAAAAGTCCGCGCACCGAATCGACACCGCTTGCACGAACCATCGACAAAACCGTTGCGCATGCGAACCAAAATGCGAGCCCGACAAGAAACAAGGGCGGCAACGCCGGCCTGTGAGGTTCAACCAAACCAGATACATCTTTTTTCACCGCGGCCGACATGCCCTCAGCCAACCGTCACGTATTCGCGCATGCCTTCAAGTTTTTTATCGCCGATTCCTGAAACCCGCGCGAGTTCATCGATATTTTTGAAAGGACCGTTCGCGTCGCGATCCGACACTATCTTTTTCGCAAGCGATGGCCCAACCCCTGGTATCGCATCGAGTTCAGCGGCATCCGCAGTGTTCACGTTCACCTTGGAAATTGTCACAGAAACGCCCGTGGCGCTTTCGGGGGAATCCGCAGACGCGCCGCCATTTCCCGACGAATCGTTTTTAGATGGAACGACTATCTGCTCGCCATCGGACAAAACGCGAGCTAAGTTGATTCGATCTTGATCCGCGTCATCGTTAAAGCCACCCGCGAGCTCAATCGCATCGTTTACACGCGCACCTTCTGCGATGCTGTACATCCCCGGATTTAAAACGCAACCGGCGACATGCACCGATATGCTCTTTTGGTCATGAGTCGACCCTTCATTTGCTTTGCTATCGCCGCTATCAAACGAGCTTGTCGTCGATGACTTTTCGACGACGAAAGAAGGCGTGCTTGCGCCCTTGAAAAGAAACACGACCACAGCAACCAAAAGCAAAACAAGTACGAGAACGACTGCCGTAACAGCAATGGGAGAATGTTTCCCGAAAGAAAGCTTTTCCCGTATCAAATCAAGTGAATCCTCGCGATAACCACTCATGGAAACCTCCTTCAAGAGCATGTTAAAAAAGGAGTCCAACGGAGATATCATTTAAAACCAACGGGATTTCAAACAGGAGTCGGTATTCATCCAGCAGGTTTTACCATCGAGTCAAACAAAAAAGAGAGAACGAATCAAATCGTTCCCTCTCGTGCAGATAACAAATATTGCTCGCGCTCAATCAAGCAACGGGCACGCCGTCTATGCTGAGCTTCTTTTGATCGGTGCTAGCGGAAGAATCGTTTTGCCCCGCCGAAATCCCTTTGACACGCTTTGGCTTGTAAGCAGGACAAGCGTAATCATGGGGTTCGGCAGAATCGGCAATCGCATCTACCCACTCGTCAATGGGCAAACTTGCCTCAGCGGCCTCGACGTCGGCAAGCTTCGCATGGGTCTCAGGGTTGCGCGGCATGAACAAGGTGCAGCAATCAGGCGCATCTTGAGAAGACAGCTCGAACGTCCCAAGTCTTTGCGCATCCTCGATTATCTCAAGCTTATCAGTACCGATAAGCGGCCTGAAAACAGGCATCTCCACAACAGCGTTGGTGCAAGTGATGTTGTCAAGCGTTTGCGACGCAACCTGCCCCAAGCTCTCCCCCGTAACAAGCGCACCTGCATGCTCGCGGCGGGCGATCTCCTCGGCAACGCGAAACATCAAACGCCTGTACATGACGATGCGCAGCGAAGGCGGCACCTTAAGCGATATCTCCCGTTGATAGTCGCCGAAAGGAACTACGTACACACGAGCGATGCAACCGGACTTTTCGAGTACATGAGCGATGTCATCAACTAGATATTCGCTTGCATCAGAGGTTTGCGGACGCCCGCTGAAATGCACGCCGATGCACACTGCACCGCGGCGTGCGATGCGCCAAAGCGCCACGGGAGAATCGATGCCGCCCGACAAAAGCGCCACCACCTTGCCCGAGCTTCCAACAGGCAAACCACCGACACCGCGTTCGCTTCGCGCGTAAATGAAGACGGCATTTTGCACCACTTCGACACCGACGGTCACATCAGGATGCTTCATCTTCGCTTTCTTTTCGGGGAAAGCTTCGCATAAAGCAGAACCGACGATTTGGTTCATCTGCATCGAATCGGTTTCGAAATCGGTATGGTTGCGTCGTGCCGCCACTTTGAATGTCTCGAAATCATCGACCTCGGAAAGCGCGCTCACCGCGACACTGCACATAACGTCCAGTATACGCTCGCACTTATAACCGCACGATATGCGAGCAACACCGGGCACCTTCAACAAGATGCGCGATATCTCGAGCGCCGTTTCCGCACCGGTGCCCTCGCGCAGAAAAACAACGAGACGCCCCGAAAAACGATGGATAGTCACGATAGGATATCCATCGAGGAGCGCCTCGATGTTTTTCAGCAGCCGCATCTCGAATTTCGAACGATTGTGCCCTTTGAGTCCAATCTCGTGATAATGCACGAGAACAATGCGCTGATGATGTTCTGCCATCTCGAACTCTAGTGATTCTTCACGTCGATGGAATCGGGATTGTAAGAAACATCCTCGCGAGCAATCTCGGCAAAGGCGATGCTGAGCGGCTTTTTATTGGTAGCGCGAGCGATTTCGACAGCGGTCTGCAGCTGAACGGCACGATCACGCTGACCGCGCATCATATCGTTGATGTCATGTGCGCGCTTGGAAGCAAGAGCGCACAGAAGGAAACGGTCATTATCCGTCTCATCAAGCAATTTATCGATTTTCGGTTCAATCAGGGACATTTGAATCTAACCTCGTATTCCTTCTGCGTATTCGTTGACCAATTTCACAAGCTCGGCGCTTGCGCGATCAAGGTCATCATTCACCAAGCGAACATCATACTCCATTTTGCGGGAAAGCTCCACTTTTGCCGTCGCCAGACGCTTCTCGATATCTTCTTCAGATTCGGTACCTCGCCCGCGAAGACGCGTCTCGAGCTCTTCCAAAGAAGGAGGCTCGATAAAGACAAGATGCGCCTGGGGCATGCGCGACTTCACCTGCATGGCGCCCTGCACCTCGATCTCCAAAATCACCTGCTCGCCTGCAGCCATATGCTGCTCGACGAAAGTCCGTGGAGTGCCGTAGCTATTCCCCGAATACGTAGCCCATTCGAGCAAGCCATCGTTATCGACAAGCTCTTGAAAGGCTTCTTTCGTGAGGAAATGATAATGAACGCCGTCGATCTCGCCTTCACGAGGCTTGCGCGTGGTAGCGGAAACGGAAACCCACGAATCGGGAACCTCGCGCAAAAGACGAGCCACCAGCGTGCCTTTGCCAGCACCTGATGGCCCAGATATCACAAACAGATTGCCTCGTCGCATAGATGCTAGGCCAAACGCTCGAGCAAAGCAGCTTCTTGGCGAGCGCCCAAACCGCGCAGACGACGGCTCTCGGCGATCTGCAACTCGCTCATGACCTTTTCCGACTTAGCCTTGCCATAACCTGGAAGGGTTTCGATAAGGGTGGAAACTTTCATGCGACCGATAACGGGATCATCTTTTTGATCGAGAACATCCTTGACGGTGAGCTTGCCGCTTTTCAGCTGATCGCGAACTTCTGCACGCTTGATACGAGCCGCCTTAGCTTTCTCAAGAGCAGCTTTACGCTCATCGGCGCTGAGTTGAGGAATTGCCATTGTCATGCTCCTTTGATTCATTCGTAAGAAACCCCGCACATGCGGTGGAATTTCGACTTGCACAATTTAGCATAACCCGATTACAACCTTGCAAATTCGCCCGAAACTACAACGGGCACACACATGTCATAGGGGCATCTATCAGGGAATCGATAACAGATGCCCGCTAAAAACGATAGCCGGCAACCTGCTAATCGAGCTCGGCAGCAATAGCCTCGAAAGCCTCGGCGGGGTTGTCTGCCTGAGTGATCGGGCGACCGATGACGATGTGCGAAGCGCCTGCCGCAAACGCCTCGGCCGGCGTGGCTACGCGACTTTGGTCACCCTTATCGGAACCCTTGGGACGAACACCCGGGGTGACGATATAGGCATCGGGACCCAGCAACTCACGCAGCATCGACGCCTCCTGCGGAGATGCGACAACGCCCGAGATGCCCGATGTGCGCGCAACTTCGGCAAGAAGATCGACCTGTTCGGCCGCACTGCGATGAATACCCACCTGAGATAGCGCTTCGTCATCCATGCTCGTAAGAACGGTGATGCCCAACGTGATGGTTTTTTCGCGGCCAACAAGCTCGCAGGCTTTGTTGACGCCGTCTTGACCGGCTTCAAGCATCTTCTCGCCGCCAAGGGTGTGCATAGTGATCATGTCAGCGCCTTCGGTTGCCGCGGAAAACGCCGCTCCGTGAATCTGATGAGGAATATCGTGCAGTTTCAGATCGAGAAACACATTGAAGCCGAGTTTTTTCATGTAATGGATGATCGAAGGTCCGCATGCATAATAAAGCGTCATGCCGATTTTGATCCATTTCGCCTTGCCCATAAGCTGATCGGCCAAGCGCATTGCCTGATCGGCAGAGCAGTCCAAAGCAACGATGATGCGGTCGCGAGCGGGGATTTCATTGAAGTCGTTTAGCATTTAAGAGCTCCTCTCAGCTCGTTGACGTCGTTTACGCCGTGGCGTTCGCAATAATCGACGATGCCGTCGATGACGTGGACGGTGCTTGCGGGATCGACGAAGTTGGCCGTGCCGACCGCAACGGCAGTCGCGCCCGCCAAAATGAATTCGATGGCATCGGTTCCCGTGCTGATGCCGCCCATGCCGAGAATCGGAACTTCGACGGCCTTATGCGTTTCCCAGACCGCACGCAAGGCAACGGGCTTCACACAAGGGCCGGAAAGCCCTCCCACCACACGAGCCAGCTGAGGGCGTTGGCGCTCGGCGTCGATAGCCATGCCCATAAGCGTGTTGATCATCGAAAGAGCATCGGCACCGGCGGCAACGGCCGCACGCGCGATTTCGGTGATATCGGTAACGTTGGGGGTAAGTTTCACGATAAGCGGGCGCTTGGTCGCTGCACGGCAAAGAGAGACGACCTTTTCCACGCTTTCTGTGTTGGTGCCCATGTTCATGCCGCCAGCGTCCACGTTGGGACACGAGATATTCACTTCATAAGCACCGACGCTCGAAACGTCCTCAAGGGCGCTTATAACGTCGACATATTCTTGAAAACTATGACCTGACACGTTTACGATGGTGGTCGCACCCGCTTCGGCGAGCCATGGCAACTCAACTTCCTTCAGGTGCCGTACTCCAGGATTTTGCAGTCCGATGGAATTCAGCATGCCGCTTGGCGTCTCGGCGATGCGAGGGGACGCATTGCCTTCCCAGCCATTCAAGGACACGCCCTTCGTGGTCACGGCGCCAAGAGCCGCAACATCAACGAAGTCGGCGAATTCGCGACCGGCAGCAAACGTGCCGGAAGCCGTGGTCACAGGGTTTTTCATAGCAAGACCGCCCAAGTTGACCTCCAAGGCAACCTTGGTTTTGCGCGGAGCCGCAACCACCCCTTGTGCAGTGACGATAGTGTTCGATTCCATCACCAAATCACCTTCTTCGCATCGAAGATAGGGCCATCGACGCAGGAGCGTTTCTTCCCCTCGGTGGTATCGACCACGCAGGAAAGGCAGGCTCCCACACCGCATGCCATGCGGCGCTCGGTGGAAACCTCGCAATACACACCGGCTTTCGCTGCCAAGTCGGCAACGATGCGCATAAGCGGGTTGGGCCCGCATGTCGCAACGTAATCATAAGGGGCAAAATCAGCTTGCGCGCATTTGGCGAGCTCTTCCTCGACCAGCGACGTGCAAAAACCCGCGCGCCCGAAAGACCCGTCATCAGTCGCAGCGAGAACGGGCTTTTGCAGCATGTCCTCGTAACGATCCTTGCAAACCAGCATGTCCTTGCTTGCCGCACCCAAAACGACTTCGACCTGGCTACCGGCGTCTTTAAGCTGTTTGGCCAGCATGAAAAGCGCAGGCGCGCCGGCGCCGCCACCGACGATCAGCGCTTTACCGGCCTTTACGTCGGAACCGTGGACAACGGGGGACCATGCGCTGCCGATGGGGCCTATGAGCTCGATGGAATCGCCAAGCCCTGTGTCAGGCTCGATCGTGGTCAAGTGATCGGTGCCGAAGCCCACCGTTTGATACAGCACGTCGATCGTACCCGCATCGACATCCCATGCATAAACCGAAAAGGGCCTGCGCAGGATATGATCGGCCATTCCGGGAATGCGCATATGCACAAACTGACCAGGGAGAATCTTTCCGACAATGACGGGGGCTTCGAGTTTCATGAGATAAAGCCGCGGACCAAGCTGCTCGTTTGAGAGCAGCTTGGTGTTTTCGTTAACCAATTGCGTCATAGGGCATCCACCTTAAGCCCACTGATCGAAATCTTGCAAAGCAACGATGTTCAAGCCGGTTTCGCGCACGACCTCGAGCGACTGCGCAAGCGCTTGAGCACCGGAAAGCGTCGTCGCGTAAGGCACGCCGTGACGCACGGCAGCCAGACGGAGCTCATAGCCGTCGCCACGCGTTTCGTGCCCGAACGGCGTGTTGATCATGAGATCGACCTCGCCATTGGCGATGAGATCGAGAATGCTCTTTTCTTCCCCATCTGTGCGCTGCTGCGCTTCGCGAACCTTCAAAACGCGTTCGCAGGGCACGCCCGCAGCGGAAAGAGCCTGCGCTGTACCGCCCGTGGCAAGCACCTTGAAACCCAACCGGCTGAAATCGCGCACGATGGGAACGATGTTGCGCTTGTCGCGGTCGGCAACGCTTACGAACACCGTGCCGATTTTCGGCAGCTGATAATCGATTGCCAGCTGCGTCTTCGCATAAGCCGACGGGAAGTTGTTCGCAATGCCCATGACCTCGCCCGTCGATTTCATTTCGGGCCCCAAAACGACATCGGAACCCGGGAAGCGACCAAACGGCATGACGGCTTCCTTCACCGAATAATGATCGAGCCTGCGATCGTCGGCCGGAAGCCCCAGGTCGGAAATCTTCTCACCTGCCATGATGCGCGCCGCCGCCTTGGCAAGAGCCACACCCGTCGCCTTGGAAACAAAGGGGACGGTGCGGCTTGCGCGCGGATTCGCCTCGATCACATAGATAGTCGAATCTTTCACGCCGAACTGGATGTTCAAAAGGCCTTTGACGCCCAAACGCATCGCCAGCTGCTTGGCGACGTTGCGCAAACGCAGCACCAGCGATTCGGACAGCGCGAACGGAGGGATGCAGCAGGCCGAGTCGCCCGAATGGATGCCCGCTTCTTCTATATGCTCGAGAACGCCGCCGATATATACTTGCTCGCCATCGCAAATGCAATCGAGGTCGACCTCGACCGCAGCCTCCAGGAAACGGTCGAGATAAACCGGATGATCGGGCGATATCTTCGCGGCCTCGCCCATGTACTTCTCAAGTTGGGCGCCATCGTAGACGATGGCCATGCCGCGCCCGCCGAGAACATAGCTCGGACGCACCAGCAGCGGGAAACCGATCTGATCGGCAACACGCACAGCTTCCTCGAAAGTAGACGCCTCGCCCGAAGCAGGATAGGTGATATGCAGCTCGTCGAGCACCGCGGCGAAACGGTCACGATCCTCAGCAAGGTCGATCGCCTCAGGTTGAGTGCCCAAGATAGGAACGCCGGCATCAGCAAGCGGCTTGGCGAGCTTGAGCGGAGTTTGACCGCCTAAGGTGACGATAACGCCGTCGGGCTGCTCGACATCGATGATGTCCATCACATCTTCGTAGGTCAAAGGCTCGAAGTAGAGCTTATCGGAAGTGTCGTAGTCAGTGGAGACGGTTTCGGGATTGCAATTGACCATGATGGTCTCGAAGCCTTCTTCGGCGAGCGCATAGCTTGCGTGGACACAGCAATAATCGAACTCGATGCCCTGACCGATACGATTGGGACCCGCGCCCAAGATCATGATGCGCTTCTTGTCGCTGCGCGTGATCTCGCTTTCCGCGGCATCGTAGGTTTTATAGTGATAAGCCGTCTTGCTGGGAAATTCGGCTGCGCACGTGTCAACCGTCTTGAAGGACGGAAGAACTCCGAGTTCTTTGCGCTTGGCGCGTACATCGAGCTCGTTTGATCCGCACAAGCAAGCGATCTCGACATCGGAGATGCCGTAGCTTTTCGCCACGCGCAGCGTATCGGCATCGAGCGCATCGAACGGAATGGCACGCAGGGCCTCTTGAACAGCGACCATGTCGCTCATGCAGCCAACGAAAAACGGGTCGATCTTCGTGACCTCGCAAATCTCCTCGACGCTCCAACCAGCACGAAGCGCATCGGCAAGATAGTAGATGCGATCGGCCGTGGGACGCTTGAGCAAAGGTAGATAGTCTTCCTTCGCCGCCGCTGCGGGCTGCTTTCCGTCGGCGCCGAAACCGCTGCGACCGTTCTCGAGCGAACGCAACGCCTTCCCAAGCGCTTCCTCGAAGGTACGGCCTATGGACATGATCTCGCCTACTGCCTTCATGCGCGTGGAAAGCGTATCGTCGGTGTCCTTGAATTTCTCGAACGCGAAGCGCGGCACCTTCACTACGCAGTAGTCGATGGTGGGCTCGAAGCAAGCCGGGGTCGCCTTGGTGATATCGTTCACGATCTCGTCGAGCGTATAGCCCACAGCCAAGCGAGCTGCCGCCTTAGCAATTGGAAAGCCCGTTGCCTTAGAGGCAAGCGCGGACGAGCGGGAGACGCGCGGGTTCATCTCGATGACGACCATGCGGCCGTTTTCGGGATTGATGGCAAACTGCACGTTGGATCCACCGGTCTCGACGCCGATCTTCTCTAAAATGGCAAGCGATGCCACGCGCATACGCTGATACTCGACATCGGAAAGCGTTTGAGCAGGAGCGACGGTAATCGAATCGCCCGTATGCACGCCCATGGGGTCGAGATTTTCGATGGAGCAGACGATGATGCCGTTGCCGGCCTTATCGCGCATGACCTCCATCTCGAATTCTTTCCATCCCTCGATGCTCTCCTCGACCAAAACCTCGCCGGCGGGAGAAAGCTCGAGACCCTGCGAGACGATGAGCCGCAACTCATCCTCGTCATGCGCTATGCCGCCACCGGCGCCGCCCAAGGTAAACGACGGACGCAGCACCACAGGATACCCAAGCTTGCCGACGATGCGCAGCGCGTCGTCGACCGAATAGGCATAGCCGCTACGAGCCGTCTCGATGCCAAGCTCCTCCATGCAGTCGTTGAAGAGCTTGCGATCCTCGCCTCGCTGAATGGCAGCCAGATCACAGCCGATCATCTCGACCCCGTACTTGTCGAGCACGCCCGCTTCGGCAAGCTCAACCGCGGTGTTAAGACCCGTTTGCCCACCGAGCGTGGGAAGCAAGGCATCGGGACGCTCCTTGGCGATGATTTTCTCGACGAAATCACGCGTGATGGGCTCGACGTAGGTGCGATCGGCCAAACCCGGATCGGTCATGATCGTCGCCGGGTTGGAGTTGACCAAGATGACGCGATAACCCTCCTCGCGCAAGACCTTGCACGCCTGCGCACCGGAATAGTCGAACTCGCATGCCTGCCCGATGACGATAGGCCCGGAACCGATGACCAGGATGCTCTTGATGTCGGTACGTTTAGGCATGCTGCTCCTCCTTTTGGCTAGCAGCCTCAGAGGCTGCAGCGCCGAATTTCCAACCATCGAGACGGTCTTTCGCTATGTCGATGTTCAAATAACCGGCATCACCGTCCATCAAACGCGTGAACGCCGTGAAAAGATAGTGCGCATCAGTCGGCCCGGGATTCGCCTCAGGATGATACTGGACCGAGAATGCGGGGATGTCGAGCAAAGCGATGCCTTCGGCCGTGCCGTCGTTCAAATTCACATGCGTAAGGCGAATGCGTCCATAGCGCTCGTTGGCAACCACCGGCGCAATGCCCTTCTCGACCCAGAAACGCAAATCGGGCTGATGCTCGGCAACGCCACCTGATTCTTCGGGAATAAGATTTCCCAGCGAATCGAAATCGAGATTGAAGCCGTGGTTCTGCGCCGTTATCTCAACGCGGCCGGTAAGCAGGTTCATAACCGGATGGTTGCCGCCACGATGGCCGAACTTCAGTTTGGAGATGCGCGCGCCGCATGCCTTGGAAATCATCTGATGGCCAAGGCAGATGCCGAATACGGGAACCTTGCCCAAAAGCTTTTCCACCTGGGCATAGGTTTCCTCAACGGCCTCGGGGTCGCCCGGTCCGTTCGACAGGAAAACCCCATCGGGACCGGCAGCCAAAACATCCTCGGCCGGGGTGTTCCAAGGAACGACCGTCAAATCGCACCCGACGCGCACAAGCCCTTCGAGAATCGAGCGCTTGGCGCCGCAGTCGTAAGCCACAACCTTGTAGCGCGATGCAGGCGCCGTAGCAAGCGCGAAATCCTTGGAGGCAGGCAGCGCAGAAACCCCCATGGTAAAAGGCTCATCGCAAGAAACGGTTTCCGCGAGATTCACGCCGACGATCGACTGGCTCGCCTTCGCCTTCGCTACAAGGCTTGCGTCATCGACATCCTGCGTGGAGATGACGGCTTTCATGGCGCCGTTATCACGCACGTGGCGCACCAAAGCGCGCGTATCGATCCCCTCGATGGCGACGATGCCATGCTGTTTGAGGAAATCAGGCAGCGAAACCGTGGAGCGCCAATTTGAAGGATGAGTGCACATATCGCGCACGACCATGCCGCGAAGAGCGGGATTCGCCGACTGTGCATCCTCGGGATTCACGCCATAGTTTCCTACCTGCGGGTAAGTCATGGTGATGATCTGTCCCGCATAGGAAGGGTCGGTTAAAACCTCGAGATAACCCTCGAGCGAGGTGTTGAAGCAGATCTCGCCGAAGGCTTCGCCTTCGGCACCGCAGGCGGTTCCGTGAAACACCGTGCCGTCTTCAAGCGCTATGGCGCAAGGCCCCGCTTGGGGCTTGGAGGTATGCTCGAAGAGTTTCTGGGATAATTCGCTCACTAGCTTTCACTCCCTTGATCTGAATGATTACTGGATACAACTATACTTGACATGCCATTGCTAAGCGGTTACAGCCCCATCGATCATCGAAGGTTTGCCCGCTATGTACACATCGGTGGCGCGACCTTTGAAGCGAGCGCCGATGAAGCCGGAATTTTTCGCCTTCGATTCGAAGTCGTCGGCCACAACCGTCCACTCCATCGATGGGTCGATGATCGTCAGGTCGGCGATACCGCCCTTTTCGATTCTCACCGCCGGAATCTGCAGCAGCGCCCGAGGGTTGACAGCCATAAGCTCGACCATCCGCTGCCAAGAGATGATTCCCGGATTCACCAAATTGGTGAGCACCGCCCCGAGAGAGGTCTCAAGACCCGTCATGCCGAAAGGCGCAAGCTCGAACTCGCGGTCTTTTTCATGTTCGGCATGCGGCGCATGGTCGGTCACGATGCAATCGATAGTGCCATCGATGAGCGCGGCAACGAGAGCCGAAGCATCCTCTTTGGTGCGCAAGGGCGGGTTCACTTTAAGGTTGGTTTCGTAAGCGTCGGTGATATCGTCCTCTGTCAAGAAAAGATGGTGAGGCGTCACCTCACAGGTTACCTGCACGCCATCTGCCTTGCCGCGACGCACGATTTCGGCGGCGTGAGCCGTCGTCAGATGCTGGATGTGGATGGGGCAACCCGTGAGACGGCTCATCTCGATATCGCGCTCGATCTGAATTTCCTCGCCAGCTGCAGGCCAACCCTGAAGAGCCAGACGCGTGGAAGCGACCCCTTCGTTCACCTGACCCTTGTCGACAAGATTCTCATCTTGGCAATGGCTCATGACAACCTTGCCGAACTGAGCGGCGTAATCCATCACGCGTCGCATCATGCCCGCACCCTGAACGCCGCGCCCGTCGTCGGTAAAAGCAACAGCACCGCGAGCAACCATGTCACCCATCTCGGCAAGAGCCTCGCCAGCCTCATCTTTGGTGCAAGCGCCTGCAACATGCACGTGGCATTTAGCCACCGCTTCGGCACGCGAGCGCACATACTCGACCACTGCGCCGTTATCGATGCAAGGCGACGTATTGGGCATGCAGCACACATCGGTGAAGCCGCCGTGGGCAGCAGCACGCGAGCCTGTCTCGATATCCTCTTTGTACTCCAAACCGGGATCGCGAAAATGCACGTGGATATCGGTAAGACCGGGAACGCAGACTCTGCCCGCCATATCACGGACTTCGTCATCCACGGAGACCGCAACCGAGGGGGCGATTTCCACGATGTGTCCGCAGTCTATTTTGATATCGCTTATCGCATCAAGATCGACCTGCGGATCGATTGCGCGAACGCCTTTAAGCACCAAGGCCATCTTCGTTACCTCCTAAAAGCAGATAGAGCGACGCCATGCGCACCAACATACCGGCATATACTTGATCGGTTATGACGGAACGCTCGGGATTATCAACCATATAGCTATCGAGCTCGACGCCGCGGTTCACCGGACCGGGATGACACACGATGGCATCGGGCCTCATGAGCTTTGAGCGTTTCTCATTCAGGCCGTAAAGCATGCTGTATTCGCGCAAACTGGGGAATGGCGCGCCTTCCAAACGCTCCATTTGAATGCGCAGCATGTACACAACGTCGAGATCGGGCAGGACATCGTCGATGCTGTGGCTTACATAATCAGCACCCAGCACGTCGGGGCGCGCGGGAAGAAGCGTCTGCGGTGCGACGAGCGTCACTTCGCACCCCATCTTCTTAAGAGCGGGGATGAGCGATCCGCATACGCGCGAATGAGCGATGTCGCCCACGATGCCCACCTTCAAACCCGCAAACGAGCTCTTGCGTTTCCAAATGGTATACAAATCAAGCAGCGCTTGCGTTGGATGCTGATGCTTGCCATCGCCCGCATCGATGACATGCACGCCGGAAACGTCGGCAACCTTATGCGGAGCGCCTGCGTGCTTGTCGCGCACGACGATCATATCGATTTTGTAAGAACAAAGCGTCTTCACGGTGTCCACCAGACTCTCGCCTTTCACCGTGGATGTAGACGAACCGCCAAAATTGAGAACATCGCAGCTCAAGCGCTTCTCGGCCATCTCGAAAGACGAGCGCGTGCGCGTAGACGGCTCGTTGAACATGTTGACGACGGTATACCCTTTTAGCGTGGGAACTTTTTTGATGCGACGTTCGTTCACCGCACGGAACTGGTCGGCCGTCTGCAGGATCGTCATGATGTCATCTTGCGTGTACTCGAAAAGATCGAGCATGTGCATATGGGAAAAAGCCATGGCTACTCCCCTCCCAAAGGCGCCGAGCCGATGCGCTCGCCTGGAGCCACCGACAATATCTCGACTTCGGAACGGCCGTCTGATTCTTCGAGAAAAAGCCTCACGTTCTCGTTTGCCGCCGAAGGAACGTTCTTTCCCACAAAATCGGCCCTGATGGGAAGCTCGCGATGACCGCGATCGACAAGCACGGCCAACTGAACGGTGCTCGGACGCCCCATGTCCATCAGCGCATCGAGCGCTGAGCGGATGGTGCGGCCGGTAAACAGCACGTCATCCACCAGCACGACATCTTTGCCGTTGATATCAAAGGGGATCTCAGTCGAATGGATTTCCGGGGAAAGATGGGTTGCGAAGTCGTCGCGATAGAAGCTGATATCGAGCTTGCCCAAAGGAACGCGAACGCCCTCGATATGCTCGATCTTCTCAGCGAGGCGCTTTGCGATAAGGTCGCCGCGCGTAACTATGCCCACAAGCGCGATGTTCTCGGCACCGCGATTCTTTTCGAGGATCTGATGCGCTATGCGCGTAAGCGATCGCTCGATCTCGTCTGCATCCATGCAGACATTCTTCAATGTCTCGTTATCTGCCATACACTTCACTCCTCATAGCTTCGTGCACGGACAGACAGACTCTCCGCCTTCGCGCGGGCATAAAAAATGCCTCCGCGGAAGGCAAAGGCTCGTCAACAAGCGCAGTTATTCTGTTGCGAATATAGTGCGTGCGCCGCCGCATGCCTTGCCGGTCTCTCTGTACCGTCTTAAAGGACTGTTTCGACTATACGCGCACATGCGTTTCTGCGCAATCGACAATTGAAAAATAGACGGACTGCGACAATCGAGGAACCAACGCACGAAAAGCAATCGGCCCTTTTGCCACTAGACAAAAGGGCCGCAAAGAAACTTATTGCATCATGCCGATCTCGATTGCCTTTAAATTGAAATCGACCATCTGAGCCTTGCGTGCAGGAACAACCTTGCGAATGGCTTCGGGCAAGGTCGTCTCCTTGCAAAAGCCGGTTTCCTTGAATACCTTGCCGATCATCACGATGTTGCCCAGGCCCTTTATCCCCGCTTCTTCAGCCAAATTGGTGGCTGGCAGCACAAACACCTCGACATCGGTACGCTCGGGCAAGCGATTGATAAGCGACGAATCGACGAAGATCTTTCCGCCGGGCACCACCGCGCCCTCGAACTTATCGAGCGAAGGCTGATTCATAGCGACGAGCACGTCGGGCTCGAGAATAAGCGGGGAGCCGATAGGGTCGTCGGATAAACTGACGCTGCAATTTGCGGTGCCACCGCGCATTTCCGGACCGTAGGAAGGAAGCCACGATAACTCGCGGTTTTCGATGAGGCCAGCATAAGCGATGACCTTGCCGGCAAACAAAATGCCTTGCCCGCCGAAACCGGCTAGCACGAATTTGAATTCCTTGCCCATGTTACTCACCGCTCTTCTTGTTGGCGATAGGGCAGTCCGCCGCGCGGGCAGCAGCAGCCTCAGCCGCATTGGCAAAACCATCGGCCACGACATCGCGATAAACTCCCAGCGGATAATACGGCAGCATGTTCTCGCGCATCCATGCGAATGCGTCTTGCGGGGTCATGCCCCAATTAGTGGGACATGTGGACACGACCTCGACAAGAGAATAACCGACGCCGTCGATTTGGTTCTTGAAAGCCTTTTTAATGGCGCGCTTGGCGTTGCGCACGTTTTTCGGCGTGTCGACGCATACGCGCTCGAGATATGCCGGACCGTCAAGCGAACTGAGCAGCTCGCACACGCGTACAGGGTAGCCCGCCGTGCAGACGTCGCGGCCATAGGGCGACGTCTGCGTGATTTGATTAGGCAGGCTGGTTGGCGCCATCTGGCCACCCGTCATGCCGTAAATGGCGTTGTTGATGAAGATAACCGTGATATTCTCGCCACGCGTGGCAGCATGGATCGTTTCGGCCATGCCGATGCTTGCGAGGTCTCCATCACCTTGATACGCGAAAACGATATTGTCAGGATTCACGCGCTTTACGGCGGTAGCCACCGCAGGAGCACGACCATGAGCAGCTTCTATCATGTCGCAACCGTAGAAATCGTAGGCCATGACCGAGCAACCCACCGGCGCTATGCCCACGGTTTCGCCTTCGATGTCGAACTCGTCGAGCGTTTCGGCCACCAAACGCTGCACGATGCCATGCGTGCAGCCGGGGCAATAGTTGGTGACGACGGGCAGCAGCGCATGAGGCCGCGAAAACACCGTCTTCAGCCGCTTCTCTTCCATCTGCTCCATGCTATTCACCCGCCTTTCCTGCCATAGCGCGAATCTTCTCGAGCACTTCAACCGGCGTAGGGATGACACCGCCGGTTCTGCCATAGAAATCGACAGGGGCCGTACCGTTCACGGCAAGCCGCACGTCATCGACCATCTGTCCCATGTTCATCTCCACCGAAAGATATCGCTTCGCTGTGCCAAGCGTCGCACGCACGGCGTCGACGGGGAACGGCCACAACGTGATCGGTCGCAGCAAACCCGCTTTAAGGCCTTCCTCACGCGCTTGCCGAACCGCGCTGCGCGCGATGCGCGCCGATGCGCCGAAAGCCACCACCACGAGCTCGGCATCCTCGCATAAATACGTCTCGCAGCGCTGCTCGTTGACCTTCACCGTCTCGTAGCGCTCGAAACGCTCGAAATTCAATCGCTCGAGCTCTTCGGCGGTGAGGTAGAGCGAGTTCACGACATTGTGAGCGCGCCTATGATGATGTCCCGTAGTTGCCCACGGCTTCTCGGGAAGCTCCGTTTTGCACTCGGGAAGGACGACAGGCTCCATCATCTGCCCCAGCATGCCATCACCGAGGATCATCGCAGGCATGCGATATTTGTCGGCAGCATCGAAGGCATAATACACTAAGTCGGCCATCTCTTGCACCGTAGACGGCGCGAACACCAGCAGCTGGAAATCGCCGTGGCCAAGCGCGCGCGTCGCCTGCCAGTAATCCGACTGAGAAGGCTGGATGGACCCCAAGCCCGGGCCACCACGCTCGATGTTGATGATGACGCCCGGCAAATCGGCACCCGCCATGTACGAGATGCCTTCGCTTTTGAGAGATATCCCCGGCGAAGACGACGACGTCATGACGCGCGCGCCTGCAGCAGAGGCGCCGTAGACCATATTGATGGCTGCAATCTCGCTTTCGGCCTGAAGATACGTGCCGCCTTCTTTGGGCATGCGCTTTGCCATATAAGCCGCAAGCTCGGTTTGCGGCGTGATGGGATAACCGAAGAAAAATTTGCACCCAGCGCGGATGGCACTTTCGGCAAGGGCTTCGTTCCCCTTCATAAGCACTTTCTCGGACATGGGCAACTACCTCTCCACCGTGATAGCAACATCGGGGCACATAAGTGCGCAGGACACGCACCCTACGCATCTATCCTGATCAACGCAATGTGCTGGATGGTATCCCTTATCGGTTATGCGACTTGCATCCAGCTCGACGATGCCAAGCGGACAGGCATCAACGCAAAGACCGCAGCCTTTGCAGAAAAATTCATCGACTATCATTCTCGCCATAAACTCCACTTCCCCCTCTCTTTAGTCGCGGGAATCTATTCCCACGGGCTTTTAACGATGCTCTCCACCGGATAGAAAATATCGTTTTCAAAACCATCGCCATAAAATGCCGAAAAAACGGCTTCGTTTATTGCATCCTCATGCGATGCACTTGCAGGAATGGTCTTTCCCGCAAGCGGCAAACCCGAGGCCGCGCAAAGCGCACGGCAAAAGCCGCTCGACGAAGCAAGAATCGCAGATGTCGTCTCGTTTTTCAGATGAGTGTTGTCGACAATGGCCGTAGCTTCAAGCCGCGATGCACACTCGATCTCGCAAAGGATCCGAAAAGCCTCGCCAGCTTCGTGCGTTTGATTGCGCATGCGATTCACCACATAAAGCATCGCGTACCCCCCCGCGCGAATCGCCGCCGCAAATCGCCCAAGCGCTGTAACACCCGCATCATCCCCGCCGGCATCGACGATGACATACGTGTCGCCCACAGCATCCTTGCGAGCGTTTTCCATAGCCGGGACGATAGATCCGCGCAGACTCGGCGCATCGAGGCTCGAACCGCGCTCGGCAAACACCGGAGCGATGATCGAGACCCCTGCTGCTTCGAGGTACGAGCGCTGCTCGGTTGCCCGGAAATACGGGTTCACTACGTCGAGATCGACCATGGTGACGCGTTTTCCCATGTGCGCCAAATCGCATGCCAGATTGACAGCAAAATTGGTCTTGCCCACGCCGTAATGGCCGCATACGATTGTGACCGGTGCCAGCGCATCGAATAGCGCACGCGGAAACGCATCCATCACACAAGCCCGTCGATTGCTTTGTTCTCGTCGTTTTCGCGAATAGCCACGCGACGAATCTTGCCATTGACGGTTTTCGGCAGTTCGTCCACATACTCGATGATGCGCGGATACTTGTAGGGGGCGGTTTTATGCTTCACCCATGTTTGCAGCTCTTTGGTAAGCATGTCCGATCCTTGCATGCCCGGCTGCAGAACAACCGTCGCCTTCACGGCCTTGCCGCGAATGGGATCGGGCACACCTGTCACAGCGCATTCGCGCACAGCCTCGTGTTCAAGCAAAACGCTCTCGATCTCAAAGGGCCCGATGCGATATCCAGATGATTTGATGACGTCGTCGTTTCGTCCCACATACCAAAAGTAGCCATCTTCATCGACCCATGCGGTATCGCCCGTGTGATACCAACCATCGTAGATGGCGGCGTTGGTTCGTTCTTCATTTCGGTAGTAACACATCATGATACCAGCAGGACGCGGATCCATCTTTATGCAGATCTCACCCGTTTCGCCGGTGTTGCACCGCGTGCCGTCACCGCGCTGGATCTCAACCGTATAAAGCGGCGAGGGTTTACCCATCGAACCCGAACGAGGCGATGAGTTCAACAAGTTCGCCACGGTGAGCGGCGTTTCGGTTTGACCGAATCCTTCGTAGATGGTGAGGCCGGTGTGGTTCTTCCAATAGTTGAAGATATCGGGGTTGAGCGCTTCCCCTGCCGTAGTGGAATACTTTAAGTTGGATAAATCGTACTTGTCGACGCCTTCCTGCATGAACAGGCGATACATGGTGGGCGGGCAGCACAGCGTGGTGATACCGTATCTCTTGATGAGAGAGAGCATCTCGCCAGCATGGAAGCGGTCATAGTCGTAAGTGAACACGCAAGCCTCCATGATCCACTGACCATAGTACTTGCCCCATACCGCCTTGCCCCAACCGGTATCGGCGATGGTGAAATGGATGCCTTCGGGATCGACGTTGTGCCAATGCTTAGCTGTCACTATATGCGCAAGCGCATAGGTCGCATTATGAAGAACCATCTTAGGATTGCCCGACGTGCCACTGGAAAAGTACATGAGCATAGGATCTGTTATGCGCGTTTCCACCCTGGCGAAGTCATCGCTTGCCAAGCGAACGCCCGTGTTGAAATCGATCCAGCCCTCGCGCACAGCAGGAGCAGCGCATATTCCCTCGTCTCCAGAGAGCGCCGGGCCACACGGCTCGTCCTCCGGCAAAATCCATGTCCCATCTTCGTCCTGCGGCGTAAGACCACCGCCGGCGCCGTTTACCAAGAACAGCTTCTCAACTGAAGGGCATGAAGGCACTACGTTTTCGATAATAGGCGTGATATCTCCCACGGTGGTGGATATGATCGCCTTTATCGATGCGCCGTTCAATCGATATTCGAGATCGTGTTCCTTGAGCATGAACGTGGCGGGAACCATAACCGCGCCGAGTTTGATAAGAGCTGTCGCCACGAACCAAAACTGGTAATGACGACGCAGAATCACCATCACGTAATCGCCCTTGCCGATGCCGTTTTCAGACAGGAAGCGAGCCGTCTTATCCGACCATTTCTTCATATCAGCAAAGGTGAACACATGT
Source organism: uncultured Eggerthellaceae bacterium (assembly GCA_934617425.1). GTDB lineage: Bacteria > Actinomycetota > Coriobacteriia > Coriobacteriales > Eggerthellaceae > UMGS1502. The sequence continues at coordinate 32,019 of CAKTUD010000003.1, read as the reverse complement.
TCTTCGCCTTCGGGGTTGCACCATACCATGGCACGACGATCGGGGTCGTTCACGGCTATATCGTCTACGATGTCGTAGCCGAAGTTGAATGTATCAGGATACGTGACGTCGAAATCGACAAGCACGCCATTATCGTCATACGTTTCGACGACGTAGCGTTCGTTGATGTTGCGCATATTCAATTACCTCGCAATGACGTTTGAACCAAAGATGTTACGGGTTACGGCGTCTGCGCTGCAGAAGGCCCTGCTGACAGCTTTGAGCAGCTGTCTGTTATTTGCGCAGCGCCTAGATAATCTCGTGCCCGTCGGGATACATGACGATTGCAAGGAAAACGCACGGCTCGCCGCCCGTGGCGATCATGCCATGGGCGCGGCCGGAGTCATACAAAAGGGCATCCCCCGGCCCGAGCTCTTCGATATGCCCTTCATAAGCGAAGCGCATATGACCAGAGATGATGTAGTCGAATTCCTGCCCTTTATGAAACGATTGATGGATAGGAGCATCTTGCTCCGCCTCGTCGTAAGGGGCGGTTACCAAAAACGGCTCCGCAAGCTTGTCCTTGAAGAAAGGCGCCTTGTGAAGATACTCGAAGGTCTCATGACGCTTGATAGACAAACCATCACCTGCACGCACAAGCGAATAACCGCTCAGATGCGGCGCTTCGCCCGTGAGAAGCTCGATTGCGTCAACTCCCAATTTGTCGGCGCATTTATAAAGGAAAGTGAAGGACAGATCTTGCTCGCCCGACTCCTGAGCAGCGTATTCCTCGATAGACCTGCCGGTTGCCTCCGCCATCTCCTGCAAGGTGAAATCCATGTCCTCGCGCAGAGACTTGATGCGATTTGCAACTTCTTTGTAATCGGGTTCCATCATGGCTGTTCCTTAAATTCGGTGCCTACGACTTGTCCTTCACCTGAATCGCAAACGCGTTTGCGTTCCGCTTATTTGACCTTGACGAACTTCGCCGCGAAATGAGCATCGGGCGAACCATCGACAAGCTGCGAAGAGAAGCACGGCTTGTCGAAAATGGTTGCCAAGCGGAAATCCGCGCCTTCGGGAGTCTCCTCAAGGAATCGCTTCACGACGCCATAGTTCTCATCGTAGGTGACGGTGCAAGTGGCGAAAATCAACTGACCGCCATCAGAAACATGATGAGCTCCGCTGCGCAACATTGCAAGTCCCGTATCGGCGAGCTCGGCGATATGGTTGCCGCGAATGCGCCAACGGATCTCCGGATGACGACGCAGCGTACCTAGACCAGAGCACGGAGCATCGATGAAGACGGTGGAGTATTTTCTGTCGCCCACTGCGTTTTCGAGACGCGTGCCATTGCCGACAACGGCATGGGCAAGCTGCACGCCATAATCCTCGGCGCGCCTTTCGAGCAGGTGCACTTTGAATTCGTGCACGTCGAGCGAGGTGAGCTCCACCTGATGCCCCAGCTTGCGATTAGCGTCGCTTTGCAGAAGAATGGTCTTCGTACCGCGACCGGCTCCTATCTCCAAAACCGACTCGGGCGCGAAACCATCGAAAACAGCCTCGGCCACAACTTGCGCCGAAGCATCGGCGACGAGGATTTTCCCTTGGTCGAAAAGGGTGCGCACACCCTCGTCGGCGATGGCACGTGGGTTCGACACGTGATAGCAGCCCGCAGGGGTGATGTCCTGCGCAGCCGCCGGGCGAAGCTCGGCGCCCGCCTGCTCGAACACGGCGATCACTTCTTCGTCGGTCGCCATAAGCGAATTGACCGCGATGAACAACGGAGCCGGATCGTTGGAAGCGTGCATAAGGGCCGCCGCCTCCTTGGCACCAAGATCCTCCACCAGTTTGCGCGCCAACCAACGTGGAAAGGCGTACACACGGGCCAAAGCGTCGATGTCGTGATTTGGGTCGCCAAATGGGAAATCGGGCTTCATCTCAAGCACGCGATGCAAGATGGCATTGCCCAAGCCCGATGCGCTCGGAGACACCGCGCGGACAAGCTCGACACCCTGGTCGAGCGCTGCATGAGGGCTTTTACCCAAAAAGATGATCTCGTAAGTGGAGATGCGCAGAGCGTCGCGCACGTCGTCGAATGCGTCGGTAGGCTTTTTCATGCCGCGGTTGATGATCTCGTCGAGCGTACCCTGGGTGCTTACCACGCCCAACACCAAAAGCGTCGCGAAAGCGCGATCGGCAGCCGACATGTCGGAAGTATCGATACGCTGCTCGATAAGGTCGTGCGCGTAAGCATTGCGCTTGCGCACCGCGCGCGTGACATCAAGCGCAGCCAAGCGAGCGGGGCTCGCCTCGTTTTTGTAGAAGCGTTTTTCGACGGGGACGGTCTCGTCGTCAAGAATCTCGCGCTCTTTGCGCTCGGCATCGGCCTTTTCGCGTTCGGCATCGCGCGCCAGATCGCGCATCTCGCGTGTCTTGCGACCAGGGGCGATGTTCGAACGCTCTTCCTTGCGCGGATCAAGCTCGCCACGATAGGCGCTCGCGCCTTCGCCCATGATCGTCGCTACTTTTTGCTGATCGAAAGCCTTTTTGCTGCGATAGCGCTTCTTCTGGGCTGCAGCAGCTTTGCTCGAACCGCCGCGCTTGTCGAAATCGCGCTTCTTATTTCCGTAAGGCTTCTTATCGAAATCGGATTTCTTTTCGAAATCGCGTTTACCGTCGTTGCGCTTATCGCCGTAAGGCTTCTTCCCCTTGGAATCGAAATCGTGATCGTTTTTGCGGAACGACCCCTTGCGATCGCCGCCCCTAAAATCCTTTTTGCGGTCGTCTTTGCGATCGGAATCTTTCCTATAAGGCTTGCGGCCGTCCTTTTCGTAGGGTTTGCGGGAGCCATCTCGCCCATCGCGGTTTCCGTATGCCCCGCGACCGCCTCGAGAGCCGCGTTCTTCGCGATCGGCACGCTTTTTATAGCCACCGTTGCCCTTGTGCGCACCAGAACGAGAGCCATAAGGCTTGCCGGAACCCTTACCACCTTGGTTTTTACCGTAAGCGCCCTTTGGCTTCGAGCCGTGCCCCCGACTTGCTGCCGATTTTCCCGCACCGCTGCGTGCGCCTTTGCTAGCTGCCTGATCGCTCATTATGCCCTCTCCCACTTCATGGTCTTCGTTTTAACGCCTTGGATGCCCGCGCAAAACGCCTTGGCATCCATCTCTTTCTTTCCTTCGGGTTTGACGCGCTTTATCTCGACAAGTCCATCATGCGCGGCGATGAACAAACGCTTGAACCTAAATGCCGCGCTACCTGCAGGAAGCTCGCTTACCAGGCTTAAAGCAGCGTCGTCGGTTGGCACGAGTGCCTCCAAAAGCAGCAAGCGCTTATCGTCTATCACGATGTGGCTTGCATGCGCTTCGCTTGAAGCCTGAACCTTGCGCTTGATAAGCTCGGCCGAATCCGTATCGCTCACGTCAAGCTCGCCTTTACCGATCTTCTTGGCATAGGTAGCCTCGGAATCATCTTGCCGAGCCCATGAAACCGTTCCATCCTCGATTTTGTCGAGAGCATCGAACAGCGCCTGCGTGCCAGCATGCGCAAGCTCTTCAGTCAAGCGAGATTGGGGCTTATCCCCTATCGCAACTTCGCGGCGCTCGCAAAAATCACCTGTATCAAGACCCTCTTCCATGCGCATGATGCACACGCCGCAAGACTTATCGCCTGCCAGGATAGCGCGCTCGATGGGCGCGGCGCCGCGCCAGCGCGGCAAAAGCGAAGCATGCACATTCAGACAGCCGAAGCGTGGAATGTCGAGTACTTCTCGGGGAAGCAACGCGCCGTAAGCGACAACGCATATAGCATCGGGGGCGAAATCGCGAATCCGCTGCTGCATCTCATCGCTTTTGAGAGACGAGGTTTCCACTACCGGAATCCCCAATTTGCAGGCGGTGGCCTTGGCCGGAGACGGCTGCATCTTGCCTCCTCGTCCCGAAACTGCATCGGGACGCGTGAAAACGCCTACCACCTGATGTCTTTCGGCAAGGGGCTCGAGAATCGCCGCCGCAATGACCGGCGTGCCCATGAACACTATCCGCATGGAAACCGCCTAAATAGCCGTGTCGCCCGGCTTGGCGCCAGCAGCCAAAGCCTTTTCGTACTCGGTGACCGCAGCGATGCGGTCGGTCGGCGAGCAGCTTTCGAAAAGCGTCTTGCCGTCGAGATGGTCGATCTCATGCTGCAGGCAACGACCGAGAAGACCGTCGCTTTCGATTTCCCACATCTCGCCGTCAAGATCGAGGTAGCGCACGCGAACCCATGGCACGCGGGTGATAGGAACGGTGATGCCGGGGATGGAGAGACATCCCTCGCCATCGGTCACGGGCTCACCGCGGCGCTCGACGATTTCAGGGTTGATGAGAACGATAGGGTCGCGCTGGTCTTCGTCCCAGTCGCAATCGACGACGATGATACGCTTAAGGACGCCCACTTGCGGAGCAGCGAGGCCGACGCCGTTGTTTTTGTACATCATATTGGCCATCTGCTTGGAAAGGCGCTTCAGGCTTTTGTCTTTTAACGGATCGCACGGCTCGCAAACCTGATTAAGCAAAGGGTCGGGCGATAAAACGATTTTGATCACGTTTCGCATCCTTACGTATTTCGCGGGTTGTCCCGTTGTTGTCAAGCTGAATCACTTGCTGGGCAAATGTCGATTAAGTATAGCGCGCAGCAAAGGCGCGATGCACTCGGCAAAGCGCTCTCCATCTTTTCTATTCCCAATCGGGCAGTCGATGGCTTCGCTTCATCTCGCTCACGCTTTTCTGCATGCCGACGATGCTTTGGAAGATGATCTCGCGCTCTTCGGGATCGGCGTTCTGCGCACCCGAAAGCTCGGCGCGCAGCGAGCCGATGGCATCCTCCATATCGCCGATGGCAAGTTCCTCCACCAGATACTGCACGGTAGTCGCATCGTCGTGAGAAGTCGCCTGCAAAGCTGTGAGCACCTTGGAAGCCAAAGGCTCGCGTGCCGCAGCACCCGAAACAACCTGCGCCGGGGTGGCGGCAGGATTTTCTATCAAAACATCAAGCATCGCAGTAGAAAGACGGGCATGCACCTCTTCATGCCACTGCGTTTGCGCCAGCGCATCGGCATGCTGAAGCGCTAACTCGGGACGCTGAGCGCACAAGCACAGAAGTTCGCGCTCGAAACGACGGCGATTGAGTTCGGTTTGCGAAAGTGCAACCTGTCGGGCAGGCGCAACCGGCTTTTGCTGAACGGAAAAGGCAAACTGCCCGTCGGGCATTTGCTCCTCATAGCGACGCGGAGGCGTGAGGCTTTCCAGGCGCTCGAGCACATCGGATTCGCGGGCGCGAACACGCCCGGCGATCTGCACCGCGTAATCTTTTGCCAGCAGCGAGTTTTTGATGGGCGCCAAAATCGAAAGGGCATCCGAGAGAGCACGCGTGCGCCCTTCCGGGGTAGAAAGGTCGTATTTCGCCAAACGACGTTCTATGCCATATTCGATCAGCGGTTTGGCGTTATCGATGTACGAAAGCAGCTCATCGGCGCTATGAGCTGACATGAATTCCGCTGGATCGAGATTGTTTGGCAGCGTGACGGCGCACAGTTCTATACGCGAGCGTCCAGCCTCGGGCGTCATGCTTTCGTCGATGAACTGCAATGCCCTATCGGCAGCCCTTTGACCAGCGGAGTCGCCATCGAACAAATACACGATCTTGCGCTGGGCATAGCGTGATATCAACCTGATATGGCTCATGGTAAGCGCCGTGCCCAACGTGGCGACGGCGTTCTTGATGCCACCCTCATGCAATGCGATGACGTCGGTATAACCTTCGGTGATAATCGCCGTGCCCGTCGATGTAAGCGATGCTTTGGCTTTGTCGAGGCCAAAAAGCACATGCGATTTATGAAACAGGGGCGTTTCCTGCGAATTGAGATATTTCGGCTCGCCCGTGCCGATGACGCGCCCGCCAAAGGCGATCACCTCGCCTTGCGGATCACGGATGGGAAACATCACGCGATTGAAAAAGCGATCTTGCGCGCGTCCGTCGCGTCCTGCACGCGCAACATTTGCAAGAATCATGTCATCGACGGAGAATCCCTTGTCAACCAGGTGGTTCACCAACTGATTGCGCCCCGGGGCAAAGCCGAGATCCCAATCGTTGGGAACCGACCCCCCCAGCCCGCGACCCGAAAGATATTCGCGAGCAGAAGCCGCCTCAGGCGACTGCGAACGCATAAGCTGCATATGGTAGAACTGCGCGGTCTCCTTGCAAATCTGCATAAGGCGCGCTTTTTGCGAATTGGGAATGCCGCCCGATCGACCCGCATCGGAGAGTTCGATGTGCGCACGCTGCGCAAGCGTGCGCACGGCATCGGGGAAAGACACGCCGTCGTGCTTCATCACGAACGAGAAGATGTCACCCCCCTCGCCGCAACCGAAGCAGTGCCACAGCTGCGTAGCGGGATCGACTTTGCACGAAGGAGTTTTCTCCTGATGAAAGGGGCAGCAGCACCAAAATTCGCGACCCCGCTGCCGCATGGGGACGTATTCGGAAAAAAGCGCGACGATATCGGTGACATCGCGCACTTTTTGAATATCTTCGTCGCCGATGCCGCCCGCCACGCCAACTCCTTCGCCTTGCGCTTTTCTAGAATCCAGAAAAGAAAGTATAACGCAAGCAACGACGAAGAAACGCCTTTCGCTCAAGCGTCAAGCAAGACCCATGCTGCTACAATGAGCGCGAACAACGAAAAGGAGCCCCTATGGCCGAAAGCGAAACCGATGCTATCCCTTATCTGCAGCTTGACCCCGCCATCGAGGAGGCGATAATCTCCGACCGGGCGGCAAACAAGAAAAACCCTTGCGCCTTCCACGACAAAGACGTGCAACGACGCGCCGACCTGCCGCACGACAGAGCAACGATTGCACGATCGGCGTTTCAACGCGACGTCGAGAAAATCGTGAATATCCCAGCTTACAACCGCTACGCCGATAAAACGCAGGTCTTCTCGCTTATGCAAAACGACGATATATGCCGCCGCGGGCTGCATGTACAACTGGTAAGCAACGTCGCGCGGTCAATCGGCAAGCTTCTAGGGCTCAATATCGAGCTTATCGAGGCTATCGCTTTGGGACACGATTTGGGGCATACGCCTTTCGGACATGCCGGAGAGCGCTTCCTCAACGAAAACTATCATCGACATACAGGACGCTATTTCAACCATAACGTGCAATCGGTGCGTGTTCTTGATACCCTCTACCGGCGAAACATATCGCTGCAAACGCTCGACGGGGTTCTTTGTCATAACGGCGAGTTCGCGCAGCAAGTACTTGAGCTTGGCGAAACGAAAACCTTCGATGCGCTCGACCAAACGGTCGAATCCTGCACAGCCAATGAAGCTAACATCAAGACCCTGCGCCCTTCTACTTTAGAGGGTTGCGTGGTTCGTGTAAGCGACATGATCGCTTATCTTGGAAAAGACCGATCTGATGCGCTTACCGTAGACGCGCTTGATTCCCTTGCGAATTTCAAAAGCAGCTACATCGGCATCGAGAATGCCCAGATCATCAACAACATGACAATCGACATCGTGAACAACAGCTACGGAAAAGACCGCATATCCATGGGCGACGAAGCTTTTTGCGATTTGGTTCTTGCCAAACGCCAAAACTATGAGCAGATATACCTGAAGGAAGGCATGGTGGCCGAAGCGAAAAACGTCGTCGGCGAGATGTTCGAGGAGCTCTACGAACATCTCCTCACCGACCTCAAAGCAGGCGACGAGAGCAGCGCTATCTTCCGCCATCACATAAACAAACTGGTCGAACGATCGCGAACGCTCACGCGCGATATCTATCTAGAAAACGATCCCAACCAGATAGTGGTAGACTACATCGCCTCGATGACCGATAGCTACTTCATGGCTTTGCATACGCACCTGTTCCCGCAAAGCACGAGCGACGGTTATCTAAAACGCTACTGTGCAAATCTTTAGATGGAGAGAACATGAACGCGATAATCGCATCGGACATCCATGGATCGGCAACGGCATTCGCCGAGCTGGAAAAGCAGATCGAAATGCTTGGCGCCGACAAACTTGTTCTTCTCGGCGACATCCTGTATCACGGTCCTCGAAACGATCTCCCAAAAGGTTATGCACCCAAGGCGCTTATCGCGCGTTTGAACGCGTACGCAGCCATCATCACCTGCGTACGCGGCAATTGCGATGCCGAAGTAGATCAAATGGTGCTCGATTTCCCCATCATGTCGGAATACTCTCAAACGGAAATCAACGGCCACGCATTCTTCTTGGCCCATGGGCACCGACCGAAGCAAACCGAATCCGACCTTCCGCATTTGCCCGCGAAAACCATTTTCGCAAGCGGGCACACGCATAAAAAGCGCCTTGATATCGTGAACAACCCCGTCGACGACCCTATCGTCGTGCTGAACCCAGGAAGCACGAGCATCCCGAAAGATGGAATCGCAAGCTTCGCTTTCCTCGAAGGAGACGAGCTTTCGCTTCGCGCCCTTGACGGACGGGTGCTGAAAACACTCGATCTGAACACGCTTTAAGCAAGCGCTTCTGACGCCTCGAGAACCTAGAGATTCGCGCGCACCCAGTTGATGTTTCCCATAACCGTAGAAATGAGCTCGTCCACATCATCGAACTTCATCATCGGACGCAGCCATTCGATAAAGTCGAGCTCGATGATATCGCCATAGATATCGGCATCGAAATCAAGCAGATGCGCTTCGCAAAACGCATGCGTCTCGTCGGCAAACGTAGGCGAGACGCCCACAGAAACAGCAGCTTTGTAGCGATTTCCATCAACTGTCGCATAGGCCGCATACACGCCTTCGCCCAATGCACGCAGCTGTTTCGCAACGAAGACATTCGCAGTGCGAAACCCCATATCGCGACCCTCTTGGCGTCCACGCTCGACACGGCCGCCCATGCGATAAGGACGCCCCAACAGCTTGTTGGCTTGCTTGATATTGCGCCCATCAAATAAAAGTTTGCGGATGCGCGTGGCGGAAACAGGCTCGCCCGAAAGCTCTTCGAGATCATGAGCGAAAACAGCCATACCGTGTTTTGCGCCCCAAAGCGAAAGCTCATACACGTCGCCTTTCGCCTTGCGGCCAAAACGAAAGTTACTGCCAACATTTAAAGAAAGGGGCAAAGCCACGCCAAAACATGTCGTCAGAAAATCCTCCGGTTCAAGCGCGGCGAATTCCTTCGTGAAAGGAAGCACGAGCACGCAATCGACACCCGTTTGCGCCAAGGCATCGATGCGCGCACCATTGCTCATGAGCTTGCGCAAGCCATCTGGATCGAAAAGCTCGTCGGGGTCGATATCGAACGTAACGACAACGGCATTCGTGCCACGCTCATGCGCGTCTGCGATAGTAGCATCGATGAGGCAGCGATGTCCTCGATGAACCCCGTCGAACACCCCGAAACAGCACGCAGAGCCCGCAAGCCTCTCGATATTGCCGAAATCCGAATCAACTTGCACAACAACAGCACTATCCACGAGAAACCCCCACGGAAAACACGCAGTCAGGCATCCACAAATATCTTGTCGCATCGAAACGATAGATCGCCTTCAAGCGATTTTCCAGCAACACAGCAACAGGCTCATCTTGCTTGGGCGACGAATAATCACGCACGATCGTTGTCGAGCAGGCGCAAATCTGCTCGTCACTCGCAGGAGGCAATGGCTCGTACAAATCGAGCGCATCGCCCGCGAAGGGATTCCCGTTCAATGCGGCCGCCCGCAAATCGTCGACGAAAGCGTAACGATAGCCGAGAACGCGCACGGGGTCGAGCGCCGCACGCGCACCAAGATCAGCCAACGATTCGAGCGTCACGCAATCGTCTATCGCGATACGACCCGCTTGCAAACGCTGCAAACCCGATAAATGAGCGCAGGTACCAAGCTTGCGGCCAAGATCGCGAGCAATAGAACGGATATAGGTGCCTTTCGAGACGGAGAGGTCGATGACCCACGAAATCTCCGAACAGCCAACCGTGCGGATTCCTACAAGATCAGCCCGATAGACCTCGATTTCACGAGGGTCGATTTGCACGTCCTCTCCTGCACGAATGCGCTCATAGGCAGGCTTTCCCTTGATTTTCACCGCGCTGTAGGCAGGAGGGGTTTGCATCTGCTTACCAATCAAGCCAAAAAGAGCTGCATGAGCATAAGACTCGTCGTCGAGCGCGCTCGGCACCGAAGACCTTGCCACAACCTCGCCTTCGGCGTCGCACGTATCGGTTTCCGTACCGAAAGAAACGACAGCGCGGTAAACCTTGTCGTGACCTACCAGATATTTATCCAAGCGCGTGGCGGGGCCCACGCATATGGGCAAAACGCCCTCCGCCAGTGGATCGAGCGTACCCGTATGGCCGACGCGCTTCTCGCCGAAAATACCGCGCACCTTGTTGACCACATCGTGCGAGGACATGCCGGACGGCTTGCGAACGCCGACAATAAGAGACAACCCCGAAGTCCCGCGTTTCATCAGCATGCATCCTTTTCATCGACGAACAAAGCCGAGAGAAGCGCCGAGACCTTATCGATTGCCTCTTCCATGGAGCAATCGAGGGAAAAACCTGCGGCGCCTGCATGACCGCCCCCGCCAAATTGTTGCGCGAGAACAGAGACATCGGTTTCGTCTTTCGAGCGCAAGTTGCCACGAATTTCCCCGTTCTGTTCGCGCAATGCGCACGCCACGCGCACACCGCGAATACCCCGAAGCATATTAACGACGCCATCGGCATCTTCCTTCGTAGCGGCGCAAGCGCGCATGTCGTCTGCCGTCACCCAAGAAAGAGCAGTACGCCCGCAGTCCATGAGCTTCATGCGCGCAGCCGCCAACGCCTCGAGCTTCACCGAAGCGAGCGAGTGATTCTGCATGATCTCGCGCGTAACCCGCGCAGGTTCTACGCCTCGTTCCACAAGATCGGCGGCAACGCGCAGCGCGTTCGCGTCGGTGTTTTGGTATTGGAAGCAACCGGTATCGGTAACCAGCCCTGTATAAGCGCACAAGGCCGCCTCGATAGGTGGCTTATCCATCAAGAGTTTGGAAAGCTCCCAAACAAGCATGGTGGTAGAAGCCGCACCGGGATCGACATACGCATGCTTGGTCATCGCAACAGGAGCAGCGTGATGGTCGATCGTCACCGAATCGCGCGCATTATCGAGCAGTGCGCACGCAGCTTCTCCGATACGGCTACGCATCGGCACATCAAGCGCCACGAACACATCGAAGACCTTCTTTTCGCCCGCAACCGTCATCGCCGGCGCAAACCACTCCGATCCCGGGAGAAATTTCAACTTCGCGTCGATCGGGTCATCTTTCACCAGCAAAAGCGCGACTTCTTTGCCAAGAGCAAGGAGCACATGCGCAAGCGCAAGCTGCGAGCCCAGACAATCGCCGTCAGGGCTCACGTGGCCGCATAAGGCAAATGTCCGATTATAATCAGCGCCGAAGATCTGCGCGATATCGTGCAGAGTCGAATTTGTCTGCGCCGTCAACGCCATTGCTATTCATTCCCCATCTTGGCATTGCGCTTGCGCTCGGCTTCGATGGCGACCGCGATACGCTCAGCCTGATCAACGCTCTTGTCAAGGAGGAAACGCAGCTCGGGAGTCACACGCCACGTCAATTTCTTGCCCATGAGCGTGCGGATGCGCCCGGCTGCATTTTTAAATGCAGCATCAACCTGATCGTACGTACCAGGATTGGCCGTGTAGTACACGTTACAAACACTGCGGTCGAAACTGACCTCGCAGCCGGTAATGGTCACAAGGGACAAGCGCGGATCGGAGATCTCGAACATCAAGATCTCCGAGATAACCTGTCTGGCCTGCTCGTTCACGCGGCGGCTCGATGCACCTTGTTTCATGTCGTTTCCTATCTAATCGCAAAAGCGGGCACCTGCCATGATACAGAATGCCCGCTTCGATAATCTTAAACCGCACCGAAGTGCACGGCACCTTCAACTACTCAGTGCGCTCGACTTCCTTGACCACGTAACCCTCGATGGTGTCGCCCACCTTCAAGTCTTGATAGCCGTCGACACCCAAGCCGCATTCGTAGTTCTGCTTCACCGACTTGACGTCGTCCTTGAAACGGCGCATCGACGCGAGCTTGCCCTCGAAGATGATCGTGCCGTTGCGGACGATGCGGATGTTGTCATCGCGATGCAACTCGCCCTCGGTAACGTAGCAACCGGCAATAACGCCAACCTTCGGCACGCGGAAAAGCTCGCGAAGCTCGGCGGAACCGGTGTCCTCTTCAACGATGTCGGGAGAGAGCAAACCCACACGAGCAGCGTTGATATCTTCGATCGCCTGATAGATAACGCGATACAGGCGGATATCCACTTTCTCCTTCTCGGCCTGCTGTTTCGACTTGCCGGTAGGACGCACGTTAAAGCCGATGATGATGGCATCCGATGCGGCAGCAAGCGTGACATCGGTCTCGGTGATGCCGCCGACGGCGGAGTGAACCACGTTGATACGCACTTCGGACTGATCCATCTTGTCGAAAGCATCGCGCAAAGCCTCGATGGAGCCCTGAACATCGGCCTTGATGATGAGGTTGAGGTCGGTCTGCTTTCCTTCCTCAATGCGGCTGAAGAGGTCGTCCAAGCTCATGTGAGCCTTGTTGTTCTGTTCGGCCAAACGCTCGCGCAAAGCGCGCTCCTCAGCAAGCTTGCGGGCATCGCGCTCGTCCTCGAACACGCGGAACTCGTCGCCGGCAACAGGAACGCTATTCAAACCCAAGATCTCAACCGGATCCGCGGGAGCAGCGCTTTTCGCATGATTACCATGCGGGTCGATGAGGGCGCGCACGCGACCGTAGGAAGTACCCGCAACAACAGCGTCGCCCGGATGCAACGTACCGCGTTGGACAAGCACGGTGGCAACGGGACCGCGACCCTTGTCGAGGTTCGCCTCGATGACGAAACCGGATGCCAAAGCATCAGGGTTGGCCTTGAGCTCAAGAACCTCGGCCTGCAAGATGATAGTTTCCAGCAAACCGTCGATGTTGATGCGCTTTTTAGCAGAGACCTCGACGAACATGTTCTGCCCGCCCCATTCTTCGGGGATGACGCCATATTCGGTAAGCTCTTGACGGACGCGATCGGGGTTGGCGCCGGGCTTGTCGATTTTGTTAACCGCAACCACGATAGGCACGTTGGCGGCCTTAGCGTGGTTGATGGCCTCGATGGTCTGCGGCATGACGCCGTCGTCGGCTGCAACCACCAGCACGATGACGTCGGTTACCTGTGCACCGCGAGCACGCATCGCCGTGAAGGCTTCGTGACCCGGAGTATCGATAAAGGTGATCTGGTGGCCGTTGATGGTAACCACCGAAGCGCCGATATGCTGCGTGATGCCGCCAGCTTCGCCCGCGGCGACACCGGTGTTTCGAATGGCATCGAGCAGCGAAGTCTTGCCATGGTCGACATGGCCCATAACGGTGACTACAGGCGGACGAGGCTTCAAATCCTCCTCGGTGTCGTTGTAAACGACAGCATACTCTTCCTCAGGAGAAACGACGCGAACCTTGCGACCCATGTCGTCGGCGATGAGCTCAACCATCTCGTCAGGCATCGACTGGGTAAGAGTAAGAACCTGGCCGAGCATGAACAGGCGTTTGATCACCTCGTTGGGGCCAACGCCCAAAAGCTCAGCGAACTTGGCGACGGTCGCACCCTGCGGAATCTCGACAACGGAATCATCAAGAACCAAGCTCGGGTCGATACCGTGCTCGATCGCCTGCTGCTGCGCCTTCTCACGTGCCTCGGCTTCGCGCTTCTCCTTGCGTTTCTTACGACGGCCGCCATTCCCTTCGTTGGTGGTGGCGGCGGCCACTGCGGCGCGTGCCTCGGCGAGAACCTTATCACGTTGAAGCTTCTCGACCTGAACGGCCATCTTCGCGTAGCGATCATCGCCGTTGGCGGCATTCTCCAATTCGGGCACGAATTGCTCACCCGAATGATGCTTTTTCTTGCCGGACCTGCTTTCGTTGCGGCGGGTGCCGTTGCCGTTCGCCTTGTTCTGCGCCTTTTGCTCTTGAATGCGCTTCTGCTCCGATTCGATCTGCGAGAGCAGCGAATCGAAACCGGTGCTCTTCTTCGCGGTGGGAGCCTTAGGGCGCGGTTTGGCAACATCGGGCGCAGGAGCGGCAGTGCTGGCCTTATGGCCGCCCTGCCTCATGCGGATAGCCTCTTCGACGGCCTGTTTTTTCGCGACGTCCTTGGCAAGGGCCTCGGCGCGGGCACGAGCCTCGGCCGCCTGCTTCTCGCGGCGCACGCGCTCCTTCTCGTCAGCGATCTGGGCTTCGAGGCTCTTGAAGGGGTTGTCGTCGGTGGGCGCCTGTTTTTTCGCAGCGCGGGGTGCCTGCGGCTTGGAACCGCCACGCTTAGCGCGCTCCTCTTCGCGACGAGCACGCTCTTTCTCGACCGCCTCGCGGCGAGCGCGCTCCTCTTCTTCGGCCTTTTTCTTGGCTTCGAGCTCTTCGGCTTCGACGGTGTTGACTGCAACGCCCTCTTCGACGTCGCCCGCAACGGAAGCCGGTCCCATTTCCTTGCGAACCTTCTCCACGTAAGCGTCAGCCAGCATGCTCGCATGGCTTTTCGCGGGAATCTTCAAATCGCGAAGGCGATCGAGCATGTCCTTGCTCGACAAACCATACTCCTTCGCAAGCTCATGTACGCGCATTCCTGGCATATACACTCTCCTATCGCTTCAAAGCTGCATCGGCTGCGGCGATGTCCGCGGCGATGCGCTCTGCGTCGTCTTTCTCAACGTTTGCTCTCAAAGCACGCTGCAACTTCTTGCCGGCAAGCGCAACTTCGAGGCATGCGGACGAGCACACGTAAGCACCTCGACCCGCAACTCGCCCGGTAGCATCGAACGTCACGCGGCCATCTTTTGCGCGCACGATACGATGAAGCGACACCTTATCGCTTACTTTACCGCATGCGATGCAGCTGCGTTGACGTTTGGGGCGAGATTCCTGCATGCTCGCGCCTACTCTTCCCCATCGGCGTGGATGCCGCAAAAACGGCTGCCGGGACGAGCGTGATTGCGGCAACGCGTGCCGTCTTCGTTCACGAATGCGCAGAATTCGGGCTCCTCGTCGATGAGCAGGTCTTCCTCGGGCTCGTCGACGTCATCAAGCAACGACTGGCCCAAGAAGGAAGTGCTCTTGATATCGATATGCCAACCGGTAAGACGCGCTGCCAAACGGGCATTCTGGCCCTCTTTGCCAATGGCGAGCGAAAGCTGATCGTCGGAAACGATCACGGTTGCATAATGCTTCTCCTCGTCAACGGTAACACTGTTCACCTTTGCGGGTGAGAGAGCGTTGGCGACATAGCGCGCAGGGTCTTCGCTCCACTGGATGACGTCAACGCGCTCGTTGTGAAGCTCTTCGACGACCATGCGCACGCGGCTGCCCTTGGGGCCCACGCACGCGCCGACGGGATCGAGGTTCGCCTCGCGCGAATGAACGGCAACCTTCGAGCGCACGCCGGGCTCGCGGGCAATGCTTTTCACTTCAACCAAGCCGTCGTAAATCTCAGGAACCTCGATCTCGAACAAACGACGGATAAGATCCGGATGCGTGCGCGAAACGACGATGGCCGGACGCGACTGCTCGCCGCGAGCGCGAGGCTCGTCGGAAGAGGGGTCGCGCACATCGATGATCAGCACCTTGAGGCGCTGATTGTGACGATAGTGCTCGCCCGCCGGACGCTCATTACGCTCATTGGGGTTGCGCTTGGTGTCGTAGTGGGGCAGCTCGGCCTCAACTCCGTCGCGGATCTTGATGATGGTGAAATCAGGAGTACCCTGAAGCACCGTGCCGGTGACGAGATCGCCCACGCGGTTGGAGAACTCCTCGTAGATGGACTGGCGTCCTGCATCGCGCACGATGGAAGAAATCACGCTCTTGGCGTTTTGGGCGGCGATGCGGCTCACATCGTTAGGAGTGACGTCGCGCTCCTCGAACTCGGAGTACTCGCCGGTTTCCTCATCAGGCTCGCCAACCGGAACAAGCTCGTACACATAGATTTTGCCCGTCTCGCGATCGATGGTGACGCGGGCGTCCCACTCTAAATCGAGGATATGCTGATAGCTTTTCGCCAAAGACTCTTCCAAGCGCTCGATGAGATAGAACTCGTCGATCTTACGTTCGTGAGCTAAGGCCTGCAAAGCTTCAATAAGTTCAGAAGTAGCCATTTTCTTCCTTTCCTAAGAGCTGAAATCTATCTCGCCTTTGAGATGGGCACGCTTCATCGCGTCGAAAGACACGCGCACCTCGGTCCCATCGCAGCCAAGCACAACGGCATCGTCTTCAACCGAAGCCACCGTACCGGTAAACGAGGTTTTTCCCTCTATCTGCTGTTTCGTTTTCACTACCACGGTATTGCCCTGCTGTGCCCTGAAATGATCTGGCGTGCGCAGAGGCCTGTCGATGCCAGGCGAAGACACCTCCAAGGTGTAGGCACCGGGGAACGGATCAAGCTTGTCCATGATGTCGTTGATCCAGACCTGGGCACTTGTCAGCTCATCAAAGCTCACACCGTTTTCGGTGTCGATGTATACCCTGATGGTGGGTGCTTTCTTGGAACCAACCACCTCGATGGTCACTATCTCCACGTTCTCTTTCGAAGCACGCGGCGACAACGCATCAAGCAGTTCTTGCTCCTTGCTGGTAAGCACGACGAATCCCCTCCCCCTCGCAATCTCTGCCTGCCAAACGATAAACAGGCCCCATACAAAAAGAAAGCGGGACATGCCCACTTTCTCAAAAACGAAAGTATGAGCTGCCGGCTGTAAACGAACACAGCACGACAAGCCTGTGTAACACATACGTAGTTTACAACAGGAATCGCACCACGACAAACTCCACACAAGGCAAAAAGAAACCGCCCCGAAGGGCGGCTCCCGAAAAGCATTTGCACATCCATGCGCTAACGTGCCGCATCGCGAAATCTCAGCGAAACGCAAATCCACAACGACCCTGGGTGCTATTTGCGAGCCGCATCGGCATGAGCGGCAAGCAGACGATTCAGAGCGTTGACGTAAGCCTTGGTGGACGAAACGATTATGTCGTTGTCCGAACCACGGCCGATGAACACCTCGCCATCGGCTGCTGCAACGCGAACCGTAACTTCGCCCAAAGCATCGATGCCGCGAGTAACCGACTGCACCGAGAACTCGTGCAGCTCGTTTTCGACATCGACGATCGAGTTGACGGCTTTGAAGGCGGCATCGATCGGGCCGGCACCATAGGCTGCAACGGTTTTGGTGTTGCCATACGCGTCGTTCATGGTTATCGTCGCCGTAGGCGTAAGCGGATAGCCGCAGCTCACTTGGACGCTTTCGAGCGTGTAGATGCTCTTTTCGGTACGCGACTGCTCGTTTACCAGGCTCTCGAGATCCTCGTCGTAGACTTCCTTCTTCTTGTCGGCGAGATTCAAAAATGCCTCGTAGATCTTATCGAGCTGCTCGCCTTCGTAGTTGTAGCCAAGCTCTTCCAAGCGATGCTTCAAAGCTGC
Source organism: uncultured Eggerthellaceae bacterium (assembly GCA_934617425.1). Lineage (GTDB taxonomy): Bacteria > Actinomycetota > Coriobacteriia > Coriobacteriales > Eggerthellaceae > UMGS1502. The sequence continues at coordinate 14,477 of CAKTUD010000003.1, read as the reverse complement.
ATGGCCGCTGCGAGCGGTGAGAATGATCTTCGACTGACCGGCACCGACGTCTTCGGGGTTGATGATTTCGTAGGTGTCGCGTTTCTTCAGCACGCCGTCTTGATGGATACCCGAAGAGTGCGCGAAGGCGTTGGCGCCGACAATTGCTTTGTTGGCCTGGACGCTCATACCGGTGATGTTCGTGATGAGGTGGCTTGCCTTCACAAACTCGCGCGTATTGATATCGGTATGCGCATCGAGCTCCTGCTCGTGCATGCGAATAGCCATGACCACTTCTTCGACGGCCGTGTTGCCAGCGCGCTCGCCCAAACCATTGATGGTGCACTCGATCTGCGTTGCGCCGTTGCGTACGCCTTCCAAAGCCAATGCCGTGGCCATGCCGAGGTCGTTGTGGCAATGGACCGAGATATCGACGTTTTCGATACCCTTGACATTGTCATACAGGTATTTGATACGACGGCCGAACTCGATGGGCAGCGAATAGCCCGTGGTATCAGGGATGTTTACGACGGTAGCACCCGCATCGACCGCTGCTTGGATCACACGAACCAGAAAATCGTAATCGGAGCGACCGGCATCTTCTGCATAGAACTCAACATCGTCAACGAACTGCTTTGCGTACGCAACGCAGTGAGCGGCCTTCTCGACGCATTCATCCTCGGTGATATGCAGCTTGTCGCGCATATGCGAAGGCGACACGCCCAAACCGGTATGGATGCGGGGGCGTTTGGCGTACTTCAGGGCATCGGCCGCCACCTCGATGTCTTTGTCGATAGCGCGCGTCAAACCGCAAACCACGGCATTGTCGCCAACCAACTCGGCGATCTTGCGCACGCTTTCGAAATCGCCCGGCGAGGAAATGGGGAAACCAGCCTCGATAACGTCGACGTTCATACGCAATAGTTCGCGCGTCACCACGAGTTTCTCGTCGGTGTTCATTGATGCGCCCGGCGACTGCTCGCCATCGCGCATGGTGGTATCGAAGATCTTGATCTTGCGCGTCATGCGTACCTCTCCTTCCGAAAAAAGTTCCACGGTCTGCGCTTGCGGACCGTGGAACAATCCTAACCGTTTAGCGATGCGATTGCACCCCTCATCGGGCACAAAATTCATTTAAAGTTTCACGTACCACAGGTTTTTTAGATCGGTGATGCCCGCCTTGAGCTCGGACATTATCTCGTCGGTGATCTCGCCTTCGATGTTCATATACACCACCGCGCGATCGGAGTCGGCACGTGTGCCTATTTTCATAGTGGTGATGTTGATGTCATGCTCGCCGAGGATGGTACCGATAACGCCGATGCGCCCCGATGCGTCACCGTATTCGAAGATAAGCGACTGCTCGCCGGGCTCGATATCCATATCGTACCCGAAAAGCGATATGATGCGCGCCGGACGGCCGGGGTCGGAACGCGTGCAAGAAGCTTCGATACCATCGGCAACGATGGTAACCGATGAGAAATAGCCCAACGCTGTGGAATCGGATTCGGTCGCGACCTCGATACCGTGGCGCTTAGCCACTTGCTCGGCATTCACAGGTGTCACCGTGATGCCGTTTTTGTAGGCCAAAAGACCTTTGAGCACGCTTGCGGTAAGCACCGTGGTATCGGCCGCGGCAATGTTGCCCGAAGCCGTGATCTTGAGATTCTTGGGGATGGTGGGGCTTATCTGCGCAAGCACGCTACCGAGCATCTGGCAAGCAGGAACATAGGGACCAACCGCATCGAGCACCTCAGGCGGCACGGGAGCCATGTTCACCGCGGTGGGAACAAGCGACCCCGCAAGACCCTGAACCACATAAGTCGCGATCTGAACGCCTGCGCGGCGCTGCGCTTCAAGCGTTGCCGCGCCGATATGCGGCGTGAGAATGACGTTGTCGAACTCATGCAAAGGCGAGCTATAGCAAGGCTCGTTGTCGTAAACATCAAGACCAACCGCGCCGATTTTCCCGGCGGCAACGAAATCGGCAAGGGATTTCTCGTCGAAGATGCCGCCGCGCGCCACGTTCACTAAGATGACGCCGTCCTTCATAGCGGCGAATTCGTTGGGACCGAACATGCCCCGCGTCTCCGAGGTACGCGGCAAATGCACGCTTATGACGTCGGCGACGGGAAGAATGTCTTCGAAGTTCTCGAACAGCGTGACGCCCAGCGCATTGGCACGATCTGCGTTGCAATAGGGATCGTAACCGACGATCTTCATGCCGAAAGCGGCAGCACGCTCGGCAACCAAACCGCCCACACGGCCAAGACCGATGATGGCGAGCGTCTTTTCATAAAGCTCTCGGCCCTCGAAAGAAGTAATCCAACGACCCTCGTGCATCGATGTATTGGCGGCAGGAAGCTTGCGCGCGCAGGCCAAGATGAGCGAAAGCGCCAATTCGGCAGCGGAAACGATGTTGGAAGTAGGCGCATTGCATACGATGATGCCTTTCTCGGTTGCCGCAGCAACATCGATATTGTCGATGCTCACACCTGCACGACCGATCACGCGCACACTTTTGGCAGCGTCGATGACGGCACGCGTGACAGGCGTATGCGAGCGCACCACCATAGCATCGTAGCCGTTCACGCAAGCGATAAGCTCATCTTCTGTTAAATCGAGCTTTTGCACGACCTCGCAGCCGCGCGTGCGCAGCGCATTGATGCAGGCGTTGTCAACGCGTTCGGTCACCAAAACCTTGTATGCCATGGCAAATCAGCCTTTCCCGCAATACGATCGACTTGCGCCGCTTGAATGGCGACATTTCAATGATATCGCATACAAAAGGAGTGGATAGGCACCTCTCGGTAAGCGTTGCGCCGCGCAAGCAAATGATGGACCCGCCAGCTTGCGCGGACGGGCCCATCAGAGGTCTTTAGAGCAGCAAAACGAGAGGTCGATTAGTCTTCCTCGCGCTTTGCCCAGGTGAACATGCTGCGAACCTGAGCGCCGGTAGTCTCGATGAGGTGGTTGTTCAAAGCCTCGCGCTGCTCGAGAAGCCACTTATGGCCGTTATTGCAATCGGCAACGAACTCCTTGGCGAACTCGCCGTTCTGGATGCGCTTGAGGATCTCCTTCATAGCCGCACGGGATTCCTCGTTGATGACCTTGGGGCCAGCGTAGTACTCGCCGTACTCGGCGGTGTTGGAGATCGAGTAGTTCATGAAGTGGATGCCGCTCTCGTACATGAGGTCGACGATCATCTTCATCTCGTGGTAGCACTCGAAGTAAGCGAGTTCGGGCGGATAGCCTGCCTCGGTCAGGGTCTCGAAACCAGCCTTCACGAGCTCGACGAGACCACCGCAAAGAACAGCCTGCTCGCCGAAGAGGTCTTCCTCGGTCTCCTGAGCGAAGGTGCCCTTCATGATGCCAGCGCGACCGCCGCCGATAGCCCATGCATAAGAAGTGGCGATATCCCATGCATCGCCCGTCGCATCCTCGTAAACGCAGCACAGATCAGGAACGCCGGAACCCTCGGTGTACTGACGACGAACGATGTGGCCCGGACCCTTGGGGGCGACCATGATCACGTTGACGCCTTCGGGAGCCTTGATGTAGCCGTAGTGGATGTTGAAGCCGTGAGCGAAAGCCAAGGTGTCGCCCGGGTGCAGATGCTTCTCGATGTGCTGGGTATAGATTTCTGCCTGCAGCTCGTCGGGAACCAGAATCATAACGACATCGGCTTCTTCGGCGGCAGTGTCCATGTCGACTACCTTCAAACCATGCTCGCGGGCGGCCTCAGCCGACTTAGAACCCTCGCGCAAGCCAACGCGCACGTCGACGCCCGAATCGTGCAGGTTCAGCGCATGGGCATGACCCTGGGAGCCATAACCGATGATGGCAACCTTCTTACCCTGGATAACCTCGGGGTTAACGTCCTTGTCGTAAAGGATTTCAATAGCCATTTCAGTTCCCTTTCTCTGTGACTACTGTTTAACCTATATATGTTCACGGCGGAAACCGCCAAGTGAAACCTTCTTAGACGACGCACGAGCGCATCTGCGAAGCCGCTGCGCTCTTGTCGTCTCTAAGCCTCTTTGGGATTGCGCGACATGGCGATTTTGCCGGTACGCGTGATCTCCTTGATGCCGTAGGCACGGAAAAGATCCTCCATGCCCTTAAGCTTGCTCTCGTCGCCTGTTGCTTCGACGGTAAGCGAGCTTCTGCCCACGTCGACGATGTTCGCGCGGAAGACGTTTGCGATCTCGATGATCTCGGAGCGGTGCTCAGCCGGAGCGTTTACCTTGAACAAAACCAGCTCGCGCTCGATGGCGCTGTCGTTGGTAAGGTCGGTGATCTTGTGAACGCTCACCAGTTTGTGCAGCTGCTTGGTGATCTGCTCATAGGAAACTTCATCAGCCGAAACCACAATAGTCACGCGCGAGCGAGTGGGATCTTCGGTAGGACCTACCGCCAACGAATCGATATTGAAACCGCGGCGAGAAATCATGCCAGTCACACGCGAGAGAACACCAGGTTTGTTTTCGACCAAAACCGAAAGAACATGCGTTGTTGCAGCCATTAGCGCGCACCCCCTTCCTTGGAAGCCTCTTCGGCATCGATCACCTTGCCTACCGGCTCGGTGCCCATGATGCGCGTGCCATCCGCTTGACTGTCGATCGCACCCATCACGTCGCTGAGCGTAGAGCCGGGTGCGACCATCGGAAATACGTTTTGATCGCGCGAAATGGCGATATCGAGCAAATACGGGCCATCATGGTCGATCATGCGCTTATAGGCAGCGGGCAGTTCGGCCGGATCGCTCACGAGCTCGGCTTTCCAATCGTAGGCTTCGGACAACTTCACAAAATCCGGGATGGGCGCCAGCTCGGTGAAGGAAAAGCGCTCGTTGTAGAAAAGCTTCTGCCACTGATGAACCATACCCAAAGCGCGGTTGTCGACGATGACCACCTTCACAGGAATGTGGTTGATGGCCGCAGTCGCCATTTCCTGGCTGTTCATCTGGAACGAGCCGTCACCGGCAACGCACACAACGGTTTTGTCGGGACAACCCACCTGCGCGCCGATGGCTGCCGGGAAACCGAAGCCCATAGTACCGAGACCACCCGAAGTAAGGAACGTGCGCGGGATTTCACGCTCGATATCTTGAGCTGCCCACATCTGATGCTGACCGACCTCGGTGACGACGATGCTGTTCATGGGGTCAAGCGCGTCGGAGAGCTGCTTTAAGGCAATCTCGGGCACAATCTCGTCGGGCTTATCGCCCACGCCCGCGTCGTAGAGCGGATAGCGCTCGCGCCAGGCTTTTGCCGTGGCAACCCATTCGGCCGTGTCGGGGGTATCGCCCGACTTGCCGAACATGTTGACCATGCTCGAAAGCACGCCTTTCAGATCGCCCACGATAGGAATCTGCGCCTCGCGGTTCTTGCCGATCTCAGCAGGATCGATATCGATATGGATGACCTTCGCATGAGGTGCGAAACCATCGAGCTTGCCGGTAACGCGATCAGAGAAGCGCGCACCGCAGCAAATGATGAGATCAGACTGGTTGAGCGTCATGTTGGCATATTTAGAACCATGCATACCCACCATACCGAAATTCAAATCGTAGCTATCGGGGATAGACGACTTGGCCATGAGCGTGGTGACGATCGGAATCTGCGCGATATGAGAAAGCTCGACGGCTTCGGCAGAGGCGCCCGAGATGCCCACGCCGCCGCCAACGTACATGACAGGACGCTTTGCACGCTTGATGGTGTCCACCGCAGCGCGAATCTGCTTGGCGTTGCCGCGATACGTGGGGCGATATGAGGGAATGCTCACATCGTCGGGATAATCGAAAACGATCTCTTGGCTGGTGATATCAGAGGGGATATCGATCAGCACCGGGCCGGGACGACCGGTTTTCGCGATATGGAACGCCTCACGGAACGTCTTCGTAAGATCCTCGATCGACTGAAGCAGGAAACTATGCTTGACAACCGGCATGGTGATGCCCACGATATCCGACTCTTGGAACGAGTCGGTGCCGATCATGGCACGGGGCACCTGTCCGGTGATCACGACAAGCGGCACGGAATCCATGTAGGCCGTGGCGATGCCCGTGACGGTGTTGGTAGCACCCGGACCGCTTGTCACCAAGACGACGCCCACGTTGCCCGTTGCGCGCGCATAACCATCGGCTTCATGAACCGCGGCCTGCTCATGGCGAGCGAGCACGTGGTGAATCTGCTTAGAGTCATAAAGCGCATCATAAATCTTGATAACTTGGCCACCCGGATAGCCGAAAAGTTTTTCGACACCTTCGGCCTCAAGCGAGGCGATGACGGCCTGTGCACCCGTCATGGTAGCACCCTGTTTGGCGGTCTTGCTGCCAAGGCCAGCAGGAGCCCCTGCCTTGGCAACCGTCAAGGCAGCCTTGGAGTCGGTGGTTGCAGCATGCTTGTCGTTGCTCATGAAACATACGCCCCTTCGTCTGCCGAGCTTACTAAGCGAGCATATTTCGCCAGTACGCCATGATTATGCTTGGGTGCGGGCGCAACCCAGTTTTCCTTGCGCTTTGCAAGCTCTTCGTCGGAGACATGAAGATCGATAAGACCGCCTTCGATGTCGACGGTGATCGTGTCGCCTTCCTCGACGAAGGCGATGGGGCCGCCAGCGGCTGCTTCGGGGCTGATATGCCCTACGCAAGGGCCCTTGGAAGCGCCGGAGAAACGCCCGTCGGTAAGCAAAGCCACGCTCTTGGAAAGGCCCATTCCCACAATGGCCGAGGTCGGGGTAAGCATCTCGCGCATACCCGGCCCGCCCTTGGGGCCCTCGTAGCGGATGACAACTACGTCGCCCGGGTTGATCTTGCCGCCGAAGATGGCCTCGCAAGCCTCTTCTTCGCTGTTGAACACGCGAGCAGAACCCGTGTGCTTGTACATGGAGGGATCGACCGCCGAGAACTTCACAATGCCGCCGTTGGGAGCGATGTTTCCGTGCAGAACCTTCAGCGCGCCCTGAGGCGAGAGCGGATTATCGTGGGTGCGGCAAACCTCGCCATCGGCAGGCTTGGTACAGTTCTCGATATATTCGTCATAAGAGCCCATGACGGTGATGGCGCTGTGGTCGAGCAAGCCAAGTTCGTCAAGCTCGTGCATAACGACGGGAACGCCGCCCACTTCGTACAGATCGGAGAGAGGACGAGGCCCCGAGGGTTGGAGCTTCAAAAGGTGCGGGGTGCGCTTGGAGGCAGCCTCCCAATCGTCCATGGTGATGGGATGGCCCGCCGCATGCGAGATGGCGATGAGATGCAGCACCGTGTTGGTGGAACCGCCGAAAGCCATATCGCACTCCATGGCATTGTGAATCGCAGCCTCGGTGATGATGTCGCCGATCTTGATGTCTTTCTCGAGCAGTTCCATGACCTTCATACCGGCATGCTTGGCCAAGCGGATGCGCTCGGAGTAAACGGCGGGGATGGTGCCGTTGCCCGGAAGCGCTATGCCTAAAGCCTCGCACAGGCAGTTCATGGAGTTAGCCGTGAACAAGCCCGAGCAACTGCCGCACGTCGGGCATGCAGTGTCTTCGTAGTATTTCAGCTGCTCTTCGGTCATGGTGCCTGCGGCAACCTGACCAGCGCCGTCGAAGAGCGTGTTAAGGTCGGTGGTGGGACCGCAGCCGCCGGGCTGTTTGCCGGGCAACATGGGGCCGCCGGAGACGAACACCGTGGGGATGTTCACGCGCAAGGCGCCGATGACCATGCCGGGCACGATCTTGTCGCAGTTGGGAATGCAAACCATGGCGTCGAAAGCATGACCTTGCACCACGCATTCGACGGAATCGGCAATGACCTCGCGCGAGACGAGAGAGTAGTGCATGCCGTCGTGGTTCATGGCGATGCCGTCGCAGACGCCGATGGTATCGACTTCGAAAGGAACGCCGCCGGCCATGTAGATGCCAGCCTTCACGGCCTCGGAGATTTTGTCGAGGTTGTTGTGCCCGGGGATGATGTCGCTTTTAGAGCTGACGATGGCGACCAGAGGACGCTTCATCTCCTCGTCGGTTAGACCATCGGCCTTTAAAAGGCTCCGATGGGGAGCTCGCGGCACGCCAACGCGCACGGCATCGCTTCGCAATTGCATATCGTACTTCCTCTCCTATTCACGCGGTGCAGTGGCACCGCCGTTTCGGGGCAATAAAAAATCCCGTTGCAGTAAGCTGCACCAGGACCTCGAATACGATATGACGCGCTAGCGATAGCGCACACTGACCGATTACGGGGCCGCCGGCTCAGCCTACTAACCTTGCTGCACGGCGAAGGTTTTTCGCCTGCGGGCAAGCTGTTCTGCCGAACTGCTCGGAGGGGGCTTATCGAATTCCCACCATCGGCTTCCACCAACCGCCGACTCTCTTGAGATGGACTATTCGACTTGTCCTCGTCAACACATTTCAACTTTCAATGTTTGCAAGTATAGCGCCTTGAAGCGTGCCCGCAACGTTGTTTTTCAAAAGTTGCGTGCACACACAAAGTTGACACGTTGCGGGAATGAAAAACCTACTCGGGCAAACCAGGAGCTTCCTTCATCACTTTGAGAAGCGTGGCATAGATCTCCTTCACGTTGTCATCGGCCAAAGGACCGGCGTTTAGCGCGCATACCTTGCCGAAAATCGCATCCTCGCGCTTTGCGTCGAAAAGTTTCATGCCGGCGCCGGGCTTGAGATTGCGGATGGTGAGAGAATGGAACGCACGCTCGTTTAGCAACTTCACGATCTCGCGATCGAGCTCGTCGATCTGCGCTCGATGCTTCTCGATCTCTTGCAGGTTCTCGTTTTGCTCGGACATAGTGGTCGCCTTTCGTCTAAATGGAGCGTCTCGTATTATACCAAGTTAGCGAGCGCCACTATCTTAAAGAACGCTCACTATCGTCACCAAAAGCGGGATGCTCACCAGCGAGAGCACCGTGGTCACAAAAGTGCCTTGCGCCATAGCCTTTGCGTCGCCGTGATACTGATAGCAAAGCATGGTGCCGTTGGTGGCCACCGGCATAGCGGAGAGAACCACTAGCACTGTAAGTAGCTGCCCGCTAACGAACAGATGCATCGCAAGATAGATAAGAACCGGCGTTATCGCCAAGCGAATGATGCTGGCAAACCAAAGCTTGGGCCCTCCGAGAAGATTTTTCGCAGGCATGTTGCCAAGCGAAGAGCCTACGATGAGGAGTGTCGCCGGCGTGGTGAAATCGCCGATGGTCGAAAGCGCATCACCCAAGACCGGAACCGAATGCACACCCGCAAGCGCCAACACCAACGCCACAAACGAAGCGATGTTGCAGGGCGTCACGAACTGCTTCGCGCTCATGCGCACCTTCACACCGGTGGCATTATCGGAAGCGATAAGCCAAGCACCCAAGGTGAAAACGATGAAATTGAAAGGCAAGTTGTAAACGACGGCGTATATAACAGCCCGCTGCCCAAAGATGGCCATAAGCACCGGATAGCCGATGAATCCCGTATTCCCGAAAATCAGCATGAAGCGGTAAACACCCCTGTGACCATCGGGGATACGCAGCAGGAAAACAACGAGGAAAGCCGCCGCGATAAGGATGGCGAAGCTTAGGCACGATAAGCCGATGATCTCGATCATCAAGGCAGAATCGGGCAACTCGTCGGCGGTAAGCACCGAAGCGAGGATGAGTGCGGGCAGCGTGGCATTTAAAACCAGCCGGGAGAGCTTCCTATCGAAATCGGCATCCATGAGATTCCAACGTTTGCACCCGTAACCCACGCCGATTGCGCCGAAAAGGATGACCATCTGCGTAAGGATGCTGCTGAACTGGTCGAACATAAAAGAAGTCGCCCTCTCCCCTATTGCGATCCGCCATATCGCGCCGCTACGTTGTCGCGCGTGGCGCTTACATGCGGCCGCAGGTCTCCCTTTGCCCACGTGCCGCTTCGCGCGCTCGCTTTCGCTATCAACCGCCCCCGCAGTTGACTTTCCGTTGGAAATGCGCAGAGGTCACTTTAAGCGTCTAGGTTTCGTGTAAGATGAACGCATACAAGAAACGCACAGCCGCTCCCCCGTCCCATCATTTTCGGGCGACGCGTCGTGCGTACATGCATAGGAAAAGGAGCTGGTTGTGAGCACATTCACGGAAAACCAAAAAGTTGCCGTGTTCGACTTCGGCGCGCAATACGGGCAGCTTATCGCCCGCCGCGTGCGCGATCTGCATGTTTATTCGGAAATAGTGCCCTGCGACATTTCGGCCGACGAAGTACGCGAGCTTGCGCCCTCCGCCATCATCTTGTCGGGCGGACCGGCAAGCGTGTATGCCGACGACGCCCCGAAAATCGACCCCGAAGTGCTTACGCTCGGCATTCCCGTTTTGGGCTTTTGCTACGGACATCAGACCATTGCCGTGGAAATGGGCGGTACCGTGAGCCACACCGAAAAGGGCGAATACGGCGCAGCCGAGCTGCATGTGGCATCGGGCTCTTTGTTTGAGGGAACGTCGACAACGCAAACCGTGTGGATGAGCCATCGCGATGCCGTGACCGTGGCACCAGAAGGTTTCACCATCACCGCATCGACCGATGTGTGCCCCGTGGCCGCAATGGAGTGCCCTGAACGCAAGATCTACACCACGCAGTTTCACCCCGAGGTAAAGCATTCCGAATACGGCAATAAGATCCTTGCCAATTTCCTGTTTGAGATTTGCGGACTCAAGCCCAACTGGACCATGGACAACCTTGTTGAAACCATGACGGCTGATTTCCGTGCGAAGGTTGGCGACGACCGCGTGATCTTGGCACTTTCGGGCGGCGTCGATTCCTCCGTCGTGGCGGCGTTGGGCGCGCGCGCCGTAGGTAAGCAGATGACCTGCGTGTTCATCAACCATGGGCTTTTGCGCAAGGGCGAGCCCGAGCAGGTTGAGGAAGTATTCACGAAACAGTTCGATGTGGATTTCATCCACGTGCATGCCGAAGAGCGCTACGCCAAGCTGCTTGATGGCGTTACCGACCCCGAGACGAAGCGCCGCATCATCGGCACGCAGTTCTGGGAGGAGTTCTTCGCCGTGGCCCAACAACTCGAAGTTGACGGGCGCCCGGTGAAATACCTAGCGCAGGGCACCATTTACCCCGATATCATCGAGTCAGGCGCGCGCAAAACCGGCGGCAAGGCGTCCACTATCAAGAGCCACCACAATTTGATTCCGTTCCCCGAAGGCGTGCATTTCGACCTAATCGAGCCGCTTGACCACTTCTTCAAGGATGAAGTGCGCGCGCTGGGCACGGCACTGGGCCTGCCCGACCACATCGTGTACCGCCAGCCCTTCCCCGGCCCGGGTCTTGCCATACGCATCATCGGCGCCGTTTCGCCCGAAAAGCTGGAGATCCTGAAGAACGCCGACGCCATCGTGCGCGAGGAACTGGATGCATATAACCAGCGTCTGTTCGAAGAAACCGGCGAGCGCAACAGCGAGCACAGCTGCTGGCAGTACTTTGCCGTGCTGCCCGACATCAAGAGCGTGGGCGTCATGGGTGACGAGCGCACCTACCAGCGCCCGATCATCCTGCGCGCCGTGGAAAGCAGCGACGCCATGACCGCCGATTGGGCCAAGCTGCCCTACGATGTGCTGGCGAAAATCTCCAGCCGCATCGTGGCCGAGGTGCCAGGTGCCAACCGCGTGTGCTACGACATCACGAGCAAGCCGCCGGCCACGATCGAGTGGGAGTGACCCTAGGCTAATTTTGCCAAGCCACCTGCAACGATTCACCATGGCTCATAATGTTCCATTGAGGGTCATAGCGAATCAAGCCGCTTGCAAAACACGAGAATGATTCTACCCCGGAAGCGTAGGTTTCCGGGGTATTTTTATGCCTTTGAACAGGTATTTTGATTCGTTGTCATTCTATGGATTCGGCATTCATTACACCCTATGGCGACCATGCGACAGCATGGCGCAAAACAGACATACGCCAAACCACCTGCGACGAGTGTTTTGGCGATTGTCGCTCTATTTGAGGGTGATTCGAATCAATCGCGAATCACTGGGCGTTTTTCAGCGGTATTTGAGTAAAACACCAGGTCAAATTGAGGGGATGACAAATCGAAAATCGAGCTGATTTCAGCCTCGAAATGCCCCTTGCAACAACGGGAAATAGCGACTTTTACCAATAGAAGTGATTCGCAATCATTCCAAAAGTGGCTTGCTAGGCCCCGAATTTCGCCTTCCATTCGGCGAGCTTTTCGGAGGTGATTTCGCCGGACTTTTCCGAATCAATCTGCGCGAGCCAAGCTTTGAGCGCCTGAGCGAGCTTGGGCGCCTTCTTCGACGACGGGTCGACGGCCAGAACGACTTCGCCGCCGATCTCTTTCGGCTTGAGGCCGAACTCCTCGTCGATCCTGAAAATGAGCTCCAGGGCCTCGCGCGCCGTGGCCGCGGGGACGTCGAAGAGCGACTCGGGCGCAACGCTAAGCGCCGATGCGATCCCCTTCACCTGATCCTCCCCGGGCGTCCTGTTGCCGAGCTCGTAGTTCCTTATCGCCGAATCCGTCAAGCCGCACTTCTCCGCGAGCTCGCTTTGGGTAAGACCCCGCATCTTGCGGTACTTCCTGATGAGTTCGCCGGTTCCCATACAGCCTCCTGAAGGCGTCCTTTTCGGACGGACGATTGAACATAACGCGAAAATAATAGCACGTTTCTGAACGGTTTGATATTGACCGCACGATATTGAACGGTTACGATTCGCCTTAGACACCGTTCGATATTGAACTGTAAGGAGGAAATATGTCCAAGAATCCGAAACGACTCATCGGCGCCCGTGAAGTCGCAGAGAAGCTGCACATCGGAAGGACGAAGGCCTACGAGCTCATCCGCGAGCTGAACCGCGAGATGGAGAGAAAGGGCTGCAGGACCATCCCGGGCCGCGTGAGCTGCGAGCTTTTGGACGTGCTCTACATCAAGCCGAAGGGAGGTTGGAAATGAGCGTAAAGCTAGCTAAAAACGGCACCTGGCTCGCGCAATTCAGGTGCAAGGACAAGTTCGGCAACGAAGTGCATAAATGCAAGCGCGGGTTCGCGACGGCGGAAGAGGCTCAGGCTTGGGAGGACGAGTTCATCGCCAGCGCAGGATGCACCATGGAGATGACGTTCGACGATTTCTTCAAGGTTTACGAATCCGATCTACGCCCAAGGCTGCGCGAGCACACTTGGCGGCAGAAAGAGTACGCGATCAAGTCGAGGGTGCTGCCTTTCTTCGCGAACAAGAAGATGGACGAGATACGCACCATCGACATCGTTCGTTGGCAGAACGCCCTCATGGCGCCCGACGCAAACGACGGAAAGCCCTACAGCGCCACGTATTTGCGCACGCTCAACAACCAGCTGACCGCCATTCTGAACCACGCGGAGAGGTACTACGGGCTGAGCCCCAACCCCGCGATGAGAACCGTGAAGATGGGCGGCAAGGAAGCACGCACGATGAATTTCTGGACCAAGGACGAGTATCTGAGGTTCTCCGACGCCACGATGGACAATCCCCGCGCGTTCGTAATCTTCGAGGTGCTGTACTGGACCGGCATCCGCGAGGGAGAGCTCCTGGCCCTCACGCCGGACTCGTTCGATTGGAAGAAATCGACCATGCGCATCGACAAGTCCTACCAGAGGTTGGGCGGCCGCGACGTGATAACCGACCCCAAGACGCCCAAATCGGTGCGAACCGTGAAGCTGTCGCGTTTCCTGGCCGACGAGGTGCGCGATTACGCGAACCACCACCCGGAGATCGGCGAAGGCGATCGCCTGTTCCCCGTGTCGAAGCACTACATATCGCACGCGATGAAGCGAGGATGCGCTGCGAGCGGCGTGAAAAAGATACGCGTGCACGATTTGAGGCACAGCCACGTGAGCCTGCTCATCAACATGGGCTTCACCGCCCTCGCCATCGCAGACCGCATGGGGCACGAAGCAACCGACATCACCTTCCGCTACGCCCACCTGTTCCCGAACGTGCAAGACGACATGGCCAACGAGCTCGAAGAAGAGCGGGGCGGATTCTGATGCCCTGCCCGAACAGCCACCGCAAGCGAACCATCTCGAAGGCGTTTCGCTGCTCGCCCGAGGAGAGCCACCGCATCGAGCTCCTCGCGAGGGCAGCCGGGGTCACGCAGCAGGAGTACATCATGGCAAAGATCGAGGACAAGGGGTTCACCATCATCCCGGACGTCCGCACGTTCAAGATGCTTCGCGACGAGATGCGCGCCGTCGTCGGCGAGCTAAGTCGCCTGCGCAACACGGGCGATCTCGGCGACGAGCTCGAAGCGAGAGTCGAGCTGCTATGCGACCTTTTCCTTGGGATTGCCGACGTCGAGAGCCCGCTTGACGAGGAGGATGCCCTGATCGAGCAGATGGGACGCGGCTGACCGAAGCCTTCGCTGCGTTTTGCTGCGAGCGATGGATACCTCCGAACCGGCAAGGGCCCTTCGCCTTCCTTGGATTCGCCACGTTCGCGCAACGGGACCCACGCCGCAAGGGCGCCGAAACTTTCCCGAAT
>CAKTUD010000002.1 GCA_934617425.1 uncultured Eggerthellaceae bacterium | reverse complement strand
GTCGAGCATGGTGTAGTTCTGTTTCGCATTTCAATCCGCGCTCCCCATACGGGGAGCGACGTTTTATTACTGCCGATTTTTTGGGGTCTGCAACGTTATTTCAATCCGCGCTCCCCATACGGGGAGCGACTTAATGGCTTCCGTTTCTGCTTCAGATATCCGCATTTCAATCCGCGCTCCCCATACGGGGAGCGACTTCTACAAGCGCGTCCGCTTCTTCGCGAGTTGCATTTCAATCCGCGCTCCCCATACGGGGAGCGACCCCCTGAACTCGGGCGGCCTCTACGTGGGCGACCCATTTCAATCCGCGCTCCCCATACGGGGAGCGACCGCCCATCGCGGCCAAGCCCCGCATCTCTAGATAATTTCAATCCGCGCTCCCCATACGGGGAGCGACGGGGCGTAGCCCGTTACCTCGTTCGTGTCGTTCTTATTTCAATCCGCGCTCCCCATACGGGGAGCGACGGACAATGTTGATATTTTCGGGGATCCGCTTTCGGCAATTTCAATCCGCGCTCCCCATACGGGGAGCGACGATGATAGGCTCGCGCTACGCCGACTACGTGGTATTTCAATCCGCGCTCCCCATACGGGGAGCGACCGTACGCCATCTATCTCACATCCTTGTCGGCTTATTTCAATCCGCGCTCCCCATACGGGGAGCGACCGCTACATTTTGTAGCTTTCTGTACAATAACGCTTCTGTATTGTGTTTTCAAAACACTTGCATGCCTCTCTTCGGTGAAAAAGCGCTTTTTTCACTGCGAAGACATGGTGCGAACCCCCTTCGTAGCGCATGTTCGCCTCATGTTCGCAAACTCACAACGTCAGGAAACCTTCTGAGTCGTAACTGGGCTTTGCGCCGTAATGTTCAACTTTACCATGCCAGTTATTTCCAAGATGGTATATACGGACACTGTCCTTCTCTTTATTCATGATTTCGAGCAGCGTCGCCTTCAACACAACCAACGTTGCAGCATCCACGTCGCACTCGAAAACCGACGCCTGTACACGCTGGCCATAATTCACACACGTTTTCGCAATCCGCCGCAAACGCTTTCTTCCCGCAACATCGGTGGTGTCCACGTCATAAGCAATCAGCACCATTCCAGCCTCCTATTTCCATAGAAATGGCGGGTACGCGTCCAAATCGCCACGAAGACACTTTGCCAGCAACTGCGCCTGCACATTGGGTACTAAACCTCGCGGCATTTTCTCTTTAGTAAACGGATGCGTTATCTGCTCGCGCTTCTTTTCCTGCCAGGTTTTGAACAACGTTTTTCTTGCACCAGCAGTTAAACGAACCTCACCGGTTTCGCGCGTTTCAAAACTTGACGCATCCACCACACGATTGTTAATAGCCGTTAGCACAAACCGGTCAACGAACACAGGACGCAGCTCTTCCATGCAATCAAGCGCCAGCGAATCCCTTCCTGGCCTGTCCGCATGCATAAGTCCGACAGCCGGGTCAAGCCCAACCCCCATCAGCGCGGAAGCACAATCTCGTGCAAGCGCGGAATAAAACAGCGACAACAGCGCATTCACGCTGTCTTTAGGTGGCCTGCGCGAACGCCCTGCAAAATGAAAGCTTTCCTTATCTCGCAAAATCAACTCATCGAAGACGGAGTAATACACTGCCGCAGCATCACCCTCGATACCGCGCAGCGAATCAAGCGACCTACAAGCCCGAACCGCTTCAAGCGACTCGACCAAATGGCCAATTGCACTTCGAACAGCCTGGCTATCAATACGGAGCCCGTGGTCCCGCAAGGCCCGTTCAAGCACCCATCGCGAATTGAATATCTTCCCCACAATAAAATATCGCGCGATTTCAAGCGACGCCGCTTCAGACTCCGACGCCCTAAACTGAGCTTTCCTTAACAATACATTACCCGCGCGGCCGCCACGGGCATCCGCCAAGTACCTACCCGACGGCGAAAAGAATGTCAACCGGATACCGCGTTCGCAGCATGCACCCATCAATGCCGGACTAGCTCCCGCATACGAGAACAGGCTGATGCCCTCAAGCGTATGCAACGGCACACGCCCTAAAACGTTGCTTCCCTGCTTTGCAACAACATTCTCGCTGTCGAGCGCCAAATACGCATCCTCGGTAAACACGTACAGCGTGTTTTTAATCCTTTTCATTCCGACCACCCCAGCGCATCGTCGATGTACGACACAGCCGAACGCTGCTGCAGCGAAGGCAGGCACTGCTCCGCCAGCGAGCATGCCACACACTGTTTTCCTTTGCGAACGCGCGGAACGTGCCCGCGTCGGAACAACCGGTGCATTTCGTCAGCAGCATTTCGAACAGAATCACGCAGCTGTGCCGTAAACCTTACCGGCTCACGCGATTGGGTTTGTTTGTAAAACAGGAAGCCGCTGTCGATATCGCATCCAAGCATCTCTTCCAAACACATAGCCTGGGCGCAAACCTGCAACCTATCGCATTCGTCGGTTTTCACCCTTCCCCTTTTGTATTCCACGGGAATCGGCACCCACGCGTCCTTTTCGCCAGCCAAGGGAACGCCGCCTGCGTCTTTCCGGAATTCCACAACGTCGCAGATTCCGGAAAGACCCAGCTCACTAGACCGGACGAAGAGGCCCCGCACAACAAGCAACGAGCCACGGCGCTCTCGCATTTCCTCGTTATGGGCGCGCTGATGCGCTACCTGACCCGACGCAGTCAGATAGTTCTCCTGCCAGCGCTGATCAATATGAATAAGCGCCCATTGCCTTCGACAGAAAGCGAAGTGCTGAATACCGGAAAGCACGAGGAACTCTTCGTCCGAATACATACCCGCTCCTACAGTTTACGAATGACCTCAATGCCTTCCGGGATTGCCGATTCGTCAACAACAACGTCCTCGTAGTCCTTGAACGAACGAGGTGCCTCAACGCCGGGCTTCTTCTGGATGCTGACGGCGTCGAAAAGCTTGTACGAGGGCGCATTGCCCAGCTCAGACGCATGTTTGAATACGATAAGCGAGCGCACGGCCATTTTCCCGCGCGCGGCGGAATGATCATGCTCGAACATGTTGATGATGGCGTTCCATAAAAGTTCAAGGTCGTCTTCGGAAAATCCCGTTGTTTTGCGTGCAAGGTTTGCGGACACGAAACCCTCGCAACGATACAGGCCATAGGGAACGATGTACTTACGGCCCATTTCGGTGCCCTTTCTCGCAGCATCTTCTTCAGTGGTGATAGCCACGCGCGTAATAGTCACTTCTTGCGGGATGATAGGGTCGATACTGCGCGCAAACGTCAACTGGACGGGGCCGCGAACCTGACCGCAATTCAGATTGTTCTTCACGAACGTAGTCATTACCGCGCCGAACGTACGCACATCAAAAAACGTCTGGCACATGAAGTCGCGCAGCTTTACGTCAAGGTCAGGATTGTCCTTCTTCATCTTCTTGATTTCTTTGGGGTTAACATCGCAGCACCCAAACGCACGCTCATCGCTTGTGTTAAGCGGCACGCCCTCTTTGATGTAAATCTCGAAGCCAGGCTCCCCCTCTTTCACCGTTTCTACGTAGTTTCTGATTTTGCGCTTCAGGCACACATCCGTAACTAAACCGTACCCAGATTCAGGGTCAACACGAGGCATGTTTCCCGCATCCGGGTCCCCATTGGGGTTGCCGTTTTCTACATCGAAGTACACGACAAAATCGTAGCGATTGGAAATTGGATTGCTCATGATAGTGCCTCCATCTCGAAAAGGGATTTACGCGTCCTGCTGATCTTTCTTTTGGTAGCGAGCCTGTTTTTGCTGGTAATAACCCAGCAAAAAGCTGCCTTGGTCTACGAGCGACAAACGCTTGGGAAAATCAGATCCTTGCAACACCAGCAGCTCTCCCAGCTGCTTCTCAAGATAAACGCCCAAACCAGGATTATCGCGAGACAGCTTGGCCAAATGGGCAACGCTTAGCTTCAGCAGAACAGGAAACGTTGTTGCCGGAGTTGAGCACGCGGCACTCAAATACCTGTCGGCAATGGTTGCCTTCCCGTTTGCCGCTTCCTGAATTTGCTCGAGCACGTAAAACGCACGCCCAAGCGTATATGCAGCGTCTTTGTTTTCGGTATTCACGTTCACGGTAACCTCGCTTTCGCTCTTTTTCGTGTTTCTAATCAAATGCGCCCGGATAATCGCCGCGTGTTCTCGTTTCACCGTTTTCGTAGCACGCACGCGCAGCAAAACGTTCTCATACATTGCTTCGGGGTAGCGCCCACCCTGCAAAATAGCCTGCATAAGAGGAGCGCTCAGCTGCAAGCTGATAGTTGGCTTCTTGGAATTAGGATTCTCGAGACTATTCAGAAGCCAATACGGGGAAACGAAGGGAAGCTCTTGCGGTCCATGGGCCACCTCGGTGATGCGATAATGGTCCGCGACATGGTGCATCATCTCGCCAAACGAGTCATGCAGGAAAAAGCGCACAGATAGGCGAGCTGCATTCGGCGCTAGGCCAAGCAGGAAAAATTCATCTCCAAACGAAACGTTGTCAACATCGACCATTTTCCCCGCTGCCAACCTATCCATAACGGCTTTTAGGTTTTGCTGATTTTGAGCCTGGGAATTTCCATCATCAGCTGAAGCGAAACCTAAAGCAAGGGCAAGAACGGAGCAATTCCCCTCATCAGACGCCTGCGAAGACGACCAGAAAACTGCCGTGGTATCTCCAAGACGACCATGATGCTGGCGATTGCTAAGCAGATAGTTCAATGCAGTTGCGTAAGCCTGAGTGCTCTTAACGTCAACAGGCGCGTTTCGACCTTGCTCGCCCGTATGTCCATACGATTCGAACGACTCAGCATTGAACCCAACAAGCGAAGCGCCGGACGATTGAGCGCCAACCACCCCCTTAATTGCGGGGTGCAAACGAGCAACCGGGGCTTTTTCGCCCGTTGCAAGAGACACCATTTCAGGCTGTTCGTCTTCATCAGAGCGACGATTGTCCCAAATGGCTCGCATTTCCGCATCTTCGCAAGCCTCGTGCCATGACGAGCCATCCGCAAGACAGAACGATATGTTTCCGCCGGCAAGAATACCTTCATCAGAAAGCCCCGGAACTGCCTCGAAGTCGATGCGCTCAGGGTCCCATTGCTGATAGAAATTCATAATTGCTTGTGCAGCCGCTCCAGTGCAATCTTTCAGCAAGCTGCAATGAAGTTCTTTTGATACCTCGAAGCACTTCAAGCTGCGTTCAGGCTTGCCCTTCGCATCAGCCCCAAGCAAATAGGAAGACGTATCGCAAAGAAAGTTCGCCGCGACGCCAGAGGAACGTTTTATCTGCTCGGGAACCATTTTCGCTATGCCATGTTTACCGTCTCCGCATGCGATAACAGCTTGCAAAGCTCCCTGAGGTGAAAGCTCAAGCAGATACTTGACTTGACGCGTGCACCACCCGGGTTTTGCAATGCCACTTGCAGGATTATCAAGAAGCTGATTGTAGTAGCGTGCCAACGATTGGATAATCATCGGTACACCTCGCTTCCCGCAACATTTATAACACCGTTGCGCATGACTGCGCGATAAAACATCGGCACAATGTCTTCCGGGTTCGCGTAATCCATGTCGTACAACATGATGCCGAAATCTCGTTCGGGCAAGCTGTCGTAGGCGCCAGACGGAAGCTCGCCTTCCAGTAAGCGTACGTTAGCTGCAAACTCCCTACAGCCAAAATATGGCTGACTGTAACACTGACCTTTACGCAGGCGACGCTTCAAAATATCGCAGAACTTCCCGGGGTTGTCCTCGAGCTTTGCCTGGTCAGCCATAACAAAGTGCGCGTCAATAACGTAACGAACATCCGTCAAAATAAGCGAAGCGCGCTGAACGATGTTCTCCTGGGAGCTGATGTAGGGTAAACCTTTCGTTCCCAGAACTGCCGCCTTTAACGATGCCGCCGATGCCTTTGCCTTCACCTCATTTCGCCGAACGCTACTGAGCTCGATGGGATTAATCACATGGATGCGGTCGACGACATAGCGTAGACCTGGATGCCAGTACACGCTTTCTATCAGGCCTCTTGCAGCGCTTGGAGTTATAACGTCATACGTTACACGTTCGACGCTAAGCTCAGGACGCGTGAAAAGCGCTCTGTCGCCCCATGCTTCAATGCTGAAACCAAATGACACGCCAAACCTCCTTTCCGAAATGCACGGCCCTTCAACCGTGTGTTTGCGTTGTGCGAAAGTTCGTTACAAGAACAGTGCATCACCTCCCGCACGTGCGATGTCCAGACCGACATCATCACGGTAAAAACCACCATCAAGAAGAACGTATGTGTCTGAGGTCAACGGCTCAATGGCGCCAGCAGCGTCAAGCGCCCGAATATCCCCATCGTAAAGCGAAATCGAATAGCGAGACAGCATCCGCCAGTCTCCGCGCGAGAGTGAACCGCTTTGAACGCGATTAAGAACTTCGGCGTTTTCCTCGCAAGGAATAACAAGAGGCGTAGAGCCTTCTTCTATCAGCTTGAAATCATGCCCAACGTCTTCAAATGGGAAAATGACAATGCCTCTTTCCCGATTGTTTTGCGAAAGACGGTGCACGATTGCCTTCGCATCAAGCTCATCTTTCCCCTTTGCCAGGTACAACCGATTGAAATAAGCAGGCACAACGTTTTCAACGTCAAGCGGTTTAGCAGAAGCCTCTAGCAAACCCGGCAAAACGCTTTGGGCCACGCTAGAACGCTGGTCAACTTCCGACGGAACGTTATACGATGTTGCCGGGACAAACAAATGGACAACGCTATCTTGCGTAGCGCGCTTTCCCTCACGATTGCAACGCCCTGCCGCTTGCACAAGAGAGTCAACGCCGGCAACCGCTCGATACACCGTAGGAAAATCCAGGTCAACACCTGCTTCCACCAAGCACGTAGCCACGACAATGCAGCGTTTTCCCTGCTTAAGCCGTTGCGTTATTTGCGATAAAACGCGTTTACGGTGGGTGGGATGCATCATAGTAGTCAAATGATATACGCCCTCAACACCGCTGGCCACCGTCAGCCCATCGAACAGGCAACGCGCCTGTTTTCTGCTGTTCACAATACACAGTGCCTGGTCGTGCTCAAGCAAAACGTTTACAAGCTGTTCATCCTCTAGCCTTCCGTCGCTTTGGTAGCGCACGCGGGCGAGCAATTGCGCAAGCGCTGTAGGATTGTGAGCGATTTCTCTAACCTCAAGCCCTTCGTTCTGAAAATAGCCATCCAAACAAGGCTGCGTTGCCGTGCACAGCACCACGGTACACCCGTAGTTTTTCACCAGTTCAGCAAGAGCTTTCACGCATGGAAGCAAAAACTTCATTGGCATCATTTGCGCCTCGTCAAGCACGATGACGCTATTTGCAATGTTGTGCAATTTCCTGCAACGCGATGTTTTCGCTGAGAACAGCGACTCGAGCAGCTGTACATTGGTCGTAACCACAACGGGCGCATCCCAATTTTCCGTTGCAAGTTTCATGCGATTACGCAAACTATTTGGGTCTTCCAGGCTTCCCAAGTCAGAAGACTCGCCAAAATCAAACGAGCTATGGTGCTCAAGTACATTGTTTGCGCCCAACACATCACGATACACTGCCGCATTTTGTTCGATGATAGACATGTACGGGATGGCGCAAATGATACGATTTGCAGATGAGCCTTCCGAGCATGCGTGATTGAGCGCAAACCTGAGCAATCCTAGTGTTTTACCGCTGCCCGTAGGCGCCGTGAGTGAAAACACGCCTGGACGCTGCTGTGCAGCAGCAAAACAATCGTCCAACATCCCACAACGCGCTTCGTTGACCTGACCTTTTGGCGGATAGAAACCTTTCAGGTGCTTTTCAAGGCGCTCGCGTAGCTCAGGCAGAGAATCTGCTTGCACGCCCTCGCGTTGTTTGCCGGCCACGAAGGCTTCAGTACAAAGAAAGTCGGCATCCACCAAACAGCTAAATACCATGCGCGTTAGAAACGAAAGGGTAAAAGCTGCGTCTTCGTTAGACTTAGGCAAGGTATGCAACGCAGGCGACGAAGGCGAAGGCAGCATCAACTCGCTTCGAAATGCCTGATAATTTGGTATGTCACCTTGTTCCGCACCTTTCAACCTGCCAAGCAAAGACCCTCCGTAGTCAACCAATGTGCCCCCGTTTGGCAATCCCCCATGATGCCCTGCGACACAATAGGAAAGCACTCCACCGGTCATATTTTTAAGCTCGAAGGCACCTGCTGTTGAATGGTCCACTTTGGGTCCGTTGTGCAAAATCCTGTGTTGGAACGCCTCTGAATATTTACCAATGTCATGCGCCAAGCCCGCTACGCGCGCCCACGAAGACGCGCCAAAAGGCTCAGCAAACTGCGCGGCCATTTCGGAAACCGCTTCAAGGTGTTCTTTAACCGATTCAGATCTTTCGTTATCGTCGGAAATATGCGCAACGAACATGCAATTCCTTGTCCCCCAGCAATAGACAAAATCAGCAATCCGATGTAACCCGAATCGCCTACACCTTTAGTTTAATGGATGCGTTATCGCATCACAGCTCATGTACCTCCTACTCCGTATGTTAGACAAACCGTAAGGCGCTATCATTAGCTGCGAGCTAATGATAGCGCCAGCGCATCCTGTCGCAAAATCCCACCTCATTCACCTATTTTTACCGCCCGTCGAATGAAGTGGGCGCGCTATCGAACCCTCATTGCCCGTCATGTTTTCTTTGTTACCCTACCGACAATGCAAAGAGGCGCCATCGCGCCCCAAACAAGGAGGAATCATCATGAAAAGGATCAAACTCAGAACTTGGATCGCCATCTGCGCGCTCGCCATGGCGACATGCCTGGGTTTGACGGCGTGCTCGTCGGGCCCGTCGGCCGAAGAGGTCATCGCCGAGGGAATCACGACCACGCTCGACCAGGTGAAAACGCTTGACGACGACACTCTCGACGAGATAGTCGCCGCAGGCAAAGACGACCTCGCCGACCTCAATGCCGTAGGCATCGACGCGCGTGAGCTGTTCAAAACCGCCTTCGACGGCTTCGATTACAAAATCGAAAGCGTCACGGTTGACGACGATCTCGCAAAAGCCGATCTAACCATCACGGCGAAATCGTTCATCGACGCCCAAGCAAAAGCCGAGGAAATCACTTTGAAGTGGCTTGACGAAGCAGATACTTCGATAATCAATATGAACGAAGACCAGATCAACGCCAAAGTGGGCGAACTCGCGATGCGGGCCATTTCCGAAACTGAGCCGAAGACCAGCACCGTAAGGGCAACTTTCACGAAAAACGGTGACGAATGGTCTTGCGATGACGACCTTATCTCCAAGGTTGTCAACGAAGCATTCTTCGCATAAACGCAGGCATAGACCGCACGGGCAAAATCAAATCGCATCACCGCAAAGAGGCGGCGGCTGGATCAAAATCCGGCTGCCGCCTCGCTGTTTGTGGCCGCACCCCACCCCGCGAGCCCCCTTCGTTACCATTCGGAATCGGATGCGCCCCGCACGCCCGCAACGGCAAACCTCGGATAAAATGAGCCTATCGCACAAGCATGCTCGCGAGATAGCACCAGACACGACTGGCGGGCATCCTCCAAGTGAAAGGAGCTTGCATGAAGAAAACAACCGTCGCGAAAGCCGCTGCAGCCGCCACCATCGTCGCCGGCATAGGCGCCTGCGCCAAGCTCTATGGCACGCGCCTTGAAACCATCGCCTCCATAAAGCAGATAACGCACCGAAACGAGCCTTTCGATCTCTACCGCATGGATGTGCGCTACCGTTACGACCTCGACCGCATCATCGCGCGCGGCGTCATGGGCGACCAAGAAAACATCGATGCCATCCTGAAAGAGGCCCTGCCGCTGGCACCCGTGCACATGCAAGCACCTCAGTTTGGATGCAGCGCTTTTACGTTAAGTGCCAAAGACAAAAGCCTCATGGGGCGCAATTACGACTTCAAGCTGGACACCTCGACCATGATGGTGCACTGCGCGCCCGCCGACGGCTACGAATCGATCGGGTTCGCCGCACTGAACAACCTCGGCGCCGACAAAGCTTGCTCGCCGAAAAGCCGCTTCGCCTGCTTGGCAGCACCTTTCGCCTGCCTCGACGGCGTAAACGAAGCCGGCGTCTCCATTGCCGTGCTCACGCTCGATAGCCTGCCCACGCGCCAGTTTTCGAGCCAACCTGTTATCTCCACGCCCCTGGCGATTCGCCTGGTGCTCGACCGCGCAGCAAGCACACAGGAGGCAATCGGTTTGCTTGAAAGCTACGACATGTTCGCCACCAGCGGGCGCGATTACCATTTCTATATCACCGACGCCACGGGCGACGGCTGCGTCGTCGAATACGACTGCGACGATCCCAATCGATGCCTGACCATAACGCCCGTGCGCACGGTCGCTAATTTTTACGCCATGCATGCCGAAAAAGTGGTGCCCAACCAAAAGAACGGCCCCTACGGCCACGGTCGCGAGCGCCAGATCGCTATCGAGAACGTGCTTGACGCTGCACCCGCCAACGAAACGCCAACCGCCACGGCCTGGCAAGCTCTCAAAGCCGCTTCGCAAGAACCCAACCCCGAGGACGTGACCAGCAACACCCAATGGTCGGCAATCTTCGACAACAGAAACCTCACGGCTTCCATCGCCCTGCGCCGTGATTGGGATAACGTGTACACGTTCGACATCCACGGCAATATACGCTAATCGATTACCGCGACGCACACGCTAGGCGCCTTTAAGCGACCGCGTTTTATCTATCAACTTGCGATAAACGCGGTCGCACATCCACGGCTCGCTTGACAATGTCAAGATGTCGTCAAGCGGCACCCATTTCACGCCGCTGTTTTCATCAGCCTTTATGCGTATGCTTTGCGCGGGATCGGCAACCACCAGATAGGTGATGTTCAGATGCAGATGAGAGCTAACGTACTTGCCGCGTTTTTCGTGGCCGTCGACCGTAAGAACCTCAAGGGATAGCAAATCCCCCAGCCCAACAGATACGACGCGCGCGTTTTCGACACCCGTCTCCTCGGCAAGCTCGCGCAATGCAACAGATTGCAAATCATCATCGCCATCAGCATGACCGCCGACCCATCCCCACGAGTCGTATAGGTTGTGGTAGATGAGAAGCACACGCTCAAACGCTGGGTCCACCGTCCATGCCGAGACGGTGACATGTGCAAACGAGCTTCTTTCCAAAACAGAGGGGTCGCGCGCAAAGCGCTGCAAGATGAAATCCCTATCTGCTGCTTCTTGCTCATTCGCTGGAAGAAAATCGCAGATCATCCGAGCGATAGCCGCCAGCCCAAACCTGTCAACGTTGTCCAAAATCCTCGGCGAACTTTCAGCAGGATCCATACAGCCCCCCTAAACCAACGTAAAGCAAAACACAACAAACGCCACGTTCAGCACCACGAACCCCACGACCCACGCCCACACAACAGGACGCGCCCAGTTGATCGTCCAGCCAAACCCAAAACGCTTGGGTATCACAGCACTCGCATCGTCGGGATTCCAATAAAACGCCCCGAGCTTCCAGCAAGCATCGTCTTCCGAAGCGCCGGAGATATTCTCTACGCGCGTGACCAGGCGCGACCCAGCTTGACCATAATAGATGGACAACGCCGCAGAGCCAACGCAAATAAACAGTGTCACGAAGATGATCGCAGCGACCATCACACCAAGACCAACTGCATCAACGATAGCCAATGCCATCCCCACTCCGATAACGGCGCAGAGCAGCAAACCAGCAATCACGATAAATGCGGTGTTGGCCCGCAGGTAGCACCCATATGCCCAGGCAGAAGTCGCGGGGGCGCCAGGATCGGTCCATTTTTTCGAAACGGTCATCATATAGTGAGAAAGCGTCATTACCGCAGCAAGAAAAATCTCAATACCAAGAGGGAAGGCGAAAACGCCGATGCCCTTTTGCATCCAACCATTCACCTCGCCATCAAAGCCGATATGCATGGGCACCATATCGGGAATCGCGTCGTAAGACAAAGCGATGATGGCAAAGGTGACGGCGATTATCGGCAAATACAGAAGGTTCCACCAAAGCGATACTGCTTTGGGCACGACATCGCCCTCCTCACCCACCACGGCAGCCGCACGCGAAACCTCAACCGACCAGCTGCGTTCTTGTTTGAGGGCGATGACCTTTTGACGGTAGAAGAGCATAAGCCCATAGCTAATCGCCAGCTCAGCCACAACGGAAATCGTGTACACCGCGAAAAACATCGCCTGATCGCCGCTCGGTATCAGGGCAAGGCAAATCAACGAGAGCGCGATGGCGAGCAAGGCTACGACGAGCACATAGCGCTTCTTCATGACCGAAACACGGACGTCGTCTAGCGCCTCGCGCGGAAGCGTGACGGCAAACACCTCACCTTTGCGCTGCAGGAAAGGCGTTGCAGCAAGAAAAAAGCCCAAGAACGCTATGACCGACACCAACGCCAGCAAGGCATACGGCAGAGAAGAACTCATAGGAATCCTTTCGAAAGGCTACGTCAACGACATGAGAGGCCTGCGCAGGCAGCAACGTCAATCGGCGAGAAGCGACAACTGGACGAATTCCGTCTGTCTAGAGGCCGCTTTATCACGCTTCTTCGCCTGTTTTCTATCTCCTTTTCGGGATGAAGGCCCCAAATCGGGCGATCCGCCCTGCGCAGCCGGATCGACGCGTGCGCCTGAGCCGGCATTCTCCGCCAGACCGGTATTCACCACTGAAGCAGCACTGCTAAGATCAGCGTACGAAACACCGAAAACCTCGCATACCTCGCGCTCGACGCAAGAAAGAAACTGCTCGGCAGTAGCACCTTTCGCTTTGAAGGCTATCGCGAGGGAGCGCGCCTCGTCCGCTAGCTGCTCGGACACCGCCGAACCATCAGCCGGTGCGGGCTTTGCTACATAAGCCCCCGAACGACCGCGAAGCACGAGGTAGCCCTCGTCGCGCAATACAGCATAGGCCTTGTTCACCGTATGGAAATTGATGCCGAGATCGGATGCTAGGCGGCGAACGCTTGGCAAAGCCTGGCCTACCGCAAGCTCTCCCTCAGCGATGGCAGCGATGATTTGCGAGCGAATCTGCCGATACACGGGTTCTTCTATGCCCTTGTCGATTGCAATGACCATTTCGCTCACCCCATGTATTTTGATACATCTTGATATAGTTTGTTCTATTTGCAATATATCAGATAGAACAAACTATATCAACTGGAACGGCGGGGAACGCGATTGGAGCTCGAATTGGGGGGGGCTCGACGAACGCTGGAAAACACTGGAAATAGCGGCCGAGTAGATTACCGCCAGCGATCAAAAGTGTCAGAGATGATCGCTGGAACGTGTCACCCAATCAGCGGAAGACGTTGTCGAAGCGGGTGCAGAGATAGCGGTAGCATTCTTCGGCAGCGGCGCTGTTCCTCGACGATTCAGCAAGCGCCACATAGAGCGTGCGGGAGGCTCCGTTGGCGAGCATATGCATGCAAAGGCCCTCCCCTGCCGAGCCCCAACTCTTTTCGGGCCAGAAACCGACACCGAGCCCCATGCCGATCATCTTGCGTACCACGCTAGGATTGTCGCTTTCGAGCGCAACGGACGGCGCAAAACCCTCTTGCATGCACATATCGGCGACAAAGCGGCTAAAACCCGTCTTCGATGGCAGCGAGATGAACTCGAGGCTTGCCAAATCAGAAAAATCGACCGGGTCGGGAAGGTCCATAGCAGCCGGAGCCACCAGCATCACGCGTTCGCTGTACGAACGCCTCAATGCATACTCCCCAGAAGGCTCATCCGCCGAAACCATGATATCGGCAGACGGACCTGGGGCTTTGCCGTCAACGACCATCTGCGTCAGCCGAATATGCGTCGAGGGATTCTCGGACATCCAGCTCCCCAACGCATCGGAAACGATATGCGAACCGGCACTTAACTGAATGCGAACCTCATCTCGCTTGCCTTCGCGCAGATTGGCGAAAACTCGCTCGATGTCGCGCAATTGCGCATCCACCGGAATGAGCTTGCGTTGGAGTAAATGCCCCTCGGGCGTCAATTTGATGCCGCGTCCCTCGCGTACGAAAAGCTTTGCGCCGAGTTCCGCCTCTAAATGGGCGATAGAGCGGCTTATAGCCGGCTGCGCCACATGCAAACGCTGCGCGCTCTTGGTCATGTGCTGCGTTTCGGCAACGTCGAGAAAGTATGCGATCTCATTGATATTCATGCGCTTATTATAACAATATTGCTATCGATATATTTTAAATTGATATTTGAAATATATCGATAGCAAACTTACAATGCGGTCTCGCCAATAAAGAAGGACGCCGCATGCCCGCCACCGACGAGATGCCCGCGCCGCAATCCGTCGAGGAGAAACCATGATTTCGCAAGTTCTTGAAGCGGCCATGCTGCTCTGTTTCGGTCTTTCCTGGCCGACCAACGCCTACAAAAATTATAAAGCGCGCACAGCCGCAGGCACCAGTTGGCAGTTCATCATGCTGATCACCCTTGGCTATTTTGCAGGCATCGGCGCGAAATTCGCATCGGGCGAGCTCAACTGGGTGCTGGCAATCTACTTTTTGAACCTGGTGTTTCTTGCCGGCAACTGGGCGGTTTATTTCCGCAACCGTGCACTTGACAAAGCCCGCATCGCTGAAGCTATGGGCGACATGGCAACCGATCGACAAGTGAACGCCGGCGACATGCTGAAGACGCTCGTGTTCGCAACCGATGGCTCCACCGAATCGCTCGAAGCCATCAAATACGCCGCGCATTCTCTTGATATGAAGAAGGCAAAGAACGTCGAGGTGCTTGCCGTCGCATCGGCCAATACCGACGCAAGCAGGTTTGCTGCAAACGCCGCCGCTAACCAAGCCGCAGCCAAGATGAAGGAACTCGGCATCGACGCCGAAACGAAAACGCGCAACGGCGAGCCCGCGGCCGAGATCATCAACGAGGCGCACGCGAAAGACGCCGAGCTTATCGTCATGGGCAGCCGCGGCCTGTCAGGCTTGAAGCAAGTTCTGCTTGGCAGCGTAAGCCGCAAAGTAAGCGAAAACGCCAGCTGCCCGGTGCTGATAGTGCGCTAATCGGCGAGAGCACCCATGGGATCCCACGGAGCGAGCTCGATAGGCTCGCCTTCGAGGGCAGCGCGTTGCTCGTCGGTGAGGTATTTCTTGTCGACCACCACTTGGTAGACATATTTGTCGAACCACGAATCGGCAAGCGTATCAAAACCGTTGTTGGCGTGATCTTTACCCCAGCTGTTCTCGACTTTCCATAGCGTCGGAGCACCCTTGGCATCGAGGTTCACGCCAACGAGTACCATGGCATGCGTCATCATCGACTCGCCGTAATCAAGCTGCGCCGCCTTGTCGAAGCCTTCGTCGATATCGAACCCAAACGTTGCCGCGGTGTCCAGCGAATCTTCATCCATGATGCCCGCATCCTGGATGAAGAACTGATCGACGTCGCATCCAAACCAAACCGGCCAGCCGTCGCGCAGCTGCGCTATGGCAGCCGTCTTCAAATCGGCGGGCGCCAAGTTGAGATAACGCACGCCACCCGCCTCGACGACGTTGCCCAAACGCGCAACCGTGTAGGTTTTCCCAAAAGGTTTATCGGCGGTCGGCGCCGAGATAAGCGACACGTAGTTGTCGATATCCATGTCGACAACCTGCTCGAAAAACTGCTTAGGCGTGAAGGTTCCCGACACGGCGAGCTTGAAATCATCTTTCGGCGGCAAGGGCAAGCTGCCATCCGACACCGTAAGCGCCAAAATGCCCACGCCCCGCTTTCGATCAAACGCCTGATCGACCGCCTCCTGCGAATAAGACACCCCGCCAGCAGGCGTTGCCGTCTCCGCTGCAACGCCGTGAACAGGTGCATAACCACCATCGGCGCCCGCCATGCACGAAGGCTTCGGGTCGTCGGCGTCGGCCGCACGCAAACGCACCTCGAAGGTTTGGGGAGGCTCTCCCAAGCAGGTCACCAGCATGCTGTAGACGTTTGCCACCATGGCACGTTTTTGCGTGCGCAGATCCTCGTCACTTGCACCCGCGGCGGCCGCATCGCGCAGCTTCTTCGCGCAAGCGCGCAGATAACGCGTGAGATACATGTCCATCTCGTAGGTGTTTTTGGAGCAAGCTGTTTCGGGCATGGCCTCTTTGGACACCACGCCGTACTTTTTCACCAGGGCCTTGAACATATCCCACTGGCCGCCATCGCCTACAGGGTCGACCAACAAAAACGACACCAAGCGACCATGGAGCGGTTGGTCTTTGGTGTCGATGATGTTCTCCAAAAACCAGTTGGCCTTTTCCAGCTTGTCCCAAAACAGCGGATACGCCTGCGAAAGCTCGAAGGTTTCGAGCTTGTAGCGCTTGATGACGCGCATGCGCATGGTGTTGAGCGCCGCGAACATCCAGCAGCGCCCCGAACGCTCTTGATCGGTTCGCTCACCCTGTTTCACCTCGATATCGAAGGTGGTCGTGTTCAGGCGCATTTTTTCGGGCACGCGCGAAACGGCGCGAATTCCCCTCGCCGACACGGCGTTTTTCGCCACGATGTTGGCACGATTGGCAAAGAATCTTTTACTCGCAGCAGCTATATCGTTTTCGGTGATCTGGGTTTTCTGCATGGCTTGCCTTTCAAATATGACGTTCTCATGGATCGAAGCTAGCATATCACGCCCGTTTGCGGGAATATCGTTGCGCTTGAGCTTTCGGCCGGCGGCAAAAGGCGCCGCGCATTTATAATTTCGGGGTTGTTTTTTGAAGCAGCCGTTTGTTCGGATTTTGTTAACCGGCGGCTTAAATGCCGGCAGCGCGCTGGAAGCCAAAAGCAAGCGCAATGCATACTGGTCAGCCTGTTCGCCAAAAGCGCAGGTTGATGTTAGAAACGCTTAGCAAGATTCGGTCAACCGGATGTCGTCGCCAAAGACGACGCGTGTGCTTCTCCCCAAATTGAAGAAAGAAGTTTCACCATGGCACATTCGGGTACCTCCGAAAAACGCGCCTCGTGGACCAGCAAGTGGGCATTCGTGCTCGCAGCCGCAGCTACTGCGGTCGGTCTGGGCAACATGTGGCGTTTTCCCTATCTCGCGGCAAAATACGGCGGCGGCACGTTTCTTATCACATATCTGGTTCTAGTGGCCACCTTCGGCCTCTCGCTGCTGCTGCTCGAGTCAGCGCTTGGCCGCTACACGCGCAAATCCGACATCGGCGCCTACTCGCACTTCGGCAAGAAGTTCCTGTGGATCGGCGTCATCGCATCGGTCGTGCCGTTCATCATCACGCCGTACTACTGCATCATCGGCGGATGGGTTACCAAATACACCGTCTCCTACTTAAGCGCCGGTCCCGCGGCGCTTGCCGACGGCGGCACGTTCTTCTCGTCCTTCATGACGAGCAACGTCGAATCCTATATCTGGATGGGCATCTTCATGGCGCTGGTGTTCTGCGTCGTCGGCTTTGGCGTGGAAAAGGGCATCGAGCGCGTGAACAGTGTGCTTATGCCGGCGCTGATCGTGATGGCGTTCGGCATTGCCATCTTCGCCCTCACGCTGCCGGGCGCTCTTGAAGGCGCCGCCTACTATCTGATCCCCGACTTCAGCAAGTTCTCGCCCGAGCTGGTCATCAACGCGCTGGGGCAGATGTTCTATTCGCTCTCGCTTGCCATGGGCATCACCGTCACCTACGGCTCCTACATGCGCAAGCAGGACAGCCTTACCACCAGCGTGGCGCAGATCGCCGGCTTCGACTTCGGCGTGTCGTTCTTGGCTGGCTTGGCCATCGTTCCCGCAGCCTTCGTGGCCATGGGTTCCGCCGATGCCGTCGCCGCGAAATCGGGTCCGTCGCTGATGTTCATCACGCTGCCGCAAGTGTTCAACACGCTCGATCCCACGGTTGCAACCATCGTCGGCTTCGTGTTCTTCCTACTGGTGCTGTTCGCAGCCCTCACGAGCGCCATCGGCCTCACTGAAGCTTGCGTCTCCATCGTGCAAGACGGCATGCATTGGCCGCGCCGTCAGGCTTTCGTCGTGTGCATCGCGATCATCGCCGTGGTGGGCATTTTCGTCAACGCGGGCTACAACGTGCTTTCGGGCATCGAGCCGTTGGGCCCGGGTTCAAGCCTGCTTGATTTCTTCGACTTCATCTCCAACTCGGTGATCATGCCGATCGTCGAGATCCTTACCTGCCTCATGTTCGGCTGGTTCGTGAAGGAAAACGTGCTCGCACGCGAGATCAAGGAGTCGAGCGCCTTCAAGCTCGAAAAAGCCTGGACCATCATGATCAAGTTCGTGGCTCCGGTGCTTATCGCCTTGATCTTGATCTCCAACTTGATCCCGTATCTAAGCTAAGCATCTGTAGCAAACGAAAAAAGGGAGGCTTCCGGTTTTATGCCGGAAGCCTCCCTTCGTTTTAGCGGCAAGGCGATCTACTCGAAGATTTGATAGACCGGAGCGCCTTCGCACTGGGCGGGCATGCGCACGCCGAGCAGCGTTGCAGCCGTAGGCGTGACGTCCATGTGGCGAACGATGCGGTCGGTGAGGTAGTTCTTCTTGATACCGGGACCCGCCGCCATGAACACCGAGCGAACCGAGGTGCCGCATGCGCCATCGGTAGTCGAGAAACTGTCGGCATGATCAGCCGTATAGCCCTCGGCGATGTAGAAGACGATGTCGCCGCTGTCAGGACCGCCGTCGCCCATAAGCACGGCATCTTTGTTGTGCAGCGCCAGCGAGACGATTCGCCTGCCTGTTTCGGGGCTGCGCAGGTTATACAGGTCGGTGATGATCTTTTCTTCCAGATCCCACTTATCGGCCGGATCGACGATGCCATGCGGGTCGCGACCCTTTACGTTCAGGAAGATATGGCAATACGAAGCGGTGTGGGCCGTGGTCTTGTCCCAATCGATTTCCTTGATCTCGTTGCCGTTCTCGTCCTTTTTAAGCACGGTGTAGCCGAGGTTTTTGAGCGCCACGGCACACACGCCGCCGGTATCGAGCTGCCAATATTGCGGATCATGCTCAGGCGTGGTCTGACCATGGTCGGAGACGATGAGAATGTCCCAGCCTTCGTCGAGCATCGGCAGGAACTCGCCGATGTAGTTGTCGGTTTGCACGTAAACATCGGCCCAAAGCTTCTGGCAGGTTTCCGGCGAAAGAGCGCTGCCGCGCTTGAGATGCGCGATGAGCATGTGGCCCTGCATGTCGACGTTGTGGAAATGCGAGAAAATGACGTCGAAGCCCTGTTCACGCGCCATGTACTTTATGCCCTTGGCGTTCCAAGCGGCAGAGTGGTCCCAGCTTTCGCGCATGCACTTCGAAACCAAGGTCGCGTCCGACCCGCCTGCCAAGCATACCGGCTGCGGATAGCCGACGTTTTCGACTACTGTCTTCAGCATGCTCTTGGGGCTCCAAACGGTGTCGTCGTTGAAATCCATGGCAGAGCTGATCCACATGCGGAACTTCGTGCCGTCTTCATCCATTTCGAGCAAGCGCGCGCTGCGGTTGCATGCGATGCGCTCCTCGCCCTTCACGGCCTCGTCGACGATGTCCTGAACGAACACATCCTTCTTCAGCGTGACGATGGGCTCTTCGGCCTTCTTGCTCTTGTACACGGCGATGGCGTCGTATATGTCCTCTTCGTTCTTGAGGATCAGGCAAGGACGACGAATGTAGCCCTGCGACAGCAGTATGGTGCACTCGAGCGCATCTTTCGGAGCGTTTGCCCAGCCGCTTGCGGGCTTGATGGGCGTGCTCACCATATCCATCGGGGTCTCGGAGAGGTTCTGCACGATCTCGGCACGCTCGGTGCAAACGCGCTTCGTCTCCTTCACGGTAAGGCGATTTGCCATGAGATTCATGTCGTCGCCCTCGGGCTTTTCGGCCTCCATGCCGGTGATGAAGCACGGCACGCTCATGTCGGCAGCGGCCTTGGTGCGGAAAGAAACCGCCTCGACCTTCACGTTGCCGGCAACCAAGAGCTCGGCATCCACCTGGCCGGTGCCGACGTTGATACCGCCCGGTTGCGTGCCGTCGATGACATAGAGGTTCTCAGAATCGCTCGAAGGAGGCCACGACGAGCCAGGCCAATGCCAAACAAGGGTTTTAAGGCCTGCTTCGGCGGTGACGTTCCATAGCTGCTCGGCGTGGCAATTCTGCGAATCGAAGTTGTATTTCAGCACGTCGCGATGGTTCTCGTCGTGGCGGTAGTAGCCGGTGATGCCATGCACGTGCGGGGTTGCGCCCGTTGCCAAGGTGGTCCACATGGGCGGAGTAACCGTGGGATGTCCGCCGATCATCTCAAGCCCCTTGTTCGCAGCGCCGCGCTTCAAGAATTCGACCGTGTTGGGCATAAGACCTTCCGCGATGTATTTATTGACCAAATGCGGATCCAAACCATCGATGCCTAGGATAAGCAGTTTCTTTTTGTCGCTCATTTCGTCCTCCTTCTGTTAGGGATTCGCTTTTTGTTTTTAGGAATCGCTTGGGAGCCTTTAGAAAACCCCAAAGCGGGATATGTCTTTTGCTTTCTGTTATAGCTTGTTATAAGCCGAACACGAGGGAGCCAAACGACAAGCCGACGACTATGGTGACCGCCAAGGACAAGCCCGCCATCAACCAGCCATATTTGTAGGAATTGGCACGTCCTATCCAATCGTTTGTGAACATGAGAGCCGCCGTTGCCGAGCCGCCAGGCGTTGCCACAGCGGTTGCGATGGCGAATGAGAACAACGTGCACATGAGCAGCGGATCGGCGCCAAGCTGCACGCAGAACTGGTACAGGATCGGGGTCAGCAACGCCGCTAGAACCAAGTTGTGTGCAACCTGGGTGAGAATGGCCGCCATAGCCAAGAATACGATGCAGAACGCTATGCCGCTGAAGTTGGTGAGAACCGGGTTTAGGAGCTCAACCAAAAAGTTGACAACGCCGACATCTTTGTTGCTCATCGCAGCCGATACCGGCATGGTCGCCACGAACATGATGATCATATCCCAGTTGGTGCCGAGCGTTGCGCAATCCTGGTAGTTGAACGACACCTTGCCCTTGATCTTGAGCATCGCCATGAGCATGAGCACCAAAGCCAACGAGCCGGGGATACTCAGGTTAGTGAAGATCTGCGTGATAACCCAATCCTTGGGCAGCACGCTGGGAATGAACATCTCGATCATGAAGAAGACCAAAAAGCCCGCGGCGATCTTCTGTTCTTGGTTCATCTTGGTGTTGCGCAAGTCCTCGAACATATCGCCCACGCCGTCGAAGTTAGACACATCGGGACGCACGACGAATTTCATGATAGCCATGTAAGCAGCCAAGCACACGATGGTGACGGCCAGCATGGTGACGGTGAACTGGCCGAAATCGACGGTCAAACCACCCGAAGCCGTACCAAGCGAGGACAAAACCAAAATCTGAACCGCCTTGAACGGGAATACCGCAAAGCCGAGCATTGCCGAATAGACGATGCCGCACAAAACCACAACCGGATACTTGTCGAGCTTTTTGTACCCCAATGTCTCGCACATGTTGTAGAAGATGCTGAACAACAGCAGAATAGCCGTGAACAAGCTGATGGTGGCACCCAAAACATATGCCGCGACGAAGATCATCAGCGTAAGCAGATACGGCTTGCCGATGCAGAACTTGCGGCTGATGAACCAGTTAGCAATGATATGGCTCAAGCCTATGCGATCCATATATGCCGCAAACACGAAGAGGAAGAAGCACACCACCGTGTTCTGCGCCGCGCCGAAACCGGCGGATAAAACCTGCGGCACCGTTTGATAGCCCGAAAGACCCAAGGCGATAACGCCCATGAGGCTTGGCCAAACGAAACCGATCGTCGTCCAGCCGTAAAGCAACCCGATGAAGATGCCCAGCACCTTCATTCCTAGAGGCGATAAGCTCCCCCAGGGGCTTAAGCACCCGATGCCCCACATCAAAGCGATTGTGATAGCCGTGTTGATCCAATACGTCGCATCGCTTTTCCGTTTTTTGCCAAGCCCTGTTTCTTCTTTTGCCAAATCGCTCATCTTTACAACTCCTCTCGCTTTTCTGATTCCACCCTCGTTTTTTGCACACCGCAGCAAGGCCAAAGCGCTCGCCTTTGGTTCTTTTGTTTGCTATGAAAGAAGTTTTTGCTGATGGGAGGCTTGTTTTTGCTTCCCACCCCCGTCGATGACCAAATGATACGAGGATGGATGGGCAAGCGGGTGTTGCCTAAGCTACGGAAATCTCGAGTTGTTTGGGAAAGCGTTATGCCGGCCTGTTGTATTTAACGGATACGTCTCCGCGCACCACGGCATTCATGGCGTCGATGTCGGTTATACGCGTACCATCATCGGTCTTCTCCAAAAGACCCATCCGCACAAGTTCTTGCACTATGCGCACCACCGTCACGCGATTCGCGCCGGTAAGTCGCGAGATCTTGGTGTTGGTCATCTCGGGCGACATCCAATACATTCCCTCGCGAAACTCCATGTAGGTCATGATGGCCGAGCACACCTGACCTGGCGTGTTGCGCGCCTGTTTGAAGAAATAGTTGTCCTCAAGCAGCGCATAGCGTTCCATCACCAGCGACATGAACGATTCGAGGACATCGGGATGCTCGAGCATGTAGCTACGCACATCGTCGCGCGAAAGACGATAGCAATAGCATTCGGTATAGGCGATGAAGCTCGTGCGATGCATGCGCTCGGGGCGATACGAAGACAACACGCCCAAAAAGCAGCGAATCGAGCGATCCGCATGGCGCATATCGTAGACTATGGTGTCGCCTTTGTAGCTTAAATTGCTCACCTTCACCTTGCCGCTTACAAGAAAGTACGCGTAATCGACCTTCTCGCCTTGGCGGATGATGTAATCGTTTTTATCGAAGCGAACATACTCATAGCGCGAAAGGTCGGCGATGGCATGGGCAGAAAGACCTTCGGAGGGAATCTCATCGACCTCGAAAAAGCGCATCTCGACACCTTGATCGATGCGCACGCCCTCGCCCGCGAACGTGCGCGATGAAAAATACGCTGCAAGAGACGGATTATCGGAAAGCAGCGTAGGCGACGTGCGGAATTGATTCGCTATGCTCCCGTTGAACCACCCGTCGTTCTCCACGTAAATGCGCGCGGGATCGTTGCGCTCGTCCTTGCCGATCAGCACGAAATGCGCGTTCATGCGCCGCACGTTGTTCTTACCGACGATCTGGATGTTGACGCCGCCCGGAGCCACCTCGCCCCGAAAACGGCTTCCTATTGCAAGGCCGTGGAGAGGGCGTATCTTGACCCCCCCCCGAAAGCGTTTGGAACCGTGATCGTTTCGCTGTCGTCGAGCTTAAAGTGGACGGTCAAGATGAGTTTCTTCATTTCGCTCCCTCCGCAAGCGGGTCTCTCCATTTTAGCGCAGCGCGAAATGCCTGCGGCGAGATTGGACGAGCGCTTGTCACGCGCCTTTCAGGCTGCTTTAAGGAAGCACTCGTATGATTTGGGTATCATCTCGTTAGCCAAACGGAGGACATCATGAACGATAACGACAAGAGCAAAATCCTCGAAAACGAAAACAACGCAGATGCTGCAACCGCGACGCTCGATCACCGCAACATGCCCCGTAAAAGCGTCCTGGCTTTGGCGGGAATCCTCGCCGCGACGCTTACCGCAGGCAGCATCGCCTATGCCATGCAGGGCAGCTCGCAAGCCGCCGCGACCTTTCCAGGCAATATCCCCGCGCAACAAGCGTCCGCCAACGGCAGCGGCGGCCCGAATGGCGCGGGTACGCCAAACGATGCACCCGATGCAGGTAAAGGCGCAGGCGCCCCCGACGAGCCGGGCGGTCAAAACGGAGCACCCGGCCAAGATGGTCCCGGCGGCGCCGATACGCAAACCTTCGACTACAGCGGCAACTATTCCGCCACCGTCGCAGCCGACGGAGAAGGAAACATCATAAGCGGGAAAACGCTCGAAGCAAGCGAGAGTCTGACGAATGTCGCTCTTGCCGAAAACGGCGGAGCCCTGACCATCAACGATTCGACGCTCGAGAAATCGGGCGACGCCGACGATGGCGATTCGTGCAACTTCTACGGCGTGAATTCCATCTTGCTTGCCGTAGGCGAAAAAAGCACCGCGATCATCAGCGATTCGACGCTCTCAGCAACCTCCGAAGGCAGCAACGGCATCTTCGCAACCGATGGCGCAACCGTATTCGCCGACAACACAAGCATCAGCACCACTGCAGGCAATTCGCGCGGACTCGATGCCACCTATGGCGGGAGCATCGTGGCAAACGATATGGACATCGACACCCAGGGTGATCATTGCGCATCATTCGCCACCGACCGCGGCGGCGGGTACGTGTCGGCTTCCAACAGCACTGCCCAAACGGCAGGCTCGGGCTCCCCGCTCATCTATTCAACGGGAGCCATCGAAGTAAGCAATCTCACCGGCACGGCAACGGGTAGCCAGATAGCAGGCATGGAGGGCCTCAACACCATTGGCATCTACAACTCCGATCTCACCAGCACCCTCACCAAGGCAACCGCAAGCGACCCCATCGCCGACGGCGTCATCATCTACCAAAGCACCTCAGGTGATGCAGAAACCGCCACAGGCGAAGCCGCCCGTTTCGAAGCGGTCGACTCCATCCTTTCGAGCGCCATCCAGTCGGGATCCATGTTCTACTGCACCAACACGCAGGCGAACATCGTGCTGCAAAACACCACGCTCGATTTCGATTCAGATGCGGCAAACCTGCTTGTCGCCGCAGGAAACGATTCCAACAATTGGGGTTCCGCGGATAAAAACGGCGCCGCCGTTTCGTTTACCGGCATAAACGAAACGCTTGCCGGCAACATAAGCGCCGACACCATAAGCTCTATCGATCTATATCTGCTAAACGGGACAACGTGGACGGGCGCGGCCGCGATCGAAGCGAATGATGACGGCAACACAAGCGAATCGCCAATCACCGTGAACATCGACGACGGTTCCACTTGGGTGGTGACCGACGATTGCACCATCTCGAACCTGAACGCCGCTGACGGAGCGCAGATCGTCGATACCGACGGCAACGCGGTGAACATCGTGGTTGATGGCGAAACCGTAGTGGAAGGGTCGAGCAGCATCACCGTCAACGTAACCGGCTCTTATTCGACTTCAATCGCTACAAGCGCTGCGCAGCAGATTCAAGGCGCAAACATCGATCGCAGCTCGTTTGACGCCACCATGAACGAAGAAATCGCATTCTGATACTAGAGTTGCCCGCCCTACTGGGATGCTCGCCTTAGCCTTTGCCGAAATGCTTGCTTTATCCCCTATCGAAAGCTCATCTCGCCAAAACGTCTAGCCTAGCTTTCACACGCCGCGATTTCCTCGAGAAACGCCGTACCGTAGGTTTCCAGCTTCTTTTCACCCACACCCGGCACCTCGAGCATCTCGTCTAAAGTTGCCGGCTTGCGAATACTCATATCGATAAGGGTCGCGTTGCTGAACACCATATAAGCAGGTATACCGTTCTCCTTGGCCATCTCGGCGCGCAACGCGCGCAGCCGCTCGAACAGCGCTTCGTCGGCTTTTACAGCGCCAACCTGCGCGCCGGAATGCCTTGCACCGCCAACAGGAGACTTCTTATTCGCGCGGTCGATGCGCTTCATCTCCAAACGAAAACCCGGCATCGCCGCCGCACGGAAATTCGGGCCAAAACCAAGCAGCGGGTACTTCCCCTCGCTAAACTGCAGATACTCACCAGCAGCAAGAAGCTCGACGATCTCTTTGAGCTGCGGTGCTGGCATGGACACCGTGGCAAAACTCGCTTTGTCTATGAGCCCGAGGTTTTCCAAACGCGTCTTATTAGTGCCGCGCAGCAGATCAACGACGATTCCCTTTCCAAATTCGCCACGAAGCTCTTGCACGCACCGCATCACCGCACGCGCCTCGTCGGTCACGTCAATCGCCTCGAAGCCGCCATCGCAATTAAGGCAATTCCCGCAACCAGAATCCCGCCGCACCGTCTCATCACCAAAATAGTGCAGCATATAATCGCGGAGGCATCCACAGGTAAGGCAATAGCCCTCCATAGCCGCAAGCATGCGCCGGCGTGCAGCAAGGGCGATTTCCGCTTCTTCCGGGGTCATGTTCTCGTTTTCCGAACCTTTACTAAGGAAATAGCGGCATGTCGACAAATCGCTGTCGTTCCACAGCAAAAGGCATTCTCCCGGCAGACCATCGCGACCAGCACGACCGGCCTCTTGGTAATACGCCTCTATGCTCGAAGGCATGTTGTGATGGATGACGAAACGTACATCGGACTTGTCGATTCCCATGCCGAAAGCGTTGGTGGCAACCATCACCTTAGCCTCGTCGGCAATCCAAGCGCGCTGATTTTCATCGCGTTCGTCTTTTTCGAGGCCGGCATGATAGCGCGTTGCTGAAATACCCGCCTCAACAAGGCTTGCATGCACGCGTTCGACGTCTTTGCGCGTGCTGCAATAAACCACCCCCGTTTCGCCCTCGTGCTGGTGCGCATAATCGATGATTCGCGCAACCTTGCGCTTGTTTTCCAAACGCTCCACCCCAAAATGAAGGTTCGGTCTGTCGAAGCCAGTGACGATTTGCAGCGGGTCTTGCAAACCGAGCAGACGAACGATGTCGGCGCGAACACGCTCGGTCGCTGTAGCAGTAAGGGCGGCTACGGCTGGACGACGGGGCATCCCTTTAACGAAATCGCCTATCTCCAGATAAGCCGAGCGGAAGTCCTGACCCCATTGCGAAACGCAATGGGCTTCGTCGACGGCAACCAACGGAATCTCGGCTCTGTAAGCAAACTCGATGAACTCGAAATTGCTCAAACGCTCAGGAGCGACATAAAGCAAATCGTACTCGCCCTTGAGCGCCTTGCGAAAAACCTCTCCCCGCTCAAGCGGAGACATCATGCCGTTAACGCACGCCGCCGAAATGCCCGTCTCAGCCAAATTGCGCACTTGGTCGCCCATCAAAGAGACAAGAGGGCTGATGACGAGCGAAACGCCGGACATCAGCACAGCCGGAATCTGATAGCATACCGATTTTCCCGCACTTGTCGGCATAACCGCCAATGCGTCGGTCCCCTCAAGCAACGCTTGGATGATCTCCTTTTGCCCTGGACGAAAATCATCGTATCCAAAATATTGTCGAAGCACCAAATACGCCTGCTCTATAGGCACCGGCATCTCATTCTCCATCCAATCGCACGACGCAACCCTGATCTAGCGAAGCAAGCGAATAATCAACGCCGCATCCCTTTCGCAGCGGCTCCGTTAGCGAAAACGCGAGATTTAAGCCTTGCGCTTCTTATCGCGAACAAGCAGGAAGATCATGACGCACGCAACAAGCGCCATGACAGCCGAAGCAACAAAGGCGGCGTGGTAGCCGGCGAAAAGTATCTCCGCAGCCGAACCGGTGGAAACCTGGCCCGAGACAGCAGCGGCGACAGAGACCAACAGGGCCGTCCCAAACGAGCCCCCTACCTGGATAATCGTATTGGTAGTGCTC
Source organism: uncultured Eggerthellaceae bacterium (assembly GCA_934617425.1). Classification (GTDB taxonomy): domain Bacteria; phylum Actinomycetota; class Coriobacteriia; order Coriobacteriales; family Eggerthellaceae; genus UMGS1502. The sequence continues at coordinate 271,576 of CAKTUD010000002.1, read as the reverse complement.
TGAGAATGACGGATTTCCTCGGGCTCGAGCATATTCACGCCCCAAGTATCGATAGGCGTCATGGCAAGTTGCTCGCCAAACCAGATAAGCGTATAGACAACCGCAATCCAGATAACGCTCGAGGCAAGCCCGAACGTGAAGAAAAACAGAACCGACACCGCCAAAATCACAGCGCCGACAACCGCAGGCCTGCGCACACCCATCTTATCAAACCATATACCCGAGATAACGCCAGCAAAAGAACTGATCAGCGACCCCGGCAGCAAGGTGAGGCCGCTCACCGTCGCCGATTCGCCCAAAACGTCCTGAATATACAGCGGGATAATGGTCTCCAAGCCGATGAGCGAAGCCTGGAATATAGCCAAAATGATGACGCTGATCAGGTATCCGCGCACACGCAGGATGCGCAGCTGCAGCATAGGTTCATCGAGGCGCAGCTGCCTGCGCGCATACAGGCTCACGAAAACGATGCCGACTACGACCATGGCAAGCGTCACCAGATGGTTTTCCGCCGAAGAAAACGACGAGAAGCCGTAAAGCAAGCAAACCAACCCCACGCTGGAAAGCAAAACTGACAAAGCATCGAATTTCCCACGTTCGAAGCTGCCGTAGTTCTCAAGCGTAAAAAACGCCAGCACCGTGATGAGGGCGGAGACAATCGCAACGACGACGAAGATCTCGCGCCAGCCCATGGTATCCACCAACACGCCGGCAAGGGGCGGGCCGACCGTCGGAGCGAACCCGATAACCAAGCCGATAAGACCCATCGCCGCGCCGCGATTCTCCTTGGGGACGACAAGCAGCACCACGCTGAAAACCATCGGCATCATAAAACCTGTGGCCACCGCCTGCATCACGCGCCCAAGCAAGATAAACAAGAAGGCGGGCGCCATCGCAGCCGTGATGCTGCCGAGCGTGAAAACGACCATGCCGCCGATAAACAGCTTGCGCGTTGAAAAACGCCCCATGAGATACGCCGCCAAGGGAATAACGACAGCTTCGGTTATCGAATACCCGGAAGTAAGCCATTGCACCGTGGTTTGCGGCACGCCCGTATCGAGCATGACCGCCGGCAATGCAGGAGTCATAAGCGTAAGATTCAGCACTGCCACGATCGCGCCCGATATAAGGACGGCCAGCATGACGGCTTCTTTTTTCGATATGCCCAGATTCATCAATCGACCTCGTTTGGTTTTTAAAGAAATATGTCCCGATCCAGCGGGTCGGGACGATAACAGAATGCGCATTCGCTTGGACGCGATCTCCACCGCACAATATGAAAGCCTCAGCGGCGGTGCTTGAACTTCTTTCCCGGGATGAAGTCGAGCATGCCGGCGATGTCGTCGTAAGCAGATTTCAACTCGTCGGTCACTTCCTTGCCCGCATGATAGATCTCGTTTAAATCGGCGGCAGTTTCCTTCAAGTCGCTTTTCGCCTGGGCCGTCTTCTTCGAAGCTTTGGCCTCTTTGGCCTTCTGCTCGATTTTGTCGGGGACGTCTTTGGCCTTCGATTTGAATTTGCTTGCAGCGTTGCCGGCCATATAGGCGAGCGATTCCTCTTTTATCTCCTTCGCTTTAGGCGCGGTTTTATGCTTGGGCTTCGACTTATCCGCATCAGTCGCCCCTTCGCCGGAAACAGCCTCTTCAGCATCTACATACTCGCAAGCATCGTCGTCGTAGTAGTACTCGACATCGTTGCCGTCCTCGTCGGTTATGGCGAAACCGAGTTCGTTGCCGTCCTCATCCTCAATGTAGTAGGCGATGTCATCCTCGGTATATTCGAGCTCTACCAGCTCGTATTCCTCTTGGTTGTCAGCCATGCAAACCCCTCGACCTTTTCCACGCCGCGCCAGCATGTCGGGCAATGCGCTATCTTAACCGTTCTTTCAAGGCACGCTGGATGTCGCGCTGCTGATCACGCGCCGCAATCGATTGTCGCTTGTCATGTATCTTCTTGCCGCGCGCCACGGCGATTTCGACTTTCACCAGCGAATTCTCTTTGAAATACATCGATATCGGCACCACCGCCATGCCGCGCTCGCGCACCTTTTGCTCGATCAAGCGAATCTCTTTCTTGTGAAGCAGGAGCTTGCGCTTGCGATCAGGATCGACATTGGCGATGTTGCCGTTGGAATACGGCGCGATATGCACATTGTGAAGCCATGCCTCACCGCCGCGAATCAGCACGAAGCAGTCGGTAAGCTGGCAATTGTTCTCACGAAGCGAGCGCACCTCGGTTCCGGTGAGCTCAAGGCCCGCCTCGTAGCGCTCCAGAATCTCGTACTCGTGGAACGCACGACGGTTTTTCGCGATAAGCTTGCGCTCCTTCTTCATACTACCAGTACCCCTTCGAATGCCTGCGACGGCGAACCTGTTTCTCGGGACGGAAATCAAGCGCAAGCTGACCGTCCATGACATCGTTCGATGCTTTTTTCTTCTCGACCTTGTCGATGCTCCACGAAACGGCGTCTTTCCCGAAAAGCTCAAGCATCTTCATACGAGCGTCATGCAAGTTGTCCTTCGAGTTCAGGCGAGCATTGCTCTCGAACTCGAAAAACCCGTTGCCGCGCACATCGGAGGCGGCAGGAGAAATGTAATGTGCCATGAAAGTAGTCATAGCTTTCATTGTAGCACGACGAACCCCGCGAAAGCAGATGCTTGCCAGCAGGAAACAAGGCTACTTGTTAGCACGCTCACGCTTTTTGACGGGACGGAAATCCAAACGTCGCGTGCGTCTATCGGCCGAAGATAGCACAACCGCCATGCGCTGCCCCAGACGATATTCGCGCCCCGTGTCGCTTCCGATCAAGCGATGCCGAACAGAATCGAGCAAAAAGTATTCACGGCCCAAATCTTGTATGCGCACCATACCTTCCGCCGTGTTGTCGAGGCGAACGAAAAGCCCATAGGGAGCAACGCCGGTAACCGTCGCCGAAAAAGTTTCGCCGATATGCGTTTCCATCAGCTCGACGATCTTCACCATCTGCGATTCGCTTGCCGCCTTTTCGGCGACACGCTCCATCTCGGAGGAATGCTCGGAAATCCATCCGAGATTGGCCACTTCCTGATCGAACTTCTCGGGACGCTTGCTTAGCGCCGCCTTTAACATGCGATGGACGATCAAGTCGGGATAGCGCCTGATAGGACTTGTGAAATGACAATAAGCATCGCTCGCCAGCCCATAGTGGCCAGCGCATTCGGGCTGGTAATGCGCGCGCATCATGGCGCGCAGCACCAGCGTGGTCACCAGCTCTTCCTCGGGACGTCCGCGAGCCGCATCCACCGCCGAAGCCAACGCGTGCGCTTCACCCGCTGCAAAAAAAGATTGGTTTATGCGTTTGAACCAAGGGTACTCTTGGAATATCGGCACCAGACCTTCGAGACTCTCCCGCGCAGGCTGTTCGTGCACGCGATAGATGCAAGGCCACTGCTTGTCGCGTAAAAAGCGTGCCACGGTCTCGTTGGCAAGGATCATCGACTCTTCTATGAACTCCGTGGCGTCGTTCTTTCGACGCATGTCGATATCAACGGGAACACCCGCTGAGTCAAGGCGAACGCGCGCTTCCACGGTATCGAAATCGATGCCGCCGGCAACGCGACGCATTTCGGCGCGCTGTTTGGCGAAGCGCGACAGAGCGCGGATACGCGAAGCGAGTTCGGACGTCTGGGCAATAACCTCTGTCGGCGCCAGCGAAAGCGCAGGCGTGCTGAAGTCGCCCTCCTTGTTTTCCAGCAGTTCGAGCGCTTGAGCGTAAGTCAAACGTGCCGACGAACGGATAAGAGCGGGGTACAAATCCGAGGAAAGAACCTTGCCGTTTTCATCCAAGAAGATATCGACCGTCATCGTGCGACGCTCGACGAACGGCCGAAGCGAGCACAGATCATTCGAAAGCTCCTCAGGAAGCATGGGGATAACGCGGTCGACCAAATACACGCTCGTGGCGCGGCGACGCGCATCGAGATCGATCGAGGAGTTCCAGGGGACATAGTAGCCAACATCGGCGATATGCACACCGAGACGCCATGCGGCGCCGCGAATTCCATCGAGCTGTTCGATGGAAACGGCATCATCGAAGTCCTTGGCGTCATCCGGATCGACGGTGAAGATGAAGCGATCGCGCAAATCACGGTAACCCGAGTTCAGCGCATCCTCGGCATCGAGGCGCGCGGTTTTTGCCTGCTCGATGCACGCCCGCGAGAACTTCGTCTCAAGCCTGTAGCGCGCAACTATGAGATCTATCGGCACGCGCTCGTCGTCTTCTTCGCCGAGAATCTCCTCTATCACACCCGTTGCAGCCGACTTTTTCGAGGGAAACGTGGTGATGCGAACGCTCACCACCGAACCATCGGGAACACCAGGCGCATCTTCGAGACGCGTGAAGATATCGTAGCCAATGCGCGGGTCTTCGGGGACCACCACGCCGAACGGCTCGGCAATCTCATAGCGGCCGACGATGACCTCGTGCGCACGTTGGATAACGTTCACGATGCGCGCAAACGGTTTGAGCCCGCGAGCAGCGCCCTTTGACGAAGGCGCGTCGTCTGTCGCGGCGACGCGATAACGGCCCTTGTTGGGCAACGGAGCGATTTCGACGAGATCGCCGTCAAAGGCGCCGTTCATCTTGGCTTCGGGAATGAAGTATTCGCCTTCCGCCGTGGTCACGAAACCATATCCACCCGGACGAGCCGAAAGGGTGCCGCGCGGGTTGCCTTTCGCCACCCTGCGCGTATGAGAGCGTTTGCGCGGCACGGCTACTCCGATTCGAGAACCGAAGCGTATTCGCGCGCATAATCAAGCTGAGCGTCGCCGGAATCGCCGTTGTACACAGCGATATCGGGGTTGACGCCCGTCTTGTCGATAGTGCGCCCCTGCGCGGTCAGATAATAAGCAGCGGTATAGCGAAGCGCGCCGCCAAACGAAAGCTCGCGTACGACCTGCACCGATCCTTTGCCAAGCGTGGTCTGCCCAATGATGGTTCCGCGCTGGGTTTCCTTGAAGGCCGCAGCCAGAACCTCAGCTGATGCCGCCGTGTTCTGGTTAACCAGCACGACCACCGGGCGAACCGTCGCCGTGGTACCCGAGACCGCCTTCACGCTCACGCCGTTCTTCGTCTGTATCTGCACCACATTGCCGCTGCTGATGAACAAACTTGCGACGTTGACGGCCTGATTCAAGTAGCCGCCGGGGTTGTTGCGTAAATCGAGCACATACGAAGTTGCGCCTTGCTCTTCGAACTCCTCAACAGCCTGCTGAACAAGCTCGGAAGAATTCTGGGTGAACTGACGGATGTCGATGTAGCCCACGCCGTTCAAATACTCTGTGGTGATGTTTCGCGAAGTGGAGGGCTCGCATGTCAGCACCGTGGTGTATTCGGAGCCGCCTTCCGATTCGAGCGATTCGGGCCTGCGCCAGGTAATGACCACGCTTTCGCCCTGCAGATTGTTCAGGGCGGCGATAACCTCGGCACGCGTCCATGCTTGCGAACGATCGCCGTTTACGGCGACCACGAAATCGCCCACGCGCACATCGCTTAATTGCGCCGCCGAACCTTCGAACACATCGACGGCGTAAGCCTGCCCGTTGTATTCCGAGAACATAACGCCCACGCCGGCGTAACCTTCGGCATCGTCAGCCAAAAGCTGACTATAGCGCGAAGTGTCGAAATAGCGGAAATAGGGGTCGGCGGAAGCCTGGGCCAGCGAGGTCATAACCTCGTTTGTGGCGGCCTCCAAATCGTAAGTGTCCATCGAGTCGTCGTTCAGAACGTTCTCGACCTCGGCTAAACGCGACGAAACCGAGTTGTACACATCCTTGCTCGAAGTATCAGCGCGCGCATCATCGAGACCCGTGAACGAAGCAGGGAAACCAAGCGACTGCAAGAAGTGCGCATTGCCCCTAAAAAGAAAACCCACGACGAAAGCGACGCAGATAGCGAGCATTACCGAGAAAATGCGAATCAAACGCAAATTGCGCGCACGCTTCTTTCGCGTGCGCGCTGCCAGACGGTTCTTGCTGTTGTTCTCGAAATCAGACATGAATCCGCATTTGCCTTATTGCTAAACCTTGAGATAACGACGCATTGCCAAAGCCGAACCGAGCAAGCCGATAATCAAACCGGCAATAAGCAAGCCAGCATAAACAAGCAAATAGGTTTGACCGGAAACGTCCAGCGGCAAAAACGTAAGCGCCGACTGGATGCGCGGCAGAGCAAGACGGCGTATAAGCTCGATGCAGCCCGCCGCCAAAAGCGCGCCGACAACCGCGTGCATAGCGCCCTCCATCAGGAAAGGCCCGCGGATGAAACCGTTGGACGCACCCACCAGACGCATGATGGCGATTTCCTTGCGACGTGCAAGAATAGCCAGACGAATGGTGTTGTTGATGAACACGAGCGCGATGAAGATCAACAAAGCGATCAGAGCGATGCCGATATAGCGCACGGCGCTCGTCAGCTGGAACAAACGCTCAACCGTCTTCTGGCCGTATTTGAGCGAGCTCGACGGGTTGTCGGGCTCGTCGCACGCCTTCTGGAAAGAAGAGCTCGAGGCGATGTCGTTCGCAACCGACTCAACGAGCTTCGGATCAGTAAGTTCGATGGAAAGCGACGCCGGAAGCGGATTGGTGCCATCGAGCTGATCGACGATCTCGGGGTTCGAAGACATGGCGCGGAAGTCCTCAAGCGCCTGGTCTTTAGAAGTGTAGGACACCGAAGATACGCCGCTCATCGACTTTATCTCGCTGGTAAGCGCGCTTACCTGGGAATCGGTGGCATCATCGCTAATGTAGGCGGTGATGACGACTTCGCTCTCGACGGAGCTGACCACGTTCTCGATGACGGCGGCACCAACCAAGAACACGCCGATGACGAACAACGACAAGAAGATGGTGATGATCGAACCGAGCGTGGTGGAAACGTTGCGCGTGAAGCCACGCAACGCCTCTTTGATGAAGTAAACGAAACTAGACATCGAAACCGTACACACCCCTGTCCTGGTCGCGCGTCAGGCGGCCGCGATCCAACGCGATGACGCGCCTGCGCATGTTGTCGACCATCTCGCGGTCGTGCGTTGCCACCAAAACCGTGGTGCCCGTGCGATTGATGCGCTCGAGCAAGTCCATGATGCCGCGCGACGTTTGAGGGTCAAGGTTTCCCGTAGGCTCATCGCAAATCAAAAGAGGAGGTCGGTTCACGATGGCGCGCGCGATGGAAACACGCTGCTGCTCGCCGCCGGAAAGCTGGTCGGGCATCTTGTTCAGCTTGTCTTGCAAACCGACAAGACGCAAAACCTCGGGAACCTGCGTTTTGATGACATGACGGCTCTTGCCGATAACCTCAAGCGCAAACGAAACGTTTTCGAAAACGGTTTTGTTCGGCAAGAGTTTGAAGTCCTGGAAAACGCAACCGATGTTGCGGCGAAGATACGGCACGCGCCAATTGCGCATGCTGCCGAGATCTTCGTTCGCAACATAGATATGCCCCTCCGTGGGCTTAAGCTCACGCGTGAGCAAACGAATCAACGTCGATTTGCCCGAGCCCGAATGACCAACCAGGAAAACGAACTCGCCAGCATAAATTTGCAGCGAGATATCGTTTAGAGCAGGTCTGTTCGGCTGGGCAGGATAAACCTTGGTCATGTGGTCGAAAGTGATTACCGGCTCGCCTGTTTGACGAGGCATATCTTCCACATCGAGAACGGGAAGAGATTCGGAGAGCTGGGAAGCCACTTGCCTTTGCGGCGACGCATGTCGGCCGCCGGCACGCCTAGGTGTCCCTTGGGTGCTCGTGTTTGCCACAGAATACTCCGTTCAGATTGTCCGATTAAAACTATGACAACCTAGAAGTTTAGCAGACTCACTTACGAGCGCGCGCCCTCTTCACGGCATCAACAATCGCCCGAGCGTCCATACCGAAATAGCCGAGAAGCTCCTCGAACGAACCCGATTTGCCGAAACGATCTTTCATGCCGATGAACTCCATAGGCACCGGATGGTTTAGAACCAGAGCTTCGGCGACGGCAGAGCCCAAGCCGCCGTAAACGCTATGTTCTTCGGCCGTGACGACGCAGCCCGTTTTGCGAGCGGAGGCAACCACGGTATCGACATCGAGCGGCTTCACGCTGAATGCATCGATGACTTCGGCTGATATACCTTCTTCGGCGAGCATATCAGCGGCTTTAAGCGCCTGGTCGATCATCACGCCGCAAGCAACGATGGTGGCGTCCGTCCCTTCACGCAGCACGTAGGCGCGACCAAGCTCAAACTCTGTGCCCTCCTCGTAAACCGAAGGCACCGAGGCGCGGCCCATGCGCACATAAACAGGACCGGGCGTCGTCGCGGCCAGCTTGATAGCTGCGCGAGCAGCCTGGTAGTCGGCCGGAACAAGAACGCGCATGTTGGGAAGCCCGCGCATAAGCGAGATATCCTCGAGCATCTGATGGCTACCGCCGTCGGGGCCAACAGAGATGCCCGCATGAGTGGGGGCGATCTTCACATCGAGGTTGCCGTAGCATACAGTATTGCGAATCTGGTCATATGCGCGCCCCGTGCCAAACACGGCAAACGAACCCGTGAAGGCAACATTGCCGGTAAGAGCCAAGCCTGCGGCAACGTCGATCATGTTCTGCTCGGCAATGCCCACGTTAAAGAGCCTGTCCGCGTATTCGGGCTTGGCTGCAGCGAATTTCTTTGTAGTGGTCGAACCAGTGAGATCGGCGTCAACCGCAACAACGGGAATACCGGCTTCGGCAAGCTCGGCAAGCGTCACGCCATAAGCGGCGCGCGTAGCAAGTTTTTCCTGGGCTTTGGATGCGTCTGCGAGCTTTATCACGATTAAGCCTCCTCTTTCGCGGCGCCAAGATCAGAAAGCGCCTGTTCTAGCTGCTCGGCATTCGGAGCCTTGCCGTGCCAGCCCGCTTCGTTTTCCATGAACGACACGCCTTTGCCCTTGACGGTGCGCGCAATGAATGCATGGGGCTTGCCGTTGCGATTGCTCTTCGCTTCGTTGAATGCGGAAACGAGAGCGGCGATGTCATGGCCGTCGATCTCGGTTGCATCCCAACCAAAGGCCCGCAGCTTCTCGGCGATGTCGCCCGGATCGCACACATCCGACGTCTTGCCATCGATCTGCAAGCCATTGCGATCGATGATGGCGATGAGATTGTCGAGTTTGCGATGAGCCGCGAACATAGCCGCTTCCCAAACCTGGCCCTCTTGGCATTCACCATCGCCGAGCAAGGTGAAAACGGTGCGGTCGTTACCGGAAAGCTTCATGCCGCACGCCATGCCGCAAGCAATGGAGAGGCCCTGTCCGAGCGAACCCGTCGAAACCTCGACACCGGGCACCAAATTCATATCAGGATGACCTTGCAAACGCGTGCCGAGCTTGCGCAGCGTGGCAAGCTCTTCCTTGGGAATATAGCCGGCTTCGGCAAGCGCGGCATAAAGAGCAGGCGCAGCATGACCCTTCGCCAAGATGAAACGATCCCTATCTTCGTTTTTCGGATCAGCGGGATCATGCTTCATCACGTTGAAGTACAACGCAGCAAGTATATCCGCACACGAAAGCGATCCGCCCGGATGTCCGCTTCCTGCCTCAGCCACCATGCGCACGATGTCGATGCGCATATCGTTAGCGATTCTCGCCAACTGCTCTTCGTTCATGAGCCGCCCTCTCCTTTGCGCCCGCAATCCTCACTGCTTGCTGCGGCGTTATCGAAATCTTTGGCAATTGTATAACAAATCTAGCGAGATACACGCCACTTGTGATAGCCAACCACGAATTCGTCGAGGTCGCCACCGAGAACCGCATCGACGTTGCTCGTTTCAACCCCACTGCGCAAGTCCTTCACAAGCTGATAGGGGTACAGGACATAGTTGCGAATTTGGCTGCCGAACGAATTTTCCAAGCGATCGCCGCGCAGCTCATCGATCTCCTGTGCACGCTTTTGCTCTTCCAGTTCGTAAAGCCGCGCTTTCAGAACACGGAAAGCGGCTTCTTTGTTCTGTAGCTGGCTTTTCTGGTTCTGGCAGGTTACTACGATGCCCGTGGGAACATGCGTCAAGCGAACAGCGGAATCGGTGGTGTTCACGCACTGACCGCCCGGACCGCTCGAGCGATAAACATCGACGCGAACATCTGCGGGGTTTAGATTGACTTCGATGTCGTCGGGCAAGATAGGAAGAACCTCGACGCTCGCGAACGTGGTGTGGCGCCTCTTCTTGTCGTCGGTCGGCGAAATGCGCACCAAACGATGGACTCCTATCTCGCTGCGCAGCATTCCGTAAGCATTATGCCCCTCTATCTGGAAAGTGGCCTTGTCGAGACCAATCCCCTCACCCGGAACGATATCGAGCGCGTGTACCTTCCATCCTTTTTTCGAGGCGTAATGCGTGTACATGCTGTAGAGCATGTCCGCCCAATCTTGCGCTTCAAGGCCACCTTGACCTGGGTTTATCGAAACGATGGCGTCTCCAGCGTCGAAGCGACCCGAAAACCACGAGGATACTTCCAACTGATCGAGTTTCTCTTCAAGCACCTCGCACGAGCGAGCGGCTTCTTCGGCGAAGGCTTCATCTTCACCAGCAAGCTCGGCAGCACATGACAAATCACCAAGAAGCGCAACGGCATCTTCGTACTCGCGAATCGAAGCGCGCAGATTTCCCGCTTGTCGAGAAACACTTTGAGCATGCACGGCATCGTCCCAAAACGACGGCTTTGCGATCTCGGCATCGAGCGCCGCAAGTTCGGCGGTCTTGTCGTCAATATGGAGAAACGCATGCGCATCGGCAAGACGCCCTTTCAGCGTTTCGAGGGTTTTCTCATCAATGTCTGGCACAATCGCTCCCAACCGTTCGTATCTAGCTAACTATCTTTTTGACTCGAACGGCGTCAATCAATGTAGCGACCATGGCATTTCTTGAACTTTTTACCGCTTCCGCAGGGACAAGGATCGTTTCTACCCACGTTTGCGTAAGGGTCGTCTTTATCCTTTACATAGGTTTGCGGTTTCTTGATTTCTTGCGGGCGTTTCTGTGCGGGAGCCGCAGAACGCGCCGGGGCGCCAGCACCGGAATCGAGCGTTGCTTCGGGATTCGTGTAGCTGAGCCTGCCCGAAAGAACATTGCGCTCGGCGGGCATGCTAGCTGTATTCTCGTTTTTGGCGATCTCGAGCCGCAACAGCGTACGCAGATAATCCTCGTACATGTTTGCGGTCATGCTCGCGAAAGCTTGATAAGCTTCCTCGCGATACTCAGTAAGGGGATCGCGCTGGCCAAGAGCACGCAAGCCGATACCGGCACGCAGATAATCCATATCTTGCAGATGCGCCATCCAACGCGTGTCGATGATGCGCAGCATGATCTGCGCCTCGAGCGTGCGCATGGCGTCTTCGCCGACAAGCCGTTCTTTATCGGCGTAAACGCCCTGCATATAGGAGACAATCGCCTGGGTAAGCTGCGCGGGGTCGTCATCGTGGTCGACCAAGGCGCAATCGAACTCTTCCTTGCCCACCATGCTCGTAACCCACTTGTTCACAGCCGCGATGTCCCAGTCGTCGCTTGGCATCTTCGGGTCGCAGTTCTCACCCACCACGCGTTCGACCACGTCGCCCATGATCTCGGGGATGCGGTCGGTCATATCCTTGCCATCAAGAATCTCGTTGCGCTCTTCGTATATGGCCTGGCGCTGCAGATTCATGACGTCGTCGTATTCGAGAACGTTTTTACGCGCTGCAAAATGCATGGTTTCAACCGTACGCTGAGCGCTTTCGATTGATTTCGAAACCAAGCTCGCCTGAATGGGCTGATCATCAGGCAGCTGTGTTTTTTGCATCATCGCCGAGACCTTGTCCATGCGATCTCCGCCGAAACGGCGCATCAGGTCATCTTCGAGCGAAAGATAGAATTGCGTGACGCCGGGATCGCCCTGACGCCCCGAACGGCCGCGCAACTGATTGTCGATACGACGCGACTCGTGACGCTCGGTGCCGATAACGGCCAGGCCGCCGGCAGCCAAAACCTTATCGTGCTCGGCCTCGGTTATCGCCTTGGCCTTATCGAGAGCATGGGAACGCTGCTCGTCGGTAGGAGCAGGCAGTTCTTTTGCAAATTGCTCGGAAAGCTGCTTCGCACGAGCGGCGACCTTCGGGTCGTCGCTCGCCAAGCCTTTTTCAATCACCTCTTTTGCACGAGCCATCGACTCGGGCGTCGCATCGGGGTTAAGCCCTTGATCGCGCAAGATGTCGGCGCTGAGTACTTCGGGGTTTCCTCCAAGTAAGATGTCGGTACCACGACCAGCCATGTTCGTCGCGATAGTCACAGCGCCGACACGACCCGCTTGAGCCACGATATGCGCTTCGCGCTCATGGTTTTTGGCGTTGAGCGTTTCGTGTTTGATACCGCGCTTATCAAGGATGCGGCTCAAACGTTCCGAGCTTTCGATGGAAACGGTGCCGACAAGGCACGGCTGCCCTTGCGAATGGCGTTCCTCTATCTCATCGGCCACAGCATTGAACTTTGCATCGATGGTACGATAAACCAAGTCGTTCATGTCCTTGCGGATGACGGGTTTGTTGGGCGGAATGGCGGTAACACCCAGCTTATAAATCTCACGGAACTCCGCATCCTCGGTCATAGCAGTACCGGTCATACCGGAGAGCTTGTCATAGAGACGGAAATAATTTTGCAGCGTGATAGTTGCAAGCGTTTGGTTCTCTTCCTTGACCGGCACGTGCTCCTTTGCCTCGACCGCCTGATGCAAACCTTCAGACCAACGACGCCCCTCCATAATGCGGCCGGTGAACTCATCGACGATCTTCACCTCGCCGCCGACAACGACATAATCCACGTCACGATGGAACATGAACTGGGCTTTCAGGGCTTGTTGCAGATGGTTAGCCAGCTGACCGGTGGTGTCGGCGTAGATGTTGTCGATGCCGAGCATCGTCTCGACCTTCGCCAAGCCCACTTCGGTGGTGATGATGGTGCGTTTCGCCTCGTCGAGATCGAAATCGACGCCTCCGACAAGCGACGGCACGACGCGCGCGAACTTGTTGTACATATCGGCGGCGGCAGAACCGGCCCCGGAAATGATAAGCGGCGTGCGCGCCTCGTCGATAAGAATCGAGTCAACCTCGTCGACGACGGCGAAATGATGCCCGCGCTGAACGCGATCCTGCGCTTTGGTGACCATGTTGTCGCGCAGGTAATCGAAACCGAACTCGGAATTCGTGCCATACGTGACATCGGCTTGGTAGGCGATTTTTTTCCTATCGGGACGCATCCCATTCTGAATCAAACCGACGTTCATGCCGAGGAAATTGTAAATACGGCTCATCCACTCGCTGTCGCGCCGCGCTAGATAATCGTTCACCGTAACGATATGCACGTTGTTTCCCGGCAAGGCGTTAAGGTACCCCGCAAGCGTGGAAACGAGCGTCTTGCCTTCGCCGGTTTTCATCTCGGCGATGCCGCCCGCGTTAAGCGCCATGCCGCCGATAAGCTGAACATCGAAGTGCCGCAAACCAGTTGAACGCTTCGACGCTTCGCGCACCGTGGCAAACGCCTCGGGAAGCAAAGCATCGAGCTCCTCGCCGTTTTCAAGGCGTTCGCGAAAAGCCGCCGTCATCGCCCGCAGCTCTTCGTCGGATTTCGCCTCCATCGCAGGCTCAAGCCCATTGATGACGCTAACCTGATCCTCATATTTCTTCATTTGACGGCCTTCGCCAAACGAAAGCAGTTTAGAAAGAAAACCCGCCATGAATGCCATCCATTCTTTTCATGCGCTTGTCGAAGCGCAATATGCGCTTATTTCTGCAAGAAGCAGACGAAATGATTCTATAGCACTCTAACATACCCCAAAAGTCGCAAAAGGCTAACATGGCATCATCCACAACCTATGCCTTAGCCGCAGCGCTCTCTTTAGGATCGAGCAGACTCTGATACATCGCATCCATATCGGGCGACGGATCAAGGCCAAGCTGCTCGGACAAAACCTTCTTGCATTTGAGATAGGTCATGAGCGCTGCGGTTCGCTGTCCGATGGCAACCTGCGCGTTCATAAGCGCCATATAGGCGTCTTCGCGCAAAATATCCTTGCGCACAGCGGATCGCGCCAACCACAAAGCCTGATGCCCCTCTCCCATGCGCGCAAGGCTCATCGAACCGTTTATCAATGCGTCGAGGAGCTGCGCTTTGCAATCCTCCCGTGCAGCGATGATTATCTCGTTCGCCTGCTCGCCTGGCAGCAACGCCGATGAGAACTCCTCGTCTATCTGGCGATAAATCTCGCGTGCATTCTCGTTGGAAATATTCCCAAAGCGAAGCTCACGGCATAAAGCATCGAATCGCTTCACATCGCTACGTACCAATCGCGCATCGATTGAGCAAGCGCTTTTATGTCGGATAAGGTAAGGACAGGTGCCGTCCGGCAATTCGAGAGCATCACGCAGCTGGCTCCAAATGGTATAGAAATTTCTCCGAGCTGCTTCTATCGAACTTTGAGGCCATAAGCTGCGCACCAAAGTATCCCGTTCCATCTCACGCCCACGAGCAAGCACCAAAATCGCCAACAGAGTCTTCACTTTGCCGCGGCTTATTCGCGTAGCGTCCACGCGCTCGCCGCTAAGACGAACCTCTATCCCGCCGAAAAGCTTCACTTCAAGCAAAGGAGCCATACGCGAAAGCCCCGCCGCATCGCCAGCATCGACGTTCAGATAAGAATCGGGATGGGTGAGCAAACGATCAGCAAAGCTATCGACACGCTTGCGGCGACGCGCTTCGTAAGAGCGGCGCTGATGAAGAACGTTCATCTCGATGTCGCGCAACCAAAACAAGGTCTCGGGCGACAGCGCTTCTCCCGGCAGAGGCAACGCCGCCATGCGCGCCCGTTCAAGCGCAAGCCCAGCAGAAGCTGCGCTTATACCGCAAAACGCCAGATTTTCGGGCAGCAGCTTCTCACGAATGTAGAGAGAAACCTCCTCGAGCTGACGCGTGCAATCGACAAAAGATTTCTTGTCCTCTATAAGCAAACCAAGCAGCCACGAAGCGCTCGCCAACAACGCGATGTCGTCGGCTCCGCGTTCGTGCGCGTCAATCCAAGAATCGAAAGCACACGCAACGCCTTTCGTACAGGCACGGCAAACTTGCCCCAAAGGCACCCAATAGCTCTCCGTCTCGGCATATGGCGTCAATGCCGCCAGCGCTCCATTTCCCGATTCGTCCCCGCCACCTGCACCATCGAAAGAAGCCCTGTCCACGTCGCCAAGCAAATCATCGATTGCATCAACCGCTCGTTTAGACAACGAAGGCTCGGCGTTGCGCGCAACGACAACCAGCGCCTGCATCCGATGCGACTCATCAGCCGACGGATCGAACGCAACGCGCGCCGCCGCCATCACGGCCGAACGAGCATCGGCTAACAGCAGAAAACGACGAGCCCTCGCAAGGGAGACGGCATGAACGAAACCCGCCGATTCACCCAGAGAATCCAGTGCGTCGAGCGAGGGCAGGACGCAACCCTTCTCGACAAGATGGATGTCCTTCTCGACCAACCAACGCGCTCGCGTCCTTTGCGCGCAAAAGCGTCTCATGGTTTCGCAAGCGCGTGCAAGCTTTGCGCTCTTGAAAAGCAAATCTCCCAGAAAGACGGCGAGCGCATCACGTTCCGAAAAGAAAGAGCTCTGGGCTAAAGCATCGAGCTTTTGACGAAACGCATTCGCCACATCCTCGACAGAAAACCCCGAAGCATCGAAACGTTCTCCGAGAGGGTCGATTCCCAAATGAGGGTACCCGCGCTCAAGAAACGCGACACTTTCCTCGTCAAAGCGCCCTATACGCGAAATGTCGGAGAAAAGCCCTTCCCCAAGCACCAACATCGAGAAAACTGCCAGAGCGACATCCGTCGCCAGCTCCTCTTTGGCGAGCCCCCTCAAAAAATCGAGGGGAGCATCCTCTGACGTCGACCAGCCTATAGAGCAAACACGTTTCAGCACGCCACGATGTTCCAACCCTTGCGAGAAAGAATCTGCCGAAGCCGAAAGTTCACCATCGGTAAGCAGTAGATCGCTGGAGCCAAGACGCAAGCGATCGCGCTGATACGGTGCCATGACATCGGCCGAGGGCACGCAGCATATCACCACCTCGCAACCGATGTCGATAAGCGAATCAACGACAAGCGAGAACTGAGTAGCCCTCTCGCCATCAAGCACAGGCAGATCGTCGAAAACCACGAGCTGCGGCTGATTGTCGACGTTCACTATTCCCCGCACCAGCGAATTGGCGTCAAGGTCGCGGACGAAACAAGGGCTTTCGCAAGCAAACCAGAACACATGGTTGAAGTCGAAAATGGTTTCGGCGTATTCAGCGGCAATGCAGGTTTTCCCGTAACCGCGCGGAGCGACGAGAAAACGAGCGACAGAGCGTTCGCGTAGAAGCCGCGCGGTTATCGCCGGCCGGCGATACAGGCGCCGCGAAGGCAGCTGGGATGGCTGGTGACCACGACAAGCCGACTTCGAAACATAGGAGGCCATCGCGAATCCCTTCCGAAGAAAACGCGATGGCCTCAAGTTGCTTGAAATACTATCTTATTGATCCTGTTACAGCAAGATTTCCCATTTAAGAGGAGGGTTTTGCCTAATTTCCGATAGCGATCCGTTGGAGTTTCGCTTGACGTCCGCCTTTATTCGGCGTTCTCCCCATAAGCCTCCTCGGCGCGTTTTCCAGCATCCTCCAAAAACTGCGCGATGCGCTCGGAATACTGGACATCGGATAAACCCGCTTCGGCAGCAAGATCGACGATCGACGCATCGTTCCAAAGGGCTTCAAGGCGATAGAACTCGCGTGTCTCGGGCTGAAACACATGAACGACATAGGAACCGTAGTCAAGAAGCTCCCACGAACCATCACGGGTGTTCTCCCGATGCAGCGGTTTTTCGCCGGCAAGTTTACGCAACTGCTCTTCTATCTCGTCAACAATGGCGTTAACTTGACGGTTGTTCGCCGCCGTGGCGATGACGAAATAATCGGTGACGCCAACGAGCTCGCGCACATCCTGAACCAAGATGTCGGTTGCTTTCTTCTCGTCAGCCGCGCGCGCGGCGATGAGAGCGCACTCGCGCGAGGATTTGTTCAAAGACTCGGTCATTTTCTTCCCTTCATTTTCTGTTTGCCCCGCGCCTGACGCGTTGCATAATAGTTCCAGACATCGACAGTTGCAGGATGCACGGTAAACCCGCGATCCAGTAGGTTCTCAAACGTATGGGCGAACGTCTGAACGAACAAGTCTTCCAACGAAACCCGTCCAACCAGATCGCGCAGACGCCCAACGCCCGGATAATCCCTGTTCAGCTCTATAGCATCGGCTATGTAGACTACCATATCCAAATCGCTCATATCGCAGGCACCCGTAGTATGACGCGAAATCGCCTGAAGAACGCAAGATGGAATCTGCGGATACGAACGCCCCAACGCCGCCGCAGCCGTGGGTCCATGGAGAAGCTGCGGCATGTCGGAAAAAACCTGACGGGGGGCGCAAACTCCCAAATCGCGAACACGATCTCTCTCTTCATCATCGCGCAACCCCTTATCCCAGTCGTGCAGAAGACCACCTAAACGGGCGGATCGCTCATCGACCCCGTAAGCTCGGGCGATCTTCTCAGCGGCATCAGCAACGCCAAGGATGTGCCGAAAGCGCTTCGGCTTCACGCGCAGCTGCAGCTGCGCGGTTCGCGCCGCAATGAACTCGTCGGAAAACGGATCCGCGTCGCATGCGTTCCGACCAGCATCCCCATCGTCAAAGAAGCGATCAACTGCCGCGCGCACGTCTTGGTACAAACCAAGCTCGCAAATAGTCTCGTAAACCGCCGGCGGAACCAGATACCGCACCGCATCGCCGCATCGCACGCGCTCGCGCAGATCGCTCGAAGCGATTTCGAGCGCAGGCGAATCGACGAACTCAAGCTCAAACGGGGCAGCGTCTTGCAGCCTGGCGCATTCGACATCGGTCATCTCGGCACCGGGGCGGCAAGCGACCACGATTTTCGTCAGAGAAGCGATTTCCGATGCCGATTTCCACTTCCACAAATCACGGGCGGCATCGGAACCCATGATGAAATGAAACTCCACGTTAGCGGGATAATGTTCACGCAGGGCATGCAGCGTATCCACAGTGTAGGTATCGCCGCCACGCTCGATTTCGATAGTGCTCGCGTCAAAAAACGGATTTCGATCGATCGCACGGCGCACCATATCGAGGCGTATCGCGGCGGGCGTTATCTCGATATCGCGCTTGAACACGGGGTTTCCCGCGGGGATGAAAAGCACGGCGTCCAAACCAAGCTCGCAGCGAGCTTTTTCGGCAAGCTGCAAATGCGCGATGTGGATGGGATCGAACGTGCCGCCCATCAAACCCAGCTTGCGCGGCGCGCCATCGGCTCCCAAAGAATCGAATCGCTGCGAAATAACGGCCATGCTACGCACGCACCTGCCCATCGCCGCGCACGATGTACTTGAAAGAAGTAAGCCCTTCGAGCGCAAAAGGACCCCTCACATGCAGCTTCTGCGTGGAGATGCCGATTTCGGCACCTAGGCCGAACTGCCCGCCATCGGTGAATGCGGTCGACGCATTCGCGTAAACCGCAGCCGCATCGACGCGATTCAAAAACTTCTCGACGGCTTGGGCATCGGCGGCGCATATCGATTCGGAATGATGCGTTCCAAAGCGATTGATATGCGCGATCGCCTCATCAATGTCCTCGACACAACGAATGGCAAGCTCGGGCGCCAAATACTCCGTCGCCCAGTCGGCTTCAGTCGCGGCGACGAAGCGCAGTTCCCGAAGCCCATCCGCAAGCATCCGCTCAGCGCGATCGAAAGCGAATTCGTCGCAATGAAGCAAAACGCCGTGGCTCGAGAGAGCCCTGAAGGCAAGCGGCAAAAACTCTTGTGCAATCGTTTTGTCCACCAGCAAGGTTTCCGCAGCATTGCATACCCCGTAACGACGGCATTTCGCGTTCTCGATGACATTGGCCGCAAGGGCAAGGTCTGCGCTTTCGTGCACGTAGACGTGGCAGTTGCCCGTGCCCGTCTCGATAACCGGCACCTTCGCGTTCTCCACGCAATGGCTGATAAGGCCCGCGCCACCGCGCGGAATCAAAACATCCACGGTCCCGCGCAAGCTCATGAGCTCATCGGTCGCCGCATGGTCAACGGAATCAACGAAGCTGATGCAACCCGAAGGCGCACCCGCCGAAACCGCAGCTTTCTCCAAAACCGAGGCGATTTCGCGACAAGACAGCGCAGCAAGGCTGCCACCGCGCAAAACGCAGGCGTTGCCCGCTTTCAGGCAGATTCCCGCAGCGTCGGCAGTCACGTTGGGGCGCGCTTCGTAAACGATGGCGACAACGCCCATGGGCACGCTCACGCGCGTGAGATCAAGCCCATTATAAAGTTCGCGATGGTCAAGCACCCGCCCTAAAGGATCAGGCAACTGCGCCAGGTCGTCCAAGGCATGCGCCATATCTTCGATACGTGCATCGTTTAACATCAGACGATCAAGCAGACTCTCCTTCGTGCCCGCCGCGCGAGCGCGATCCATGTCCTGCGCGTTCGCGACAAGAATCTCCTCGCGCCGCGCACGCAAAGCAGACGCCATCGCATGAAGGGCGCCGTTGCGCTCGTCGTTTGAAAGCAATGCGACATCGGGGCTTGCAGTCTTTGCCCGCAGAGCAGCAGCGCGGGCGATATCTCGCGCGGCATCGATTCGGCCATCGTCGATCGGTAATTGCGTAGCACCAGCACTCTCCTGCAGCGTTTGACCCATAGCCATCCCGCTTTCTACTCGAAAACAACCATGTTGTCGCGATGGACAAGAACCTTATCGGCCAGTTCGGCAAGGAAACGATTGCGAAGAAGCTCTTCGCGCGTTTTGCCAATGGCAAGCTCCACCCGATCGCGCTCGGCGGAAACCAATCCACGAGCAAACAGATAACCATCGGTGTCGACGATATCGACCACATCGCCCTCGGAAAAATCGCCATCGACCTCGGAAACGCCCACAGTCAAAAGCGAGCTTCCCTTGGCAACCAACGCCGATTTGGCACCGTCGTCCACGACAAGACGCCCGCGCGACGAATCTCCCAGCGCGATCCAAAGCTTGCGCGGCGTTATCTCATGAAGCTTGCGCGGAGCCTCGAACAGTGTGCCGACATCTTTGCCGGCGGCGGCATCGACGATGGCATCTTCACGCGCACCCGAGCAAACAACCAGCGGTATCCCCGCAACAGCCAGCGCACGGGCGGCGCGGATCTTCGTCACCATACCGCCCGATCCCACCGATGAGCCAGGGGCGCCAGCGGCATCGATAATGCTTTTGTCAATGCGCTCGACGCGCTTCACCAACTTCGCCTGCGGGTTCTTTGCTGGATTGTCGTCGTAGAACCCATCGATGTCGGAAAGGATGATATCGAGATCAGCCTCGACCAGGCACGAAACCAAAGCTGAAAGCGTATCGTTGTCACCAAAGCGAATCTGTTCGACGGAAACGGTGTCGTTTTCGTTTATCACAGGAACGATACCGAGCTCAAGCAGCCTGTTAAGCGTATCGCGCGCATGGAGATAAGCACCGCGGTCAGCGGTATCGCGGCGCGTGAGCAAGACAAGCGAAGTTATCACACCGAACTCGGCGAAAGCCGAAGCATATGCGGCAGCAAGCTCGCCTTGCCCAACCGATGCGGCAGCCTGGAGCGTAGGCATATCGGTCGGACGCACATCTATGCCCAGTTTTCTTAAACCAATCGCGATAGCGCCCGAGGAGACGATGACCACACCCCACCCCGCATCGCGCACACGCGCCACCTGCGAGGCGAGCTTGCGCAGGTAGTTCGCATCAGCCGAGCCATCAGCGTTCGTCAACGTGGAAGAACCTATCTTCACCACCAAAACGCGCTTGCGCGCTGCCGTTGCCATAAGCTATTCCTCTTTATCGTCAAGCTCGTTGTAAACATCGACAGCGGTCCTTGCGCTCTCGAACTCGAAAGCGCGACCGACGATATGAATCTCGTCGCCGTCGCGAGCACCCGCCTTTTCAAGCGCCTCGTCAACGCCATAGCGTTTCATACGATGCTGCAAGAACGCGATTGCTTCTTCGTTGTCCCAGTCGGTCTGCACAACCATACGCTCGATATAAGGACCCTGCACGCGGAAGGCATGCTCGGACAGACGCACGACATCGAAGCGCTTATCGCGCATCTCGCGCTTGTGCTCCCAGATCTGGCCGTATTCGACGGCGGCCGCAGCCTCGTTGCGTGCGCGCGCCTCCTCACGCAGGACGCGCACTTTAGCGTCAATCGCCGCAACCAAACCATCGATGCCTTTGCCGGTAAGCGCGCTGATCCGATAGAGCTTGGGATCGATCGGGCTTTCGGCGAATTCGTCGCCACCGGCTGCGGCGATCGAATCGGCGCGCACCAGCTCGGCCAATTTGTCGGCAACTTCCTCGGTTCCCGGGACATCGATCTTATTGGCGACCACGATTCGAGGACGCTTAGCCAAATCGTCGGCGTAAAGAGCAAGCTCTTCGTTGATCACCTTGTAGTCGTTGAGCGGATCGCGTCCTTCCCAATCGCCCGTGAGATCGACGATGTGCACGATAAGCGCCGTGCGCTCGATATGTCGCAAAAACTCATGGCCAAGACCCTTGCCTTCGTGCGCACCCTCGATAAGACCGGGGACATCGGCAACGACGAAGCTCGAATCGCCCGCCTGGACGACGCCGAGATTGGGCACCAGCGTGGTGAACGGATAATCGGCGATTTTGGGGCGCGCGGCCGACATACGCGAGATAAGAGAACTCTTGCCCGCAGAAGGCATGCCGACCAAAGCCGCATCGGCCATGAGCTTCATCTCGAACTCGATCCAGCCTTCTTGCGCAGGCTCACCCAACTCAGCGAAAGAGGGCGCGCGACGCGTCGAGGTGACAAAATGGATGTTGCCGCGTCCGCCGACGCCGCCCGACATCACGGTGACGCGCTCTCCGTCATGCGTTAGGTCGGCAATAAGCTCGCCGGTTTCTTTGGTTTCCTCGTCGTATTCACGCACCACCGTGCCGACAGGCACCTTCAACACGAGGTCTTCGCCGCGCGCTCCATGCATGCGACTACCCTTGCCATGGGTGCCGCGCCCAGCTTTGAAATGATGTTTGAAACGGTATTCCAGCAAAGTAGAAATGCTTCCATCCGCCTCGACTATCACGTCTCCGCCGTGCCCGCCGTCGCCGCCGTCGGGTCCGCCTTTGGGTACATGCGCCTCACGACGAAACGACATGCATCCGGCACCGCCGTCGCCGCCCTTCACGTGGATATGAACCTTGTCTACAAACTGTGATGCCATGATGTCCTCTAAACTCGAAGCGAGCGAGCGCAATGCCGCTGCGCGTTTTCACTGAAGCGATTGTATAAGAAAAGCGCCCCCGGATACCCGGGGGCGCCCAAACGAACAAGCTTATTATAGCTTCGCGCCTAAGACTTAAGCTTCTTCGAGCGGCTTAACGTGAACGCGATGCTTTTCGCCCTTGGTGAAAACGACAGTGCCCTCGCACAAAGCGAACAGGGTGTCATCCTTGCCGCGACCGACGTTCTCGCCCGGATGGATATGGGTGCCGTTCTGACGAACGATAACGTTACCGGCGATTACGTGCTCGCCAGCAAACTTCTTCGTGCCGAGTCGCTGCGCGTGGGAATCGCGACCGTTGCGGCTGGAACCAAGACCCTTCTTGTGTGCCATGGAAATTCCCTCCTAGTTAACTACTCGGCGTCTTTAGACGCGGTTTTTGCAGGGGCGGTCTCGCCGCCGACAGAGACGACGCGAATGCGCGTAAGACGCTGACGATGACCGTTCAACTTCTTGTAGTTCTTGCGCTTCTTGAACTTGAAGACGAGCTGCTTGTCGCCCTTGAACTGCTCAAGGATAACAGCCTCAACCTTGGTTTCGGCGGCCTTTGCAGGATCGGCCTCGACCTTGTCGCCATCGACGACGCAGATAGCCTGAAGCTCGACCGTATCGCCAGCCTCGGCGTCAAGCTTCTCGACTGCCAGGACAGTGCCCGGAGCAACCTTGTACTGCTTGCCGCCCGTTTTCACGATTGCGTACATGTTTTCTTTCTCCTACTGATCGAAATAACTGCATGCGATAACTTTTAAAGAGCGCAGCCGTTGCAAGGTGGAAACCCATTCGAATGCACAGCCTGCGCGTATCATCGCACTTATTCCTAGCCGCATTCCGAAAATGCAGCATTTGATATGATAGCACGCATGAAGCTGCCAACCAAGCGTAACCTGTGTGTATTTTTTGTCGTAGCGCGACCCTATCCATCGCCGCGCAAACGCATCCGTCAAGCGCCTCCAACGCGCAAAAAGCGACCCCGGAATCGCGCATGGAAACAAGAAGCTGCACCATAACCGCGATGCAGCGAATCACCGGCTTTTCGATGAAGCCCATCGACGCAAGACGCCCTTGAAAAGCGTCCAAGCCGAAGGCTAATGCGCTTCAGCCCAAGTTGCCGCGCAGCTCACATCGGCTATAAGGGGAACGCGCAGATCGGCGATGTTCTCCATCACGTCTTTCACCATAGCGCTAAGCGCTTCCGCCTCGAGTGCTGGGCACGAAAAATCAAGTTCGTCATGCACCTGCACCATAAGCTTCGCCGCAAAACCATCGGCTGTAAGACGTCTTTGCACCTCGGCCATGGCAAGCTTGATGATGTCCGCCGCCGACCCTTGCATGGGGTGATTCATGGCCGTGCGTTCGCCAAACGAGCGCTGCATCTTATTCTTTGCCGCAAGCTCGGGAATATGCCGCTTGCGCCCGAACATCGTCTCGGCATAGCCGTCCTTCTTCGCCTTGACGACGGTTTCGTCGAGATACGTGCGCACACGCGGGTAGGCTTCGTAGTAGCGGTCGATGAACTCCTGCGCCTCGGCGAGGGGAATCCCGAGGCTTTGCCCCAAGCCGAAAGCTTGCTGACCGTACACGATGCCGAAGTTCACGGCCTTCGCGCGACTGCGCATCTGCGGCGTGACATCGGCGACATCGACGCCGAACACGCGCGCAGCGGTTTCCGCATGAAAATCCTCCCCGCTTTTGAAAGCCGCGATAAGGCCCTCATCCTGCGAAAGATGAGCGAGTAAACGCAGCTCGATTTGCGAATAGTCGGCGGAAACGAACACGTCTCCCGGGTTTATAGCGCCAAAACATGCACGAATCCTGCGTCCGTACTCGGTGCGTACGGGGATGTTTTGCAAGTTGGGATCGGATGAGCTCAAACGCCCCGTAGTAGTTACCGTCTCGTTAAAGGTCGTATGGACGCGCCCATCGCCAAAGTCGGCAGCCAAACGCGGCAATGCATCGATATAAGTCGATTTGATCTTCGCGTACTCGCGGTATTTCAGCACATCCGCGGCGATTTCGTGATCGTCAGCAAGTTTGCCGAGCACCTTCGCATCAGTCGAATAGCCGCTGCGCGTCTTTTTGCCGTGAGGCAATTCCATGACCTCGAAAAGTATATGCGAGAGCTGCTTGGGAGAGTCGATGTTGAACTCCTCGCCGGCTATGTCCCATATGCGCTGGCGCAGCTGATCGATTTCAGCCTGAGCCTCGGCGCCAAGCTCGGCCAAGCGAGGTTTATCAATGGGCATGCCGCAGCGCTCCATTATGGTGAGAGTGGCGACCAGCGGCAGATCGATATCGAAGTAAACCCCAGCCGTGCCATCTTCCTCGAGCGCGCTGGTCAAAGGCTCGACTAGATCGACCGCCACCTGAGCCTCGATCGCGGCGCGCTCAATATCGCCATCCGTTTCGGGCAGCGCGGTGCAAAGGTAAGCGTCGGCGAGCACGTCGACGGTGTATTTTCCTACCGAGGAGTTCAGGACATAGGCCGCCAAGCCGATATCAAACGCGCGCGTAGGCGCATCGGATACCGCAACATCATGGGCCACCGCAGCCATAAGCTCGTCTTCGGTGAGATCGGCGGCAACCGCGGAGTCTTTCAGGAAAGCCTTTTGGAATGCAGATTTCACATCCATTGCCGCAAAGCGCCCTTCGCGTACGATGCGCACGAATGCAGCAGTTGCCGCATCACCCGAAAAGACCGCAACCCGAGCCTTGTCGCTACCAACCGCGCAAGCAGGAGCAACAGCGAGCGAAACATCATCTGCGAAAAGCGACGTCTGCTCAGGCCGCGTAAACGAAACGCCCAACCGCACCCCTTGAGACAGCGTCTCGCCGAGCATTCGATCTGCTTCTTCCCCATATATCAAAGGGTGCATCTCCAAGGCTTCCCCAGAAACCGCGTCGGGAGCGGCATCTTTGCCCGTCACCTTGTAAAGACGATCGAGATGCGCGTTGAACCTGATGGCATGGAAAGCGTCGGCCACCTTCTGCGCATCGAAGTCGGGAAAACGAACTTCGTCGACATCGAGCGGGAAATCGAGATCGCGCACGATGGTCGCGATCTTGCGCGAGAGAAACGCGAGCTCGCGGTTGTCGCGCACCTTCTCTAACTGCTTGCCCTTCAGCTTGTCGAGATTGTCGTAGAGCCCCTCCATCGACCCGTAGGCCTGCAAGAATTTGGTTGCGGTTTTGGCGCCCACGCCGGGCACGCCCGGGATATTGTCGGAAGCGTCGCCCATGAGGCCGAGATAATCGGGGATTTGCTCGGGCGTAACCCCGTATTTCTCGTACACTCCGGCAGGATCGTACACGACGACGTCGGTGATGCCCTTTTTTGTATTCACGATGTGAGTGAGATCGCTTGCGAGCTGGCAAGCGTCCTTATCGCCCGTCACCAAAAGCGTCCGATAGCCGCGCGCCTCATCTCGTGCGGCGATGGTACCCAAAATGTCATCGCCTTCCCACCCCTTGACCTTCACTACCGGGATGTTCATAGCAGAAAGCAGCCCCTCGATGACGGGGAACTGCACGCGCAGCTCGTCATCCATCGGCGGTCGCTGAGCCTTGTACTGCTCAAGTGCCTCGATGCGAAACTGCGGTTTGCCTGCATCGAAAGCGCATACTATACCATCGGGATGCGAAACCTCGATGAATTTGAGCAACATGGACATGAAGCCGAACACCGCATTGGTAGGCGTGCCGTCAGGCGCGTTCATGGTGGGCGGCACCGCGTGGTATGCACGATGCATGAGGGAGTTGCCATCGATGACGGCGATGGTTTTCACGCTGCCAGAAGTGGCAACGGAGGTTTCAGCAATATCGGTCATGGAAAAGCCTTCCTTATCGCCGCGGTACGCGAAATCGCCGCGCAGGCGATGCGAGAATATCGTCCCTTAAGTTTATCCCAACGAAACATGCCTGGCTTAAATCAAAACGAGAACACCGGCAATACCCAGCATCACGTAAACAAGTCTCTCGATGAGGTTGTGATCGAGCACCCGCACGAGCCCGCGCGCAAGAAACGCCGCGATCACTATAGACACAAGCCCCATGCCGATAAGAGGTGCCGCCTCAATCGTAAGCAGCCCGTTCGCCGCGCGAAAAACAGCGTAGACGATCTGAGTGACGAGAAAATAAGCTTGAAAGCATCCCAGGTATTCCTCGTATTCCCCGCATACCGACATGAAGAAAACGACCATGAGCGGCCCACCGACACCAAACAAGCCATCGCATATCGCCGAAACGACAACGCACGAAACAGCAGCCGGCCGACTTATAGGGACGCCAAGGGACGCAGCCTTTCTGACGAACAAGTAATAGATGCACAAAATGATAAGGAACACGCCGAATATCCTCTTGGCGAGAACCCCGTCGATTGAAGTAGACAGGTAGATAACGGCGCAGGCGATGACGAGGCTTGCAAGCGCAGGCGGCAAAACGACCTTCCAGCGAATATAGCGACGATAGACGAGCGTCATCTGCACGGTGAGCCCCATGCAGATGACGCTCGAAACAGCAGCAGCAACAGGAAGGCTGAAAAAATGCGGAAGAACCATCATGACGCATAGCCCTGCACCGAAACCCGTCGTCCCCTGCACCACGCCGGCGGCAAACGACGCCAAGCAAACAGCGATTTGCAGCACAAAAGCCCCTTTCCTTTACGCAAAAAAAAACGGTGGCCCGCAAAGCGAACCACCGTCGTGCATGCATCAAAACGCGTCACGTATCAGGCATTCCAAAGATAGCCGACGCCGCGCACGGTTTCCAGACGCTCGGCCAAATCGGGGCCGAGCTTGGCGCGGATTCGCCTCACGTGCACATCAACGGTTCGCGAGCCCCCATAATAATCGAAGCCCCACACGCGTTGCAAAAGAGCATCGCGAGAAAACGTACGCCCCGGATGCTTTGCCAAAAACGACAGCAGAGCGTATTCCAGATAAGTGAAGTCGATCGGTTCGCCGTTGATGGTGACCTGATAGGTAGCTAAGTTGATAACCAGCCCATCGACGACGATGCAATCGAGAGCGGCGGGCTCTTCCTGCGCGGTCAAAAGGCGCTTCACGCGCGCCTTACATTCGGCCACGGAGGCTCCGTGCAAAACGAAATCCGCCGCAACGGAAACAGGGAACTGCATGGATTCCAACTCGTCCTCGTTGACGATGAGCAAAAGCGGCGCAGGTAGATCCTCCACTTGCTGCACGACCTGCCCCAGATACGTGCGCGCATTGCCGCGTGCCTCGAATATCACCAGGTCAGGAGCAACATCGACACTCAAAAGCTTGGCAAGCTGAACAGTAGACCCTGCTGCAACCTCGACATCGAGCGCCGAGAGCACCTGCTGGAAACGATGCGCGTTATCGAGGCTATCGGCAATGAAAACGACTTTCTTGCGCATACTACAACACCGCCAAATATCTATCGAGCTCCCATTGGGAGACGTTGCTCAAATATGCCATCCACTCGGCCTTCTTCTCCTTCACTAAAAACGAATGGATGTGATCGCCAAGCGTTGCGCGCATAAGGTCGGAATTCTCGAACAACTCGATGGCCTCGCCCAAATCTTCAGGAAGTTTGCGCAGGCCGCGCTGGGTAAGGCAGCTCTCCGAATGCTCGAACAGGTTGAGGCTTTCGATGGGGTCGGGCGGCATAAGCCCCTCTTCGATGCCTGCAAGGCCGGCGGCGAGCATAGCCGAGAAAACCAGGTAGGGATTGGCAGCCGGATCGGGCAAGCGAAGCTCGATGCGGCACGCATCCTCGCGATTGGGGCGATAGCCCGGGATGCGAACCATGGCCGAGCGGTTGTTTTGCCCCCAACTCAAAAATGCAGGCGCCTCGTCTTGCGCGATAAGACGCTTGTACGAATTCACGTATTGGTTGGTGACTAAACAGAACTCGGGGGCATATTTCAAGATGCCCGCCAGGAAATGCTTGGCGAGGTCGGAAAGGTTGTAACCCGTGGAATCGGATGCATCAAAGAACAGGTTGTTGCCATCCATGTCCGAAAGGCTTTGATGGACGTGCATGCCGTTGCCGGGCGCATCCTGCAACGGCTTGGGCATGAACGACGCATACACGCCATGCTTCACGGCGATTTCCTTCACCACCAAACGATACGTCATCACGGCATCGGCCATGTCGAGGGCGTCGGTGTAACGAAGGTCTATCTCGTGCTGAGAAGGGCCGTTCTCGTGATGCGAGTATTCGATGGGGATGCCCATGCTCTCAAGCGAAAGCACGGTGTCGCGACGTAAATCGCTTGCCGAATCGAGACTGGTGAGATCGAAATACCCGCCGTGGTCGAGCACCTCGGTTCCGTTGGGGTCTTTGAAGTAGTAGTACTCGAGCTCGGGACCGACATTGTAGATAAAGCCCATATCGGCGGCCTTTTTCACCATGTTGCGCAGCACATGGCGCGGGTCGCCCTCAAAAGCTTGGCCATCAGGGCGACGGATATCGCAGAACATGCGCGCCACGGCGTTCGACTCGGGACGCCACGGAAGAACCTGGAAGGTGCTCGGATCGGGAAACGCGAGCATGTCTGATTCCTCGGTGGGTGAAAAGCCCGCGATGCAGCTGGCATCGAAACCCATGCCGTCGCTGAACGCACCGCCGATTTCCGAGGGGCTCACCGCAAACGACTTCATGTTCCCCAAAACATCGGTGAACCAGAATCGCACGAAATGGACATCGCGGCCTTTGATGGTCTTCATCACGAAATCTTGCTCAGGCGTCATTGCCATGCGATCACCCTTCTGCACACTAGCCGTTCGATGCGCTGCCGTGCGCAAATCAACTCAGCGCCCTTCAAATTACATATATTGGTATTTTATCCAAACGCGCATCGCCACGAAATCGCTTAATGCAGTTTTAACGACGAAGACGCAAAAGCGAACTTCTTCAAATAGCCTTTGCTACACTGAAATCATGATTAGCGACAGCGAAAACCCCACCCGACCAACCGAGGCGCGCGCCATGACCAAACCCGCAGATACGGCGAGAAAACGCCTGGCCATCGTGACCATGGGCGTGAAGCTTGGCGACGAGACGCGCGGCTACACGCGCTTTCGCAAGCTCTCCGAAATGCTTGTCGAGCACGGCTTCGAAGTCGATCTCATAACCTCGTCGTTCCAGCATTGGGAAAAGCAACAGCGCGATAAAAGCAAGCCGTGTTACCAAAACCTTCCCTACAACGTGGTGTTCATCGACGAACCCGGCTACAAAAAGAATCTCGACCTCGGACGTATCCGCAGCCATGCGCAAGCGGCAAAGAATCTGCGCGCATATTTCGGCCGCTGTTTCGAAGACCCGACATGCGCCTACGACCTCATTTACTCGGAGATCCCGCCCAACGACGTTGCTCGTGTATGCGCCGAGATAGCCGATGAACACGGCGTGCCCTACGTCGCCGATATCAACGATCTGTGGCCCGAGGCCATGCGCATGGTGTTGAACATCCCCGTCGTAAGCGACATCGCCTTCCGTCCGTTTGAGCGCGACGCCCATGTCGTTTACCAGCTTCTTTCCGCCGCGGTGGGCACCTCGGACGAATACGCTTTGCGCCCCGAGAAGGACCGCGAAAAGCCTTATCCCCGCATAACCGTCTACGTCGGCAACGACTTGAAGAAGTTCGACGACGGCGTGGCGGCGCACAAGTCAGAGATACAAAAACCGCAGGACGAGTTCTGGATAACCTATGCGGGCACCTTGGGCGCGAGCTACGATCTCGAAACGCTCATCCGCGCGGCAGCCCTCCTTGACAAGCGAGCCATCGCAACCGAGAAGGGCCTCTCCGAGAAAGCGCTTCGAGACGAAATCGAATCGACCGATGCAAATAACCTGAACATGCGCGTGAAGATCCTGGGCGACGGTCCCAATCGTCCCCAGCTCGAAAAGCTGGCGGGCGATCTCGATGCCCCGGTCGATTTCCTCGGCTATTGCGAATACGGCTTTATGGCCGCATTCCTCGCCGCATCGGATCTCACGATCAATTCGCTGCGCAAAGACGCAGCTCAAAGCATAGTCACCAAAATCGGCGACTACCTTGCCGCGGGGAAACCGATGATCAACACCGGGTCGAGCTTCGAGTTCCGCCTAAAAGTTGAAACCGACGGCTTCGGCACGAATATCATTGCCGAAAACCCCGAAGCGCTCGCCGACGGCATCATCGACCTGGCAAAACGTCCCAACAGACGCCGCATCATGGGCGCTCGGGCACGCGAGGTCGCCCGCGAGCAGTTCGACCAGAGCCATTCGTATCTAGCCATCGTGCGTCTAATCCGCAATCTCACTAAATAGCGCATCGCGCACCTGCGATTCCAGATCCTAAGGAGCATCCATGAGCGCAAATGCAAAACGACAGATTCCCTTCAGCCCGCCTGACATCACTCAAGCCGAGATCGACCAAGTTGTCGAGGCTCTGAAAAGCGGCTGGATAACCACCGGCCCTAAAACGAAACGGTTCGAGAGCGAGCTCTCCGCATTCATGGGCACGCCGAAAACCGCCGCGCTGGCGTCGGCAACCGCCGCAGAAGAGTGCGCCCTGCGCGTTTTGGGAATAGGCCCCGGCGACGAGGTGATCGTTCCCGCCTACACCTACACCGCGAGCGCTTCGGCCATCTGCCACGTAGGCGCAACTCCCGTGATGATCGACTGCGCGCCCGGCTCTTACGAGATGGACTACGAGAAGGCGGCTGCCGCCATAACGCCGCGCACACGAGCGATCGTCCCCGTCGATTTGGGCGGAAAGATGGTCGACTACGACACGCTCTTCGCCGCGATCGATTCGCGCTGCGAGAGCTGGCGACCGCAAAACGATATCCAGGCCGCCTACAAACGCATACCGGTTATCGCCGACGCCGCGCATTCCATGGGGGCGGTTCGTCATGGGAAGACGTCGGGTTGCGTCGCCGATTTCTCGTCGTTTTCGTTTCATGCGGTGAAAAACCTCACCACGGCGGAAGGCGGCGCTCTCACTTGGCGCCCCGGAACACAGGACGACGAAGCCATCTACAAGCAGATCATGCTTCTTTCGCTGCATGGGCAGAACAAAGATGCGCTGGCGAAAACCAAAGCGGGGGCTTGGGAGTACGACATCGTTTTTCCCGGATGGAAATGCAACATGACCGACCTCGCTGCAGGCGTCGGCTCGGCCCAGCTCAAACGCTACCCCGCTCTTCTTGCACGCCGCCGCGCGATATTCGACCGCTACACGGCAAATTTTGACGCAACCAAGCTGCCGATCGACATCATCGAGCACTATGGCAGCGACGAGCAGGGCGGCTGGGCGTCGAGCGCGCATCTTATGCTCGTCCGCCTTGTCGGCAAAACCATAGATTTCAGGAATCAGCTGATCGAGCGCATGGGAGACGCGGGGATCGCGACCAACGTCCACTACAAACCGCTGCCGATGATGACGGCTTACAGGAAAATGGGGTTCGACATAGCGAACTTCCCCAACGCCCTCGCGCAATTCGAAAACGAGATCACGCTGCCGCTTCACACGCTTTTGACCGATGAAGACATCGACTACGTCGTCGATGTCTTCGCCCGCGAATACCGTGCCTTGGAAAACGCAGGAGTCAAGTAACGTGTACCAACGCTTCGTTAAACGCGCGCTCGATATCGTCATCGGGCTCTTGGCGATGATTCCCGTCGGAATCATCATCTTGATCTTCGGCATCGCTATCAAGCTGGAAGATGGAGGCCCCGTGTTCTACAACGCCCCGCGCGTTGGCAAAGACGGCAAAGATTTCATCATGTACAAGCTTCGCAGCATGAAGGTGAACGCGCCCGATCTGGTTATGGACGACGGATCGACCTACAACGGGGCAGACGACCCGCGTATGACGCGCGTAGGCGCCATCATGCGCAAAACAAGCATCGATGAGTTTCCCCAGTTCCTCAATGTGTTGATCGGCAATATGAGCCTTATCGGGCCGCGCCCCGATCTACGCCGCGAAACCGAACTCTATACCGGCGAAGAGCATCTCAAGCTCACGGTGAAGCCTGGGGTCACCGGCTACGCGGCTGTCATGGGGCGCAATTCACTACCGTGGCACGACCGGCTCGCTCTGGACGTATACTATGTGAAGCATGTTTCGTTCGCACTGGATGCGAAAGTGTTCTTCCGCACCTTCGCAACGGTGTTCAAGCAAGAAGGAATCTACGTTTCCGACGATGCGGCGGGCGAGACGCAAAACGCAAAGAGGAGCACCGATTAATCGAGGCAACAACTTCGACGAGAGAGGTTTATTCATGTCAGAAAATCAAAATCCTAGCTCATGCAACGGCTCTTGCTCGAGCTGCGGCACCTCAGGCTGCGGTTCGCGCACCGAGCGCGAGGAGGCATCGACAGCACGCGCCCACGTGGCTCACGTCGTCGGCGTGGTTTCCGGCAAGGGCGGCGTCGGCAAATCGCTCGTCACCTGCCTTTTAGCATCGGCGCTCAACAAGCGCGGATACAAGGTGGGCATTCTCGATGCCGATGTCACCGGTCCGTCCATCCCCAAGGCATTCGGGCTTCATGGTCGCTTGATGGGCGATAAGGATGGCATCATCCCCTTTGCAACCGAAAGCGGCATCGAAGTGGTCTCGACCAACCTGATGCTCGATGAGGAAGACGCGCCTGTGGCTTGGCGAGGCCCTGTCGTCACCGGGCTGCTCAAGCAGTTTTTCGGCCAGACCAATTGGGAGGAGATCGACTACCTGCTAGTGGATATGCCTCCGGGAACATCCGACATCTTCCTTACCGTCATGCAGTCGATGAACCTTGACGGAATCGTGACTGTGTCGGCGCCGCAAGAGCTTGTCGCCATGATCGTGGGCAAAGCCGTGAATCTCGCCAACACCATGAACGTGCCGGTGCTTGGCCTGGTGGAGAACATGGCTTATTTCAAGTGCGACGAATGCGGCAAAAAGCACTATATCTTCGGCAATCCGCAAGGCGCCGAGGTGGCGAAGCGCTACGGCATCCCCGCGCATGCTGAGCTGCCGCTCGACCAGAGCTTCGCCAGCTTGGTGGATGCAGGCAAAATCGAAGATTACGACGTCGAAGGCGCACTTGACGTGGTGATTGACCAGATTCTTGCCATCCCCGCCAAAAAAGACGCCGCCGAGTAGCTTCCAACTCACGCGCGTCCCACCAACGAGCATCATCCCGAAACGAAAGAAGCCGTCATCCTCCAGGATGACGGCTTCGTATTTGCAACGAATCGATGGGAAAGCGTGCCAGGGTTTCGTTTCGCAATGCGCCAGAGTACCCGCATTTGGGCGCGGGTATCGCTATTTTTCCGCCGAAGCGCTCCCCCGCGTTTGAGCGGCTTCGTGATGCGCCGCTTCTTTCACATAACGAGCCATGCGCTTGACTTGCGTTAGATACAGCACCAACGCCAAAGCGATAGGGATAAGCATACATAGCCACATCCACGAATATGCCATGGCTTCGTTCGGGGCAACGGGAATGAATATATCGACGAGCAAACCAGCGAGCGCCGGACCCAAAAGATTGCCGATGTCCAAACCGGTATAAGTGGTGTTGGTTCCCGCGCCCGTATGCTCGGCAGGAACCATTCGCAATGCCAGCGCTTGGATAAGCGGGTTGCAGATGCCAAATCCACACGAACCGACCACAGCCGCCAGCAAGAACATAGGAAGCGTGGTCGCCTGCGAGATGATCAGATAAGAAATACCGAACGCCACAAACGCCGGCACCAAGATAACCTTCGTCCCGTGAGTGTCGGAAAGCCTCCCGAAAAACGGCCGCGTGACCAGCAGGCAAACGGCATACACCGTGAAATAAAAACCGATACCGTCAACGCCGAGCATGGTTCCGTAAATCACCAAAAACGATGCCGTGCACGAAAAAGCGCAACCGATAAGGCACAGCAAAGCGGCAGGAACAAACGCCTGCTTCGCGAAGATCCTATCGAAGCGGATTTTATAAGGCGGCCGATACTCATCGGGCTTAACCTTCACGAAGGGGATGATGCAGCATGCCACGGTAAGGCATAAGCCCGCAGCAATGAAGGTAGGGAAATATCCATACATGCCCGACATCCAAACGGCAAAGGCGGGCCCCACCGATTGCGCCACCGAAAACGCGAGCATATAAAAGCTCACGCCACTAGACAGCCGCGAGCTTGGCACCACACGACTCACCAAGGCCATGCCCAGCGGGGCAGCGCAACCGATCCCGATACCATGCAGCAAACGCACCGCGAACAGCGCCTCGGGCGAGGCGGCGAACGCATATAGGAACATCGCCAACGCATTGAGGGCGTAAGCAAGGAAATAAAGGCGCTTTTTTGAGAAACTATCGAATGCCGGCCCCGAAAACGGCCGGATCGAAAGCGCCGTGATGGCAAAGGCGCTTACCACAACACCAACCGTGGTCGCATCAGCCCCCATATCGCGCGCATAAAGCGGGATAACGGTCGTCGCAAACTGCGTGCCCATCGATTGGAAGAAGTTGACGAGCAAAAGGGCGACAAACGAGGCGTTCCACATGGATTCAAGCGCTGGAGCGCCCTTCTTCGCATCTCCGAGCTTCGTCGTTTCTTCCCTTTTCTCTATTTGAGCTTTCTTATCTGTTTTACCCTTCACGCCCATCTTGCATGCACCGCTAATCTTGCTTTGTTTGCTCTATATCCCTTTTCACGCTTGCCCTGTTTGGGTGAAAAAAACCGCGCCCCAAGGACGCGGTTCGATAGACTATCGCGCAAGAGCGATTACTTATCAAGAACCTCGATGAGAGCTTCCTTCTGGCGATCGCCGAGGCCGGTGAGACGGCGAGAATCGTCGATGCCGATCTCGGCCATAAGCTTTTCAGTGGTAACTTTGCCGTAACCCGGGAACGCCGCAATGAACTGCTTCACGCGCATCTTGCCCAAAGCAGGATCATCGATCTTGTCGAAAGCCTTCTTGGCGGAAAGCTCGCCCGTCTTGATCTGCTCTTTGTACTCGGCACGCTTCGCGCGGGTTGCAGCGGCCTTTTTAAGAGCCTCGGCCCTTTGCTCGTCGGTCATCTGGGGCAGCGCCATTGGTATCACATCCTTGCTTGATATCATCGATTTCGTTTTAAGCCGCAATCTATCTGCGGCTTTGTTTCAGCAAACGAATAGTAGCATAAAGATGACGCTCTTATTCGTCAACACAATAACTGGCTATTTACTTTACTACTATCACAGGTAAATCGGATTCGCCGAGCACCGAGTAGCTCACGCTGCCGAGAAGCCCACGGATACCGCCCAGGCCACGGCTTCCCATGACGATGACATCGCAGTCGTGATCTGCGGCGTAATCGACGACGCCCGCACCCGTTCCCGCGCTGGTGATGACGTCGACCACGGCCTTGTCGCCAAGCTTTTCGAGCATAAGGGCAAGATCAGCCTTCAAATCGATGATGGCGCTTTGCTTAGCATCGGAAATCATCTTGGAATAAGACGCCTCGTCCATACTGTCATAAGGATGCCAGAAAGGATTGCCCTTGCCGTATTTCGGCGAAAAGTCGGACGTGGCTATGACGTTGACGATGTTGATCTTAGCGTCGGGGGCATCGGCGGCGAGATCGGCCGCCATAGCGAGCGCACGCTGGGCATGATCGGATCCGTCGTAGGGCACCAAAATGTTTTTGAACAACATGATAAGCCTCCTATCAATAGGGACGTCGATGCTTGAGGACCAGCGCAGCGAAGCCGCTTGCGCAACGTCTTCGCGACGCATCTTCTTTTCCCATGATAGCGCTTAAATCGCTTGCAAGCGCGATAACCTGCCTCGTAGCCAAAACGAAAACTTTAACGCACTAAAGCATCTGCGTGGCGATATAGAAAGCAAGCACGACAACACCCAAGATCAGCAGCACGACACCGGTAACTCGATACATCGCGCGCGTGTTCACGTGATTGGCGATAGCCGCCGCCAACGGCGAGGTAATAGCCGCAACCACCACGCAAATCAAAAGCTCGACGATGTTGGCGACGCCCGCAATCGAGAAATGCGAGATCGCTCCGACACCGGCCATGACGGCCATGATAGCCACGCCCGTGCCGACGCCGGTGCGTATCTCGTAACCGAGAAAGGCAACCAACGGGATGAAGATCATCATGCCGCCACCAGCGCCCATAAGGCCGCACATAAGGCCGATAAGCGCACCCGCAACCGCGCAGATCACCTGTCTAGCGGCTAGCGGCAGCTGCCTCTTCTCCTTCTTCTGCCCAGATTCGTCATCGGTTTTGATCGAGCGCCTCAGAAATGCGGCACCGAGCAAAATCATGAAAACCATGGTCATGCAGCCAAGAGACGCCGATGGCATCTTGCTGGCGATATAACTACCGATAACCGCGAACAAAAGCGCCGGAAAGATAAGAACTGCGCCGTGCTTCACATCGACATGTTTATTGCGCGCGTAAACGACCGAAGAGGTGACGCTTGCCACTGTATCGACCGAAAGCGCATAGGCTATCGCCATGTATGGGTTGATCCCCGTAAGCGCAATGAGGATCGGCGCCAACGTACCGGCTGCGCTCGCCCCGATAAAACCATTGCCCAAGCCAGCGACGATTCCGCCTATCACGCAAACGAGAACGGTTGCCACGTCCATTTAGTTGCACTCCCCTTCTAAGCCATGCTGCGCCGACACATCCGGCTTGACGGGCGAATCCGCCGCAGATTTTCCCGCAGCAGACGCCCGACTCTGCTTTTTAGCCTTTCCCGCCATCGCATTGATATTCTCTGACACCTGATCCATGACGCTTTTGAACACCCGAGCGTCGGCAGGCGACACTCCTTGGGTGAGCTCTTCGTAAAATCGTCGCCGAACGGCGAGGCCCTTTTCGACGATAGATGTCGCAGCGGGGGTCACGACAAGGGAGAACTTGCGCCTATCACCCGAAACAGCCTCCCGACGAACATAACCGAGATTCACAAGCCTATCGACGCTAACCGACACGAGAGTCGGCTTCAACCCGCGTCGCGCAACCACATCGCATGCCTTGTTCGCCTCGGGGTTGTTCGCCAGAAACACAAGCACATCGAAAGCAGCTTGCGTTAGATGCGCTTCTTGGCAGAGCGATTTGCATGAAGCCTCATACAGCTTCGTCAAGCGAATCGCGACGTCGACGGGAAGGCAGCGCTCATCCGTAAAGGAGATGGCTTCGGTTGGTGTTTCTTTTATCTTCATCTGTCGAACTTGCCCTCTTCTTGCCGTCACTGCCCCGATTTTTTTGCTTGTCGGGCTCGCTTATCGCTCAGGCTGCTTCGTAATGCCTGTCATTTAAGCAATTTCTGAATATCAGTCAGACACGCTATATTATTCATATTTGCACTATTTGTTTTTAGATAGTATCACAATGAAGAGATTGTATCTACAGCAAGTATGAACGCCGCAACAAAAAAAGACGAACCCTGATAAACAAGGGTTCGTCTGATTTAACTATGGTGGAGCCTAGGGGGATCGAACCCCTGACCTCATGGCTGCCAGCCATGCGCTCTCCCAGCTGAGCTAAGGCCCCGAAAACATGCAGGTGATACTTTACCAGAATGACTTCGCGCGTCAAGACATTTTCCCAATATTATGAAGTAACGCACATAAACCCAGATAAATCGTGCGATCAGAGGCGGCGGCTTAGATAATCGCCCGGGCGAAGCTCTTCTTCGACATAGAAAACGTAATGTTCGCGCGAACGGTTGACTTTCGGTACGGGAAATTCGACCGAAAGCGCGCGTACTTCATTCAAAGGCACATCTCCGCGCTCGACAAATGGCTTGCCCCCGTCGG
Source organism: uncultured Eggerthellaceae bacterium (assembly GCA_934617425.1). Taxonomy (GTDB): domain Bacteria; phylum Actinomycetota; class Coriobacteriia; order Coriobacteriales; family Eggerthellaceae; genus UMGS1502. The sequence goes on along the minus strand of CAKTUD010000002.1, from coordinate 233,364 downwards.
ATGGGGCCAGCCAGGCGATTTCCCGCGCATGAACAACGCCTCTATCGCGGTGCGGCGACAAAACCTCAAGCTCGCCGCCTTCATCAAAGCAGTTGTGGCACACCGCCGTGACGCGCCAACGCGGCTGCCCTGAAACAGATTCCGCAGGCACGCACTCCTCAACCGTTGCCGCATGGACGCATTCCTTCACGTAGCCGTCCTGTTGCGTCGCCTGCGTCGCCAAGCCATAATAGAATCCCGTCGAATACGGCCGATGGGAAATCGAATCGAGTTCACGCGAGGCGACCTCGACGTCGCCGCCATCAAGAACCTGCCGATACGCATGCACCACCGTCGCCACGTAAAAAGCCCGCTTGTTGCGACCCTCGATTTTAAGCGAGCTTATGCCCGCTTGACGAAGCTCGTCCACGTGCCTGATCATGTTCAAGTCTTGCGCGTTGAGAATAAACGAGCCCGTTTGGTCTTCTTCGATAGGGAAATACTCACCCGGACGTTTTTCCTCGACAAGGGCATAGCTCCAACGGCACGACTGCGCGCAGGCGCCTCTGTTTCCCGAGCGTCCGGTCATCCCCGCCGAAAGTAAGCAACGTCCCGAATAAGCCATGCACATGGCCCCGTGCGCAAAAGCCTCGATTTCCAAATCGGAGGGAACGTCGGCACGCAAAGCGGCGATGTCCTCCAGGCTCATCTCGCGAGCGCACACGACGCGCTTGGCGCCCAGATTATGCCAAGCGCACGCAGCAGCGGCGTTCATGACCGAAGCCTGAGTACTCACATGCAGGTCAACATGCGGCGCATGCTTCTTCGCAATGGAGAAGGCGCCCATATCCGCGACAATGAACGCATCGACCCCCGCAGCATCAAGAGCCTCGCAGTAAGCAGGCAACACCGCTATATCGTCGCGGCCCATGATGATGTTTAAGGTAATGTGAACCTTCACGCCCCGCGCATGGGCATATGCGACGACATCTGTTATATCCTCGAGCGCAAAATTATCAGCGCGAGCTCGCATGCCGAAGCGATCGACCGCCAAATACACGGCGTCGGCGCCAAAACGGATAGCTGCTTTCAACTGGGACGGACCGCCCGCTGGAGCCAAAAGCTCCGGCTTGGGATAAAGAAGTTCCATGATGTCCTACGCGCGCTCCAAACGGCACCCTTGCGGGGTGTCCTTAAGCGAGAAACCAAGCGCGGCGAGCCTGTCGCGGATATCATCGGCAACGGCCCAGTTCTTCTCCGCTCGAGCGCGCGAGCGCGCCTCGATAAGCGCCGTCGCAGCCTCTTCCCCGTCGTCGCCGGCGTATCCGGCAACCTCGGCGGCGAGGGCCATGAATTCGGCGGGATAGGCATTCGCGGAATCGGCGGGGGCAAGCTCGGCTTTCATGTCGATGCCGAGCACCGTGAGAAATTCGACTATCTGCGTGCGCAATGCCGTAGCGATTTCTTTGTCGGCAGCGGAGAGCTGCTTTCCGTCAAGCAACGCATTGGTTGCGGAAACGAAATCGAACACGCCGCCCAAAGCCTTAGGGGTATTGAAATCGTCGTCCATCGCCTCGACATAAGCAAGACGCGCCGCCCGAACCAGCGAGGCGACCTCGTCGACATCAAGCGCGTCTTCGGGCGCGTCTTCCGCCTGCAACAGCCAGTCGATGTTCTTCACCGCGTTCACGATACGGCCGAATGCGGTGCCGGCTTCCTCCAAGCGCTCCTGAGAGAAATCGAGCGGGCTGCGATAATGCGTTTGCAGCATAAGGAAACGCAGCGTATTGGCGTCGGTCGTCTTCAAGATATCGCGCAGCAGCTTGAAGTTGCCGAGTGATTTGCTCATCTTTTCCGAGTCGATCATCAGCATGCCGCTGTGCATCCAATGATGCGCGAATTCGCTTCCCGTTGCAGCCATGGCTTGCGCGCGTTCGTTCTCGTGGTGAGGAAATACCAGGTCGGCACCACCGCCGTGGATGTCGAAGGGCAGCCCGAGATATTTGCGCGACATGGCCGAGCACTCGATATGCCAACCGGGACGACCCGGCCCCCAAGGCGAATCCCACGCAGGCTCGCCCGGCTTGGCGGCTTTCCATACCGCGAAGTCGAGCGGATCGGCCTTGCGATCGCCAATGCCCTCGGTACGCAAATCGCGATGGCCCGATTCCATCTCATCGATGTCGCGCCCCGAAAGCTGCCCGTACGAATCAAACGAGCGGACGTTGAAATACACGTCGCCGCAGGCCTCGTATGCATGACCCTTCTCAATCAGCTGCTGAACGAGCTCGATCATCGCGGGAATCTCCTCGGTCGCCTTAGGACGCACCGTCGGATCTTTCACGTTGAGCGCATGCATGTCATCGATGAACGCTTTAGTGTATTCGGCAGCGACGTCGGCGGCGGAACGTCCCTCTTCGTTGGCCTTGTTGATGATCTTGTCGTCGACATCGGTGACGTTCGAGACGAAATCAACCTCGAAGCCGCGCCACTCGAGATAGCGGCGAATCACATCGAATGAAACGAACGTGCGGGCGTTGCCGATATGTATATAGTTGTAAACTGTGGGACCGCACACATACATGCGCACTTTCCCCAGTTCAAGCGATTGGAATTTCACTTTCTCGTGAAGTTCGGTATCGTAAATGGTAATCATCGCATATCTCCTGTCAGGCGCTATGCCTGGGGTTTCTTATACAACAAGCACACCGCGGTGGCGGAAACGCCCTCTTCGCGCCCCTCGAAACCAAGATGCTCGGTGGTGGTCGCCTTGACCCCCACGTTCTCGACGGCGATGCCCATAGCCCGAGCGAGATTTTCACGCATCTCATCACGATAGGGCGAGAGCTTGGGAGCTTGCGCCGCTACAACGGAATCGACGTCGATTATCTCAAAGCCCGCCTCGCGCACCACGTGCGCCACCTGCGAAAGCAGCACCATCGAATCGGCGCCCGCGAAAGTAGGGTCGGTATCGGGGAAAAGCTTGCCGATATCCCCGCCGCGCATGCCGCCAAGCAGCGCATCGGCCACCGCATGGGCCAAAACGTCGGCGTCGGAATGACCTAAGAGCCCCCGCGTATGGGGGATGTCCACACCGCCCAAGATAAGCTTGCGCCCTTCGGCGAAAGCATGGACGTCCATCCCCTGCCCTATGCGCAGGTTCGTAGGCGAAAACATGGCGTCCATCATTCGCCGCACCTTCGACGCAAACGGACAACGGCGGCCTCCAGCAACTCGTAATCTTCGGGGTAAGTAAGCTTCAGGTTATCGCGCTTGCCCTCGACAACCAGCACACGGCCACCCAAGCGCTCGATAAGCGCCGAATCGTCGGTGCCCACGAACCCATCGGAGAGGGCCGAGGCGTGGGCACGACGGTATATGCCTGCACGGAAAACCTGCGGCGTCTGTGCATTCCAAAACACGTTTCTATCGGGAGTGCCCACGATGACGCCGTTCTCGACGACCTTCAAGGTGTCCACCGCCGGGTGGGCTACAACCGCGCCATCGCAATCGGAATTGCCCTTAAGCGTGGCAATGGTGTGCGAGATGAGCTCGGGGGTTATCAGCGGACGCGCTCCATCATGCAAGATCACGTATTCGTAGGCCTCGGGCACGTACTCCAAACCCGAAAACGCCGATTCTTGACGCGTGGGTCCCGACGGAGCAACCACAACAGGGGTTACGAACGGAAACGGATCGATGGCGCGTCTCAAATACTCGTCAGCGCGATCTTCAGGGCAGACTACAACGATAAGGCCTATATCCCCCACGGCATCGAAAGCCTCGGCCGACCAGGTAAGCACCGGCTTACCCGCAATCTCGACCAGTTGCTTTCCACCTTCTTTGCCGAAGCGCTCACCCGATCCACCAGCCAAGATGATGGCCGCCGTCTTCGGGTTTTTATCCAATTTACCTTCCAAGCAGGCAAGCTCGGGCACCGTGTCGTCATCGGCGTCGATCATCGCAACCGTAGGATCGGCGGACGTCTTGCGCTCAAGCATGGCGGCTTCGCCCAGCCCATCACGGGGCGTGTTTTCGGAATTAGCCATATCGTTCCTTTTCGAGCTGTTTCCCTTAAGTTCCCATAGTATCACCAGCCCGATTGAAGGCGGGCGGTCAACAGAAAAAGAAGAGCAGCCAAAAAGAGCGCCTTGGCAAATCAAGGCGCTCTTTGCTTGCTCTATTCTGTTCTATATCGGTTGGCGAATTCCATTCTCAATCTTGAAGCAACCCCGGTCAAACACCAGATTCCCACTTCAGCTGCGAGCGCTAATCAGTCGCACCGCCGGCTGCAGGAAGACCGCCCACAGGCACGTTTGCATTGCCCAAGCCGTAATCTTTCAACAAAAGATCGGTTTCGCGGGCGATGCTGTCACGCTTGCGCGGAGCAGGAATCTCGCCGAACCCTTCCTTGAACACCAGCTTTTCACCGGTCTCATCGACATCCACATCAACGATGGAGCCTGCCGACCATTTGCCCTCCAAAATCTCTTCGGACAGCGGATCTTCGAGCTTGCTTTGGATCTCGCGACGCAGGGGACGGGCGCCGAACACGCGGTCGGTGCCGTTCTTGGCGATGAGCGCGCATGCAGCATCGGTGAGATTTATCGACATGCCCAAAGCGATCATGCGCTCGCGCAAATCGGCGACCATCAAGCGAACTATCCTGACCAACTGATCGTCGGACAAGCTCTTGAAGACGATGATCTCGTCAACGCGATTGAGGAACTCAGGGCGGAAAAGCTTCTTCAACTCGCCCATCACGCGAGCATGAATCTCCTTGTCGGAAAGCCCCGCGGACGATTCCGTTGAAAAACCGAGCGTTTGCGTTTCGGAGATATCGCGGGCGCCAACATTGCTGGTCATGATGATAACCGTATTGCGGAAATCGACCGTGCGACCTTGGCCGTCGGTCAAACGACCTTCTTCGAGAATCTGCAGCAAGATGTTGAAGATGTCGGGGTGCGCCTTCTCGATCTCGTCGAAAAGCACCACCGAATACGGACGCTGGCGCACGGCTTTGGTAAGCTCGCCGCCCTCGTCGTAGCCGACGTATCCCGGAGGAGCGCCAACCAGGCGAGAAACCGTGTGCTTCTCCATGTATTCCGACATATCGAAAGAGATCAGGGCATCCTCGCTATTGAACAAGAACTCGGCAAGCGCCTTTGCCAGCTCGGTTTTGCCGACGCCCGAAGGACCCAAGAAGATAAACGATCCCGCAGGGCGCTTTGGATCCTTAAGACCCGCACGCGACCGACGGATAGCCTTCGAAAGCGCCGTTACCGCCTCGTCCTGACCGATCACACGCTCGTGCAACACGCTCTCCATGCGCAAAAGCTTTTCGGTTTCGGCTTCGGTGAGATTGGAGACGGGCACACCGGTGGTCATCGACACGACATCGGCAATATCCGCAACGGTAATCTCCTGCACCTTTTTGGAAGCGTCTTCCTCCCAGGCTTTCTGCGCCTCGTCGCGCTTTGCTTTGAGCGCGGTTTCCTGATCGCGCAAAACCGCAGCGCGCTCGTAATCTTGGTCAGCGATGGCGGCGTCTTTCTCGCTCTTCACGCGGCGCAGCTCATCATCGATATCGCGCAGCTCGTCGGGCACGGTCATGTTGCGGATGCGCATGCGCGCGCCCGCCTCGTCAATGACGTCGACCGCCTTATCGGGAAGGAAACGATCCTGAATGTAACGGTCGGAAAGCTGAACCGCCGCCTGCAGCGCCTCATCGGTGAAATGCACATGATGGTGCTCTTCGTAGCGATCGCGCAAGCCCTCAAGGATGCGCGTCGCCTGTTCTTCGTTGGGCTCGCCCACGGTGATAGGTTGAAAACGACGCTCAAGCGCAGAATCCTTTTCCAGGTGCTTGCGATACTCATCAAGCGTGGTGGCGCCGATAACCTGAATCTCGCCGCGCGACAGAGGCGGCTTCAGGATAGCAGCGGCATCGATGGACCCTTCGGCCGAACCAGCGCCGATAAGGGTATGGATCTCGTCGATGAACAAGATGATATCGCCCGCCTCCTGCACCTCTTTGATGCATTTCTTCAGGCGATCTTCAAACTCGCCACGATACTTGGAACCGGCGACCAACGCAGAGATGTCGAGCGTGAACAAACGCTTGTCATGCAATATGTCGGGCACCTGGTTGGAGACGATGAGCTGCGCCAAGCCTTCGACCACGGCGGTTTTGCCCACACCGGGTTCGCCGATAAGCAGCGGATTGTTCTTTTGACGACGCGAGAGAATCTGCATGATGCGCTCGATCTCGCCCGCGCGCCCGATAACGGGGTCGAGCTTGCCCTCGCGTGCTTTTTGCGTAAGATCGGTGCCGAACTCCTTCAGCATGCTGCCAGACGACGTGCTGCTCGAAGAGAACGGCGTGCGACCAGCATAAACAGGACTTTGTCCAACCAAATCGTTAAGAGCGCCGCGCACATCGTCACCCGACACGCCCAAACGACCCAGCACGTCGAGCGCCGTGCCCTCGCCCTCGCGCACGATGCCCAAAAGCAAGTGCTCGGTGGAGATGTAACTTTGCCCCATCTGCATAGCCTCGCGCAGCGCGTTTTCTAAAACGCGCTTCACACGCGGCGTAAACGAAAGATGCCCGGAAACATCGGCGTCGGCATCGATGGTGACGGTTTGGCGAATGGCCGAAACAGCGGCGTCGTACTTCACACCCAAACGATCGAGCGCCTGAGCCGCAAGCCCATCGCTTTCCTGAATAAGGCCCAGCAAGATGTGTTCGGTGCCAACATAGGGCTGACCGATCTTGCGCGCCTCATCCTGCGCGAGCACAAGCACCTTGCGGGCTTTGTCCGTGAATTTCTCGAATGACATAGCGATTCCTTAAATCGTAATCGGCCGGCCAATCGCACCGACCAGAGGAGCGCAAGCGCACCTTCCCACAGTTTCACACGGGAATATTAGCACTCAGTATCTGCGAGTGCCAAAGAGACACGCGCGCGCCGCAAAACTGATACCGGCACGTAACAATACGCGCCGGTACCGGGTTCCGTCTTTTAGTCTTGTGCGACAGCGTCCTTGTCAGGATCGACCGCCTTCATGGCTTCGATCACGCTGGCGAAAAGCTCGTCGAGCTCCATGCCGTTGAGCTGCGCGCCATGGGCGATGTTCTCGCGATCGCAACCAGCGGCGAATTTCTTATCTTTGTACTTTTTCTTCAGGCTCTTCACGCTGAAGTCCTGCACCGACTTGCTGGGGCGCATAAGCACGGCCGCCTGAATGAGGCCCGAAAGCTCGTCGCAGGCAAATAGAACCTTCTCCATCTTCGCCTCGGGTACAGGCAACGCCGGATTCGAATCGGAGGCATGCGTTTGAATACAGCGCGCAACCAGCGGATTCGCGCCAACAGCTTCGAGCATCTCGGCGCTGCGCAGCGTATGGTCGCCCGCCGTGGGAAATTCTTCCCAATCGAGGTCGTGCAAAAGGCCGACGATGCCCCAGAACTCGACGTTTTGGGGATCGTAGTTTTGCGCATAGTAGCGCATCAGCGCCTCGAGCGTTTCAGCATGCTTGATATGGAAGGCGTCGCTATTATGTTCGGTCAGCAAAGCATATGCCTCGTCGCGCGTGATGCCGGCATCGAGCGCAGCCCCCTTGGCGGGAGCCGCCACGGTGGAGACAGCATCGGAAACAGCCGCCGCACCGTCGGCTTCCGTGGCGGGCGCATCGACGGCGCAGGGCTCGCCCACCTGCTCGGAAACATCATCGAGTGCCGCGGCAGACAAACCCCCGGCGGCGATCCTATTCGGATTGTTCGTGTTGCGCTCGGGACGCATATGCGGGAACGGCAGCACATCGCGAATCGCAGGTTGATCGGTAAGCAGCATGACCATGCGATCGATGCCGATGCCGATGCCACCCGCCGGCGGCATGCCGTATTGCAATGCGCGGATATAGTCGTAGTCGTATTCCATAGCCTCGTCGTCGCCCTGAGCTTTCGCCTCAACCTGAGCAGCGAAGCGAGACTCCTGGTCAACGGGGTCGTTTAGCTCGGTGAAGGCGTTTGCGTACTCGTGGCCGGCGATAACCAGCTCGAAACGGTCGGTCAGGCGCGGATCGGAGGGCTTGCGCTTCGCCAAAGGCGAAACCTCAACCGGATAATCGCATACGAAGGTGGGGTTCGTAAGCGTCGCTTCGCAAAGCTCGTCGTACAACGTGAACAAAAGCTTGCCTGCACCCCATTCGGGATGCCATTCCAGATGCTTCGCATCAAGAATCTCGCGGAAGCGCTCGACAGGGGTGTCGATACTCACCTGCTCGCCGATGACCTCGCTCACCAGATCAGCCATCGTAACAGAGCGCCACGTGCCCGAAAGATCGATCTCGTGCCCTTGGTACATGATCTTCTCGGTATCGCTTACCGCATGCAGACCGGCTTTGATGAAACCCATAGCCAGATCTTTCATGCCCTCGACGTCGTTAAAAGCGCAGTAAGCTTCCACCGTGGTGAATTCGGGGTTGTGCGTAGCGTCCATGCCCTCGTTGCGGAACTGGCGGCCGATCTCGTAAACACGATCCATCCCGCCCACCAGCAGGCGCTTGAGATGCAGCTCGGTAGCGATGCGCAGATAGCATTCCTGGTTGAGCGCGTTGAAATGCGTGATGAAAGGCTTGGCATTCGCGCCGCCCAGAGTTTCTTGCAAAATGGGGGTTTCCACCTCGAGGTAGCCCTGCGCGTTCATGTAGGCACGACAAGCCGAAACGATCTTCGAGCGCTTGACGAACACTTCTTTGACCTCGGGATTCATGACCATGTCGACATAGCGCTGACGATAGCGCATCTCTTTGTCGGTGATGCCATGGAATTTCTCCGGCAAAGGACGAATCGACTTCGACAACAGCTTGAACGAATCGACGGCAATGGAAAGCTCACCGCGCTTGGTGCGCATGATAACACCCGACACGCCGATCCAATCGCCCACATCGAGGTCCTTCATCTCGGCAAATGCGATATCGCCCAGAGCGTTGACGCGACAGAACAGCTGGATATCGCCCATGCGCTCGCGCAGCACCATGAACATGATCTTGCCCTGGTTGCGAATTGCCATGATGCGACCGGCGATATCGATGCGATCTTCGAGCGTTGCCCCGTTTTCGAGATCGGCGTACTTCGCCTTGATCTCGTCGACGTGCAGATCGTAATCGAAACGCTCGCCATAGGGTTGCTTGCCCGCAGCATAGAGAGCTTCGCGCTTGGCCTTGCGCACCTCGATCGGATCATCTTCGATCTCGGGTGTGGAATTGGTAGGGGTTTCCGTCATGCTTGCGTCTTTCCTCTTTGCCCGCAAGGGCACCTGAATACATGAGAAGGCCCGACGCTGCCGGGCCTTCGTGCGATCGATCAAAATTCCGGGCAGCGCGCAGCCTGAAAGCCGGCTATACCGACAAAGACCTAATGCTCGATTTTCAAGATCTTCATTTCGATTTTACGGCCGGTGGGACCGGTGGCCTCGATCTCGTCACCCTTTTTGTGGCCGATAAGCGCAGCGCCAACCGGCGACTCGTTGGAAATGCGACCGGAAGCGACATCGGCCTCGGCGCCGCCCACGATAGTGAACACGCGCTCGCGACCAGCCATGTCGATGGTCACGGTAGAGCCGATGTTCACCTTGCTCGAACGCTTAGGAGTGTCGACAACCGTGGCCTCGGCCAGAATGTGGTTGATTTCGGCGATACGCGCCTCGACCATACCCTGCTCGTTTTTAGCGTCGTCGTATTCCGAGTTCTCGGAGATGTCGCCGAACTCGCGAGCAACCTTAATACGTGCGCCGATCTCAGCGCGCTTCTCAGTTTCCAAATAATGGAGCTCGTCTTCGAGCTTCTGCCGACCTTCGGGGGTCAAGATGAAATTATCGTTCGCCATTGCTATCCTATCCCATCGTCAAGTAGGCTATTCGGCCTTTTTCTTTACGACTTTCTTAACTTTCTTAGGGGCTTCTTCAGCCTCGTCGGTATCGTCTTCCTCGGCTTCCTCCTCGGAATCACCGACTTCGCTCTTCAAGCCTTCCTGCACCTCTTCGGCACCAGCACGCAAGCCCTTGATGGTCTTGCCCATCGCACGGCCGAGCTTAGGCAGCTGTTTGGGGCCGAAGATAAGCAGAACAACCAGCAAAATGATGATGAGCTCGGGCATGCCAAGTCCAAAAATCTTCATGCAGTCCTCCGTTGAACATCTCGCTAACAGCGAATCCTGTCAAAGTGCTGGTCCAAACGCTTTCGCAGACAGTCCAAAGGCACGCGAGCGCGCAAAAGCCAGCGCTCGATACAGTACCATTTATCGCACCCGATAGAGACCAAGCTATAAAAGTTCCACCGAGAGAGCTTGAGAACAGCGAAAAGAAAAGGCCGACTTACGCCGGCCTTCAAAATTCATGGTCGGGTTGACAGGATTTGAACCTGCGACCTCTGCGTCCCGAACGCAGCGCTCTACCAAGCTGAGCCACAACCCGATGCTGTTTCAACAGCGCCATATATTCTAACACAACTAATTGCTTAACGAAAGAGAAATTTCTCTCGTGCAGAAGCCGTGAATCTCATAGCTGCTCCACATGCACCCTGTACTCTTTCGCACCATGATGAGAATTCTGAAGAAAATAGCAACGGTGCTTGCGGTCGTCCTCGTTTTGGCAATTGCATTCTGCTTGTTCACAGGAACGCTCAGCGGCAAGGGCAACAAAAACAACTTTGGAAACCCGCTTGACGCCCTACGTACGAATGCGGTGAACGCCGCGATCGATGCAAGCGGAGTAAAAACGAAAGTGCAAAATGCCCTGGAAAGCAACGCCGAGCTTATTGCGCAAAAAACAGGAATGTCCGAGAGCGAAGTGCTGAGCAGCATCGACAACCTAGATATCCAAAACTGGACCGCCACAAGCGAACCCGAAGGCGCCGCGCAAACGGGCAGCTACAACGTGAATGCTCAAGGAACGAACGCCACCATAACCACCTATGACGACCCAAACTACGTAACTGTCGACGCTTTAGGCCAACGCGTGACGTTCCAAGTGCCCGCATCGGCTCAAGGATATGAGGGATACTTGGGATATCTCGGGTATCTCGGCTAGCGTCGAGCAACCGCTTTGCGGCCTTAGCCGAAGGACGTAAAGTTCCATCGCTACCGAATCGACGCGATCAATGGTGCCAGAGATAGTCGCTGGAACGTGTCACCCGATCCCAAGCTTGGAGGCCAGCCAGCTTGCAACATCATAGTCGTAATCGCTCGTTGCCTGGAAAGCCTCGTAAGCGTTGCGGATGCGCGTTTCGTAAAGAGTAGCGCCAGCGTTGTCGGAGAGTTCCTGCAGCAGACCCTCGTAAGCATCCGGATCGCAAACGACGGCAACCTCGGCAAAACGTTTTGCCGCAGCGCGCATGAGAGCAATGCGATCGAGATCGATGCCCTGCACGCATTTGGGGAAGTTGGCGCCCGATAAAACAAGGTCATCGAAATCGGGCAAATCCACAACCAGCAAATCGATGCCGCAAAGGATAGACTCGGCGCTTTTCGAAAAATCGGCCGCGCGCGTCGCAATACCTGCATCATGGAAATCATCGCTTAGCGATGGCGCGCAAAGCACCTCTACACCGAACACGCTTTGAAGACTGGAGGCGAAGCCGACAGCGGCACTCGTGTTCTCCGTTGCAAACAAAACGCGCTTTATCTGGGGATTATGCATAGCGCCTCCGCCTTATTCGCACGCTATATGCACACGACGTCCCTCGTCAAGCGTCATGCGACCCTCGGCTATCCAGCCGAGCACACGTGGATAAAGCTCGTGCTCGACCTCGTGAATCCGCGCTTCGAGCGTATCGACGGTATCGTCTTCACGCACGGCAACAGCCTCCTGCGCGATAATGGGGCCTTTGTCGTAATCCTCGTTGGCCAGATGAACCGTGACGCCCGTCACCTTCACGCCAGCTTCCCAAGCATCCGCGATGGCGTGCGCTCCCTTGAAAGAAGGCAAGAGCGCCGGATGCAGGTTCAAAACACGATCGGGAAAAGCATCGAGCAGCACCGACGTCACCTTGCGCATATAGCCAGCCATCACCACGTACTCGGCGCCTGCGGCAGCCAAGGCATCGACGATGCGATGATCAGCTGCGGCAGGGTCGGCATACGCTTCGCGATTTAAAATCAATGTGGATATGCCTGCATTTTCAGCACGCGTGATGCCGTAGGCGTCGGGGCGCGACGAGACAACGCAGGCAACTTCGACGGGAAGCCCGTTCGCCGCAGCATCGATTATCGCCTGCAAATTGGTCCCGCTGCCCGAAACCAATACGCCTACTTTGAGATTTTTCTCGGCCGCGCCCATGATGCGCCCTTCCTACATCGATCGCGCCTCGAAACCAAGCAGGCAACGGGGCGCGCAAACAACTAAGCGAACAGGTTTTCTTTGTTCGTGTATTCGACAACGCCTTCGCCCGGCACGATCTTGCCGATAACCATCGGCTTCTCGCCCGCGGCCTCAATTGCAGAAGCTACCGCATCAGCCTTGTCGGCAGAAACGATAAGCACCAAGCCGATGCCCATGTTGAAGGTCTTCAGAGCCTCGTCAACCGAGAGGTTGGCGTTTTTACACGCATAGCTCACGATGGGAGGCAAGCTCCATGTCCCCACCTCAACCTGAGCATTGACGCGATCGTTCAGTGCACGATTGAGGTTTTCGGTGATGCCGCCACCGGTGATATGCGCCAAGGCATGCACGGCACCGGGAAGCTGGTCGATAACGGCGCGAACGGGCTTCACGTAAATGCGCGTAGGGGTAAGAAGCGCATCGACGACGCTCTGACCCGCAAGCTCGGCGCAAGGAGCGGACAGCTCTTCGAAGCTTTTATCGCCCATGCATACCTTGCGAGCCAGCGAATAGCCGTTAGAGTGCAAGCCCGACGAGGCCAAACCGATAAGGACGTCGCCCTCGACGACATCCTTGGGATCGAGCATCTTCGGGCGATCGACCAAGCCCACGCAAAAGCCCGAGAGATCGTAATCGTCGGGATCCATGACACCTGGGTGCTCGGCCATCTCGCCGCCGATCAAGGCGCACCCCGCCTGACGGCAGCCTTCGCCTATGCCACCGACGATTTCTGCCATCGATTCGGAATCGATCTTGCCCGTTGCCACATAATCCAAAAAGAACAGAGGCTCGGCTCCCGTTGCCAAGATGTCGTTGGCGCACATGGCCACAAGGTCGATGCCCACTGTGGAATTTTTGCCAGCAAGCTGAGCGACCTTGAGCTTGGTGCCCACGCCGTCGGTGCCGGAAACCAAAATAGGGTCATCCATGGTTTTGGCAGCGGCAAGGCTGAACAAGCCGCCGAAGCCGCCGATATCGCCGATGACCTCGGGGCGATAGGTTGAATGAACGGTTTGCTTGATAGCGTCGACCGCACGAGCACCCTCTTCGATATCGACGCCTGCTTGCGCGTAGGTGATTTGGGATTCGGTCATTTTCTCTTCCTTAGAACGGTTGAAGGCGGGCATGAGTATTCGAGTTCGTGGCGCGAGGCCGAGCACTGTCGTTGCATATTTGCACGAATTCGCGCGGCCCCGCACCCGAAGTTCATGATCTAGGGATTCACGACATCGTCATTTTGACCGGCGGCGTAGGTTTCCTCGAAAAGCTCGCGCTTGGTAAGGAACGATTTCTTCGCCATGGCGGGAGGAATATCCACCACATAGTCGCCCGTGAAGCACGCGTCGCAGAATCCATCGTGTCGGCAATCGGGCACCGCGTCATGCAGTCCCTTCACCGAAATGAAAGCCAGCGAATCGGCATCCATCCACTCGCGCATCTCATCGAGCGACATGTTGGCCGCGATAAGCTGGTCGCGCGAGTCGGTGTCGATGCCGTAGAAGCACGGCCAGGTGACCTCAGGTGATACGATGCGCAAATGCACCTCGGCGGCACCAGCCTCGCGCAGCATCTGAACCAGTTGGCGAGAAGTGTTGCCGCGCACGATGGAGTCGTCGATAACCACCAGGCGCTTGCCCGAAAGCACCGACGAAAGCGGATTGAGTTTGAGACGCACGCCCAGCTGACGCATGGCCTGCGTGGGCTGGATGAACGTGCGGCCGACGTAACGGTTTTTCACGATGCCGTCGGAATACGGTATGCCGCTTTCCTCCGCATAACCCAAAGCCGAAGGCAGGCCCGAATCGGGCACGCCAAGGACAAGATCGGCGTCAACGGGAGCCTCGCGGGCGATGATGCGCCCCAAGTTGCGGCGAGCCTGGTAAACGCTTTGCCCATCGATAACGCTATCGGGACGGGCGAAGTACACGTACTCGAAGATGCAGAACGCGCGCTTGCGCGGCGGCACCGCCTGCTCGCTTTCCATGCCCGAGAAGCTGAACTTGATAACCTCGCCGGGTTCGACATCGCGTAGATACGTTGCCCCCACGATATCGAGGCCGCACGTCTCCGAAGACACCACCCAACCGCGATTGTTGGGCAACGTGCCTATGCACAAAGGACGGATACCGTTGGGGTCGCGGAAAGCATAGAGCGCCGTCGGGGAGGCGAGCACCATAGCATATGCGCCCTCGATGATCTCCATGGCCTTTTTGATGCCCAAACGGATATGGCTCGTCTGCTGCGTATAAAGGCCGATGAGCTTGGCTGCTATCTCGCTATCGGTGCCGGCACGCAGCTGAATCCCTTCGTTTAGCGTGGTCACGCGCAGCGCGTTGGTGTTCACCAGCGTGCCATTATGGGCAAGCGCGATAAGCATGTCGTCGATCGCCGAGATATGAGGCTGCGCCGCTTCCCATGTGTCGCCTCCGCAATTGCTCGTGGAGTAGCGGACATGACCGATGGACACGTAACCCGTAAGCGCCGCAAGGCTCGATTCATTGAAAACCTGGGTCACCAAGCCGAGATCTTTCGACACGATCATCGACTCGCCGTCGCCAACGGCGATGCCGGCGCTTTCCTGACCGCGATGCTGCAGCGCCTGCAAGCCGAAGCACGTCATGCGCGCAACGTCTTCGCCCGGTGCGAATACGCCGAAAACGGCACATTCCTCTTCTAGGCGGTCGGGCGCCTCGCCCGGCAAAATCGAATCGCTCATGCAGTAAATCCCCCTTGTCCAAGCCCCGTCTTGCCGTCGTCGCGAAACACCTACCGCGGCGACCCCACCTGCTCGACCGAGCAATACAAAACGTAGCGTCCGTTCGAAGCTAGATTATCGCACGTGGAAAGCGCGATGAACTGATCAATTGAGGAAACATCGGGCGCGTCGGATACATCCACCACCGAACGATCCTCGATATCCTGCAGATAGTCGCGCAGCTCATCCGCCGTCGAGAAATCAACCTGCAGCAGCGGATCGTTTGCCCCGCAATGCACCAGCGAAAACGAACGCAGCTTCATGTTCACCTTAGGAGTGAGAAGATACACCGTGCGCTGGTCTTGGAAAGCGCCCTCATCTGCGATGGCCGAGAACATCGTGCCGTCGTTTAGATGATGGCCGAAGATAAAGGTCCCTTGGTCGGAAAAATCAGTCGCATTCGTGGAATGCAGGAAGATACAGCCGTTGTTGGTGAGACCGCCCTGCGTTCCCTCGAAATCGTGCGTGAGGTAGTAGGAGTCGTCGGCACCGCGCACGACAGGATAGTTGATGTTGGAGTTGGGAACATAGATCCAAGCCACGATATCGGGGTTGATATCGGAAAGAGCATCCCAGTCAACCAATGCGGAATCGAGATCGATCGTATCGTCGGTATCGAGATCGGCGGCCTCGGATACGCGATTGTAAGCTTGCTGCCCCTGCCAATAGCTAAAGCCGATAGCCGCAAGAGCCCCGAGCGCGCAGACAAGCACGACGATAGACACGATGAGGACAGCCGTCCATTTGCGGTTTTTCCTACGGGCGCGTGCCTTGCCCGCGTATGCATCTCTGTCGTAAGCATGTGCGCCGCGACCGGTTGCCATGACCCGCCTCCCTGCTTGCTTAGCCTGGCATTTCGCCATGTTTTATGAAAACGATGGACGCTCCCGAAGGAGCGCCCACTAGCATACCTATTTGAGCGGGATCACTTGCGCTTCATCTCGTCAAAGAAACCTTTTGCCACAAAAAACGCGATAACAAGCAGCATGACGACGACGGCCACCCAGATGACATTCATCGGCAGAAAACCGAACACGAGGTTTTCCATCGTCTCACCCGCTCCCAATCATTGCAGAATAAGCCTTGACCAGCATTTTCGGTGCCGATTATAGCAAATTTGCAGATTTTATGGATACGCGACAAGCGTGAATCGGGTAAACGGCGCAAAACAGCCGCGGCTTCTAGCCGCTATTTCGCATGCAGACGGGCTTCGAGGGCGTCGTTTATCACTCGAAGCGCCTTCACGCGGGCATACTTCTTATCGTCGCTGTCGAGCAAGATCCACGGGGCATATGTGGTCGAGGTCAGACGGAACATGTCGTCTACCGCGGCTTTGTACTGCGGGTACTTCTCGCGGTTGCGCCAATCTTCGTCGGTTATCTTCCACTGACGGGCAGGATCTTGCTCGCGCGATTGGAAACGCGCGAGCTGCTCGTCGGGCGTTACGTCCACCCAGAATTTCAGCAACAGAGCGCCCCATTGCACAAGCTCGTACTCGAATTCGTTTATCTCGTCGTACGCCCGTGCCCATTGGTCAGACGAGGCGAAGCCCTCGATGCGTTCGACCAGCACGCGGCCATACCAGCTACGATCGTAAATGCCCACATGGCCCGCCTTGGGAAGGCGGGTCCAGTAGCGCCACAAGTGCGGATGCGCAAGTTCGGGCTTGGTGGGCGCAGGGCTTGGGAAAATGGTGTAGGCACGGGCATCGAGCGCCTGGGCAATGCGTTTGATGGCACCCCCCTTGCCCGCAGCATCCCAACCTTCGAACATCAATATAAGCGGGACGCGCTTTTGATACATTTCGTTTTCGAGCTCGGCCAGGCGCTTCTGCTCGCGCTTGAGGGCGATACGATAAGGCTCTTCGTCGAGCGTGGGCTTCGTGCGCGCATGATCGATTTGCGGATAGCCCGCCATGATGAAGAATTCGGATGCCTTGGGCGCCTGCGAATGCTGCAAAGCCGCCTGCTCCTGCGCAAGCCGCTTCGCGTCCTCGGCATCCTCGTCGCATGTAGCGGAGCCGTCCTTGCGTGCCGACACAACCGCGCCGGCTTCTTCGAGCATGGCGTTGGCCGAATTCGCCAGCGCCGAAGCCTTCGCTGCCTCCGCTGCGGCATCGGGCGTCTGGTCGAGGGCGCGCTCAATAGCATCGACTAACGTTTGGGCGATTACCAGATTCGCACGGCGCTTATCCTCGCCGTTCACCAAAGTCCACGGGGCGAAATCGAAGTTCGAACCCTCTAACAAGCGGTCATACACCAGATATTCATCGCGATAATCGTCCATGTGCTGACGCTTGAATTCGCTCACGCGCCAACGCGTGGCTTCATCGGAGTACAGGCGCTTTATACGCTTTTTGCGGCATTCCTCGGTAACGTGGACGAAGAATTTCACCACTACGTAGCCGTCAGCCACAAGCATGCGCTCGAAATTGTAAGCGTAGTGCCGGTAGCTGCCCAGCACATCGGTCTGCATGTACTTGCGCGCGGCCTGCGTGCCCGCCGACTCGCTCGAAAGCTTCGCGGTAAGTTCCTTTGCCTCGGTCGCATTGATCTTTCGTCCGTAGCGATCGAACAGCGCGCGCTCGACAGCTGTGGTGTACCAACCGCGATCGAAGATGGTGGTGTCGCCGCGCCCGCCAAGTGCCTGCCAAAATTCTTGCATCGCCGGATAAAAACCCGTGACGCCGTTGGGGCGCCCCGCAAAATCGGCAATGCCGTCTTCGTCGATGTCCTTGGTCACATAAACCGTGGTGGCACGCGCATCGAGATTGTACATAAGATCCGAGATCCGGCTGCCTTTGCCGGCGCCGCCCCACCCTTCAAACAAAACGACCACGCCGGGCGTACCCTCTTGACGCACGCGCTGCTGCAGCAAGATGAGCTTTTGCATAAGCTCGTTGTAGACGGGCTTATATTCTTCCTTGGAAAGCTTCTTCTGCGAAAAATCTACCTGTTCGAGCATGGCGTTTCCTTTCGTCGGAGCATAGTGCGATGTTACCACCGCGTATGCATCCGACACCGCGTCAAGCACGCAAGCGGCACGTTTGTAATGCGTCCGTAAAATATGCACCGGAGAAGCGAAAGGAGGGTCCGCGCAGACCGCGCAAGCGAGTAGAATGAGCCGATAAACATCGCAGCAAGGAGACCCTATGCCCAACTACGCCGTCATCGACGTCGGCTCGAATTCGATCCGCCTCGTCGTCTATGCAGTGCCGAACGACGCGCAAAGCGTCTACACCCGCAACGATTTCAGCACGCTTGCCAACGACAAGGTGATGGCGGGGCTTGCCTCCTACATAGCCGAAGGCGTCTTCACCCCCGCCGGCATCAAGAAAGCGACGAGCACCATAAAAGCCCACTTGAAACACGCATCGTATTTCGGTTGCAAGAAAGTGAGCGTTTTCGCAACCGCCGTGCTGCGCAACGCCAAGAACAGCGCCGAGGCCATCACCGCCATCGAGGCGGGCGCCGGCTGCAAAATCGACCTTATCTCCGGCGAAGACGAAGCCTTACTCGGTTTTGCCGGGGCAAGCAGCGAAATATGCATCGCAAACGGCGTAGCGGTCGACATCGGCGGCGGGTCAACGGAGCTCACGCTAGTGAAAGACGGAGCACCCCTTGCCTGCAAAAGCATCCCGCAAGGTTCGCTTTCGTCGTTTTCGGGACATGTCGAAGGCGTGCTCCCCACCAGCACCGAAGCAGCTGCCATCCGCGCGGCATTCGGCGATAAACTCAGGAGCTCGATCGACGTCGCCGCCTACCGCACCGACAAGCTCTACGGAATCGGCGGCAGCATCCGCGCGGCGGCCAAGATGATGATGGTACGCTCGGATGACCGAACGCGTCCGAAAACGCTCCGACGCGGCGATATCGAGGGGCTTTTGCATGCCTGCGCCGAAAACCCTTCGAGATACGCGCACGACGCGCTTAGCGCTGCCCCCGAACGCGTGCATACACTCACGCCGGGCTGCGTGATTCTTTCCGAGATCATGCGCGAACTTGACGCCAAAGAGATCCGCGTGTGCAAATGCGGCATTCGCGAGGGATATCTGATCACCCGCGTCCTGAAGGCGAAAGTAGCGCATCCCTGCAGCTAGCCGGATAGTAAAATCAAGTAGAACGATTTGTCGCTTGCGAATGAAGAAGGAGCGATTCACATGACCACCACGGAAACCACCGACCCCCGCTTTGAAGAGCCGATCGATTCCTTGCGCAAAACAGACGAGCACGAACTTGAGGAGGCGCCCGAGCAAACGCCGGGCGATACCCATTTCATGCAGAACCGCGAGCTTTCGTGGCTAACTTTTGACGAGCGCGTGCTCGATCAAGGCGCGGCCGAGGACGTGCCGTTGCTCGCGCGCCTCAACTTCATCTCGATATTCCGCAGCAACCTGCAGGAATTTTTCATGGTGCGCGTAGGCAGCATAACCGATTTGTCATACATCGAGCCGCCCGTGCGCGATTCGAAAACCAACATGACGCCGAAAGAACAGCTGCTTGCCATCTACAAACGCTGCCGCGAGCTCTATCCCAAGGAGAAAGCTGTTTACGAAGATGTTCGCACACGCTTGGCAGCCGCCGGCGTCGCGCATCTGCGCCCCGCCGACCTCAACGACGAGCAGCGCAGCTACCTTGCAAGCTATATGCACGACAACATCGAGCTTTTCCTGTCGCCGCAGATCATCAATGCGCGACATCCTTTCCCGCATCTGGAAAACGGTAAGCTCTACATCGTGGTGCGTCTTGACGAACGTCTGAACAGCCAAAATACCGAAGTCGAGAGTACCAAGAAAAAGAAGAAGAAAAAGGCGAAGGAAAAAGGCGCCGATGGCGTGGTGCTCGGGCTGATCCCGCTTCCCCACCAATGCGAGCGCGTCATCCCGCTGCCCGGCAAGGGATTCCAGTTCATCTTGCTCGAGCACGTCATCGAGATGTTCGCCCAAGAAGTTTTCTCGATGTACAGGATAAAGCACGTGAACGTCGTTTGCGTCACGCGCAACGCCGACCTCGACACCACGCGCATGAACGATAGCGCCGACGAGGATTATCGCGAGAGCATGAAGCACCTGCTGCGTCAACGTACGCGTCTCGCACCCGTGCGCCTCGAATGCGAGGCGCCGCTTTCGCCCGTGATGGAAAAGAACCTGCTTGCACGTCTGAATCTCGAACCCTACCAGGTATTTGAGACATCCGTGCCGCTCGACTTGGGCTTCACGTGGGATCTTGCCGATAACTTACCCGAAAAAAAGCGCATAGCCCTCGCCGACCCCGCCTTCACGCCGCAGTGGCCCGCAAGCCTCGACCGCAACAGGCCGATAATCGATCAGATTTCCGAGCACGAAACCCTGTTGATGTATCCCTACGAGAGCATGGATCCCTTTGTGCAGCTCCTGCGCGAGGCCGCAAATGACCCTTCGGTCATATCGATAAAGATCACGCTTTACCGCCTGGCGCGTCAATCGCATTTGGCCGAAGCGCTTATCGCCGCTGCAGAAAACGGCAAGGAAGTAACGGCGCTCTTCGAGCTGCGCGCGCGATTCGACGAGGCGAACAACATCGAATGGTCGCAACGGTTCGAGCAGGCCGGCTGCAACGTGATATACGGTTTCGAGTATTACAAGGTTCATTCGAAGATCTGCTGCATCACGCGGCAAACGCCCGACGGGCTGCAGCACATCACGCAGTTAGGCACCGGCAACTACAACGAGAAAACCGCCAAGCTCTACACCGACATTTCCTTCATCACCACCGACAAAGGCTTTGGACGCGATGCCGTCGAGTTCTTCCGCAACATGTCGCTCGAGAACATCTCGGACAACTACGACGTACTGCAGGTTGCACCGCTGCAAATCGAGAAGCGCATCATCGAGCTGATAGACGACGAGATCGCCAAGGCGCAAACAGGAGAGCCGTGCGGCATCTTCATGAAAACCAACTCGGTAACCGATGCGCGCATCATCCGCAAGATCGCCGAAGCGTCGCAGGCGGGCGTGCCCGTGATCATGCTCGTGCGCGGCATCTGCTGCTTGATACCGCAGGTGCCGGGATACACCGACAACGTGCACGTCTACTCGATCGTCGGCAAGCTGCTTGAGCACAGCCGCATCTATTGCTTTGGCGCAAGCCGCAACTGCAAGATGTATTTGTCGAGCGCCGATTTGATGACACGCAACATGGTCAAACGCGTCGAGATAGCCTGGCCTATCTACAACGACGAGATTCGCGGACGCATCCTCGACTATGTGGATACATGTCTGCGCGATACCGCGAAACTGCGCGAGCTGAAAAGCGACGGCACCTACACCCCGCTTGGCGCCTGCGTCGGCTTGTGCGACGAGACCGAGGGCGAGCCGTTTGACTCGCAAGTATTCGAAATCAAAGAAGCTTATCGCCGCCAACGCGAGGCAACTGTAGACGCCGGCGTACGCAACGCAAATGCCGCAACAAAACCTTCGAGCGAGCAAACATGTCAGCTCGACGAAGCCGAAACCGCACGCGAAAAAGACCCGGGCAAGACTGCCGAAAATGCAGTGCAAGCAATCAAGAAAGAATCAGACCGAATGCAGAAGCTCCTGATCGAGCAAGCAGCCGCGATCTCCGCCTTTGCCGCGGGAAGCGCCGAGGCCGTTGCCGAGAAGGCAAGCGAGGCGAAAAAGCCGCGCGAAGAGCCGACGGTTGCGACGGCGCCAATCGAAACGTCCAGCGTTCTCGACGCCATGAACGACTGGCGCACGCGTGCGCAAGCAGACGCGCCCGAAGAAACGGTGTTCGCCCCCGCATCGTCGGTACCCAAAGAAACACCGAGCTTTATCGATCAAAAGCCTCAGGTAGTCCCCATCCCGAAAAAGCGCGGCCTCTTCGCCCGCCTCTTCAGGCGGTGACACGTTCCAGCGACCATCTCTGGCACCTTTGATCGCAAAACGCGCAAGCGGAGTCGCATCGAAAGAACGCATGCGGTGGACAAAACCCATTGTGTGCATTTACGGACGAGCTGCTTAGCACCTATCTCACAGGCATCGGAATCACGGCGCTTTTCGCAGCAGCGATCGCTGCCGTCGCCCTAGCGCTCGCCAAATCCCGCCCTCGCTAGCGGAAGCGAATCCCGCCTTTTAGCATAAGCGGCATCGCCTTCGTCATCTTGGTCATTCGAAGGCAAACGGGCTGCCGGCAAGCGCGCCAGCAGCCCGTTTCCTTATCCGTTAACGCGACATATGCAATCATCGCGACCTTTGCTATAGCGTTGCGCTAAAGCACGTGCTCGACCACGTCGGCGATGCGCTGAGCAGCAGCCTGCGCGATATCGGCATCGGACGCCTCAACCATCACGCGCACGACAGGCTCGGTGCCGCTTGGACGGATAAGCACGCGGCCGTCACCGGCAAGCTTTCCTTCGACAGCTGCAACTGCAGCGGCGATCTCTTGGTTGCCTTCAAACGCATGCTTATCCTTCACGCGAACGTTGATGAGCGTCTGAGGGAAATGCGTCATGACATGCGCAGCCTCAGCAACGGTTTTGCCCGAACGCACCACGGCGGCCAAAAACTGGCAAGCCGTCATAAGGCCATCGCCTGTCGAATTGTGATCGAGAAGGATCATATGACCCGATTGCTCGCCGCCGATGTTGTAACCCTTGTCGCGCATCTCCTCGAGCACGTAGCGGTCGCCCACCTTGGTCTGTACCACGTCGATGCCTTGCGCTTCCATAGCCTTCACAAAGCCTAAGTTGCACATGACGGTAGACACGACCGTGTTATTCGCCAAAACGCCGCGCTCTCGCATATCGAGTGCGCACACAGCCTCAACCACATCGCCGTCGATTTCGGTGCCGTCGGGAGCAATCATCATCACGCGGTCGGCATCGCCATCATGCGCGACACCCACATCGGCACCGCTCTCTTCCATCAAACGATGCAACGGCTCGAGATTGGTCGATCCGCACTTCACGTTGATATCAGTGCCATCGAAATCGTCGTTGATCACCGTCACCTTGGCGCCAAGCTCTTCGAAAGCACGAGCGCTGGTAAGCGACGATGCGCCGTGCCCGGCATCAAGCGCGATATGCATCCCCGAGAAATCGACTCCCTGCGCACGTACGCTCGAAACGGCATGCTCGACATAGATATCGACCGCTTCCTCGACGGGGATAGCCACGCCCACCTTGTCTCCAGGAAGCATCGCCTCTGCCCCGCGAGCCTCGCAACCGCCGTTTCGGATAAACGCCTCGATTTCGTCTTCCACGGCATCGGGCAGCTTGAATCCCTGCGCATCGAAGAATTTAATGCCGTTATATTCGGGCGGATTATGCGAAGCGGAAATAACGATGCCGCCGTCGGCATGAAGCTCGCGCACTAAAAGCGCCACGCCCGGTGTGGGGATGATACCCGCCAGAAGCGCCGTGCCGCCCGCGCTCATGATGCCCGCCGCAGCGGCGTTCTCCAACATGTCGCCGGAAAGGCGCGTGTCCTTGCCGATGATGACGTTTTTGCCCATGAATTCAACGGCCGCCTGACCAAGTCGATAAGCAATCTCGCAAGTAAGCTCGACATTGGCCACGCCGCGCACGCCATCGGTACCGAAAAGCCTTGCCATTGTGCCGCCTTTCCTTCCTCTTTGATGCGAAGCTTTTGCTCGCAAAGAATGATTTTACTACTAAACGCCCTATAACACGAAGCGCCCCGGAGATACCGCCGCAAGCGGTACTCCGGGGCGCTTCGATCACGCGAAAAACATGCGATTACTCTTCGTCGGACGACTGCTCCTCGTTCGACTTCTGCTCGTCCTCGTGAGAGGTCACGCCGAAGCCGTAAGAGTCAAGCGATCCCAAAAGGGCATCGAGCTCTTCGAGGTTGCGCTGGTAAGAACGCGGCGGAAGAGCCTCGCCCAGCATATCCTCGCCCTCGGTGTTGAACGTCGGGGGCTCATCGCCGCCGATGAGGATGTTGTCATCGGGCGAGAACACCATATCGAGCAGCTGGCTCATGTCATCGCTCGAAGCATTCAGATCATCCTCGATGATCTCGGACAAGCCATGCTCGGCCAAACCAGCCTTCAGCTCCTCGATGGCCTTGGCGCCGATACCTTCGATACGCAGCAGGTCGTCTTCGGTATGACCCACAAGATCGGCCACGGTCTCGATGCCCGCCTCGCTGAACTTGTTTGCCCAACGCTGCGAAACGCCCAGGTCGTCGTAGATGTACAGACGCGCATCTTCATCGGAAAGCTGCGGTCCGCGATGACCCATCGACATGCTGTTGTAGTACGAGCCATAAGACCCGCCCATGTTCAGGTAGCCATCGCCGTCGAGCGACCAATCCTGAGGCTGCGGCAGCATTTCCTCGATGTCGCGCAGAACATCCGGCGCGTAATCGGGAAGCGTCTCCTCTTCGTCCTTCTTGTCGATGGCGTGACCCTTGTAAGTAAGCTTCACGTCGTGGTAGCGCTTGAGGCCGGTGCCTGCAGGAATCGGCTTGCCGATGATGACGTTTTCCTTCAAGCCCTTCAGGGTATCGGTCTTGCCCTCGATGGCAGCATCGGTGAGAACCTTGGTGGTCTCCTGGAAGGACGCAGCCGACAACCACGAATCGGTAGCCAGCGACGCCTTGGTGATACCCAGCAGCAAAGGCTGACCAACCGGCGGATTCTTGCCCTCGGCGATAAGCTCGTTGGCGGTGTCCTGGAACTCATAGCGATTTACCTGGCTGCCTGCCAAATAGTTGGAATCGCCCGGATCGAGAACGGTGACCTTGCGCAGCATCTGACGCGCGATGACCTCGATGTGCTTGTCGTTGATGTCCACGCCTTGGGACACGTACACGTCCTGGACCTGAGCCACGATGTAGCGCAGCGTGGTGTTGGGGTCGGTGAGCCTCAGCAGCTCTTTCGGGTCGACAGAGCCCTTGGTGAGCTGTTGACCCACACGAACCTGACAGCCATCGGTCACGCCATTCGCCAGCTGAGCACGTGCCGAAACGGTGTACTCGCGGAAATTGCCCTCTTGATCATGCACGGTAAGAACCTTGGTGTTCTTGTCGCCCGAAACCTGCAGGGTACCTGCGATCTCGGCAAGAACAGCCAAGCCCTTGGGCCTGCGCGCCTCGAAAAGCTCTTGTACACGAGGAAGACCGTGCGTGATGTCGTCGCCGGCGACGCCGCCTTGGTGGAACGTACGCATCGTCAGCTGGGTGCCGGGCTCGCCGATCGACTGAGCGGCGATGATGCCGACAGCAGTGCCGATATTGACCGGGCGGCCGGTAGCCAAATCCCAGCCATAGCACTTCTGGCAGACGCCCTCGTGCGCATGACAGGTCATGATGGTGCGGACATTCACCTCGGTAAGGCCTGCAGCCTCGAGCTTCTTCAGGTCGTCCATGCTTGCGATATAGGTATCGGCGTCCATGACGATCTCGCCGTTTTCGTCAACGGCGGGCGTCAAGAGATTACGGCCGATCAAGTTCTCGTCAAGTTCGCCCTTGTCGTTATGCAGCGGATAAGGCACGCCATCGGTGGTGCCGCAATCGATCTCGCGAATGATGACGTCTTGCGCAACATCGACAAGACGGCGGGTGAGGTAACCAGAGTCTGCGGTACGCAGTGCGGTGTCGGCCATGCCCTTACGAGCACCATGCGTGGAAATGAAGTATTCCAAAACCGACATGCCCTCGCGGAAGTTCGACTTAATAGGACGGTCGAGCTGCTCGCCCTTCGGGTTCTGCATGATGCCGCGCATACCGGAAAGCTGTCGGATCTGCTTGATGTTACCACGGGCGCCGGAGAAGGCCATCATATAAATCGGGTTGAAGCGGTCGAAGTTGTCGGCCATTGCCTCGCCGACCTCGTCGTTTGCTTCGTTCCAGATGTCAATCACCTGGTGATGACGCTCTTCGCGGCTCATCAGACCCATCTCGTAGTCTTCGTCGATGGCGGCAACCTTCTCGTCTGCGGCAGCCAGAATCGCGCCCTTGTTAGGCGGGATGGTGGCATCGAAGACCGAAACCGTGATGCCTGCGCGCGTAGCATAGTGGAAGCCAGCGGCTTTCAAGCCGTCGAGCACGGGCGGAACCTCGGAGGCGCTGTAACGATTGCAAACGTCCTCGACCAAACGGCTGACCTCCGACTTATTCATGCCGTAGTTGAGGAACGGATAGTCCTCGGGCAGCACATTGTTGAAGGTGATGCGACCGATGGTGGTCTGAATACGCTCGCCCGCCTTGTGCTCCTCGAACACGTTGTATGCGGTCGCAACCTTAGTGTCGCGCGTGAGGCGAACGAAGATCTTTGCCTGCAGGTCGACGTCGGCACGGGCATCGTAGGCATTCAGGGCATCGTTGAAGTCGATGAAGACCCTACCCTCGCCCGGGAAGCCGTCACGCTCGGCCGTGAGGTAATACAGGCCGATGATCATGTCCTGCGTAGGAATGGTCAGCGGACGACCATGTGCAGGCGATTTGATGTTGTTGGTGGAAAGCATGAGCACGCGAGCCTCTGCCTGTGCGGCAGCGGACAGCGGAACATGCACGGCCATCTGGTCGCCGTCGAAGTCGGCGTTGAATGCGGTGCAGACCAGCGGATGCAGCTTCATCGCCTTGCCCTCGACCAACACCGGCTCGAACGCCTGAATGCCCAGACGGTGCAGGGTAGGTGCGCGGTTGAGAAGCACCGGATGCTCGGAGATGACCTCTTCGAGAACGTCCCAAACGTAGCTTGCGCCACGATCGACGGCGCGCTTAGCAGCCTTGATGTTGGCGACGTATTCCAGCTCGACCAAGCGTTTCATGACAAAGGGCTTGAAAAGCTCGAGCGCCATCTGGTTAGGCAGACCGCACTGATGCATCTTCAGCTCAGGACCGACGACGATTACCGAACGGCCGGAGTAGTCGACACGCTTGCCCAGCAGGTTCTGACGGAAGCGGCCCTGCTTGCCCTTCAGCATGTCGGCCAACGACTTCAGCGGACGATTGCCCGGACCCGTGACGGGGCGGCCACGACGGCCGTTGTCGAACAGGCTGTCGACGGCCTCTTGCAGCATGCGCTTCTCGTTGTTCACGATGATCTCGGGGGCACCGAGGTCGAGCAGGCGCTTCAAGCGGTTGTTGCGGTTGATGACGCGACGATACAGATCGTTCAAGTCGGACGTGGCGAAACGGCCGCCGTCGAGCTGCACCATAGGACGCAAATCGGGCGGAATGACCGGAATGACGTCCAGAATCATGTCGGAAGGCTTGTTGTCGGACTTGAGGAAAGCGTCGACCACCTTCAGGCGCTTGATGGCCTTGGCGCGCTTTTGACCCTTGCCCGTGGCGATAACCTCGTCAAGCTCCTCTGCGGTCTTGGCAAGGTCGATCGAATCGAGCAGATCGCGCACGGCCTCGGCACCCATGCCGCCCGTGAAGTAGTCGCGGTAGTTCGCGCGCATCTCGCGATAGAGCGCCTCGTCGGAAACGAGCTGTTTGGGCTCGATCTTCTGGAAAGCCTCGAAAGCCTCCTGGCGAAGCGACTTGCGCTCGTTGAACTCCTCGTAGATGTCGGCGATTTCCTCTTCGACTTCCTCGGGGGTCATACGCTCGTCATCGTCGATCTCGTCGACGAGATCATCATCCTCGGGCACGTAGTCCGTGGAAAGACGGCGCGTGCTCTCGATGAGGCGATCGCGCTCGGCGTCGAGCTCTTCGAGATCGGCGGCAAGCTCTTCGCGGAGCTCGTCGAGATCTTCCTCGCGCGCCTCGGAATCGACCGAGGTGATGATGGAGCTCGCGAAATACAGAACCTTCTCGAGGTCTTTCGGAGAAATGTCAAGCAGGTAGCCAAGGCGCGAAGGCGAGCCCTTGAAATACCAGATATGGCTTACCGGAGCGGCAAGCTCGATGTGGCCCATACGCTCGCGACGGACCTTGGAGCGAGTTACCTCGACGCCGCAGCGTTCGCACACGATGCCCTTGAAGCGGACGCGCTTGTACTTGCCGCAAGCACATTCCCAGTCCTTGGTGGGACCGAAAATCTTCTCGCAGAACAAGCCGTCTTTTTCGGGCTTGAGAGTGCGGTAGTTGATGGTCTCTGGCTTTTTAACCTCGCCGCGCGACCAACTGCGGATGTCCTCGGCACTCGCGAGAGAAATGCGAATGGCGTCGAAGTTGGTGACATCGTATTCAGTCGTCATTTATCGCTCCTCCCCTTCATCACCGATCAGTTCGTTGTTGTTGTCATCGTCGGATTCGAGTCCGCTCATCAAATCGCCGAGCTCGGCAGCGATGCTCTCGAGCGCCGAAGCGTCGTCTTCCTCGGTCTTCTTGGCATCGTCGGCAAGCGCGCCGTAAAGCGACTGATCCGTATCCTCAGCCTCATCGGAAACGTTGATAGGCTGCATATCGTGGCCTTCGAGCTCGACGTTCAAGCACAGCGAGCGCATTTCCTTGATGAGAACCTTGAAGCTCTCGGGCACCTCGGCCGCGGGGATGTTCTCGCCCTTGACGATCGCCTCGTAGGACTTCACGCGACCCGACGTGTCGTCGGATTTCACGGTGAGGATCTCCTGCAGGACGTTGGACGCGCCGTATGCATACAGCGCCCAAACTTCCATTTCGCCGAAACGCTGGCCGCCGAACTGGGCTTTGCCGCCCAAAGGCTGCTGCGTGATCAAGCTGTAAGGACCAGTGGAGCGCGCATGGATCTTGTCGTCGACCATGTGACCCAATTTAAGCATGTAAGTGGTGCCGACAGTGATGGGCTCGCGGAACATCTCACCCGTGCGACCATCGTAGAGCCAGGTCTTGCCCTCGGGGGTAACCTGCGGCACGAACTCGTCGCGCGCAAGATCGCCGTAGCGCTCGTGGTTGCGGTTGATGAGGTTGCGGTTGGCCTTCACGATGGCATCCTGGATCTCGTCCTCGTTTGCACCGTCGAATACCGGGGTGGAAACGAGGAACGGGCCCTCGACGGCCTCGGTGGAGTCGGGGTCGTCAGACCAGCCCCACATAGCGGCCCAACCGAGGTGGTTCTCAAGCAGCTGACCGACATTCATACGCGAAGGCACGCCCAGAGGATTGAGGATTACGTCGATCGGCGTGCCGTCTGCCATATAAGGCATGTCCTCGACAGGCAGAACACGCGAGATGACGCCCTTGTTGCCGTGACGGCCGGAAAGTTTGTCGCCGGGCTGAACCTTGCGTTTCTGAGCGATGTAGATGCGAACGAGCTCGTTCACGCCGGGGGCAAGCTCGTCGCCGTTCTCTCGCGTGAAGCGGGAGATGCCGATGACGCGGCCGCCGGAACCATGAGGCACCTTCAAGGAAGTGTCACGCACCTCGCGGGCCTTCTCGCCGAAGATGGCGCGCAGCAAGCGCTCCTCTGCAGTAAGCTCGGTTTCGCCCTTGGGGGTCACCTTGCCGACCAAAACGTCGCCAGGGCCAACCTCGGCGCCGATGCGGATGATGCCGTCGGCATCGAGGTCGGAGATCATATCCTCGGAGATGTTGGGGATCTCACGCGTGATCTCCTCGGGGCCGAGCTTGGTGTCGCGAGCGTCAACCTCGTACTCGGAGATATGGATAGACGTCAGAAGGTCTTCGGAGACAACGCGCTCGGACACGATGATGGCGTCCTCGTAGTTGTAGCCTTCCCACGGCATGTAGGCAATCAGCAGGTTCTGACCCAGGGCAAGCTCGCCGCCATCGCAAGACGGGCCGTCGGCAAGCACGTCGCCCGCCGCGACCTCGTCGCCCTTGCGGACGATCGGACGGTGGTTGATGCAGCCCGACTGGTTGGAACGCTGGAACTTGGGTACCAGGTACTCATCGTATTCGCCATCGTTGTTGAGCACGATGATGGTCTGACCGTCGACGTAGTCGACGACGCCGGGGTTCTGCGCAACCAGCATCTCGCCGGAGTCGACGGCAATGCGATGCTCGATGCCCGTGCCGACATAAGGGGCATGGGGCTTGAGCAGCGGCACTGCCTGACGCTGCATGTTGGAACCCATGAGGGCGCGGTTAGCGTCGTCGTGCTCGAGGAACGGGATGAGCGAGGTAGCGACCGAGGTCATCTGACGAGGAGAAACGTCCATGTACTGAACCTGGCTTGCGGGAACCTCGTCGGGCTCGCCGAACATCCCCGAAGCGTCCTTGGTGCGGCAGAGGATGCGCTCGGACTTAACGAAGTTACCGTTCTCGTCGGTATGGCCGAAGATGCGCGTTTCCGGATCGAACGCTTCGTTTGCCTGGGCGATGACGTAGTTCTCTTCTTCGTCGGCGGTCAGGTAATCGACATCGTCGGTAACCTTGCCATCGACGACGCGGCGATACGGCGTCTCGATGAAGCCGAACTTGTTCACGCGGGCGTAGGTAGCCAGCGAGCCGATAAGGCCGATGTTCGGGCCTTCAGGCGTCTCGATCGGGCACATGCGGCCGTAGTGAGAATTGTGAACGTCGCGGACCTCGAAGCCTGCACGCTCGCGCGACAAGCCGCCCGGGCCCAATGCGGACAGACGACGCTTGTGCGTGATGCCCGCAGCGGGGTTGGACTGATCCATGAACTGCGACAACTGCGAAGAACCGAAGAATTCCTTGATGGAGGCCACGATCGGGCGGATGTTCACCAACGACTGCGGGGTGATCTCGTCGGGCTCCTGCATGCTCATGCGCTCGCGAACGACGCGCTCCATGCGGGAGAGGCCGATGCGGAATTGGTTTTGAATCAGCTCGCCAACGGTGCGGATGCGGCGATTGCCGAAATGGTCGATATCGTCGATGGCGAAGCCTTCCTGACCCTCATGCAGGGCAAGGATGTACTTCATGGTCTTGACGATATCTTCCTCGGTAAGCGTGGGAGCATCGTTTTCGGGGTCGAGCTGCAGCTTCTTGTTGATCTTGTAACGACCGACAGCAGCCAGATCGTAGCGCTGCGGGTTGAAAAACAAGCCGTCGAGAAGCGTGCGTGCGGAGTCGAGCGTTGGCGGCTCGCCCGGACGGAAGCGCTTGTACAGCTCGATGAGGGATTCCTCGCGCGTGGTCGCAGGATCGCGATCGAGCGTGCGCAAGATCATATCGGAAGAGCCCAGCAGATCGATGATCTCTTCGCGAGTCTCAGCAAGGCCGAGAGCGCGCACCAGCAAGGTTGCGGGCTGCTTGCGGCGACGGTCGATGCGCACGTGCAAAACGTCGCGCTTGTCCGTCTCGAACTCGAGCCAGGCACCGCGGCTGGGAATGATCTTGGCGTTGTAGATGGTCTTCGGAGAGGTCTTGTCCACCTCGGTGGAGAAGTAAACACCCGGCGAGCGAACCAACTGGGAAACAACGACGCGCTCGGTGCCGTTGATGATGAACGTACCGCGCGGGGTCATGAGCGGGAAATCGCCCATGAACACTTCCTGCTCCTTGATCTCGCCCGTCTCCTTGTTGATGAAACGAATCTCTACGAAAAGCGGAGCCTGATAGGAAACGTCCTTTTCCTTGCATTCGTCAACCGTGTACTTCGGGTCGCCGAACTCATGCTTGCCAAACTCCACCACCATGTCTTTGGTGGAGTTCTCGATGGGGCTGATGCTCGCAAACGCCTGATCAAGACCTTCGGTCTTGAACCAATCGAAACTCTTGGTTTGAATGTCGATCAGGTTGGGAACATCCATGACGCTCGGGATTTTCGCGAAGCTGCGGCGAGTCCTATAACGGCTGGTGGAAGCGGAATTCTGTCCTTTAGCCACGAGGCTTTTCCTCCTTAGTGAACACCCGTAATTCTGCAAAAAGTCACAATCGAATAGGATATTTTCAACGGGTTAAGGAGTCAAGAAAAATTTTTAGCAGCTGTGTATTTTTGCTGTTTATCAGGAGCTTTGCCTTATAGATTTTCGATAGCGGCAACAAACGGCCGCTTGGCTATCGTCCGTCGCGCAAGGCCACCAATTTAGCCAGGGTTTGCGCATCGATGCGTCCGGCGACGGTGCGCTTCTCGGCGATTTTGGGCGACTCATCGAGCTTGATGTCCTCGTAATAGCTGATCATCTCGCGCGAAAAGCCCTCGGCGCTCATGCGGTCGACCCCGAAGCCGAAAACGGTGTCTTGGATAGTGGCGTCGGAGGTCACTACCAGCGCCTCGATGTTATTCTGGCGCGCTTCATGCGCAAGCTTCTCGATAACTTTGTCGGCCGATGATCCCGCCGGCGAGAATATCACCCGAACGCCGCCGATGGTTTCGGCCTCGCCTGTGGAAAACTCGTTGCCGCCGCCATCGAAAACGATGGTCGCCTTGTATTCCTTGCCAGCGAAATAGGCGACGTCCTTTATGAGCATCTCGCGCGAACGATTGAGGACGTCGTCTTCGTAGTCGGCCGTAGGCGCCAAGATGTTTTTGTAGCGGCTTGCGCTTCTAAGGACATTGAAACCGTCCACTATAAGCACGCGCTTGCGATCGCGAGGCATGGTTTCCCAGCTTTTCCGTTTTTAAACCTGCGGCGCCGCTTGCGCATGGAAGCCACCTTGCGGACGATTCTGACGCAGCCATTCGTACATGAAGACCGTCGAAGCCTGGGCGACGTTGAGCGAGGAAACCTCGCCCATCATAGGCAGGCGGCCGAACATATCGCAGCGCTCAAGCACCAAACGGGAAACGCCGTCGTGCTCGTTGCCCATGACGATCGCGATCTTGCCCTTGAGGTTCACGTCCCAAATCTCGCCTTCGGCGTGCTCGCTTGCGGCAGCAACCCAAAAGCCGGCATCCTGCAAGCGCTTTATGGCCTGCACGATATTGGAGGTTTGCGCCACGAGCATATGCGCCACGGCACCGGCAGAGCTTTTATACGTGGCGGCATCAACATGCGCGCTGCGCTTGTTGGGGATAACCACACCGCATGCGCCCACCGATTCGGCGCTGCGGATGATCGCGCCCAAGTTGCCCGCGTCGGTGATATGATCAAGCAGCACGACGAGCGCGCGGCCGTCGTGCTCGTCGGCGTACTTTCCCGCCGCATCGATAACCTCGCCAACGCCCACATAGCCAAACGGCTTGGTCTCGGCGATGACGCCTTGATGGCTGTCGCGCACCGAGATGTCGTCGAGCTTTTTGCGCGGGACCTTATCGACGCGGATGTCGCGCTGCTTCGCCTTGCGCAGGATATCCCCCACCATCTGATCTTGATGCAGGTTGTCGGCGATCATGATGCGCGCAATCGGCACGCCCACGCGAATCGCCTCGATGATGGGGCGCTTGCCCTCGATGTAATCGGCCATAGTCGTCAAGCCTTCCGTAAAACCCGGCGAAGCCGTCGGGTGAATGCAGATAGTTGTTTCGTAAGGGGAAATATTAGCATGCAGCGCGATAAGCCTGTGTTTATTTAGTCGCTATTCAAGCACACTCCATCGAACGTGCAGGCAAAACAGCCATAATACGCATTCGTTTTATTCGACGCAAGCCCTAACGCCATACGGTTCGTGCGATCATGGGCTTCATCTTCTTAAGGAACACCATGACTCAGAAATTCGCCGAACTCGGCATTTCAGCCGAGGCCTTGAAAGCCGTCGCCAAACTAGGCTACGTCGACCCCACCCCTATCCAGGAGCAAGCGATTCCGCAGGTTTTGGCAGGCCATGACGTATGCGCCGCCGCCGCAACCGGCACGGGCAAAACCGCCGCGTTCTTGCTTCCCACCATGAGCACGCTTGCCCATGCCGTGCAAGATAAGAAAGCCGTCAGCGGCCCGCGCATGCTGGTGGTAACCCCCACGCGCGAGCTCGCCGAGCAAATCGGCGAGGTGTGCCGCGCTATCTCGCGCGAAACCGATCATTACGTCGCCGTGCTCTATGGCGGCACCAAATACGGCCCGCAGATCAACAAGCTGCGCAAAGGGGTCGACATCATCATCGCCACCCCGGGTCGTTTGATCGACCTGCGCGAACGCGGCGTGGTCAACCTGAAGAACATCGATGTTCTGGTTATCGACGAAGCCGACCGCATGCTCGATATGGGCTTTTGGCCTTCGATGGAAACCATCATCGCCGAGATCCCCGAAAAACGCCAGACTCTGCTCTTTTCCGCGACGCTCGACCGCAAGGTCATGCGCAAGGTGTCCCCCATCCTCGACAACCCCGTCATGGTGGAAGTGGCGCATCACGGCGACACCGCGGCGACGGTCGAGCAGTATATCCTGCCCATCGAGAACAAGAAGAAGCAGGCGCTTTTGCAGGCGGTTCTAAACGAAAAAGGCGGCGAGAAAATCATCGTCTTCACACGCACGAAAAAGCGCGCCGAAGAATGCACCGACGAGTTGCGCGACGCCTGCTTTGCCGCCGATTCCATCCACTCCGACAAGCCGCAGCACAAGCGCAAGCGCGCGCTGGAGCGCTTTGCCAAGGGTAAAACCAACATCTTGGTCGCCACCGATGTTTTGGCACGCGGCATCGACGTGCCGAGCGTCGATTATGTGGTCAACTACGACTTGCCCGATATGGCCGACGATTACGTCCATCGCATCGGGCGCACCGGACGTGCGGGCGAAGTGGGATTCGCTGTTTCGTTCGTCACGCGCGAAAGCCGTCGCGAACTGCATGCCATCGAGACGCTGATCAACCGCGAGCTTCCCCTTATGGAACTCGAAACCTACGATGTCGACCCCGGCATTTTGGAATCGAAGAACAAAAACAAGCACGGCAAGAAAAAACACGTGCGCGCACGCGACATCGAACGCGCCAGTGCCCATAACGAGAAGGTCAAAAAGGGCGGCAAACGCGAAGCGGCGCCCACTGATTTCTTCCGAGGCCTCGACGGCTACAAAAGCCGATTCGCCGACGGCGCGGGCAAAAAGAACAACAACGGCAGTGCCAACAAGCCCAAGGGCGTGAAGGGCGGATTTAAGGCGAAGGGCGAAAAACCTGCTGGCAAACGCAAGTTCGACGAGCGCGGCAAAGGACCGCGTAAAAACGAACGTGATGGCTTGCGCGGGAGCAAGGGCAACTCGAGCAAAAACGCGAAATTCGACAAGTACGGCAATCGCGAAAGCGACCGCCGCGAGCGCAATGGCAAACGCGGCAGCGCAAGTCACAAGAAGCGCTACGATTCGCCGAAGCCCGCAAGCAAACAGGGCATCCGCAAGGCGCAGAAGCAGCAAAGCAGCTTCGATCGCTTTTACGGGAAAAACGGCCGCTAGACAACGGTTCCAAATCGGGAATCGCACGCGGATCGAGCGATTCCCGAGCCTTCGGCCTTCAAGCATCGGCGCCCATCAGGGCGCCTTTTTCATGCCCTTTTCGGCAGAAACGCATCATGCCAGCACTTCGATTCCAGCGCCGCTTCCAATGCGTTCAGCAGAGAAAACGATTGCCGCGATCATCGTGATCGCTGGAACGTGTCACCTATTTGCGGCGCCAGATGTCGAGGACGATCCAGATCGAGAGAACCATCGATCCGCCGAAGCCGAAAAACGATATCGCCGGCACGCCCAAAATCGCCGGCTCCGCCGCACTGAGCGAAAACAAGCTCGACCCCATGAACAAGCCCGCCGCCAAAACGCCCATGGTGATGCGGTTGACGATTTTGGACAGCGTGAGCATAGGCGCATCGGACCCCAAAACCTCCATGTTCATCTTCAGCTGACCGCGCGTGAGCATATGCAGCGCCTCGCCCGAATACTCGGCGGCACTCGCCAACCCCTCGGCCGCGCGCCGCATGGTAAGCGCCGCATCGACCATGGTGCTTTGCACTTGATCGAGAGGATCGGTGTTGCGAACGATATGCCCGTTGATGATATCGACGATGTTGTCGTTGGGGATATACGGCGCGATGGTGCCCTCGATGGTCACGATACCGCGCACCACGTTGGTGATGCTGGAAGGAAGCTGGCATTTGCTCAAACGCGTGACGGCCAGCACGTCGTTTAGGAAAGCACCGATATCGAGATCCGAAACATCGCACGAGCTATAGCTTTGCAACAGCATATCCATGTCGGCCAAAAGACGCGTATGGTCGATCTGCCCGTTGCCTTTGACCGCCGCAAACGAAATGAGCGCATCCTTGAGTTCGGCAGAGCTTTGAATGCTCACCGCATGGATGATGCGCCCGAAGCCCATGCGCTCGCTCGGCGTGAGACGCCCCATTATACCCAAGTCGATATAGACGATCTTGCCGCCGCGAATGATGATGTTGCCCGGATGCGGGTCGGCATGGAAAAAGCCGTGATCGAGGATCTGCGTTGCGTAATTATCCAGAAGCTTCTCGCCGATCTCCTCGAGGTCGTAGCCGGCTTCCAACAGCTCTTCCTTATGGGAAATGGGAATGCCCTCGATGTAGTCCATCACCAGCACGTATTCTCCCGAATACTCGGGATATACGCGCGGCGCGTCGATGAACACGCAGTCTTTGTTCAGGCGCGCGAAGGTCTGTAGATTTTGCGCCTCGCGCGTGAAGTCGGTCTCCTCGACGAAAGTGTCCCACATCTCCTCGACGACTTCGCGCAGATCGATCATCGAATCGCCTTTGACGAAGTGCTCGATGTGCTTGGTCATGCCGCGCATAATGTCGATATCCTGCGCCATGGTGGCCTTAACGCCCGGACGCTGGATCTTCACGGCAACGACGTCGCCATTGACGAGCTTTGCCTTGTGAACCTGCGCAAGCGATGCGCTGCCCAAAGGCTTGGGGTCGATACGCTCGAATATCTTGCCGTACTCGGCACCGTAAATCGCACGCAACACCGCCAAAATCTGATCGAATGGCAAAGGATCGCACTCGGTTTGCAGCTTGGCGAGCTCTTCGCAATAAGCTTTTGGGAGAATCTCCGAACGTGTCGAGAGCGTTTGCCCGATTTTCACGAAGCTCGGACCAAGCTCTTCGAAGGCCGCGCGAAACTCCGCTGGGGTGAGCCTGCTGAGAAAGTGGTGCTTGCGAAGGATCTGAACGATCTCGTGCACACGCCGCGAACGCGATTTGCGATTGAGCCCGAAACTGGCACGCGCTCCGGCACCTGGCTCAAAAAAGTAGTTGAGCAGCGTGTTTTCGGCCATGAACTTCCTCTTCGATCTTGCTTACGCATAAAAGAAACGGCCCTCGTAAAATAAACGAGGGCCGCGAAAACGCCTGTTATTCTGCGGGCGCAGCCTCGGCATCCGATACCTCGGCAGCGGTCGGCTCGGCAGCCGCAGGCGCACCGGCACAAGCTTCTTCGGCTGCATCGGCTTCGGCCGCGCAAGGTTCCTCGACAACCTCCGCCTCGACGGCGTTAGCCTCGGCAGCGGCGTTTTGCTGAGCCGCGATCTCGGCCGCCTTCGCTGCAAATTCCTCGCGCTCCTCGGGAGTCATCACGCTCATGCGCGCCTCAAGCGTAGCCTCGCGCACCGTCTTGGAGGCGTTGCTCGCCTTATGCTGAAGCTCCTGATTGATTTGCTTTCCCTGGTCGATAGTCATCTCGCCCTTGGCGACCAAAGTATCGACAAGCTCCTTGCCCTTTTCGCCAGTGATAGCCAGAGCACCGATACCTGCGAGGAACACGTTTTTGAAGCCCTCGCCGATCCCGTTGATTCCATCTTGGATTGCAGCCATAAGAACCTCCTAGCAACATAACGTAACCATAGTTCGATAGTGCATCAAAGAACAGCCGGACGCAATGCCCCAAATGCAGTTGATGAGAGAACGTTACCAAGCGCCAAGAACTTGTCTGATTCCTGCCTAAAACTTGTCAAGCATCCGCCTAACACTTACCTAGTATTAGGCGAAAAGCCGGCTAAATTCTGCTGGATCAGCGCAAACGACGTCCGGATGCTCCGCTTCGAGCGTAGCCCGGGAAGCCATTCCCCACAAAACGGCTACGGTCGTCGTACCTGCCGCGTTGCCTGCACGAATATCGAATTCGCTATCGCCCACGTATAGGCATGATGAGGTGGCGAGCCCCATACGGCGGCAGCCTTCGAGCACAGGACCAGGGGCAGGCTTATGTTCGGGACAATCATCGGGACCGATAAGAAAATCGAAATACCCCGACAGCCCGGTTATCTCAAGGCCATGCCAGGCAAGCGCATGGAGCTTCGATGTCACCACGCCCATCTTCACGCCCGCCTTCGCCAAGGCCTCCAACGCGTCGGCGATGCCGGCAAAGGGCTTGATCATCTGGTCATGGATTTGGTGGTTGTATTCGCGATACACGCGAAGCAACTGCTCGGCCTCTTCAGAGCTACGTGCAAATTCGGTCATTTGGTCGGCCAAAGGAGTGCCGACGCTTCTCAAGTACGTCTCGTCGGAAAGCTCGCGCCCCAAAACAGTGCGCGTCGCGAAACGGAAAGATTCGAGCAATAGCTCGCGCGTGTCGACAAGCGTTCCGTCGTTGTCGAACAAAACCCCTTCTACCGAAAGCTTCTCGCCGTTTGGCAGCGATATCATAACCATAAGACCCCTTTGAAAAGCAGTGCGCGGACACGCAAAGGGCGCCCGCGCACTGAAACGATAAATTCACGCAACTTGCAGCAACCCGCAAGCGTGCCGCTATTCGCCGAAGATGTCGTTGAAAGCGCCCTTTCCGGCGGGTGCGCTCTTCAAAACCCGATGGGCGGCACGCATGAGCTCGGAAAGCGAGGCCAGCGAAACGTCTTTGCGCTCGCCCGTGCGACGCAGCTTCACTTCCACGTTGCCTGCCTCCAAACCACGCTTGCCGACCACGATTTGGAGAGGCCAGCCGATAAGATCGGCGTCGTTGAATTTAACACCCGCGCGCTCCTTTCGATCGTCGATGGCGACATCGAAGCCGATGGAGGCAAGCTCGCTGGCAATGCGCTCGGCAACAGGTTCGACCACATCGTCGCCCACGGTAAGAGGCACGATGCAAACATGCGCGGGGGCAACCGACATCGGCCAATACATGCCGTTCTCGTCGTGGCACTGCTCGACGATGGCGGCCATGACACGCGTGACGCCCACGCCGTAGCAACCCATGATGAAAGGCTGCTCGGTGCCGTCTTCGGCCATGAACGTCGCGCCCATAGCCTCGGAGTATTTGGTTCCCAGCTGGAAGATTTGCGACACCTCGATACCGCGAGCGCTCTCAAGCGCCTTGCCGCATTCGGGACAGCTGTCGCCCGCTTTAACCAGGCAAAGGTCGGCCCATACATCGACGGTGAAGTCTTTGCCCAGGCGGGCACCAACGTAATGATAGCCGTCGATATTGGCACCCACGGCCCACTGCTCGACGTTTTTGAGGCTCTCGTCGGCCACAACCGTGATGCCCGCAGGAAGATCGATTGGGCCCATTGAGCCCTTATGCAGGCCAGCGGCTACCATTTCCTCATCGGTGAGAGGCGTGAAACC
Organism: uncultured Eggerthellaceae bacterium; assembly: GCA_934617425.1. Classification (GTDB taxonomy): domain Bacteria; phylum Actinomycetota; class Coriobacteriia; order Coriobacteriales; family Eggerthellaceae; genus UMGS1502. Next base: position 193,978 of record CAKTUD010000002.1, on the reverse strand, counting down.
CTTGATGACGCGTTCGGCCTTGATCTCGTTTACCTCATGATCGCCCGGCACGAACAGCACGTAGATCTTGCCCTCGGCGTCTTTGACCGAGAACGCCTTCATGCACGAAGTTTCGGGGATGCCCAAAAAGCCGGCAAGCTCCTCGATGGTGTGAACACCCGGCGTCTCGATCTTCTCCATCGCAGGACGCTCGTACTGCGTGGGATGCGAATGGCACGCACCGGCCTCGGTATCGGCCGCGTAACCGCATTCGCAATAAACGAGCTCGGCCTCGCCGGCATCGGCAAGCGCCATGTACTCGCGCGAAACCTTGCCGCCGATCTGGCCGGTATCAGCCTCGACGCCGCGCCATTCGAGACCGAGACGATCGCACATGCGCCCGTAGGCGTCACCCATCTTCTCGTAATAATCGGCAAGCGATTCCTGCGTGGCATGGAAGCTGTAGGTGTCGTTCATGACGAATTCGCGGCTGCGCATCAAACCGAAGCGCGGGCGAATCTCATCGCGGAACTTGATCTGCGACTGATAAAGCGCTGTAGGCAGCTGCTTGTACGAACGAAGCTCAGAGCGCACCAAAGCAGTGATGATCTCCTCGTGCGTGGGGCCGAGGCAGAACTCGTTGTCGTGACGATCGACAAAACGAGCGAGCTCGGGGCCGTAATCATTCCAGCGGCCCGACTGATGCCAAAGCTCCGCGGGCTGCACGAACGGCAGCAGGATCTGCTGAGCACCGGTGCTTTCGACTTCTTCGTTCACGATGGCGGTGATCTTGTTCAAAACGCGCATGCCCAAAGGCAAGAACGAGTACAAACCCGAGCCCATCTTGCGAATATAGCCGGCGCGCAGCATCAGGCGGTGGCTGGCAAGCTCGGCGCCGTTGGGGTCTTCCTTAAGCGTGGGGGCATACAGCTCGCTCATGCGCAGAATATTCGTCATTGTATCTTTCTCCTTTTACGAGCTTATCAGGCAGATAATGCAATTCGTCCTTGCGATTCTACCGCAAGGTGGGCGTGTTTCGGCATCGACTTAGAGCTTTGCGATTTCCTCCATCAGGGCATCGACTATCTCCGATTCGGGAACCTTGCGAACAACCTCGCCATGGCGAAAAACCGCGCCTGTTCCATTGCCGCAGGCCACACCGATGTCGGCATCGCGCGCTTCGCCCGGGCCGTTTACCACGCAGCCCATGACGGCTACCTTGAGCGGTTTTTCGAGCGAAGCAAGACGCGACTCGACCTGATCGGCCAGGCCGATGAGATCGACCTGCGTGCGCCCGCACGTAGGGCAACTGATGAGCTCGGTGCCGTGCCTGCGCAAGTCGAGCGCCGAAAGAAGCATCCAGCATGCACGCACTTCATTCACGGGGTCGTCGGTGAGGGAGATGCGCATGGTGTCGCCAATCCCCTCTTCCAAAAGGATCCCCAAGCCGGAAGCCGATTTGATGATGCCTTGAAACTGCGTCCCCGCCTCGGTGATGCCGATGTGCAGCGGCACCTGCGGGATGCGTTTCGCCAGCAGGCGATAGGTGCGCACCGTGGTCATGACGTCGTGCGCCTTGGCGGAAACCACCAAATCGGTGAAACCCCGCTCTTCGCAGTAGTTAACGTACTGAACTGCCGATTCGGCAAGCTTCTCGGGCTGCGAAAGGTCGGTGCGAGCGGCCAGGGCCGAATCGAGCGAGCCGGCATTCACCCCGATGCGAATGGGAATGCCCGCCGCACGCGCGGCGTCGAGCACGGCGTCGGTTTTGGCAAGACCGCCGATGTTTCCGGGGTTGATGCGCAGCTTAGCGGCACCGCGCTTGGCGGCCTCGATCGCGATCTCGGCACTGAAATGGATGTCGGCCACTACAGGCAGGGGCGATTTCGCGCAAACCTTCCCAAACGAGTCGAGGCAATCCTTGCGCGGAACGGCCATGCGCACGTATTCGCAGCCCGCCTCGGCCAGATGCTCTATCTGCGCCAAATTGCCGTCGGCATCTTCGGCGGGCACATTGAGCATCGATTGCACGGCGACGGGCGCACCCCCGCCAACGGGAACATCGCCCACCATCACCCGTTGCGTCAACATATGCGGAAGCTTCTCACGCTCAATCATTTGTCCCCCTGCCATCGGAGCCTGTCGGCGCTTTCCACGGAAAGCGCCTCGGGCTCACCAATTCCCGAAAACAAAACGTTGGATATCCTGGTTGGTCATCACGATGAACAGCAGCAGGAATAGCGCCATGCCCACCATCGATAGCGCATTGAGCACCTTGAGCGACACTGTTTTACGCCGCATGCGCGCAACCAGCTCGACCACCCAACGTCCACCGTCAAGCGGCGGGATTGGCAGCAGGTTCATGATGCCCAGCGACACCGAAAGCATAGCGGTAAACGAAAGGAAGCTTTCGAAACCTTGTTCGAAGGCGCTCTTCGAAAGAACGGCTATGCCCATGATCGACGTCGAGTTGGAAACCGTATCGGCAACCGTCGCAGGATTGAACAAGCCCACAACCGCCTGCACCACCATGCCGATGTAGACGAAACCCGCCTGAATGGCGCGCAGAGGCGACACTGCAACGTGGGTGATGGCGCCCGTTTGCGTATTTTGATAGTCGAAGCCCATCACCGAGTAGATGATGACGAAAGCAAGCAGCGCGAACAGGATGTTCATGGTGATGCCGGCAAGGAGGATCACCGATTTCTTCCAGAACGGCAACGAGCGGTACTGCCGCTTGTACTCGCTCATGAAGAAGGCATCGACATCTTCTAGCGGGCGCGGAGCACCGGTTGCATATCCACCCGGTACAGGCAATCCCTTTCGCTGCGCTTTGCGAATCTGGCCTTTCGTTGGCTTTTGGGCAGGCGTGCGGTAGGTGTTGTATTCGTCTTTCTTTGTAGGCCCGGTGATGCTTCCCCACTCCACCAATTCCTCGAGGGCATCATAGGCCTCGTCGTCGGATATGCCGCAGTCGGCGGCGACGTCTTCCATAAGCGCCGTACCACGCGCGTAAACCGAAGCCATGGCGGCTTTTAAGTGCGGGCTCATCTCGCCGGCCTCCATGCCGCAAACGCGCGCATAGCCCCCGAGCGGCACAGCCGTCACGCCAAAGCGCGTCCCACCACGAGTGAAGCCTATGGACGGACCGGGCAAACCCAACATGAATTCAGACACACGCACGCCAAACGCTCGGGAAGCCAGGTAATGGCCGCCCTCGTGGATGAACACGAGAAAGCCCAAGCAGATAGTTGCGCAGATGATCATAAGGACGATGTCCACTACGAAATCCCTTCGAATGCTTTTAGCCCGATTATACGCAAGGTGCAACGACGCCACGAATCCGTTGCCGCACCGCCATCGAAACTTCTTGCTTGAAATATCTTTTTCGTTATTGAATAGCTATATCTTATTTGTTATAGTGCCAAGACACAGGGAGGATTGCAGGTATCCAACAGCAACCCTCAACGAACCACGAAATGCACGAGAAACCCAGCAGTACCGCAGCAGACGCGTACCATGGATTCGATGCGTCCTCCCCCCTAGCAACGCCGCAATAGCGCGCATCTGCAGCACAACTAAAAGCCTATGGTCAAACGAATCTCAACGATCTACCCCCTTGACGGGCTCAAACTGCTTGTATGGTTTGAGGGCGGCGAAGCGCGCGTCTTCGATTGCGCGACGCAGCTCACCAAAAGCGAGATAGCCGCGCTGAGCCCGCGCAAAACGTTTGAGCAAGTGAGCGTAACCGCCAACGGCTACGCCGTATCGTGGGAAGACGGGCTCGACCTGACGAGCAAAGAGCTTTTCGACAAGGGAACGAGCATCGACGTTTCGGAATGCGAGCGAAACCGCATCGTCGCGGAAGTCGCTTCGGCCAGAAAGCAACAGGGATTCAGCCAGCTGCAAATGGAAGGGATCACCGGCGTGCGCCAGCCTGTCATCGCACGCATGGAAACAGGCGCAAATGCACCGCGTCTCGACACCCTGATCAAGCTGCTGGCACCGCTAGGAAAGACGCTTCGGGTCGTCGACATGGAGAAGGCGCTTTATTAGAATCACCAAGCGCTGGCAAACCTAAAAACCATCGCCCTGCGACTCGCGATCCCACGACCCGCAGGGCGCGCTTTATTAGCGGATGTTCTTTTTGGCGAATGCGCGCGCCCAAGCATCGAGTTCTTCGAGCTGATCAACGCTTTCGACCTTTTGCGGCGCATGCGCCTGCATGGTTGTCTCCACGCATTCGGCAATACCCAGATAGCTTCCCTCTTTGTTCAAGAAAGCCGCCACGGCGACCTCGTTCGCGGCGTTCATGACGCACGGCAGGGTGCCACCGGTCTTCCCCGCTTCACGTGCGAGAGCCAAACAACGGAATGTCTCGGTATCGGGGGCCTCGAACTCAAGCGAGCCGAGCTTGGTGAAATCGAGCGGTGCAACCGGAGCATTCCAACGCTTTGGCCACGAAAGCGCATACTGAATAGGAATGCGCATGTCGGTGGTACCCAGATGCGCCTTGACGCTGCCGTCGGAAAATTCAACCATCGAGTGGATGGCGCTTTGGGGTTGCACCACCACGCTGATGCGATCGTAATCCATGTTGAACAAGTGATGAGCCTCGATGACCTCGAGGCCTTTGTTCATGAGCGTGGAAGAATCGATAGAAATCTTCGCGCCCATGTGCCACGTGGGATGATTAAGCGCCTGCTCGGGCGTGATTCCCGTCAAATCGGCACGCTTCTTGCCGCGGAAAGGACCGCCCGACGCCGTAACCCATAAACGCGCAACCTCGCGCGGGTCCTCGCCGATAAGGCATTGGTAGATGGCGCCATGCTCGGAATCGATGGGCATGAGCTTGCCTGGCTCGTCGGCCATGGGCATGATCAAATCGCCGCCTACCACCAGCGATTCCTTGTTGGCAAGCGCCAAAACCTTTCCGGCTTTCATCGTCTCGTAGCTTGCACGCAAACCGGCCTCGCCCACCAAGGCGTTCACCACGACATCGACTTCGGGCAGATGCACCAAATCGCGCACTGCCTGAGCACCGAAAGCCAAGCTCGGCTCGCTTTCCGCCCCGACAGCGCACGAATCGATCCAATCCTTAAGGTCGGCGCCCGTAGCGGTAAGCGCCACGCGCTCGTCGGCGACAGCTATATGAGAGACGCCCAGATCGCGCGCCTGGGCAAGCAAGTCGGCAGCACGGCGCCCGCCTGAGGATATGGCGACCACCTTCACCTTATCGGGATGACGCAAGGCAACATCGACGGTTTGCGTTCCGATCGATCCCGTGGAACCCAGAATAGCAACGCGACGAGGATAGACGATTTCGAGAGCCATGGCACTTCCCTTTCGACATCAACAGCGCCGTATGCAGGCGCTATGCACGAGTAAATCCCTACAGCGGCAACGTCAGGCATCCTGTGCCGAACAAAAGCACCGCTGCCACCACCGCCGTGGTTATGAGGGAGTCGCAACGATCGAACAGACCGCCGTGACCGGGCATAATCGTTCCGGAATCCTTAAAGCCCGTCCCGCGTTTGATGCGGCTTTCGCACAAATCGCCGAATACCCCCGCAACGCCGCAGATCAAGCCGTACACAAGCGCTTGGTAGATGTTGATATCCATGCCTGGGATGAAAACCGTCAGGCACCAGAAGAGCATCGAGGCTACCAAGCCCGCGAAAAAGCCTTCCCAGCTCTTTTTGGGGCTTGTACGCGGCGCAAGCTTATGCTTGCCGAACTTGCTACCGAACAGATAGGCGAACGCGTCGTTGGCCCAAATGCTCACGAACAGCACCAGCAAAAATACGCCGCCCCACTCGCCCGGCATCGCCTCACGGATGAGGATGAGCGCCGAAAGCTGCATGCCCACATACACAGCGCCGAACAAACTTATACCGACGTCGGAGATGCGCGCACGCATCCAGAACACGTACCACACGGTAAGCGCCACCATAAGCGCCGCAGTCACGTAGACCAAACCGTACAGCCCCAGGAAAAACACCGCAAGCGGGTAGAGCATTGCGGCAATCACGCCGATCGTTTCGTTGGGAAGCTTCGCATCGGAGCGCAGCATATAATAGAACTCTCCCGCACAGATGGCAGCGGTGATCATCACCAAGATAAGCGTGGTCCAGCGGCTTGCCATGATGAACAGCACGCTTAGGCTCACGTACACCACACCCGTGCGCAGCCTAACTTGCAAGCTGCTGGGGTTCTTCAGCTTCTCGGGGGTTTTCCTATAAGCGAAATCCTTGATGCGTTGCTTGCGCGCATCGCGCTTCTCGCGCGATGCCTCGGGGTCGTAAGGCGCGTTCATGCGCTCGGCCGCGCGCTCGGAACGCGATTGCTTGGCGCCTTCGGCAATCTGCTCGTCGGTCTGCTCGGGCACTATTCCTCCACCGCCCCAAAGCGACGATTGCGACCTTGAAATTCGAGCAACGTGCGCAAAAACTCATAGCGATCGAAGTCGGGCCACAGCACATCGGACACGACGAATTCCGAATAGGCTATTTGCCACAGCAGGAAATTGGAGATGCGCATCTCGCCCGACGTGCGTATGACCACATCGGGATCGGGGATACCCGCGGTATACAGATGACGCGCCACCTCGGCCTCGGTTATCTCGGGCACGGGATCACCGGCGGCGACGCTTGCCGCCGCCTCGTTCGCGATCTGGCGCATCGCGCAAAGCAATTCGTCGCGACCGCCATAATTAACGGCCACCAAAAGCGTCATGCCGTCGTTGTCCTTGGTTTTCTCCCACGCCTCAGCAAACGCCTCGCGCGTCTTGGCGGGCAAAGGAGAAAGGTCGCCGATGGTCATGACGCGCACATGCTCGTCGTTCAAACCATCGACCTCGGCAAGCATCGTTTTGGCAAACAGGTTCATAAGACCCGTCACCTCATCTTGCGGGCGCTTCCAATTCTCGGTCGAAAACGAGTAGATCGTAAGATAGCGCACGCCCAAATCGGACGCGCAACGAATGGTCTCGCGCACGGCCTCGATGCCTGCTTTGTGCCCATTAAGCCTGTTCAAAGCGCGTTTTTTCGCCCAGCGGCCGTTGCCATCCATAATCACCGCAACGTGATTGGGAATACGTCCCAAATCGAGCTGGGACAAATCGATATCCGCAGGAGGATCGGGGAATATGTAATCGAGCGGCTTGTTCATAAGCACCATCCAATCGGCTATCGCAGCGCACCGCAATAAAACGCTGCGCGAATGTGCCACCGCAAGCGCGGCAAAAACACGCTGCGAGGCGCACAACCCCGCAGCGGCGATCTTTGCAAAAGCAATCGGCTAGATAGCCATCACCTCGGCCTCTTTCTTTTTGAAAGAGGCATCGATATCGGCGATGAACTTATCGGTAAGCTTTTGAACATCCGCCTCGGCGCGCTTGGCATCGTCCTCAGGCAGGCTGTTTTCCTTCTTTTCCTTTTCGATAGCCGCATTGGCGTCGCGACGGGCATTGCGCACGGCAACGCGCGCTTCCTCGGCATAGGTTTTGCACTGCTTCACCAATTCGCGACGACGCTCCTCGGTAAGAGCCGGGAAAGGCAGACGGATGACGGAGCCATCGTTGTTGGGGGTGACGCCAAGGTTGCTTTCCATGATGGCGTGCTCGATGGCGCCCAGGATGCCCTTGTCCCATGGCTCGATAACCAGCATGTGAGCATCAGGGGTCTTCACGCCGGCAATCTGGGTGATCGGAGTAGCCACGCCGTAGTACTCGACCTTCACCTTATCGAGAATGGTTGCATTTGCGCGACCGGTGCGAACGTCGCCGAAGCTGGAGTTAAGCTGCTTCAACACGCCTTCCATACGCTCTTGCGTGACCAGCATGATATCGTCTACTGTCATTGATGCTCCTTCCAACAGGGAGTTCCCTGTGCATTATCGTTGCCTTGATGCGTGCGCACGGCGGCGGGCTTTCGCACCGCAAGCACGCAACGCGTTATTCCACTACGGTGCCGACGCTTTCGCCCTTGAGCGCGCGAGCGATATTGCCCTTTTGCGTGAGGTCGAAAACGATCATCGGCATCTTGTTATCCATGCAAAGCGAGGTAGCCGTCGAATCCATGACATGCAAACCGCGGTTCAAAACCTCCATGTAAGAGATCTTCTCAAAGCGCTTAGCATCGGGGTTCTTGGCGGGATCGCTATCGTAGACGCCATCGACCTTGGTTGCCTTCATCAGGCAATCGACGCCAAGCTCGCAAGCACGCAGGGCCGCGGTGGTGTCGGTGGTGAAATAGGGGTTACCGGTACCGGCGGCCAAGATGACCACGCGGCCCTTTTCCAGATGACGCTCGGCGCGACGGCGAATATAGGGCTCGGAAACCTCTTGCATGTTGATCGCGCTTTGCACGCGCGAGAAGATGCCGTGGCGCTCGAAAGAGTCTTGCAGAGCAAGGGCGTTCATCACCGTTGCCAGCATGCCGATGTAGTCAGCCTGCGCGCGGTCCATGCCCTCGGTTGCCCCGGAAACGCCGCGGAAGATGTTGCCGCCGCCGACGACGATCGCAAGCTGAACGCCGTCGTGAACAACCTCGCCGATCTGCTCGGCCAGGTCATCGACCACTTTAGGGTCGATGCCGTAGCCCTGATCGCCCGCAAGAGCCTCGCCGGATAGCTTCAGCAAAACGCGCTTGTACTTGTATTCGCCAGCCATATATTCGTCCTTTCGGCAGGTTTCGGCTTTGATTTCTCTAACCTCTCATTTTACCCGAAAACGCAGCATCCAAAGACGAGGCGGCACGGTTCGCTTTCTCTCTCCAAAAGAAGCAGCCGCGACGGCCCCGCAATACGCGCCGAAAGCGCATCGCAAAAGGAGCCATCGCGGCTGATATCGGTCCATCGATTAAGTCTCCACGGGAAGCGGCAATCAAACCCGCGATCCGACTTATCCCAAACAGGCGCTATCGAGCACGCAGGCTGTAGCCCGATCCCGTCGAATTCGAGCTCGACGATCCGTTCCCCAACAAAGAAGACGAGCTTGCAGCCGAAGCGTCGGAGCCAAGCTTCACGCTCAGCGTCTTTTCCGACCCGTCACGGTTGACAACGACGTCTACCGTATCGTCGATATTGCATTCGCGCACCGCAACCATAAGATCGCTTGCTGATTCGATTTTCTTGCCGTTGAACGAGGTGACGATGTCGCCCACTTCGATACCCGCTTCGTCGGCGCCCGATCCCGCAGAGACCGCTGCCACATAAGCACCGGCGGAAACCTTAAGCCCGTAGCGCTGGGCGTTGGCGGAGTTGACCGTGGAAAGGCTTACGCCAAGCTGAGCATGACTGGGGGTCTCACCCGAGATCATCTGCTGCGCAAGAGCCACCGCATAATTAATGGGGATCGCGAAGCCCACGCCCGAGTAATTGCCCGAGTACGAGGTGATGAGCGTGTTCACGCCGACAACCTTACCGTCTTTGTCAACCAGCGCGCCACCCGAATTGCCTGGGTTGATGGCCGCGTCGGTTTGGATCATGTTGGGGTAGATCGTATACGAAGACCCGCTCTGGCTTTGACCGTAGCTGTAGCCGTTGCTGCCGCTGCCAGACGACGATCCATCGATGATCTCGGAACGGCTGGTAGCCGACACAACGCCCGTTGCCACCGATTGCTCCAGGCCAAAGGGGCTGCCGATGCTCATGACCCACTCGCCGACGTTGAGGCTGTCGGAGTCGCCCAAATCGGCAGGAGTCAAACCGCTTGCATCCTTGAGCTTGATGACAGCGAGGTCGCTCGACGAATCGGCGCCCACAACCTCGGCGTCGTATTCTGTGCCGTTGGCATTTACCTTAAGGGCATCGCTGCCCTCGATAACATGATAGTTGGTGAGAACGTAGCCGTCTTCGGTAAGCACGATGCCCGATCCGAGCGACGACTCGGTAAGATCGGAACTATCCGAGCTCTGCGTCATGCCGAAATAGCCATATGCGCTCGTTTGGTTGGTGTAAACGTAAATGCACACCACCGAGGGAAGCGCTTTTTGTGCAACGGTCTCGGCAAGGGTCGCATCCTCGCCCGAAACCGTGATGGTCGATGGAGTTTGGCTGCCCAGCACGACGTCGCCGCCCGATTTCGCACCGACGACATTGTTGTAAACCGTATAGCCGCCAAGCGCCAAAACGCACGCCAGCAGCGCGCCGAGGAAAGCGACGATAAACGTCTTGCCCGTACCTTGCTTCATCGAGAACCACTCCTTGTACTATACATTCGCGTTGGATTGGCGCATTCGCTATAGCAAGCGGCTTGGGCGGCGCATGCCGAGTTTGCGCGGCGGGGTTCGTTTGGTTTTTCATTACCGCGGCGCACATGCGCCGCAAGCCTGCGAACGTTGCTTAAGCCAACACGGTCAAAATATCACGCCCGCCTTAAAGCATGCTGAAATCGACAGATTCGTAATCTTCACGTTTCCTTATCGCGATATCGTCCATGAAACGAACGAAGCCCCGCCTACACGCGCTTTGCTACACTAGGATGAATCGACGATCGCGAAAAGGAGAGACGCCATGCAGATCGAAGGACTCGTAGCGCCAACTGCAAAAGACACCGCCATGCTCGACGAGCTTGTCGACATGATGGGTGAGAGCTTTATGGAGGAAAACTGGACCCGCGCCCTGCTCGATAGCCTCAAGGACGCAACTTACGAGCGCAAGCTCGAGATATCGCGCGAAACCATGCGCGCCGATTTTCTTTGCGGCATCGAATATCCCGCATGCTTCGCCACCCCCGACCTCGCTGGCTGCGCAGGCGCCTATCTGCGAAGCGATTTGGGCGAGCACACCTGGAGCGAGCTCGAAGACGCCGCCCACGAGGAAATGGCGAAGCGCGTCCTTGCGCCCGCGGAACTTAAAACCTATCTTGCAACCGCCGAGAAGATCGCCCCTGTTTCCGACTTCAGCTGGGAAGCCGCGCGCGCGGCTGAAACGGGATTCGACGATTTCATCCACCTGTATGTGCTCGGCGTTAGCAAAAAGGCGCGCGGCACGGGGGCTTTCCGCCGCCTGATAGAGCCGATTTTCGCCTTCGCCGACGCGAAAGGGGTGCCCTGCTATCTGGAAACCTATTCCGATAACCTCATCTCGCTTTATGAGCACGTGGGCTTCAAGCAGATCAAAACCTTGGAGGCACCCGGGGTTGCGCTTAAAGAAACCCTCATGGAGCGCCTGCCGCGCTAATCGGCGTCGGGGCCATCGCCGTGGAGGAATGCCTTGGTGCGTTCCTCCTTCGGATTTCCGATCACCTCGGATGCGGGGCCTTGCTCCACTATCACGCCGCCGTCCATGAAAACGGCCGTGTCGGCGACATCGCGAGCGAAGGTCATCTCGTGCGTGACGATGACCATGGTCATATGCTCGTCGGCGAGCTGGCGGATGACACGTAAAACGCCCTTGGTAAGCTCGGGGTCGAGAGCGCTGGTGGGCTCATCGAAAAACAGCACGTCGGGATTGAGCGCCAAGGCGCGCGCGATGGCGACACGCTGCTGCTGACCGCCGGAAAGCTCGCAAGGCACCATGTTCTCCTTGCCCGAGAGCCCCATCTTCTCAAGAAGCTCGCGCGCATGCGCAAAGGCCTCCTCTTTGGGCACCTTCTGCACGTTGATAGGCGCATCGGTGATGTTCTTCATAACGGTGTAGTGCGGGAACAGGTTAAAGTTCTGAAACACCAAGCCGAATTTCTGACGTGCGGCGCGCAGCACGTCCTTCGAGGCATATTCGGCACGCCCGCCCTTATCAGCTGCTACGTGGATGTCGCCGTACGACAGCGAGCCCGAATCGAGCGTCTCGAGCAACGTGCAACAACGCAAAAGCGTCGACTTTCCGCCGCCGGAAGGGCCGATTATCGAAAGGACCTCGCCTTTATGGACCGAAAGCGAAATATCCCTCAAAACATCGTTTTTGCCGAAGCTCTTCTTTGCATGAGTTAGCTCTACCAGGGTCTCGGTTTGCTCGTTTGCAGTCATTGGATCTCCTTGAACGCAGGCAGCTGCTTAATCGTGGTAATAATCGAGGCGTTTCTCAACCCGCCTCAGAATAAGCTCTATGCAGATGTTGATGATCCAGTAAATCGCTGCGGCGATGATGTAGGGAAGCATGCTCACCTGCGAAGCCGCGATGGCTTTCGCCTGCGTGAACATCTCCATGATGCCTAGGACGAACGCTAGCGACGTGTCTTTCACCAACGTGATGATCTCGTTTCCCATAGCAGGCAAAATACGTTTTATGACCTGGGGAAGCACGATCTTCATAAAGGTTTGCGAACGCGTATAGCCCAAAACCTCGGCCGCCTCGTATTGGCCACGCGGAATCGACTGGATTCCGCTGCGATAGATTTCCGCGAAATAAGCCGCATAGTTCAAGACGAAGCCGATGCCACAGGCCCAGAACTTCCAATCGGTGCCGAGCTGCACGTGAAACAGGTAGTACGGGCCGAACATCAGCGCCATGAGCTGCAGCATGAGCGGCGTGCCGCGCATAAAGGAGATATACACGCTGGCAAGGGCCGCAAGCGGCTTGAATTTGCTCATGCGGGCAAGCGCAATGACAACGCCCAAAGGCAGCGAGCCGATAAGCGTTATGGCGAAAATCTGCGCAGTGAGAACCAAACCCTGGCCAAGCAGGCCGAGCATCACCGAAAGCTCCACGATGCACCTTTCTTCAAGAACGTCTGCAAACGTCGCATTCACGCACGTTTGCCCCCCGTCGCGTGGACGAGAGGCAAACGTTTCCAGTAAAAGTTCGGACGCGGTTTAGGCGAAGCGGCTCGTTTGCCGCAAGACGCTGCCGGCACGCCCGCCGACAAGGCCCTTGGCAACCGATTCCTACTTGAGAATCCAGTTGTCGAAAGACAGACCGTACTCGGCGTATTTCTCGCAGAGCTTCTGCACGGTGCCGTCTTGATACATTTCCTTCAGCGTATTGGAAACCTGCTCGGCGATCTCGGTGTTGCCCTTCTTGAAGCCAACGGCGTAGTGCTCGTTGGAAAGAGGCTCGCTAAGCTGCACGTACTTGTCGCCGGCCTTGGCGATTTGGTATTGAGCAATGGAAAGATCGCAAGCAACGGCGTCGACCTGACCAGAATCAAGCTGCATGAACGCGTTGTTGTAATCGCCGATGGTCTGGGCCTCGCCACCCTTGAAGGTTGCCGCGAGGTCGGCCTGATCGCCAGTGAGCACATCGAGCGCGGCGGAATCAACCTGGGTCATGACAGTTTTGCCCGCAAGGTCTTTGAGCTCGCTGATGTCGTTTCCGGCCTTAACGACGACAACCTGCTCGTTGAGCATGTAGGGTTCGGAGAACGTGTAGTCGTCCTCGCGACCTTCCATGGTGAAGCCATTCCAGATGCAGTTGATGGTGTCGGAATTAAGCAGGGCGTCCTTGGCATCCCAATCGATGGGCTCGGCTTTGAATTCCCAACCATTGCGCTCGGCGACTTCCTGCGCCAAATCGAGATCGAAGCCGGTGTAGCTGCCATCATCGGCAACAAAGCCGTAGGGCGGGTAAGCCGAATCGAAACCGACGACGAGCTGCTTGGTTGCCGCTTGGTCGCTGCCGCTAGCAGAAGCCGAAGCAGAGCTTGCAGCCTGATTCTGCGAACCGCAGCCAGCCAAGGCGAAGGTAAGGGCCATCGCCCCCGCGACCACAGCAAAAAGCTTGATCTTCTTCATTGGTGTCTCCTTTTTCGCGAAGCGCGCCCGCGTTGGATGCGGGCTTGCCTGTGTTCACTAAATCACTTTAGAGTGCTAAAGCGAATTGATTATAGCATGGGCACTCCAGCGCGCAATAGCGACTTCTTCAAATGGAAACATTTCCCCGGCTGCCCTTAATGCAGGTTGAAAACCTTCGGTTCGAAATCGAACAGCTGCCCCAGCGAAACCTCGCTTGAGAGGTCGATGCATTTTTTCCAGCAAACGTCTTGGCACAAGCCGCACTGAACGCAGTCGCTGGCGCTGAATTCCAGCAGCTTTAAGCGTGACGTGGGCGTTTCGCGCAAAGGGTCGCGCTTGATGGCAGACGTCGGGCAGAATACCGCGCACATGCCGCATGCGTTGCATTTCGCCGTATCGATTTCGATGACGCCGAACAGGTGGGTGTCCACGCGGATGTCGCGGGGATCGCCGGGGGCCTCTTGCGCGGCGTTCTCCGCCTCTCCCCTCTCACCCAAGACGAACAGGCTGTTCAGGAGGTTTTCGTGACGCGGCAGCGCCACATTTGGCAGCGTGCCGTCTTCGGAGACGTGCAGGCGCTTGCCGATATTTTCCGAACCTGCGGTGCCGAGTTCTTTTTTGAGGGCTGTTTCGGCGGCGGTTGTTGCCATCTCGCGCGCGGTCTTTACCGTGTCGCCAAGAAAGCCGCGACGCGTAGAGCCGAAAACGCCGTCAGGATCTTCGCCGAGCAGCATGTCGTTAGGAAACGCCGAGGCGCGGGTAATGCGCTTTTGCAACCCTTGCGCTTCGAGCAAGACGTTGGCCGTGAGCACCACGTTGCTCACCGACCCGTCGACGAAACCGTATTTACACGTGGAGCAATTGCCGTCGATCAAAAGCACGTCGTCTGCCCCTTGGGCGAACTGGGCGAGCATGGCACTTTCCGAAACGCAGCCCAGGCAGGGCACTTCGACATAGCGGACAGGGTCGACTAGGCGTTTTGCCGCCATACGCGCGCAAGCCGCAACGCAGCGCCCGCCATTTTCCGAAGCGGTTTTGGCGAGTCCGTTTTGCAGCTCTTGCTCGGTAGGGTTGGTCATACGCAGCGCTTCGGTGGGGCAGACTATCGTGCATAGGCCGCAGTCGACGCAGCGTACAGCGGAAAGCTCGATCCTGTTGGAAACGATCGTTATCGCATCAGCCGGGCAGGTTTCCACGCATTTGCGGCAGCTGGTGTTTCTGTTTCGCACGGCAATGCAGCTGTCGCGCAAAACCACGATGCGGCTTTTTTCTAAGGATTCGGCAACATCGACCAAATCGCCTACACTTGGCATGCCAAAGCCCCCTCTGCCCTGGTTGCGCGCGGGCGCGCGCTGCTTTTTGTGTCGGTCATCAGTATACCAGCGGCATATCGCGATAACGTGCGTTTGCGCAAACGGCTTGCGCTAGAATGACGAACGCGCAATGCGCGACGCCAAGCGGCGGCGAACGCAGACGCCATCTTACGACCAGCGCACGAAACCTTGCCGCACCACCCAACGCAACCGATACGGAGGAGCCCGTGCTCGATCTATTGCAAATGTTCGACCCTATACAATGCCTCATCATCTTTCCGCTTGTGTTTGTTGCGGGCTTCATCGACACCATCGCCGGCGGCGGCGGGCTTATCTCGCTGCCAGCTTACATGATCGCGGGCCTCCCAGCGCATGCGGCCATCGCCACCAATAAGCTAAGCGCCACCATGGGTACGACATTGGCGACGATCCGTTTTGCACGCAGCGGCTATATCCCCTGGAAAATCGCGCTTAGCTGCGTGCCGGCGGCATTCATCGGCAGCTTTTTCGGAGCGCAGCTTACCTTGGTGATCAGCGATTTCTACCTCAAAGTGATCATGCTTGCCATCTTGCCCATCACCGCCTTCTACGTAATGCGCAAAAAGGCGTTCGAGGCGCAAGGCGACGAGCTCCCCGAGAGAAAGTGCATCGCCATCGGTTTTGCGATTGCGCTTTGCGTGGGCGTCTACGACGGCTTTTACGGCCCCGGCACCGGCACGTTTCTGCTGCTGCTTTTGACAGCGCTTACCCATATGACCATCACGCGCGCAAACGGCGTGACCAAGGTCATCAACCTATCCACCAATCTATCGGCGCTGGTAGTGTTTTTGGTTCATGGCGCGGCGCTTATCCCGCTGGGGCTTTTGGCAGGAGCGTTCAACATCGCCGGCAGCTATCTGGGCTCGAAATCCTTTGACAAGGGCGGCTCGAAGATCGTACGGCCCATCATGATCTTGGTGCTGGCGATTTTCTTCGTTCGCGTTGTGGGCGATTTAGCTGGGTTATGGTAGGCGGCTAGAAAACATCCCGTATGGCGTCGTAATCAAAATTAGACGACATTCGTTTTATATAAACAGATTCCAGGCAGAAACTTTCCAGGCAGAAACTTTATCAGCGCGCGCAAACAAAATGGCGCAGATGACCACAACGGCAGTGATGGCTCCGAGAGTATCTATCAGTACGTCAAACGGCTGACCGCAGCGTCCCGCCACGAATAGCTGGTGAAATTCATCCAATACGGCATAGGCAAACGAGAACATGATGGCAATTAAGGCTTGCTTGGAAAGGCGCTTGCGAGCGGATGCGAGGGCGCTAGCGGATGAAGCAGCACTGGCAGCTGCGGATTTGCTAGCACCTGTGACGTTGGCAACCGCAGATCCGCTGGCCTTTGCAAGCCTACGGACCCTGTGCGCCTGTCCCAACGAAGCAAACGCAAGCGCACCCAGGATGGCGTATTCGGTGAAATGCGCGGCTTTACGGATGGGAAAGCTCATCGCCTGGAGAACCGCCTGCTGATCAACTGCAGAAAAGCCGTCGAAACCGGGCACGAACGCACTGGCGAGAATCGCCGCCACGCGATCGCTCAACCCTTGCGAGTCATCCCCGTTGTTGGCCGACATTCCAAAGATGAAAACCATCCACGCAGCAAGCACCAGCAGAAGCGCCATGAGCTTCACGGTTTCTTTTTTGTCGGCCACGTTATACTCCTGCATCTTTGGGGCAACCAATGACTACCTTCTCCTTTTATCCTATCGGGTTCATGAGACGTTGTTTCATCATGGTTTTCCTCGAAAACACAGAGCATAATAGCCCTCGAAAACCGAGTGCAATATTCCTCGAAATAAAGTATGGCCACTTCAGATAGGTTAATTTCAACCATGATAACGTACGGAACCGAAAAGCCCCAAGCTATCGTCCGCGTCTCGTGGACGATATGCCTTCAGAGGCTGCTGTCTGACGGACAGTCCTCCGGACTACTCTTCGAGTCGCTTTGCGTCCACGACCCTCGCGCTCAATCACCGCGTTGCGCCCGTAAAACGCAGTTTTTTTGCTTTTGCTAAAAGACTTGCTATAGTTTCCATCGGGTAAAACGTTCGAGGGAGCAGCCGATGGAATCTATCCTGAAAATCTTTGCGAAAAACCTTCGGCGCCATCGCAAGATTGCCGGCCTCACCCAAGAAGACCTCGCCGCAAAAAGTGGCCTCCACCGCACCTACATCGGCGGCATCGAGCAAGAGCGCGTAAACGCGAGCCTCAAGAACGTCGAGAAAATCGCCCATGCGCTCAACGTAAGTCCCGCCCTACTTTTAGACGACGGCAGCTTACCGCTGCAAGCGACAGCCGGCAACATCCCCCACGAAGATCCTTCGGCCGAGCATCATTACCTAGCACCGCCAAAAAACGGCAAGATTTCCTTTGAAGAAATAAACGCACAGCCCGACGACCTGACAATCGCCGTGCTGTGCGAACTTATCGCGCAAGGATATTCGGGTGCCGAGCTATCCCTGCAATTCAAACATGCCGAAAAGGAGATTCGGGCGTTTCTACGCGCGAGGCACAAATAGCGCAGAACGCGCATTGCGCACCATCTGGGCAAACGTCGCTCAAACCCGACATGCGGCAATCGCTTCACTCGCGCAAGGCGCAGCACGTAGCCGCCCTGCTGCCCTGCCGCAGCGCTCAGCCGCCGCTGTTGCCGCTACTCCTCAGCCTTCGCGGGTTCATCGAAAGCGGCGGCGCAATGCGGACAGCGCGTGGCGCCCTCCTTCACTTCTTCCAGACAATAGGGGCAAGTCGGGGCTTTCTTCTCGGTTTCGCACGCGCATTCTTTGCCGACGATCTTGTTGCCCAGATCCTGCGCTTTGTTCACAGCCTTAACCAGCATGAAGACGACAAACGCCACGATCAAGAAGTTGATGCAGGCGCTGATGAACGCACCGAAGTCGATATCGGTGCCCGGCACCACCAAACCCGAGATGGTGTTGGCGCCGCCGCCCGCTATGACGGAAATCAACGGATTGATGATGTTGGTGGTAAGCGCGGTGACGATAGACGTGAAAGCGCCGCCGATGATGACGCCAACAGCCAAATCCATCACGTTGCCGCGGTTGATGAACTCTTTGAACTCACTCAAAAACTTCTTCATGCAGGTACCTTTCGTCTGGCGCGACACCTCTGGATGCGTCCGCGTTATAGCGAAAATGGGCCGAAGCGCAAAGCCTCGACCCATAAAATTTCTGGAGCCAGCGACAGGAATCGAACCCGCAACCCACTGATTACAAATCAGTTGCTCTACCGTTGAGCCACGCTGGCAAATTGCCTTGGTATTGTACGACAACTCGGCATTTGCGGCAAGCGACAGGCGAGCAAACGCTTCGCCCGATTCGCTCGGCCGCGCTGCTTGCGCGCCCACGCCCAAGCAGCGCGGCCGAGCGACCACCGCAAAGCGAGACGCTATTTCACGCCGTACTGCTCGTAGTACTTATCGAGCGCCGCCTTGATATCGTCGTCGATAACAACCTTGCCGCCAACTTCGCGGTTGTAAAGATGCTCGGTGACCTCGGCCATGTTCACGATGGAAGCAACGGGGAAACCGTACTTCTCCTGAACCTCCTGCTGCGCGGTGACAACACCGCCCTTGCCTACCTCCATACGGTTGAGGCTCACGATAAGCCCGCGCACGTCGACATCGGCCGCGCCCTTGAGCACCGGATAAGTCTCGTCGATCGACTTGCCCGAGGTGGTGACATCCTCCACCATGATCACGCGATCGCCATCATGCAGATCGGCGCCCAGCAAATTGCCCTTGTCGGCGCCGTGGTCTTTGACCTCCTTGCGATTGGCGCAATAGCGCGCCTCTTTGCCATACAGCTCGTTGAGGGCCATGCACGTGACAACCGCCAGAGGGATGCCCTTGTAAGCCGGGCCGAAGACGACGTCGAAATCCAAGCCGAAGTTATCGTGGATGGCGCGGGCATAGTACAGACCCAAACGATGCAGCTGGTCGCCGGTCACGTAGGCGCCGGCATTCATGAAGAACGGCGACTGACGGCCGCTTTTCAGCGTGAACGAACCGAACTTCAGCACATCGCTTTCGACCATGAACTCGATGAATTCCTGCTTGTAATCTTCCATCAGGGCCTCTTCCTGTTGTTTCTACTTGGTTGTCAGGCGCAGGCAGGCGGCGATATCGCGGAGCGGCGCGGGGATACCGCACGCTGCGAGGGCACCACACAGCGTGAAAGCGCCGGGGTTGGCCTGCGTGCTGCGAAAAGCCGCACCTAGCTTGCACTTGGTACATGATAGCGCAATCACAGCGTAAAGGCGCCACTAGTCGCGCTTGTTCTTCCCGCGCAACAGGTCGCGCAATTCCTTTATCTGCTTGCCCAAAACGCCATCGGGGACATCCTTGCCGCCGAAGTAGTCGTCCTCGCGCATCATCTTGCGGCGCTCCAACAGTTCTACCCCAAAGTCATACAGCGCATGGGCAATTGCTACCACCAAAAGGCTCCCCGTTATGACAAAAGTCAAACCAAAAGCCAACGCGTATGTGGTGATTATCGCCTTTTCCCACGCTTTCCCGTATTGCCCGTGTGCCGATGCGAACACCAGCGACGAGATAACGATCGCAAATGCCATCGACCAGCGAAAATCAAACAGAGCACCAAAAAACGCCGTTAGCACGCCGATAGCGCCGTATCGGAAGCAGAATTCCTCGGCAAAACCGGCAACCGCCGACGTGATCGCCATGTCGCGAATGCCCAAACGCGGGAGCTCGCCGCTAAAACCCTGACGCATCTCGTAGGTGTCGGCACGATAAGAGGCCGACTTTGCCCACATCAACCTGTCGAGCGCCACTTCGTTAACCAAGATGAAAAGCGCCGGCAACCCGAGCGCAAGCAAAGCACCCGTTAGTGGGTTGGCGCCCAAAGTCATGGCCTGCGAAAAATCGACTGCCCAGGTGAAGTGCGCAAAAACCGCAAGCCAATTGCCCGTGCGCATGCCCGTATAGGTGATAGACAAGACGATGCCCAGCAAAATGAAGACCGCGCCCGAGCCCAGCAGTTCGTTCAAAAGCAGATTATGCTCGGCTTCTGATAGGGGGTATTTCTCTTCGGGTTTCACGCTGAGGCATCCTTTGTCAACTTCTTGATTGATTTTGCGAATCCGCGAGGCAAACTTTGCTAGTTAGGGGCAAATTCGAGCAACGGATCTGTTTGACGAAAACGAATCCGCGCAGCGAAACAGTCTACTTCATGATGGCTCGACGTTGGTTTGTAAGTTAATACTTGCAAGCAATCTGTTTTCAACTAGAGTAATTTTTGCTGGAACAAGCACAACACGCAGGAAAGCCGAACATAGCGCATGGCGAAGCGAGTGCGCGCAACAAGCGCTTTCCGTTGGACAAATCGAACTTTCAGGGAGATTTACGTTGGATAAACGCTACGAAAACTGGATCGGCATGATGGATTCGGGCGTCGGTGGCATCAGCGTCCTGAAACGCGCCATCGATCTTTTGCCCAACGAAAATTTCGTCTACTTCGGCGACTCCGCAAATGCTCCTTACGGCGAGCGCGACCCCCAATGGATCCGGCGCCGCGCGGCAGAAATCGTCGATGGCCTTATCGACAAGGGCGTGAAAGCGGTGGTGATCGCCTGCAACACCGCGACCAGCGCTGCTGCCGACTATATTCGCAACCAGCACCCCGGCTTTCCCATAATCGGGCTCGAACCCGCGCTGAAACAGGCCGTGGTGTTCCCCGAGACGCACCATACGTTGGTCATGGCAACGCCCGTGACCATTCATCTGAGCAAATACCAAGAGCTCTACAACCGCTGGGGCAAAGACGCCGGCGCGAGCTCGGTTGTGTGCGAGGGGCTTGCGGCCCGTATCGAGCAAGGAAACCTCGACGCGCCCGACCTGCATCAGCTGCTGGAAAACCTGGTGGGACGCTATCGCGGCACAGCCGACAGCGTTGTACTGGGGTGTACCCACTATCCCTTCATCGCCAAGCAAATCAAAGACGTGCTTGGCGATATCCCGCTTTTCGACGGCGCGTTCGGCACCGCGCGGCATTTGGCGCACGTGCTAGAAGAGCGCGGCATCGCGAATGATGGCGCATACAGTGCGCATGCCACCGCTGCTGCTGCCGTCGACGTGCACGGCAAAGTTGAGCTGCATTCCAGCATCGACACCCCCGCCGAACGCGCACTCTACGATTGGTTCTTTACCCAACCCCTCGACACCAGCGAATTCGTTCAATAAGACGCAGAGACCGAACGCTGTGGCTCCCGAGCCTAGCCGCAGTCAACGTGAGCATATCATCATCTATTCGATAAATCAGCAACCAATCCGGAGCAAGATAACATTCGCGGTGACCCTTATAGTTTCCCGCAAGTTTTAGCTTTTTTAATCCTTTTTGAACTGTGAGGTATAAGCGATATAGAGCATCCGCTAGTCCTCGTTCAAAGAATCGAACATCTCTTCTATGCTTGAAAACGGACCCGAAACCCTGCCCTCAGCAGCATCATTAATCGCGGCAAGCGTTTCCTTATTGAAGCCCAGCGGATTCGCGGGATCAAAAGGAAACCCCCCTCGTTTATTGAAGGCGGACACGAACATCCTGATTGCGTTGCTCGGCGAAGTCCCAATGCCCTCGCAGGTTTCCAAGAAAAGTTTCTTTTCCTCCGGTTTCAATTTGGTAGAGATAGACTCCATAGTCGCAGTCGTCATGTTTTCTCCTTTGGTACACCATGTATTACGTAGTATGCCGAATTTCAAACGAGCAAACACCATAAGGTACTCGCTCTGTTGAAATCTATATCAGTCCGCAAGCCGCTAAGCAGAGAGCGGCTAAAGCAATTTGCATCAGCACACCTCACGCTTGAGCAAAACAAAAAATGCGCCCGATGCAGAAATCGGGCGCATAGAGCAAACCGTCTATTTAAGGCTCACCTTAAAGGTTTCGCATATCGGGGCGATGCTCGACTCCATGCTCGCGGCATAAACCTCAGTCGCAGCAGACGGGTCATCGCCGGCATCCACGACAGCCATCAAGTTGCGCCAATTTTCGGAGTCGTACGGGATAAGGAACATATTGGTGTCGGCATCGACGCCTCCCTTAAAGGGACCGCTGGTTCCATAAATAGTGATCTCGTCGGCATCGGCAGCAAGAGCTTCCGCCCAGGCAACCTGATCGTCCACAGAAATGTTCGTGTCAATTGCACCTTGCAGGGCTTTTATAATCGAACCGGTTTTAGAAGGGTCGGCATACGCAGCATCGATCAAGCTTGCCATCATGCGACGATTAACCAGTTGTCGCATCATGTCTTGATCGAGATCATAATTGCCATAGCTTGTACGCGTACGCGATAGGGCCATAGCGCGCCAAGGCGTCAGCGTTTGCTGCCCCGCAGCATATTCCTCGTCAGGATAATCGTTGGTGTAGAAATGATATTTGAGAGCGTAGGGCAAATCGACGTTAACCCCGCCAAAACTATCCACGATGCTCTGCAGGCCGTCAAAGTAAACAACAACGTAATCGGAAACCTCGATGCCTGTGACCTCAGAAACAGCCTTGCATTGCGCCTCCGCGCCCGAATCACAATGAACCTGGTTAAGCTTCTCGACAGTGCCGTCGGAAGTGACATATCTCGTATCGCGAGGAACCGTTACCAACGAAATCTGATGCTTTTGAAAATCGAGGCGCATAAGCATCATGAGGTCGGCACGACCTGGTTTGTAGTCTTCCCAGGTATCGTCACCGATAACCAGAATATAGCGAGGGCTAAGATCGACGGTCTTCTGTTGCGAATCGGCAACGTCGCTAAACGACGATTTCGATGCCGAGGACGAACCGGTGGCAGAACTTCCGCAGCCTGCAGCGAAAATCGCGAAGACACCGCATAGAGCAGCCACCGCCATCAACTTGATAATCTTTCTCATCTTTTCTTCTTCCAAACAATCGCAGAAACAAAAGCAACCTAGCTATAGTAACACCGCACGCGATCCGCGATGCGCACACTCCAACGATGCCTATTGCGCGCCAAAGACAAAAGTAGCAAGCGACCCCGCGCAAGCATCCGTCTGCGTGCGCTTTTATTTTGTCATGCAACAAAAGCCCCGTCCGCTGGCTTCATGCAGGGTATGATAGAAAAATCAGACTCTAACGAAAGGCCACCTCATGACCCTCTTGGAATTTCTCAAGCTTTTAAAGGCACACCTCAAGACCATCGTTATCGTCACGGTAGTGTGCGGCGTTGTTGGATTTGGCGGGACCGCTGCCATAGCAAAACTGAATCCGTCGTACTCCGCAACGGCGTCAGTAGTCGTCTCTAGCGGGTCGATCAACGCTGTTGGAGGCATAGCCAACAGCGTGGCTCAAGATTATTCGAAAAACGGCGTAACGGTTAAGGCAACCACCACCTCTTCGAGCACGACCGTCACCGTCGAAGCCAAGGGCAAAGTAGCCTCTTCTTGCATCAACGCGGCAAACGGCGCCGCCAACGAAATTTCCAACAGCGCAATAGACAAAGAGGCAGCAAAAACAACCACGGTCTCGCTAGCCAAAACAGTGAAGAACGAATCGCCGAGCGCTAAAAAATATGGCGCACTCGGTGCACTCGGCGGACTGTTTGTCATCATGTGCCTGATTGCGCTTCGCGATTCGATAAAACCGCGCGTACGCGATTGGCACGTAGTCGAGAAAGACGACGGCTTGCGTTTTTTGGGCAAGCTCGGCGACGAGACCAATGCGTTGAATCTCATCGAAACCAACCTGCTGCTTTCGCGTAAGTCGGCCACAGGCAACGAAGACGTTGAGGGAAAGCACGCCGGAGCTGGCAGCGCCAACGCGCACGCAAACGCCGTTGTTTGCCTTGTCCCCGCCGGCGCAACCGATAAAGCACCGCTGGCGGCAGAAGCTATAGAAGCAGCTTCCACCAGCGGAAAGTTAGCCTCGATAACAGCCCTCGCATCGATAGACGATGAGCCTTATGCGTTGTTGGGCCACCCCGAAACGGACATTTTCGCCGTCGTCGTAGAGGAGGAGATTACCACATATGCAGATATCGATCAGGTTGTTCGCGAATTCAAGATTGCGGGAATAAAACCCGCTGGATTCATTTACTGCGAAGGCTAGGCAGGAAGCACATAAGGTGCGAATCGTCCCTATCTCTCATGGGCATGGGAGATAGGGACGATTTAATGCGAGCAAAATATTTAGCGAAACCCGCTGATGTCATTTTCATCATGAGCCAACAAACTAACAAACAACAACTTGCACTAACGCATATCCTTCTTCAGCTGGTCAAGTTCACCCTTATAACTAAGCTTTTTTACGATGAGCTTTGCCAAAAGATACATATCGAACATTCTATCGAACCACATAAGTAAATCCCGTTCGTCCATCTCATTTAGCAACGAATGCGCATTGCCGCCCTTACTGTTGTTGTGTCTAACATCGAGGTTGTTCCCGAGAAACTTGAAATCACTCACAAAGGAGCTGAAGTTGGCACCTCGTAACGTGCGTTCGAAACCCTCGAAATCCTTGGCAATAACTGCTAGTGCGGATTTTTTCGCAGCGATATCGCGCCTATTGGACCAGTGCAGGAAATCGGCAATCGCGTCAATGACAGACTCTTGCTCTTCGTCCTCCAGCACCGTTTTCGCCGCCGCGTTCTTTTCAATAAGAATAATTTTTTCGCCTTGAAGAACCTGATCAAACCCAAGCTGGTTGATAGCAAGGTCGAGATCGGATTGCAACGCAGCAAGCACTCGTTCATCGATATCGCCATATGCGCTTGTCTCATCAGCCCAAACATCGAAAAGATGTAGCATATTGCCGACGTACTCGAGATATAAAACAGTCTGCGCTTCGCTTCGTGCGATGCTGGAAGCCATTGGGGAGATGCCTATCTTCTTTCGATATAACTCCGCCGTCGAACAACCGTCTCGATAAGGCCAATCGAGAAACAAATTCTTTGAAACAAAGCTTTCTATCGATTGATGAGGACCATTAAAGCGAGGGGCCGCACTCTTATCGAGGTCGCTTGGAGCAGCACAGCCCCACGAGAACAGATTATCTATTGATTCGATCTTCGCGAAAAAATTATCGCTACTTGCCGCAATCTCGAAAATATTTCTTCTCGTCATCCAAAGCGCCTCTCCGTGCATGATTTACGCCACACCGAAATAGATTAATATCAATAGACGATTATCATAAAAAAGAATTAATCATAGCGCACCGAGACAGTGCTGCATTGCATGCTGAACGATAAAGGGCAAATCAATCCCTCTTTTAAGGAAGTTCAGAAAAATCCGGGCTCGTCTTTCTGAGTTCTGTCAAAACCATAACATAATTTGCGATTGGGCCGAAAATCGAGCAATTCCCAACTTTTTGCCCATCAAAACCAATCATCCGATTTCTAGAACAACAAATTCCTACGTATAGAATACGAACGAAACAGGAGGTCGAATTGAATCCGAATCCGCTCATTTGAATCTGAATCTACTCCGATTCCATTGACAGCCTTCACGCCGCCTTCGGGCGGCCCTTGCACTCTGGCCAGTTTGCCTCTTCGAACTCCGCTGGGCTCAGGTCGCCCAGCGCCGAGTGGATCCTGGCCCTGTTGTATATGACCTCGATGCACTCAAAGACGTCGAGCGCAGCCTCGTCGCGCATCGTCTTGGACAGCAGCAGCGACACGTACTGCGCGCCGTGATCCGAGCGATGGACGCGGCCTTTCAGGTTGCTCCGCCCGGCCAGGGCCATCTTCGATGCCTCGTCGGCGAGCTCGCCGTGATGCTGGGCCCCACGGCCCATCCGACGATCCGCCTCGACCATATGCCCGTCGCCGGCGCCAGGTGCAGCCGGCCCTGGCGGGTCTTCATGTAGGTGGTGCCGGCGAACCGCGCCATGTCGGGGCCGTCGGCGCTGAACTTGCGCTTGACCGGGTCCTGCGCGGAATCGCGCCTGGATCGCGCTTCTCGCCGGACGGCCGCTTGGCGCACGCGCGCGTGACGCCGCGCCATCCGCGCTTGCGCATGATGCGCGCCATGCGCTTGCGGGACGTGCGCGCGCCCATGCGGCGAAGCTTCAAAAACACCTTGGGTGCGCCGTATATGCCGCGCACCTCGCTTCTGACCTGGGAGATCAATTCAGCCAGCTCCTCGTCGCGCATCGCGTGCGCGCTGGGTGGCCGCCGCCTCCAGGCGCAATAGCCTGCCGGGTCACCTTGAGCGCGGCGCAAATCTCCGAGACCGGCCAGGTTCCCTCGTTGAAGAACACGAACTCGAATTTGGCCCTCTTCGCCGACCCGCCTACAGCTGCCTGCTGGCGAAGAAGGCGCTCGCTTTTAAAAGTATCTCGTTCTCCTCTTCGGGAGCTCGTTCTCGCGCTTGAGCCTGCGCGGGTCCTCGGCCACCTGAAAGGGGTTGCCGCCGAATGCGCACCCGGCGGCGTCGGCCTTCTTCATCCAGTCCGACAGGCTGCCCGGGTCGCATCCGAGCCCGCGCGCCGCTTCGGCGTACGCGGTCCCTGATTTTCCGTAAAGCTCCACGGCCTTCTGCTTGAACTCGGCCGTGTACCTGGGCGATGGGGTTCCCATGCCTGCCTCCATTCCTCCGTTGCCCGCATCATGCGCAACGGAAATCGATGTGTCAACGGGAATGGGGCAGATTCAGATTCAGATTCACCTTGCAGCGTAGTTCCGATTTAGATCGTCCGAGTTTCGGGGCGCGGTTCAAACCTTGCGGTCCAAGGTGCGGGCGTGTCACAAGCACCAACACACCATAAGCTGACAGAAACGACGTACAACTCACTTACGAATCTTCGACCTCACCAACCCCCATATCCCAGATATCTGCCTGCGCCGCAGGAACACCAGGAGGCACAGCAGCGGCACCTGGGCAAGCTGCATGCCCCACTGCATCGCGAAACCCGCCTGCACCAGCAGAACGGCAAGCGTTGTCACCTCGTTGCGCCACGAGACTTTGAGCCGCACAACCTTGCGGGTCATGACGACTGTCCTGGTGCACCATGTGACGACATAGCCGATCACGGTCGCAATGGCGGCGCCCAAAGGCCCGACTACGAGCGTAAGCCCTATGCACGACGCAATGCCGACGCAGGCGCCGGCAATCGCCGTCCACGAGACGGACTTGGTATTTCGCGCCGCCGTGAACAGGCAGCCCTCGAAGAGGGCAAGCCCGTTGAGGAAGACGCCCACCAACAACAGGGGGACGTACCTCCACGCCTCGAAGAAGTCGCTTGAGTAGAGGAGCGTGGCCAGCGGCACGTCCAGCACCATAATGGTCGAGCAGGCCAACGACATCGCTCCCGAATACAGCCCGTACATCCGCCCGAGGAACCCATCCCTGTCCTTTGGGTCGAATTCCTTGACGGCCGATATGGCCCAGGCGTTGTAGAAGATGGTCTGCAGCGTAGAGAGAATCGTCGGGATCTTGTAGGCCACCGCGTAGATGCCATTTGCGGCGGCTCCACATATGAAGGTGACGACGTAGCGGTCGCCCACATCGTTCACCCACCATGCGAGGCTGTTGGCGACCAAGGGGGCGCTCAGCGCGACCATCGAGCCCATGAGGCCCGGACGCACCTTGACCCCGACGCACCTCCACGCCTTGCCGGCAACGAGGAGATACGAGATCGAAAAGAGGCTGCCGAGGACCATGGAGGCCATGTAGCCCACGACGCCCGCCTTGACCGCCACCAGCAGCACGACGGCGGACACGCTCATGACGAGCGTATTCCCGATGCCACTTACGACGAGCGACCTCACCTGGTCCTGCGACTTGACATACATCGTCAGCACGTTCGAAAGCGCCGTCAGCACGAACATGCCCACGAGGAAGGCGCAATATATGCCATCGACTGGCGCGAGCCCCAGGCCCAGGAGCGCGACGACGGCGAGAAACAGCGCGCAGCTGCCGCCCGCCACCAAACGCAGCCCGACGGAGAGGATCTCCCCCGGCTCGGCGTCCCTGCCGAGTCCGAACCTGAGCACCGCGTCCTGGATATTGAGAGTAAGCAACGGCACGAGAAGGCTGACGGTGCTGCTCATCAGGTCGACCGTGCCGTAGTCGCCCGTCGAGAGGACCACCGTGTAAAGCGGCAGGAGAAGGAAGGATATTATCTTCGACCCGAAGGAGCTAATCGCGAACAGTCCGGTATTCACCGCCAGCTCACGTCTGCGACCGCTCGCCAATCTCACCGCCTCCCGACCATGCGCTTGACGGCAGACATCAACGAGCCAATCAGCCTCAAAATATCGCGTGCGGCAGCAACCGGCTCGGCGAACTCGTCGCTCACGTCCTTGATGCTCTCTTTGGAATCGGCGAGACGCGCCATGAGCGCGTCGCGGAACACGGGCGTGGGGTGATTCTCGTTCTGCTGGTAGAGCCGGTAGTCGTCGAAGGGCTGTGCTTCAACGGCGCCATGAAGACGCAGCTTGTCCACGATCTCGCGGCCGCGCTCCGTCATCGCGAGCACCATGCTCACGCCGGTCTTGTCTCCCTCGAACCTCGGCCCCCAGTAGTCGGCCATCCGCACATCGGCCGCGCTCGTAGCCCTCCAAGGGCACTCGTAGCAGCAGCCCGCATAGCACTGCCCGGCCTCGAACATGAGAAAGTACGGATCCTTGCGCTGGTGCTCGCAGTGCCCGCGCTCGCCGTCGACCGAGTATATATATCTCTCTCTCCAGCCGCTGGGCTTATGGCGGAAGTCGATGTGCAGGCCCTCGCGGTTCATCCCGAACTCCGAATGGAGCCAGTCGGCATAGCGGTCGAGCAGATGTCTCGTGGGCACGCCATGGCAGACGAAGTCGACGTAGGTCACGTCGTCCCGAGCGGCCATGAGATTCCTGGCGGCCTGGACCTGGCACGGCGTCCCGAACACGCACAACGGTGCGTCGTGGCTCGCCGCAGCGGCAAGTGCGTCGCCGACCTCCTCCTGTGTGTACTTGCTTCCAGCAAGGGAGGCTCGGCCGTCGGCGTCGTCGGGCCCGGCGAACCGTCCCACGGCGCCCCTCCCGTCCTCGTAGGCGCAGCCCAGCACCGCCACCCCGTCGGCCGCGGCCATCCGCGCGATCGTCGCGCCGGCGCCGCCGCTCGAGGAACGCATGAGCTGCCCGAAGTCCGAACATTTGAAGGAGAAGAGCTCCCCCTTGCATGCAAGCACGGCGTCGCCATGCTCGACGAAGGGGCAGACCCTGCGACATCTGCCGCAAGAAACGCAAGCCTCCTCGTCGACGCGCGCGCGCCAGAAGCCCTCCTCGTCGAGGGATATCTCAACGGCGCCCACGGGGCACACGACGGCGCAGGCCGTGCACCCGCAGCACAGAGTGCGGTCGCGAAGCACGTTGTCCCCATGCTCAGACGCCCGGGGCTCCTTGAGAAGCGACGCCTCGAGCCATGCGAGCGAACGGCCCCTCTCTGAAGCAAGCCTTTCGTTGGGTTCGGTCCAATCGATGGGCACGACCAGCTCGTCGTCCCAAACCTCGTCGACAGCAAGACGGGATCGCAGGCCCGTCTTCTCCAGGATGTTGTAGACGCGCGAGTTCTGGCTCCCCGAGTCATCGCGCTTGAAGCGCTCAAAGACGCAGAAATCGCGGTTGAGGTTGATGGAGAACGCCGCGCCGTGGAACGAATCGGTGCAGACGTAGGCCGCCCCGGCGATGAGCGAGACGAACTCCCTCGGCCCGACCGGCTCGGTGATGCAGCCGGCGCGCCTCAGGTCCCTCTCGAACACGGGGACGAGCCTCACCGGCAGCCCGAGCCTCTCTCCCAGCGCATAGACCCTCTTCCAGTGCCTCTCGTTGACCCCGAGCATGTAGGCGAGCAGGTAGGACCCGTCGGGCGCAGCAGACTCCAAGCCCAGCAGCCCATACCAGCCTTCGCCATCCAGCAGCAAGGTGGGGTCGATGACCGTCGCCACCTCGCGGCCTGTGAGCCCGGCCACGATCTCGCTGCCTGACTCCTCCCTCGTAGACAGCGCGTCGAGGCGCCCGCACAGGCGGGCCATCTGTCTGGCCACGTCGGCGTCTGCGACCTTGGGCAGACCGACGCTGGGGGCGTATGCCACCTTGAGGCGATCGTCGCCCGCGAAATCGAGGAAATAATGGGGATCATGCACGCTGGGAGCCCATATCTGGTCGCTCCCGCAGACGAACGCGTCGTACGAGTCGTTCAGTCCCTCGAGCTCGGCCATGGTCGGGCAAGGCGGAGTGAGGACCAGATGGTCGTCGAGAAACTGCCCGAACAGCTCGTCCCGCTCCGCGGGCAGATAGGAAGAGCTGCCGGCCAACCGGCGGCGTACCTTTCGCACAAACTTTCCCGCATAGTCCTTTGCGCTCGGCACAATGGGCCTGGAAATGTAGCCGCCGTGCGGCCGATAGTCCACCACATCGACCTTGTGGCCAAGGCTGCCCAGCACATGGCTGAGGGCCGTCACCTGGAGCGCCGTCCCATAGTTCCTGTACGAGAACCACGTCATGAGGGCGATACGTTTTCCGTTGGAGCATGCCATTGCCTTCTATTCTCCTTCCAGCACGTCCACTATCCGCTCGCTGGCATGCCCGTCGCCGTAGGGGTTGGCGGCGCGGCTCATAGCCGCGTACTCGGCCTCGTCAGACAGCAGGCGGCTGAACTCGTGGTAGATTGCCTCCTCCTCGGTGCCCACCAGCTTCAGGGTGCCGGCGGCAACGCCCTCGGGGCGCTCGGTGGTGTCGCGCATCACCAGCACAGGCTTGCCCAGGCTAGGGGCCTCCTCCTGGATGCCGCCCGAGTCGGTCAATATCAAGTGGCTGGCCGCCAGGAAGTTGTGGAAGTCCAGCACCTCCAGCGGGTCTATGATGTGCAGCCTGTCGAAGCCGTCCAGCTCCTCGTGGGCTGCCTCGCGCACCAGCGGATTCATGTGTATGGGGTAGATGGCCTTGGTGTCGGGGTGCTCCTCCATAACCCTGCGTATCGCGCGGAACATCCTGTGCATGGGATCGCCCAGGTTCTCGCGGCGGTGCGCCGTGATCAGTATCAGGCGGCTGCCCTCGGCCCACTCGAGCTCGGGATGCGAATAACCCTCACGCACCGTGGTGCGCAGCGCATCGATGCCGGTGTTGCCCGTGACCCATATCTTGGACTCGGGCTTGCCCTCGTCCAGAAGGTTCCGCTTGCTGGCCTCGGTGGGTGCAAAGTAGTACTCCGTGACTATGTCCACGGCCTGACGGTTGAACTCCTCGGGCCAGGGGCTGTGTATGTCGCGGGTGCGCAGCCCCGCCTCCACGTGCCCCACGGGAATCTGCAGGTAGAAGCAGGCGAGCGCCGCCGCGAAGCTGGTGGTCGTGTCGCCGTGCACCAGCACCATGTCGGGTTCTTCGTACTCCAATGTCTTCTTCAGCTTCAGAAGCACGTCGCACGTCACGTCGAACAGCGTCTGCCCCGGCCTCATGATGGCGAGGTCGTGGTCGGGAACGACGTTGAACACCCTCAGAACCTGGTCGAGCATCTCGCGGTGCTGGCCGGTCACGGTCACCACCGTGTCGAACTCGTCGGGCCTGCCCTTAAGCTCCTTGACGAGCGGGCACATCTTGATGGCCTCCGGGCGGGTGCCGAAGACGAGCATCACTTTCCTCATTCAGTCGCCCCCATGCCCAGAAGTCTCTTTATGAAAGCGGTCGCATCTTTGCCAATTGCTCCCTTGACCTTCTCGCGAAAGCGACGCCGAACCGGAAGCCAAGACCCGTCAAAGTGATGGATGGCGTAGGTGTTCTCCGTCAGATGAATTTCCTTCGTCTCCCAGTCCTTGGGACAGAAATACTCAGAAGGGAACAGCGTAAACCCCTCCACGGTCTGCTCCGTGTTGTTCAGCACCAGACCCGCATCCACGCAGGCATCGGTGATGGCGGTGACGTTCGTGGTCAGGTCGGGCGAGCCGTCGAGTCCCAGGAAGGAGCGGTCGTCGTAGTCGTGGAGCAGCTTTTCGAAGAAAGGCTGATGCCGACAGGACGCCATGAGTCCTGTCGGCAGCCTGTCCTCAGCCTCGAAGCCAGAGAAAGACTGAAGGCAGAGAAACCGGTCGAGGGGCTGAAGCACCTCGACGTCGGTGTCCATATAGATGCCGCCCTCGTTCACGAGCACCCACAGCCGCGCGTAGTCGCTGGCGAAAGCCCACTTCTTGGCCTCGTACGCCTCTCGGCAGTAGCGGTTCTGCTTGACGTCGAAGTTAGACTCGTCCCAGCGTACGATCTCGTAGTCGGGACAATACCTCTTCCACGACTCGATGCATTTCTCAGCGAGGGGGGTCAACGGCTTGCCGCCGAACCAAACATAGTGAATCACTTTAGGGATATTCGGTTTCATGTACTAAGCCTTTCAATATAAGTGCTTTTTAATTCGTGCTATCCATTAAAATAGCCAGGATTATTATCAGAAAAGCCAATACCCCATCGCATCCGATAGATTCCAAGAAGAGGCTTTTTTCGTCTTCACGCCTTCGAGTCCTGCTTTCCTTGATTGCATAATCGTGCTACCGACTAATAAATGCCTAGCATCGCTGATGTGTACGGGACCGCCTGATTAAAACCCAGCATTACGAAACAAACAAAAAACCTAAAGAGGCAGGCTCCGGCGACAAGAGTCATTCCTCCCCAATTCTTTCCTACAACCCGCTTCGATAAAGACAGGCCAACCAAAGGCACGAAGAAAAGTAGGCAGTACTCCGACATCCGCGCAATGGTTACATCGACACCGCTCATTAAATAAAACGGAATGCTTAACGTAACTAAACATGCTAGAAAAGTACCATATGCACGATTTCTTGAATCTAGAGCCGAAACGGTTAGCAAAGACCCAGAGACAATTAATACCGTAAAAAGAGCTCCTGTTAATGATAATTGACCTCCATCGTGCATCCCATAAAGAAACAGTCTGCCAATTCCACTGCCGCCAGAAAGCAAGCCAGCTATCTCTCTGAATCCAATCAGTAAGACCATAATCCCGAAAACCGATAGCCACATGACTACCTGCGACCACTTTCGACATACCCATTCGTTTGCATCGTTTTTCTCAAACATGCTGAGCAATATAACCAAGAAAAGCACGACGATAAGTGCAGAAGAATGCGTTGCCAACGCCGCAACGCCAATAAGAGCCGCTTGGATATGCTGCCCATAAATGAATTTAACCAGAGAGAGAAGAACGAGCCCCATAGCCACAGACTGTCGCATTATATTGAGACTTGGGATATAAAACGCAAGAAGATAGAGCGCCATCACCAATCCAAACGAACGATTGCACACCCGTTTAACGACAAAAAATACAGGTGTTACCACCGCAAGCTGAATGGCAAATAAGTAGATAAATTGAGAACCAGAGAGTTTGACAACCACAAACGAGAAGAACGAATACAATGGGGCGATATCCCAGAGACTGGCATTGACGGCATCGTAAAATGATCCGAAATTATTCGCTATCATTCCCTGATTGTACAAATAGACACCGTATCCACCTGTGTCAGTTCCAATTGTCAAATCTCGTGCTCCGGCAAATGCGCACAGCACGAACAAGGCAAATCCATAACAAAGCCAGGCAGCATAACGCCCGCTTCTCAACCCCTCCATTTCCTTCCCGAACTCAAAAAGGACACATGAAACGAAAAACACAATGATATAAGGCATCATCTTCATCGCCTTCCCTTAATGGCAAAAGCAAGAAGTTTCGTTGCCGCCCAAACGGCCCTGAATTGCCGTTTGATGATAAGATGGCTAATAATTCGCGTGTGAAGAGGCAGTGCGAGAATCGAATCGGGATTTCTACGACAGTATTCGATACAACCAGAACTCGACACGCGCTCCAAGAAGACTTGCGCCTGTCTAAAATCACAGTTTGAAAGATGATGAAGCACAAAGTGGCACGATTCTTCTGCGCATCTCGGTTGAAGCGCAGCCATGCACGGCGCCCCTTCCTCCATTTTATCCCACTTTGCTGCATACTCGGTCAAACAAGCATGGACTTTGCTCATATCTTCAAGATATGAAGCATCCACTATTGAGCTAATGCTTTTCTCATTTGGACGATAAAAATATAGAGCCTCCGATATTGAGTAGACCGTCTTTGCCCTGTCGAATATAAGCGCAGATTGAATAGCGTCCTCGCCCATATTAAGACGGCCATATTTTTCAAATCGACAATCAGGAGCCATGCATTTTCTAGCAACTGCTTTTAGCCAAATCGCATTCATTGAATTATCCGAGCAAAAAATACGGCGAAAATCAGAAGGGCCGTATAGGCAATTTGGTTTAAGGGGTGCGGTAAACACCTCATCAAAATGGGGGCTTCGCGAATAGCCGAACATGATAACATCGGCAAACGTTTCAGAAATCGATTGGTTGATTACCTTCAATGCGTCGGCACGAAGTGCGTCATCGCTATCAAGCGAAATCAAATAGTCCCCCTGCGATGCGGCAAACCCAGCCCTTCGCGCAGCCAAAAGTCCTTTGTTTTCCTGTTCAACGTACGTCACCCGCAAACCAGAGGACTCGCAAAAGTGGCGACAAATGTTAGCACTTCCATCAGTCGAGCCATCATTAACTAGCACGACCTCAAAATCGGTGAAATCCTGTTTGATGACAGAAGCAAAACAATAAGGGATATAAGTTTCGACGTTATACACGGGTATAACGATAGAAAATCTCATTTATGCTCTCCATTGCTATAAATCGACATCGCCATTCGCCCATTTCTCTTATCGGTCATATCTCTTAATCAGCCGTGCAAGTGCGCCAGCGTAGAGGGCGCCAGTCTCGGCGAGGTTTCGCGTGACGACGGAGCTTCACAAGCAGGCCGTTCTCGCCATCACGCACGACATCCAAGATTCCGTCGCACGCGCTGGCGACGACAGGCGTCCCCATGCTGAGGACCTCGAGCAGCACGAGCGGGAAACCCTTCGCAGAGAGGGGATGGTGCGCACGTCCGCCTGCGAGAGGAAGTTCTGCGAGTCCGCCCGCCGTCCCAAGAAAATGGATGGTTTTGGGGATCATTGAGCCACAACCTCCCTATACATATCGAAAACAATCTGGAAGCACTCGGGCTGGGAGAAGCCAGCAGCCGCAACAGCCTTCTCATAGACCGACGAGCGCTTTTGCTCTCCCGCAAGAGCACATTCGACAGCAGCGGCCCAAGCTTCATCACCACCCCCGAGCGGTAAACGCGTGCAGAGCTCGGAAATGACAACTGCCTCCTCGGTGACGGAATCACTCATAACAACAGATAGTCCGCTTGTCTGAGCCTCAATCAGGTTAATGGGGAGCCCCTCGTATTTTGACGGGGCAAGAAGAACGTCCATAGCGCAGTAATAGCGCTCGATGTCCGCCACGCGACCAGCGCAGACGCAACGTCCGGCCTCCATCAGACTACCGGCTCCCTCTTCGAACACGCCAAGAAGCTCACCATCGCCGCACACGAGGAAGCAAGCATCCGGACAACGCTCGGCAAGCAACTTAAATATCTCGAGCGCGAAAAGCGGGTTCTTAGCGTCAATGAAGCTCGCTGCGAAACCGGCAACAGGAGCGTCAAGGGGAATTCCAAGCTCGTCCCTTGCGACTACGCGCTTTGCCGGGTCAAAAGCGAAGCGAGCGATGTCGACACCGTTCGGAGCAACCCGATAGGGACGATTGGCAAACAGGAAGTCTCCCGCCGCACGAGAGCAGGCAAGCAGGCCGGCGCAGTCTTTCGAATAAAAGCGCCTCTCCATTTTCGTGAAGACAATCTTGGCACCTTTCACACCGCCGCCAAAGGCGCTGTTGTGGGAATGAACGATAGCTTTTGCTCCAGCTTTGGTCGCCATGCGTGCAAACCCGAAGGCGAGACCGTTGTTGCCGTGAATATGTACGATGTCGTAGGCGCCGTCGCTCACGAACCCCTCAATAGCTCGCCTATTGAGCAGCGCGCCCTTGACTCCTCCGTCTACCAACGGTCCAAATCCCTCCACCGAATCACTCGATACGGCGGTAGCAACCGAAGCAACGACGCAATCGATTCCCTGCACTTGAGCGGCGCGCACCAAGTCTTCGACGTATCGCTCAACGCCACCGCTGTCCCACTTGAGGACGAGTTGCAGAACCTTCACCGCTACCGCCCGTCCAATTCGTAGTCTTTTCGCTCGGCGTGCTTTTTCGCAAAGCCCTCCACGTCGGCAATGACCGTCGCAGGGTTGCCGCTCACGATGGAGCCCGCAGGTATGCGTCCACGCACCACCGCACCCGAGCCCACGATGCAGTTGTCGCCCAGAACTGCGCCAGGCATGATGACGGCCCTTGCCCCGATGAAGCAGTTGTTGCCGATCTTGACGGGGCGCTTGATGACCCTGTGGCGCTCGGCCGCCTCGATGCCGGCGGCCCTGAAGGCGTTGTTGATGCTGTAGTCGTGGATGAGCACGACCACGTCGAAGGAGATGGTGCAGTCGTCGCCGATCTCGATCATGTCATAGCCCGACGAGTCCAGGAATATGGTCGGGCTTATCCAACAGTCGCCGGGCTTCTCGTTAATCCTCACGCCAAGCTTGCGCAAGTATTTCGGGTACTTGCGAATAAAAGCCTGCTTATTGAGTTTGTCCAGCCACCAGTAGTAGCCGTTCATCGCTTTGAGGGCGTATATCTTGAGTCCCATCGGTCCTCCTATGAATCTCGATTGCCCGCGGCCTGCGGAATCGGTGAATGCCTGTGACACATCACCAAGAAGTGCCAACTGTCAACAAAATACCGTTTGAAAAGCCGCTTCGGTTCCTTTACAAAGCGGTACAGCCACTCGACGCCCGCGCGGCTCACCCACTCGGGGGCACGCTGGACATTTCCAGCCAGGAAGTCCACAGTAGCACCGCAGGATATGGACACAGGGACCTTGTATGTCTCCCTGTTGCCCTCCACGAAGATCTCTTGCTTGGGGCACGACAAGCAGGCCAGCAAGATGTCAGGCCCAGCCTCGACGAGCATACCGTTTATCTTCGTCAATTCCGCAAAATCCTTCTCGAAGCCGAACTTGGGAGAATAGGCCCCAACGATGTTTAAATCCGGGTGCTTTGCCAGCAGGTTGTCACGCGCCGCCTCGGGCACGCCCTCCTTACCGCCCAGGATGAAGACTGAAAACCCCTCGCGCGCAGCCATAGCACATACGGCGGGCACGAAGTCACTACCCGACACCTTCTCAGGCAGCGGGATTCCCCACCTTTGAGCCACCTTGAGCGGAGGCTTCCCATCCATGAGCGACAGGTCGCTATGCTCTATGGCTCGTTTAAGCCCGGGGTTCCTGTCGGCTTTCACCATCACGTCCACGTTCAGGAACAGCACGTGCGACGGCTCGGGCGTGCGCGCAAGCTGCGCCACGCGCTCAAGTGCCTCGTCGCGTGCGAGAGCATCCACGGGCAGCCCGAGGAAATCGTATCTTTTGCTGCCTGAAACTTTAGCCACGCGGATTCGCCTCCCCAGCCCACCTGAACTCGACGCCCGCTGCCCTGGCGGCCGCCTCGTCGCTCGGCTTGTCGCCGTACATCACGCAGTCGGCGGGCTTCGCGTCGAAGTCGCGCATGGCAGCGAGCAGCATGCCCGGGGCGGGCTTGCGGCAGTCGCACGAGCCGGTGCAGTCAGGATGGTGCGGGCAGAAGTACCAAGCGTCCACGCGGGCACCATGCTTCTCGAGCTCCTGCTCCATGTGGCGGTGCAGGGCGCGCATGTCGGCCTCGGTATAGAGGCCCTTCGCGATGCCGGCCTGGTTGGTCACGACGACGACCTTGCACTCGGAATCTGCGGCGTAGCGGGCCATGAGGCCCACGGTCTCGGAGATAAGCTCCAGCTTCCCGGGCTCGAACAGGTGCCCCGTGTCCACATTGACGGTGCCGTCGCGGTCGAACATGGCAAGCCTCCAGCCCCGCGTCAAGGGCGCCAGTATCGTCTGCGCCAGCTCGTAATCCTCGGGCACACCGATGTCGATGAACCCGCCCGCACACTCGCAGGCGAGCAGCGCGCCGTCGGAGACGACAGCTTCGAACCAGTCGCTCTCCAGCGAGAACTTCTGGGGCATGCCGGCAAGCGCGTCCTTGCGAATCAGATAGGTGCCCGCATTGATAAGCCCCTCTGCGCAGGAGCGCTTCTCATGAAAGGCAGTTATCGCACCGTTCACGTCGACGTCCACCGTACCGTAGCGATCAAAATCATGCATGCGCTTCATGGCTATGACGGCCTTGACGCTATCGGGCGCATTGTCAGCCACAGCCTCTATAGCGTCGAAGTCGACGTCGAGCCAAGTGTCGCCGTTCATGACAAACACCCAATCGCCCTCGCACTTGGCCAGCGCCTGCTTGACAGCGCCCCCGGTGAACAAAGGCTTCTCCTCGGGGCTGTACACCACGTCCATGCCACGGTAGAAATTCTTGAAGTGATCCTCTATCTGCTCCCTGCGATAGCCGTCGGCCACCACGGCGCGCTCGACGCCGGCGGCGGCCAGTTGGTCCATGACGAAACGCAAAAATGGCCTTCCAGCCACGGGCGCCATCGGCTTGCACACGTCTGGCACCACGTGGGCCAGGCGCGTTCCGAAGCCGCCGGCTAAGACTATGGCTTCCCTATACCTCCTCACTGCTGCGAAGCCTCCCCGAACACGTCGGCCTCCACGGCAGCGCAGAGGACGTGGTATACGGGCAGGTGCAGCTCCTGTACCTGGAAGGTCTCCTCGCGGGGCACGCGCACGCACACGTCGGCCAGGGCCGACAGCTTGGACTCTTTACTGCCCGTCAGCGCAATCACCTTGACGCCCTTGGCGCGGGCCACCTTGACGGCCTCGACCACGTTGGCGGAGTTTCCGGAAGTCGAGATCGTCAGGAGCACGTCGCCGGACTCGCCGTAGCCCAACACCTGCTGAGCGAACACGCCCACGGCCGCCTCGTCGTTGCCGAACGCAGTGGAGAGCGCCGTCTGCGAGACGAGGGATATCGCGGGAAGCGCGCCCTCCAACCAGGCCGGGGCGTCGCAGCCGTTAGCCTCCCTGTAGGCAGCCTTGAACCCGTCGTCCACGGGTCTCTTGAAGCGGAAGCTCTTCATGAGCTCGCCCACCGCGTGCTCAGAGTCGGCGGCGCTGCCGCCGTTGCCGCATATCATCAGCTTATGACCGCCCTTGAAGGCGTCGAGGAGTTTTTTTCGCGCGGCACGCACCTCTCGCTCGCAGGAGACCATATCCGGATAGCGTCGGAAGAACGTCGCCAGGCACTCCTCGCCGGTCTGGGGGCATTTGCCGTCCATCATCGGGCCTCCTTAAGGTCGTAGTCCTCCGGGCCGTAGTAGGCCACCACCGCACCGTCGTTCTCGAAGCGGAACGGGATGCGCAGCAGGCCTTCCATGGCGTTGTGCACGGACGTCTGGGCGTCGGGCTCCACGTAGAACACGAGGAAGCCGCCGCCGCCCGCGCCCAGCAGCTTGCCGCCCAGGGCGCCGGCGTTGATTCCACGCTCGTAGAGGGCGTCGATTGAGCCAGTGGATACCTGACTCCCCGTGCCGCGCTTCAGCTTCCACGTCGTGTCGAGCAGGCGGCCGAATTCGGCCAGGTCCCTTCTCTTGTCGGTCAGCACGCCCTCGGCCACGTCCACCAAGGCGAGCATCTCCTCGAGCTGCGCGGCCTTGTCGACCACGTGGTTCTTCCTCTGCATGTCGGACGAGAAGCGAGTGAACCCGGTGAAGAAAAGCATCAGGTTCGACTCGAGCTCGCGCTTGCGCTCGGGAGAGATCACGATGGGGTGAACCGTGAAATCGTCGTCCGCGAAGTCAATGCGGTTCAGGCCGCCGAACGCGGCGGCCACCTGGTCCTGCCAGCCGCCAGCTTCGGCGCAAAGCTCTCGCTCCAGGTGGATGGCTTCCTTGGCCAAGCGCTCCTTGCTCGCGTAGGTCCCCTTCATGCAGTGGAAGGCGTTGAGCATGCCAACGGCGAAAGAAGAGGAGGTGCCAAGCCCCGAGCGGGCGGGCAGGTCGGCCTCGTAGCTCACGCGCATCTCGCGCATGTCCAGCATCTGCATGGCATTGCGTACGGCAGGGTGCTCGAGCTCCGAGGGGTCTTTCACGCGCTCGATCTTGCTGTAGGCCAGCTCGGTCGAGTAGTCGAAGAACGGGGGCAGGTGCCTGGCCGTCACGTAGCAGTACTTGTCGAAGGTGGTGGAGATGACGGAGCCGCCGTGTTCGTTGAAGAACTCGGGCATGTCCGTGCCGCCGCCGAAGAACGACATACGGAATGGCGTGCGGGTGATGATCATTTCTAACTCCCCTGTGCTGTAAGCACAACGCCAATAGTTTGAATCACCAATTTAAAATCAGCCCAAACGCTGCACTGCTTGATATACATCAAATCCAAATCGACCCACTCGTCAAACGTGATTGCATCGCGGTTCTTGCGCGTTTGCCAATAGCAGGTTATGCCGGCTTTCGCCAGCAAACGCTGACGTTGACGTGGGGTGTACTTCAGCACCTCAGACGGCAATGCAGGGCGCGGGCCAACCACCGACAAATCGCCTTTTAGTACATTAACGAACTGAGGCAACTCATCAATGCTCACTTTGCGGATAACCCTACCGACCTTGGTCACACGCGGATCATTGGCCATCTTGAATACAGGACCCGTTTTCTCGTTTGCCTTGCGAAGATCGTCGAGCTTAGCCTCGGCATCGACGCAC
Organism: uncultured Eggerthellaceae bacterium; assembly: GCA_934617425.1. Taxonomy (GTDB): domain Bacteria; phylum Actinomycetota; class Coriobacteriia; order Coriobacteriales; family Eggerthellaceae; genus UMGS1502. The sequence continues at coordinate 153,298 of CAKTUD010000002.1, read as the reverse complement.
ATGCTACGAAACTTGTACATGGTGAACTCGCGGCCATCCTTGGTAACGCGCCGTTGTTTAAAAATCACCGGTCCTTTGGGGTCTTCGACCTTTATAGCAATTGCGATAACAGCAAATAGCCACGAAAACAAAACCATGATGACCAGGCTAAATGCTATATCAAACGCACGTTTGACAAAACGATAGCCCCAGCGTCCATGCAAACGCTGGGCAGCAGCAGCAACCTCGGGGTCAGGAGCAATAGCCTCTCCTTCGCCTACGCAGACATCGCGCTCTGCCTCAGCAACAATCCCAGAAGGGATGCTTGCCGCTCCGGATGCGGGCACAACTACGCAAGCATCGGCTGTAAGCTTATTTGCACACCCAATTGCCGAATCTTCGTCTATCGCCACAGTTCCGCTGTTTGCTATCTCATCCAAAGAGGCACCCCCCCCCCGCACGAAATCGCGAAGGGCGTCATGTCCGAGTTCGTAACCTTTTCGTTAACTGAATATATCACAGAAAACGCTACTTATTCTGAACCTGACTGCCAACGCCCTCTTCCTTGGGGTTGCCGCCCTCTTTCACGACATCCATAAGCTCTTTCCAACCGGCTTGGTCCTCATAGCAAAGCCATAAGCCGGTTTCGGCGTCGATCTCGCCTTTGTAAGGACCCGTGCACGTGTACAGCTTTACGTCGTCCTTCGCCTGAGCGAAATTAGTTGCCAAGCTGACCATGGTATTCATGTCCATGCTAGTTTGCACGCAAGAAGAAAGACGATCGAGCAAACCTGGGATATCGGTGACGGGCGCTTTGATGATGCTGTTCATCATCGCCATGGCGAGCGCGCGCACATTGGACTGACGCACGGCATCCTGTCCCTCTTCGTCGCTGTAGACCGTGCGCATACGCGCAAGGGCAACGGCCTCATCACCATCGAGAGTTTGCACGCCCTTGTCGATATGAATCATGGGTTGGTCGCCCGTATACACCAGATAATCGATGGAGTACGGTACATCGACCGTAACGCCACCAATAGAGTCGACGTAATCCTTTAAGCCCGAAAACTGAATCTCGGCATAATAGGAAATGCTCACGCCCGTCAGGTCTTCGACGGCTTTAACGGCGCCCGAAGCGCCGTCCTCGGCAAATGCCTGGTTTATCTTTACCTTTTGGCCGTTAAGCATATACGGCGTATCGCGAGGCACCGACACCATCGTGATCTGATGATCGTTTTGGTCAACACGAATAAGCACCAGCGCGTCGGAACGCTCGCCATGATTTTCCCAATTGTCGGAACCCACCAGCAGCATATAGAACGGCTCCTCATAGGGGTTTTCTGCCGTGGCGAGGACGCCGTCAAGGTCTTTTTTGGTGCTATCGTCAAGCGTCATATTGCCGGCGATCTTGTTCATATACACAGCGCCAAACGCAGCACCGGCACCGATAAGCACCAACAATGCAACAAGCACACCAACGATGATCTTTTTGCGCTTGCTCTTTTTTTGCAAAGGCATATTTATGGTGCTGGTTTGCCCAGCCATTTGACCCGGATACACGTGCCCCTGCGCGGAATAGCCGCCGCGCGCGCCTTGGGCATTGCGAGAGTATTGGGCATATTGAGCGCGCTGTGCCGCATTGGCACGCTGCGAACCCTGCGGCGCACGAGGATCGCGCTGAGAATACCCCTGCTGAGGGCGGCTGCCCCTTTGCCGAGACCGCACGCCCTGCGGCGGCATGGCTTGCGTTTGTGCGGGTTGCACGGGTTGCGTAGGGTGCGTAGGGTGCTGCTGGGCGCCACCTTGCTGGTTGTATCCCTTGTACTGGTAGCGTTGCGCCCCCTGCTGGACGCGCCGACTGGCTCCACCACCAACTTGCGGCACGCCCGCTAATTGTTGGTCATGAGGCTGACTACCCTGTTGTTGACGAACCTCGGTTTGTTGGGGTCGCTGCGCTTGGCTAGGTCGCGCATGCTTGGCATGTTTTCCCTGCTCAAAATCAGTCATACTTCCCTCATCATCCGGAATATCGCGCAGCCGCGCGATATCATTTATCAAATCATCTATCCATATGGGTTCTTGGGTATTTTACCCGAAAGATAACCATATCCAACAAAAGCGATGGGGCGATTAGGGACACCGTATCTCCACGCTTTCAGCCCCGCAAACGCACAAAGCCGCTGCTACAAATCCCCGCCGAACTCCTTGAGCTTCATAGAATCGAGTTTAAAAGTACCAAGTCGATAAAATGACCAAAAACCAAAAGCTCTACCGTTAACAAATCGGGCGTTTCTCAAAACCTAATAACGACCTTTTGCACGCAGGACGAAATCGCGAAGCTTGCTTTTTGCCGCAAATACGATTTCGTTATGTTCTGCAGCGTAACCGACAGACTTTAACCGCGTCCTCCATAGCGGGGATCCGCTTGCAATTTGCCGCAGCTCCCGCATCAAAGGCGACTCGAAGCGAGCGTATGCAGAATCCACCTGAACAAGTAGTTTGCAATCGATGTTTTGCTCAACCGAAACGACCTTATCCGCCACAGCTTCGACCGAAACGCCGGGATTGGCCCCCAGCCCGATATCGCCCGACTCGAGCTCATAATGCCGTACCGTATACCAATGCAGCAGCGGAAGGTTGTTTTCCCTTGAATAAGCCAAATTGCGCTGCACGCCCTCAAGAAGATCTGCTGTTTTCTCAGTTGTCCACCGCGAAATCTTGCAATCGCAGCGATAGCAATATCCAACTTGGTTGGTGGCGAAAAAGCGTCCCGCTCGATCAAGTGCGCGCACTAAAAAGACCGGGTCTTCAAAGAAAGCCAGCGCCGGAAACGCAATAGCGCCCAAAGAATCGTCTTCCGCACGGTCGTCGCAACCAACCGCAAGGCCCCCATCAAAGTGCCCGTCACCCATCAACAGCCTGCGACGGAACAAAAACCTGTGGAATCCGTAGTCGAATTGATAATCGCGATATGAAACCACACCCTCGCGTTTGAAGGTATACCCCGCAAAATCGGGATCATCCGAAAAATCCTTCTCCAAACGGCCATTGTGATCGTTGTAGAAACAAGCAGCCGACACGTCAACGCCGTTCGCCTTCGCTCCTTCAAGAAGCACCCACAGGTAATCATTTGACAAATAATGGTCATCGGCATCGAGGAAAGTCACATATTCGCCGCGCGCCGCGGCCATTCCCTCATTTCTCGCTGGACCAGGACCAGCGTTTTCCTGCCGCACAAGAAAAACCCGTTTGTCACGGTGCGCGAACTTCTCGATAATCTGAACGCTCGCATCAGTTGAACCATCGTCTACGCAAACAACCTCGATATCTCGCAATGTCTGCTCGAGCACGCATGAAAGGCATTCGCCGATGAATGGTGCTGCATTGTAGACGGGGATGACAACCGATACCGCTGGTGCTGGTTTTGCCATAAATGCGTTGCTTTCGCACTCCATAATGATTTCCATCCGTTTCGAGCAGCATCTTGCTAAAAGAAACCGCATCAAAGAGCGAACCGAGGAACCGCTCGCCTCATCGCCCTTCGTGCAACTTTTCGCGCACAGCACGCGGAATCGACAAGATCGCATCGCCTAGTCTATAGGTTTTCGAATTGAGATACTCACCCAAACCCGCCGAGGGTTGGATCACGTCTAGGTAAAAATCGAGCTGAGCCTCTGGCGACAAAGAAGAAAGCCACTCTGCGCGATCTTGCGAAGACACAGCATCAGACCAATCGTGCCCGACGACCATACGCCAATCGTACATTTGGCGAGTCATGGCTGCGACAAACGGCTGGTCAAGCTCGGCTGCGTGCTGTGTCATCCAACGCTTCATCTCGGTTAAACACACATAATGTCCCTGCACGTTGCGAATAGACCGAGCGCGCTGTCCCATCACCGAGCCCTCCCGCACGCGACGCATGTAGATAGGCTCGTTGAGAAACGAGCTGCGCTGCGACTCGACAAGGGTCTGAAATGTAAACAGGATATCTTCGTGGATGATGCCTTCGCGAAAGCGGATGCCATTTTTGCGAAGCAGACCACGGCGCACCATGCGCATGGCTCCCTGCGGCCAAAACTCGCCACGTTCCTGAAAAAACGTGAAAAGCTCGCGTCCCGTGGCAACACCATCGAAAGCCGGCCTGTGGCTAAAGTCTTCCTTCACGCGCTTATGCACCGCAGCCGATTCGTAAAACGACTTCGCGTTGAAATACATGTCATCGAGCTGCTGCATCTCGGCTCGCTCGTAAATCTTCTGCAAGGCCTCAGGCACAAAGAAGTCATCGCTGTCGAGAAAAACGATGTACTTGCCGCGAGCTTTATCGAGCGCTACGTTGCGCGCGCCGCCCGGGCCGCGATTTTCGTCGAGCGAGAGGAACGTGAAGCGAGCATCGCCCGCAACCGCCCCTTGGGCAACCAGGTAACTATTGTCGGGAGAGCAATCGTTTACGCAGATAGCTTCGAAATCGGGGAGAGTTTGCTGTTGCAGCGATTGCAAGCATTCCGCCACGTATTTTTCGCAGTTATAGAGTGGCACGATTACCGTTATTTTGGGAGCATCGGAAGCTTTTGCGGATGGCGATGACGCCTCTTGCACGGAAGGCGTCATCGATGCGTTCGCTGGCTGACTCGAGACGTCGATGCGGGGGGCGATTGGCGTTTTTTCGGACATGGCAGCTCCGTCTCCTAAAGTAGCGTTTGGTATTTTGCAGCAAACGCCTCGGGGTTAAGCTGCATAAGGTCGGCAACTTGAGCGGCCGCCGCGGGGTCGAACAACGACAAGTCAAGCTCGCCCGCCTCTTGCGCTATCGCATACTCGTCGCGCGCGCGCTTTGCAAACGACGCATGCAGATCTGCCTCTATGCGTTCATAATTCCATTGGTATTTTCCCCACTTATCCACATGGAACCAAGGAATGAACGCCTTGTAACGCGCAGGGCGCTGACGAAGAAAATCCTGGCTTTCGGCAAGCTCGTCACACACCTCAAACACCTTATTGCTGGTCTTCACTGACGAGTTTGGGTTATCCATGCGATAGTGCACCAGACATTTGCGCAGCAAAACAACGGCGCGCGCCGCAAACCACGATTTCATAACGAATGCAGTGTCCTGAAAAGACGCACCGGGCGTTTCGCGGAAACGAATGCCTTCGCTTTTTAGCCAATCGCGCCGATAAAACCCCGTCCAGATAGAGGGAACCGTGCAAATGACCTGAGGCTTGTCGGCGGCGTCGAAAACGGTGTTGTACGGATAACCATCTAAATTGCGATGCTTTTCCTCGCGCGTCTCAAAGTGCTCGAAATAATTGCATTTCACCAAATCGGCATCATGTTTCTTGCCCGCTTTGTACATTTTTGCAAGCATGGAACGCTCGATGTAATCATCCGGTTCGGAGATTGCTATGTATTCGCCACGGGCTTGGTCGATACCCATATTCAACGACGCACCATAACCGCTGTTGGGCTTATCGATGATGTGGATACGCGCATCACTCGCGGCGTATTTTTGCATGATTTCAAGCGAGGCATCGGTCGAGCCGTCATTGATCGCGATTATCTCGATATCGCGCAAGGTTTGCCTCACCAGCGCGTCAAGGTTTTGCTGAAGATATTTTTCGGTGTTATACGTGGGCACCAGCACCGAAACCTTGGGCGCGGGAGCCTCTTCTACCGATTTCAAATGCATAGATCAAACCGCCTTAAACAGCTTGCGGATAAGCACCGGCGCGAACGAAAACGACAGAGCTATGCCGTCCGCGCCGAGACAACTTGCAATTCTTGCCAGATTATCCCATACGAATGATGGGCAAAAGCTAAAAGACGCCCGAATGCTCGAAAGAGGCAAACGCTTCGAGAGGGCGTGATGCCAGATGAGGCAAACAGCAGTGCACACATTTTGCCGAACGGATTAAACGCAAAGTGCCGAGCGAAATTGACGTAAAATACCGAATACCCAGATAGAAAGGCTTTGTTGCGCTTAGGGTGAAAGGCTACTCTCAATCCAACATGTACACCACTTGGTACGAACAAATATCCGCGCCATGGCGAAAACGGGCATGGGCGCCGCGAGTGCTGAACACGCTCGACAAAGGCTTGGTCGCCATCGTCGCGGCCGGGTACATCGGCGTACTCATCTGGTTGCTCGTGCAAATGGTTGCGGGGTGCGGCGATGGCGGAGACGCCGCGCCGACAAACGCAGTGAACGCAGCGGCGGCATCTGCGGCCGCCACGGCAACCGCGCCCCCCAGCACGGCGACGGTCCCAGCAGCTGCACGCTTCTGGAAAACCCTGCTTGTACCCGCCATTTCCTTTGTTTTGGTAAGCGTCGTCCGCGCGCGCATCAACGCACCACGACCCTACGAGAGCTTCGACATCGATCCGCTCATCAAAAAAGACACGCGTGGCAAGTCGTTCCCCAGCCGTCACCTCTTCAGCGCGGCGATAATCGCCTGCACGCTGTGGTGGCTCTCGCCCATATGGGGCGCGCTAGCTTTTATCGCGTGCATTGTGGTGGCTTTTTGCCGCATCGTGGGAGGCGTGCATTTTCCGCGCGACATCGCAGGCGCATTCGTTTTTGCTTTCGCTTGCGCCTTCGTTGGATTTATCCTTATCCCGTGATCTTCATAAGAGAGAGGGGAATCCATGAAAACCGTCACACTTGGCTCAACAGGCATAACAACGCCCGCCAACGGCTTTGGCGCACTGCCTATCCAACGCGTCTCCGACGACGTCGCCGTGGCCATCCTGCGCCGCGCATGGGAGGGCGGCATGACCTTCTTTGACACCGCCCGCGCCTACAGCGACAGCGAACACAAGCTCGGCCTGGCCTTCGGCAACTGGGGCAAGCCCGACGAAGCCGGATGGCACGGCCCCAAACGCGAGGAAATCTTTATCGCCACCAAAACCATGGCGAAAACGCCCGAGAAGTTTTGGAGCGACCTCGAAACCTCCCTCGCCGAGCTAAAGACCGATTACGTAGACATCTACCAGTTCCACAACCCCGCCGAATGTTTCCACCCGGGTGATGGCACCGGCATGTACGAAGCCGCGCTCGAAGCCAAAGCGCAAGGGAAAATCCGCCACATCGGTGTTACCGCGCACCGCATCGGCACAGCCGAGGACGAGGTGGCTTCGGGCCTGTACGAAACCATGCAGTACCCCATGAACTACCTGTGCACGCAGCGCGAGCTCGACCTGCTGCAAAAGTGCATCGATGCGAACATGGGTTTCATCGGCATGAAGGGCATGTCGGGCGGTTTGGTTTCCAATTCGCGCGCGATGATGGCCTATGTGCGCGACTTTGAGAATTTCGTGCCTATCTGGGGCATCCAGCGCATGTCCGAGCTAGAAGAATGGCTTTCGTACATGGATAACACCCCCGAAATGACGCCTGAGATCGAAAAATTCATCGCCAAAGAGCGCACGGAACTACAAGGCGATTTCTGCCGCGCTTGCGGTTACTGCATGCCCTGCCCGGTCGGCATCAAGATAAACCAGTGCGCACGCATTTCGCTGATGCTTCGCCGCGCGCCCTCGCAAGGCTGGCTCACCCCCGAATGGCAAGCCGAAATGGAAAAGGTAAATGATTGCCTCGAATGCGGCCAGTGCTCCAAGAAATGCCCCTACAGCCTGGACACCCAGCGTTTGCTTAAGGAAAACTACGCCGATTATCAGCGCGTCTTGAAGGGCGAGGTGAGCGTCAACTAGCGACGGGGTCGCCCACCAGCGTCGAGCTCGCGGGTCGCCTCAGAGCAGCAGCCGACGACGCTGCGCCGCGCCCACCTACTTGCCCGTTCGATCGCGTTTCGCGTAAGCAAGCCAATACAGCAAGCCCACGAAAACAGCGCCGCCGACGATATTGCCCAGCGTGGCGGCGCTGATGTTCCAAACCGCACCGGCCAAATTCACCACCTGTGCCGAAGCGCCGTCGCAAGTGCCGATAGCAAGCGTCGCCATTCCCATGGGCAAAAAATACATGTTGGCGATGCAGTGCTCAAAACCGCAAGCGACAAAAGCCATAACGGGAATGATGGTGGTGAACACTTTATCGATAACCGTGCGCCCAGCAAACCCCATCCATACCGCCAAGCACACCAGCACGTTGCAGAGAATCGCACGAAAGAATATAGTCCCCCACTCTAGGCTGATCTTTGCGCTGGCAACGCTCACGATAGCCGCACCAAGCGCCCCGCCGTTCATGCTGGCAATCTGCGCGCCCGTCATAAGCCCCACCATCGCCAACGAACCCACCAAGTTGCCCGCATAGACAATCGCCCAATTCTTCACAAGCGCTGACCAGGTTATTTTGCGCGAGAGCGTAGCGCACACCATGAGCGCATTGCCGGTAAAAAGTTCTGCCCCGGCAACTATCACGCACAGCAAGCCGAGTGAGAAACCCACCCCGCCCAGCAGCTGCGAAGCCGCGAAACTCAACGACGTATCGGATTTCACCACAAGCATAAGCGTGGCGCCAAGGGCTATCTCCATGCCCGCGACAACAGCCAGCACAAAACAGCAACCAGCGCTTTGCTTGGTTTTCGCCAGCGCCACCGCCTCGGCTTTGGCTTCGAGGTCTATGGCACTGCGACAATCAGGCGCAATCCCTTCCGCCGCCATCAGAACCCAACCCCGAAAATGTCGTCGAAGGGGCTGTTCGATTCGTGCATCATCTGCACATAGCGCACAGCCCCAACGATGCCGGCGGTATTCCCCAGCTTGGCAACGCGAATCTTCGTGTTGCGGCACGTAGGCAGGCAAAGAGCCGCGTATTCGCGCCGAAGATCATCTATGAACATATCAGCCGCGCCGGCAACGCCGCCGCCCAAAAGGATCACATCGGCATCAACCACGCAAGTAGTCTGCGAAAGCGCGTAGGCAAGCGTGTCGACGAACGTCTCCACGGCGGCAACAGCACGCGCATCGCCCTCGGCGTACGCTTCGAACACCGCCTGAGAATCGATGTCGCTTGTCGGCTCATGCGCGCTCGTGGCAGCTACGCCCGCCGCCTGAGCCTCACGAAAACTCGCGACGATGCCGCGCGACGAAGCATACTGCTCCACGCAACCGGCACGGCCGCAATGGCAGGGACGACCGTTGGGGATCACGGTGAGATGCCCTATCTCGCCAGCGCCGCCGCGGCCCTGCACCACGCGTCCATCAGCCACTATACCCGCACCGATGCCTGTTCCCACGGTGACGAGCATGGTGCTTTGCGCACCTTCGGCGGCGCCGTGCCACATCTCGCCGAGAGCTGCGGCGTTGGCGTTGTTGATGCATTCGATCTGCTTGCCGCTAAACTCCTTGCGCATAAGATCCATGAAGATGGGCCATTCCACCTGCACGTTCGGCGTAAGCTCAGGTACGCCGTTCACGATGATCCCCGGGAGGGCCAGGCCGACACCGGCAAGTTCCGAGGTGTAAACGCCCAGGTCGTGGGCGAATTCCGCCATGGCGGCGATATGAGCGAGGCATTGCGCCGCGTCATGCAGTTCGGGCGTGTCGATCACGGCGTTGCCGACCAAATTGCCCAAGCCGTCGACGATACCCATCTTCGTGGCCGAGCCGCCAAGGTCGACCCCCAAATACATAGCGTTCGCATCCATGAAGAACTCCTCAGCCAAACCGTTTTGCGGCAAACCGCAACTTATGAAGAAAGTATGCACGAGACATTTCTTTCAGTTTAGCAGCGCTTGATGGTCGTGCGGAGAACGCGCCCGTCAACGGATTGCGGAAAAGCGATTCCAACGTATTTTAGGCGCCGCTCCAACCGAATATGACGAATTAATAACGCCGAAAAATAGCCCCGTGAAATCCGGCAAACAACTCGTTAGAATAGGAAAACCGTTGAGTCGAACGACGCGATTGCGGCGCGGAAACCACCGTTGCATATCTAGAAGCAACAAGATTGCTTCCGCGCCGCTCGATGCAACACCGTTCCCGGTTAAGCTGCGGCCGGCGAATGTAGCGGGAAGAGGGCCCGCATGCAGACACAGGGAGCATCTCCGCTCCCGATTCTCGATACAACCAAAAAGAAACAAACCGCTTGAAGGAGCCTTGAACGTTTATGGGATTAACTAAGCAACAAAAAATGATGGTAGCGGTATTGCTCTCCGGAGCGATACTTGTGATCTTGAACGCGACGCTTTTGTCGCCAGCGCTGCCCCACATCATGCGCGATACGGGAGTGGATGCAACCACGGTACAGTGGCTTACAAGTGCATATTCGCTGGTAGAGGCCGTTGTCATACCGCTTAATGCGTTCATTATCGGCAAATTTTCCACGCGCAAGCTGTTCATCGGCTGCATCGCCTGGTTCGGCGTGTCGTGCATCATCGCAGCGTGCGCACCCGGTTTCGAGATGATCTTGTTCGGGCGCGTCATGATGGCCTGTGCTACGGGCATTATCATGCCTATGGTGTTCACGCTCATCCTGCTCATCTTCCCGCGCGAACAGCGCGGAAGCGCCATGGGCATGGTCGGTCTCATGATCGCGTTTGCGCCCGCTATCGGCCCTACGCTTTCGGGCGTGCTGGTGGATAGCGTTGGTTGGCGCATGCTGTTCGTGGTTATCGCCGCTATCTGCGTCATCGTTGATGCTTTCGCTTTCAAGACGCTTACCAACTTCGACAATTTCGAGGAAGTGCCTTTTGATGCGCCGTCGGTTGCGATGCTCCTTGTCGGCATGCTGAGTCTTCTGTACGGCATCTCTTCTTCCACCACTGCAGCCAACATCGCCGTGCCGATCGTGCTTATCGTAGCCGGCCTTGTTATCCTCGGCATCTTCTGCCGTCGCCAGCTCAAGCTGGATACCCCGGTGTTGCGCATCCAGGTTTTGAAAAGCCGCAAGTTCCGCACCGTGGTCATCATCATCGCGCTGCTGCAGGCATCGATGATCGGCTCCGAGGTCGTGCTGCCTATTTACGTGCAGCAGGTTATGGGGCAAAGCGCAACGGTTTCCGGCTTGCTGATGCTGCCGGGCGCAGTTATCGGCGCGATCTGCGGCCTGGTTGCCGGCCGTTTGTTCGACAGCTACGGCGTGCGCGGGTTGGCCATCTTCGGCGCTTGCGTGCTGGGCATAGGCGCATTTGGCATAACCACTTTCAATATGGATATGTCGATCATCATGGTCACCGTGGTGTACTCGACCATGTCCATCGGCATCCAGTTTTTATCCACTCCGCTTAACACCTGGGGCGTCAATTCGCTGGACAACAAGGTGGTTCAGCACGCCAACGCGCTTTCCTCCACCATGAACCAGGTGGGTGTGTCGGTAGGCACCGCGTTCATCGTGAGCCTCACTGCCCTTGGCCATCTGTTCGCGCCCGAAGGGGCAAGTACTCTGGAAGTCACCTATGCAGGCGTGCATGTGTCCTTCTGCGGCATGGCGGTCATGCTCGCCTGCGTTGTCCTGTCGATCCTCTTCTTCGTGCGCGACACCAAAGCAGACGAAACCGTCGAGGCGAAGCGTAAGGCCGATCTCGCCGAACGCGCCAAGCAAATTGAACGCACGCAGGGGATTCCCGGCGTCGACCGTCCGTTCCTTGTCGTCGACGTCATGAACCCCACTCCCAACACCGTGCGCGAAGACGCCACCATCCGCGAGGCGATTGACGCCATGCGCGCTACCGAAACCAGCGGCCTGCCCGTAGTCGATAGCGAAAACAACCTGGTCGCCTTTATTTCCGACGGCGACATAATGAAATACCTCTCCAACGAAAGCGGCAACTACAACGACGGCACCAACTACTACCGCATTGTGGAGAGCGAGGACTTTTGGACGCGCCTTTCTACCCTGCTTGATCTGAATGTGATGCGCATCGCCACCAAGAAAGTCATCGCTATGGGCGTGGGCGAAGACGCCGAAGAGGCTTTCAACACGCTTGCCGAGCGGCGCATCAAGAAAGTGCCCGTGGTAAAAGACGGCAAGGTTGTCGGCACGCTCTCGCGCCGCAACATCATCAACACTTTAGCCACCGCCGAACAAATGCTCACCACCATGCGGTGACACGTTCCATCGATCGTCTCTGGCACTTTTCGATCACTAAATCAAGAGGGGCGAACCCGGTAAGGCGACCAGGTTCGCCCCTCTTGGCGATATAGCTTCTTCGGAGTGATTCAACTGCAGCTCGTCAACCCCGCGAGAAGGCGCAGCCAAGGCAATACGAGCCCGGCTGCGCCTTCGTTTCATCTTTCGGTCTTCACCACGAAGCCGAAATAGATGATATGGGCAATCCAGATGACGACGAGCACCGCACGCGCAGCAGGCACGCGCGACATAAGAATAAAACCGATTGCCAGCAAAACGGTAACCGGCGCCAAAATCGAAAGCTTCGCTTTCACCGTCATCGATCGCTTGGTGACATACCCTTCAAGAACCTGCTTGTAAAGCTTGGTTCCTTTAAACCAATCGTTTAGCCGCTTAGAAGATCGAGCGAAACAGAAAGCGGCGAGCAGGATAAAAGGTGTGGTAGGCAGAATAGGCAACGCAACGCCAACTGCGCCAAGCGCGAAAAAGACAAAGCCAGCTGCGGCCCATAACCCATTGATTAGACGAGAATCGCCCGACCTTGTCTCAGATATCGTACGTTCGTCTTCCATTTCATCTACTTTCCTATAATGTCATCAACGAATTTCGTCGCATCCATCTGCCAAACATGCGTCAAAAGTGTCAGAGGCGACCATTGGAACGCGTCACCACCAAAAGTGCCAGAGACGGTCGCTGGAACGTGTCACCCTAGACACAGAGGACGAAAGGCTTGGCGTTTATCTCTGCGATGTCGAGATCGATACCGTACACGGTTCGCACGATCGCGGGAGTGACAACCTGCTCGGGAGCTCCCTGGGCGACTATGCGTCCATCAGCTAGAGCCACAACCTCGTCGCTGTAGTAAAGCGATTGGTTGATATCGTGCAGAACCATCACCACGGTTAGCCCGAACTCACGATTCAAGCGCCTGACCAACCGTAAGATATCCAGCTGGTAACGCACGTCAAGATACGTCGTCGGCTCATCAAGCAGCAGCACGCGCGCACCTTGCGCAAGCGCCATGGCAATCCATGCGCGCTGACTTTGCCCGCCCGAGAGCGAAGACACCGGTTTATCGGCAAAATCTCTCAAGCCGCAAACATCGAGCGCCCATGCCACCATAGCATCGTCTTCCTCGGTGGCGGCAACTTGACCCAACCCGTGATAAGGTTCGCGCCCGTAACCCACCAACTTGGCAACCGAAAGATCCGTCGGCACCGTATTGCGCTGATGAACGATGGACACCAAGCGCGCGAAATCGCGCAGCCCGATATAAGCGATGTTCCCGCGACGCAGATAAACATCGCCCGCCTGAGGACGCAACTGCTTAGTCAGTAAATTAAACAAGGTGGTCTTGCCGCTGCCGTTTGCACCGATAAGCGTAGTAACCACGCCTTCATGCAAAACAAGGTCCAACCCGTCGAAAATAACGTGATCACCGTAGGCGAAATGCAGCCCCCGAACCGTAAACAAACTATTCGCCATAACCGGCACCCGCCCTCTTCAACAGCAAGATAAATGCAGGCCCGCCAATGACCGACATAATGACGGCCGCGCTAATCTCATAAGGCGCTGCGATGGTTCGCCCAATGGTGTCAGCCAAAAGCAGGCAGAAGGCCCCCAGCACTATGGAAAATGGAATGAGCCACTTGTGCCCCGAGCCCACCAAAAGACGCGCGATATGCGGCACGATCAGACCCAAAAAGCTGATAGGCCCGATAATCGCCGTGCTGATAGAAGCAAGCAAAACGGCGATGCACGACACGAAGATACGCGTGCGGTCAACATTTACGCCGATAGAGCGCGCCGTTTTGTCGGAAAGCGCCAACAAATCGCAGCGCCGCCATACGCAAACGGCAAGCGCCAAGCCAACAACCGCATAACCCAAAAGAGTCCAGAAATCGCTCCAAGTTTTCATAGTGATGTTAGCGTTGACGATGCTCGTGACGCTCGACATGCTCGACCCCGTACCGCTGTCGAGCGCGGAAGAAATACCCGTGAACATAGCGCTTACCGCCGCACCCACCAGGATAATGCGCAACGGAGAAAGGCCGCCTTTCCACGAAAGCGCATACACCAAGCCAAATGCCACCAAACCGCCCAAAAAGGCAAAAAGTGGCGTGAAAAAGAACAGCGTGGGCACAAATGTCGTGATCAAAATAGCTGCAAAAGAAGCACCGGCGTTGATGCCAATAATGCCCGGATCGGCCAGAGGATTGCGAATAACCGCCTGCAAGAGAACACCCGAAACCGCCGTAGCCGCACCGCCCACCATGGCGATGAAGATGCGCGGGAAACGCAAATCGTAAACCGTCGCCACATCGGGATCGTACTCGATGAACAGCCCGCCGAAAAGCTGGCCGGGCGAAACCTGCAAGCTGCCCGTGTTCACCGCAAACAAAAACAACACGACAAGCGCTACCGCCACCGCAGCAAATGAAATGATTTTCCTTCGTAGACCAATCATATCCCCTACGCTTTCCCGTACAGCAGCGGCTGCAACGTCTCTAAAGCGTCGGGATAGTTGAACTTGGCGCTCATGCCAAACTGGTCATAGGGCAAATCATACACGCGTCCCTGCTCAACCGCTTTGAAGTGACGCCATATATCATTGGTGGAAAACTCCTCATTGAACATCTCGACCACCTGTTCTGGCAAGGCATGCGCACAACGCAAAATGATGTCAGGCTCCTTTTGCTTCATATCCTCGGTGTTCGCATTGAGAAATTCCATGTCAGTGTCCTGGTATACATTTGTGCCCCCGGCAAGAGCCATGAGGCTTCCCACGTAGCTGTTGTCAGTTGCCACGATGTAACTCCCCGGTAAACCCATAAGAACCAGGCAGCGCGAGCTTTCCTTTCCGGCGTTTTTCTGGCGATAGTCATCCATGAACTGGTTGTATTCCGAAACCAACGCTGCAGCTTCGCTCTCGCGGTCAAACTTCTTGCCCAAGCCGTCGATCGATTTGTACATACCGTCAACGCTTCGCAAGTTGAGAAATATGCACGCAAGCCCAGCACCTGCGTATTTCGGCTGCAAATCGCTTTGAAGCGAGCTTGGCGAAATGACATAAGTGGGGTCGAGGGACTTCAATATCTCGAGATCGGGCGACATAGCCGTACCCACCTGCTTGGCATCGGCATAGCGATCGGGGATAGTGCTCACCGTGCTCGAGCAAACGCCCACCAAATCAAGATTCAATCTATCGGTTATGTCGGCCGAAGCCGGCGAAGTTGCCACCAAGCGCTGCTCGTTGCCCTGCCCATCGCGATCGGGATGTTGGTTCACGCAGCCAGTCAAACTTCCCAGCCCCAAAGCGGCTCCCACAAGTCCAAAACCCGCAACAGTCAGTGCATTTCTCCTCGAAATGCACCGACCTGCAAAGCCGTTGCTAGCAAACACCGTTGCCACCTTGCCTTTGATCAGGCAACGCGCAGACAGCATCCGTCATCGCAGAAGTACCGCGGTATCCGTCGATGGGCTCCGTCGGGTTATCGAACGCACCGGGAGAAGCACTGTCCGACAACACCGCAGGGCCCGCCTTGTACGGATGGAACGCCCCATCTGCAGGCATAGCCGCAGCAACCGCGGCGTTTTGCACGCCGCCCGTATGCCGCGGTCGATAATATGCAAAGAACCACACCACGCCGCCGACAATCACCAGCAGCAAAACGCCACCCACGACCAAAGTGGACACAGGGATATTCACCGTACCGTCAGCAGCCGTTTCTTCGGAAACCCTGTTGCCCGAGGCATCATATTCTTCGATACCTTCGGCGACACCCGCCGTCGAGTTCTCCGAAAGCGCATTCTTGAACGTGGTCAAAGCATCGCCAAGCTTGTCGGCCGCGGCCTTAAGTTCGTCGTCGGTCGCATCGTTTTTCTGCTGCACGGCCTTTGCCTCGTCGAGCGCCGATTGCAAAGCACCGTTCTGCTCGTCGGTTTTCGCGCTGTTCTCAAGCTGGGTCTCGGCTTCGGAAATCTTGGCCTTAAGCTGCTGCGCCGCGCTCGATGCGGCGCTTGGCGCCGTCGCAGAAGATGCGCTTGCGGTTGAGCCGGTGGTTGCGGCGGCGCCTGTGCTTGCAGCGCTCGGTGCGGCGGCAGCGCTACCGGAAACAACCTGCCCGCCATCAGCCGTGCTCGTGGAGGAGTCTTCCATGTAGAAGCCGTAAGGATTACCTTCGCTAAAACCCGAAAGAGCCACGTAGAAGATGACCTCGCGCCCCATGGGAACCACATACATATTGATGCGGAAAATCGCGCCTTCGCTGCCGACCAGCATGCGGAAATCGGTAGTCGCGTCATCAACCGCTATGGTCTGCGGCGCACATTGATAATACGAATTCGTCCAATCGTCATCAGCCAAAATGTTCACGTTGTTGATGTTGTCCATAAGGCCCAAACGCAACGTGACATAACGGTTGCCCGCATCATCGATCTCGAGAAACGCCACCGGGGACACGCAGCCCTCGGTCATCGATTGACCCAAAACCTCGGAATTCTCACCACCGGAATCTTCGATGACGCCCGTTGCAGGGTTGCGATAATACGGCGTGGCGGTTGCCGTATAGCCAGTGGAAGCAAATGCCTGTCCTGGCTGGGCTATGACGGCGCCGATCGAGATGATCAGCGCCGTCGCGATTGCCACACACACCGCAATGACATTCGCGCGCGAAAGCGTCGCGCCGTTGCGCGTTTGCATCGGTTACTCCTCGCCTTCTTGCTTGCCGAACCTGCGGCGCATCGCTGCGTAAGCCGCCGCAGCCAAACCGCCAAAGCCCGCAAGGGCAAGCGTGACAATCTGCTTAGCGCTATCGCCCGTCTTAGCCGCAAGGCTCGCGCTCTTCGCCGCCGTCACGCCGTTGGCAGTTGCAGCTGTGACGCCCGATTTAGAAGCAGTCACCTTGCTCGGCGCGGTTATCGTGGCGCCACCGTTGTTGCCACCATTGCCGTTATCCGCGCCATTGTTGCCATCCCCGTTCACACCTGGGATCGTTTGGTCGGGAATCTCGCCATCAAGCTTTTGGATCGACGACGGGTCGTACTTGACAAGGACATCCTGCTTGCCGCAATCGGCCGCAATCTCTTCCATCACCGGCACGAACACCTGCAGCGGGATGAAATGATCGGCGTCGTTGCGTGCCGTCTTCACGAACTTCACCGTTACGCGGTTGGGATATTGCTTGCCATCGACCCCGGTCTGATAGTCGACAACCGTGCCGGCGACAACCGTTCCGTTTACCGTAGCCCCGCTGTAGGTATAACCCTCGTCGTAGTACGAAAGGCTCCCCAGATAGCCGTTGGTGGTGCCCGATTTCACGCTTGCGAAATCAAAGGTAATCCAATAGTCACCGTTGGCATCAACGGTGAGTTTTGCCTTGTGGTTGATGGCCGCATCGGACATCGATTTATCCTTGCGGTTCATCTTGTACATATCGATGTTGATGCTGTAAGTACCAGCTGGCAGATTGGAGAAGTCGAGCGTCTCGTCCGCCTTATCAGCCGAGGCCTTGAAAGTCTTCACAGCCTCGTTAAGCGCACTGGTTGCCGCATTCACGTCCGCCTGCGTCGCATTGGCATCGCTGTTCACACGCTTAGCCTTGCTGATTGCATCTTGCAGCGCATCCCAAGCGGAATCGGTCTTGTTGTCCCGAGTAACACCCTCTGCAGCCTTAATCGCATTGGCAAGCTCGCTCTTGTTGACAACGATCGCATCGGGCTGGCTGTTGAACTTATCGATTGCTTTCTGCAGAGCATCCGCCGCTGCATCGACTTCTTCCTGAGTAGCATCAGCCTTGTCGAGCACCTTGGCAGCCTCGTCCATCGCCGTTTTCAGCGCTTCGTTCGCATCAACGTTTTTCTTGCTGCCTGCAAGAGCAGAATTAGCTGCGGTTACCTTAGCCTGAAGGTCATTTTTGTTCACGCTGTCGCCTTGGTCGGCAACCTTTTTGACGGAAGATTTGTCCACCTTGGCAAGCACGTCCTGAGTGCCGTTGCCTTCCTGAATCGATTCCATAACCGGCACGAACACCTGCAACGGGATATAGCCATCGGCATCGTTGCGCGCTGTCGGCACATACTTTATGCGCACTTTGTCGGGATAGAGCCCTTCGAAGTTCTTGTCCGCCGAGCCAGGAGTATTGAACCCATCGTAAACGTCGTTGCCTTCAGCGTCCTTCTGCGTTGTGATAACCGTAGCATCGACCAAATCGCCCTCGGGAGAGCCGTACTTGCCGTAGGTATAACCTTCGTCGTAGTACTTAAGATTTCCCAGATAGCCATCCTTGTCAAGATATTTCAAACCCTGGAAGTCAAAGGTCAGATAATACTCGCCGTTCTCGACCGTCAGCTCAACCTCGTGATTGATGGCCTCGTTGGACATCGAAAGCGAATCGCGATTATCAACCTTGCGCATCTCGACATTCACCGTGTAAGTACCGTCAGACAAATTCGCGAAATCAAGCGCGTCATTGCTCTCGGAGTTCTTGTACGCCTCGATGGCGTCGAGCACCTGCTGCGTGGCGACGTCGATGTTCTCCTGCGTGTCGCCGTCTGCCTTATTCGCGTAGTACACGTAATTGGTCTCGCGGATAAGGTCGAACGTCACCCAGGCGAGATCGCTCTTGGTAGCATCCTTCTCAATTGCCTCTGCCTGCTTGAGCGCCTTATAAAGAGCACTGGAATCAACCGAGCGCGAGGTTTTTACAAACGCATGCGTAGCCGAAGCTCCCAAACCGTACAGGCTCTTGACGAACTTGGCATTCTCATGCACCACGCCCTGCTGATCGGTGTAGGTTACCCACAGGTAAACGGGTTTGGTAAGGTCCTCTACCCCGTCGAGCTGCCAATTGGCAGGACCAGGGCTATAAGAACCCACGCGGCCGCTCACCTTGGTGGCGTCCTTTGCCGTGGATTCGTCATCGGCTTGGCTCCATTTAACAGAGGCTATGCTGTTCTCGCCATCTTTATCGATGCCGCACATCTGGATGACGAACGCCGAACCATCGACCTCGATGCCGTAATAATCGCTGCCGTAAACAAACGGGTTCTGCTCATCGCCCGCCAAAAGCTTGTTGCCATCGGCGTCGGTCAGGCGAGCCTTCCAGTTGGTGTACCAAGCACCTGCTTCAAGGCCATATTTGCCGCCGTTGGGGTCGTCAGCCGCATTGCGATAAGCTTCGGCAGCTTCGTTCATGGCATCGCGCGCGGCATCGATGTCGCTTTGCTCCTTGCCGCTGGAATTCCTCAGCAGCGTGCTGGCCGCATCGCGTGCCTCGCAGAAGCTCACCCATATGCCCTCGGGCTTGCTTCCGTACTCGATATCATCGGCTGCGTGATAGGCCGCATACAGCAAGCCCTTGTCAAGCTGGTTCATATCCCTAAACGACTTGTTGGCGAGGTTGCTGTGAGATATAGTCACTTGCTCGTCTTCGTGCAGCACGCCATCGGCGTCGGTGTAAGTTATCCATGCATATGCCACACCGGCGATGTTCGGCACGTTGATGCGCCAATTATGGTCACCTGTCTTCACCGCAGCGGAAGCGCCCGAAAGGTTGTTGGAGGTGGAATATTTCACCGATTCGATATCGGCAGACCAGGCATACAGATCGATGTCATAGGTGCCGTCGGCGCGTGCGATGTAATGGAAGTTCGCCGAACTGAGCTTGTTTTTAGCCGCACCCACAACCACAAGATTGCTCGACGGCGATGACAGTTCGTATACCGACCCGATTACCAAGCCATAGCGCGTATCTTTCTCGATCGTGGGACCCTCAGCCGACTTGTTGAACTCTTCGACTGCGCTTGCAAGCGTTGTGGCAGCGCTCGTGTAGACACCCTCGGCAGCGTTATCTTGCTTGTAGACATCCTGCGCTGCGCGTATCGCCTCTTGCAAAGTGTTCCAAGCGGCAGTGGTCTTATTGCCCTGCTCGACATTTTGAGCAGCAACTATTTGCGCATACAAGTCTTTGCGCGTGTCGTCCTGGTTGGCAAGCTTCGTGAAGCCGTAACCGTCCTCGGCAGAAAAATCAAGCTTCACCTGGAACTTGGAATTCTCGTGCTTTACACCGGCGGCGTCAGTATAGGTTATCCACGCATAGAAACCGTTTTCGAGCGAGGCGACATCCGCACGGAACTGCGCCACGCCCGCACCGCCGCCGATCTGCGTTGCGGCCTTTGCGGTGGAAGCATCATCGGTCGAGCTTAGCTCCACCGACTCCACGGTACTGCCGGAATTGCCGGAAACTTCGGGCAGGGCAAGCGTCACCTCAAACGTCTTGTCGTCATTCAAGCGAAACGTGGTTTTGCCCAAAGAAATGGGGCCGTCGCTTTTGACGCTCGTGCCATTCGCGTCGGCCACGGAATCGTTCAGACGCGTGCGGTTATAGAAGACCCCCACCTCCAAGCCGAACGTCGGGTCGGCAACGGGCGCTTCGTATGCCGCGATAGCCTCGTTCACGCGTGCGGTCGCCGCATCGATATCAGCTTGCGTGTAGGTATCTTTGCCCTGCTTCACCGCCGAACGAATGCCCTCGGCAGCGCTAAGCGCGCTTTGCAGCTGCTGATAGGCATCGAGCTTCGATTCGTCGCGCGCAAGCGCCTTCCCGTACGCCCACGCTTGATAAAGCGCTCCATCGTCAAGCTGCGAAGCCGCCTTCGTAAAGCCGTAATCGCCACCCTGCGACAAACCATCGATGGCTAGCGTAAACGGCTCGGCCGAAAGCGAAGTGCCGTTTTGGTATGCGCCCGTTACATAAGCGGTCACCTGCGACAAATCGGAAACAGTGAAGTCCCACATGGTGTCAGGACCCTTGTAGCCCAAGCCCTGGTTCCATTGACCAGTCTTGGTCGCGTCAATCTTGTCGTCACCATAGGCAACCTGATCGACCTTGAACAACTTGCCATAGGTCTTCACACGCACGGTGAAGGTGCCGTCGTCGTTAAGCTTGTACAACGCGTTTTGATTATCGAAGGGGGTATAACCGCCGATACCCTGCTTAGTGCCACTCCATTTCTCGGTAGAATTGGTGTACCACACGCCCGCTTCCATGCCGTAGGTTTGAACCTGGTCGGCAGAGCTGTTGAATGCCTCAACTGCGGCGTTCAGAGTCTCGACGGCGGAATCGCACTGAGCTTGCTGTTTGGAAGTGTTGTTGTAAACCTCTTCGGCAGCAGTGATGGCATCCTGCAACGTCTGGTAGGCTTCGTCAGACTTCTTGCCCTGCTCGATGGCCTTGGCGTCGTCGATGACGATAAACAAACCAGTTGCATCAAGGAAATTGCTCGAACCGTAGTAATCCGCGGTGCCCGAGAAAACGTCCATCATGCTTCCCGCTTTAGCATCCGCCGCCAGCGGAGCGATGTAGAGCGTCTGCGTCTTCTCCGCGCCGTCCTGCATGTAAGAAACGGTTAATTTTTGCTGTTTGCTCAGATCGTCAACGTAGATACGCCATTCGACGGTGTGATAGCCGACGTTGTTTTCGTCGTCACGCACTTTGCGAGAAACCTTAGCCGAAGAATCCGAGCCGTCGGCAGCTTCGTATGACACAGACGTTACGACAGGACCAGCCGGGAGAGCATAACGCGTCTGCAGCTTCACTTCGTAGCGGCCCTCGGCGGCATCGACGCGACGGATATTGAGCGACGATTGGTTCAGCGCGGCATCGCTGCTTGCAATGGCATTGCCCGATGCGTCAACGAATTTTTGCCCCGCAATGTAGAAACGTCCTTCGTCGAGCTTGCCATCGAAAGGATCGCTTGTCATCTGGTCGGCCGAAGCTTTGAAGGTATCGATCGCGCTATTGAGCGCCGTTGCAGCCGCATCGATGCTTGCTTGATCGGCCTTGTCGTCGCTGTCCACCCCAGATGCCGCGGTTATCGCGCTTCGCAGGGCGTTCCACGCGTCGTCGCTCTTGGAGCCCTTCTCAAGCGCCTTCGCATCGTTGATAGCGGTTTGCAAAGCGGTCTTGTCGGTGGTCAAATAGTTGACGGAAAGCGTGTTCCAATCGACACGCATATAGCAATTCTGCTCGCCGCTAGAAAGAGCGATCCCGCCCATGACGGGAACGGCTACGCGCAAGGGGACATACGATAGTAAATATCCGCTCTCCTCGTCGCCATCGTTGCGATTTAGATTGCTGATTGCTTGAGGGACGATTTCGAGCTGCATTTTCGCAGGATACAAACCGGTTTCATCAAGGAATTGCGGCAAATAATAATCGTTGCCCGGCGTGTTGTAGCTGTCGTACACATCGCTGCCGTCGGCATTCTTCTGACGGGAAAGAACCGTGGCCGCGATGGTATCGCCTTGTGGCTGGCTATATTGGGTCCATGTCCAGCCTTCGGCGTAGTACTTAAGCCAGCCAAGATAACCGTAGCTACCAAGAATGCTCATGCCGACGAACTCAAGCGTCGCATAGTACTTTCCGTTAACGACATCGACGGTGATGCTGTGATTGTAGTCGGAGTCGAGCCCCGCCACAGCGCTGTTCGACATCGAGTTCTGGTTGAGGTTGCTCGCATTGATCATGCGCATCTTGACGGTGTATTGACCGTCGGCAAGGTTTTTGAAATCGAGGCTCGAAGACGCATCGGATGCCGTTGCGCCTGCGCTTGATTGGGCCGTCGCTTGAGCATCGAGGTTCTCGTTGGCGGCAAGAACATCTACCTCAGAGGCAGGCGTCGCCGCAGTTGCCGCAGCCGCCGCTTGCTGCCCTTGAGCGCTTACCTGGCTATCGCCCTGAGGCTGCCCCCCCCCGCAACGTTTTCGGCCAGCGCGGCCGAGGGGACCATACTCGCAGCAAGAGTCGCCGCCAATACGGCGTTCATCCCGCGGCGCGTGTAGCTTACGCGATACTTGGAATCGGTGCTGTTGTTTGCCATTCGCTTCCCTTCCTCATCGATTTTGTATCTTGGTAGATCATTAGATTTCGTTAATCTAACTTGGTTATCTTTAGACAACTTTTCAATGATGGAAGATATCGCTATTTGCTCACCGATGTCAATATGTTTCGGCTAACTTAATTAGTTAGTATTAATCTTTTTGCATTTAACTAACTTTTTTATAGGGAAAGTAAATGGCGCGCACCGCAAATCGTTGCGCGCCATTTACTCAGCTAAACAACAAAAACTTGGGTCGAGCAATCCCCACTTGCCGACCCTCAGCGACTCTTGTTAGCAATAAAATTTTCGAATGAGCAATTCTACCTGATGGCGGATTCGACGATGAAGTCAGAGTAGCGATCGCCAACGGCCCAACCCTAAGCGCCAGGACACCCCTGCTGAGGCAGCTTCTTCGCTTGCGCGTAAGCGAACACCGCGATACCTATCGCGATCAGCGGCAACGATAGCAGCTGCCCCATAGTGAACCAACCGGTTCCAAACAGGTATCCCAGCTGAACATCGGGCTGGCGCACAAATTCGATCGCAAACCTAAAGCACCCGTACAGCACAAGGAACACGCCCAAAAACGTACCACGCCAAAACGGCGGCCTTCTGCGCGACATCGCGAACAGCACGACGAACAGCAACACGCCTTCGAGCAGCGCTTCATAAAGCTGCGAAGGATGACGCGGCAGCATGCCTGCACTTCCGCCAAAAATCACACCCCACGGCACATCGGTTGGCGCGCCCCAAAGCTCGCCGTTGATAAAGTTAGCGCAACGTCCAAAGAAAAGCCCGATGGGGGCCGCGACAACACCCATATCGGCTAAAGTGAGATACGGAATCCCCGTCATCTTCGCCGCAACTATTCCCGAAAGCAGGGCCCCGATAAGCCCCCCGTGAAAACTCATGCCGCCCTGATTGAGCATCAAGATTTCCAACGGTTTTTTAAGATAGTAGCCGTTGCCGTAAAACAAACAGTAACCCAAACGAGCGCCCAAAATAACGCCTATCATCACGCAAAAGATAATCGTGAGCAGCGAATCCTCGTCAAAACGCAGTTTCCAGCGTTTCGCCAGGCTCCAGATAAGCAACCCCGCGCATAAAAACCCCGCTAAGTAAGCCAGCGCATACCAGCGCACCGAAAACGGCCCTATCGAAAACGCCACGGGATCAAGAGCTTGATATATCTCGTTCAACATGATGGATGATGTTCCTCGCCTTAGGGTTTTTAGCAGCCGATAAGCTTCTCGCTTCCGAGCATCGTCGACGCAAACATGCCGGCAACGTATCAAAAGTGCCAGAGATGATCGCTAAAACGTATCACCTCAAAAAAGGAAGCGGGCGCCGCCAAAGGTTTTCTGATCGGGTTTACGGTCTTTGCGATCGGGACCGTATCGCAAAAAGAACTCGCACGAACGGCAAACTTCTTTCGGAGCCACATCGTAGTCGCGATCGGGGTTGAGAAGCAGCTCGAGGTCGGTTGCGACCACATGGGTCGGCCTTTCGCAGGTGGTGTTCAGACAATCGGAAGGGCACATGTCGTCTCCTAGATTATGAGGGCACCGCGACATCCATTCCTCGTCGCACCCGCGTGTTTCCCAGCATTTCGACATATTCCTCTCCTCTCGCCTGTCGCAAATATCCTAGCATCGGTCGACCCTGCGTATACGCGGCGTCTCCGCAGGACGCAAGGAGGGCAGCCAAACGGCCGCCCTCCTTCATCCCTATGGAAATTCGACATCAGCAGAGACGCCGTCCGCGAGAAAGCTATTCCTCGTCGTCGTCCTCTGCGCCCTCGGCTTCTTCGCCTTCCTCGCTCACATAAGGAACAACGCGTGTGACGCCCGGAACACGCTCGCGCAGTATGCGCTCGATGCCGTTGGCAAGCGTCATCTCAGAAAGAGGGCAGCCGCGGCATGCGCCGGTAAGCTCAACCACAACGATACCGTCCTCGGTAACGTCGATCAGCTTCACGTCGCCACCATCGGCAAGCAGGCTGGGGCGAACCAAATCGAGCACAGCCGCCACATCGTATTTATCTACCACAGTATCTCCTTTACCCAGTGTTTGTGTCGCTGGCATTCTAACACACACGCGGTCCATCGCCACAACACGCAAGCGAAAACCACGGTTAGCGAGCTGCGCAAAGCGCGGCGGCAGGACAAAGCCAAAACGTCCGCCGAAAACGATAAGGATGCTGAGGGAACGGCAATAACAGCCGATTGATAAACGGTGTACCCAAGCGCGCATGACACATGACGAACGGGGGTGAGCGCACGCGTACCAGAGACGGTCACCAGAACGTGTCACCACCAAAAGTGCCAGAGGTGATCGCTGGAACGCGTCACCTTATGAAGTGGGTTTGTAGTCGCCGCCTAAAATCAGCAGGATGTCGGTGTCGTATTCGTAGTAGCCGCGCCCCTTCACCGCGCGACCCACGCCAAGAGCGTCGATGACGGTTTGCGCCTGCGCTTCCCCTTGATCGTTGTCGTAAATCACCAGCGTCTGTTCGTAAATCTGCTGATCGGCGTTGCCCGCTCCTTCAACCTTAAAACCCTTGCTCGTAAGCAACTTCGACGTGGTCGAAGCCGCACCGGTGATGTTCGCGCCGTTTTGGATCTCTATCGTGAAACTCGACGGATCGACGGTTTCTGCAGAGGTCTTTCCCGCCTGGGTATTGCCTGCATCAAGGTCTTCCATGATCTGCGTCCACGAGCTCGACGAAGCTATGAAATACGTGGTAGAACCCGAGCTTAGGCTATCCTGCGTCTTCTCATAGCCGGGAACCTCAACCGAAGTGAAATCGCCGGCTGCAACCCCCGCAAAACTACTCGCCAAAGAGGTGATATCGCTTGCGCTCATATCGGTCTGGAAATAGTCGCTGATCTCTCCAAGGGTCGTGGCGAAAGAAACCCCGCTCCCGCCGAAAACCTTCGCGAACAATGCGCTGGCAAACTTCACCTGGTTGGCACGCTGCCCATCAGCGCCGCCGCTTACGTTGGTTGCCCGCTGGAAAACAACTGCCTGCTCGCCGTTAAGCGTCTGACTGCCCGTCGGAATATAGATAGTGCCCGCATTGGGGTCGTCGATTTCCTGATCAAGCGCAAGGTCAACCCCGCCAAGCACATCAACCAGCGATGTCAGATCTTGCTGACCAAGCCTTACGTAATGGCCGACGCTCACTCCGGCAAAATCGGCGACAGCTTTGATAAGCGCCGCGTCGCCTTTCTGCGCGGCGGCAGCAAGCTGCATGGTTTGCCCATCGACCGCAACCTGCAAGTTAACGGGTAAAGCCACAAACGTCATGGCTTTGGAAGACGCGTCGACGCGTGCAAGGAGCAACACGTCGGGCCCAGCGTTATCGAGCGTCTCCGAAGTTGCCCCTAGCTCAACCGAGATAAGCGCATAGAAGGGTGCGTTCTCCTTCGGCGCGACCAAAGCGCTCTTCGCATCGGAATCACGCAAACCGCTGGCACCGCCCACCGTGTTGGTGTAGGTAAGATAACCGGCGCCCACCGCAATGGCGACAACCGCGATTACGACAACAAGCATCAGCGCGATTCTGCGCATGCGACTACGATGCTGGATTTGCTGCATATAACGACGCTGGTTCACGCGCTGCTTATGCGCACCCGCACCTTCACGCGAAGAGGTTCGCGGAATAAAAGCGTCCACCTCGCCGCGCACGGCACGATTCGAACGTCGCTGGCTCGAAAACGAAACGTCCGCCGCGTTCATCCGCTCGCGTCGCGTATGCGCGCTCGGGGTCACGCGCACGTGCGTGCCCACCGTGTTGCTGTTCATACGCGCCGACGTGCGACGCGACTGCTTTGCGGTGAATCCCTTCTTGCGAAACGACATAAAGACCGCTTACCTGACCACGCGACGAACATCGGCGCCAAGCGATTCGAGCTTGCCGACGTAGTCCTCGTAACCGCGATCGATATGCTTGATGTTATGAACGTCGGTTTCGCCCTCGGCGATAACGCCCGCCAAGACAATAGCCGCGCCCGCGCGCAAGTCGGTTGACTTCACCGGCGCGCCCTCTAAATGAGAGACGCCGCGCACGATGGCATGGTGGTCTTCTATCGTTATGTCAGCGCCCATGCGCTGCAGCTCGGCAGCAAACATGAAGCGGCTTTCGAAGATGTTCTCGGTGATGACCGAGGTACCGTTGGCGATGGCGGCGAGCAGCATGAACTGCGCCTGCAAATCGGTGGGGAAACCCGGATGCGGCAAAGTTTGGATGTCCACGGGTTTGAGCGGTTGCGTGCGCGAGACAGTGATCCAATCGTCCCCCACAACAACATCGCAGCCCATCTCGTCGAACTTCATAAGCGCCATGCGCAGATACGCCGGATCGATTCCGCGCACGGTAACAGGACCGCCGGTAAGCGCGCCACCGGTAAGGAATGTGCCCGCCTCGATGCGATCGCCCACCGTAGTGTGCTCGCACGGATGCAAATCGGCAAGTGCCACGCCTTGCACCTCGATGATCGAAGAACCCGCACCGGTGATGCGGGCGCCCATCGCGCACAGCATATCGGCCAAATCGACGATTTCGGGCTCGCGCGCAGCGTTTTCGATAACGGTGTCGCCCTCGGCCGTCACCGCAGCCATCATAAGATTTTCGGTAGCCCCCACGCTGGGGAATTCAAGCGAAACGCGCCCGCCATGCAGTCCATGGGGGGTTTCCGCATGGAGCGAGCCGTGCTCGTTGCGAAACTCGACGCCAAGCGCCTGCAGACCAGCCAAATGCATATCGATTTTTCGCGCACCGATATTGCATCCGCCCGGCATCGCCACCACCGCGCGCCCAAAACGCCCGATAAGCGGCCCCAACACCGAGATGCTCGCACGCATCTTGGAAACAAGCTCGTAAGGGGCTTCCTGCTTGTCAACCGCCGCGGTGTCGATGCGAACGGTATGCCCTTCGCGCGAGATGACCGCACCCAAGCAGGCCAAAACCTCGGACATAACCTCGATATCGGAAATCAAAGGAACGTTGTGGATAGCGCATTCGCCTTGCCCCAGCAGCGACGCCGCCAAAAGCTTGAGC
The DNA here is from genome assembly GCA_934617425.1 of uncultured Eggerthellaceae bacterium. Classification (GTDB taxonomy): domain Bacteria; phylum Actinomycetota; class Coriobacteriia; order Coriobacteriales; family Eggerthellaceae; genus UMGS1502. The sequence goes on along the minus strand of CAKTUD010000002.1, from coordinate 125,353 downwards.
GCGGAATTCTTCGCACCGGAAATCTGAACCTCGCCTTTAAGGCGGTTGTTCCCCTTCACCACGATGATCTCTTCGGACATCGAATCACCCACCTGCGTCGTCGTTTGAACCTCGTTTGCAGTAACTTTTATTATACCGCGAAAGAAGCCGTCGATTTCGAGCATCGACAGCCACAAAAGAAAAAGCCCGCCGCATTTGCGACGGGCCGAAAAAGCGTGGAGTGGATTCGCGATTACTCGCCCAAAGCGAAGCGCACGAAGTCGACAACCTTGATGGTGCCGCCGAGCTCCTTAGCAGTAGCATCGGTGTACTGCTGGATAGTCTGATCGGAGTTCTTGACGAATTCCTGCTCGGTAAGGCAGTTTTCCTTGTAGAACTTCTCCAAACGACCAGTTGCGATCTTCTCCTGGATAGCCTCGGGCTTGCCCGACTCGGCAGCCTGAGCCTTATAGATGCCCATCTCGTGCTCGACGACCTCGGCGGGAACCTGCTCGCGGTTAGCGGCAACAGCGGGGATGGCGGCAACCTGCATGGCGACGTCGCGACCGTAAGCCTGGAAAGCCTCGGACGTCGGATCGATGCCGTCAACGTCGAACTCGACCAAAACGCCGATCTTGCCACCCATGTGGATGTAGGAAGCGACAGCGCCGGCCTCGACGACCTGGACGCGCTTCAGGGTGGTGTTCTCGCCCATCACGTGCACGCAGTCGGTGAGGATAGCCTCGACGGTCTCGCCATCGGCGTCAGCGGTGGCCTTCAGGGTCTCGACGTCGGAAACCTTGTTGTTCAGGGCAACCTTGGCAATGCGCTCGGCATAGCCCTTAAACTTCTCGTTCATGCCGACGAAGTCGGTCTCGCAGTTGAGCTCGAGCACGACGCCGCTCTTGGCGTCGTCGGCCAAAAGGGCGATGACGGTGCCCTCGTTGGTGGCACGGCCAGCCTTCTTGGCGGCGGCGGCGAGACCACGGGTGCGCAGCACGTCGATGGCCTTTTCCATCTCGCCCTCGACCTCGGCCAGGGCCTTCTTGCATTCCATCATGCCGGCGCCGGTCATCTCGCGGAGTTCCTTAACCATGGCAGCGGTGATATTAGCCATGAAACAACCTTTCTCTAGGATGCGCCCGAGAAAACTGTGGGCGCTCGAAGTTATTTCTTGCGCATTTGCGCGTGGCGCGCCTCGGCCGATTACTCAGCCGGAGCAGCCTCGGGTGCAGCAGCTTCGAGAGCGGGTTCTGCAGCCATTTCTTCAGCGGTGACCGGAGCGCCGATGCCAGCAATAGCAGCGTCGGCGATGAACTCGGCCAAAAGCTTCACGGAACGGATGGCGTCGTCATTTGCGGGAATACCGTAATCAACGTCGTCCGGATCGCAGTTGGTGTCAAGGGTGCCGACTACCGGGATGCCCAAACGCTCGGCCTCGTGGATGGCGATGCCCTCGCGGTTGGTGTCGATGACGAAGATCGCATCGGGGGTCTTCACCATGTTGCGGATGCCGTTGAGGTTGGTCTGCAACTTGGCAAGCTCCTTGTGCAAAAGGATCTGCTCTTTCTTGGGCAGAAGAGCCATGCGGCCATCGGCGTCCATAGCCTCGAGTTCCTCCATGCGCTTCACGCGGGAGCGAATGGTGGAGAAGTTGGTCAGCATGCCGCCGAGCCAACGAGCATTCACATAAGGCATGCCGCAGCGGTTAGCAGCGTCGGCAACGGCCTCCTGAGCCTGCTTCTTGGTGCCGACGAACAGGATGGTGCCGCCGTTTTTGGTGAGCTCGGAAACGAAAGTGTATGCCTGGTCGAGACCAAGGAGGGTCTTTTTCAGGTCGAGGATGTAGATGTCGCCACGATGACCGAAGATGTAGGGCTTCATCTTGGGGTTCCAGCGACGGGTCTGATGACCGAAGTGCGCACCTGCGTCGAGCAGGGTTTGAATACTGACTTTCGTCATATTCATTTCTCCATTCGTTAGTCCTCTGCCTTGGGTCATCCCCGCAAACCGCAGCCTTTTCCGGTGGCCACTAGCGGCGCAGGTCGCCAAAGCATGTGTGATTAGAAACTTGGTTAGTATAACGCAAAGGACGCCGCCAGAGAATATCCTTCCCAGCGGCGTCCGAAACTCCACATTTCACCTGTTGCGCGCGAAACGAGCGCGATTTACTCCTCGGTTTTGAACTTGCGGCTTGAGGCAGCCGAAAGCCCGATGGTCGAGAAGTTGTGCAAAAGCGATGAGGTTTGCGGGGTGATGACGCCTGTGACGCCCAGAGCCAAGAACAGCGAGTTCAGGCCCATGACCGTGCGGAAACTCTTGTCGAGGCGACGCGAGAGCTCAACGGAGAGCTTGCGCAGCGTGACAAGCGAAGAAAGGTCGCCATCGGTTAGGGTGATATCAGCAACTTCTTTGGCAACTGCGGTTCCCTGCCCCATGGCGATACCGACATCGGCGAGCGCTAGCGCGGGAGCGTCGTTCACGCCGTCGCCCACCATTATCACGTTGTAGCCCTCGTCCTTAAGCTTCTGGACATAAGCGTGTTTGTCTTCCGGCAGCATGTTAGCCCGGAACTCGTCGAGGCCGGCCGCCTTCGCGATGCGCTCGGCCGTGAACTCGTGGTCGCCCGTGAGCATGACCAAACGTTTGAAGCCAAGTTTGCGAAGCTCCTTCACAGCAGCAGCCGCAGTGGGCTTGATCGGGTCTTCCACGTAGATAACACCCTCGAGCACGCCATCGACGGCGAGATAAAGGGGCGAGAGGCCATCAGCCTCGTCCTTTATACGGGCTTGCTGCTCGGGCGTCACCTCGATGTTCTCATCCTCCATCACGAAGTGCTCGGAGCCGATAACCACGCGCTTTCCGTCAAGCGAGCTCGCGATGCCATGCGCAACCACGTATTCGACCTCGGCGTGACGCTCGCGATGCCCCAAGCCCCTCTCAGCTGCGGCATTCACCACAGCGCGAGCAACGGGGTGCGGGAAATGCTCTTCCAGGCACGCGGCGAAACGAAGCACGTCGTCTTCGCTATGATCGTTCATGGACAAGACGCGCGCGACATGCGGGGTAGCCTCGGTAAGAGTACCCGTCTTGTCGAAAACGATGGCGTCGGCCTGCTCGACCGCATCGAAGTACTTAGAGCCCTTTACGGTAAAGCCCGCTTTCGCCGACTGGCTCATGGCCGAAAGCACGGCGATGGAGCTCGTAAGCTTCAGACCGCAAGAATAATCGACCATAAGCGCGGCGGACGTGCGCACGATGTCGCGCGTGGTAAGCGCCACCACGCCCGCAAGCAGGAAATTCCACGGCACGATGCGATTGGCCAGCTGCTCGCGATGGAGCTGGCGAGGCGAGCAATACTGCTCGGCGTTCTTCACCAGCGATACGATGGAGCGCAAGCGCGTCTCACCGGGATCGTTGCTCACCTTCACGAAGATCTCGCCGGCTTCCACGGTGGTGCCGGCAAAAACGCTGTCGTCGACCGAACGCTCGACCGCTTCGGATTCGCCCGTGAGCGACGATTGGTTCACCATGGCGCTGCCCTGGATAATCTTGCCGTCGACGGGGATGGGCATGCCCATGCGCACGACGATGACATCGCCCTTCGCCAATGCGGAAACCTTCGTTTCGAGCTCGAGGTCGCCCTCGACCTTATGCGCGGTTTCCGAGACATCCAACAGCGCATCGATAAGGGCGCTTTCCGACTGCGCCTGCGTGTGGTCCTGAAGAGTCTCGCCGAGATTCAGCAGGAACATGGTTTCGCCCGCAGTGCGACTGTCGCCCTGAACGAGCGACATGGCGATGGCGGACGCGTCGAGGACGGGCACATCGAGCTTCGCCTTGCCAAGCGAGCGCAGCGCGGCCGCAAAAAAGCCGCGGAAGCCCCACAGGGCGAAAAGCATCGAGAGCGGCTTGGGTAAAAACCAGCGACGCAGCAGATAGGCACCCGTCATGGTGGCCAAATCGATCAGCAGGTTCTCGTTCGCGGCACAGGTGAAAATATAGTGCCCCTCGCGCGCGGCGTCGATCATCTCGGCATCGATCGCGCACAGGTAAGCCATGGCGCGACGGCGACCGTCGTTTTCGGGCGAGTAGGTCAGCGAAATCGAACCGATGCGCGGGTAAACGCGAAAGTCCTCGATAGCCGGGCTTTTCGCCAAAACGGCCTCAAGGACGGCTAGGTCCTCCTCAGGCACGGGGCCGATGAGTTTTACGCGCAGATGGCCAGGAAATTCTTTTTCGATTGAGTATTTCACTGTTAGTGCTTCTTTCGTCTGCAAACAAAACGCGCCGCCGGCTTGAGCCTGCGGCGCGCATGTACATTGGCGTAAGGTTATTCGGCCTCGTCCTTAGCGGCAGCAGCCTCTTTATCGGAAACGCTGATGTAGGTGGCCTGGGCAACCATGTCGTCGTACTCGGCCTTGGCGTTCTCGACCATGTCCTGATAGCTCTTCTTGCACTTCATGCCCTGAGCCATAGCATGAACGTAGCCCTTCTTTGCGGTTTCGCTGGTGACAGCGGCAATGCCGGCGGTGCCGATCAGGAAACCAAGACCGGTGAACAGCCAGTTGTTCTTCGTCTGCTTCTTCATTTTCTCTGTCCTTTCAATCGAGACGTGCAGGCACGTTTACTCGTATGCCTCTTGATTTGACGCAGCGTTTCCGCTGCCGTTGGGTTTACATTAGCTTGACGAAGACCTTAAGTCCATAGTCATCGCAAAGCGTAAACCAAAGTTGACTTTCCGCAGGTCAAATGCTTCCGATGACAAAAGTTAACCGATTTTAAAACGCCGGGAAAAACTGCAAGGTGAACTTTTATGTTTAGACGACCAAAGTTTTTTGTTTACTACGGCTAACGTTTTTATCTTAACTTTTCGCGGGCGGAGATGTGTTTCGAAAAAGTGATGAAGTTATGAAAGAGCGCTCCATAATCGAGCTCACGATTCGCGCACGCAGAAAGAGGCCGTCGCGATGGCGGCGTTCCAGTAAAATGAAAGCTCATATCAAGAGAAAAGGTGCGCTATGAACTTCCAGAAGGTCGAATACGAGATGTCGTTTGGTCTGGTCAACCAGATCGTCCCCTCAACCGTGCCCGAGGTTGCCTTTGCGGGGCGCTCGAACGTGGGCAAGTCATCGCTTTTGAACAAGTTGTTCAACCGCAAGCAACTTGCGCGTGTTTCGCAGAATCCCGGAAAAACCGCTACGATCAATTTCTTCAAGTCGCCCGATGCGCGCTTCGTCGATTTGCCCGGCTACGGCTTTGCCAAGGTGTCGAAAGCCGAGCGCAACCGCTGGGCAAACCTTATCGAGGGTTATTTCAATCAGGATCGCAATTTCGCGTTGGTGTGCTCGCTCATCGACATCCGTCACCCCGCCAGCGCGCTCGATGAGAACATGGTGTCGTTTCTGCAGGAATCGGACCTCCCCTACGCCATCGTCTTTACCAAAGGCGACAAACTTTCCGCTGCCAAACGCAACGCGCAGGCAGCAGCAATTCGCAAGCAGCTTCAGCTCGACAAAGACACACCGTCGGTGATAACGTCGTCGGAAAAAGGCATCGGCATGGACGAGCTCAAACATCTCATAACCGAACGCGTCACCCAACAAAACCGAGGTCGGGGATGAGGTTGGCGCTATCGGCGGCGGTTGTGGCCAGCTCGTCGCAGCGCTCGTTTTCCGGGTGGCCGTTGTGGCCACGCACCCATTTGAAGGTTACGTTATGCGGCTCCTTTGCAGCAAGAAGGCGCTTCCATAAATCGACATTGGCAACGGGCTTTTTTTGCGCATTCTTCCAACCGCGTTTGAGCCATCCGGCAATCCAATTGTCGTTAAACGCCTTCACCACGTATTGCGAATCGGTATAGAACATCACATTGCACGGACGCTTCAGCGCTTCGAGCGCGACGATGACGCCCATAAGCTCCATGCGGTTGTTTGTGGTGCGCACATACCCTTGCGAGAATTCGCGCTGGTGCACAACACCATTGCTGTCCGTGAAACGCAGAATCGCGCCGTAACCACCGGGACCGGGGTTACCGCGCGAACTGCCATCGCTAAACGCCTCGACGCGAGATGCCATGCCGAACTAACTAGCTTTCACAACAGTATAGTCGCCATCGCTGAAGAAACCCGCCATACCCGTTTCCTGAACACCTTGGCTCTCGTTGATAGCATGGATGATCTTGGTGATATTGCCGTTGGCGTCAACCTCGGAAACGATAGCCACGTGACCCTCGTTCACAACCAAATCACCCGGCTGATAGTTGGTGGACTTCTGATAGCCCATAAAGGTGTTGGTGGTACCCAAACGATTGCCATACTGACCGGAAATCGCAAAGCTCACCAAGCCCGAGCAGTCGAAACCGCCCCACGAACCGCCAGTGCCGCCCCAAACATAAGCGGAGCCGATCATCGAACGAGCGCGATCGACGATGGAATTGCCCGTCGCGCTGGTGTAGTCGGAAATAGAGGAATACGTTTGCCCCGTAGTCGAATCGTAAACCGAACCATCAGAATTGATAGTGGCGCCGTATTCGGCAGCTGCGGCGGCATAATAATCGCTTGCGCTCGCTTGGCTAGCATAAGCGGCCTGCGCCTCGGCGCTTAGGTTATCGTAAACCGACTGCATCTCCGAAATGGTCTCCTGCGCCTTGTCATAAAGCTCGGAGGCCTCGTCGGCCTTGGTCTGGGCTTTTGCAGCCTGATCCTCGTAATCCTTCTGCCTGGCTTGAGCTTGCTCGCGCAAATCCTTTGCCTGCTGAACGAGATCGGCATCGCTTTGATTCATGCGCCCAAGAAGATCCCAGTTGGTAGTGAATTCCTCGAACGAGGTGGAGCCCAGCAGCAAATCGACGACGCTCGAACTACCCGAGCGATACATCGAACGAGCACGGTCGCCCAATCGATCCTGGATATCGGCCATCTGCTCGTTGAGGCTGGCGACCTCGGCCTTTGCTTCTTCGGCCATGCGCGAAGCGCTTTCGTAGTCGGCCAAAGCGTTCACGTAGTCGTTGTAATAACCGTTCGCAGTGTCCTGCATGGCGTTGAGTTCCTGCAAGGCAGCATCGGCCTGAGCCTGAATCTCGGCTGCGTTATCGGCATATGCGGGTGTTGCGAAAAGAGGAAGCGCCGCGACGGAAAGCGATGCGACAACGGCCGCACCAGCAACGCTTGCAAAAAAGCGTTTCTTCCCAGCAGCTTGCAGAGCGTTTTGCATGGTAAACCTCCGTTGCATAGTTCTTCTGCAATGGCAAACTGTAGCGAATCTTGCTAGTGCGTTTATCGTTCGTTTCGATGTTTCGTACGTGTCTGCGTGAAAATATCAACCTCAATAGGTTAGCACATTCGCACCCGCGACCCCAAATCGGCACGAGCCCGCAAACAAGCGATGGAGCCTCGCGATCAAGGCCCCATCCTTTCAACTATTCGACATTTTGCCTGATGAAACGCGTCAACAAAACGCACGAACGCCCGCCTACTTCTTGTATTGGGATGGATGTTTCTTGAAGAAGTCGGCGCGGGGGGCAAGCTCGCGCACAGGATGATCCGTTTCGCCCTTGGCAAGCTCGCTCAGCGTCAGGAAGTCGTGATCCCAGCTGAAGAACCCTTTCGCATCGAAATCGAGATAGCTGCAAATCTGCTCGCAGCCAGTCGGGACGATTGGATGCATGAGCAAAGCAGACACCCACAACAGGTAAGCGGAATCAGCCAGAACCTGCCTGCGCGCCGCAACGTCCTCGTTGCCATCGGCGGCCTTTATGCCGTCGGCCCAATGTTTGTTAGCCTTGCGGATGAAATCATCCATGATCGACATGACCGAATGCAGCTCGGCCTTCTTCATGAGTTTATCGTAGGCAGCAAGGGTCTCTTGGACAAGCGCCACGACCTCGGGAACAGGGGCATCAAGCGGAATAGCGCCGTTAAAGTTGTTCTTCGCCTCATAAAGCACACTGCGCGCCAAACGATTGAACACGTTGGTGAGCAGCGCGCCCTCCTTAAGCACGGGATCGGCGATACGCGGATTGTCGCGCTCCTCGGGCTTTGCCATGAACGGCTTGGGCTTGAAACCGACCGACTTTTGATCGAGACCGAGCGCCAGAAAATGCGCACGCAACTGATCGACCGTGTAATAATCGAGCAGCTCGTCAGCCGTAGGCGGTTTCACCTCACCCGAAGACGACGCTTTCTTATTTCCCAAAAGCACATGGTGATTTGCGACCAGCGTGGTTTGATGCAACGTAGCGTCGGCAGCCTCGTGCGAGAACACGTTGCCGGGCAAAAGAGCTTTCCACAAAGCAGGCTGCACCACACCGTAGAAATACAGGTTGTCCTGCCCGATAAACTGATACACCGTCGCGTCATCGCTGCACCAGAAATCTTTCCAGGCATCGCGAGGCAAGCCGAGCGCGTCGTTTGCGGCGATGGTAAACGAAATGGGAGCCCATAGGCTTTCAGGCCAGCACCAAACCGTGAGGCCCTCGACCCCATCGAGCACCGGAGCCTTGACGCCCCATTCGATGTTGCCGGTAATGCGGAACGGCACGAGCGCCTTTCCCGTGCGGAAACGCAAACCAGCGCGGCGAAGCACGTCACGCGCCTCATCGCGCGCATCGATGGTGGAAAATTCGAGTTCGAAGCTTTGCTTGCCCGCATCGGCCTCGTGGAGCTCATGCGCAGGCAAATCTTGCGCAAGCGCCTCGTACTCTTCGCGCAGCTCGTTTTTCACATAGATGATGGGCGGCACCAAGAATTCCTTGATTACCTGAGGAACGATGTCGCGCACACGGTCGTCTTCTTCGAGATCGGCAACGAAACCGCGCAGATAGTCGGCAAAGGCGGGCAGGTCGAAATACCAGTTTTCAACCGGGCGCATCTCAGGAACCGTTTCCGTAAGCGACGACGTCGGGTTGATAAGTTCCTCGGGCGCATAGCTATGGCCCAAATCACATTCGTCTGCATATGCATGGTCCGATTTGCAGCCTTGCACAGGACAATGCCCATGCACCTGGCGACCGTTTAAGAAGGTCTGAGCCTGCGTATCGTAGAACTGCAGGGTAGAACGCTTGTGCAAAAAGCCGTTTTCGTACAAGCGCGTGATGAAGTTTTCGGAAAGCTCCTGATGCACCTCGCCAGCGTGACCGATCCCCGACCCGTCATAGATGGAAAGGCTGATGCCGTAGGCCTCGAGAGTTGCCTTTTGGGCATTGTGGTTGCGCATCACGTAATCGGAGATAGTGCCTGAGAATTCGCCCTTCTCGACCAGCTTGCGATAGCCCTCGTTGATAGGCGAGCCGAAACAGTCGGTGCCACTGATGAAACGCACGTTGTCGGCGCCTATGCGGTCGCGCAGAAAACGTGCGTAGGCATCAGCTGGTACGAACACGCCCGCGATGTGGCCGAAATGAAGCGGTTTGTTGCCATAGGGCATCCCCGCGGTCACAACGGCGCGAGCAGGCCAATCGATGCGCTTGTCGCGCGTGTATGCGGCATTTACGTTATCGAGCTTCGTTTCCATGCTCCGATTGCTCCTTCAGAAGCGATTTCAAATCATCAACGGTGTAATTTTCCCCCAAGATGTCGGCCAAGCTGGAAAGGTCGTAGCCACGCGACAGGGAAAGATCACAAGTATTGTAGCTTCTGCATCCAGCCATGCGCGCCGCATATTCGATAGCGTCCTCGCGCGTGCCGATGGCATCGGCCAAACCGTTGTCAATGGCGGTTTGGCCTGTGAACACCAAGCCCGTCGCCAGCGAACGCACCTCGGAGACCTCCATATCGCGCCCCGCAGCAACATTTTGGATGAACACCTCGTTGATTTGGTTGACGATATCTTGGTAGTAAGCGCGCTCGTCGTCGGTGAGAGCCCGTGTGCCGTAGCTCGAATCCTTGCTTTCGGCGGAAGCTATGTTGTCGACGCGCACGCCGAGTTTGCCAAGCAACTCGGAATAGTCGGTGCTTTGCATGACCGTGCCGATCGCGCCGATCTCGGTGGTCTTCGCCACGTAAATGTAATCGGCTTGCGACGAGATCTCGTAAGCCGCGCTTGCGTTGAGAGCAGCACTCGAAACGACAACGGGCTTGCCCGTGTTCTCGCGAAATTCCCTTACGTAGGTAGCCATCTCCTCGCCTGCCGTAGCCGAACCACCACCCGAATTAACGCGCAGGACGACTGCCACGATGTTATCGTCGTCGGCCGCCTCGTCGAGCAGGTATTTCAGGCCTTCGGGGCTGTTAGCGCTGTTGTCGTAGTCGATGGTTCCGTCGATCTCGATGACGCCGACGCTATTCGCATCGGCAACGACGCTGTCGACAACGGAGGAGCTCGATATCCCGAGCGAGCCGATCATCCTCGTGCATGAAGTTACAGAAACGACCGAAATTATAAGCAGGGCGACGACGATGGCGATCGCCACAATCCAGCCGTGCGATTTCTTTACCGGTGCAGGAGCCGGGGCAACGTAAGGCTGCGAAGCGCCCTGTTGCCAGCTCGCCTGCTGTTCGCTTGCCTGTTGACCGCTTGCCCGCCGCCCATCCACCTGGTGCGGGGTATCGCCTTCAGCAGGCCGATTGCCCCAAGCGGCACCTTGCTGCTGGAAAGAAGCAGGCGGCACAGGGCCGGCGCCCGAAGGTGCCGCGGGCTGGTTTTGCGGCTCGTTTTGGTTTTCCATCGTTTCGTCCTTGCGTTGCGGTGGCCTGCGTGGTTAGACGTCTACATATCCAGCGAATCAACCTTGCTGTTCTGCTGCGCCTTTCGCGCCATCCTCAGCAAGAATTCCTGGTTGTTCTCGGTTTGCTTAATCGATTTGATAAGCGTGTCGGTTGCGCGCTCGGTGTTGTTCATATTCGCCAAGATGCGTCGAACAGCCCAGATGAGCGGGGCAAGCTGCGGATCGATGAGCAGCTCTTCCTTGCGCGTACCCGACGACACGGCGTCGATTGCGGGGAAGATGCGACGATCCGCCAGGTTGCGATCGAGCTTGAGCTCCATATTACCCGTGCCCTTGAATTCCTCGAAGATGACTTCGTCCATCTTCGATCCGGTGTCGATAAGAGCCGATGCCAAAATGGTAAGCGATCCGCCATTCTCGATGTTGCGCGCCGCGCCCAAAAACTTCTTGGGGGGATAAAGCGCCGTGGAATCGACGCCACCCGAAAGCACGCGACCAGATGCAGGCTGAGCCAAGTTGTAGGCACGAGCCAAACGCGTTATGGAATCGAGCAAGATAACGACGTCCTGTCCGTTTTCGACCAGACGCTTGGCGCGCTCGATGACCATCTCGGCGCAAGCGATATGGTTATCAGCGGGCATGTCGAACGTAGAAGAGATGACCTCGCCCTTGATGGAACGTTCCATGTCGGTAACTTCCTCGGGACGCTCGTCGATAAGCAGGCACATAAGATGCACTTCGGGATTGTTTGCGCTAATGGAAGCTGCGATGTCCTTCAGGATGGTGGTTTTACCCGCCTTGGGAGGCGACACGATCAAGCCACGCTGCCCTTTGCCGATGGGAGCAACGAGGTCGATCACGCGAGAAGTGATGGTGCTTTTGCCATGCTCCATCCACAGACGTTCCTGCGGATACACCGGCGTGAGATTGGCGAAGCGAACGCGCTTGCCAAGCTGGTCGACGGGAGTGCCGTTGACTGAGATGATGTGCTGGATGGCCGCGAACTTCTCGTTTGCGCGCGCGGGACGCGTTTGGCCGACGATGTAGTCGCCCTTGCGCAAGCCGTTGCGCTTGACGAGAGAAAGCCCAACGTAGCAATCGGTTTCGCTGGGCAGGTAGCCCTGGGTGCGCAGGAAGCCATAGCCATCGGAGAGAATATCGAGCACGCCCGAAACCTCCAAAAAGCCCTCGGCCTTGACCGTAGCCTCGTAAACAGCCTCGACAAGCTCGGCTTTCTTCATACCGGAAACATCCAGCGAAAGCTCGGCTGCTTTAGCGCGCAGCTCGGCAACCTTGAGCTCGGCCAGACCTTCGCGCGTAACGCTCGGCTCCACTTCGCGATTACGATTGTTGCGGTTGTTGCGATTGCCCTTGTTGTTGCGCCCGTTGTTGTTGCGCTCGTTGTGGTTGCGCTCGTTACGGTTGCCGCGTTCGCGATTGTCGCGGTCGTTGCGATCGCCCTGCTTCTTTTTGCCGCGGCTGTCGCCGTCGCCCTCGCGACGGTCGCGGTTGCCGCGCGCTGCACGCTCTTCGCGATTGGCGCGACCAGGACGGGCATCGGCCGATTCGTGCACGGGCAACTTCGGCATCTCCGATTCGGGTACGTCGAAAAGAGTCGCGTTTTCGGATTCCTCGTCCTGCTGCTTTGCCACCTCGGCGGCTGCGGCAGCAATCACATCGTTTTCCTGGGCGCCGCCCTCGGCCTTCACCGAGCGACGGGGACGACGATGCCCTTCTCCTTCGGCGGCCGCAGGCTTTTCGCGACGCCTGCGAGGATAAGGGGCCGATGCGTCGAGTGTCGCGGGCGAGCTCGACACGTCCGCAGCGCCAGACCCCGATTCTGCCGAAGCTTGCGCTTCTTTACGGGCCGCCGCGATAAGAGCGGCCGCCTCGTCCTCGGTTAAAGCGCGCGTTGGTTCTTCCTGCTTTGCGGCAATCTTCTTGGAGCGCGTACGCTTGGGTTTTTCGGGGGCATCCGCATCAGCGGCGGGCGTGGCCGACTTTTCAGAAACGTCCGCACCGACGGATTCCGTAGGCTTCGCAGCGGTTTTGCGCGTACGGCGTTTGGGGGCGGGTTTTTTCTCGGAAGCGTCGTCTCTGGCAAGCTGTTCGGAAGCATCGGTGGCAGCTTCGACCTTGGGTTTGCGAGTACGACGTGCAGAAGCGGCTTTTTTGGGCGCTTCAGGCAATTGGGCGCTGTCGGCAGCTTCCACGGAAGCTGCCTCGTGGGCCCTAGGCGATTGGGCGCTGTCGGCAGCTTCCACGGAAGCTGCCTCGGCGCCGGTTGTTTCACTCATGCGTTAAAAGCTTTCTATGCGTTGAGGACTTTTTGCCAGTCCTTCATAAACGAATCGAGACCGCGATCGGTCAGCGGATGCTGGACCATCTTCTTCAACACTGCAAACGGCACGGTGGCGATGTCCGCGCCCATGAGGGCGGTTTGAGTCACATGGTTCGCGCTGCGGATGGAGGCGGCGATGATCTCGACCTTCTCACCGTTAACGGTGTTGGGCGTGAAGTCGTAGTTGTTGATAGCAGTGACGATATTGGCAACCTGATCGAGACCGTCCTCGGAAATGTCGTCAAAACGGCCGATGAACGGGCTGATATAGCGGGCGCCGGCGCGAGCGGCAAGCAGCGCTTGCGGCACGCTGAAGCACAGCGTCATGTTCACGCGAATGCCCTCGTTGGCAAGCGTGCGTGTAGCAGCAAGACCCTCCACCATAGTGGGGACCTTCACGACGATGTTCGGCGCAAGGGCCGCAAGCTCGCGACCGTCGCGGACGATCTCGTCACGCGTCATGGCGACGGTTTCGGCGGAAACCGGGCAATCGGGGCCGACGATCTCGCAGATCTTCTTCATATGATCGTGAAAGTCGTCAAGCTTGCCGCCGATACGCGCGTAAAGCGACGGATTGGTGGTGACGCCAGCCAGCGCGCCCCAACTTGCAGCCTCTTCGATTTCGTTTAGATCGGCGGTGTCCAGAAAGAACTTCACTTTTACTCCTCCAAGGTTGAAGCTTCTGTTTTCAACTGCCCCTCGGGCAGCCAGATACCAATTTGATTTTGCGCCACACGGCACGCGAAAGGTTCGGATAGCTCGAAAAAGAAAACCCTTTGAAGCGAATCTCTGCACGCAGGCCTACCCAGCACGCAGATACGCTATGAAAATATGGGGAATCTAAGAACTCCCGTCATGGTAAAACAACGCTTCAAGCAGCGCAAGGAGGAAATTTCAAGACACGAAGCCCCCACGCATCCGCAAAAGGGCGCAAGATAAGAGATGGCCTAGTCGAAAGAACGGAAGAAACAACTTGTAGCACCCGTGTGGCACGCAGGACCTGCAGGCTTAACAAGGGCCAACAAGGTGTCGGCATCGCAATCGTAGCGCAGCTCAATCACCTTTTGCGTATTTCCGCTGGTAGCACCCTTATGCCACAGCTCCTTGCGGCTTCGGCTCCAAAAGACCGTCTCACCGTGCTCAAGCGTAAGCGCCAGGCTCTCCGCGTTCATCCACGCCATCATGAGCACTTCACGCGTATCGACGTCTTGGACAATGCAAGGGATGAGACCATTGGCGTCGTATTTCAGCTCTGGAAGCATGTTTTTCTCCTTTGATGCTTAGGGTTGCGCCCTTAAAGCCTCACGGGAATACCTTGAGCACGCAGGTATTCCTTCACCCGACGAATGGTGAATTCGCCAAAATGAAAAACGCTCGCGGCCAAAACGGCATCCGCTTCGCCGTCGATGATCCCCTCGGCGAAATGCTCAAGTTTGCCAACGCCGCCCGAAGCGATAACGGGGATGTCGACCGCACGCGCCACCGCGCGCGTAAGCGCGCAGTCGAACCCGTCGCGGCTGCCATCGCGATCCATGCTGGTAAGCAGTATCTCGCCCGCGCCGCGACGTGCGGCCTCTTGCGCCCATTCGACCACGTCGATCCCGGTTGCCTTGCGCCCGCCGTGCACATAGACCTCCCATTTGTTGGGGTTGCCGGCACGCTGCTTGGCGTCGATCGCGCAAAGGATCGCCTGGCTGCCGAACGCGGCGGCGGCCTCGGTGATAAGTGCTGGGTTGGCGACGGCTGCGGAATTGACCGACACCTTGTCGGCCCCCGCCGCGATCATCTTGCGAATGTCGGCCACGCTGCGAAACCCGCCGCCGACGCAGTACGGCAGATGCAGCTCGGCTGATGCGCGACCCGCCAAATCGATCGCGGTTCGACGATCGTCGCTCGTCGCCGTTATGTCGAGGAAGACGACTTCGTCGGCACGCTGCTCGTCGTAGCGCCGGGCAAGCTCGATCGGATCGCCCGCATCACGCAACCCGACGAAGTTCATGCCTTTCACCACGCGTCCGTCCTTCACGTCCATGCAGGGTATCACGCGTTTAGCGAGCATTGGAAGCCTCCTTGCAAGCACGTACGCCGTCTACGACGGCGAGCGTGCCCTCGTACACCGCGCGGCCGGTTATGACGCCCTCGATGCTTTGCGCCACCGGCGCTAGGCGCTCGATGTCGGCGACGCTCGCAACGCCGCCGCTGGCGATGACCGGATGCCCGAAAGCCTCGGCCATCGCGACGTAGGCCGCAGGATCGATGCCGCACTGCATGCCATCGCGCGCGATGTCGGTATACACCACGTGGCAAAAGCCAGCCTCGCCCATGGCGCGGGCAAGATCGGTCGCGGCAACGCCCGAACCTTCGATCCATCCGGAGAGAGCTACTTCCCCGCCCTTTGCATCTATGCCTGCAGTCAGCCGATCGGCACCCACAGCCGAAACGGCCGCGCAGGCAAGCTCGGGGTTGTTTACCAACGCCGTGCCCAGCACCATGCGCGCGGCACCTATGTCGGCCAGACGCTTCAATATATCCAGGCTGCGGATACCACCGCCCACCTCGACGTTGAGGGAAGTTTCGTGCACGATGCGCTCAACGATCGCGATGTTTTCGGGGATGCCCGAACGAGCCCCATCGAGATCGACCACATGAATCCACGTGGCGCCAAGCTGCTCGAATTCGCGCGCCTGCGCCACGGGATCCTCGTTATAGACGGTAACCTGCGCATAATCGCCTTTGGCAAGACGCACCGCCTTGCCGTCGAGGATGTCTATTGCGGGGAGAAGATACATGGAGAAACCTTCCGTCTTAAGCCTGCGCCAATTCGACGAAGTTGCGTAAAATGCGCGCACCGGCGTCGGAGCTTTTTTCGGGATGGAACTGCACGCCGAAAGCTCGGCCCTTCTGAACCGCGCAGGGGAATGCGACGCTGTGCGTCGTGTACGCAACGTCGAAATCGCTTTGCGGGACGATATAACTATGCGTGAAATAAAAATACTCGCTTGCGGCGATTCCGTCGAAAAGCGGACAAGCCAACTCGTGCGCGCCGTCGGGAAACTCGATCGAATTCCATCCTACATGCGGAACCTTAAAAGCATGGCCCGTCGCATCCTGACGCGGCATCTCGCGCACCACGCCGGGAATAAAACCCAGCCCTTGCGCAGGATCATCGGCGAGCGCGCCCTCCACACCCGCGTCGAACAGGAGATGCAACCCTAAGCAGATGCCCAAAAACGGGACACCCGCGGCAAGACGCTCGCGAATCGCCTGCATCTGCCCAAGCTCGCCCATGGTCGCCGCCGCATCGGCAAAAGCACCCACGCCGGGCAAGACGATCGCATCGGCACGCGCGATTTCAGCCACATCGGACGTCACTATCGCTTGTCCACCCGCGGAAACGATGCCGCGCTCGACCGAGCTCAAATTCCCTTTTTTATAATCGACGATGGCGATCATGCAAACCTCGTATCGTTAAACCTTACAGCATTCCTTTGGTGGAAGGCAGCGCGTCCTTCGCCCGCAAGTCGATCGCGCACGCCTCACGCAAAGCGCGAGCGACCGCCTTGAAGATACCCTCGATGACGTGATGGGTATTCTCGCCTGCCAGCTGCTTCACATGCAGAGACACACCTGCGTTGGCAGCGAATGCGATGAAGAATTCCTTTGCCAGCGTAGCGTCGAATGAACCCACCATCACGGGAGGCACCTGCGCATCCCAATAAAGGGCACCGCGCCCCGATATGTCGACCGCCGCTAAGATAAGCGCCTCGTCCATGGGAAGCACGATATCGCCGTAGCGAACGATACCGCGTTTGTCGCCAAGAGCCTGGGCAAATGCCTGTCCCAGAACAATCCCGCAGTCTTCGACGCTGTGGTGCCCGTCAACTTGCAAATCGCCCGATACGCGCACATCAAGGTCAAAAAGCCCATGCCGACCGAACGCGTCGATCATGTGATCGAAAAACCCGATGCCCGTCTCCGCGCAAACTGCACCCACACCGTCGATGTCGAGCTTGATGGCGATATCGGTTTCCTTGGTTGTACGGGTGATTTGAGCCGTGCGCGCCGTGCTGCTATTCTCCATCAAGGTCTCCTTCCACGATGCCTCGCAAGGTCTCCAAAAGCCGCTTGTTCTCATCCGGCGCGCCCACGGAGATACGCAAGCAATTGTCCAGGTACTTCGACCTCGAGAAATCGCGCACGAGCACACCGGCGTCGAGCAGCCGTCTCCATACACGCGCCGCATCAGCTATGCGGACAAGCACATAATTCGAGTTGGAGGGCCAGATTTCCACCCCGGGGATTTCGGCAAGAGCCCGAACAAGCGCTTCGCGCTGATCGATGATCTCGTTGACGCATTTTTCGAAATAGGCGCGATTCTTGTACACGACGCGTGCGATAGCTTGCGAAACCGCATCGACAGAATAAGGCTGGCGCACCTTCTTGAACTCGTCGATCACGCATTCGTTAGCCAAAAGATAGCCCATGCGAACGCCCGCCAAGCTGAAAGCTTTCGAGAACGTGCGCAAAACGACCAGATTGTCGTACTCATTGAGGAGCGGACGCACCGTGCTGCGCGAGAACTCGAAATAAGCCTCGTCCACCATAACCAGCGTATCGCTTGCCTCAAGCGCGCAGCGAATGAACCGCTCGCTAGCCAAATCGCCCGTAGGGTTGTTTGGGCTGGTTATGACCATGTAATCGATATCGCCTTGACTCAAACGATCGATAACCGCATCTTCATTAATGCTGAAATCGGCACGGCGAGGAATATCGACCACATCGGTGTGCGTGAGCATGGCGTTGTAGGCGTACACCGAAAACGTCGGAGGGATGTTGAGCATGGTACGCCCCGGCCCGCCGTAGGCGAGCGCTAAGTTGAACAGCAGCTCATCACCGCCGTTGCCCATGATCACATTGTCGCGATCGAGGCCGTTTGCCTGCGCGATCATGTCGCGCAGCTCGTTTGCCAAAGGATCGGGATAACGATTGAGCGCAACTTTGCGCACTTCGTGATCGATCTCACGGCGAATCTCCTGCGGAATGTCGTAGGGATTCTCGTTTGCAGAGATCATAACCTCCGCGGGAATGTATTTCGGATCATACGGGGTGACGCCCATCAAATTGGGCGCCGCCTGCCGTACCGGATGCTTAGCCATGCTACTCGCCATTCTCAAGAATTTTTTTGCGCAGTTCGACGCTATGGGCGTGCGCCCAAAGGCCCTCGCGCTTCGCGATGGCGATAACCGCATCGGCGTCCTGAGCAAGCGCTTCGGGAGAATACTCGATGATGCTCGATTTCTTGATGAACTCATCGACCGAAAGCGGACTTGAGAATCGCGCCGTACCACCCGTGGGAAGCGTGTGGTTGGGCCCGGCAACATAATCGCCCACAGCCTCGGGAGTCCACTCGCCCATGAAAATCGCACCAGCATGGCGAATCTTGCCAAGTGCCGCCTGCGGATTGGAGATGTGCAGCTCCAAATGCTCGGGCGCGATAACATTCACCGCCTGCAATGCTTGTTCGCGGTCATTGCAAACAACCACGATGCCTTCGTTGTCAAGCGATGCCGCAGTGATATCGGCACGCGTCGACTCCTTCATGTGCTCGGCAACCGCAGCTTCCACGGCATCGGCATATTCGGTCGAGAAAGTTACCAAGTAACAACTTGCCAATGGGTCGTGCTCGGCCTGCGCCATAAGGTCGATCGCCACCAGCTTAGGATTGGCAGTGCCATCGGCAACGACGCAAACCTCGGAAGGACCCGCAATCATGTCGATCCCGACGTCGCCCGAAACCAGTTTCTTGGCAGCAGCCACAAATGCATTGCCCGGACCGGTGATCTTGTCGACAGCAGGAACCTGCTCGGTGCCGTAAGCAAGCGCAGCCACAGCCTGGGCACCGCCAATACGGTAGATTTCGGTTACGCCAGAAAGCTCGGCCGCCTTGAGAACAGCCGGATCAAGCGAGCCATCCTTGGTGGGCGGATTTACCACCGCAATGCGCGAAACGCCCGCAACAGAAGCTGGAATCGCGTTCATCAGCAGCGTGGAAGGATAGAGCGCACGTCCGCCGGGCACATAGATGCCCACCGAATCGATCGGACGAACCATAGCGCCCACAATCGCGCCGTTGGGACGCGTTTCGAACCAGCTCTGCTGTAACTGACGCTCGTGAAATTCGCGAATCTGCGCCGCCGCATGCTCAAGCGCCACGCAAAGATCGGCCGGGCACTGCGCAACAGCGGCATCGATGTCCTCCTGAGGTACGCGGAACTGCTCGAGATCAACGCCATCGAATTTGACGGTGTATTCGCGCACGGCTTCATCGCCGCGGTTGCGCACGTCCTCCACTATAGCGGTGGCGGCAGAGAGCGCCTTCGCGTTGAAAGCGCTCTTGCGCTGCAAGTGCTTGTTCGAGAACACCTCGTCTTTACCAAGAACAACTCGACGCATGTTGGTACTACCTTTCTTGCTTGTACGGCCACGCTTGACGCGAAGCCGGTTTCTTCTCGTTTAGCTACGACATGGTTCCATGCTACGAAACGGCGCCGCCCGCAGTGACCTTGAGTTCGCGCCCGGCAACTTGCTCGCCCAAAGACGAGGCGAGCTTGCGCACGCGCTCGTCAGTGCGAAAGCTGCACACGTTGGCGAAGAAGCGAGCCGTCGACGAGAGCACCTCATCGACCACCACCAGATTGTTCTCGCGCAGCGTGCGTCCCGTGGCGGTTATGTCGACGATGCAGTCGGACATCCCCGTGAGCGGGCCCAACTCGATGTTGCCGTTGAGCTTCACGATCTCCACCTGGGTACCCTTGCGGCGGAAAAACGTCTCGGTTATGCGCGGGTACTTGGTGGTGACGCGAAGGCTGCCCAACTTACGATAGCGCTCTTCGACTTCCTCGGCACAGTCTTCTTTCTGCGCCACGATGAAGCGACAGCCGCCGAAACGCAGGTCGGTAAGCTCAACCACGTCGGCGCCCGTCTCAATAAGCGAGTCCTCGCCGCAGATGCCGCAATCGGCAGCACCCATCTCGACAAAGATCGGCGCATCGGAAGGACGCACGATGATGTACTCGACGCCGGGGCGCGAAATTATAAGTTGACGCCCGGGATCGTCGAGCCCTTGCGTGTCGAAGCCGGCCTCGGCCAACACAGCGATGGCGTCGGAGTTCAGCGACCCCTTGGGAACCGCGATGCGCAGCGGGCGAGCAACGGAAGTGGCCGCCGCAGCTGTGGCGCTTGCCGCTTGCATGGCTTCGTCAAGGTAGAAGGCAAAGCCCGCCGCCGGCCGAGCGCTGCCGAAGTTGCCGAGCATGTTGTCATAACGGCCGCCGCTGCCCAAAGGCGTGCCCAAACCGGGCGAAAAGGCCTCGAACACGATGCCGGTGTAGTAGTCGAACGAGCTCATCACCGAGAAATCGACCAGGAGGCTAGCTGCTAAACCGGCTTGCGAGAGAAGGTCATAGGTCGCCTCGAACTCATCGAGCCCCTGCGCGCAGCCAAGCGGGGCGACAAGGGCGCGCGCCTGCTCGATCGCCTCGCGACCTCCGCGGATACGACCGAGTTTGCGTATGGCTTCGGCGAACACTGGAGCGGCGGCCCCTTCGACGGGCGACGCGCCCGGTGCCGTCAACTGGTCGATTTGCACGAAATTCGACTGATGGAACGCATCGAGAACGGCAACTCTCCACTGATCGCTTGCCGCGCTTGCATCGAGCAGCGCGCGCAGGACGCTTACCGTCGCCAGCGACAGCTTGAAATCGGTTACGCCGGCTATCTGCAGCGCCTGCGCGAAAAGCGAAACGACCTCGGCGTCGACCTCGGCGCCCCGCTCGCCTATGCATTCGATGCCGATTTGCGTGCGCTCGCGCGCATCGGCGCGCTGGCGCCCCTCAGCCTCGCGGAAAACGCGCTGCATGTAGCGGAAGCGAAACGGCCCCGGTTGATTGCCCAATCGCGTGGCGCACATCCGCGCCACTTGCAACGTGACGTCAGGTCGCATGGTGACGAGATCGCCCCTGGCGTCGAAGAACTTGAAGGGCGACGTCGGCATGCGCCCGCCCGCCTGCATAGCCGAAAGGCTTTCGAGCGTGGGCGTCTCGATAGGTGCATAGCCTCGCGCGGCGAAGCAATCCTGCACCGCGCGCTCGATGGCCTCGCGCGCAACGGCCTCGTCGGCCAAGATGTCGCGAAATCCTGATGGGGTTACGAAATCCATTATCGTTTGCTGTTCCTTCCGCCCATCGCCGGGCGTAAATATCGCTTAAGATGTTGATTATAGGAAATGACTCGGCAAGCAAGCGCCAAGATGCCGCACGCAACGCCTTGTTCACAATCGAAACTTTATCACAGTAGAGTAATAAAGCAAGCAAGATTCGACAACTCGAAGAAATCCATCCAGAAGCGCCGAAACGACGCCCTGCCACATCCGTCCCGCTGCGCACTTGCCAGAATGCATCAAGCGCGATAAACTGCATCGGCAATTGAATAGGCAGTTCGAAACCATCCTGCCAAGGAGCGGCCGCAAGCGGCCGTGCGACTGAATCAAAACTAGGGAGATGAGAACGGGCTGATCCCGTTCGACGGCTGAGCGTACGGACATGTGCCCAAAGCGCGTGAGCATATGCAGCGACGTCGAACAAGTGCCCAAGACGTCCCTTGCGGACGTCTTTTTCGTTATGGACAGATACAGCAAGATCACCGAAAAACGCCCCCGCGAGATCGTTCTGCTGCGTGGCCGCGGATGCGCCTTCCCCACCTGCGCATTCTGCGATTATCACGAAGACAGAAGCAGCGACGAGGCAGCCAACTTCGCACTCAATTCCTCCGTGCTCGAACGCGTAACCGGCGAGTACGGCGAGATCGAGATCATCAACAGCGGGTCGGTCTTCGAACTTGACAAACAGACCATGGCCGCCATCAAGAGGACTTGCCGCGAGCGGGGCATCAGCACGATCCACTTCGAATCGCATTGGCGTTATCGCAAGCGCATATCGGCCTTGCGTGAGGAGTTTTCAGATTTCACGCTGAAGATGAAACTCGGCTTGGAAACCTTCGACGCGGATTTTCGCGAAAAGGCGCTTAACAAGGGTATCGATGCAACCGACCCTGCAAAGATCGCAGTCGACTTCGACGAGGCGAACTTCCTGTTCGGCCTTACCGGGCAAACCGCCGATGGCATGCAGCGCGATATCGAGCTCGGCTTGGCGAACTTCGAGCGCATCTGCCTGAACATCATGTGCGAGAACTCAACCCCCGTAAAACCCGATGCGAACGTGATAGATGCCTTTGTCCGCGAAGTGATGCCGCACTGCGTTGACGACGACCGCGTGGACATCCTTATCAACAACACCGATTTCGGCGTAGGCGACTAGTCGCACACAAACGAATCGCTCAATCGACTAGGAGTATCGAATGATCAACGATCTACTGCTTGGCGCATCCATCGTCGTCATCTTCGGAGCTGCGCTGTTGGCCTACCGCCTATTCGGCAAAGCGGGCTTGTTCGCCATAAGCGCCTGCGCGAGCATTCTTGCCAACATAGAGGCAACCATGATGATCGAGGCCTTCGGCATGGAGCAAACCCTTGGGAACGTGCTGTTCGCCATGACGTTCCTCGTCACCGACATCCTGTCGGAGTGCGAAAGCAAGCGAAGTGCCCAACTTGCCGTTTGGATCGGCGTTTTCGCCAGCGTGTTCTTCTTGGTGCTGAACCAAAGCTGGCTGCTTTATACGCCAAGCGCAAGCGACTTCGTGAACGAATCAGTTCGCACGATTTTCGGCAGCACGCCGCGCCTGCTTCTGGCATCACTGAGCGTTTATGCCATCAGCCAAGCATTCGACGTGTGGCTCTACCACAAATGGTGGGCGCTCACTGAACGCGTCACCGGCAGCAAGCGCGCTCATCTGTGGCTGCGCAATACCGGATCGACGCTTGTCAGCCAGCTTATCAACACGTTTCTCTTCTCGGTCTTCGCTTTTTGGGGCATCTACGATTGGGCAACGCTTGTGTCGATTTGCCTATCAAGCTACATCATCTTCGTCTTCACATCGATCCTTGACACGCCCGCAGCCTATCTTGCGCGGCGTATGAAGGAGTCGGGTAAGACAGGCATGC
Source organism: uncultured Eggerthellaceae bacterium (assembly GCA_934617425.1). Classification (GTDB taxonomy): domain Bacteria; phylum Actinomycetota; class Coriobacteriia; order Coriobacteriales; family Eggerthellaceae; genus UMGS1502. The sequence continues at coordinate 102,250 of CAKTUD010000002.1, read as the reverse complement.
TGGCGCAAAGCCGGTAGCACCCAGGGGCGCTCAGCGATCTTTGTAATCGATCGCCTCCATGCCATCGGCGACATTTCGCAAGCGTTCAACCAGCTTGACGACGAACGAATCGCCCTGATACACGATTATGCCCTCGTCGGCAAGAGCCCGTATGATCTTGCCGACCGTAAGGCGATGGATTCCTAAATCGCGAGAAATAGCGCTTGCGTTCAAGCGCGTTCGGTAGACATAAACCCCGTCGTTTTTCGTAACGCGCTGCAGCAGATACGTCGCAACACGCGATGGCGCAAGGCCCCTCATCTTCCCACGAAAATTCCCATCGACCATCGCGTAGCTTTGCATAGCGATATAAAGCAGGTCATCCATGATATCGGGGTTCTCGTGCAAAAACAACCTGAAGTCTCCTACGGGGACCTTTCGACAAACGCAATTCGTCTCAGCAACGAAGTTCGTGCTATGAACACGCGTGGGGTAATAAGAAGAAAGCGCCCCCAGCAGACAAGACGATGAATTATCGGCAACCCGTTCGTCGTAGACAAGCTCATCGCCGCGAACCGTGTAGGCATTTCGACGGGCTTTGCCTTTCTCAAGATAATAGATGCAGCAGGCCTCTTCGCCTTGCCGAATCATCGTCTCGCCTTTTTTGAACTCTTTCACTGGGAAACATCTGAGTTTTCTGATCGCTTCGTCATTCACGGCATCCGCCTATCGATCAAGCACGGACTTTTCGTGGCCATCGCACAAGCTCCGCTACCCGCATCTGCTCATCCTACCAAAACCGGCTCTCTTTTTCCCAAAAGCACATGGCAGTCCGCCGCAACACAGGCGGGCTGCCATGAGAAAAGCAACTCAGCAAGAACCTTATGGAAAGATCACTTGCACGATGGGAATCGTCGCAACGAATATCACAAGGCACACAGCCAGAAAAGCACCTGCGTATTTATAGATGTCTTTGGTCTTTATCCATTCGCGATTGCCGAACATGATCGCAGCCATGGGACAAGCAGAAGGAAGAAGCATCGAAAGCCCGCACGCAAAGACGATCACGCACATCAATTCGACCGGACCAACGCCAACAGATACCGCCATCGGGTAGAACGCCGGATAAAGGATCGGAGGAATGGTTACATTCGTAATGAAATTAGTAAGAATCGTCGCGATTATCGCAACCATGACCAAAAACGCCACGCCCGATTGACCAGCAACCAACGGAGAAAGCGTTTGAGCAAGAAACGCGCTCACACCTGCTTCTTCCGAAGAAAACGTCCCCGTAGCTAAAGGCAAGATGGCCGCACCGATGAAAAGGACATCCCAAGAAACGCCTTCTTTGAATGTCTTCCTCGGCTCCATGAGTGGCTCGCCTTCGATACGAACAACACTCATGAGCACGCAAATCAGCGCCGCCGAACCGTTTGATCCCAAAGCTTTGAGGAAGCCGTAAACGGCCCAATCCTTCGGCATGACGCTTGGCGCGAGCATGCAGATGATGAGAAGGATCATCAAGGAAAAAGTTGCTTTCTGCCTCAGGCTAAGGGAAAGATCGAAACTTGAGAAATACGCTTCATCCATCGCGGCGATTTTGCCTGTATCGATTTTAAAAACGAACTTGCCAAGCAGAATGTACGTACCTAAGAGGATGAAGCACATGGCAAACTGCCAAACAGCGAAAACGAAATCGTTGAGAACCATGCCGCTTACATTCGTGAGCACACCGAAGGCAACAGCACCCACCGTGCGGAACGAGAAAAGACCGTTTCCTAAAATCGTGGCCATAGCTACACCGATCATCATGTAGGTCGCATAGCCCTCGAATCTTTCGACCTTAGCCTCTTTCAAGATGTCCTGAAGAATGACCCAGCCAAGTATCACCATAGCAGCGCCACTCGTAAGCGACGAGACGATGGCAACGGCGATTATCAAGAAATAGGAAAGAAGCCAAGGCCTGCCAAGCACCACCTTACGAGAGATGAACCACAAACCTATGAATTTGCTAATGCCCGACATCTCGAGGTTCTTGGCAATTACCATCATGAAGAGCAAAAGCGTCACGACACTGCCGCCTAAACCTGTTGAAAAGATATTCGAAAGCGGCATGACGCCTAAAACAGCCATCCCCAAAATGCCGGCGATAGATGGCCATATCAAGCCGATTGCCGTCCATCCATAGATCAAAGCAAGGAAGATGCCTGCTGCGTTCATCCCCAGAGGCGTCAATGGGGCCGGAGCCGGAAGCTGACCGAACCCGAACATGATCACGAAGAAGACCACCGTATGAACCCATGCGGGGGATTTTTTACGCCCGCTCTCTTTTGAAGTCATGCGAATCAGCTCCTTGTCGCCGAATCAACCGCTGCCCTTTCCTTCGCTGACAGCGACTGCTCGGCAATCGCTTATTTACAGCCAACGGCTCTTCTCGCCATAAAAATCCTCCATGTAGTGATCATTCGTGAAGTTTTGCAAGCGCAACGTTGAAGGAGCCGGTGGAACAACGGGGATTTCGACTGGCTTCTCTAGGGCTTTCTGAATGTAATCGTAGGGGTAGCGATACGCACGGAACGTGAACAAACCCGGATCGACGAACTCCCAAACGATTCTTTTATCAGGCGTCACTTCGAATACGCGTCCACCTATGCACTCGCAAATGAGCGTGTTGCCGTTAGGAAGGCGCTGCATCCCCGAACAGTAAGCACTATAGAAATGCTGGTTCACGTTGATGGAGAAGTACTCGTTTTGATACATCGACTCTTCTCCGTACTTCCAAACAACCTCGAAAGTGATGGGATCGATTTCCAACACGCGCGAGTAACCGCGACGATCAACGTACACGCCATCGGGAGAAACCTGCGTAGCATTGCCGAAACCGGCTTGGCTTCCGTTGTCGAAAACGAGGATGTTCCCTTCACCTGGCAAACCTTTGGGAATCATGTGAACCTCGTGCATGCCGATGATGGCGCCGATCTTGCGCATACGCGGGTCGGAAACATAGTCGGGACCAAGGCGCCATACTATCTCCTTGGTTTTCTTATCGATAACGAACATCACGTTCCAGCTGCGGATGTCAACGATTATGTTCTCGGGGTTGAAGCGCTCATCACCAGCGTCGTACCATTTATTCGGACCGAGATAAGCGCAGTTGTTGAAATAGCTTTCCTTCGTATAGCCTGCGGTATGCAGAATCGGCGTATGGTAATACACTTCTTTACCTATTTCACTGAAGCCCATCTCATCCCAATGATCGGTAATCAGCCAATCCCATACCACGTTTCCCTCTTGATCGACCTCGACGAGCCACGTGTCGGCAATGGGGTGCGGCGTGATATCGGGACGATCGACCATCTTCGTGGAGCACAGCAGCGTGCGCCCGTCCATCTCCGGCGACTGGCCTGGCGCATAATAGCCCGTCGGGCAACCATGGCGCTGGAAATCGTGATGCTGGCGCGCGGAAGGCACCCACGTGCCATCGGGAAGATCGACCTGCGTGATGTTGTCGCACTTCCACAACAAATTGCCATCCCAATCGACATGGATAAGATCTTTGTTGTCATGGCGATGGCCGGGATTGATCCCCGAAGTTCCCATGATCGATCCGTCGGGAAACAAAATGTTGGCATAAGCGCCCAGAACGCCTTCCCATTTTTGAACGACGTTGCCGTTCATATCGATGAGGACGGCTCCTTTGCCCGAATGCACGGTGCTGCAAGGAAGCAGTGTATAGCCGTTGTAGCATTCTTCGGGGTTATAGCGCAGCGTGCCGGTGAGGTTGATTGACTGAGGCATGGTCTCTCCTATTTTCGAAAATTCGCTTAAGTCAACGAACGACCCGCCCAAAAAGCATGGAAACCTAAGCCGCCGCGCGGTGGTTCTTCGGTTCAGATTTTCATATTTATGCTATTGAACTGGGTATTCGATCGATATCCAAAAGATAATGCCTTCGCGAAGAAAAAAGGTGATGCCTAGGCATCACCTTTTCGATCTCGCGGACTTCCCTAATCCGCTTCGGCTTTCTAGAGCACCGAAAAGCCCGCAACCGCTTGCGAATGCTCAGGAAGCAGCGTCTTCTTCCTCGAGCCTTCCGCGGAAGATCCGGTACGCGACCACGTGGTATACCAGCACCAGCGGCACGCCTATGCACGCTATGCCGGTCATCCACGCCAACGACGTATCGGATGACGCCGCGCTCATCAAGGTGATCGACGAAGCGACGCTCCCCGGTGCAGCAACGACCAAATTCGGAAACAAGGTTACTGCGCAAAGTGCCACCAGGCACGCCGCAGCAATCGATTGCAGCACGAACGCACCCAAGTCGAAGCCCTTGCGCCCCATAGCAATCGAAGCCAAGATGCAGACGGTGTATGCCCCGGCGAAAACAACGCCGACGGCAAACATGCCCGACGTGAAAACGGGCTTGACCGTTGCGAAAACCAAAATCGTCGCAACGGCGAATACCGCAAGAGCAGCAACCTGGCACAGACTGCGCGATTTAACTGCACGCGCACGGATATCCGAAGCAACAGGAGCCTTTAGGGCAACCCATGCAGCACCTGCGGAAAGGCACATGTCAAGCCCCAGCAAACCGCATGCCAGCGTGAACGGCGACAAAAGCCCCAGCAACGGAACGCCCGCGTAATCGCCATTTGCATCCATCGGGATGCCCGCGACGACATTGCCCAGCGCAACCCCCAGAAGCAGCGCCGGCAAAAACGATCCAGCAACGAAACAACCATCCCATACGCGCGCCCAGCCTTCGTCGTGCGCGCGGAATTCAAGCGACACCGCACGTATTATCAAGCCGAAAAGCACCAACATGACGGCAAGATAGAATCCCGAGAAAGTCGTTGCGTACGCCGCCGGGAACGCAGCGAACAGCGCTCCTCCCGCTGTGAGCAACCACACCTCGTTGCCATCCCATACGGGCCCGATACTGCGACGCACAAGCGCCCGCTCGCCCTCGTCCTTCGCAAGCGCTCGGTACAGCACGCCCACACCGAGATCGAACCCATCAAGTACGAAATATCCAGCAATCAAAACGAATACGAGGAAGAACCACAGCACAGCAAGCATGCTCATCGCCACTCACCTTCCTTGGCAGAATCGCTCGTTGAAACATCGCCCTTGCAACCAGCGGTGCTTGGCTCAATACCGCCGCACTCGCACCGCGTCCGCGCAGACGCAACTCGTTTCGGTTCGCGTTCATATTCCGGCCCGCGTTTGATGAAGTGCGAAATCACGCGTGCCCAACCCACAAACAGCAGCAGGTACACAACAAAGAAGAGCGCCATGGTAAGCAGCAGCTCTGGCGCCGAAACCGACTGCGAGATAGCCGAATCCGTCAGCAAGCTCACCCCATCGGGACCCGACGTCGAAGGATACACGACCCAAGGCTGACGACCGACCTCCGCAGTGATCCATCCAACCTGGATGGCAACGAACGGGAACAGCGGCGAGATCACCAACAGCTTTTGCAGCCACCGCATATTCTTGATGCGCCCACCGCGAAACGCAAATACGCATGCTAAGATGACGACCGCCATGATGACCCCGTACAAGGCAACCATCAGATGATACGACTGGAACACCACGTTCACCGGCATATCTTCGACATCGATATCGGCGTACTTATCGGTTTGCGCCAAGGAATTCAAACCTTGGAACTCGGTGTCCCAAGTTCCCGTCGCCAAGAAGCTTGTTGCGCCCGGAATCGAAAACGGCGCGATAACCCGCTGGCCCCCTTCGTCAACCCAGCCAAATGCGTAAAGCGGAGGAACCTCATCGCCATACATGCCTTCCATCATGGCAAGCTTGGTTGGCTGCTCTGTCGCCACCTCGACAGCCGACGAATGCGCGGTGGCGATCATGGCGCACGAAGCGACGATGCCCACCACGGCACCCACGCGAATGGTTTTCAGGGCGAAATCGGCATGCTTGCCCTTCAGCAAGTACCATGCCCCCACGGCAAGGGCGCAAAGCGCTCCCATGATGAGCAGCGCAACCAGCACATGGGTGTAGCGAGGCAACGTCGACGGGTTGAACGCGGCCGCAAGAAAATCGGTGATCAGCGCTTTCGTGCCATCAGAGGAAAGCTCGGCCCCGGCAGGGGTTTGCATCCACGAGTTAGCAATGAGAATCCATAGCGCGCTCAAGCACGAACCGAGCCAAACAAGCCAAGCTGAAACGGTGTAGAACAGGGAAGACACCTTGTTGCGGCCGAAAAGCAACACGCCCAAGAACACCGACTCGAGAAAGAAGGCGAACAGAGCCTCGGCGGCAAGCGGCGCGCCGAAGATATCGCCTACGAAACGCGAGTAGTCGGCCCAGTTCGTGCCGAACGAGAACTCCATCGTGATGCCCGTTGCCACGCCAATGGCGAACGTCGCCGTGAACACCTTCATCCAAAAGCGCATGGCGGCGCCATCGGCCTCGTTGCCGCTTCGATGATATTTCGTTGAGAATATAGCCATTATCAGGCCCAAGCCTATCGACAACGGCACGAATATGAAATGGTACGCCACCGTGAACGCGAATTGAATGCGCGAAAGCAGCGCGACGTCGGAAAAGATCCCCATCTCGAACCCCTCACACCTTGCATACGTTTACTCAGACGATGGTACACGCATGAGACGCGTGAGGAAATACTATTAGTAATAGTTCTTGTTAATAGTAAATATAATAAAGCTCCGCGAGCGAACCCGCGGAGCTGAAACGCTGCCTAACCGCTAGCGCTAACTAAGCTTCTTGGCGATGAGCTGATTCAAGAGCTTGGGATTGCCCTGGCCCTTCGAAGCTTTCATGCATTGGCCCACGAAGAAGCCAATGAGCTTGGCGTTGCCTTCTTTATAGCGAGCAACCTCATCGGGATGGGCAGCAACAACCTCATCGACGATAGCCTCGAGTGCACCGGTATCCGACACCTGCTTCATGCCGCGCTCGTCGATGATCATCTCGGGGTCCTTGTTTTCCTCGATTATCGCAGCGAACACCTCTTTGGCCTGCTTCGACGAGATCGCATCGCTTGCCAAAAGTTCCACCAGCGCAACCGCACGAGCGGGCGTGAGCGGGGTTTTTGCAAGATTGACGCCGTCGTTGGCGTTCATATAGGCGGTAACGTCGTTAAGCGCCAGGTTGGCAAGCGGCTTCGCCAGCTTTTTGGCATCTTTTCCAGCCTCGGCGATAACCTTCATGCCTCCCTCGAACAACTCGATGGTGAAAGGCTGCTCGACCAAATGACGCGCGTCGTAAGCCGACAAGCCATAATCGGCCGCATAGCGAGCAGCCTTCTGATCGGGCAATTCCGGCAGCTTCGCACGCACGTTCTCGATGAACTCGTCGCTCAAATCGTAAGGAGCCAGATCGGGGTCGGGGAACATGCGGTAATCGTCGGCGGTTTCCTTCACACGCATCACGATGGTGTGCTTAAGCGACGGATCCCAGTGGCGCGTTTCCTGGTAGATCTGACCGCCTTCCTCAAGCACGGAGGCCTGGCGGCAAATCTCGTACTCGAGACCGTCATGCAGGCTCTTGAAGCTGTTCAGATTCTTGAGCTCGGTTTTCACGCCGAGCTTGGTGGAGCCACGGCGGCGCAGGCTCACGTTACCGTCGCAGCGCATCGAGCCTTCTTCCATCGAGCAATCGGAAATGCCGATAGCCAGGAATATCTGGCGCAGCTTCTGCATAAACAAGCGCGCTTCCTCGGGCGTGCGCAAATCGGGCTCGGTGACGAGCTCGATAAGCGGCGTGCCGGCGCGATTGTAATCGACCAATGAATGCGTGGCGCCGGCGATGCGACCCTCGTCGCCGCCGATGTGGATCATCTTGCCGGCATCCTCTTCCAAATGGATGCGCGTGATGCCCACATGTGCGGTATAGCCATCGGCCGTGCGCGTGATGTTCTCGGCGACCTCGCCTTCGGAAAGCGACGACAGGTTATAGCGCTCGTTCGCGGCCTTGCCATCGACGTCCAGATCGAGATGGCCGCGCATGCAGAACGCCAGCGGGCCTTGCGTGGTCTGGAAGTTCTTGGTCATATCGGGGTACATGTAGCCCTTGCGGTAGAACATCGTGTGCTTCTCGATATCGCAATTGGTGGCCAATCCAGCCAGCACGATGCTCTCGATGGCGGCCTTGTTGGGCACAGGCAGGGCACCGGGCAAGCCTAGGCACACCGGGCAGGTGTGGGTGTTGGGCGCCGCACCGAACTCCAGCTTGCAGCCGCAGAACATCTTGGTGGTAAGCGTGGTGAGCTCGGTGTGTATCTCAAGGCCGATGACGGCTTCCCAGTCCTGCAAAACCTCTTCGAGCTTCTTCATTAGTTGGCCCCCTTCCCCGCCGTGAACGCGGGAGCAACGGGCGCTTTGCCGTACACGGTTTCCAGCGCAGCGGCAACGCGCAGCATGTTCTCATCCTTGAACTGCGGGGCGATGAGCTGCCCGCCCACCGGCAATCCGGTTTCGACGCCCAATCCAAGCGGCATGCTCATGCCGCCGTTGCCGGCGATATTGATCGAGATGGTGAACATATCGGAAAGATACATCGATGTCGGATCGGAGATCTCGCCGAACTTGAACGCCGTGCGCGGTGCACAGGGAGCAAGGATGCAGTCGCATTTCTCGTACGCCTCGACGTAGTCGCGCGTGATGAGCGTGCGCACCTGCTGAGCCGGATAGTAGTATTTGTCGTACACGCCCGCAGAAAGAAGATAGCTGCCAAGCATGATGCGGCGGCGCGCCTCGGCACCAAAGCCCGTTGCGCGCGATTCCTCGTACTGACCGCCCAGATCGGAGTGGCCCTCGGCGCAATAGCCGTAGCGCACCGAATCGAAGCGTGAGAGGTTCGAGAACGCTTCGCAGGGACCCAGCACGTAGTAAGCGCTGATGGCGGCCTTGGCGTTGGGAAGATCGACCTCCACGATCTCGGCGCCAAGCGAACGCAGCTTCTCGGCTGCCTCTTCGATCTTCGCGCGAACCTCGGACTGCAAGCCCTGGGCCTGCATGAACTCAGGAACCAAACCGATTCTCATGCCCCGCACGCCCTCGGCGAGATTCGCCGTGAAGTCGGTGCGGATGTCCTGGCTCGTTGCATCGAGCGGGTCGTGGCCGGCGATGGCATTAAGGGCAAGCGCGGCATCCTCGACCGAACGGGCGAAGGGGCCAACCTGGTCGAGCGAGCTGCCGAACGCAACCACGCCGTAGCGCGAAACCATGCCGTAAGTGGGCTTGACGGCAACCACGCCGCAGAAGCTGCCCGGTTGGCGAATGGAGCCGCCGGTGTCGGAACCGAGCGTGACGGTTGCCAAGCCCGCCGCCACCGCCGCAGCGCTGCCGCCTGAAGAGCCGCCCGGTACGCGGGTGAGGTCCCACGGGTTCTTGGTGGGACCGAACGCCGAGGTTTCGGTAGAGGAGCCGAACGCGAACTCGTCCATGTTCAGCTTGCCCAGGGGAATGCCGCCAGCACGCACCGCGCGATCGACGCACGTCGCAGTGAAGGGCGACACGTAGTTCTCCAGCATGCGCGATGCGCAGGTGGTATGGGTTCCCAGCTGATTCATGTTGTCCTTGAACGCCACCGGCACGCCGGCAAGCGGCCCCAACTCATCGATGCCGCCCTTGGCGATGGCGGCATCGAGTGCGTCCGCCTTGGCAAGGGCAAGCTCGTCGGTAACCTCGAGGAATGCATGCACATCGGTATCGAGCGCGGCGATGCGGGCGAGCGCACCTTCGGCCACTTCGCGCGCCGAGAATTCCTTCGCGCGCAAGCCAGTCTGGATCTCGCGCACGCCCATGGTTGCGAATGCGGTTTCGGCAGCCATTAGCAATCGCCCCCTTCGCCTAAGATCGAGGGAATCAAGAAATAGCCGTCCTGTTGCTTGGGTGCATTCTCCAACGCAACCTCTTGCGAGAAGCCCTCGCGCTCGACGTCTTCGCGCATGACGTTCGAAAGGCTTCCGATAGGATGGAACGTGGGCTCGACGCCTTCGAGGTCGTATTGCGTGATAGGCTCGAGGCTATCGATGATGTTATTGAGATCGACGGTCATCTGGGCAACTTCCGCATCGTCTAGATGGATGCGCGTGTACGCGGCGATATCGCGCACATCGCGTTCTGACACATGCTGAGCCATCTGCACGAACCTGCTTTCTTCCGATGGAACGTTCAACCCGTTAATGATAGCAAAGCCGCGCATGGTCGCAACGGTTACCCAAAGGAAACCGAACGGAAGACAAACTCATCCATCACTTGCTAAAATGAGAACGTCCGCGCAAAGACGGAGGCTCGCGCAGCGCGTCTGCGCGCATCCGACCTTGCATCTAACCTAAGGAGGCTGCTATGGACGAGATCCTCGAGTTCATGAAGAAGAACGAAACCTATTACTTGGCCACTGTTGATGCCGATGGCAATCCGCAAGTGCGCCCATTCGGCACGTTTTCGCTCATCGATGGCAAATTCTACATCCAGACGGGCCGCAAGAAGAACGTCGCAAAGGAGATCGCGGCACATCCACGCTTGGCCATCTGCGATTTCGCGCAAGACGGCAGCCAATGGCTGCGCATCGTGGCTGACGGCGTTGATGTTGACGACGCAGCCATCGAGCAGAAGATCCTCGATGAATATCCCAGCTTGCAAGCCATGTACGCTGCAGGCGATGGCAATACCGCCGCGATTCGCCTTGACAACGTAACCGCCACGTTCTATAGCTTCACTGCCGAACCGCGCAAGGTTTTGTAAGACACGGAGCGCGGGCGCGAAGCTACTTCACATGGTTGATGAGGTTCGCTTGGTAGCCCGCGCCGAAACCGTTGTCGATGTTCACCACCGAAACGCCCGAAGCGCATGAGTTCAGCATACTGAGCAAAGCCGACACGCCGCCGAACGACGCGCCGTAGCCGACGCTGGTCGGTACCGCGATAACCGGGCATGAAACCAAACCGGCGACGACACTCGCCAGAGCGCCCTCCATGCCGGCGACGGCGATGATCACGTTAGCCTGCGAGATCTCCTCGACGCGCGAAAGCAGGCGATGCAAGCCCGAAACGCCCACGTCATAGAGCCGCTCGACCTCGTTGCCGAGCATCTCTGCAGTGAGGGCGGCTTCCTCTGCGACGGGGATATCGCTCGTACCGCCCGTGACCACGACCACTTTCCCCAGGCCATCGGGTCTGGGCGCCTCGCCTACCGTGCCAAGGCGCGGTAAGTCGTAATAGGTGAAAACCGGTAGATCGGGAACCTGCCGAGGCTCAGCATCGGCAGCTACGGCGGCGTCAATGCTGTCGGCAATCGTCAGCCCATCGGAGAGAAGCGTCTGCACATCAAGGGCTTTGTCAGCGTCGAGCCGCGTGATGAGCACGCGGCTTTGCCCTGCGTCAAGCATCGAAGCAACGATGCCCGCGATTTGGTCCGCGGTCTTCCCCTCGCCGTAAATCACCTCGGATACGCCTTGACGAACACCGCGCTGGTTATCGACCTGCGCATAGCCCAAGTCGGCAACGGGGGCGATATCTATTTCCAGCGCGGCTTTTTCGGGAGGCATTTCCCCCGAAGCGACTTTCGCCAATAAGCATTCGAGCTCGCGTTTGTCCATCACGCCCTCGCTTCCACGTTCGTTTGCAACACGGTTCGCAGCACACCCGGCCGCCCTCTTCGGGGCCCTCGACTGCCTCCAGCATCTCGAATCGAGTCTACCCGAATCTATAGCTAAGAGACAGAGACGGTCGCCGGAACGCGTCATCACCTGCCCCGCCAGCCTTTGCTTTTCGCGACTATGGCCCTACCTGCCACGATGCCCGCAAGAACAGCCGCTATTCCAAGCACGAACATCGCCGCCCAAGAAAAATCACCTTCGGCCGGCAACGAACCGAGAACATCGCTTCGAGCTTGCTTGCCTCGCGAACCCCCTGAAGAAACCCCGGCCTCGGCAAAATCGTCGGGTTTATCAGATGCGTTCGATGAGTTCGGATCGTTCTGGTCGCCCGACTTGCCAGGCTCATCGGGTTGATCCGTATCGTTCGGTTGATCAGGCGAGTCGGGATTTTCCAGGTTAGGGTCGTCCGGCCGGACCGGATCATCGGGGCCGTCCGGCTGGTCGGGGTCGGTAGGCTGGTTGGGATCCTCTGGGCTTGGCGGATCGACCGGACGAGGGCCCGGGTCAGGCGTCGGCCTTGCTATCACCGTCAGCGTACCAGGCTCGACAGTAGACGTGAAGTTCGAATCTGAAACGCTTGCATTAATCTCATACTCGCCAACCGGCGACGATGCGTTCGCCTCGCACGAATACGCAACGACCACGCCCGATGTATCGGCGGAACTGATCAGGTCAGAGGAAAACCCGGGGTTCTCCTGTCCTTCAACCCGCTCGGCATCGTGCACGATAACAAGCATCTGAGCAGGTGAAATGGTAACCGTAAGTTCTCTATCGGCAGCGGCAAGGTAGTTGCGAGACGCCGCCGCACGCGCGACGACGCGCACCATGCCCGCCGATTCGATCGAGGCATAACTTCCCTGTATCGAAATCGGGGCCGATGCGCCCTCGCTGCTTGGCACAACCTCGAAGGTAACTGGGGTTTTAGCCGTGTTGTCGAACGCAAATCCGGCATCACCGTAAACAGCCGTATACTCTGTCGAGCCCACGATTTCCTGAGGTGCCGGCGAAATCGTGAATTCCTCGGACTTCTGTCCTTGGTAGTTCGGATTGACCACCGTTGCTCCTACTCGGTAGTTGCCGGCGTCACGCGGGGCGACCGACGTAGGGCCGTAATCCGTGCCTTCAACGCCCACATACGTCATCATGTAATCGGAAGGGTCCAAGCCGGGCGCGATCACCGTCGCTGCATGCTGCCCGCCATCGTATAGCGAGCTTTCCGCCGAAAGCGTGATGTGCGCTGGCTTCTTCACGATTCGATAATCCGTCGTCGCTCGCCCGACATAGCCGTTGCTGCGAAGCGTCGCCACCACACGATAGGCACCGGCGTCGCTCGGCGCTCCGGTGCCTGAATAACGCGTGCCGCCCGTCCCTGTGTAGGTACAGGAAACCTCGCCCTCAAGGCCCTCGGGCACGCCTGACAGCACTGGGGCTTGCGGCTCCCCGCTGTACACGCAATATACCCTTGTTGGGAACGAAAGCTCCGCTACCTGCGGTTTCACGATAAGCGTGAAGTGGGCGGTTTTCACTGAGCCCATGCTATCAGCGCACACGATGTCGAAGCCGAATACGCCCGCTTCCTGCGCCTCACCCGCAACCGAAAGCGGATCGCTGCTGCCATCGAGCCCCGTGACCGTCATGCCCTTCGGCAGCGCGCCTCCCTCGGCAAGCGTGTAGGTATATGGCCCTGCTCCTCCCGTCGCCGACGCAATGCTCGCGCTGTATTCGTCCCATGCCGTCGCAAGGGGCAACTCGGTCGCATTGAACACGAGTTCTTCGGGCTGCGCGATCGAAACGCTCGCGGAGGCGCTAGCCGTACTCGTCTCCGTGCCCAGATACATCTGCGTGATGCAGCAGTAGTATTGACCCACGTCGCCCTTGCCCACCTCCTCGATCGTGAACGAGTTCGACGTCGCACCATCAATCGCAACGCTCTCATCGTCGGCGCCAACGCGATACCACTGGTAGGCAAGCTCGTGGCTCGCTGCCGTGCCAGTCGATTCATCCTCGTGGCCAAGCACATCTGCGGCCGCATCCGCCGCAACCGACAACGTAGCCGGACAGCCTTCGTAAACCGTCGCGTTTTGCGGCTGTGCCGTCACCGCCGGCGCGCCCGCCTTGGCGAACGCGAACGAAAGCACCTGCGACGCCTCGACGTTTTCCAAGGCCAGCATGTAGCTTCCACCGGAATAATCGGAGATATCGAGGTTGTGCGAAACCCCGGTTTCGCCCTCTGCCGCCGGTTCCGTTGCGCTTACGTGGTCCAAATAGCAGCCACTATCGGGCTTTGCCGTAAACGCTGCATTTCCGCCTGGCGCCACCTCTACCGACGAAGGTTCGACGACGCCGTTTTCAGCCGTAGCGCTCACCTCAAGCTTCGGCTTCTGGGTAAAACGCGCGATCACCTTCGTGTCCTCATTGGGGGCGAACACCCAGTTCGCATCGGTGCTCATGGGCGCGGCGTCCTCTTTCACCGTGCCCTCGCCGTCGCACGCGTACCAGCCTGCGAAGTCGTAGCCTTCATCGGGTACGGCAACAAGCGTGACGGTCTCGCCTGCTTCAATCCTTTTCTGCACGGCACAGCCACCATCGCCATAGGAGACCGACCCCTCAAGATGCCCGCCTTCGCGCGGGTCGATGGCGACAACTTCGATCACATCGCGCACGTAATACGCGGTGAAGGTGCGGTTAGCGTACGCCGGGCGCACGAGAAGCGGAGAGGCTCCGACGGTCGCGCCGTTCTCGTCGACCCAGCGATCAAACCTCCAGCCCGGGTTTGGAATGGTGATCATCGCCGAGGCCGACATATAACTCGACCCAGTTCCGGGAATGACCATGCTAAAGCCCGCGCCTTCGGGATACGTTGCCACCTGCGCGTCAAAACCCGTTGCGTAGAACACCGCGGTCAGGCGCATGTCCTCATGCGCGATGCCGGCGTGGATAGCGCTGTAGCTCACTGTCGCGCCCGCATCGTTGATCCAATGCGAGAATCGCATTCCCGGGTAGGCGACGGCCATGGCCGCGAACGCGTCGCCCTTGTCGCACGAAAGCGAGGTTCCCGCACCTGATGCACCCGCGATGAATGCAAGACCCCTGAATATCGAGCTTTGCGTCACCGCCACCTCGACTTTGTTTGCGGGATCGGGTTCGAACTGCGCATAATAAACGACATCGGACGAAGCTTCGGATGCGAACACGTCATGGGTTTCCGCGATATCGCAACCCGCCTCGTCGCGACTCCAACCAACGAATCGATAACCTTCGCCCGCAACCGCCTGTAGCGTGACCATATCCCCCGATTGGTAGGTTCCCGCACCCTTCACCTTGCATCCGCGCGAACCCGCCTTACCCGCAACGACAACCTTCGCCGATACCGACACCTCATATGGGTCGGCGAACTGAGCCTCGATGGAGACGACGTTATCGGCAAGGGAGCTTACAAGCCCCTCGTCAAGGGCAAGCCAGCAGTGCGCGTCGGTGGAGAGAAGCGTCTTCTCGTCGTTTTCCCCTACAAGGCACCAAGAAACGAACCGCTTGTCTGTGGTTTGCTGGGCGTTCAGCTCAATCGTGTCGCCGAACGAATACGTCCCTCCGCCCGTGAGCACACCTGCGCCTTCCTGACTCGCGCTGAGCTCGACATAATAGGAATCGCGCATGAAGCAAGCCACGTAGGCAGCGCTCTTCGTTACCGCAACCGTGCATGCGGGAAGGGCGCTCACCACATTGCCTTGTTCATCCTTCCAGCAATCAAAGGTGAAGCCCGGCTTCGCCACGGCGGAAAGCGTCGTACGATCGCCCTGAGCAAACGAGCCGAAGCCGCTCGTACAGCCTGCCTCGACGGGCGAAGCGATGGTGCTCACCGCGTACGCCCCCGCTCCGAACACGGCGGTCAAGTTGGCATCGCCGCGCACGGTAAAGCTGTATTCGGCGCTCGTGCTCATGCACATGCCCTCATCGTACCAACCTATGAACGTCGCGTTTTCCACAGACATCGCGGCAACGGTGACCGTCTGCCCCGCCGCATACGTGCCCGCACCCGAAACCGTGCCGTAGCCCTCAGCAGCCGTGATGTTCACGGTGAACCGCTTCGCCTCGAACACCGCGCGAAGCAACGCATTCTCGTTAGGGACGAAGCGGTACTCGGCGCTCGTGCTGACCAGCGCGCCCGTATCGTCAACCCAGCACTTGAACGCATAGCCCTCCGACGCGTGGGCTGAAAGAGTTGCCGGGTGATTCGCGTCGTAAGTCCCCGCTCCTTCCACCCAGCCCGCGCCTGCATTCTCGACAAGCTCGCCCGAAGGCACGAGCTCCGCCGCGATCGCCGCAACGGTGTATGAGCACTCCTTGAAGCGCGCGACGTAAACATGGCTTCGCGCTTCCCTGTCGGTGAACTCGGGTTCGGTCGATACGAGGTCGCCTTCGTGCGTGTACCAGCCAACGAACGCATAGCCCGACGCAGGCGTTGCCTTCAGCGCAACGTCGGCGCCGCGATCGGCGAAGATGCGGCTCGCCGTGACCGAGCCTCCTTCGGCAGGGCTTGCAACCGGTACGCACACCACATCGAGCGGCTTGAACGCAGCGGTGATGGCGCAATAATGGGAATTGAGCTTCGAGCTCTTCGCAACCAAAGTGCACTCTTTTTCAGTGCTCACGAGCAGCCCGTTTTCGTACCATCCCCAGAAAAGCCAACCAGGGTTATTCTCAGCCTTCAAAACAAGCGTTTCCCCAAGCTTGAACTGGTCGGTATCGGGCTTCACCTCGGTGCCGTTGCAAGTTAGCGTGCCGCCCCACCACGAATCGGCGGCAATGACGACCTCGGGTCCTTTCTTGAACACCGCCGTGTAAATTTCATCCTTCGTCACGCACACGCGCAGCTCGGCGTCGGTGTAGTGCTTGCCGGAGCTATCTTGCCAGTATGCGAACCAATGCTTGTTGTCGGCCTTTGCCTTGATGGTGACGTGCCGACCGTAGGGAAGCTCGACCCAATCCTTGCCTGGATCGCCCACGATCGAGACTTCACCAGGCGGGTTGATGCTCGTGATCAGACCGTCGATCTCGACTTTGATCGTGTACTTCTTCGCAACGTATTCCGCGCGAATGACCGTGTCGCCTTCGGCGACGAACTCCAGATGCGTCTCGTCAGTCCCCATGAGCACATCGCCCGCAGCGCCGGCACGGTACCAGCCTTTGAAGGTGTATTTCTCGCGCACGCTCTCGTCAAGGCGCGCGGAAAGCACCGTCGGCTCGCCGACGACGCAGGTGCCGTCACCTGAGATCGTGCACTTGCCCGCAAGCGCGCTTACAGGTTCCACCGTCACCGTGACCTTACAGGTGCGCTGGAACTTCGCGACAAGATGACGGTCGTTTTCGGCCAGGAACGTGTAGGTTGGCGACTTCGACACTTCGGCCACGCCGTCGTACCAGCCGACGAATTCGTAGCCATTGCCCGTAACGGCGATAACCGTCGCCTCGGTGCCGGTTTTGACGATCTGCCGGTCGGGCGTGGCGTTGCATCTACTCACCGCATCGGCAGCCGCCCCATCGACGTCGACCGACGTAGTGATCGTCGCGTCTTTCTCGAACACGGCGGTCAGCTTCACGATATCGGGCGTGACGTCAGTGACGGCCATCTGCAAGTGCGGCAGTGTCGAGCGCTCGACGCCGTCTTCCTTCCAACAGACGAAGCGGTATCCCGGGTTCGGGATGGCATCGAGCTCGGCAACGGTGCCTTCGAAATGAACGCCGCCGCCTTTCACAATGCCGCCCGCTTCGGGCTGCGCGGTGGCAAGGATCTCGGCGGTGCGATCGCCCTTGGGCTTATCGGGGTCGCGATCGTGTTTGTGCTCTTTGAGGATGTCCTCTATCTCGTTAATGGCCTTGCCGCCGATTTCCACAAGCTCTCCAACTGTTTCCGCCTCGCCGATCGCGGCGACTGCAGGAACGGCGATCGGATCGACAACCGGCCCCAAGCCGAAGTACGTCGCAAGAGCGGCAAGCCCCGTGATCGCCGCAATAAGGGCAACTTGCAACGCTATGAAGGCCTCGTTCGAGTCGTCCGTATAGCGAAAATGCGCCGTGAGCTGGGTATCTCCCGTAAGCACGAAGGTATAGGAGCCGTTTTCGGCAACGTTTACCTTATTGCCCGCCGCATCGGTGACGGAATCGAGCACGTAATGCGGGGCAGGGATAGCAAACACCATGACGTTCGACCCGACGCCATAGAGACCCGTGGAAATGAACGAGCCCTGCGGGCTGCCATCTTCAGTCGTGCCGTCGACGTTCAAGACGACGCTTGCCTGCTTGGCGCAATACCACGGCGTGATCTCGACCTGCGCAGCCTCGCCCTCGAGATCAGGGACCTCATAATCGCAAGCAAGATCGCTGCTGATAAGGGTTTGTGCACCTGTGGGGCCTTCGTACCAACCGCGGAACTGCGCATTGTCGGTGGTGGCGGAAAGCGTCACCGTCTCGCCTACATCGCGATAGCAGTTGCCGACCGTCGGGGTCACATGCGCGTAGGTCTCGGAGAGATCAGTCGATAGCGCTGGGTTGATATGGACGGCAACATCTTTCAACGCGAAACGCGCCTCGACGCTCGTGTCGGCTTCTGCTTTGAATATGCACGTGCGTCGCTCGCTCAAGCACGCACCTGTTTCCCTATCGTACCAGCCCACGAACTCGATGTCGTCGTCGAGCATACCAAGGCGCTCGGCATCGAGCGCGACGAATTGGCCGGCAAGGAGGAACCTCGAACCTGAAACGTTCGGGACCTCGACGCCCTCCATAAGCGCACGCCCGCCCAAGTCGATCTCCTGCGCGTAATCGACATGCACTGCAACCACCGGATCGATAGGTTCACCGGGATCAGGGTCGGGGTCTGGTCGCGGATCGGGGTCGGGTTGCGCACCTTCCTTGAAGATGGCGACGGGCGTCTCTTTCTCCTCTGCCGTATAGTCAATGGAAGCATCGCCGCCTGCAATCCAGGTTGAACGGTATGCGTCCAGATTCTCCCAGCGATCGAGGATTGATTTCGAAGAATCATAGGAGCATGTGATCTTCATCTTCTTGCCAGGATACGTGACGAACGTCTCTCCATAATTGCAGTCGTCGGCGACGATCGAGAAAGTCACGCCCTCGACGCCCTGCCCCTCTGCATTGTAGAGGTGGGCCTTCGGGGAGACCACGACCTCGTCGGCGAATACGGCGACGAGCACGACAGAAAGCGTGACGGGAAACGAGTACGTTTCATTTTCGGAAAGAACGTTGCCCTCTTCGTCCGCCCAATAAGCGAAAAGCCTGCCGTCAAGCGATGTCTTAGCGCTCACCGTGCATGTATCGCCCGAAGCAAACTGACCGCCACCCGTTGCCGCCTCCCCCAGCTGCGCGGTCGTGCTCTTCACGTACACGGAAAACGCCGTGTTTCCCTCTTGTTGCAAAATGCCTGATGAATAAGCATTAAAAAGATGATCGCCATCATTGTAGGTTACGCGCACGGGAGCGCCATTGTAGGACGATTGGAAGCGCGTGCCACTAGCAGGATCGAAAGAGAAGAACTGGCTGAACGCGTAGTTGCTCGCGAGATCAGCGTAGTCGAAGATGCGCTGCACGCCATCGTAGTTGAATTTGACTTGCATACCATCGAGGGAGACAGCGTCCCCTTTTTGGTACACGAGCTTGTCCGGATCGCTTACGACACCGACGAACAGATATCTCGAAACATCGTAGGGCAAATCGAAAAAGCAGGCTTCCCAGTCGCACTTGACATCGCTTGCCTGGTACAAATCGAGCGAACGCTTGGGTACGAGAACCCTCTCCACACTGCTCGGAAAAGTCTGGGAATCGATAAGCACCGCATGGTCGCACTGGAAGTACACGAAACTCAGATTGGTTTTGGCAAACGTCTCTTTCGGAAGCATGGTTATTTTCGACCCGCGTGGCAAAACGAGCCCGCCGCTCATGTCGGTGCCCTCGAAGCAACCTTCGCCCAAGCGCGAAACAGTCGCGTTGGTTTCAAGCCCCGTTAGACGCAGGCTCCCGCAACCTTGGAAAGCAGCACTGCCTATGGAGTCGATGCTGGTGTTCGCCCCGAGGCCTGTCTGGCTCAGCTTCCCGCATCCCGTGAAAGCATATTCGCCAATAGACGCTACATGCGTATTTTTCCCAAGGCCAGTGTCGAGGAGGCTGTAACAATAAGAGAACGCGAACGCCTCGATAGTCTCGATCGATTGATTTTCGGCAAGACCGGTGTCGAGGAGATCGGAGCACTCGTCGTATGCGCTTTCGGAGATGGCTTTCAAACCTTCCACTCGATCCAGACCCGTAGCGACAAGACCGCTGTTGCTAAAGCATCGAGCTCCGAGTTTCTGGATCGTCGCGGTCTCCTCGATGTTAAGAGTGGTTAGCTTCAGGCAGAGGGAAAACGCCGACAAACCGATTGAGCCGATGCTCATACCCGATAGGCTGATCGATGAAAGGTTCACGCAATCGTAAAAAGCATATTCCCCGATGGATTCGAGAACGTTATTTTCAAACCGCACAGATTGAAGATACGTAGAGCAGAAGCACAATCTCTCAGGGATCGAAGTAGTTTCAGCGTCGACGATAAGGTTCTCGACTTCTCCTGGATTTACCGAATGCAGTTCGGGGTTCGATTCGTCAATCGATTTCTCGAGCACACCTGATTCGTCGCTTTCATATACGTATCCATTCGGCATGAGTTTGCCGTACGCGCATATGCCACGCGCTTCGGCGGGGGCATTCGATGCATCCGCCGTTGTCGAATCGTCGAACGCTGCAGCAAAGCCCTGATCGCTAGGTGCCGCAGCACCGTTCACTTGTTCGCCTGCAGGATCCGAACCAGAGCTTGAAGGCAAGTCTTCTTCGCTATCGACGGCGTTGACCATAGAAGAGCTTGGAGCATCAGCGGCCGCATCTTCCGCCATCGACGGCGCATCGCTTTTTTCTGAAGCATAAGACACATCATGCACGATGGGAGTGAACGAGATCACAAGCGCAATGGACAGAAACACGCGCAGGAAAGCATCGAAACCGCAGGCGCTCTTCTTCATGGGGCTCCCCTTCGCTGTCGCAAACGCCAATCGCACATGCATGGAACGAATCACGAGTTGAAGTAAGTATACAGGATGCTCACAAATTGCTTTCGCAAATACCGAACGCCCTACCCCCCCCTTTTTTTTTTGAACGCGCAAGGGCTCCGACGAACGTCGGAGCCCTTGCGAGGTGCCGAAGCTGATCGAACGCGCCGGCAGCGCTACACGTTGAATTTGAAATGCATCACGTCGCCGTCTTGGACCACGTAATCCTTGCCCTCTTGACGAAGCTTGCCAGCGTCGCGGCATCCTTTCTCGCCGCCAAGGGCGACGTAATCCTCATACGATGCGGTTTCCGCCTTGATGAAGCCGCGCTCGAAATCGGAATGGATGACGCCTGCAGCCTGCGGCGCCTTGGCGCCAACGGGAATCGTCCACGCCTTGGTCTCCTTCTCACCCGAAGTGAAGTACGACTGAAGCCCCAGCAGATGATATGCCTCGCGGGCAAGACGTGCCAAGCCGCTCTCGGAAAGGCCAAGCTCTTCTAGAAACATCTGCGCTTCCTCAGGATCGAGCTCTGCCAAATCGGCCTCGACCTTCGCGCTGATGGGCACCGGCTTGCAGCCGTCGATCTCGGAGAAATCGGCGTTCACTTGATCTTCATCGACGTTGGCAACGTAGAGGATCGGCTTCACCGTAAGCAGATGCAGATCGTACAGAGCGTCGAGCTCGTCTTCGGAAAGGCCCAACGTGCGCACGCGATGACCTTCGTTCAGCCCGTCGTATGCCTTCTTCGCCGCTTCGAACTTCGCTGCGGCCTCTTTGTTTCGCTTAGCATCCTTCTCGAGGCGCGGCAGGGCTTTCTCGATGGTGCCCATGTCGGCCAGGATCAACTCGGTCTTGATGGTCTCCACATCGCTCGACGGGTTCACGCGTCCATCGACGTGCACCACGTCGGGATCATTGAAGTAGCGCACGACCTCGCAAATCGCATTGGTCTCGCGGATATTGGCCAGAAACTGGTTGCCGAGCCCCTCGCCCTTTGAAGCACCCGCAACCAAACCGGCAATGTCGACGAACTCGACCGTGGCAGGAACGATCTGCTGCGGATGATCGATCTTCGCAAGCTCGTCTAAACGACGGTCGGGCACGGGCACCACGCCGACATTGGGTTCGATGGTCGCGAAAGGATAGTTCGCAGCCAGTGCGTTGTTGCTGGTAAGCGCATTGAAAAGGGTCGATTTGCCCACGTTGGGCAGGCCGACGATGCCGATGGAAAGGGCCATGATGCTCCTTAGTAGTTGCGTGCGAATCGCACTCTATCCTATCACTTCGCTGCCGTTCCATGCGGGTTCGCGCGAATCGTCAGCCGAACGCGCAAGCCCGATGGGAGCGCTATCGTGCCGCAGGCTTCTCGGGAACGGTCCGCTCCACGAAATAGATGCGGTACCACACCAAAAACATGTACACGATCCAAATCTTGCGGCTGTTGTCCTTAACCCCCGATTTGTGCTCGTCAAGCAGGCTGAGCAGCTCTTTCACATCGAAGAACTGCAGGGCTTCTGCGCTTGTGAATTCGCGTTTGATCTGCTGGTAATACTTCTCCTCGCGAAGCCAAGCCACCACCGGCGTCGGAAAGCCAAGCTTTTCCTTCTGCGCCCAATCGTGCGGGATGGCACGTTCCGACGCTTCGCGAAGCGTTAGCTTCGTTTGCGAATCGCTGACTTTCTGAGCAGTGGGTATGGTCGCGGAAAGCTCGAACACCTTCTTGTCAAGGAACGGCACGCGGCTTTCCAGCGAGTGGGCCATCGACATCTTGTCGGTTTTCAGCAGGATGTCGCCCACCAGCCAGAACCACAAGTCGACGTATTGCATACGCGTGGTTTCATCGAGATCGGAAACCTCGTCGTATACCGGCGCAGTGAGCATTTGGGGAGTCGGCGTGTTCTTCGGTACGTCGCGCATGATGCGATCGCGCTCCTCCACCGAAAACGCCACGCCGTTCGCATTGGTGTAGTACCAGTCCTCCACGGTCTCGCTCGCGCGTTCAAGGTAGTTCGCGCCGCGCACGCCCAGCTTGCGAGCAACTTTCGATGCGCCCTTCAGCAACCCTTTCGGCGCCCATCTAAGCTTCGCATTGGCAAAGGGCGTCTGGTAGATCTTGTAACCGCCGAAGAACTCGTCGGCGCCTTCACCCGAAAGCACCGCCTTCACTTTCTTGGCAGCAATCTGGTCGACGAAGTACAGCGACACTGCGCTCGGATCGGCCGAAGGCTCGTCCATATGCCACTGGACGCGCTTCAGGCTTTCCCAATATTCATCTTCTTGGATATGCTTGTAATCATTTTTTATATGCAACTGATCGGCCAATTCGCGCGCCCAGGAAATCTCATCGCGCTCGCCTTCGTACAGCGAGTAGCCGACAGTGAACGTGTGGATATCGGGATTCTCCTTAGCAAGGCACGCCGCCATATAGCTGGAGTCGATGCCGCTGGAAAGAAAACTCCCCACCTCGACATCGGCGACATTGTGATAACGGACCGATTCGCGCATGGCGGCATCGATGGCATCGGCAGTCTCTTTCTCGGTGCGTGCCCCATCGAAATGATACGTGGGTTTCCAATAGCGACGCTTGTCGATGGTGCCGTCGGCGTGAACCGTCATGCAAAAGCCTTGCTGAAGTTTGAAAACGCCTTTGAAAAACGTTTCCTCAAGCGCACTGAACTGAAAGCACAGGTACTGCGCAAGGGCTTCCCTGTTAAGCTCGCGTTGATAGGCCGGATGCTCGAGAATGCACTTGATCTCCGAACCGAAGATGAACTGCCCGTTGACCACGGTGTAGTAAAAAGGCTTGATGCCGAAGAAGTCGCGCGCGCAGAACAGCTCGCGCGTCGCGCGATTCCAAATGGCAAAAGCGAACATGCCGCGCAACTTGTCAAGCATATCTTCGCCCCAAGCAAGGTAAGCGACAAGCAGAACCTCGGTATCTGAATTACGTTCGAACCCCCAGCCCTCGGCTTCGAGCTGCGCGCGCAAATCGCGATAATTGTAAATCTCGCCGTTGAAGACTATGACGTAGTCTCCCTTGGCAGCCATGTCCTCTTCGCTGCAGCATGGGTTGCCATCGGCATCGCGCGACGGCGACGAGATGTGCGCCGCATGCGCGCCCGTCGAGCGAACCATGGGCTGCGTTCCGCCTTTGAGGTCGATCAACGAAAGGCGACGATGCCCCAGCGCAATGCCGTCGTCGATGTATTGACCTTCACCATCGGGGCCGCGATGCGCCATGATGTCGCACATCGCCTTGAGCGTTGGCAAATCGTTATCGGTAGCTTGCGTGAATCCGCAAATGCCGCACATGAGATGACTCCTCGCAAAACGAATTTATCGGTTCTGGAAATGATACCGCGGTTGCGCCGAACGGCGTTTTCGCAGCACGCTAAACCAGATGAATAGCATTTACCGCATTGAGATGCTTATCAACCGTTTCGAACAGGCAAAACCGCGCATCGGCGCTTTCGTAGAGCAACGCGAACGTCGCCGCGTCCTTCGAGTCCTTCGAGTCATTGCCCCGCAAGAAGTCCTCGCACCTTCTGGCATAGCCAACTTTTTCGCGCAGGCGCGCACCTTCCATCTCGATTTTCGCGCGCCGAGCAGAATAGGCCTTCGTCTTAGCGGGCATGAGCTTCCCCTTCGAGCAGCAAGACGTCCGGAACGAACATGCGCGGCCCATCGTAATCGACCTCCCAAAACACCAGGCCACACGCAGGCGCGCACTCGCCCGCCGCACGTCGGTCGCATGCAGCAAGCACTTTGGCAATCCACGAAGGATCGCGCTGGCCGCGCCCCACCATCACAAGCGAACCCACAATCGAACGCACCATGGAATGCAGGAACGCGTTGCCGACTACTTTCATCGTCACCACGTTTTCACCCAAAATCGATTCGCGCGAAAACGTGATTTCGCTCACGTAGCGATGGGTTGGCTTATCGACGGCAGAAACGGCTTTGCAAAAGCTTTTGAAATCGTGCTCGCCAACAAGATGCCGAGCAGCCTGATTCATAGCATCAACATCAAGAGCACCAGGAACATACCAGGAGAAATCACGCATGAAAACAGGCGGCACATCGCCCGCGACGATATGGTAACGGTACTCGCGCGAAACGGCATCGAAGCGCGCCGAAAAACCGCGCGGGCGCGCGACGATATCACGAACAACGATATCATCATGCGTGAGCGCATTCAGCGAGCGGCGCACTTTGCGCAAATCGCGTCCCGCCATATCGCCTTCGTGCACGTTGAAGCTAACAACCTGGCCACGCGCATGGACGCCTGCATCGGTTCGCCCGGCGCACGTCGTCTCGACTTGACAACGAAAAATCAATCCGAGTGCATGTTCAAGCTCGCCTTGAACCGTCAATTGTCCCGGCTGCTTTGCGTAGCCAGAAAAAGCGGCGCCGCGATAACCAACCGTCATCGAGAACGCGAGCTCCTCGCCCCGGGCGCTCTTTTCCGACCTGAGCGCTGTCGTCGCGGTTTGCCCCGCAAATCGCGGCTCGGCGGCGCTCCCCTTGTGCTGGGCGCTGTCGAGGGCTTCCACGGAAGCCCTCTCGGCGCCTTCGGCGCTCCCCTCGTGCTGGGCGCTGTCGAGGGCTTCCACGGAAGCCCTCTCGGCGCCTACCATACCGACCGCCCGAACAAATCCTGGATCTCCGAGCGCATCATGGCGCTGCGAGAATCAACCGTCACCGGCAAGTCGGCACGGAACTTGTGCCCGTCGCTTTGCTGAACGAAAATCGCCACGAAATCGCGTCCAGGGTACGATTGCAAGATACGACTCAGCTGCTGCACGCGCGTTTGGCTGAATTCGTTGGCTTGCACCTTCAGTTCGAGGTTAGAGGGACGCTCGTCCTCTTCGTTGAGCTCGATTTTCTCGATTTCGTAGACGATGATCTGATTACCGCGCTCGCCATGTTCGAATTTGCCCTTGACCTTCACCACTTCGTCTTCGGCGATTGCATCGCTGAAATCGTCGTATTTAAACGTGATGCACTCGACCGAGCCCGTTGTGTCTTCGAGCGTGAACGTCGCCATACGCGTGCCTCGCGAAGTAAGCTTCGTCACCACGGCGGAGATCATGCCGACAAACGTCGCGCTCTTGATATCGCGATCGCGATCGGCCAAATCGCCCAACGAATATTTCGTCATGCGCGCGATAGCCCCCTCGTAAGGACGAAGCGGGTGATCCGACACGTAGATCTTCATAATCTCTTTTTCGTAAGCAAGAAGCTGGCGCTTGGGCCACTCCACTCCATCGGGAGCAGGAATGTCCTCCTCAAAGCCCGAATCATCGTCGTCAGCAAACATGTCGAACATGCTCACCTGACCCTTGTCGCGATCGCGCTGACGCTTGGCGGCCCCTTCGAGCAGCGGCGTCTCGTCGACGAAATACATCAGCTGTTTGCGCGTGTAACCCGTCGAATCGAAAGCGCCTCCCTTGATCAGCGCTTCAAGCGTCTTGCGGTTGTAGCATTTCGCATCGAGCCTGTTCACGAAGTCGTGCAGCGATGTATACGGGCCGTTCGCCTCGCGCTCGGCGATGATCGCATCGGCAACAGCCTGGCCCACACCACGCACACCGACCAAGCCGAAGCGTATATCTCCGTTAATCGGCGTGAATTCTGCCTTCGACGAGTTCACATCGGGAGGCAAAACCTTGATGCCCGACTTAGTGCAGCTTGCGATGTAGCGAACGAGCTTGTCAGTCGAGCCCATATAACTCGAAAGGACGGCCGACATATACTCCGCCGGATAATGCGCCTTCAAATAAGCCGTACGCATAACAAGCAAGGCATAAGCCGCTGAATGCGATTTGTTGAAAGCGTACTTGGCGAATTTCTCGGCATCGTTCCAGATTTCTTTCGCGATATCCAGGGAATAGCCGTTTTCAACAGCGCCGTTGTTCCAATCGTCCTGAAGCTGACGCATGATGTCGAGCTTCTTTTTGCCCATTGCCTTGCGCAGCTTGTCTGCCTTACCGGCGGAAAAACCGCTCATGACCATGGATACCTGCATGATCTGCTCTTGGTAGACCATGGTGCCGTAGGTCTCCTCGAGCACGGGACGCAAACGCTCGTCATAATAATGAACAGGGGTCTTGCCCTGAACAACCTTGACGTAGTCCTCGACCATGCCCGATTCCAACGGACCCGGACGATTAAGCGCGATGGAAGCAACGATGTCGGAGAATCGATGCGGGGGGATCTGCCCGAACAAGCTTACGTACAAGCCGCCCTCCACCTGAAACAACCCGTCCATGTTCATAGCCTGACCGCGGTTGCGAAGCTCACCGCGCATCAGCGCGAAAGCCCCTTCGTCTTCGGTCGGAATCTCTTCGGGAACGATATGGACGCCCGTGGTCTCCTCGATATTGAGACAGGCGCGCGAAAGCACGCCCAAAGTGCGCAAACCCAAGAAGTCCATCTTCAGCAAACCCAAGCTCGGCGTATAGTGGCCATCATATTGCGTGATGATGCCACCGCCTTTGGTGTCGCGTTTCATGGGCACGTGATCGCTCATGGGGTCGCGGCAGATAATCGTCGCACACGCATGAACGCCCTCGCCACGCAGATGTCCCTCGATGCCCAATGCGGCATCGATCACGCGCTTCACGTCTTCTTCCGTTTCGTAAGCTTTCTTGAGATCGGGATTTTCGGAGAGGGCCTTGTCGATGGTGATGCCAAGCTCATCGCCGATCATCTTGCAAATTCGGTCGCCCACGCCATAGGGATAATCGAGCACGCGGGCAGCGTCGCGCACGGCGTTTTTCGCCTGCAGCTTGCCGAACGTGATGACGCCCGACACATGGTCCTCGCCATAGAATTCGCGAATATGCTCGATGACGTCTTGACGATGCTGATCATCGAAGTCGACGTCGATATCGGGCATCTCCACACGCTCAGGGTTAAGGAACCTCTCGAACATCAGACCGTTTTTGATGGGATCGAGGTCGGTGATGCCCATAGCATACGTGCAAAGCGAACCAGCAGCCGAACCACGACCGGGTCCTACGCCGATGCCATGCTCACGCGCCCAACGAATGTATTCCTGCACAATGAGGAAGTAAGCCGGGAAACCTTGTTGCGCGATGATCGCGGCTTCGTATTCATACTGCTCTCTAACCGACTTCTCTTTGCCCATGTTGTCGGATACCGTGACGTTTCGCCAATCGGGACCGTAGCGATGCTCCAAACCTTTCTCGCACTCTTCGCGAAAAAGCTTCTCCTCGGTATAGCCCTCGGGTAGCGGAAAGCGCGGCAGGATCTCATCACGTTCGAGTTCCACATTGCACTTTTCGGCAACCTCAACGGTGTTGTCGCAAGCCTCGGGGAATTCCTTCAGCGCCTCGCGCATTTCTTCTTCGGTCTTCATGTAAAACTGATCGTTCGAAAAACGCATGCGCTTCTCATCAGTCACCTTCGAGCCCGTACCGATGCACAGAAGCACATCGTGGGCCTTGGCGTCTTCCTTAAGCAGGTAATGGAAGTCGTTGGTTGCGATGGTTTTCGCACCAATCGTTTGAGCAACGCGATTAAGCTCGCGATTCATCTGATCCTGCGTGAGGCCGCCGTCGGTCGTGATGCCCTGATTTTGCAGCTCGATATAAAAATCGCCCGGATCGAAGCACGCAGCGAGCTTTCTTGCCCATTCGACGGCCCCATCGAAATCACGATCATCGATACAGCGCGGGATGATGCCCGCGATGCATGCCGATGAGCAGATGATGCCGTGGCCGTACTTCTCGAGCATCGCATAGGTTGTACGCGGCTTGTAATAGAAGTTATCGACGTGGCTTTCGCTCACCAACTTCAGCAGATTGTGATAGCCTTCGTTGGTCTTAGCCAAAAGAAGCAAGTGGTAGAGTTTCGGTTTGCCATCGCGACGTAGCTCATCGTCGGTGGTGAAATAAACCTCGCAGCCATAAATCGGCTTAACATGCTTGCCCGTCTCCTTTTCAACGGCCTCGCAAGCCTCGCAAAGTTCGGGCACGCCCGACATCACGCCGTGATCGGTTATGGCAACTGCCGGCATGCCCAAGTCCGCAGCGCGGCGCACCATATCCTTCACGTGGGTCATGCCATCAAGCAGGGAGTATTCCGTGTGATTATGCAAATGTACAAACGCCATGAAATCCGCCTTAAGTCAAACGTGTGTTCGCTTTTATCTTAGCAGCTTTCAAAGCGGGCGAACACGAACATAGCGTGGAGATTGTTCGACAAACAGCCCGCGCCCGATATGCTACCCTCTTGACAGCAAATCAGACAAAAAGAGGTACGCGAATGGCTCGGTTCCAACTCTCGCTCGACGCATGCACCGACGACATCGACGAGGTTATCGAGGTGCCCGAGGGCATCACGGTAATCGGCGAGGGCGCATTTGAAAATAAACGCCGCCTAAAAAAGATCATCCTACCCGAAGGCGTGCGAGAAATCCGCACTCGCGCGTTTTCCGGCTGTGTCAATCTCGAACACGTCGAACTACCATCGACCCTGGAGGTAATCGGGAAAGAAGCTTTTCGAGGATGCTGGCGCCTCGAAGAAGCGAACATCCCCGAAGGCGTGCGGGAACTCCCAGAACGCGTTTTCATACGCTGCCGCCACCTATCGCACGTCGATATCCCCGCGAGCATGAAGCGTATCGGCATGCAGTGCTTTCGCCATGCTGCCGCTTTAAGAGACATCACGTTGCCCGAAGGGATAACCGCAATAGAAGATGGCGTTTTTCAAGACTGCATAGCGCTTACCGAAGTGTCGTTGCCGCAAAGCGTCGTCGAATTCGGCAACGATGCCTTCAACGGATGTTGCGACTTAGAATCGATTGCTCTCCCCGAAAGTCTCGCATGGATGGGTCAGCGCTGTTTCAAAGGTTGTATCGCCCTTAAATCGCTCGCCATTCCAAACGAGGTGCGCTCAATCGAAGAAGGGGCGTTTGACGGCTGCCGCGAGCTTGCGCACATAAGCCTGCCCGAGTCACTTGAATTCGTCGACGCTCATGCATTTCGTGCCTGTCAATCGCTCGATCTGGAAACCTTACGCAAATCGATTCCGCCTAATGCGTCCATCGCGACCAGCGCTTTCGACGCCCTCGCCGAAGAAACGCACTCCGACACTCTTTGATCCACGAACACAAAAGGGGATGCAGTAAAACTGCATCCCCTTTTGAATTACGGTATCCCGTGAAGGCTCTAGATAACACCCTCGGTCTTTGCTTTGACCTTCGTTTCGTACCAACCAAGGCAAAGCTTCATGGTGCGAAGAGACGTCTCGAAGATCGTGTCCTCGACAGGATCCTCTTCGCCAGCCATTTTGGCCTCAGCCTCTTCGATGTCAGCCTTAAGCGTCTCGATCTTGGCTTTAACCTCGTCGACGTCGATGCTATCCAACGTGCAACCAAAACGCGGAAGAACAGACAGGTGATTGTTCAACACCTGCGTGAAGCCGCCCGAAATCAGAAACTCCTTACGTTCTTTCCCTTCAGGATCGAGCCACAGCGTCAGCATGCCGGTGCGGTTCATGCCCACGTAATTCTCGTGATTGCTCAGCACGCCCATGTAGCCGATCGAGCCAGGAATATTAGCGTAATCGATCTCTCCGGAAAACAGCTCCCGCGTTGGGATAGCCACTACGCAACGATATTTAGGCATTAGCTTCATCCTTCTTCATGGCCTCGTATGCGGCATACACATCATCGATGGAGCCAGTCATACGGAAACACTGCTCAGGGATGTTGTCGCACTCGCCGTCGATGATGGCAGCGAAGGAACGGACGGTGTCTTCCATCTTCACGTATGCACCAGGCAGACCGGTAAACTGCGTGGCAACGTGGAAGTTCTGACCCAGGAACTGCTGCGCCTTACGAGCGCGGTTAACCGTGAGCTTCTGGTCCTCCGTCAGTTCGTCCATACCCAAGATGGCGATGATGTCCTGCAGGTCCTTGTAGTTCTGCAGGAGCTCTTGGACGCCAACCGCAACGCGATAATGCTCTTCGCCGACGATAGCCGGGTCGAGCGCGCGGGAAGAAGACTCCAGCGGGTCGACGGCCGGGTAAATACCCAACTCGGAGATGGAACGCGAAAGAACGGTACGAGCATCCAAGTGCGTGAACGTCGTAGCCGGAGCCGGGTCGGTAAGGTCATCGGCAGGCACGTAAACGGCCTGAACAGACGTGATGGAACCCGTCTTGGTAGACGTGATGCGCTCCTGAAGGTCGCCCATCTCGGTTGCCAGCGTGGGCTGATAGCCTACTGCGGAAGGCATACGGCCGAGAAGTGCGGACACCTCAGAACCTGCCTGGGTGAAGCGGAAGATGTTGTCGATGAACAACAAAACGTCCTGACCCTGATCGCGGAAATACTCTGCCTCGGTAAGGCCAGCCAAACCGACGCGAAGACGTGCTCCCGGCGGCTCGTTCATCTGACCGTAAACCAAGCAGGTTTTGTTGATAACGCCGGACTCGCTCATCTCCAGGAACAGGTCGGTGCCCTCACGAGTACGCTCGCCTACACCGGTGAAGACCGAGGTGCCGCCGTGCTCCTGAGCAAGGTTGTTGATTAGTTCCTGAATCAGAACGGTCTTGCCCACGCCAGCGCCGCCGAACAGGCCGGTCTTGCCGCCGCGAACGTAGGGCTCCAAAAGGTCGATGGACTTGATGCCCGTCTCGAAAACCTCGGTGCTGGTAGCAAGTTCGTCGTAAGCAGGAGCAGGACGATGAATGGGCATGAAGCCCGCAACATCTTCCGGAACCGGCTTCTCGTCAACAGGCTCGCCCATGACGTTCCAAATACGACCCAGGGTTGCAGGGCCGACGGGCATCACGATCGGATGGCCCGTATCCTGAGCCTCAAGACCGCGGACCATGCCGTCAGTCGAGCTCATAGCAACGGAGCGAACGAGGTTGCCAGGAAGGTGCGACTCGACCTCGAGAACGACGTGGACATCGCCTGCGAGCGTCTTGGCATCTACAGTCAAAGCGTTGTAGATAGCCGGCAACTGCTCGGCAGGGAATTCGACGTCGACGACAGGACCGACGATACGGACGATACGTCCGACAGCACCCTTGCTGGCCTCAAGCTCCTCTCTGGTATATAGTGTCTGGCTCATTTAATCCTCCAAAGCCGCTGCGCCACCGACGATCTCAGTAATCTCGGTCGTGATGGCGCCTTGACGTTCACGGTTGTAAATCGTGGTCAAAGTTTTGACCATTTCAGTGGCGTTATCGGTTGCGGCCTTCATTGCGGTACGACGTGCACCCTGCTCGCCGGCTGCAGAATCGATCAACGCAAAATAGACGGTGCTTTGCAGGTACGCTTTCATCAAGCTGTCAAGCGTACGCTCGGGGCTCGGCTCGATATCGACATCGCCTTCATAGTGGTCGTCGATATGCTCGCGGAAATGGAAATACGCGTCTTCTTCTTTCCACTTAAGACCCAAGATCTCATCGAGGCGCTGCTCGGGAATCGGCAGGAGGCTTTCCGTGATCAGCGTCTGCTCGGCGCTGTTCTTCGCATGGTTGAACACCATGACGACCTCGTCGATTTCACCCTCAACGTAAGCCTCGCTCACATACGAGGCGATGCGAGCAGCCTCGTCGTAAGTCGGATCCGCAGAAAGGTCGCGGAACTCCAGCACGGGTTTCAATCCCTGATACTGGAAGTAACCGCAGCCCTTCTTGCCGCACGAGATAAGCTCTACCTCGATGCCCTGCCGCTCCTTCTCCTTGATGACCTTGTCGGCTTCGCGCAGCACATTGCTGTTGAAACCGCCCGCAAGGCCACGGTCGGATGTGACAACCAGGATAACGCTACGCTTCACCTCATCGCGCTTCGAAAGCAGGGGCACCGCGTCGGTGACAGCATACAGAGCGGTGCTCTGCATCGCGTTCATCAGCGAGGTCGACCACGGAAGAGAGCTCGCAACGCGAGCGGAAGCACGGCTGATCTTAGCCGCAGCAACCATCTCCATGGTACGCGTGATCTGCTTCGTCGACGTGACGGAGTTGATGCGTCTTTCTATGTCGTGAAGGTTAGGCATGTTTTACCTACCTTACACCGATGCCGCGAACTGACCCTTGAACGCCTCGATAGCTGCGTTAAGGCTGGCCTTGGTTTCATCGGTGAATTTCTTCTCGTTCTTCAAGCTCTCAACGATCTCAGGCTTGTTGGCGCTGATGTACTGACGGAGCTCATCGCGGAAGCGAACGGTGTCTGCAACCGGGATGTCGTCAAGGTAACCATTGCCGCCGGCGTAAACAGCGATAGCCTCGTCCATGAACGTCATAGGCACGTAACGACCCTGCTTCAGAAGCTCGGTCATGTGAGCGCCGCGATTCAGCTGATCCTGCGTAGCCTTGTCCAGGTCGGAACCAAACTGCGTAAACGACTGAAGCTCGCGATAAGCGGCCAGGTCGAGACGCAGAGTGCCCGAAACCGACTTAACAGCCTTGGTCTGAGCAGAACCACCGACGCGCGACACAGAAATGCCTACGTTGACGGCAGGACGCTGACCCTGGAAGAACAAGTCGGTGGACAGGAAGATCTGGCCATCGGTGATGGAGATGACGTTCGTCGGGATGTAGGCAGAAACATCGCCAGCCTGCGTCTCGATGATAGGCAGAGCGGTCATGGAACCCAAGCCATACTCTTCGTTCATCTTCACAGCACGCTCCAAAAGGCGCGAATGCAGATAGAAGATGTCGCCAGGATAAGCTTCGCGTCCCGGCGGACGACGCAGGGTAAGCGACATCTGACGGTAAGCGACAGCCTGCTTGGACAGGTCATCGTAGATGATCAGAACATGGCGACCATGGTTCTCGGGGCCTGCGGGCTTGCCATCTTCGCCGGTGTAGACGAAGTACTCGCCCATTGCGGCACCGGCCATAGGCGCGATGTACTGCAAAGGAGCAGAATCGGAAGCAGTAGCGGAAACGATGATGGTGTAATCCATCGCGCCGTGCTTCTCGAGAGTCTCTGCAACGTTTGCAACCGTGGATGCCTTCTGGCCGATTGCAACGTAGATGCAGATCATATCCTGACCCTTTTGGTTAATGATGGCGTCGATCGCGATAGCGGTCTTGCCGGTCTGGCGGTCGCCGATGATGAGCTCGCGCTGGCCGCGACCAACCGGAATCATCGAGTCGATTGCCAAGATGCCCGTCTGCATAGGCTCGTTAACCGGGGTACGCGTGATAACGCCCGGAGCCTTGAACTCGACAGGGCGGGTACCTTCAGCTTCGATAGGACCCTTGCCGTCGATAGGCACACCGAGGGGGTTTACAACGCGGCCCAGAAGGCCTTTGCCCGACGGAACCTCCATGATACGACCGGTCGTACGAACCTGGTCGTTTTCCTTGATTGCGGTGACGTCGCCAAGAAGCACGGCGCCGATCTCGTCCTCTTCGAGGTTCTGCGCAAGGCCGTAAACGGTCTTGCCGCCCTCGCCGATGAACTCGAGAAGCTCGCCAGCCATGGCGTTCTTAAGTCCGTCTACGCGGGCAATACCGTCGCCAACCTGGATAACAGTTCCGGCTTCGCGGGAATCAACGCCAACCTCCAAGGACTCCAGCTGCTTGCGAAGCAGCTCGTCGATGGACTGTGCGGTGATTTCAGTCACTAACATTCACCTCCGTCTTCTACTTTTGCTTGAGCAGCGTGCGGGCGTTCTCGATTTGAGTAAGCATGCTCGCGTCGATGCGCTGCCCGCCAGCGCTCATGATGATGCCGCCAAGAATCGACCTGTCGATGCTCTCTTCCAAGAACACCTTGCAGCCCAATTCCTTTTCGGCTTTGCTTTTAATTACCTCGCGCAGGTGGTCGTCCAGCTCAACAGCCGTGGTAACTTCCACAACGCGCAGGTTGGATCTTTCTGCCAAAAGCCCTTCGTAAGCATCCGCTACGCGAGACAGCAAATCGATTTCGGCGCGGCTCGCCATAACGGCGACGACCTCGACCAAAGCCTCATTGCATTCCCCGAACATGCCACGAGCGATTTGCGCGCGCTGCTCGGGCGTATAAGCAGGATCCTTCAACGCGTCGCGCAAATTCGCGCTTTCGCGCGTTGCATAAAGCGCCTGCTTAAGCTGCTCGCGCACTTCCAGCACAGCGGAATCGCCGCCAAGCTTCTGTGCGGAGTCGAACAAAACGTTTGCATACGTGGCGATTTGCTCTTTTACGATAAGGCGATTATTCGGCATGGAAACTACCTGCCTCGTTCACATAGCGCTCGATGACACGGCGATGCTCTTCGGTGGTCAGATCCTCGCCAATGAGGCGAGCGCAGACCTGCGTCGAGATGTCGGCAATCGAACCCTGAAGCTCTGCCAAAGCGGCATTCTTCTCGGACTCGATGGCGCCGCGTGCCTTTTCGATCATGGCAGCGGACTCATCTTGCGCCTGCTTGGTGATTTCGGCGCGAGTAGCCTCGCCGGTTTGCTTTGCCTCGGCAATGATCTGAGCCGCCTGAGACTTGGCGTCCGCCAACTGCTGCTTGTACTCTTCGAGTACGCGCTCGCTTTCCTGACGGGCCTTCTCGGACTGCTCAAGTGCATCGGCAATCGTCTTCTCGCGCTTTTCGAGCATACCCTCGAACTTGGGCCAGCCGAACTTGCCGAGAACGATTGCGAGAATGAGGAACGCGATGAGCATCGGCACGAACTCGACCGGATCAGGCAGGATCACTGCGATACCGGTTTTCGCCTCTGCAGCAAACGCGGACACGGGGAAAGCAAACGCCATGCTGGCAGCAGATGCACCAGCAGCGGTCAACCAAGCAGTTGCCTTGTTCGCTTTTACTTTCACTGTGTAACCTCCTTCAGGCCTTGATGCATGTATAGAATGCGTGCGACCTAGGGTTACAGAATGAATGCAAGAACGAAGCCCAGCAGTGCCAGTGCCTCAGCAAGAGCAGCACCAATGATGAAGTTGGTGAACAGACGACCTGCGAGTTCGGGCTGACGAGCAGTGCCAACGCAAGCGCCATAGCAAGCGATGCCGATGCCGATGCCAGGGCCGATTGCAGCAAGGCCGTAGCCTACGAGCTTCAAGGCTGCGAGAGTGATGGTGGTTCCCACGATTTCCTCCTTTTGTCGTCTTCAAACGATCGCTCGATTGAAGACACCGGTTTTACTATGTTCAAACGGCCGTGGAAAAGCCGTATAAACCAATGTTGCTCCGGACTTTCACCGGAATGATCGTAGCGAGACTAGTGCTCGCTCGTTGCCAGCGAGATATAGGAAGCCGACAAGATGGTGAATACGTAAGCCTGGATGAATGCGACCAGGGTTTCCAAGCAGTACATGAACACCAGGAACAAAATCCAGACGACGGAAACGCCGCCGAGCATGGCGCCTGCACCCTGAATGCACTGCCAGAAGAACGAATAGGCAAGGATAGAGAAGATGCCCAGCGCCATATGGCCGGCGAACATGTTGCCGTAAAGACGAACGGCCAGGGTAAGGGCGCGAAGCAGAAGCGAGATGAACTCGAAGAACCAGATTACCGGAACCATGGGCTTAGGCAGGCCAGACGGAGCAATGCTCTTGATGTAGCCCCAACCGCCATGAGCTTTGATGCCCCAGTAGTTGAAGTAGACGAACGAAATAAGGGCCAAGCACCACGTAACGCTGATGGTGCCCGTCGGGGTCTTGCAGCCCGGAATCAAGCCCACGAAGTTCGACAACAGGATGAAGAAGAACAGCGTGGCCAAAAATGGGATGTGCTTTTTATAACCATGCCCGATAACGCTTTCGCCCATATCCTTGCGAACGAACTGATAGCCGTACTCGACCATGTTCACGAACTTGCCATTCGGAACAATGGAGAGCTTTTTGGAGGCCGTCAGCACGACGATCAAGGTGAGGGCGAACAAGATGAGCATCCAGAAGATGTACTGCGTAAGCCCAATACCCGTATCGCCGAACTCGAACACCCAATCGGGGTTCATCAGCGATTGCTGCAGCTCGGGAACGAGGTCGTTCACCATTTCCAAAGCAGTTTCCACGAATCAATCCTTCCACTTACCTTTTAACGAGCCTGACTACGCCGTATACGATTGCCGCAACGGCAAGTGCGCCAGCCTCGGCCAAGACCATAGGCGCCGTCATGTCGCGAGCGACGAAAATGCACACGACTGCGGGAACGAGCAAGATGGCAAAAGAGGCGAACACGCCCAAAAGCAGTGCGCCAGCCTCGCCGAGATTGCTCGTTGCAGTGGCCTTGCGAGCAAGGTTGCGGCCGAAAACCAAAGGCGTGAAGCCCAGGAAGCCCACAACCAGGCCGATGACAACTGCTAAAACCACAATTCCGCTCTCTCTTCGTCGGCATACATCGATAGCATGACAAGCCTTTCGTATGATAACGAAAAATTACATGCAAGTAACGAGCATGGGGCAAAAGCAATCTATTTCTTCACGAGCGGTAAACGATTCGAGCCCCTCAGGCGTTCTCTGGTCGAAAAACGCGGTATTTGACACCGGCTTCGTCAAGCATGGACATCGACAGCTCGTCGGGATAGGGATCCTTGAACACGATTTCGACGATGCCTGCGTTTATGAGCATCTTTGCACAGGTAACGCACGGCTGCGTGGTTATGTATATGGAAGCACCGCGAATGTCGATGCCGTAGCGCGCCGCCTGGATGATGGCATTTTGCTCGGCATGCAAACCGCGGCATATCTCCTGCCGCTGTCCTGAAGGCACACCTAGCTGCTCGCGCAGGCACCCCACCTCAGCGCAATGATGCATGCCTGTAGGGACGCCATTGTATCCCGTGCACAAAATACGGTGATCTTTGACGATGATGGCGCCGACTGCGCGGCGTGCACATGTCGTTCGCGTGCACACCTCGTCAGCCAACGTCATGAAATACTCGTCCCACGACGGACGCTTGTCCACTATCTCCGCCACGATTCCCTCGCAAATCGGCTCGAAACGATACCCTTCCGCCTCGCCTTAGTAATCGAACTCGGGATAAAGCGGATGCGCGTCGATGATGCCCTGCACCGTTTCCTTGACCTCGGCGAGCTTGGCCTCGTCGCCCACGGAAAACACCGTCTTGGCGATGCACTGGCCAACCGTATGGAATTCGTCCTCAGTAAGACCACGCGTAGTGCCGGCAGCGGAGCCGACGCGAATGCCGCTGGTGACGAACGGCGAGCGCTGCTCGTTGGGAATCGTGTTCTTGTTGACGGTAAGGCCGACGCTCTCCAGAAGCTTCTCGGCGTCTTTGCCAGTGATGTCGGCGGGCGTAAGGTCGACCAAGCACAGATGGTTATCAGTGCCGCCAGTGACCAGACGCAAACCGCCCTCGATCATGCCTGCACCCATAGCAGTGCAGTTTTTGACCACGTTGTCGATATATGTCTTGAACTCGGGCTTCAAAGCCTCGCCGAAAGCAACGGCCTTGCCGGCGATGACGTGCATGAGCGGACCGCCCTGAGTGCCCGGAAACACCGCCGAGTTGATCTTTTTGGCAATGGCCTCGTCGTTGCAAAGGATCAAGCCGCCACGCGGGCCGCGCAAGGTCTTATGGGTAGTCGTGGTGACGACATCGGCATAAGGAACAGGACTTGGATGAGCACCCGTGGCAACAAGACCGGCGATATGGGCCATATCGACCACGAAGAAGGCGCCGTTGTCATGAGCGATCTTCGCGATGCGCTCGAAATCGATGACGCGCGGATACGCGGAAGCACCCGCCATGATGAGCTTAGGTTGGTGCTCTTTGGTTTTAGCCTCGATGTCGGCGTAGTCGATGCGCTCGTCATCGCCCAAGCCGTAGGAAACGACATTGTAGAGCTTGCCAGAGAAGTTGGCAGGCGAACCATGGGTAAGATGACCGCCGTTGTCGAGGCTCATGCCCAAGATGGTGTCGCCTGGCTTGATGAGCGCGGCGTATGCGGCATAGTTCGCCTGAGCGCCCGAATGCGGCTGAACGTTGGCAAACTTAGCGCCGAAAAGCTCTTTCGCGCGCTCGATAGCAAGGTTCTCGACGATGTCGACCTTCTCGCAACCGCCGTAATAGCGCTTTCCGGGATAGCCCTCGGCATATTTGTTGGTGAGGACGCTGCCCATGGCCTCCATAACGGCCGGGGAAACGATATTCTCGGAAGCAATGAGCTCGATGGTGCTGCGCTGGCGCGAAAGTTCCTCGCGCAAAGCCTCAGCAACTTCCGGATCGGCTGTTGCAACATATTGCAAAGTCATATGAATAGCTCCTTCGCTATACCCACGGACGCGCGAATCCACTCCGCGCACCCAACTAGTGAAACCTTGGTTGCTAGCTACTCGTTTTCGAGCGCCATGATTTTCTCGACGCGACGTTCGTGACGGCCGCCCTCGAACTCGGTCTCGAGGAATGCCTTGACGATGGCGCGATTGTCCTCGTCGCTTACAAAGCGGCCGGAAATGCAAATGACGTTGGCGTCGTTATGCTGGCGGGAAAGCGCTGCGAGTTCAGGCATGGTGACATTCGCCGCGCGAATCCCTTCGCACTTGTTGGCAGCAAGGGACATACCGATGCCGGTGCCGCAGATGAGGATGCCGCGCTCAGCCTCGCCGGATTCGATATCGCGCGCGACAAGCTCGGCATAATCGGGATAATCTACGCGGTCGGCTGATTCGGGACCGCGGTCGATAACCTCGTAGCCTTGCTCTTTCAGGAACGGGACAAGCAGCTGCTTCTCATCGAAGCCGGCGTGATCGCTTGCGATGCTTACCTTCATGGAGTCTCCTCTGCAAAACAGGCACGTTGCCGATGCATAGCTTGGTTAAAGCTCGCATCGGCAACCATTTCGTTAACGTTCATAGAATACTCTATCGGCGCGATTCGTGCTTTGCGTGTTGGAAAAACATCAATTGCTGCGCGTACGAGAAACCGCGTCGTGCCAACCGGCGATCAAGCGGGCGCGACGATCGTCGTCGATACGAGGCTTATAGACAACGTCGCCTATGCGCAAGGAGGAAAGCTGCTCAGTCGAACGCCAAAAACCGGTGTAGAGCCCCGCGAGGT
This sequence comes from uncultured Eggerthellaceae bacterium, assembly GCA_934617425.1. Classification (GTDB taxonomy): domain Bacteria; phylum Actinomycetota; class Coriobacteriia; order Coriobacteriales; family Eggerthellaceae; genus UMGS1502. The sequence goes on along the minus strand of CAKTUD010000002.1, from coordinate 62,510 downwards.
ACGCCGCGCCAAGCGCAGTCGTCTCGGAATTTCCGGGTTTGCGCAAAACGGTTTTCAGCATGTCGCTTTGAAACTGCATGAGAAACGCGTTCTCAGCAGCCCCGCCATCGACGTTAAGAACGGAAAGAGGCACGCCGGCGTCGGCCTTCACCGCCTCCACCAGGTCGTATATCTGATAGGCAATCGATTCTAAACCCGCACGTACTATATGGGCGCGATTCGCCCCACGCGTGAGGCCGAAAAGCGCCCCACGCGCATCAGCATCCCAATAAGGCGCGCCCAAACCCGTGAATGCAGGAACCAGATAGACGCCCTGGGTGTCCTCAACCGACATCGCGACGCCCTCAGACTCGGCGCTCGATGAGATAAGCCCCAACTCGTCGCGCATCCATTGCAAAACAGCACCGCCCATGAAAACGCTACCCTCAAGCGCATACTCGGTTTGACGAACGTCGGGAGCGCTTGCCGCAACGGTGGTGATAAGACCGTTTGTCGAGGCGGGAGCCGAAAAGCCCGTATGCATCAGCAAAAAGCAGCCCGTGCCATAAGTGCTCTTTGCCTGACCCGCTGAAAAACAACACTGCCCGAAAAGCGCCGACTGCTGGTCGCCAGCAACCCCGCAGATGGGAACACCCGATATGATGCCGGAATGAGCCGTTCTCCCGAAATCGGCCGAAGAAGGACGCACCTCGGGGAGCACGCTTGCGGGAATGCCGAACAAATCGCACAACCACGAATCCCAACGCATCTCGTGGATATCGAAAAGCATGGTGCGACTTGCATTGGTCACATCGGTTGCATGCACACGACCGCCGGTAAGCGTCCAAATAAGCCACGAATCCATAGTGCCGAAAGCAAGCCTCCCCTGTTCGGCAAGGTCTCTTGCACCTTCCACGTTGTCGAGGATCCACTTCAGCTTGCTCGCCGAGAAATACGGGTCGGGCACGAGCCCCGTCTTCTCGGTTATTCGGATCGCAACTTGTTTGTCGGCGCAAAGCGCCTCGATGATAGGGGCCGTTCGGCGGCACTGCCACACGATAGCGTTGCAAACAGGTTCGCCGGTTTCCCTGTCCCACGCAACGGTGGTCTCGCGCTGGTTCGTTATGCCGATGCTGTCAATGTCCGACGCTTCTAGGTTGTAGGTGATGAGCAGCTCGGTCAACGCGCCGAGCTGGGCCGAAAGCACCTCGCGCGGATTATGCTCGACCCACCCCGGACGCGGGTAATACTGGGGAAAAGGATGCTGCACCAAGCCGACTATCCTGCCCGATGCATCGATGAGCACTGCACGAGCCGAAGTCGTCCCCTCATCGAGGGCGACGACGAACCTTCTTTTCACAAGCAAGCCTCCAGCCATTTGAGGACGTCGGAATATACCAGCAGATGATCTGCTTCGTTAAGGATCTCGTGGCGCATCCCGGGATAAATCTTCACATCGACGTGGGCAACGCCCGCATCGCGGAAGAGCTTCGCCGCCGCATGAACACCACGGCCGTTGTCGCCCACCGGGTCGCCGTCGCCGGCGATGAAAAATACCGGCAAATCACGCGGCACGCGACAGGCGCATTCACGCGAAACGACCCAGCGCGTGAGGTCAGTAAGCGTCGCGTAAGCGCCAACCGAGAACATGGCACCACAGTACTCGTCGGCAAGATAAGCGTCTACGTTGCCAGGATCGGCGGAAAGCCAATCGAGCGGGGTTCGAGCATGAGCGATGCGCTTGCCGTATCCACCAGCGGCGAGACCATCGATAAACGAGCTGCGATACGTGGCACCGCGCCATTTCGCCGTCTGGCGCGAAAGAAAATTTCCCGCCCACGAAGCAGCGGGAGCGGGTGTTCCCGTGCCACACAGCACAACCCCGGAAAGATCCCGGCCATGCTCTGCTATGTAAGCGCGCGTGATGAAGCTGCCCATCGAATGGCCGAACATCAAGTAAGGCGTTTTGGCGTCGTAACGCGCAGAAACGATCTGCCTCAGGGAATGCATGTCGGCGACAAGGGCATCGCGCCCGCCGTCGACGGGCATATGACCAAGCCCCTCTTTGCTCGGCGCCGTGAAGCCGTGACCTATCATGTCCTCGCCGCACACCGCAAAGCCGTGCGCCGCCAGATAACGCGCGAAATCGTCATAGCGACGGATGTATTCGCTCATGCCGTGCACGATATGGATGATGCCGCGCGGGCGAATCGAAGCATCAGGCTTTGCATCGGCGGAAAACCATAAGCGCGCCGAAACAACGGATTCACCATCGGCGGAGGGAAACGAGAAATCCTCTGTCAGGACCTCGGCCATGCGCTGTGCCCCGAGAGAAGCTCTCTCGGCCTCGTGAGCCTCAACCAGCGTACGGGTGGTTGCGTTTTCGTTGCTCATGGGAAACCTCCTTCGGAACAAGGGCTTCGAGCACGCGCTGCTCTTACCGTATATTATCAAGCATTAGAGCACGTAGTTTTCCAACAGATGCGCAACATCTTCGGCGGTGATGCCGCCTTCGCGCAGGATACGCGGACGGGGGCTCGTGCAATCGATGACTGTCGAAGCGATGCCGCTTTCGGGTTTTGAGCCGTCGGGCATCACAACGCCCACGGCCGCCGCAAATGCAAGGTCAACCTGGGCGACACCGCGCGGCGAGGGCGCACCTGCGAAATTCGCCGAAGTAGTGGCGATGGGGCACCCCACCCTGGTAAGAAGATCGAGCGTCTCCGAACAAGCAGGCATACGCAAGCCGATAGTTTTCTCGGCGGAGCGAAATGCTGAAGGAACCGCCGCCGACGCATGGACAATGAGTGTAAGAGGCCCCGGCCACCAAGCAAGAGCCATCTGGCGCGCGTAGCCCGGAACCGCCACGCCGTAAACGTCAAGCGCGGCAGAACTTCCCACCAACCAGGCGATAGGCTTATCGGCGTCCCGTCGTTTGAGGTCGAAAAGGATCTTCGGGCTCGCAGCGGCTCCTATCGACACGCCGACACCGGCCACGGTATCCGTAGGGAATATCGCCGCTTCTCCGCGACGAAGCACACGGGCCACGCGCCTCGCGTCGAGGAAAGCAGGCGCTTTCTTCGCACCATCAACCTCAAGCCCATTGTTTCCATCAGCTACGAAAGTCATGCTAGTCCACCGGGCTGTTCATCCAATATTCGTCCCAATAATCCTCAGCTTCTTCGCCCTCTTCTTCGGGGAGGGGCTCGGAGAGGCGCTCGACCATGGCCATGGCGCAGCGCAAGCCGTCGACAGCAGCGCTCATGATGCCGCCTGCGTATCCTGCCCCCTCGCCGCAAGGGTAGATGTTGGAAAACGAAGCATCGTCAACATCCACAGACGTCAATAGCGCATTGAGGCTCTCGCCATCGCGAACGACGCGCACCGGCGAGGAGCTGCGCGTCTCAACACCCGTCATGACCGCCTCGGGGTCGTCGAAGCCGTGCAGGCTTCGACCCAGGCCCGGCAGAGCCGAAGCGATGGTCTCGCTTACGAAGGTGGGCAGGCACTCGTGCAGATCGCACCAAACGACGCCGCGGGCATACGACGGCGTAACCGTCTTCGAGGGATTGCCCGAAGAACCCGCAAGGAAATCGCCCACCGTCTGCGCAGGAGCTTGAAAAAAGCTGCCACCCGCTTGCTGCGCGATGCGATAGGCGGCTTGCTCGATCCGCTCCTGCAGAGCAACGCCAGCCAGCGGATCGTCGCTTCCGAAATCGCTTGGGGAAACGCCCACCAACAACGCAGAGTTGGCGTTTTCCGCATCGCGAGCAAAACGGCTCATGCCATTCACCACCACGCCGTCGGCCTCGCTGGCGGCGCAGACAACGGTACCACCCGGGCACATGCAAAACGTATAGGCGCTGCGGCCGTTCGGCAAATGCTCAACCAACTTGTAGTCGGCAGCCGAAAGCGCCGGGTGGGTGGCGGCTACGCCATACTGGGCAGCATTGATGGCAGTTTGCGGATGCTCGATGCGCACACCCACCGAAAAGGGCTTTTGCTCCATGGTAAAGCCAGCGTCTTTCAGCATGGCAAACGTATCGCGCGCCGAATGCCCGCACGCCAAGATCATGTAGCGAGTCGGCATACGCATAGTCCGCGACCCGTTGTAGGCAGGCACGCGCGCATCTTCGGGGATTTCGGGGGCGGGGTGAGGATCGGGCTTGGCATTTTCGACGATCGCCGAGGCCAAACCGCCGCCGACAATGCTCAGGTCGGCGAGCTTGGTATGGAAGCGCACTTCGCCGCCAAGATCTTCGATGCGCTTGCGGATATTGCGAACAACGCCAACCAGCTTGTCGGTGCCGATATGGGGCTTCGCCTCCCAAAGTATTTCTTCGGGCGCGCCAGCATCGACAAATGCCCTAAGCACGTGGCGCGCCAAGGGGCTTTTGGTGCCCGTGGTAAGCTTGCCGTCGGAAAACGTGCCGGCACCACCTTCGCCGAACTGGACGTTAGTGGTGATGTCGAGGGGACCTCCCTCTTCAAACGCACGAACAGCCTGCATGCGCTCGTCGATATCGCCGCCGCGCTCGATAACCACAGGGCGCAGGCCCGCCTCGGCGAGGTAAAGCGCGGCGAACATGCCCGCGGGGCCAAAACCGACGACAACGGGGCGCGTGTTTGCAAGACGATAAGAAACAGCGGGGTCGTCGGAAAGATCGGCTATATCGAGCGGCGCGAAAGGAACATGCTCTTTCACGTTAACGCCCAAAGCACGCTTCGTCTTGCCCGCCAGGATCTTTTTCTCCTGTCCCTGATCGACGCACGCGACGGCAAGCGAAGCCACGAAATGAACGTCGCCCTTTTTGCGGGCATCAACGCTTCGCTTGACGAGCTGCACCTGTGCTATCGACTGGGGCTCAATGCCCAAAGCACGCGCCGCAGCAGCTGTGAGGCCGCCGCCGTCCTTGGAGAAATCCGCATCGAGAGACATGCGGATGTTCGACACATCGATCATATTTTCATCCTGTTCCGCGTCTCGAAGACGCATCCGTCGTCAAAGAGCATGCACGGCGCTAGCTCCGGCCAGCATGCCGCTCGCCCATGCCCAATGCAAGTTGTAGCCGCCGCAAGGCCCATCGACATCCAAGGTCTCGCCCGCAAAGTAAAGCCCCGGCAAACCGACCTGCGCCATTGTTGCGGGATCGATCCTCTCGATAGGATAGCCGCCGCGCTGCACTTGGCAATTGGATTCGTCGCCGATGCCACGAACCGTCAAGCAGAAATCGCTCAAAGCCGTCACAAGGTCGCCGAGCTGGGCGCGCTCGAAAAGCGAGGACCCTTCGACTCCGCAATACTTTAAAACGACATGCGCCACCTGGGGCAAAAGCAGCCCACGCAAAAAGCCATCGAAAGTAAGCTGAGGATCCACCTCGAGCATCCGCTTGGCGCGCGCCGCGCAAAACGACGCGGCGCCCCCCGCGCAAACCTCCGAAAGGAAATCGATGGACAGCAAATCGCCTGGTTGGGCATAACGGGAAAGATTGAACGCAGCGATGCCCGAAACACCGTATTTGCGAAACATGATCTCCCCGGGCTCAACGGCTATCTCCTGTCGGCAACCGTCAACGAACCTGATAAGCGAAACACTTGCGCGAACGCGGATGTTATTGAGCTCTTTGATAAGCGCGACATCGGTTGCGAGGGGGCCCAAAACGGGCCGCAGGCGAGGTTTTGGCAAATCGGCTATCCGCAACTTCGCGCAAGCCCTGCCCCCAACCGCTACCACCACGGCATCCACGCGTTCGAAAACGCCTTCTTGCGTACGCAACGTATAGGGAGCACCGGGCTTGCGCGGAGGATCGATTTCGGCAATCGCGGTATCACAACGCACCTGCACGCCCAAACGATCGATGGCGAAACGCAGCACATCGAGCACCGAAGACGCTTTGTTCGCCAACGGATACTGGCGACCGTCCCGCTCTTCGCGCCACGCCAAGCCAAGCAAAGCGAAAAAGCGATGCACAGCATCGAGCAGGCGAAGGGCATCTCCTTTGTTTTCGCCACAAGGAGAAGCAGACGCATCCTGCTTTGGGTCGACAGCATTTGACAACCAAGCAAATTCGCTGCGCTCGCGCAAAGCAGCCTCGAGCGAAGCAAGCACCCGGGCAACGAATTCGGCATTGCGATACTCGCCCAGTTCGAGATGGGAATTCGAAAAATTGCAGCGCCCGTTGCCCGTGGCAAGAATCGTCCTGCCAACGCGTTCGTCGCGTTCGAACAGCACGATTTGCGCTTCGCGCCCCAAAGCGCAGCAGCTCGATGCAGCGGCGACTGCGCAAGCAAGACCGGCGGCGCCGCCGCCTATGACAGCGATTCGTTTCATGGCGTCGATTATAACCGACGGGGCAGCATCCTCCGTCCCCCAAATATCCACATTTTGCCTTGGCAACGCAGGCGCCCCGACGCCTCGCGTAAAATCACATCACGAGACGAGAGGGAGATCTTCATGCTCAGAAAGATAATTCATATCGACGAAGAGAAATGCACCGGCTGCGGCCTTTGCGCGCAAGCTTGCCACGAGGGAGCCATCGGAATGGTGGGCGGCAAGGCGAAGCTCCTGCGTGACGATTTCTGCGATGGCCTGGGCGATTGCCTGCCGGCCTGCCCTGCCGACGCCATATCCTTCATCGAACGCGAGGCCAAGGCCTACGACGAAGCCGCCGTTTTGGCCAGCAAACAGCAGAGAAAGGTTGAGCTTCCCCAAGCAGAAGCGCCCGTCCACCATCACCACGAGGGCGGCTGCCCCGGCTCGCGCTCACGCGAGATGCATCACGACAGCATCGCCGCAAACCCGCTGGCAAACGAGGTCAGCGGCGGTGTCGCAATGCGAAACGTGCCATCCGAACTGCAGAATTGGCCGGTGCAAATCAAGCTCGCACCTATCCAAGCCCCTTATTTCGACGGCGCGAATCTCCTCATCGCCGCCGATTGCTGCGCTTATTCCTACGGCGATTTCCACCACGATTTCGTCCGTGGCAAAAAATGTCTCATCGGGTGCCCCAAACTCGATGGAACCGATTACAGCGAGAAGCTCGCAGCGATAATCGCCCAAAACGACATCAAGAGCGTCACCATCACACGTATGGAAGTACCCTGTTGCGGCGGCTTGGAGCAGATGGCCAAGCGCGCCCTGCAGATAAGCGGGAAATTCATTCCTTGGCAAGTGACCACGTTTTCTCTCGACGGACGCATCCTCGAATAGAAAAAGCCTAGCGAACCGCCCCGATTGCCAAACTCGGGGCGGTTCGCTTTCCTGCGCGCCAACTCAACGAACGAATCGCGTGATACGGCAGCGCCGCGTTAGTTGCCAAACCGTAATGCCGACGAAACGCTTGTCTTTTCATGGAGCTCGGGCACGCGGGCGCTGTTACAATTGCTTCGTCGAAAATAGCCGCCGCGCCAAGCGCCGCAGCTATGCACTGCCAAGCATCCCGATAGTTAGGAATACATATGAACGCACGCGATGCGCTTACAGGCGCGCTTATCGCCCTTTCCGATACAGCCGGCCGCGCAACGAAATTCGTGTCGGACGAGACTGACGACATCGTTATCGGCGGCACTGCCGCAAGCGCCGGCAACGCCGCCGACGCCACGCTGCTTGCCTTCGCCGAGCGCGCCCATGAAGAAAACGCGCGCCTGGCAAAAGAATCGGAAAGCGCCGCCATCGCCGATTTCGACATGGGCAGCCTCGCCGGAAACGACAACGAACGCGGCCTCAAGCTGATGATCCTCGATGGCCTGCGCGACGCCGCCGGCCCCACGCTTCTGGCTCGAAATCAAGAGCTCTCCAACCCTGAAGTAAATGCATTTTTCCGTGCGGGTCTTTTCACCATCGGCAACCCCGAAAGCACGCTGGTACAGTTGCTTGAGCTTTCCAACAGCGTCGGCGAGGTCAATTGGTTCGTTCTCGAAGCACTGGGGACGAAATCCGGCGCCGACGACCCTGCGAGCAAAATCGCATCTGCGCTTGCCGCAGGCTTGCAGAGCAAGACGATAAGCCGTGTCTTCTTCGTCGGTGGCGCCTGTCAAGACGATGCAGCTTTCGGCTATTACGAGACGCTCGCAAAAGCAGCACCTGCCGACAGCATTTTCGTCGCCTTCGGAGAAATCGCCAAACGCCTCGAGTCGCTCGACCTCGGCAAGATCGACGACCGAGAACGCGTAATCAATCTAGGCGGCAAAGAAGCACTCTACACCGCAGTGCAGATTTCCGTCGCCCTTGCCAGCAAGCTCAACGCAAGCGTCAATGACCTGCCGCTAAGTTATCTGATCTCGAGAGACGATTGCGAAGGCGTAGCCGCCGCCCTCACCTTGGTCTGGATTGGCATCAAGAACGTTTCACTTGGCCCCGTGCCGGCAGAATACCTGACCGATAGCATCGTGAATCTGTTCAAACAAATATACGGCTTGAAATTCGCCACCGAAGCCGAAAGCGATTTGGCGGAATTTTTGCAATAACGTTTGCTTCCATCATATATCGAAAGCGGGCCCGCGACGTGACGATGCGGGCCCGCTTTCGTTTGCTATGCGCGCGCGGTCTGGCGATACGCTTGAAGAATCGCCTGCTCGAGAAAAGCCTTATCTTTTGCGGCAAAGCGATATACGATGCTTTGAGGCTGATCGGGGTCAGCAGCGCTTCGTTGCTCCACGCGAACGAAAGTTGCCTCGACGGCCGCAAATCCTTGGCGAATCAAAGCGTAGGCATAGCACGATGCTTGCAGAACGTGCTTGAGAGCGAGCTGACGAACATCTTGCGTCGAAAAACCACCGGTCTTGTAATCGACAACATAAGCCGTAGCACCCTCGAAAGAGCCTGTATGCGCCGCAGCGTCGCAGGCTAAAAGGTCGATCTCTCCCTCAAGGAACACATGCTCAGTTGCGCGCCCGGGCATGTGGATTCCCTCCGAATGATCTTTCCCCACGGGTAAATCCACGAAAAAGGGAACTTCCGCCATAAGCGTCGCTCTCGAGGCAATGGCCTGGACGATATCGCTTGCAAACCAACGCTCGAGCGCAATCCGCAAACGAGCGCAATCCTCAGCGCCAAGATGGCACGCCTTCTCGAGGGCGGCCACGCGCTCCTTTGGAGGATACGCCAACGCACCCGTGAGCTTTCGAGTGCAGACGGCGTATTGAGCAAGACGGTGGAACGCCGTACCTAAATCGGTCGCTTTATCGTCCGCTGCGCGCATATCGGAAGAAAGCCAGTTCGCAGCCTCGTCAGGCTCGATTCCTTCGGCAAAAATCATTTCGTTGGCGCAATTTGCACCAACGTCACGCTCTGCAGCGCAGCACACCTCGCCGCCGTCGGTTTTAACCATGAAACGGCTTGCCAGCTCTTCGAGAAGGCCGCCTTCGTGCGAGGCATCCGCCACGGACGAGTAGCTGAAAATATCTTTATGCGCGCTTTCGGCAGCCACGTCGTCCGTTTTAAACCGGTCCCCAATAAAGGGAACGGCGAAACCCTCGCTAGAAGAGCCCACGGCGGGTTTCGTTACGTCGAGCGCATCGACCTCGCCAGGACGACCAGGCGAACTCCCTTCAGAGCAAGCGGGCGCATCTTCGTCAAGGCAACCGTTTCCCTCCTCAAAAGCGCCTTCTTCCGAACCATCGGCATTAAACGCAACATGGCTGACGGAAGCCGGATGCTCGCCGCCGAAATCGAACAAACTTGCGCCTCGATCAAACCAATCCTCGCCACCAGTAAGCGCCGGACCGATTGAAGCGAACACGTTTTTCGGGGCGCCGTTTGGACGATCCTTCGTGCGGTTGCCGAAAGTGGATATGATAAGCGCTTCTTTTGCGCGTGTAAGAGCAACGTAGAGCAAGCGCTTTGCTTCCTCGGCATCGCCCATGCTCGCACGCGCCCTCATCAGGGCGCGCAGCTCGAGTGCATCGTCGCATGCAGCCATCTTGACGGGGATGTCGTCTTCGGAAAGGTCTTCGTCGAGCAGCGAATCGAGCATCTCGTTGTCGATTTTCGCCACCCCGGAAAGGCCGTCGGCCGAGTTGCCGAGATCAAGCGAAGCATAAAGACGCCCGTCCACGACGTCGAGCGATAAACGCGACGGACGAAGAGACGTCGACTTCATTTCGGCCACAGCGACGATGGGGAACTCTAGGCCTTTGGAAGCATGCATGGTCATGATGCGCACAAAATTCCCGCCCGAGACCGAAAGAGCCCCCGGTGCCTCCACTGTCTGCGCAATCGAGGTACTGAAGCGCTTAGCAAGCGAGACGATGCCAAGCGAATCCGCACGTTCCTGTTCACGTGCAAGACGTATGAGTTTGTAGACGTTTGCCACGCTGGAGCGCCCTTCTTCGCCTTGCTGCTGCATACGGGAAATCCAGCCCGACTCGACAAAGACATCCCTCAATATATCGGCGGCAGCGTCTACTCCCACGCGCGAAAGCGCGCGACTCAAAACATCAACCGCACAAGCCAACTCGGGAGATACGCTTGCAGACGCATCATTGCCCTGCGAGAGCGCATGCGCGAAGAAGGCAAGCCCGGCATCGAGGTCGCGCCGCACGTACGTCCCCTCTTTCACCTCGCGCGTGGCGAGCGCGATCAAATCATCCGGGCCCAAACCGAACAAGGGGCCGGCAAGCGCATTGAACAACTGTTCCGTCTGCTGCGGATCAGCCAGCCACTGCAAAAGGGAGCAAACCAGCGCCGTCTCACGCGCATCCTTTAAAACGGAGCCGCCCGATATGACGCAGGGAAGTCCTGCGTCGCGTACAGCCTGGGCATATATCGCCGCGTTCGACATGGTCCCCAAAAGAATCACCATGTCGCTCGCAGAATGGCCCTTTTGCGCAAACTCCGCAAAGCGTTGAGCTATCGCCTTCGCCGCCTTCTCGCGCAAAAGCTCCGTGCCGCCAGACGAAGGATACGAAGCGTGCTGCACGAAAATGCGCGGACCTTCCCCCATAAACGGCCGCTTCACCTCAGACTCGTCGCGCGAGGGCGAAAGCGACATGAATTCCTTTCCAAACATGGCATCGCGCTCGAACACCCTATCGACAAACGAGAGGATATCTCGATGACTGCGGAAATTGTCGGGCAAGAGCACGATACCTTGCTCGTTTTCGCGCTCAACCTGGGACAGATGGCTCCGATAAACAGACACGTCGGCGCCACGGAACCGATAGATGCTCTGCTGCGCATCCCCCACCACGCACAATCGCTTAGCGCCGGGACCGGCCAAAAGCTTAATCATATCGACCTGCATCTGATCGGTGTCCTGAAACTCATCCACCATGATCAGCTTGAATTTATCTTCATAGCGGCTAGCGATATCGGGGTGCTCCACAATAGCCTTAGAAGCTTTCATCAGCAGATCATCATTGCTCAAAAGCCCCGCTTGAGCCTTCGCCGCGAAAAGCAGCTCGCTCGCGCGGCGCGACAGTGCAAGCAATGTTTCCAGCTGGGGCTTTGCCGCAGACAAGCGAACAGCCGCCGCATAAATGCGCAAATCGGAAACCGCGCTTTTCACCGCGGCTTTAAAATCCTTCGATCCGAATCGGGCGCCCGAAGGAGCAAGCGACATAACTGCAAGAACCGATTGAGAATCAACCTTTCCCTCGTCGAGCGCTTTTTGGGCCATATCCCGCGCTTCAGTTGCCGCAGCAGTGAAAGAATCTTTGCTGGCGGAATCCTTTTGTTGGTCGGCCCAACCAAGCATCGCCTCCATCGTCGCCGCAAATTCGCTTAGCGCAAACGCCGGCTCGATCGTTTTGGGCAAAGCGGCCAGCGAATCTGCACCGTCCGGCAAAGACGACATCTTGACCACGAGGGCATCCAGCATATCTTGCACCGAAGAAGCCGAAAACGATGCCTGGGATGCGCTTTGGTATTCGGCAAATAGCCTAGATAGCGCCTCGCCGTTTTGCTCGCGCGCTTCGACCAACGCGGCTTCTATCGCTCGAGAACGCATGTCCCTAAGCGTCGCATCGTCAACTACCGAAAACGCCGGATCGATATCGAGCTGAACGGCGTGCGCACGCAAAATGCGCGCGCACATGCCATGAATGGTCGATATCCACGCCTCGTCGACTTTCAGAGCTTGATCGACCATGCCAGCGCCACGCAACGACGACTTCACGCGCGATTTCAACTCGCCCGCAGACTTTTTGGTGAACGTGATGGCCAAAATCTGGTCGATGTCGTCAACATAGCCCGATTCGAGAGCATGGACTATTCGCCGCGTAAGCGTGAACGTCTTTCCCGAGCCAGCGCCAGCGGCAACCACCAGCGGCTCATCGAGCGTATTGATGCATTTGACCTGCCCTGGTTTGAGAGCCATCGACTATGCACCTCGTTTCGCGCAATTAAGATCGGGGCAATAGCGGCAAGCGTCCTGCGTCGTGGGTGCTGCGGCGATTTCGCCGACACGCATGCCCTCGACTGCGCGAGCAACTACTACCTCGGTGGCGTCGAGCATATCCGCGAAAGAAAGCTCGGCAAATGACGGAAGGGGCGTTTGAGGAAGCTGGCCTAAAACACCCGGTGGCGCGGCGAAGCTCTCCGGGGAAAATTCGCCAGCGCTTTTCGGCGCGCAGGCGCATTTTTCAGGATTGATATGCGGCAAATGGATCGTGTCCAAAACGCAAGGATCGTAAGCACCTGAAACGCCATGCTTCTTATCGTAGCCAACATAAAGCGCGCCAACCACATTGAGCCCTAAAGCTCGCTTGACAGCCTGCGCGTAAATACGCGTCTGCACCTTGCCGGCATATAGCGCATCTTTGCCCGCGATGTCATAGCCAAAGGAGATGCTGCCTTTGTAATCGATTATCACCGCATTCCCCCTGGCATCGACGTCGATGCGGTCCACCTTGCCCACCAGCTGGACGCCCGCGTATTCGACGCAGATGTCGGATTCTCCGGGCAGGCCGATTTTGAGTTCCATATAACGCGGAGCAAACGTAGGAAGCAGCGTCGCCTCGTAATCGAGGAATGAATCGATTTGCTTCTTGAAAGCCTCCAGAGATCGTTCTTCAATCTGACCAACCGCAACCAAACGGCCGGAACCAGGTTCTTTTCCAAGTTGTTCCTCAACAAGTTCATCGAGAACGGCGCCCATGAGCTCATGGGCCGCATCGAGGTTTTCGGGCAGTACCTTGACGAAACCCGCCTCCTGAAAGGCGCGATAGAATCGCTCGAGGACGGAATGAGCGAACAGTCCCTTTTCCAATACGCCGAACTCCTCGCCCTTCGACTGGGCGTTCAGACGATTTGCGACGAACCATTTGCGAGGGCATTCGAGATACGTCTCGATCTGCGAAGGCGAAGGCGCGATATATTGCGCACCGTTCGAGCATCGTGCAAGAAGCATCAGGTCGCGTTTGGACGGCGAAAGAGCAAGCCTTGCAGAATCGGGCACGATAGCGCCCTCTCGCTGAAAAACTCCGCTCGGTGCCGCAATCGCATTGGCGAACAATTCTTCTTCGCCGCGTTCAGCGCTTGCGCGAATAGCAACAGAAGATTCCTTGCAAGCATCGATGAATTCTTCCAGAACAACGCATGGATATGTTTCTTCGGCGTTGACATCGTGCGTTGCCCGCTCGATCACCAAATGGGTGGTGGGCACTTGCTGCAGCGCGCGAAAGCGCCTTCGCGCGGCGGCAAGCGCACTATCCACCGGCGCGTAGCCAAGCTTTTCGAAAAGGACCGACGCAGCATCGTCTTTGTCGGCAACGGGATAATCGGCGCTGTTCATATTGGCGAGAATCAGCGTGCTCATCGATTTTTCAGCAAATTGCGCAATGAACGCTTGGGTGCCGATGAAGACCGTCGCCGGAGTCGCAGCGAGCGACTTTCGAGAAATCGCGGCACTACTCGAATCGAGAATGCCAACGCAAGCAGCCGCATCTAAACCGAATCGACGAGCAGCATCGCTCACCCGGCGAAGCAGATCGATCGCCGCCTGTTGCTCGCAACGAAACGATTCGCTCCAATCGACATGCGCGGCAACCATATCGCCGAACGCACCAAGCAAGATGTCGGCCTCGGGGTCGCTCGCAAGCTCTTCGAGTTGCGAAAGAGCCTCGAACGATGCACGAGTAAACGAAAGATATTCTTCTTTTTCCGCCAGACGGTCCTGCGCAAGTCGCGCTGAAAGCTCGTGCGCTGCAACCATTCCCGCCCCTGAAAAAGGAGACAGCAAAACATCGGCAAGACGCGCGAAATCCCAAGGTTCATCATAAAGGCAGTGCGACATCGCCATGTACGCCTTGCCGAAAACGGTCTGGGCAAAAGGCTTGCGCGCCTTCATCTCACAGCAAATCCCCTCTTTCGCTAAAGCAGGGGCAATCTCATCATAAAGAGAAGTTGGATCGACGCACGCGATGGCAATCGGACCTTGATCAAAACGATCACGGACGATATCCGCAATCAAAGCAGGCTCGGCATACCGGCCCGAAGCGCAAGCGAAATCAACCGAGCACCTCACATGCTGGGGCTTCACCCCTTCGCTTCCCGAAGCGACGCGAACGGTCACACGTAGGTTTTCGCATTTTTCAAAAAACGCACGCTGTTGCCAGCTAAGAGGCTCAAAGCCCTGCAAAAGCACGTTGAGAGGGCGCTGAAAAACGGCCGCGCGCGCCAAATGCGACAACGCAGCGCCTTGCTCGACGAAGCCGTGGTCTGATATGGAATCAAAATAAACGGCAACGAGTCGCAGCAGCTTCATTTCGTTTTCCGAGAGACTGGCAAACCCCCTTGCCCCCGCACGAGCGGCAGCAAGGGCTTCCTCGAGATCAGGCAAGCCGGCACCCATTTGGGCCATTTTCGCAGCGAGCTTCACAAAGCCCGGCGAGCGCAGCCCGTCAAACGATTCCGCGCCATCGAGAACAGCCTTCATGGCAACTTCTCGTTCCGCAGCACCGATCAGCGTGCGCCCATCGCCATAAAGCTCCCATAAGCCGGAAACCCAATCACCAAACGTGGTCACGGAAACCGCGAAAAGGCTTCGCCCAGCATGACGGCGGCGATATTCATCGACCTCCTCGAAGGTCGGCAAGAGCACCACGTCGAAATCGCTTAACGCGGAAGACGCAGCTAATTGTTGTTGTTCTTCGATAACCATGTCATCATTGTACCAAGCGCACCGCCGCAGCTGCGCGCACCGTCGCTAACAAAAAGCGGCCGGGAATCCCGGCCGCAACTGCAATAATTTATACGAATCTATGCGAAATCGTAAAGATCTTTCGCGGCGATCTTGAAGTCCTGATAAACCTCTTCAGCTATTGCCTCATCGTCAACCAGCTCGAAGGCTTGCGGCTGC
This sequence comes from uncultured Eggerthellaceae bacterium, assembly GCA_934617425.1. Lineage (GTDB taxonomy): Bacteria > Actinomycetota > Coriobacteriia > Coriobacteriales > Eggerthellaceae > UMGS1502. The sequence continues at coordinate 47,232 of CAKTUD010000002.1, read as the reverse complement.
CCATCGTCGTCGAGCTCGGTCACCTCGAGGATAACCACCTCGCCCGAAGAAAGAGCAGGCTCGTCTTCGCTCACGGGAAAAAAGAAACCGTAGCTGCGATCGTTGTGGATCACAAGCCCAAGAAACTCCATGTTGGTGACATCGCCGTTCTCGTCTTCGAGGGCAAGCATCACGCCTTCCTCGGTTGGCGGAGCGAAATTGGGGGCGCTTCCTTCACGCATGGCTGCCTACTTTCTCTTCTTGTTCTTGCGCTTGCCGCCGCGTGCATGGTCGTTATGCACGGGGACTTCTTTTTGATTATCGCTCAAAGCCGGCGAAACAGCGGGGTCTTCCGGCTGAGCATCAAGCGGGGGCTGCGCAGCCTTCGTGGGAGCTTCGGCCTTAGAGGCGTTCGAGACACCCAGCAAGCCGGCATTTTGCGCGGCATTGCTCTTAACGCGAGCAGCGCGGGAGTTGGCCACCGAAGCAGCAGCTTTCCCATTCGAGCGATCGAACTCGAAAGAACCAACATCGGGGAAACGTTTCTGCAGTTTCGCATAACGAGACTCGCGCGTCTTCCACATGGCGAACAGGGGGCTTGCGACCGCGATGGACGAATACGCGCCCGCAACCAGGCCGATTGCCATGGCGAAAGCAAAGTCCTTCAAAGTTTCGCCACCGAAAAGAAGCATGGCGACAACCGGGATAAGCGAGGTAAGCGTGGTGTTAAGCGAACGAATGAAAACCTGATTGATCGAGTGGTTCGCCATTGTCATAAAGGAGCACTTCAATCCAAGATCGCTCATATTGTCGTTGATGCGGTGAAACACGACCACCGTGTCGTAGAGCGAATAACCCAAGATAGTGAGCAATGCGGCGATGGTGTTGGGGTTGACTTCGCGCCCGACCAGCGCATATACGCCCATAACGATGATCAGGTCATGCAGCAAGGCGACGACCGCGGTAAAGCCCATCTTGTACTCAAAGCGGATAGCAATGTAGACGATGATCAGGGCAATCGACACCAAGAACGCGATAAGCGACGCATTGATGACGCTCGACCCCCAGTCGGGACCTATAGTGGTCACCTCGAAACCATCCGAGGTGAAGCCCAGCTGGCTTGCAACTTGGTTTGCAGTCGCCGTAGCGCTTTGAGCATCGGTCGTAGTGGTGCGAACCAAAAAGCCCTCTTCGCCATCGGAGAACGTGGTCTGGATAACGGCATCGGGCTCGCCCGCCTCGTTCATGGCCGCACGCATCTCCCCAATCGTCACATCCCCCGTGTCATGGAAGGCAATGGAAGTGCCACCCACGAACTCGATGCCGAAATCGAGCCCGCGCACGCCCACGACGACAAACGACAAAACCACTAATACAGCCGATATCCCCAGCAAAACCTTGCGATGGCCCAGGAAGTTGATGTCGTGCTTGATGAAACGGCCCTTCACGCCGCGGACACGCTCGAGAAGCCCCGCAGCGGTATCGCCGCCGCGAGCCTCGACGACCCGACGCGTCTCTTCGCGATCGAGGGCCTCGCCAATCTCCGCTTCACCAGCGGTAACACCCTCAACCGTTGCAAGGTCGGCATACACCTCTGCTGCAACCTGACCGTCTTTGATATCCCAAAATCCTGGATGCTTCGCGATAGAGCGCGGCGCAATCAAACGGATAAGCGGAGCCTTGAACAAAAGCATCATGACGATGTCGCACAAAATGCCCAGCGCAAGCGTGAGGCCGAAACCCTTGACCGAAGACGACGCTAAGAAGAACAAGCACAGCGCGCTCACCAACGTGACCAAGTCGGCGTCGATGGAAGTCTGGATCGCGTGGCGCACGCCCGTTATGGAAGCCGCACGTACGCTGCGTCCCATACGAATCTCTTCGCGGAAGCGCTCAACCGTGAGAACGGACGAGTCGGCCGCCATGCCGATGGTGAGAACAATGCCGGCGACGCCCGAAAGCGAAAGGCTGAACAAGCCGAAATGCGAAAGACCGGCCAAAATCCCCAGATAGAAAACGGCGAATACGACCATAGCCGCCGCAGTGATCGTGCCCAAGCCGCGATAGAAAACCAACAGGTAGATCATCACCAGCAGCAAGCCCAAAAGCGCCACGACGACGCCCGAGCCAAGCGCATCTTGGCCGAGCGTAGGACCAACTACCTGGCTCTGCGAGAACGAGAAGCTCACCGGCAACGAACCCGACTCGAGGATGGTTTTCAGATTGCTCGCCTGATCCTGGGTGTATCCACCCGTGATGGACACATTCCCCGTGAGAATCTCCGATTGCACGGCCGGAGCGCTCTGTACCTCGCCATCGAGAATGATGACGATCTTCCCCTTGCTCGAAGCAAGATCCTTAGTCGCATCGGCGAATGCTTTGGTCCCGTCGGAGTCGAGCGTTAGGTTCACGGCGTAAGTGCTCGCAGTTTCGCTTGCACGGTCGACCGTTACATTCTTGATATTTTCACCAGTGATAAGCGGGGTGTAGGTGCCCTCTTCGACAGCAAGCGTCTGCTTTTGGCCCGAGGGAAGCTTGTTGCCAAACGAATCGGTGATGGTTCCCTCGTCGCCGTAGTCGCCATTGTTTATCTTGGTAACCACATCGCTGTCGGTAAACGAGTCGAGACGCGCAAACTCGAGTTTGCCGGTCTTACCGATGGTTGCCAAAGCTTCCTCGGTGTCAGACAAGCCGGGGATTTGCACCAAAATCTGATCTTTCCCCTGAGTTTGCACCACTGCTTCGGAAGCACCCAGCGCATTCACACGGTTCTCGATGATGGCACGCGACGTTTCCATGTCCGAATCGGTAATGTCGCTGCCGTCGGTGGTGGAAGCCGTAAGAACGACTGACAAGCCGCCCTGGATATCAAGACCCTGATTGATTTTCTTGTCGGGAGGCATGAACAAAGCCACCGACACCACCAGCAAAACGGTGGTGATGACAAGCAGCCATATGTTGCGGCGATCGTTCGAACCCGTCGCCTTTTTCTTCTTGGTTTTAGCTTGTGCCATTTGAACACCAATCTCCGCTTGGCCGATCAAAGCTCGACCAAGCAATACGCCTACAAATAAACGCAGCCCGCTTTTGGCTTGCAGGCTGCTATTTTTCTTAATAATCTATTTTGCCACAAAACGCACCGCTGAAAGCGAGAAGCGAAACCTTCAAAAAGTTTGCCATAGTTAAGTAATTTCCGCCTAATTTCTGCTAGAAAATCAATAGTCGTTTGCAGCAGGCGACCGCATCCACGCTTCGTAAAACTCCTCGTAGGAGCCGGCAAGAATCGCCTCACGAGCCCGCGCCATCAAGCCGATCAGGAAATGCATATTATGCATCGAGAGCAGGATGCCGCCGAGCATCTCCTTCTGCTTTACCAGGTGGCGAATATAGGCACGCGAGTAGTTACGGCACGTCGGACACGTGCACGACGAATCAAGCGGCCCGAAATCGTGCGCATACTTCGCGTTGCGCATGTTCATTCGGCCTTGGCTCGAAAACGCCGTCCCCATACGCCCCGTGCGCGTAGGAAGCACGCAATCGAACATATCGACACCCTCACGAACAGCGCGGACAAGCGTGGTCGGATTTCCTACACCCATCAAATAACGCGGCCTGTCGACCGGAAGCGATTGCGCCACCTGTCCAAGCGTTTCGAACATGACATCGTGCGGCTCCCCGACCGAATATCCGCCGATTCCAAAACCGCCGAAGCGACGGCCGCCGCGTGCAAGGCTCGCCCGCTCCGATTCGACCAGGTGTTTCACGCTTTCCTGTCGCAGGTCAAGGAACATTCCTCCCTGAACGATGCCGAAAAGCGTCTGATCGGGCTTCTCGTGAGCGCGCAGGCAGCGATCGGCCCATTCCCACGAAAGTTTGGTCGACGCCGCAACGTCTTTGCGTTCGGCAGGATAACCGATGCATTGATCGAGCTGCATGCAGATGTCGGCGCCTATCTTCTCCTGGATACGCATGTTCAGCTCGGGGGTCCAGCGATGCTTGCTGCCGTCGTAGTCGAGCGCTTGGAAACTCACACCTTCATCGTCCTCGGCCATCATGTGGGCAAGGCTGAAAAGCTGGAACCCGCCCGAATCGGTAAGCATCGGGCCGTCGTAGCTCATGAACTTCTGCACGCCGCCGGCCTCTTCGACCAAATCGGCGCCGGGACGCATATATAAATGATAGGTATTGGCAAGCACAACCTGGCTACCCAGCTCGTGCAGCTGGTCGACGGTTATGCCCTTCACCGTTGCATGAGTACCGACAGGCATGAACATCGGGGTCTTGAACGTACCGTGAGCCGTTTCGTAGCTCCCGGCACGGGCGTTGCCGCACGTACCTTCAATCGTGTAATCGAAAAGCGCCATGCTTGCCTCCTTCGAGGTCGTCAATCCACCATGGTAGTATACGGTACGCTGAAGGAAGGGGCGCAAATACGATGAAAATGTTATTGCATGCTTGCTGCGGGCCATGCTCCGTCGAGCCCGTACGCATCCTTCTCGAGCGAGGGGCCGACATCACCATCGCCTTCGCGAACTCGAATATCGCCCCGAAAGAAGAGTATGACCATCGCATTGCGACGCTTGGCGAATTCGCTACCTCGATGGGCATCCCCGTCATCGAAGCCTCATACGAGCCGGAGAAATGGGAAGACGGCGCCGGGAAGATAGGTGAGACACTCGCAGGAAAATGCGACATAAACGACTTCTCGCGCAACGTGAAGACGATAAGCGAACTGCTCGATGACGAGCATCGGCAATCGCGCTGTCGCCTTTGTTATCGCGGACGCCTGCGCGAAGCCGCGCGTCTAGCCAAAGAAGGCGGATTCGACACCCTTGCCACTACCCTTGCGGTAAGCCCCTACCAATTTACCGAGGTCATTCGAGAAGAACTCGAATCGGCCGCCCACGACGCCGGCCTCGAGGCGTTTTTCGAAGACTGGCGGCCTTTCTACGAGGAGGGCACCGTTCGCAGCCGCGAGCTGGGCATGTACCGGCAAAATTATTGCGGATGCCGCTTCTCCATAGCAGAAGGCGAGGCCACGCGGACCTTCATCAGGCGCCGCATCGCAAAACGCAAGCAGCAGCAACGCGAAGCGCGCGCAGCGCAGCGCGCAATCGAAGAGCAGCAACGCAGCGCGCGCGCCGCCGAACGAAAAGCATATAATCAAAAACAAGAACGCAAGCGCGCCGTGCTAAAAGCCCTCCGCGACCAGCGCGCGACCGAGAAGAAAGAAGATGCCTCCCACGATGAAAACTAGCGATTTCGACTACGACCTGCCTCAGGAACTTATCGCACAGGAGCCGGCCGCCGTGCGTGACGCTTGCCGAATGCTGGTCATGAACCGCGAAACCGGCGCACTCGAAGACCGCATCTTCCGCGATATCGAAGAATACCTGAACCCGGGCGACTTGCTTATCGCCAACGAAACGCGTGTATTGCCGGCACGTTTGCTCGGCGCGAAGCGCGGCACGGGCGGGCAAGCCGAGATCTTCCTTCTGCGCGAGGTCTTCGACCGCGAGCCGAAGACAAGCAAGAGCGCCGTCTGGGAGGTTTTGGTAAAGCCCGGCAAACGCCTGAAGCCCGGCACGGGAGCTGTCGTGGATATTCTCGACCGAAACGGCAACGTCGCCGTTTCGGTCGAGATCGTCGATTGGGCAAAAAACGCCTCGCGCGGAGAGCGCGTGGCCCGACTTACCACCGAATTCGACTCGCTCGATGATGCACTGCATGCCGTCGGGCATACCCCGTTGCCGCCTTATATCAAGAATTATGCGGGCGACGAAGAACTTTATCAAACGGTATACTCCAAGCACGAAAGCTCGGCCGCAGCCCCGACCGCTGGCCTTCACTTCACCCCCGAGCTTATCGCGCGTCTTCGCGCCAACGGCGTGAAGTGGGAAACGGTCGAACTTGAAGTAGGCTTGGACACCTTCCGCATCGTCGACGAAGACGATCCCCTAACGCACAAGATGCACACGGAGTTCTATACCGTGCCCGAAAAGACTGTGCAGGCAATCGAAGAGACACATGCAAACGGCGGGCGCGTCATTGCGGTAGGAACCACAAGCGTGCGCAGTCTCGAAAGCGCCTGGGATGCAGAAGCCGGCCGAATCCTGCCGCGTAAGCGCGAAGCAACCTCGCTCTATATCCTACCCGGATACCATTTCAACGTAGTCGACGCCCTGATCACAAATTTTCACGTGCCGCGCTCGACTCTGATGATGCTGGTAAGCGCATTCTCCAGCCGCGAAAACGTCATGAACGCCTACCAGCACGCCATCACCGAGCGCTATCGCTTGCTCTCGTTCGGCGATGCGATGTTCCTGCATTAAGAAGAACGGAGCAGGGCGTTCCGCGATTTATAGCGCCGCATTCTAACCCGCTGCCATAAAAAACGGCTCCGCGCATGCGCGGAGCCGTTCGGCATTTGATTAGAAGAAAATCTCGGTAAACCCAGACTTAGAGCTTCGTCACGTTGCTTGCCTGGAGCTTGCCATTCTGACCAGTGGTGATGTCGAAAGACACAGCCTGGCCTTCGTCTAAGGTCTTGAAGCCGTCCATCTTGATCTCAGAGTAGTGCACGAACAGGTCTTCGCCACCCTCTTGAGAGATGAAGCCGTAGCCTTTTTCCGGGTTGAACCACTTTACAGTACCTTGCGCCATCTTAAATCCTCTTTTCTCCCCCCAGGTTTCCCCAGAAGGGTAAAACTACGTGCTGTATGGCGACAACACTTTGCCTTCACTTCAAAGGCAACGCAATTCACTATACGCTAAGCGAGTCTGTTTTAACCCGAAAGATTATCGCGATTACGCTTTTTTATGCCGAGTGGATTGCAATTTCCTATGTCGAAAACATCCGACAGAGGCCCTCATAAAAGCGCAGCTAAATCGTCTATATCCAATAACTCAGGGCATTCACCCTTGCGTCTTTCTTCTTTTTCAGGATTCGCGGCATCGATATCCGTCGGGTCTTCCGGAAGCGAGAAGCCATATGACTGGGACAGCGCAAGTGCCTGCTGACGGCGCGTGCCCGCCAGAGGAACGTCGCCTGCCTCGGTCAAGTACACCGATTCGAGCAACATGCCGTGCGCTATGTATGAAACAACTTTTGGATCCACGCCGGAAACGCGCAAAACCTGCGAGATTGTTTCGGGAGAAAGCGAGAGCAACGTCGCCCCATCGAGATCGGTTGCCGCCGAAATGGCCTCCTCCAAAGTATCCGCAGCCGCACGCGGATCAGATTCTTCTTTCTGGTGCCAGCTGCGCGTCATCGCCTGGAAGAAAAGCAACAGCTGCCGTACGAGATAGTCGCGTTCAAACATGACGATCTCCTGTTAGATATTTTCCGGGGCAGCAAGCCCTAAATGCTCGAACGCACGCGTCGTCGCTTGGCGGCCTTTAGGCGTTCTGATGATCAAACCGCATTGCATGAGATAAGGCTCGTACACATCCTCTATAGTATCCACGTCCTCGGAAAGAGCCGAAGCCATAGTCCCCACGCCAACAGGTCGCCCGCCGAACTGAACGGCAAGCAGCTCGAGAATGCGATTATCCATGGTGTCGAGACCTATAGGATCGACATCGTAAAAGGCCAGGGCCTGAGCAGCAACATCTTCGGTTATCCCGCCATCTCCACGCACCTGCGCCCAATCGCGGACGCGCTTGAGCAGGCGGTTTGCTAGTCGCGGCGTGCCGCGACTGCGGCGGGCTATCTCCAAAGCCCCGTCTTCGGTAATGGGGACGCCCAGTATACTTGCCGAGCGCGAAACGATAAGCCCCAACTCCCCGGGGGTGTAGTACTGCAAGCGGAACGCGACACCAAAACGATCGCGCAAGGGACCCGTCAGCAAGCCTGTACGCGTCGTTGCGCCGATCAAGGTGAAATGAGGCAAATCCAATCGTATCGAACGCGCCGCCGGCCCCTTCCCCACGACGATGTCGAGGACATAGTCCTCAAGAGCCGGATAAAGCACCTCCTCGACCATGCGATTGAGCCGGTGTATCTCATCGATAAAGAGGACGTCCCCCTCTTCGAGATTGGTAAGGATAGCGGCTAAATCGCCCGTACGCTCGATAGCCGGACCGCTCGTCGTCTTGATGTTGGCGCCCAGTTCGTTGGCGACAACAGTTGAGAGCGTGGTCTTTCCCAAACCCGGAGGGCCCGAAAACAAGATGTGGTCAGCAGCCTCCCCGCGTTCCTTCGCCGCCTGAATCATGATAGCGAGCGACTCTTTGATCTTCCCTTGACCGATATAATCGGCCAGCATCTTCGGTCGAAGGCTTCGATCGAACACAAGGTCGTCTTCCTGCAAACCAACCGACATCGTGCGGGATCGTGCATCGGCACCGACCTGCGATAAGTCACGAAAAGACGAACCCGCTAAGGACCCTACCGAGCGCGAAGAGTCAAGCCCGCCCGTCGCAGGCGATTCGTAAACCATGCCTTCTATTTCCACCTTTTGATTCATTACCCAACACTTCGCAATCAGTCGGTGCCCAGTCGTTTCAACGCGTATTGTAGCAGCGCGCCATCGCTTGCCCCGGCGGGCGCGCCTTTCAATGCTAAATCGGCCTCGGCGGAAGTGAAGCCCATGGAAAGCAGCGCTTCGCGCGCCACCGCAAGCGTCGAATTATTTGCGGCTTCAATGGTCTCAGTGGAGAAGAGTCCGGCGAGACCTTGCTCGAAAGACCCCTTTAGCTCCAAAATGATGCGCGATGCAGTCTTTTTTCCAACGCCCGGAATGCGCTGCACGGCGCTCACGTCTTGCTCGGAAATAGCTTCCATCAGCGCTTCAGGAGAATAGGTCGACAAAGCGGCAAGAGCCATTTTCGGCCCAACGCCCGAGACGCCGATAAGCTTCTCGAATAGAGCTTTTTCCCCTACGGAAAAGAAGCCATAAAGATAGGCACCATCATCGCGCATCTGCATATAAGTGAAGACCTGCGCAACCTCGCCCTCGGCGGGAAGTTTCGACAACCCCGTCTGGGACATGCCAACTTCGAAGCCGATGCCATTGACGTCGAGATATGCGCTGGTCAAAGTTTTAGCGGAAACGATCCCTCTCAAAAAAGCAATCATGTCACGCTCCTTTCGAACGTCAATGCGGCAAACGAGATGTAGTACCATCATGAGTTGTAAAGCAGATAGCCGCAGCTAAGGCATCGGCCGCATGGTCGGGCTTGGGAATGTCCTTTAGCCCCAACAGCTGCCTGACCATATACTGCACCTGCGACTTATCAGCAGTTCCCGTACCCACGACAGCAAGTTTTATCTGTCGGGGAGAAAACTCCCCCACTTCGATGTCGCTTTGCGAGCAGGCAACAAGAGCCGCACCACGCGCCTGCCCCGTCGCAAACGCCGCCGTGATATTCTGGCCAAACCATACGGTCTCGATACCGCAGCACGTCGGCGAAAAACGCTCAATAACGGCATTCATCTGCTCGAAAATCTTGCCCAGGCGCTTCGTCAAGTCCCACGAAGAAGGGGTGCTCACGCATCCGTAGGCCTCGCATGAAAGCCGCGAACCTGCCTGGCGGACCACGCCCCAGCCCGTGTTCGCCAAACCGGGATCAATCCCCAATATAACCCTATCGACCATCATGCGACACACAGCTCCGAAACGACGCCTCTGGCGAAAACGGCCCGAGACAAAGTGTTTTATTTCTTCAATTATAGAACGTTTGTTTGTGTTTTACAAACAAAAAGCCCGCCGGCGCGAACCGACGGGCTTACAAAATCTTCAGCTGGCGCTACTCGGCTTCGAGCGCTTCGGCGATCTCGTCCGTGATGTCCATTGCATGGTAAACGTTTTGCAGGTCCTCAAGTTCCTCGAGCTTGTCGATGAGGCGCATCACCTTCTGCGCGTCCGAAACGGAAACGGTTGCAGGCGTGTTTGCGATCATGGTCATCTCGGCGCCCTTGGTTTCGATACTCTGAGCCTCGATTGCCTTCTTGACAGCCATCAGATCACTCGGAGCAGTGTAGATGATCCATTCGTCTCCCGCATCCTCGTAATCATCGCCGCCGGCCTCGGCAACGGCCATCATGAACTCGTCCTCGTCGGCAGCGGCGCCATTGGGGCCAACGGGATGCTTCTTGTCGCCCGTCTCGATTTCCTTGGGAACCATGACCTGGCCCTTGCGATCGAACTGGAACGCAACAGACCCCGAAGTGCCCAGGTTTCCACCATGATGAGCGAAAGCGGCGCGGACGTCTGCAGCAGTGCGGTTACGGTTGTCGGTAAGAGCCTCGCAAAAAATAGCGACGCCCGCTGGGCCATAGCCCTCGTAGGTCACCGTCTCGTAGTTTGCAGCATCTTTACCCGAGCCGAAAGCCTTATCGATAGCCGTCTTGATCTTATCCTTGGGCAGCGAGTAGCCCTTGGCCTTTTCGATAGCGGCCGCGAGCGAAGCGTTGTTGTCAGGGTTCGGGTCGCCACCTTCCTTAGCTGCAACGGTGATGTTACGAGCAAGCTTCGAGAACAAGGCGGAACGCTTGGCGTCCTGAGCAGCCTTGCGGTGTTTCGTGGTAGCCCACTTTGAGTGACCTGACATACGTTTCCTTCCAATAGTGCTATAAACAGCTTGGCATTTTAGCACAGTGCGGACTTCTTGCGTTTCAGCCTACAGGAATTGCAAAAGCCGCACGTCAGGCACGTCTAAAATTCGGGCCACACATCGGTGGAGACGGACGGGGTCTCAAGCAGCCCATCGTCCACCATAAGGTCGGTTTCCCGGCAATATGAGTCGGCGGGTTCTATAAGCTGCGTGCGAATCTCGTCTTCGGAAAGCGCGCGAACGACACGAGCGGGCGACCCCATAATGAGGCTACCCGCGGGGAAGACCTTCCCTTGCGTTATCAGCGCCCCCGCGCCAACAAGGCAATTGCTTCCCACAATGGCACCGTCCATGACGATGGCCCCCATCCCCACGAGGCAATTGTCGCCAATCGTGCACCCATGAAGAATCGCTCCGTGGCCAACCGTCACCCCCGAGCCGACCACGAGAGGATGGCCCGAGCTCACATGGAGACAGCAATTCTCTTGAATATTGGTGCGCGAGCCAATGGATATGGGCGCAACATCGCCTCTGATATGCGCTCCCGCGAAAATCGAGCAACCGGCGGCGATCTTCACCTGACCCACAACGCTGCAAAAAGGCGAGAGCTTTGAGGCGGGGTCGATTTCTACCTGATGAAAGTCGGTGATATTTCCACTCATGCGATTGCCGAAAAGACTTGACACGTTAACTCCTTCGCTCCCCCTTGCCGCCAGCTGTATACTTGTCCCAAACCGCACAAGCGGCAAAATATCACGGTTTGGAGGTACGGGATGATTACTATTTACGGCATGCCATCATGCCCCGACTGCGCTTACGTCCACGATCAAATCGCCGAGCGCGACGAAGAATTCGACTACGTCGACATCGGCGAGCACGTAAGGAATCTGAAGGAGTTCATCCATCTTCGCGATACCGAACCTGTTTTCGACGAGGTGAAGAAAAACGGCTGGCTGGGAATTCCCTGCTTCGTGCTAGAAGATGGCACGGTTTCCGTTACGCCCGAAGATGCGGGGCTTAAATCGAAGCCTGCCGATGGAACCGCCTGCAAAATCGACGGTAGCGGCTGCTAGAGAGCCGAGCAAACACCAACCAACCGAGAACCGCCAATGACGCCGAAAAGCGTGCCCGTCCCAGCAAGCAGCGCACCCAACGTGCCCCTCCTCAAATGAAGGGGCACGTTGCTTTTCTCGCTCTCACTCGAGCATTGCAAGCATCTCCGCTTCGGTCAAGATCGAAACCCCCAACGAAACCGCTTTCTCGTATTTCGAGCCAGCAGCCTCACCCGCAACAAGATAGCTGGTTTTTTTCGATACGCTCGAAGAAACTTTCGCGCCACGGGCCTTCAGACGCGCACTCGCTTCGTCACGCGTCATCCCGCTCTGGGTTAGCGCGCCAGTAAGCACGAACGTAAGCCCTTCGAGTGTCTGGGGCAGCTCTTCGCTGTTCTGGGAAGTCGATTCCATAACCACGCCACGCGCCGCCAAACGCTCGATAACCGCGATATTGTCGGGAGTACGCAAAAAGACATAAATGCTATGGGCGATTTTCGGTCCCACCCCCTCGATAACAGCCAACGACTCTTCGCTTGCGGCCATCAGCGCGTCCATCGAACGATAGCTCTTGGCAATAGCTTCCGCAGTGGTCTTGCCAACATGGCGAATGCCGATGCCGAACAAAACGCGCGCGAAACCACGTACCTTGCTCTCTTCGATCTGTGCAACGAGCTTCTTGGCAACGGTCGATCCCAGACGAATAGGATTGCCCTCTTTGTTCAGGCGACCCATATCGAGCAACGAGAGTTCCACTTCGTCGAGCGTGTAATAATCGGCGACGTCGCTCAGACGGCCCGACTCCACCAAACGCCCGACTATCTCTTCGCCCATGCCGTCGATATCCATCGCATTGCGGCTTGCCCAATGAATCAAACGCTCTAGAGCCTGCGCCGGACAATCGATGGAAATGCAGCGATGCGCCACCTCACCCTCTTCGCGAATAACAGGGCTACCGCAGCTAGGGCAAACCTCGGGCATGCGCCAAACCTGAGAATCGGGCGCACGCAGCGAAAGCACAGGGCCTAAGATCTCAGGGATAACGTCCCCCGCTTTGCGCACTATGACCGTATCGCCTACGCGCACATCCTTGCGATGGACTTCGTCTTCGTTGTGAAGCGTTGCGCGAGCTACGGTAGATCCGGCAACGACCACGGGATCAAGCTCCGCAACTGGGGTAAGCGCGCCTGTACGCCCAACCTGAACGGTAATATCCCTAAGAATGGTCGTTTTTTCCTCCGGGGGAAACTTGAACGCTATCGCCCAACGCGGCGCACGCGCCGTAAAGCCCATGGCTTCCTGCTGCGCAAACGAGTTCACCTTGACAACCACGCCGTCGATCTCGTAGGGAAGCAAACTTCGTCGCTCAATGCACTGGCGGCAGAAATCCTTGACCTCCTCGCGCGAATTCGTGCGGATAACGTCAGGATTCACATGAAATCCCGCCTCGCGCAGCCATTCGAGCATCTCGAATTGCCCGGGCGCAGCAATGGCTCGCTCGTCAGCGATGGCGTACAGGAAAGTCGCCAGATCACGATGCGCCGTAATCTTCGGATCCTTCTGGCGCAAGCTACCAGCAGCGGCGTTGCGGGGATTTGCAAAAGGCTGCTTTCCATTAGCTGCAGCCTGCTTGTTCAGCGTCTCGAAACTTCGCTTGGGCATGTAGACCTCGCCGCGAAGCTCCAGCGAGCCCTCGCGAACAACGTCCGCCATGCCTTCTTCGCGCAAGCGCAACGGGACATCCATCACCGTTCGGATATTCGCCGTCACGTCTTCTCCGGTGGTCCCATCCCCACGAGTTGCTGCGCGAATCAGAACGCCATTTTCATAAGTGAGGGCAATTCCCGAACCATCGATCTTGAGCTCGCAGTCCAACATGGGCAGCTCGCCGAAAAACTCCTCGACGCGATCCATCCAAACATCCAATTCATCAAGATCCATAGCGTTGTCGAGCGAATACATGCGCTGCTCATGGCGCACTGGCGCAAACTGCTCGCCCACGTAGCCGCCGACGCGCTGCGTGGGGCTTGAGGCGTCCACGAATTGGGGATACTCGTTTTCCAGATTGCGCAGTTCACGCATCAGGGAGTCGAACGCGGCATCCGAAATCTCCGGTGCATCTTTTGCGTAGTACAAGTATGTGTGGCGCTCTATCTCCCTACGCAAAGCTTCGATGCGCTTGCGAGCGTCATCGACCGAAAGTTCCGAATTATCGAACAAGCTGAATTCTTGCGACATCTCGTTTTCCTAACCTATCAATTCGACGATAGCCTGAGGTACGCAATCGGCCACGTCTTCCGCACGAACGCCAAACGACGTGTACCGCTGCCCGGCAGCTCGCCCGGCCAAGGCATGCAAAGTCGCCGCCAAGACACCCGCCTGAAGGGGCGCCACCCCTTGCGCCAAAAGCGCCGAGGCCATGCCCGCCAAGACGTCCCCGGTGCCCGCTTTTGCCAGGTCGGGAGTACCTTCCGTGACCACGTAAGTGCATTCGCCATCCGAAACGAACGTATCGGGCCCCTTAAGAACAACCGTCACTCCGTACGCAAGCGATATAAGCGTCGCCAACCGCGAAGGATTCCCTTCGGAAAAGCCAAACGGCTCCGCCAGCCGAACAGCCTCGCCCCCGTGAGGCGTGACGACCGTCGCCCATCCGCGCTCAAAACGCCGCTTCAACAAACGACGGCCTTTTTTCGTGGCCAAAACAGAGAGAGCGCTGCCGTCGACAAGCACTGGGCAGGCCGCCTTATCAAGAACATCGAGAACCAAAACGGCAGTATCGTCTTCATCGGAGTCGAAGCCAGGGCCGATGCACACGGCTTGCGGGCGGCCCTCGCGACTAGACGCCACTCCGAAAGTATCCCACTTCTTGCGCGTGGTCACCACGAGCGAAGGGCTACATGCCACGAGCAGGGGCTTCACTTTAGAAGGAGCAACTGTCTCTATATAGCCGGTCCCCATGCGCGACGCAGCAAGAGCAGCCAGGCACGCAGCGCCGGGGTAACGGTCGCTCCCCGCAACAAGCGTCAGCTTCCCCCGAGTGTACTTGTTCGCATCTTTCGCAGGGAACGGCAGCAGTGACACCAGCTCATCGCGCGACGCCCTACGCAACGGGGCGCCCTCGACAGCCCATCTGCTCGATCCGACAACCGCCGCTTCGCGAACCTCGTCGCCACCAAGGCGGCAAGACACCTCAGGAGAGGTGGATGCAACGTCTTCGAGGCCATCGCCGGACCTCACGATGTCGGCTCCTCCAAAAGGCCCGGCACCACCAATGCGCCCCTCTGATGAGAAAATACGTTTCTTCGAAATCAAACCCATAAGAACCGCCTATAAATCATCGAGCATGCCGCGTGTTTCCTTGAATTTGCGCGCCAGTTCTTCCATAGGGTCGACGCGCTCCTCACTAGCCTTACGCGAACTATCGGTAATGGCCATCGCGCAGGCGACCGCTTCCGCATGCGTATAAGAAAGCGAAATGGGGATATCGCGCACCCCTCTTTTCTCGGCGACGGACCGCGCAGCGCCGCGAAGCACCACGTACGGACGCCCCTTGGCGTTGCGGCGAACCTCGATGTCAAGCACTCCGATGCCCTCGCTAAAGCCCGTTCCCAGCGCCTTCACCACAGCTTCCTTCGCTGCGAAGCGCAAGGCATAATGCGTTTCGGGCGAAGAGGTTTTCTCGCAATATTCCTGCTCGTCAGCAGAGAACACTAGTCGCGAAAACGATTTCGAGCGCGCGAGTATCTTCCGCATGCGGTCGATGTCAACGATGTCGACGCCCAAGCCAACGCTCTCCGAATCGAATATCCGCTCGTCACGTTTGAGAGCATCTATATCCCGCACGGCGATTTCCTGGAGCTCTTCAGCTCGCCCCTCGTCATTCGCATGGTCCGAAGAAGCACGATGCTCATCTTGAGCTTCGGCGGCGAAAAACCTTTCGCGCGCATAAGACAGCGTCATCTCGCCAAGAGCCATGCCCGCAAACTCATCGGTTTCGGGCGATTCGGCATCTTCGACGTCGTAATCCCATTCTCCCCTATCGTCTCTCATCATCTACTCCACCGTTACCGCTTTCGCCAAATTGCGCGGTTGGTCAACGTCGCAGCCACGCAGAACCGCAATCGAGCGCGCCAACAGCTGTAACGGCACACTCGCCGTTATTGCCGAGAACGCATCACGCACCTTGGGAATGTAGATGACGTAATCGGCGTGATTCTTGATATCCTCATCGCCTTCGGTCGCGATAACGACGATTTTCGCCCCACGAGCGCGGCTTTCTTGCAAATTGGAAACAACCTTGTCGTAAACCGGGCTTTTCGTTGCGATTGCGATAACAGGAAATCCGCTGTCGATCAATGCGATCGGTCCATGTTTCATCTCACCCGCCGCATAAGCCTCGGCATGCAGATAGCTTATCTCCTTCAGCTTCAAGGCCCCCTCACGGGCAACCGCCGCGCCCATGCCGCGCCCGATAAATAGCGCGCTAGCGGCGTCTTTGCATGCTGCAGCAGCCGCGTCGACGGCATCTATGCAGGAAGAGAGAATCTCTTCGACCTGCTCCGCCGTATCGGCGAGCTCGCGGAACAGCAGGCGGATCTGGTTCATTTTCAACTTGCCCTTCGCCTGCGCAAGGAGCATCGCCAAAAGAGTCAAACTCACAACCTGTCCCAAAAACGATTTCGTCGAGGCAACGGCTATTTCCTTGTTAGCCTTGGTGTAGATAACGCCATCCGCCTCGCGCGCGACAGGGCTGCCGAGAACATTGGTGATGCCGAACACGCGAGCGCCTTTCACTTTCGCATCGCGAATGGCCGCCAAAGTATCTGCGGTCTCGCCCGACTGCGAAACAGCAACAACCAACGTAGTGGGCGTGATTATAGGATTTCGATAGCGAAACTCACTCGCCACCTCGACTTCCGTGGGAATGCGCGCCCATCCTTCGATAAGCTCTTTTGCCACCAAACCCGCATGATAGCTCGTCCCGCACGCGATCACGTATACGCGATCGATCAAGTTGAGCTCTTCGGGGCTCATATCCAGCTCGTCTATCTCCAACGCGCCGTTCACCAACCGCCCCGCCAAGGTGTCGCGTATGACACGCGGCTGCTCGTGAATCTCCTTAAGCATAAAGTCGGGGTATCCGCCCTTTTCCGCAACATCCATATCCCAGTCTATATGGGTTATCGCAGGATCGATTTCTTGTCCATGCGCATCAAAATAGCTTGCTCCCTGCGGGGTGAGCTTTGCGAACTGATCATCTTCGAGAACAACGACATCACGCGTGGCATTAATGATGGCTATCGAATCGGATGCAAGGTAGCACCCATCCTCGGCTACGCCGACAACCAAAGGCGAGTCTTTTCTCGCGACAACGATCACACCAGGCTCACGATCGTCCACAACGGCCAAGCCGTAAGAGCCGACGATTTGCGTAGCGGCAGCACGAACAGCGTCGAAAAGATCGCCCTCGTAGCAATCCTCGATCAAATGAACGATTGTCTCGGTATCAGTCTCACTCGCGAACTCATGTCCCGTCGCTTCAAGACGCTCACGCAAATCGGCGAAGTTTTCGACGATGCCGTTATGCACCAACGCAATATGCCCATCGCACGAAACGTGCGGATGCGCATTTGCCTCAGAGGGGCGCCCGTGCGTCGCCCATCGCGTATGGCCTATCCCGCACGTACCGGAAAGGCCGAAATGGGAAGCCGTATGCTCAAGATTCTCAACGCGCCCGCGACGACGAATGACCTGCAGCTTTCGCGCAGCGCCATCAGGCTCTTCCGTGGCAATGCCCGCAGAATCATAGCCTCGATACTCAAGCCGTTTTAGGCCGCCCAGCAGAATGGAACTTGCCGCTTTAGTCCCGGTGTAACCGACGATACCGCACATGTGCATCTCCTTAGTGATCGAAGCACAGACCCCAGTGGAACAAATCAAACGCCGCGCCCCAAACGACGCGGCGGCACAACGCCGGTTGCTATTGTACGGCAAATAGGAGCGAACTCTAACGGCGGACGAAGTAAAGGAAATTAGCGCTTAATGCCTGGCGAAGAGACGTTTAAGCCTCGTCGAAAACACGATGGGCAACTGATCGATTTTCGCTGAAATAACGTAAGGAACGAAAGACTCCCCCGCTAGATTTCCCAACTACCATAAACGCCCATCCGACGAGCAGGCAGCATGCATCGAACACGCCTCAAACGAACCCCGCGCTTACTGTCGCTCGCAAAACAGCCAGCGTATGAAAGGGGATCCAATGGGTTTATTCGGAAACTCGGTGAGCGCGCAGACCCTGCGCCTCAAGCGAATACCACAGGAAAGGCGGAGAAGGAAAGCGCTTGGCTGCCTGCTCGCGATGGCGCTTGTCGCCGGAATAGCATTCCCGTCTTTGGTTTTCCCTCCAAAAGCCGAAGCGGACAGCAACGCAAACCCTGCTTGCAACCTTACTTGGGAGGAACTGAAACCTCATCTCGAAGAAGGCCTTGGTGTGCCTTACCTGTTTGGAGGAGCGTCGAAAAGCGGATGGGATTGCTCCGGCTATGTCTCATGGGCATTCAACACATTCGGGGGACAAAATTACACGCACTACACCACGTCTTTTGAAAATGAACTCAAGGCAAAGGGCTGCTTCGTCATGGAAGGAGCAGATGATGATTTACGCGACGGCCGAATGGAGGCAGGCGACATCATCTTCTTCTACAGCGCGGGAATAGCCGAGCCAACCCATATGGGCGTCGTCGGAGAGCGCGTAGACGGCATCGTGATGGTTTACCATGCCTTCACCAATTCATTTTCGGACATTTACGGAAACTCCGGCACCATGTTGCAAGGACTCGATGCCAATCCCGGGTCATCGCTTCCTGGAATCTGGCATATGTCTAGCGGCCACGGAAAAGGCAGCTGGTCGAGATTCGCTGTCTACCGGGGTGTGAACAACACCGGATCCGTTGCTTTGCGAAAATCGTCCGCAAATAACGGAATAAGCGCCAACAACGCGAACTATTCCTTGGAAGGGGCTATTTACGGCCTGTATTCGAGCGAATCGCACGCCCAGGGGAACACCGACCCCATAGTCACTCTCGCAACCGACATCGAGGGCAAAGCCCAGGCGGACGATATCAAATGCGGGACATACTACCTGAAAGAGATCTCCCCCTCCAAGGGTTACGCCATCGATGAGAACATCTATCCCGTCGAAGTGCCAAGCGGAGAAGTAGCAACGGTAAGCATCGGAGAGCAGCCTCAGTACAACCCCATGGAGATATGGCTCTCCAAATACGACTCCGAAACCGGTCGCTCGGAATCGCAGGGCGACGGTTCGCTCGCGTGCGCGCAGTTTGAGATAACTTTCTATGGCGGACAATTCTCCTCGCGAAGCGAAGCCGACGCAGCCGCTCGAAACGGCATCGAAAAGCGAACCTGGATCATGCAAACAAATGAACAGGGAAGAATCGAGTTTTCGAATGCGGATAGCACTTTCGATATCCACGACAACAGCGGCGTAGCAAGTGCCACGTTGCCCTACTTCATCTCGGGCGACAAGCTCTTCACCCAAAACGAGAGGCTCTGTCTGCCTCTAGGGACGCTCTTCGTCCGCGAAACCATCGCTCCATCCGGTTACGCGCTCGACAATGCACCCGATCTCATCGTGAACATAGCTTCGGAAGAAATCTCCCCCATCGTGTTGAGATATGAAGCCCCAGCGATTTCCGAACAAGTCCTGCGCGGCGGCATATCCATCGGCAAGATCGACCGAGAGACCTCCGAGCACAACCCCCTTGGTGCGGCAACACTCGAAGGCGCCGTCTTCTCCGTGACAAACCGTTCAGCCCACTCGGTAGTCGTTGACGGTAACGAATACCGTCCAGGACAAACAATTCTCACCATCGAAACCGATGAGGCAGGCATCGCCTCGACAGCGTCAAACGCCCTACCCTTCGGCACCTACGAAATAAAAGAGATAGAAGCCCCCGAGGGTTACCTGATCGATGCCAACTCGCGTGCTTGGAGCAAAACGGTATCGATCCGCGAAGCAAAGGTATACGATCTCGCATCAACCTCGGAATCCGTATCCGACCAGGTAAAGCGCGGCGACATAGCGTTTTCTAAAGCAGATGGAAAGACGATGGAGCGCATGGCGAGCGTGCCTTTCGCCATAACGAGCCTTACAAGCGGGGAAAAACACGTCGTTGTCACCGATGAGAACGGCACCGTCGACACCTCGAGCGAATGGAACGCGCACTCCAAAAACACGAACGCAAATGACGGCATCCTCGCCTCGGAAGAGGCCGATCTAAATAGCGAAGCCGGTCTATGGTTCAGCGGGCGCGAAAACATCGCAACCAAGGCGGACGACGCCCTAGGAGCGCTTCCCTTCGACTCTTACCGCATCGAAGAGCTGCGCTGTAAGACCAACGAAGGAAAAGAGCTGTTGTCTTTTGACATAACCGTAAAACGCAATAAGACGAAGCTCGATCTGGGAACCGTCGACAACAGCCCCCTGCCCACAGTAAGAACGACCCTAACCAACGCCAACGGCGATCACGTGGCGGCAGCAAACGACAGTGTATGCCTCATCGACACGATAGACTACGAAGGGCTCACGCCGGGCAAAGCCTACGCTGCACAAGGAGAGCTCCACTTCGTCGAAATCGACGCCGATGGAAATCGAAAAGACGGCGGCCCAGTGACCACTGCATCGGGGGAAACGGTGATAGCAACCACCGAATTTTCCCCTAAAACCGCTAACGGCAAAACCGAGGTCGAGTTCTCTCTCGATTCCTCATCGCTTACAGGCAAACAGGTGGTCGCCTTCGAGCGAATAACTCTCGACAACGAACTAATCGCCGAGCATTCCGACCCATCCGATACCGACCAAACTGTTACTTTCCCCGGCATCTCAACTAAATTAAAGTCCGAAAAGGCACTGACCGCGCCCGACCTTGCCGATGCCTGCACACTTATCGACACCGTTGAGTACCACGCGCTCCTGCCCGGGAAAACCTACACCTTAAATGCTGAGCTGCACGTTCGCTCAACCGATGGAAGTGACGAAGGTGCTGCCAAAGACGAAAAGGGCAGCCCCATCACCGCAAAGCAGACGTTCACGCCAAGCGAATCCTCAGGCGAAGTCGAGGTCACGTTCATCTTCAACGCACCCTCTCTTGCAGGAAAAACCGTCGTTGCATTCGAAAAACTCGAACGCAACGATATCGTCCTTGCAACGCACGCCGACATATCGGACGATAGCCAATCCGTGGCTTTTCCGAAGATAGAAACAAAGGCCACCGTCAATGAAAGCGGGGCGAAAATCTTGCCTGCACTTGGCAGCGCCAGCATTACCGACAACGTTGCCTACGTCAATCTCGAGCCGAATACGGAGTATCGCCTTGTGGCCACGGCGCACATTGCAAGCACCGATGCCGATGGCAAAATCAGCGATGGTGGAGCCGTCACGAATGAAGAAGGCGAACCTATCACCACGGAAGTCTTCTTCACGCCGAACGAAACCTCGGGCGAAGCCGAGGTTCCCCTAACCGTGTGCGGAAAAGAGCTCGGCGGGCTCAACATCGTTATATTTGAAAGATGCTACAAAGGAGCAGAGCTCATAGCGGCGCACGAGAACATCTCCGACGAAAACCAGACGCTGCTGGTGCCTCTCATCAGCACAAACGCACGAAGCGAGAAAACCGGTTCCCGCGTCGACAATAGCGAAGGAGAAACAGCCATTATCGATCAAGTGCACTACGAGAATCTTATGCCCGATGTCGAATACCGAATCGAAGGAACGCTTCACCTAGCCTCAATCGAAGATAACGGCACCGCCGACGACGAGGGCACGCTGACGAAGGCCGACGGGAAAGACATTGTCGCAACGGCAAGCTTCAGGTCGAAAGAATCCAGCGGAGACATCGAGCTAAGGTTCCCCCTTGATACAGAGAATCTTGATGACAAGGCGGTTGTCGCGTTCGAGACGCTAACGCAAGAGGGTACAACGCTAGCCGAACACGCAGACATCAACGACAAAAACCAGACCGTCCTCTTTCCCGCAAAGCCAACTTCTCCCGAAAAAGAAAATGCAGTAGAAAAAATTAAGAAAGCGTTTGCAAAAACCGGCGATTCCATCATCCCATTTGCCGCAACAGCGCTCATCGCCGGCGTAGCGGGAGTGGCGGCCGTCATGGCGATGCGCAGCAGAAATAAAAACCGACGTCCGTAGAGTACACGCCAAACGGATCAATAGCGCAAAAGCATACGAGCGAACCATTCACAATACGAAACGGGGCGCATCCCCAAAGGAGACGCGCCCCGCAAGCAAAGCGAACCCTACCGCCTAGCCAAGCAATTGCTTTTTGCAAACCCCAACTGTTATTTTGCGGCCTTCAGAGCCCTCATGGAGTTGAGAATGGCGATAACGCTTACCCCAACATCGCCAAACACAGCTAGCCACATCGTGGCGATGCCGATAAACGGCAGAGCCAGAATCATGATGACGACCTTCACGCCGATAGCGAAAATAATGTTCTGCCAAACGATGCGCATGGTTTTCCGAGCAATCTTGATGGCCGAAGCTATTTTTGCGGGCTTGTCATCCATCAGCACGATATCCGCGGCTTCAATAGCTGCATCCGACCCCATAGCCCCCATAGCAATACCTATGTCGGCACGCATAAGAACAGGGGCATCGTTTATGCCATCGCCTGCAAAAGCAAGTTTGCCCTTACCTGTCTCATTCGAAAGCAGACGCTCGACCCTATCAACCTTATCCTGCGGCATAAGCTGAGCGTAGAACTCATCGATTCCCAGCTCGTTGGCAACAGCCTCCGCGACCTCTCGGCGATCGCCCGTAAGCATAACCGTACGACCAACCCCCGCCGCATGCAGCGAATCAATCGTCTCCTTAGCGTCGTCCTTCAGCGTGTCGGCGATAATCACATGGCCGATATAGACACCGTCGAGAGCAACGTGCAAAACGGTACCAACCAGTTCGCACGGCTCGAAAGGCACGCCTTCTTCGGCCATCAGCTTATCGTTGCCGACAAAAACACGACGCCCATCGACATCGGCGCAAACGCCACGCCCCGAGCGTTCTTCAACATTTTCGATAACGCTTTGGTCGATAGCACCCGAATAGCTTTCCTTGACAGAAACCGCGATTGGGTGATCAGAATAGGATTCCGCATGAGCCGCGTAAGAAAGAACCTCGTCGGGATCCACGCCATCCTTTGCATGAACCGCGATCACGCTAAACGAGCCGTTGGTAAGAGTTCCCGTCTTGTCGAAAGCAACGGTGTCGACCGCGCCGAGGGTCTCCAGATAGCTCGATCCTTTCACCAGCACGCCGATACGACTTGCTGCACCGATCCCGCTGAAAAACGATAGAGGCACCGAGATGACTAGCGCGCACGGGCAGCTAACGACCAAAAAGACCAGCGCGCTCCGAACACTCGCCGTAAGAGTAGATCCAAAAAACGGGCTCACGATTGCAATGGCAGCCGCCACGCCAACGACAATGGGCGTATAATACCGCGCAAAACGCGAGGTGAAGTTTTCGGTACGCGCTTTCTTCTCGCTGGCGTTCTCTACCAGCTCCAGAATACGCTGCACGGTAGACTCGCCGTACGGTTTGGCAACGCGCACGCGCAAAAGGCCGCTCATGTTCACGCAGCCGGAGATAACCTCCGCCCCCGGCTCAACCACACGAGGAACCGACTCGCCGGTAAGAGCGCTCGTATCAAGCTGACTGCGCCCATCGGTAACCACTCCATCAAGGGGAATACGCTCACCAGCTTTGACGACGATAACATCGCCGACTTTGACCTCGTAAGGGTCAACCTGCAAAAGCTTGCCATCTTCCCCTTCGATGTTCGCATAATCTGGAGCGATATCCATCATCTCGGAGATAGAGCGGCGCGTTTTATTAGTGGCGTAACTTTCGAACAGCTCGCCCACTTGATAGAACAACATGACCGCTGCGCCTTCGGCCATATGAGGCTCAGCCTCAGGGAAAAACACCAAAGCAAATGCACCGATCGTGGCAATGGCCATAAGCAGGTTCTCATCAAACGGCTGTTTATGGACTATGCCGTGCCACGCCTTTTGGAGAACGTCATACCCGGCAATGAGGTAGGGGATCAAGAAAGCCGCAAACTCAATCCACAATCCGCCGGGCAATACCTCGAAGACCCCGAAAATATCGCTTGCAGCAAGCAGCACGGCGAACGCAGCCAATGCGATAAGGATTCGGTTTCGCTTCTTCCGCTGTTTTTTCGTCAACCCTTGCGCCATAAGAAATCCTTTCAAAGCGAGCCCGGTCCGCCCAAATCCGACTAGGCAAGAACCTCGCAATCGGGTTCGATGTCGTTAAACACCTTCACAGATTCTTTTACAATGCTGTCGAATTTGTCGTCGTCGGCGTCGAGAGTGAACTTCATCGTCATGGCGTTCACGCTGGCGCTGTTCACTCCGTCCATCTTGCTGATTTTGTCCTGGATTTTGCCGGCGCAGTTTGCGCACATTTCACCGTCGAGTTTGATAGCCTTACGCATGATGGTTCCTTTCTCTTGCGTTTTGCGGCTCAGCCGCCTTTGTCTATGATCCTTCGGCTTTAACGCCGCAGTTCCAACCCTAGCCCTATTCGCAAATATGGCTCATACCTTGGGCGAGCATAGTGTGGACATGATCATCCGAAAGCGAGTAGATTACGTTCTTCCCATCTCTCTGGAACTTCACCAAGCGCGAACTCTTAAGCGTACGCAGCTGGTGAGAGACAGCACTCTGCGACGCTCCCACTACTTCTGCGATATCGGCGACGCACATCCCCTTGTTCATCAAGGCAAACAAAATCTTGATTCGAGTGGTGTCGGAAAAAACCTTGAAAAGGTCTGCCAGGTCGTAAAGAATCTCCTCGTCTGGCAAAGCACCATCGTAATCCTCGGGCTGCTGGCACACATGCCCTCCCTGTCCGAACACGGTGGTATCGCTTTTTCGCATCGATGCCGCCCCCGTATCGATACCGTCGAGCGTATTGACGTAATCAGCCGGTTTTCGCTCATTGCCTTGAAGCTTCTCGCTCATTAACTGCTCCTATTTACAAGTTCTCATATGAGCAAACGTTCATATATTGATTGCAGTATACGTCTTGGAGGGGCGATGTCAAGCAAGCAACGGAAACTATTTACCGCTCAGAAAAACAGCGAGCCCGAGCATTTGCCATCCATCAAATTACGTGGGATTATCCCGATAATGAAAACAACTGCCGCAAAACGCAAAACGCCGCATTGCAAAAGTCAATCGTTCATGAAAAAACGGATGGAGTGCCATGGCCGAATCGGCAGCAACTGAAAAGACCCTGTCAAACGAGTTCTGCAAAACGCTCGGGCGCAAGATCGGCGCGCGCAAAATACTCGTCAACGAACCCTTGTCAAAGCACACCACCTTCAAGATCGGAGGCCCAGCCGACGCGCTCGTCCTTCCCTCCTCCGTCGAAGATGTGCGCGCAATCGTCGAGACCTGCCGCTCCTTCAACATTCGATGGCACGTGATGGGCCTTGGCAGCAACCTTCTTGTCGCCGATGAGGGTCTGTGCGGCTGCGTCATCAAATTGGGAAGCGCGTTTTCGACTATAGAAATCGCAAGCAACACGCTTATCGCTTGCGCCGGCGCATCCAATGAACAAGTCGCCGCAGCCGCGCAAAAAGCGGGGCTTTCGGGATACGAATTCGCCAGCGGCATCCCCGGGTCAATCGGCGGAGCGGCAATAATGAATGCCGGCGCATATGGCGGAGAATTCAAAGATGTGGCAGATAGCGTCCTTTGTCTCACGGAAGAAGGGCAGCTTTGCGAAATTAGCGCCACCGACGCCAGCTGGAGCTATCGCCACAGCATGATGGGCGAGGCGAACATGATCGTCCTAAAAGCGACTCTACGCCTACGCGAAGATGATCCCGCATCCATCCAGAGCAGAATGGACGACCTGACCACGCGCCGCGAAGCAAAGCAGCCCCTGGAAATGCCCAGTGCCGGCTCGACCTTCAAGCGGCCGAAGGGCTATTTCGCAGGAAAACTTATCCAAGATGCAGGCATGCAGGGCTACCGCGTAGGTGGTGCCGAGGTCTCGCGCAAGCATGCTGGCTTTGTAGTGAATGCGGGCAACGCAACCGCCTCTGACGTCCTCCAACTCATAAAAGATGTGCAAAAGCGCGTTTTCGCTCTCTCGGGAATCGGGCTAGAGCCCGAAGTTCGCATGTGGGGCTTCGACGAAAAAGATTAGCGAGCAGCGCCCTCAAACGGCATGGGGTCGTCTTGACCGCCCCAGTGCGCCACATCAAACTGGAAAACCCAATATCCCACAGCGCGCACGGTAAGCATATTGACGAAAACGACCACGCCCAAAGAAAACAGCACGAAGACCAGAAGGAAGACGGCTCCCAACGCGCCGAGACTGTACAGCAAGGCTACAGAAACCGATTCCGCACCCATGCCCGAAGCTGCGAAAAGACCGACGAAGGGAGCGGCCGCCAGTGCACCAAGAACACTCGTGGCGAAACCGGCGGCAATACCTGCCAAAATCGCCATAACAGCAATACGCAAAGCACCACGCGAATCGTGACGAAGCATCTTCCAAATCCGCCCAAGTTGCAGACCGGCGCTCAGACGATTGTAAATCGACATGCGCATTATCCCGACCGGCGTGAAAACGTAAGCCGCAAGATTCGCGACGAGCGCTAGGAGGAAAAGAGCCTCGCCGATAACGACAGAGCTCATGCCCAGCACCGAGTAACGGGCATGAGCAGAGGCCACTCCGACAACGCCGCCCCCAAGCAAAATGTCACCCACCGCCGAGATGAGGGCCGGCAAAAGACCGATGACGAATGCAACCACCAGGCCGAAGAAGCCTCGCCGATAAAGCTGGCCATCCTCATTGGACAAAATCTTGTCGGGCAGAGGCTGATGCACTCCCCAGGCTATATCGCGCGCCCAACCATAAAGATAGCCAAGCGTCACAATTTGCCCAAAAATGGGAATCAAATTCAAGAGCGCCAGCTTAATTACCTTGCCGAGCCATTTCGGCGTATGCTTGATATCATTCCATGCGCTTTTGAAATAGCTGATCTCCACGGCCATCCCTTTCGAAAGAAGCGATTGCAGGCAAGTTCACCGACGACGAAAAATCTCGACATTCAACCGTCGATCATTATCGACAATCAATTCTACACTAGAAAGCGCAAAGGCGAGAACGCGTTCGCATTCTCGCCTCCGGTAATCGCCGTCATCCAAAAAGCAACGGCAATGAGATTCCTCAGGGAAATCGTTGTTACTTCAAGGTAACAGCAGCGCCAGCCTCTTCGAGCTTAGCCTTGATCTCCTCGGCCTCCTCCTTGGAAGCACCCTCCTTGACAGCCTTAGGAGCGCTCTCGACGAGATCCTTAGCTTCCTTCAGGCCGAGGCTGGTGATCTCGCGAACAACCTTGATGACAGCGATCTTGTTGTCGCCGAAGCCCTCGAGAACGACGTCGAACTCGGTCTGCTCAGCAGCAGCCTCGGCAGGAGCAGCAGCAGCTGCAACAGCAACAGGAGCAGCAGCGGAAACACCAAAAGTCTCCTCGATCATGCTAACGAGCTCAGAAGCCTCGAGCAGGGACTTCTCCTTCAGTGCCTCGATAATCTCTTCATTGGTCAAAGCCATTTCAGTTTCCTTTCAAAGCGGCCTATCGGCCTGGTTCAAAAACAAAATCTTGCGGCGTCACGCCGCCGCGGTACAACCGCGATTGCCTGTTAGGCAGCGGGCTTTTGCTCGGCAACCTGTTTGATCGACTGAGCCAAGCCACTGGGCACGCCATTGATGGTGACAGCAAGGCCACGAGCAACACCAGCGATTGCGGCAGCGAGCTGACCAAGCAGCTGTTCGCGCGAAGGCAGGGATGCGATAGCCTCGACCTCTGCTGCGGTGACGAACGCATTGTCCATCATGCCGCCCTTGATGGTCAGGTTCTCGTGATCCTTGGCGAAATCCTTAAGGACCTTAGCGGATGCCGCGGGATCGTTCTTGCAAAACACGAATGCGGAAGGACCGTCCAAGACTTCGTCCATGTTGCAAAGATCCATGTCTTTGAGAGCGATGCGCACCAGAGTGTTCTTGTACACCTTCATGTAAGCATCGGCCTCGCGGATGGAGCGACGGAGCTCCTCGGTCTCCTTCACGGTAAGACCGCGATAGTCAACGGCCCAAATAGCGTTAATGCCGTCGAGATCTTCCTTGATCGCAGCCATCGTTGCCACGTTCTGAGCATTAGGCATGTAGTACACCTCCTTTTCAAGCACTTAGGTTCCGCACCAACGTCGGTGGGATCGTAAGTTCTCGAAAAGAGAAACGACCCCCGCCGTCACCAAGACAGCAGGGGTCGGTACAATCAAATACACAACCACCTCGGCAGGCCGCATATGCGTTTGAGCCTTATAGGCACCAGCTGTCTTAGGTAGCGGAACAGCTTCCACTAACAAACTGCCAAAAGCAGCTCTTATATACTACGCGAAGTAACATTTGCAGGCAAACAGCAAAACGGGCGCTGCATGCAATCATCACATGCAGCGCCCGCGGGCATCAGTGCCTTGCGGCTGCAAGCAACGAGCTAGAAGCCGAACGCCGCAAGCAAGGTCTTAGCCAAGGGGTACCCGATAAAGATATAGGATACCAGCGTGACGACGCACATCGGCAGGCCTACAGAGACGATTTCTTTCGGGCTGTAGATGTCCTTGCGGCCCCACATCATGCCTGCATGCGGGGATGCGGCAGGGGTCAACATGGCGACGAACACCATCAGGATGACGCCCATGGCAACCGGCAGCGGATTAATACCCAAACGGTTGGAGAACTCGATGACAACGGGCATCAAAACGACAGCCATGGCGGCGTTGTTCGCGAAGTTGGTGATGATAAGCGCCACGGTGAACATGATGGCCACGAAGCCCATCTCGGACTGGCCGCCCAAAACAGGGTTCAGCACCTGAACAAGCCAGGAGGAAACACCGGTAGCGTCATCGGAAAGCATGCCTGCGGTATAGACGGCCGCAGCAATCATGAAGAAGATACCCCAATCGAACTGCTTGTAGGAAACCTCCTTGAAATCGAGCATCGGGCGACCGTTGAAACGCACGATCAAGAAGAACAGCAGGAACGCAATCGTGATGCCGTTGACGTCGATTGCCGCGAGGAAATCGACAACGGGGTTGCTGGGAAGGAACGACGGCACCAACAGCAATGCCAAGTAAAGAGGAATCATCCACAAGAAAGCCTTCTGGCGGAAATCCATAGGAGGCAGCGGCAGCGCATCCTCGATGGTCTTGGGATCAAGATCTTTGAACTTGGAGATATCGACACGCAGCACCTTGATGAGCAGCAGGAACACAGCCATGACGAACACGGTCATGATGAAGTTCACCAGCATGTACGGAAGCATCGGCATAGCGATACCCGTCATAGCTTTAAACGCCGAGCACGGAATCAGCTGAGCGCCCATGAAGGGGAAGAACGGCTGGCCCAGGGTCTGCACCAAGAACATTCCTACGAAGAAGAACTTCCAGAAAGCGTCTTCGCGCTTAAGGCCAACGACCTCGACGATACGCAAAGCAATAGGCCACAAGATGATCAACGAGGAAATCGGGCTAACCAGAGCAGACAGAACAAAGTTGCAGAAATACCAAAGCGCCAAGAACACAAACGGACGGCCGGCGAAGATCTTGCGGGTCAAGATCCATTTAGTGATGTAGAGGGTGTCGCCCACCTCATCGACAGCGCCGAACAAGATCATTGCGTACAAGGTAAGCAAAACGGTATCGCGGCCAATCGCCTGCATCCAAACGCCGTTGAAGCCAGCGTCCCCGCCAATGCCGGAAATAGCGACGAAGAACAAACCGAGCAAACTCGGCCACAAGGCGCCTATGGTAGACCATAGGTAGACCATACCGAGAAATGCGCCAACTACCTTCATACCAACCGGGGTGATCGGCGAAGGTGCGGGCAGCACGTACGAGAACAAGAAGATGATCGCGAAACCGATAGCCACATGAATCGGGTACGCGCTCCCCTTCTTCTTTTGAGCTTTTGCGTCAGACATTTTTCTCCCTTCCTAAAACTCTATGCCTGCATAGCTAAAGCAATTACGTTGCCGGCGTTCCCATTAGCGAACGTCCGCCATTCCTACCATTGGCAAACGTCTCGGTAACAGAACGCACTAAATAATGCTCCTTTGCCGCACGAAACCACCATAAAAAATAATTATGCGTAAAGCGACAAAAACGTTCTTTCTTCCTTGACACGACCCGCTTAAATGCTATTTCTGACCGTTCATCCCAGATCACGCAACGAAAGATTCCTATATACGCCTTTCGTCATCAGCTCAGACTATCGCCGACTAAATGCTCAATGCAAAAAAAGGGAGCCTCCCGAAGGAGGCTCCCTTTCGTGTCGTGTAGGTTCGACGTTACGCGATGCAGATTAGATCACGCCAAAGGCAGAGCAGAGCATCTTTGCCAGCGGGTAACCGATGACGATGTAGCCAACCAAGGTGACCACGCACATCGGCAGACCGACGGACATGATCTCGCCGGGGCTGTAGATGTCCTTGCGGCCCCACATCATGCCAGCATGCGGGGATGCGGCAGGGGTCAGCATGGCGACGAACACCATCAGGATGACGCCCATGGCAACCGGCAGCGGGCTGATGCCGAGCTTAGCAGAGAACTGGATGACAACCGGCAGAAGGACAACAGCCATAGCGGCGTTGTTCGCGAAGTTGGTGATCAGCAGGGCAACGGTGAACATGATGGCCACGAAGCCCATCTCGGACTGGCCGCCCAGGATCGGGTCGAGCACCTGAACGAGCCAAGCGGAAACGCCGGTGGCGGAGCTAGACAGCTGGTTGGCGGTGAACACGGCTGCGGCGATCATGAAGAAGATGCCCCAGTTGAACTGCTTGTAGGCGACTTCCTTCATGTCGAGCATCGGCTTGCCGTTGTAGCGAGCAACCAAGAAGAACACGAAGAACGCAACGGTGGTGCCCAGAACGCCGAGGGAGTTCAGGAAAGCGACAACCGGGTTGTCCTTCGGGAGGAAGGACGGGACGATCAACGCGATAAGGTAAAGCGGGATCATCCAGAGGAATGCCTTCTGCTGCAGGTTCATCTTAGGCAGCGGCATCTGCTCTTCGATCATCTGCGGGTTAACATCCTTCAGCTTGGAGATGTCGACGCGGAGAAGCTTGATGAGCAGCAGGTAAACAGCCATGACGATGAAGGTCATGATGAGGTTCACCAGCATGTAGGGAAGCATCGGCATGGAGATGCCGGTCATGGAAGCGAATGCGGAGCACGGGATCAGCTGAGCGCCCATGAAGGGGAAGAACGGCTGGCCCAAGGTCATGCAAAGGAACATGCCAACGAAGAAGAACTTCCAGAAAGCATCTTCGCGCTTGATGCCCATAGTCTCAGCCAAGCGCAGAGAAATCGGCCACATGATGATCAAACCGGAAATCGGGCTGACCAAGGTGGACAGAACGAAGCAGCACAGGTAGAAGATCGCCAGGAACACATAAGGACGACCAGCGAAGATCTTACGAGTAAGCAACCATTTGCAGATGTAGAGCGTATCGCCAACTTCGTCCACGGCACCGAAAAGAACCATAGCGAAGAGGGTCAGCAGTACGGTGTAGTTACCAACGGCCTGCATCCAGACGCCGTTGAAGCCAGCGTCGCCGCCGACACCGGAAATGCCGACGAAGAACAAGCCCAAAAGACTCGGCCACAGAGTGCCGATGGTCGACCAGGTGTAAACCATCATCAGGAAGGCGCCGACAACCTTCATGCCAAGCGGCGTGATGGGATCGGGTGCAGGAATCACCCAAGAGAACAGTACTAGAATCACGAAGCCAATGGCCACATGAAGGTAGTACAAGTCCTTCTTCTCTTTCTTAGCTGTTTCAGCCATCTTTCTCCCTTTCCTTATTTATCTGCGAGACGGAAAGCGGGCCTCGCAGAGGATTAAGTTGGCCAAATGTCTGCCTTTCCCATCGATGCTTCCATTTCCTACATAATGGAGAACATCTTTCTTCAAATCGTAGACACTTGCCCAACACAACATGAACACTTTACAGCAAGTTTTGAAGATTCGATATAGCTATCTTTTATGTAAAGAATCCCCTAGCGATAGCCAAGCGTTATCGCAAAGCGTACTTCAATTGGTCGCTATCTTGCATTTCCCCAGTTCAAATGATTATTGTCAAGAAATGAAGCGCCGTGATTCGCTTCGAACAAAGGAAAACCGCTAACCGAAAAATCGCTTTGACCCCCTTCACAAATCGAATATTCGGTTATATCGAACCTTCGACCTTCCCGAATATTGCACAAAAGCGGCAATCAGAGAGGCAAATCACCCACCTCGACGAAAAACGACTAGTAAAAAACCCGCAGCTCAAAGCGAGCTGCGGGTTTTGCAAGCGTAGGAATCTTGCGCTATCGCTTTCGCGAGTCCTTAAATCGCGCCAAAAGCGGCGAGCAGGAACTTAGCCAACGGATAGCCGACCAAAACGTACATGACCAAGGTGATGATGCACATCGGCAAGCCGATGGACATGATGTCGCCTGCGGAGTAGATGTCCTTGCGGCCCCACATCATGCCTGCATGCGGGGATGCGGCGGGGGTCAGCATGGCGACGAACACCATTAGGATGACGCCCAAGGCAACCGGCATAGAGGCGATACCCAACTGCTCGGAGAACGAGATGACAACCGGCAGAAGAACGACAGCCATAGCGGCGTTGTTCGCGAAGTTGGTGATCAGCAGAGCAACGGTGAACATGATGGCCACGAAGCCCATCTCGGACTGGCCGCCCAGGATCGGGTTCAGCACCTGGACGAGCCAAGCGGAAACGCCCGTCGCCTCATTGGAAAGCTGGTTAGCGGTGAACACGGCTGCGGCGATCATGAAGAAGATGCCCCAGTTGAACTGCTTGTAGGCGACTTCCTTCATGTCGAGCATCGGCTTGCCCTCGAAACGCACGATCAAGAAGACCACGAAGATGGCAACCGTCACGCCAAGAACGCCCAGCGTGCTGTTGAGGAACGCGGCAACAGGGTTGGTCTTGGGCATGAACGAAGGAACGATGAGCAAAAGGATATAGATAGGAATCATCCAAAGGAACGCCTTCTGGCGCATGTCCATCGGAGGCAGCGGCATCTGCTCTTCGATCATCTCGGGCGTAACGGCCTTCATCTTGGAAAGATCGACGCGCAAGAGCTTCAGCAAGACAAGGTAGATGGCCATGATCAAGACAACCATGATCAAGTCGACCAGCATATGAGCCAGGATAGGCATCTGCGTGCTGGTCATGCTCTGATAGGCGGCGACCGGAATAAGAGCAGCGCCCTTAAACGGCAAGAACGGCTGAGCCAGCGTCATAGACAAGAACATACCCACGAAGAAGTACTTCCAAGCAGCGTCTTCGCGCGTGATGCCCATGGTCTCGATAACGCGCAACGCGATAGGCCACACGATGATCAAGCCAGTGATCGGGCTGATCAAGCCCGCCAAAACAGCACAGCAGCAATAGAACAGCGCAATGAACACGATTGGGCGTCCGGCGATGAGCTTGCGCGTGAGAATCCACTTCGTGATGTAGAGCGTATCACCCACGGTATCCACAGCGCCGAACAAAACCATGCCGAACAAAACCAACAGCACGGTGTAGTTGCCGACGGCCTTCATCCAAACGCCATTGAAGCCGGCGTCGCCGCCAATACCGGAAATGCCGACGAAGAACAAACCGAGCAAGCTCGGCCACAGGGTGCCCACGGTCGACCACGTGTACACCATCATGACGAATGCGCCGACGATCTTCATGCCAAGAGGCGTGATGGGCGAAGGCGCGGGAACAACATACGAGAACAAGAACAAGAGCACGAAGCCGATGACGACATGTACCCAGTACAGGTCCTTCTTCTCCTTCTTTTGGGCCTTTTCAGCCATTTTTCTCCCTTCCTACTTTAGTGCCGCTGCGCTCCTACTACGCCGCGACACCGCTGACATATGTCGGATGGGCAATAAACCAGCAAGGGAATTTCCTAAAAAATAAAGACCTGCGAAGCCTTATTCACCAGTTTGTCGCTAAGCCGACACATAACGTCCATACTTTACAACAACCCTCCATATTTCCGCAATCCCTTAGCAAGAAGCAAAAAGCCCTGCCTTCCCAAACGAGAAGGCAGGGCTTATCTCAAAACGAATACCGAGCGAGTCGTCCTTTAAGCCGCTTGCGTATCCTCCGATGCCGTAGATACTGCACTCTTTATTGCCTGAGCGGGGCTTGTCGGGTCACCTTCGATATAGCTGAAGCTGATGCTATCGCCCACGCCGTAGGCGGCGATCTCAACCAAACCGGGCAACGCGAAATCGTAAATATGCCCGTCGCCGCTAAGCGTCACGTAGAAATGCGAATTGCCGTCGACAACCCCCTGCGCCAACGTGCGGATAGTACCCTGCGCGTTACTCAGATTGCTAAGATCGGCCGCATCGTCGCCAGAAAGCACGCCGTTTGTGGCAAGCAGCGCCTCATAGGACTTCTGGCACGACGCCACGGTATCGCCCACGGCAACGTTCTGATAGCGCTGAATATCAATCATCGCAAACTGCTTGACCAACCCCGCAGCGTCTTTCAGGGCCATGAAATACGTAGGCTGGTTGGCGACATTGATCAATATGGGGAACGTGGCGGTATAACGTAGATTCTGAACCTGGCCCTCGGCGGATTCCTGAGCCGAATCCTCCGTCGCACCCGAAATCGAATAATAATGCGACTCGGCCGTACGCTGGTTTATAAGAACAAAGCCGATGATCGAGCTGTCAGACGTCGCCGAAGTGACACCTGTGTAAACCCATACGTCATCATCCTTGGCAAGATAGTTGTAACCGTTCTCGCCGTTCTTGCCCGGGGTCGTCTGGTACACGCCCGACTGCCCCAACCACGAGTTAAACCAACCGTTGATGTACTTACCGCTCCAGTTGTACTGCTTGATCAGCAGGTTTGCAGGATAAGCGCGATCAACCCATTGGGGAACATCCCCAATAGCGATGTCTTGGCACTCACCGGTGACGGCGTTGCACAAAACCACACGGCTTATGGTTTCGCCACCGAACAAGCCGATGGTGTAAGAGCGCACGGGGCACACCCACCACGGCTGGCCATCCTCATCGATTTCAAACGACTTCTCGTCAAAGATATAGAAGGGGTATTTCAGCTGCACGTAGCGATCGATGTTGCGTGCCAATGGTTCGGAAGCCGTGTATTTCATGCCCTGATCGAGTTTTACAATCTGAGCATCTTGCGTGGTCATGTCAACCAGCGCATAAGCGGGGATTCCGTTCTCGCGGTTAGTAAGCCATTTAAACAAGTCGGCATATCCAAGCGGGCTCACGCGCACCGGCGTACCCTGATAGTTGATCTGACTATACAGATCATCCACCTCGAA
This sequence comes from uncultured Eggerthellaceae bacterium, assembly GCA_934617425.1. GTDB lineage: Bacteria > Actinomycetota > Coriobacteriia > Coriobacteriales > Eggerthellaceae > UMGS1502. The sequence goes on along the minus strand of CAKTUD010000002.1, from coordinate 12,118 downwards.
CTGACTGACATACTCGGGAATCGAGCCCATTTCGCGATTGCCCAAAAGCTCGGCGGAATCGTGGTCGATGACAGGAATCTGCGAGTAATCAACTTCTTGTATGTCGTCGGTGAAATTAAGCTGCTGCGTCTGCAGCACATTCGCGTATTTCTGGGCATTACCCGGGAAAAAATCAAGCGAAAGCAGCGCACCGATCAAGCCCACCGCGATGATGGCGATAGGGATGAACGACAAAATGCGAAAGCTCTTGTGCTTCGTTTGGTCGGGATCGGTTTTGCTGTTGCCGGTCTCATACGTACGCGAGCGCGCGCGAAAGAACAAGAACAGCGGCAGCAAGATGAAAATCGCAACGAACATCCACGTGTCAACGCTGTTGATGCTGATAGGCGGATGAAACCACCAGTAAGCAACCAAAAGCACCAGCACGAAAGCAATCGCCACGCCGATAATCGTCTTGCGCGTCCAGCCGCGAACCTTGTCGCCGAATTCGCTGAAATCGATACCGAGGGGATTCTGTCCATTTCCGCCACCGCCCATGCCGCCGTGCGCATGCGATCCGCGACCAGCCTGCCCGGCATTGTCGCCAGTGCGTGCGGAAGAAGCCTCGTGGACCTCAGCTTCGGCGGCATCGGCCGAAGCCCCGCCGCCCATGCCGCCGAGATCCACACCCGATTGCCTCAGGGCCTCCAAAAGGGAATCAAGTCCTGATTGAGCCATTTAGTCTCCGTTCATGTAGTTGAACATTTCCTCAACTATACCAAACGCCAACCCGGACCACGACGCCATCGCTCGATTAGAGGACTTCCCGTCAACTTTCCGTTAGATCAGCTGGCGCAAAACATACTGCAAAATACCGCCATTTGCGTAATAACGTCCCTCGGTCGGAGTGTCGACGCGCACGATGGCATCAAAACCAACCTCGGCACCATCTCGACGCGCTATCACGTGAACCTCGCGCGGCTGCGGCAACCCTCCGCGAAAGTCAACAGGTGCGATGTCGAACACCTCGGAGCCGTCAAGGCCCAATGTCGCAGCGTTTTCACCTTCTTTGAACTGCAGCGGGAGAATGCCCATTCCTATAAGGTTCGAACGATGGATCCTCTCAAAGCTCTCGGCGATAACCGCACGCACTCCCAAAAGCATGGGACCCTTCGCAGCCCAATCGCGCGACGAACCGCTGCCGTACATCTTCCCCGCCAGCACGATGCAGGGCACGGCTTGTTCACGATAACTCTCCGCAACCTCAAAAAGCGGTTTCTCGGTGGCCTTCGCAAAGTCGAACGACCATCCACCCTGTTTGCTTGCAAGCTCGTTGCGCAGCTTCACGTTGGCGAAAGTGCCGCGCGCCATCACCTCGTGGTTGCCACGCCGCGCGCCATAGGTATTGAAATCGGTAGGCGCCACGCCACGCTTCTCCAAATACCTGGCCGCAGGCGAATCAGGCGCTATCGCGCCAGCCGGCGAGATGTGGTCGGTGGTTATGAAATCGCCTAGTTTGGCCAAAACACGTGCACCGGAAACAGGAACGACATCGCGCGGATTCCGCTCCATCCCATCGAAATAAGGAGCGCGACGCACATACGTCGAGGAATCATCCCACGAGAACAAATCGCCTTCGCCGGAATCGAGCGCCTGCCATGCCTCGGTGCCATCGAACATCCCTATTTGGCTGTCAGCATAAAGAGAGTCATCGACGCAATGCGCCATCAGCTCATCGACCTGCGCATCGCTCGGCCAGATGTCGCGCAGGTAAACGGAGGCGCCTTGCGCATCTTTACCAAGAGGTTCGCTTTCGAAATCGATATCAACCGTACCCGCCAACGCGTAAGCAATAACGGATGCAGGCGCCATAAGGTAGTTCTGAGAAACATTGGGGGAAATTCTACCCTCGAAATTGCGATTGCCCGAAAGCACACTTGCAAGTTCGATCTTGTCGCATACCCCGTACATCTCTGGAATTATCGGCCCCGAATTGCCGATGCAGCTCATGCACCCGAAACCGCACGTGCTGAATCCCAGCGACTGCAGCCCCTCGGACAAACCGGCCCGCTCGATGAGCTGCTGAACCGCGTGGCTGCCGGGCGCATACACGCATTTCACCCACGGCTTGGGCGCAAGACCCGCCGCGGCGGCGTTTTTCGCAAGCAAACCGCACGCGAGCATCATGCGCGGATCGGTAGCTGTGGTGCAGCTGGTGACGGCAGCTATGGCAATCGCCCCGTGCGTTAGCTCGTATTCGTTATCGCCGAGCTGGATTTTCGCTGTGGCGCGAGCAAGACCGCGATTCTCGCAGATTTCACGGAAACGCTTCCTGGCCTCGGCGCGGTCAAAACGATCATGCGGCCTCGAAGGACCGGAAACAGAAGGTGCAAGTTGCGACAAATCGATTTCGACCACGTCGGAATAAACACGTTCGGGCAAAGCAGGGTCGTGCCATAACCCCTGAGCGTGCGCATAAGATTCCACCAACGCAACCTGATCGGCCGAGCGCCCCGTCAAACGCAGATAATCGAGAGTTTGGGCATCAATCGGAAACAGCGTGCACGTGCTACCGTATTCCGGCGTCATATTGGAAATGCACGCGCGCTGTGTGGCGCTCAAGCTAGAAAGTCCCGGGCCAAAGCACTCGACAAAACAGCCCACCACGCCCTTATCACGCAGGGTCTGCGCAAAGAAGAGAGCCGCATCCATAGCAGCAACGCCCTCGGGCAACTTGCCCATCAGGCGCACGCCCACTACTTTGGGAACGAGCGTGGTTATGGGCTGGCCAAGCGCCGCGGCCTCCGCCTCTATGCCGCCGACGCCCCAACCAAGCACGCCTATTCCGTTAGCGGTAGGCGTATGGCTGTCGGTGCCCACTAGCGTATCGAAATAAGCAAGCGGCAAATCATCGCCCATGGCAAACGCTTGGCTAGCATCGACGAGCGAATCGTCGGGCAAACGTACCATAACGCCCTTGGCGAACTTCTCGATATTCAGCTGATGGCATATGCCCACACCTGGCGGAACGATGCGCACATTTTCAAACGAGTGCTGCGCCCATTTAAGGAAACTGTAGCGCTCCCCGTTCCGCTCGAATTCGAGCTCCATGTTCTTGGCAAGCGCCGCCCGACAACCGAATTCGTCGGCAATAACCGAATGATCGATGACCAAATCGCATGGAACCTGCGGATTTATTTTCTTGGGATCGCCACCGAGATTCGCGCATGCCTCGCGCATAACGGCGAAGTCCACGAAAACGGGGACTCCGGTAAAATCCTGGAAGAGCACGCGCGCCGGCGAGAACTCAACCTCGCCACCCACTTCGCCCGCAATCCCGGCATCAACCACACGACGAGAAAGCTCGCGCGCCTCATCGTGGTCTTTCACGCAACGCAGCACGTTCTCCAACAAGATCGTCAACGAATACGGCAGCCTCTCGTAGCCCTCCACCTGCGAAACAGGATAGTAGCTGTAAACTTTGCCACCCACCTGCAGCACCGCGGTGCCAATAGATTCGCCTTGTACCATATGCCCTCCCGTAAAAAGCATACCGATTTGCTTAAAGCGTACACCAAAAAGAAAAAAGCGCAGGCACGAAGCCTGCGCTTAACGGCATGGAAACTATGCCGACAGATTATCCAAGATCGTTTGGGCCTTATGTTTCAGCGCTCCTTTGCCATGCTCGGCGTCGAACGACATGCGCTCGGCAAGCGACCCTTTTACCTCAGGAGCCAAATTACCCATGGAAAAGTCGATTATCGCGGCCAGCATATCGTCAAACTCGATGTCGCCGTGATAACACTGGATGCCCTCGTCGATCAACGGCCAAACCTTTTCCGAACGCTTCTCGGTGGTCGAACCGAGCTTGCACAAAAAGCGCATGGCGGCTAAGCGAAGAGGGCCGCTGTCCTCGTCGAAAAGAGCGTTCTCGGCGCCATCGACAGCTTTGTCGCATGCACGAGAGTTCACCGAAACGATTCGCGTCAGAGCGTCGAGAGACTCCCAACGAGTACGAGCCTCGTCGCGGTCGAGAGCGTTGACGAAATCATCAGCGTTCTTGGCCACGCGCTCGGGGTTTTCCTTGGCGACCAAGCTCAAAGCCGCAGCAGCGTTCTGCCGCTTGCGGCGAGAATCGCCATCGAGGTCTTTAAACAACATTGCGAGCTTGTAGTCCTTTTTCAGGGCATCTTTGCTTGCTTCGATGATTTCGTTAGAGATGTCAGACACGTAAGTCACTCCAATAAAGAGCCGGAAACAAAATCGGGCGCAAAGGCGTCTTTCCCAATGCCTTTATTATACAATCCCCAGATAAATGCGGTTATCTTTGCCACAAAAAAGCCCGAAAGGACAAGCGTGCCGCGCAAAGAGCGGTCCGGAAAACCAGCTAGAACTTTTAGCGTGAACACGGAATGCGCAACGTGAAAACAGTGCCTTTTCCCTCGATGCTTTCCGCTTTTATGGTGCCGCCATGGTACAGCACCGCATGCTTGACTATCGCCAGGCCCAAGCCGGTGCCGCCCGTCTCCTTCGAACGGCTTTTATCCACGCGAAAAAAGCGCTCGAAAACCTTGTCGAGCATGTCGGCCGGAATACCCACCCCCGTATCGCTCACGCGCATCACGGCAATGTCGCCCGAGAGATCGGCCGTGTCGGCGCCTGTAGCCTTGGTGCCTTTTTCGACGTGCATGTCAACCGCCACCGTGCCGTCTTCGCGATTGTATCGGATGCCATTTTCTATTAAGTTGTAAACCATCTCGTTGACGAGGGCCTCGTTGCCCGATATTTTTGCACCTTGTCCCTCGACGCTCACCGTGACCCCACGCTCTGCGGCAAAGCTTTCCAAACGTGCAGCTGCGTTTTCGGCCACCTTGAGCAAATCTATGGGCACTCCCTCAGTGCTGAAAGCGCTCTCATCAAGCTTCGAAAGAGTAAGCACATCGTCAATCAACCCGCGCATAGCCTGCGCTTCGTCGTAAATGAGCCCGCTGAATTTGGCGTAGTCGCCAGGCGCGACCATATCGTTCTTCATAAGCTCAGCATAGCCGCTTATCACCTGCAGCGGCGTTTTCATCTCGTGACTCACATTGCTCGAAAAGTCACGACGCATGCTCTCCGCCTCGGCAAGCTCCTGGTTCTGTTCTTTAAGGAGCGCTTGTTGGGAATCGATACGTTCGAGCAGGGGCACCATCTCGTCGTAAATGTCGTTTTTAAGGGGGTCAGCTACATCCAGAGCATTGACAGGACGCATGATGCGCGTTGTCAGCATTCGCGAAAGCGCGAACACCAAACCGGCAACGACAACCAAGGCAAACGCAATCGGAACAAGCACCTCGCTCAAAAACGCCACGAGCGAGTACCTTGTTTCGGAAAGTCGGATGATTCGACCGTCGTCAAGTTGCTTCGCCGCATATACGGTATCGGTTCTCAGCGTTTCGGAATAACGTAGGATCACCGATTCGCCTGTTTTAGCCGCCTCCTGAACTTCGGGACGATTAGCGTGATTGTCCATCGCTTCGGCATCTGCCTGATTGTCGTAAAGCACCAAACCATTCGAACCGATCAGGGTATAGCGCGTCGTGCCTTTGAATTGCTCGCCCAGCATGGTAGTCACGTCGGACGAAGGCGCATCGTTTAGATAAGCAGCTGCTCGCTCAGCAGCACCGACCAAGCTGCGTTCGGCATCGCTTTCGTACGAAAAGTAAAAGATGCTGGTCAAAACCACGGAAAACACCAGCACGACACCGAGCGTGAACACCAGTACGCTATTGAAAATGCGCCCCGAAAGACTCTTGGCTCTTTCGTTCATGAATCCCCCATCATCCCGCACCGGCGCACGCTGGCAAGCCCGAAATCCACTAAATGTCGCCTTTCAAGCAATAACCCACGCCACGCACGGTTTGTATGTAGGCATCGCACCCGGGACACGCGGCTGCAAGCTTCTGACGCAAAGTCTGGATATGCACGTCAACTGTGCGAGTCTCGCCAGCGAAAGCGGTATCCCACACTTCTTCCAAAAGAACGCCCCGCGTCATCACTTTGCCCTCGTGCTTCATAAGGGCACGAAGCAAATCGAACTCCTTGAGCGTAAGGGCAACAGGGACACCGGCGACCAAGACGCTTCGAGCCGAAACGCACAGCAAGATAGGCCCGCACGAAAGCTCGTCGTCCACCACCGTTGCAGGAGCGCTTGCGCGTCGCAACAGCGCGTTAACGCGACTTACCAGCTCCATCATGCCGAAGGGCTTCGCCAGGTAATCGTCGGCGCCGGCATCGAGCCCGGTTACCGTATCGAATTCGGTGCCTTTTGCCGTAAGCATCATCACCGGAACGCTCTTAGTTGCGGGCGCATCACGCAACCTGCGCAAAATCTCGAGCCCATCGATCCCCGGCAGCATGATATCGAGCAAAATCAACTCAGGCAGACGACGCTTGCAAGCCGCAAAAAACTCTGGCGCAGCAGGGAACCCCTCAGCCTCGAAACCCGCCTGCCGCAACGCGTAAAGAGCCAAATCGCGAATATTCGCGTCATCTTCTACGTAATAGATCATCTCATTCACCTATGTCAGAACAGCAACAACCTATCGTCTAAGACGATATCCCACGCCGCGAACCGTCTCTATCGCCTCCGCGTGATCGCCGAGTTTCTGCCGCAGCGACAGCACATGCCCATCCACGGTGCGACTGCCGCCCGCAAAATCCCAGCCCCACACATCACGCATCAGGACATCACGTGAGACGACATCGCCGGCGTTTTGCACAAGATAAGCCAACAGATCGAACTCTCGCATCGTAAGCGACAGCAGCTCACCCGCGCACGATGCCTCACGCTTCGTCAAAGAAATGGAAATCGGACCGACTTCCAACAAATCCTCCCCAGAAGAACCACCGCTCCATTCGGGAACGCGACGCAAAAGGGCGCGCACACGGCTCACTAGCTCCATCATGCCGTAAGGCTTGGTTATGTATTCGTCAGCGCCCGCGTCGAGCGCCGAGACGATATCGAGTTCGGAACCTTTCGCCGTCGCCATCATCACAGGAATGCGCGACATGCCCGGGGTCTTGCGCAAGCGCTTCAAAATAGTCACGCCATCGGCGCCGGGGAGCATGATGTCAAGAAGCACGATGTCGGGAGCTTTGTCTGCACAGGCCTTCCAAAATTCAATGTCGTTCGCAAATCCGCGCGATGCTATGCCTGATTGACGAAGCGCATAAACCGCCAAGTTCCTGATGTTCTCATCATCCTCGACCAGATAAACCACTGAACAATCTCCAATTCGGCAAAACCCGCCCCACGCTATCTTCATGCATCGGATTTTATCGCAGGTTCGCCCGCCACAAGTTCGTCCATCGCGCCAAATATCATCCGCCATAAAAATGCTTTAACCCATTGCGAGTGTCCTCCACAGAACAAAACTCGCACTTTAAATCATCAAGTCGCCGCAAACACGAAGCGCATCCCCGCATCAGCCAAACCTTCCTGTTAGATAGTCGCTTGTGCGCTGCTTGCGCGGGCTTGCGAACAAGCGCTTCGTCGGACCTTCTTCCACCAGCTCTCCCAGGTAGAAAAATGCGGTCTCGTCGGCTATACGCGCTGCTTGCTGCATGTTGTGCGTGACGACGACCACAGTGCGCGTCTCGGATAGCTCTGTCATGAGCTTTTCCATCAAGCCGGTAGAAATCGGATCGAGCGCGCTTGTAGGCTCGTCCATCAAAAGCACCTGCGGATTTACCGCCAAAGCACGCGCTATGCACAAACGCTGCTGTTGACCACCGGATACCCCCTGCGCACTCTGACCGAGCTTGTCTTTCACCTCATCCCATAAACCAGCCGCGCGCAAATTTCTTTCCACGATTTCGTTGCCTTCAGCACGCGAGAGTTTTCTCACTCGCCTGGGGCCATACAGCACATTGTCTCGAATGCTCATGGGAAACGGATTCGGATGTTGAAACACCATGCCCACCAGCATTCGCAATTCGTTGCCGTCCATAGCGAATGCGTCTCTGCCGTCGATCCGCAATTCGCCCTCAACCCGAACACCGGGCACGAAATCGCACATACGGTTGAACGCGCGCAAGAGAGTCGACTTCCCACAGCCCGAAGGCCCTATCAAAGCCGTCACCTTTTTCTCAGGAATTTCAAGCGATATCCGTTTTAACGCCTGAAAATCGTCGTACCACAAGCTGAATCCACGCAGGGAGACCATCGACGGCGTCGACGCGAGCTCATCTTCAAGCTGCTTCGATTCTTCGGCAAACACAAGATCACCCGAACCTTCCTGCCAAGTAGCCTTGCAAACGCGGATCTTTCGGCGCACCGAAAATCTGTCTCGTATCGCCAGTCTCTACCATATTGCCAAGATAGAAAAACGCTGTTTTGTCGGAAATACGCGCCGCCTGTTCCATGTTGTGGGTAACCACAACCGAGCAAACGCCACTTGCGGCGACGCTTTTTATGGTCTCTTCAACGGCTAAGGTCGAGATTGGGTCGAGGGCGCTGCAAGGCTCATCGAAAAGAATCACATCAGGTCGCACAGCAAGTGTCCGCGCAATGCACAAGCGCTGCTGCTGACCGCCGGAGAGCGCATAGGCGCTGCGATCGAGCTTGTCTTTCACCTCACCCCACAGCGCGGCGGCCCGAAGAACCTCCTCCACCAAGTCATCTTCTTCGCTCGGTGCAACCATCCTATGCTGCCGCGGAGCCAGCAAAACATTGTCACGAATCGATTTCCTGAAAGGAATCGGCTGCTGAAAAACCATTCCTATCGACCTGCGCAACGCAAAAAGATTCTCTTTCGGGGTATTGATATTGTGCCCGCGATATCTGATCTCACCTGCAACTTCACAGCGCGGTATCTCGCGGTTCATCAAATTCAACGACCTGAGAAATGTCGATTTTCCACAGCCCGAAGGCCCGATAAGAGCCGTCACTTCACCCTCGACAAAGCTAAGCGACGTTTCATGCAATGCCACAGCCGAGCCATAAGAAACCCTCAGGTCTCGAACGCTCAGCACGCCCGATGCAGCAGACAGCGTCGAGGGAGAGAATATGCAATCCTCTACGAGCGCATCGTTTGTCGATTTCATTCGCTCGTCAACCTCTTCTCAAGAAGCTTGCCAATAAAACGCGCGAATATGTTGAAGGTCAAAACGCATACCAAAAGCACCGCGGCGCTACCATCAGAAATGGCAGCAAGGTCGGGCACGACCCCTTCGCTGTTGATTTTCCAAATATGAACCGCGAGCGTTTCCGCCGGACGAAACACATTCCATGGACACGTCGGGCTCGAAAGATCGAAATTCCCAAAATCCAACATCGGCGCGCTTTGCCCGGCTGTAAAGATTAACGACGCAGCCTCGCCAAACACGCGTCCCGCCGAAAGAACCACGCCCGTCACAATTGCCGGCATCGCCGCGGGAAGCAAAATATGGACGGTTGCCTCCCAACGTGTAAGCCCCATAGCTAAACCCGCATCACGTTGCGAACGAGGAACGCCTTCGAGTGCCTGCTGGATAACGCGCACCAAAATCGGAACATTGAACATCGTCAGAGCCACAGCGCCCGCGATAACCGAAAAGCCCCAACCCAAATGCAGCACGAGAAACAAAAAGCCAAACAGGCCGACCACGATAGACGGCAAACTGGAAAGTGCTTCGATGGCGGTCTTTGCGGTCCCAGTAACCCAATTATCCGGAGCGTATTGCGAAAGGAAGATAGCTGCGCCAAGCGAAATAGGCAGGCTGATAAGCAGGGTCAAAAACAATAGATAAAAGCTATTGAACAACTCCGGTCCAATGCCGCCGCCAGTCTTGAACTGCTGGGGCTTGCCCGTAAGAAAATCGATGTCGAAGAGTTTTCCCGAACCCGAAACCAATATATAGACAACCATCGCCGTCAAAAGCACCAAAACGAACGCGACAATCACCACAAGCAACCCCGTCGCCATCTTGTCTTGCCGTCTTATACGACGCAGATGCTTCTCCTTATTTGCATCAGACACGAGACATCGCTCCTTTTCCCCCAATGAAGCGAATCGCCAAAATGAAGAGCAGCGACATCAACATCAGAATCAACGCCAGCGACCACAAAACATCGTTGTAGACCGTTCCCATGGTCTCGTTCCCCATGCCCATCGTCAGCACCGAAGTAAGAGTGGATGCAGGCGTGAACAAGCTATTCGGCATCTGCGCGGCATTGCCGATCACCATCTGAACAGCAAGCGCCTCGCCAAAAGCGCGCGCCATCCCTAAAATGACGGCCGTCATAAGCGAAGGGACGGCGCTTTTCAGCACTACGTGCCATACCGTTTGCCAGCGCGTGCAACCCAGCGCATAGGAGCCTTCGCGATATTCCCGCGGAACAGCAGCTAAAGCATCTATAGAAAGCGAGGTGATAGTCGGCAAAATCATGAGAGCCAGCACAACAGAGCTCGAAAAAATACCGAAACCCGTAATGGAGCGCCCTATCTCCGCCGCTGCTCCGCGTACCCATACAACAACGACGGTAAGGCCGATAAGGCCATAGACGACCGAGGGGATGCCGACCAAAAGCTCCATCAACGGTTGAAATACCTTGCGCCCAAATCTCGGCGCAATCTCAACGACGAAAATCGCCGAGCCTATCGCAACAGGAAGCGCAAACATAGTCGAAAGAATCATGACGGCAAAAGAACCCGCGATCATCGGCAAAGCACCAACCGTAGGTTTACCCGAAGCATCAGACTGATGAGGATTCCAGGTTGTACCGCCTAAAAAAGAGCCCAGGTCGATGCCATCGACGAAAAAGGTTGCCAAGCCACGCTGCGCAACCATGGCAACGAGCACCGCGACGATTACAGCCACGGATGCGATACATGCACCCGTGGCCATTTTGCCCAGCACCTCTATTCCAGCCTTGGTAAGATGTCGGGCCATTATTTGCTCGAAACTTTACCAGAGGAGTCCTTCTCAACCTTCATGCCAGAAACGGGAATATATCCCTGCTGTTCAACAAGGGTCTTTTGAACCTCATCGCTCATCATATAGTCGATAAACGCCCTAGTCGCCTCATCGGGGTCGGCTGCAGTATACATATGCTCGTAAGCCCAGATCGTCCAGGTGTTATCCTCGACGTATTCCGCCTTAGGTTCGATTCCGCCAACTTTCAGCGTTTTGAACGTATCGTCATAGTAAGAAAACGCGACATAAGAAATAGCTCCGGGCGTGCCAGCCACCATCTTTGCAACAGTGCCAGAAGAATCCTGTTCTTGCGGCTTAAAATCATCAGGAACCTTCTCGCCGGCAAGCACGGCATCTTCGAAAGTTGCACGCGTCCCCGAACCAGAAGCTCGGTTGATAACGACTATCTCAGCATCATCGCCGCCGACTTCGCTCCAATTGGTAATCTGCCCGGTGAAAATCCGTTTCAATTGCTCGATAGTCAAATCATCGACCGAAACATCTTTGTTGACGATGGGTCCCATGCCAACAACACAAACCTTGTTATCGAGGATTTTCCCGAGGTCAGACGAATCTTTTACCTTGCTTTCGGCAAAAACATCGGAGTTGCCGATTTGAACTGCACCCTGAACGATTTGCGTAATGCCTTGACCCGATCCTCCGCCCTGAACGGTTATCTGAACTCCAGAATTTTTCTCCATAAACTGCTCGGCCGCCGCCTCGCAAAGCGGTTGAAGAGCAGTAGAGCCAACGGCGGTGATACTACCAGAAAGATTCTTCCCCGAAGAAGTACCTGCACTTGCAGTGCTAGGAGCCGAAGACGAAGCCGCATTGCCGCCGGCACAACCAACTAGCCCCACCGCAGCAAATCCGAACGCAGATGCCGCAGCAGCACCCAAAAAATTACGACGACTCATCATGGATTTTTGCATAAGTAATATCTCCCTTCACGGTTTAGCGCTTCGAATAAACTTCGCGCCTTCTGAAAGAGATATTAGTTATCTAAAAATTTGTGATTTCCTGCATGAAGAGGTTAGAACCGAGCTATTACAAAGCTTTACAAGCCCTTTACCAATTGAAATTCAAAGAGAAACGCAGCAAAGCTTCACGTCGCCCGTCTCCCTTCCCCCACAAAAAGACCCGCCGGGGGGAAGGGGCGGGAAGGAAAGAGAAAGGGGGCCGCAGGACTTGTCCTGCGGCC
>CAKTUD010000001.1 GCA_934617425.1 uncultured Eggerthellaceae bacterium | reverse complement strand
TCGCAGGTTCGAATCCTGTCATCCCGACCATTAAATGCGCGGGTGTGGTTCAATGGTAGAACTTCAGCCTTCCAAGCTGATAACGCGGGTTCGATTCCCGTCACCCGCTCCATCGAACCCAGGGCCAGCCACGCGCTGGCCTTTTTATTTGCAAACGAGTGCGCTGAGATTTAAGGAGCTTTCGATGAAAACCGTCGTTCTTGCCACCAACAACGCTCATAAAGTTTCCGAGATCAAGCATGCGCTCGATTTTCCCGGATGGGAGTTCAAAACGCTGCGCGAGCTCGGCATAGAATCCGACCCCGAAGAAAACGCCGAGAGTTTCGAGGGCAATGCGCGCATCAAGGCAGCGGCTGCGCGCATTGCAGCTGGCGGCAACGTGGCCGCCCTCGCCGACGATTCGGGATTGATGGTAGATGCTCTCGAAGGCGCACCTGGCGTGCACTCCGCACGCTACGCCAGCACCGACGGCAAAGACGCCGATGACGAAGCCAACAACCGCAAACTACTCGGCGCTCTAGCCAATGTCCCCGACGAGCAGCGAACCGCGCGCTTCGTAAGCAGCATCGTTTTCATCGACGAAGACGGCACCGAAACCGTAGCCGAAGGGATCATCGAAGGCCGCATCGGTCACGAGCGGCACGGCGAAAACGGCTTCGGTTACGATCCCTTGTTCTGGCCCGATGTCTTCAACCACGAAGTAACGCTTGCCGACGTGCCCGAGAGCGAAAAGAACAAGGTTTCGCATCGCGGCAACGCCCTGCGCGCTTTACGCGAAAAGTTGGAACAACAGAAATAAGGTACTCGAAAGACGATGGACACACGTGGCTAAGCAAAAGCGAACAGCGCATAAGACCAACGCCCAGCGTGAGGTCGAAGCCGCCGGGTTCGAGGCGACGTATCATTCCCTCGATGTCGAGGACGGCTTCGCCCTAAGCGGATCGGAGATGGCACGCGTCTTGGGCGAAAATCCCGATTGCGTCTTCAAAACGCTGGTCACCCAAGGGAAATCAGGCGAGCACTATGTGTTCATGGTGCCGGTCGATTGCGAACTCGATCTAAAGAAAGCCGCCGATGCCGTGGACGAGAAAGCTATCGCGATGATCAGGGCAAAGGAGCTTTTGCCTCTTACCGGCTACGTCCACGGCGGTTGTTCGCCCCTGGGCATGAAAAAGCAATTCCGAACCGCCATCGACGAGACAGCGCAGCTCTATGACAAGATCATTTTCTCAGCAGGTCGCGTTGGCGCGCAAATCGAAATGAGTCCCAGCGACCTCGCGCAAATGATTCCGCTTGCTTTCGCGGACATCACGGTCGTGTAGCCCCGGATAAGCAGGTTTCGCGAACGCGGGCGCGCAGTCGTAAAGCCGCGCAACAACGCCACTCGCCGGCAAGCCGATCGCACGGCGCACTCGACAAGCAAGAACGCAGGCCTGGGGACGCATCCTCCGGGACCGCATCCTACCAGTGCGACACCACGCAATCGCCTTCCTGCAGAATCTGGTAAAGCTTCGCTGCTGCGTCAGGCGGTAGGTTCACGCAGCCGTGGCTGCCATAGCCTTCGCGATACATCGTTCCACCAAAACCGGGCTGCCAATCGGCATCGTGCAAACCGATAGCGTTTCCGTCAAAAGGCATCCAGTATTGCACGGTGGATTCGTATATTTTCTTGCCGTTTTCGTAGCCAATAAGCTTTGAGGGGCTCTTTTTTGCATTGACCCAATACACGCCGACCGAGGTATCGTGTTCTCCATCAGGCGTGCCCGAGATGCAATCGGATTCCCAAACAAGCGCGCCGCTATCATCGTACATGCGCACATGCTGCTCGGCTAGATCGATATCCACGTAGCGGTTGCCCCAGTCTTTCTTGCCAGCGCCGTTGTACTCGGCACCGGTCGAGAGGCACGGGATGTCGATATCTTGAGAAGTGGCGCTGGCGACAGCATCGTTTATAGTGCTGCGCAAAGCATCGCCGTCAACTTCCCAGCCGTAGACGCCGCCCGAAACCGAGACCTGCTTGCCATCGGGACGCGTGTACGTGCGCTGCGAGCCGACGGTGTCAAGGTCGCCTTCGAGCTGAGTGATATATGCGTTGACGGCATCGGTGTCGAGCGTCACCGCGTATTCGTCGTCGATCTTTATCCATTGGGAAATCAAGTCGGAATCGATGACGCCCGCGCTATGCCCCGCCATGCTCAGGTTCAACGTTATCGAGGACATGCTCGTCGCCGTCTCGGCTGCGTTTTCCAGACGAGTGTCGGATGAGGCGATCTTCGGCTGCGCAAGCTGGTCGTTGCCCAAAACGACCACGCTTTGGAAGGAGACGATTGACGTATCAACTTCTTTGACCACGGCGTCGGCATCAAGCGCCGTACCGTGTTTTTCGGCGACGACGACAAAGCGCTTTTCCTGCGCATCGTATTGAACGGCAGCGTCTTGCGGCTGCGTTGCGGTTTCATTGAATTGGTCGACTTTTTCGCGAATGGCGTCGTTGAGCTTCGATGATCCCGAGTAGTCGGCAACGAACAAATCGGTCAGCTGGTGGTTCTGCTGGGAAATGAGCAGGGGCCACTGCCAAGCCGGCAGAGCCGCGTGCATTTTCTCGGCGATGGTGTCGGCATCCACCGAAACGCCCATCTCGGTCATATCGAGCTCGCAATCGAAGCCGTCTCCAGTAACGCGAACGCGATACCCCTTCACCGCGGACAAAAGCTCGCTCTCGACATCGCCCGTGCTTTTCATCGAAGCATCAATGGAGCCGATGACGGTGCCTGGGTAATACCAGTTGGAAAAGACCACGACGCCGGCAAGATACACCACAGCCAAAGCGCCGAAGATGCACGCGCATACGATGCCGACGATTTTTTTGGCATTGCGTTTCTTTTCGAGTTCGGCGGGTTGGGCGACAGCTTGAACACCAAGCGCCCGATCAGGGTCGTAAGCGTCAGAGACGAAGAGCTGCCCCGCCTCACGCGATGCAGCTTTCTCGCGCGGCGACGCTGCCTTCGGTGACGAGGAATCCACCTTGTCGCGGCTGTCTTGCGCTTTATCAGTAACTTTGTTGTCTTTGCTCGACGCCTTGTCTTTGGCGTGCTTGCCATGCGATTTCGTCACGTTTGGTCTCTCGTCCAGAAAAAACGAACCTGTCTCTTTGCGAGATTGTACCATCAGGGAAACGATGCGTTCGAACAGCCACGTAAACAGACCGGCAGAACCCGCGAACACGACATAATCCCAGATGAGCAGGAGAGCGCACAAAGCCCACCATTCCCGAAAACAGAACGGCGAACCGTCCCTTTGCAGGGCGATTCGCCGTTTTCGTTTCTTGGTGGAGGCGCGGAGAATCGAACTCCGGTCCATACTAGACTCTCGGTCAGGCTCTACAAGCTTATTCGGCGATCGAATTTGAGGGCAGTCGGCTCGTCGACGTGCGTCATGCCCCGAGTCGGTTCTATCTTTGCCTAAGCCATACCGGCTACGTGCTTAGGCGCATTTCCCTAAAATGACATCGCACCCGAGACGGGAAAAATCCCGGGATTGACGCGCGCTTGTAAATTAAGCAGCGAGAGCGTAAGAACGCTCGAAAGAAGTATTTTTGCCAATTAAACTTGACGGTACCCCTGTTTAGCGTGGCGAGGAGACCACGACTTGCTCCTCACTTCAAACCTACCATGTCGAAACCAGTCGCCCCCGAATATGCGCATCCACGCGGAGGAGAAGGCCCCACCTTTTCAAAGTGCTGTAACAACAGGGAAAGTTCCCTATGTGCAATAACCTATTATAGCAAAGGAAGCACTACTTCGACAAGAAGAAACAGCGGCAAAGCAGTGCCCCTCATCGAGCGATTGGTGGCAGGGCCGACGACTTGAACGTGCCATCGATCAAAAGTGCCAGAGATGGTCGCTGGAACGTGTCACCGCAACTGGACGCGGGTTTCTTGCCAGTTGGGGAGATGACGGTCGAGCAAGGCGCGAAAATCCGGGCCGTGGCCAGAAACTAGCAGATGACAAAGCTCGTGAACGACCACGTACTCCAAACACTCGGGCGGATAGAGAGCCAAACGTACGTTGAGGCAGATACGCCCTGTTGCCGGCTGGCAGCTCCCCCAGCGGCTTCTCATGTTGCGATATGCAAGCACGCCCGCCTTCACCCCTAAAATGGGCTCCCATTTCGCAATGAGCTTGGGCGCCTGCGCAGCCACTTGCTCTCGCCAGCGCGCAACCTCTTCGGACGCTGCATTCTCCGCCTGCGACGAGCGAGCGTTGCGCACCTGGTCAGCATGATGTTCTATCCAAACACGACGCTCGCGCACAACATCTTCGATACGTGCGCTAGATTCGAAAAGCGGAGCAGAAATCTCTACATGCCCATCGGGTGGTTTCACGCGCAACGTGATGTTCTTCACGCGCTTCCAGTGGACAAGCACGACAAGGCCGTCGACGTCAATCGATTCGTCCCGTACGCACAACACGCTAGCCGCGCTCCTTTATGGCGCGCAAAGCTAATTCGTAAGCCTCGTTTTTGGGGATGCCGAACTCAGCCACAAGCGTTTTGGTTATCTGTTTGCCGCGCTCACCCGCAGCCGCAAGCTCGCGCGCGCGGCTGCTAGCAGAGAATGCGGCATCGGCGGCGCAGGCGGCCGCCTCTTCTGCATTGGGACCATCGATGACCAGGGCTATCTCGCCCTTCACGCGACCGGATACAGCACGCTGCGCGAATTCGGCAGCAACGGCAGGCGCATCGTCGCGAAAAATCTCCTCGTGCAATTTAGTGAGCTCGCGGCAAACCGTCACCTTGCGCAAAGGAAAAATCTCCGCGATAACGGCAAGAGCATCAGCCAAGCGGTTGGGGCTCTCGTAAAAAATGAGCGCCGCGTGAAGACCGCGCAGTGATTCCAGCATTTCGCGGCGCTGCGAATCCTTGCGCGGGAAAAAACCTGCGAACATAAACGAGGTATCGGGGCAACCGCTAGCGGCATAGGCCGTCGCAAACGCCGTCGGACCAGGCAAAACATCAACATTGCAGCCAATCTCGCGCGCAGCTGCAACAAGACGCATGCCTGGGTCGGAAACGCCGGGCATGCCGGCATCCGAGCAATAGGCGATGCGCTCACCGGCAAGAATACGCTCCGCCACCGCTTCAGCTCGTTTGCCGATAGTGTTCTCGTCCAAGCGCTCCAAACGCTTCTCGATTCCCAGAGCCGCAAGGAGTTTTCCTGTGACACGCGTGTCCTCAGCGCAAACCACGTCGGCATCGCGCAACGCATCGAGCGTGCGCAGCGTGATGTCGCCTAAATTCCCCAGCGGCGTGGGGCAAACGTAAAGCCTGCCCTCACGCGGTCGTTCTGCATTTTCTGCCGGAGACGTCATCTAACCGGCAACCTTTTCCGTTTCGACATCAAGCTCGAAATCGCCCATATCCTGCTCGATTGCATGCGGACGAGCTGCATCCAGGCGAGCATCGCGTTCGCTCTTGGCCTCGTTTTCCTTCTCAGCCAAGTTTGCTTTGGCTACCGAAATCATCAATTTGATGCGATTGAGCTGGTTTACCTCGGATGAACCAGGGTCGTAATCGACGGCGACGATATTCGCCATCGGGTAGCGACGACGAATCTCTTTGATAACAGCCTTGCCCACAACGTGGTTGGGCAAGCAGGCAAACGGCTGGGCGCAGATGACGTTCGGCGCACCATGGCGCACAAGCTCCACCATCTCGGCAGTAAGAAGCCACCCCTCGCCCATCGAGTTGCATAGACTTAAGATCTCTTCGCCGTACCCTGCCAGCGTGAATATGTCAGTGGGCGCCTCGAATCGCGTCGAATGTTCCATGGCCTCGATCAGCGGCTTACGCATGGAGCCCAAATATTTGAGAATGAGCTTCGCGGCAACAGCTCCCTTTGCCGAACGGCCAAGCGAATCTTTCTGGAAAATGCGACCCGCGATGCCGAAGAGGAAGAACTCTATCAAGCCCGGCACCACGGCCTCGCAGCCCTCGGACTCGATAACGTCTACCACCTGGTTGTTCGCCGTCGGATGGAACTTCACCAAAATCTCGCCCACGACGCCGACGCGGGGTTTGGTTCCCTCGCCTTGCAGCGGCAGCGTATCGAAATCATCAACGATCTGCTTGACTGTCTTTGCAAAATCGCTTTGCTTACACCCCTTGTAAAGCTGCTGCTTGCAGGTCGCCATCCAATGATCGAACAAACGCTGCGCACTGCCAGGCTCAACCTCATAGGGGCGCGTACGATACAGCACCGTCATAAGCAAGTCACCATAGGAGAAAGCGTAAATCGCCTGCTTGAGCATGCTAGGCGTGATTTTCCATCCCGAGTTCGACTCGTCGAGACCGCCTTGCAACGCAAGGGAAATCACCGGGATGTATTCGAGCTTCGCAGCTTTGAGGGCCTTGCGGATAAGCGAGATATAGTTGGTTGCACGGCAGCCACCGCCCGTCTGCGTGATGACGACAGCCAAACGATGCGTGTCATAACGACCGCTGGTAACAGCTTCCATGATCTGGCCCGTCACCAAAATCGACGGATAGCAGATGTCGTTGTTCACGTATTTCAGACCCGCGTCGACCGCGCCATGGTCAACCGAAGGAAGAAGCTCCAAGTTGTAGCCATGCGCCTGGAAGATGGGATACAGCAGCTCGAAGTGATATGGCGCCATCTGCGGAGCCAAGATGGTGTAGCCGGCTTCCTTCATCTCCTTGGTGAATTCCACACGCGGGAACCGGGTCGACTCCGATTCGCGGTGAACATCTGCCAATTCCTTGGCGATTTCATCAGCTGCCGCGGCAACCTCGGCACCGTCAGACGCCTCGCGACGCGCTTCAAATTCGGCCACGAGACGCTCGGCATCGGCGGCGGGACAGCCGGTGTTACGCTCGACGATTTCCTCGGCCTCGCGTTCTTGCTGGTCGCGCAGTGCTGCAAGCAGGCTGCGCACGCGAATGCGCGCAGCACCCAAGTTGGAAACCTCATCGATCTTCAATACCGTGTAGATTTTACCGGAGTCTTCCAAAATCTCCTGCACCTGATCGGTGGTAAGGGCGTCCAAACCGCAGCCAAAGCTATTCAGCTGGATAAGATCGAGGTCACGGCGCTGCGTCGCTACCTTGGCGGCGGCGTACAAACGCGTATGGAACATCCATTGGTCAACCAAGCGGATCGGTCGCTCGAGCGTACCCAGATGCGCGATGGAGTCTTCAGTGAGAACCGCCAGGCCAAAGCTCGTGAGCAGTTCGGGGATAGCGTGGTTCACCTCAGGGTCGTTGTGATAAGGGCGCCCTGCCAAAACGATGCCGTGGGCGCCGGTCTTCTCCATCCAAGCGAGGGTTTCCTCGCCCTTGGCGCGCATATCGGCCTTGAACCGGGCATCTTCTTCCCACGCCAGGTCGACCGCTTCTTCTATCTCTCGCTTGGTGGGCAGCGAGGCATGCTTGCCGACAACGTCGCCGAAGTTTTCGCACAGTTCCACGAACAGGCGCTTCTTCAGATGATCGCGCTTGTCGTAAGGTAGCCATGGAGCCAAAAACGCCGTATCAGCCGTGCGCAGCTCGTCGACGTTTAGACGCAAAGCTTCAGGATAGCTTGCCACGATGGGGCAGTTATAGTGGTTGCCTGCGCCGTCGTCCTCCTGGCGCTCCCATTTGCTGCAGGGCATCCAGATGAAATCGGGGTGCTTGTCCAGCAGGTTCATGATGTGGCCATGCGACATCTTGGCCGGATAGCACACGCTCTCCGAAGGCATCGATTCGATGCCCGCCTCGAAGATCTTCTTGGTGGATTGGTCGGAAAGCACCACCGAGAAGCCCAACTTAGTGAAAAACGTGAACCAGAAGGGATAGTTCTCGTACATGTTGAGCGCACGCGGGATGCCGACCGTGCCGCGCGGCGCCTCCTCGGGCGCAAGCGGCGTGTAATGGTCGAACAGACGCTCCGACTTGTATTTGAAAAGATTGGGTACTTCTTTTTTCCTGTCGAGGACGTTGCCGGCGCCGCGCTCGCACCGGTTGCCCGTGATGAAACGGCGGTGCTTGCCCGTCTCCTCATCGATGCCGAAATCGTTGACGGTAAGCAGGCAGTTGTTGGAACAGCCTTTGCAACGCGTAGTGCGATGCGTCGGCGCAAGCGCCGCAAGCTCCTCGGTGGAAAGCAGCGTAGAAGCCGCATTTGCGGGCTTCGCGCCGGCGGTAGCTTCACGTGCAGCGCGGGCATTCGCCTCGTGATAGCGATCACGTGCCAAAAGAGCCGCGCCGTAAGCACCCATGTTGCCCGCTATGTCGGGCCTGACGGCGTTCACACCGGCAAGCTGCTCGAACGCACGCAACACCGAATCGTTGAGGAACGTACCGCCCTGCACGATGACGTTTTCGCCGACATCGTGGGGATCGCGAATCTTTATAACCTTGAACAGGGCGTTTTTTATTACCGAAATCGCCAAGCCAGCAGCGATGTCACCAACCGTGGCACCTTCCTTCTGAGCCTGCTTGACACGGCTGTTCATGAACACCGTGCAGCGACTGCCCAAATCAACCGGATGCTCTGCTGCATTAGCGGTTGCCGCGAAATCGGCGACGTCAAGATTCAGGCCGCTCGCGAAGCTTTCGATAAAGCTTCCGCAGCCCGAAGAACATGCTTCGTTGAGCATGATGTGGTCGATCACGCCGTCCTTCACGCGCAGGCATTTCATGTCCTGACCGCCGATATCCAAAATGAACTCGACGTTGGGAAGCATCTCACGCGCGCCGCGCAGATGCGCAACGGTTTCGATCTCGCCAGAATCGACGCGCAGAGCTTGCAGCAGAAGGGCCTCGCCATAGCCGGTTACCGTGGAATGCCCGATGCGCACCAGCGGGTTTCCCGTAACGGGGTCTTGCGGAAGCTCGTTATAGAGCTTGACAAGCGCTTCCTTCGCGCAACCCAAAACATCACCTTTATTGCTGACATAATGCGTCCACAAGATCTCACCATCGCCGCCGATAAGCGCGGCTTTAAACGTGGTGGAACCCGCATCGATGCCCAGGAAAGCCGTTCCTTCGTAGGTTGCCAAATCGCCGCGCTTCACACATTCGCGGTCGTGGCGCTGCTTGAACTCCTGGTAATCGGCCTCGTCCTTGAAAAGGGGGTCGAGACGCGTGACCTCGGAGCCCTGGATGTCGCCCAGACCATGAAGACGCTCGACCAAGCTGGAAAGCGTTTCCGTCTTTCCAATCGGGCGCTGTCGGCTCGCTTCTTCCGAAGCGGCCTCGGCGCCTGCCACCGCGCACCCACTTGCCACAAACAAGTGGGCGTTTTCGGGCAAGATGATGTGGTCTTCGTCCAAGCCCAGCGTGATGTAGAAACGCTCGCGCAGTTCGGAGAGATACTGCAGCGGGCCACCCAAAAACGCAACATGGCCGCGAATCGGGCGACCGCACGCCAGACCCGAAATGGTCTGCGTAACCACGGCTTGGAAGATAGACGCCGCGATGTCCTCTTTGTTGGCGCCCTCGTTCAAAAGGGGCTGCACGTCGGTTTTCGCGAACACGCCGCAACGCGAGGCGATGGGATAGATGGTGGTGTGCTTCTTCGCCAGCTCGTTCAAGCCGCCGGCATCTGTATTCAAAAGCGTGGCCATCTGGTCGATGAAGGCACCGGTGCCACCGGCGCATTGGCCGTTCATGCGCTGCTCGATCGACTGGTCGAAATAGATTATCTTCGCGTCCTCGCCGCCAAGCTCGATGGCGACATCGGTTTCGGGAATAAACGTCTCAACTGCTGTTTTCGACGCGATGACCTCTTGCACAAAGGGAACGTCGAGCCATTTTGCCAAAAGCAAGCCGCCCGAACCCGTGATGGCGATGGTCATCTCGCGGTCGCCGAAGTGCGCGGCAGCCTTCTCAAGTACCTCGGTAACGGTTGCGCGAACATCGGAATGATGGCGTTGGTAAACAGAATGCAAAACCTTGTTGTCGGCATTCAAAACAGCAAGCTTAACCGTAGTGGAACCCACATCGATACCGATGCGCAAAGGCGTCTCGGCGCTCGCGGGTCGATTTGCGTTAGTTTCCTGTATCATAATGCTCTTCCTCTCATGGAACCGCGCAACGCAAAACGATCGCAGCGCAGACCATCGGGCATAACTTCTATATGATATAGCCAAGCCAAACGAGCCGATGCAAAATCCCGCAATCTACAGGCAATAACCTAGCGTCAGCAAATCTTTTCGCGCTAAATCGCACAAAGCGACAAGCGGTCAGTTCAACCGTCAACTTTGCGTCAATATCTCCATTTGCCCCGCAAGGAGCAACATCGCTTTGCTATGCTTTGGAAAACGAAACCGCACGAAGGGAAAGCCATGCAGATCACTCCTGCCGACGTCGCCGAAACAACGGCCATGATCACCGAGCAAAATCTGGACATCCGCACTATCACGCTGGGGCTGAACCTCCGATCGTGCGCAGCCGATTCGGTCGATACCATCGCCTCGAAGGTCTATGATCGTATGACCAGCGCCGCCGAAAATCTCGTACCCACTGCGAGCGAACTCGAGCGCGAATACGGCATCCCCATTGTGAACAAACGCATTTCGGTAACGCCCATAGCCGAGCTCTGCGACGGCGTAGCGGAAGAAGATCTCTCTCCCATTGCCGAGGCCATGGACAAAGCAGCCCGCCAGGTCGGCGTGAATTTCGTCGGCGGCTTTTCGGCGTTGGTCCACAAAGGAACCACGCGCGCCGATGAGAAGCTGATGAACTCTATCCCCGAAGCGCTGGCGAAAACCGACATCGTATGCTCTTCGGTCAATGTCGGCTCCACACGTGCAGGCATCAATATGGACGCTGCACTCAAAATGGCAGGCGTCATCAAGAAATCAGCCGAGCTTACCGCCGACAAAGATTGCATCGGCGCAGGCAAGTTGGTCGTTTTCTGCAACGCCGTGGAAGACAACCCCTTTATGGCCGGCGCTTTCCACGGCGCAGGCGAAGCCGATGAGGTCATAAACGTGGGCGTTTCCGGCCCGGGCGTGGTGCGCGCGGTGCTAGCCGACCTGCCCAAAGATGCCGATCTCACCACGGTCGCCGAAGCCATCAAGGCGACGGCCTTCAAAATAACCCGCGCAGGCGAGCTCATGGGCCGCGAGGCAGCGCGTCGTCTGGGCTACGAAAAGGGCATTCTCGACCTTTCGCTTGCCCCCACCCCCGCCATCGGCGACTCAGTTGCAAACATCCTCGAGGAGATCGGCGTGGGAACCTGCGGCGGACCTGGCACCACAGCAGCGCTCGCCATGCTCAACGACGCCGTGAAGAAGGGCGGCGTCATGGCAAGCTCGAGTGTCGGCGGGCTTTCGGGCGCCTTCATCCCCGTTTCGGAAGATGCCGGCATGATCCACGCGGCCGAGATAGGCGCGCTGCATCTCGAAAAGCTCGAGGCCATGACCTGTGTATGCTCGGTGGGATTGGACATGATCGCCATCCCAGGCGACACCTCGGTGGAAACCATTTTGGGCATCATCGCCGACGAATGCGCCATAGGCATGATCAACAACAAGACGACCGCCGTGCGTCTCATTCCCGCGATTGGGAAGAAACCGGGCGACAGACTGGAATTCGGCGGGCTGCTTGGCTATGCGCCGGTCATCCCCGTAAACGAATACGCAGGCACCGTGTTCGCGCATCGCGGCGGACGCATCCCTGCCCCGCTCAACTCACTGAAAAACTAGGTGCTGGTTGGCGCGCGCCTTGCTAAAGCGCGCGCCAACCGAGGAATCCTTGCAAGGTTCGTCCTTGCAAAATCGCCAAAAACCCGATCTCGTCACCGCTTGACAGCACGGACGAGATATTCGATGTTGTGGGCTTTCGCGCCGGTTATAGAGCTTTCCACCACACCGGCCACGTCGAAGCCCGCGACTTCAAGGGCGTGGCGAACCTCATCGACCGTGCGCAAGCGCACGCCCTCGTCGAGGACAACGCCATGGTCGGTTTCGTCGTGAGCCGATTCGAACTGGGGTTTCACCAAGCCGATGAAAACGCCACCGCCAGAAAGCAGATTTGCAAAGACGCCGGCCAAACTCGCCAAGCCGATGAAGCTGAGATCCGCAACAGCCAAATCGAAGGGCGCGCCAAGCGCAGCTGGATCGGCGGTGCGAATGTTAGTGCGCTCAAACACAGCCGTCCGTTCGTCTTGGCGAACCTTCCAGGCAAGCTGTCCGTAGTTGACATCGACGCACGCTACATGCGCCGCGCCCCCCTGCAATAGACAATCGCTGAAACCGCCGGTCGAAGAGCCGATATCGATGCAGCGCAAGCCCGAAACATCCTGCCCGAAAGCATCGAGTGCGCCGCGCAGCTTAAACCCTCCACGCGAGACATAGGGCGCCCCTCCCCGCACGTACAGCTCGGCATCGGGCGAAACCTTCACTGCCCCGCTGGTGGCATACACATCGTCAACGCGCACCTCGTGCGCGAGAATGGCGCGCAAGGCGTCATCGCGACCGACGAAAAAGCCGCGCTCGACCAACAAGTCGTCAAGCCGCATTTTCTTCGGCTGCTTTTTGGGGCTGGCGGGTTTCTCGCGCTTGCCTAGAGATCTGTCTTCGTTTTTTGCCATGACGCCATTGTAAACAAAACGAGGCGCAACCAAAACGGCTGCACCTCGTTGCTTGCAAGATCAAACCTGCGCGTTTCCTCTTAAGCCTGCGGCAAAAGCAGCTGGGCAACCTGCACGGCATTGAGCGCAGCGCCTTTACGGATTTGATCCATAACGCACCAGAACGAGATGCCGTTCTCCACACTGGCATCCTTACGCACACGCCCAACATACACTTTGTCGGTATGAGCCAAAAGCCCTGGCATCGGATACCCGTTGTTCGCGGGATCGTCGTTCAAGACAACGCCTTCGGCCGCCTCAAAGGCGGCTCGCGCCTGCTCTTGGCTGATGGGACCGTCGAACTCGACATTCACGTACTCGGCATGGCAACGCAGCACCGGCACGCGCGCGCAGTTTGCGGCAACGCCCAACTGCGGATGCCCCATGATCTTCTTGGTCTCGACGATCATCTTCCATTCTTCCTTCGTAGAATCGTCGTCCAAGAAAACGTCGATATGCGGGATGATGTTGAAGGCGATCTGGTCGCTGAAAGCATGCGACTCGAAATCGTTGCCGTCAAGATAATCGCGCGTCTGGTCGTAAAGCTCGTTCATGGCAGCAACGCCCGCGCCGCTTGCAGCCTGATAGGTGGACACCACCACGCGCTTGATGGGAGCCACGGTCTCAAGGGCCTGCAGCGCCACGACCATCTGGATGGTAGAGCAGTTAGGGTTGGCGATAACGCCGTTGTGCCATTCGACATCCTGAGGGTTGACCTCAGGCACCACCAGCGGAACATCCTCATCCATGCGGAAGGCGCTCGAGTTGTCGATCATTACAGCGCCGGCATCGACCACAGCCTGGCGCATCGCCTTGGAAACGCCTGCACCAGCCGAGAACAAGGCGATATCCACACCCTCGAATGCCTCGGGGGTCATCTCCTGCACAACCAGCTTGCCAGCGGGGACCTGACCGCAACCAGCGAAATCAATCTCTTTGCCAGCAGAGCGCGCAGATGCCAGCGGGATAACCTTGCTTGCTGGGAAATCAAGATCATGCAACACCTGCATGAACTCGGAACCAACGGCGCCCGTGGCGCCAGCGACGGCAACAACCGGATTTGCAGGGATTTTCTTCGTCCAAGCCATATCGGGCTCCTTCCTGACCTAGCGGCCCTTGTTCATTTTTGCAGCGATTTCTTCAGCGGAAAGCTGCGTTTCCTCAAAGATCTCGTCGGAATCGAGACCGAACGCTGTATGCAGGCAACGCACCGCCTCTGCAGCCTGAGCGGCAGATACGACAACCGACAAGCGAATAGGCGACGTGGATATGGCATCGATATTGATCTGGTTCTCGCCCAACGTGGCAAATGCCTTGGCGGCAACGCCCGGCGACGATTTCATACCCGTGCCGACCAGGCTCACCTTGGCGATGTCTTCGTCGACCACCACTTCGCGTGCGCCTATTTCGGGCGCGACCACATCCACGGTCTCACGCGCGCGAGGCAAGTCGGCCCCGGGGCACGTGAAGGAAATGTCGGTCACCCCATCCTCGGAGGCGTTCTGGATGATCATATCGGTATTCACGCTGTTAGCGGCAAGAGCGCCAAAAAGGCGCGCCGCAACGCCCGTGGCGTCAGGAACACCACGAATAGTCACCTTCACCTCGGAAGTATCATGAGCGATGCCGGTGATCACGGCTTCCTCCATCATATCGGTAGCCTCCTTGACATAGGTTCCTTCGGTGTCGGTGAACGCCGAACGCGAATGGATGACGACGCCGTATTTTTTGGCGAACTCGACGGCGCGCATCTGAAGCACGCCCGAGCCTGCCGCAGACATTTCCAGCATATCGTCGTAGGAAATCTGATCGAGTTTGCGCGCATGCGGGCAGACGCGCGGGTCGGCGCTATAAACGCCGTCGACATCGGAATAAATCTCGCACACATCGGCATTGATGCCCCAAGCGATAGCCACTGCCGTGGTATCGGACCCGCCACGACCAAGCGTGGTGATGTCGCCGTTGGGGTCGATACCCTGAAAACCAGCGATAACGGGGATGGCGCCTTGGGAGATAGCCTCCATAATGCGCTCGCTGTGGACTTTGACTATCTTCGCGCGCTGATGCGAGCTGTTGGTTTCGATACCCGCCTGACGCCCGGTGAAGCTCATGGCTTTGTAGCCGCGGGCTTCGATGGCCATAGCCAAAAGCGACATGGAAACCTGCTCGCCCGTGGAAAGCAAGCGGTCCATTTCGCGCACCGGCGGATTACCGTTGAGCGCCTTCGCCAACCCCACCAGCTCGTCGGTGGTCTTGCCCATAGCCGACACGACGGCAACGACGTCGTTGCCTTCCTGCTTACGCGCGATAAGACGCTTGGCGACTTTTTGTATGCGCTCCGGGGAAGCAACAGAGGTCCCCCCGAATTTGCAGACGATTAAAGCCATGTTTTTCTCCCTAAGTGGAGCTAGATTCGTGCTCGTAATGCAAGCACTATAGCAAAAACGGGCGGCTCGTCATGTTTCACCCAAGATAAAACGCGCGAACGGCACCACTTAGAGGAAAAGCCCGCAAACTAGAACCGCCTCCCGTTTCTTGCAGCTCTTGAAACGGGAGGCGGCTGGTCTTTTTTGGCGTTACATGTTCTTCAACGAGATGTTACCCATGATCTCGGCAACTTCTTCACATGCATCGCAAACCGATTCGAGGCAATCGAAGATGTTCGCCCACACCTGAACCTCGATGGGGTCTTCGGGGTGCTGGAACAGCTCGCGCGTAGCCTTGGTGTACAGGATATCGCCCTGCTCCTCGAGTTCGTTCACCTCGTCTATGAAAGCATGGAGCTTCTTCGACTTCTTGAAATTGCGGAAGTCGTCCATCGCGCGATTGAGCGCTTTGGTTGATTTGCGGATGATCTTTGCAAAATCCTTGGCATACGCATGCATGTAGTGGATGTCATACATGTAGAAGCGCTGCATCGACTCCTCGATGCCATCGACCACGTCATCAAGAGCCTGGGAAAGCTCGAGAATGTCGCCGCGCTCGATAGGAGTGATGAAATCAACCGCCACATGCTGGAATACATCGTGGTCGATGACATCGCCGCGGTGCTCGACCTCATGCGCGCGCTCAAGCTGAGGCACAAGTTCGTCGGTGGCGACAAACGAATCGACCATCTCGGCAAGAAGCTCAGCCTCTTCGCAGGCGATCTTCGTTTGCTTCTCAAATGCATCGAAATAATCGAACTTATGCTTCTTTGCCATTGGGTCTCCTTCGGTAGGCTTTGGCGAAATTTTAGCGCATGCACGTGGGGTTATCTATGCACAGGTATGCCGCAATCGGGCATTATCGACAATCGTTTCCCAGCCGTTATCATTCGTCCAAGCGCGGATACGTTTCGTACTTGCCAGTCGGAGCGTAGCGGGCGAACACGCGGCGACGCTCGGCGCCGATAGTCGTTTGGCTTGCATGACCAGGTAAAACAATAGTTTTATCAGGCAAAACGGCAAGATGCTTCAATGATTCGCGCATATCGTCCATGCTTCCGTCGGAAAAATCCGTGCGGCCGATGCTTCCAAAGAACAGCGTGTCGCCGGCTATGAGAATAGGCGCGCCGGCCTTGTTGGTCCCAAACCGCGGATCGATGAACAGGCACATGCTGCCCGGCGTATGACCCGGGGTAAGGAAAACACGCCAAGCCATGTCCCCTATCTGCACTACGTCGCCATCGTTTACCTCGTAGTCGACAGGGCACGGCTCGATACCATGATCCTTCTCGCCCAGCATGATCTTCTCGCGCGTGATATAGGGAGCATCAACTGTCGAGGCGATGACCGTCGCCCCCGTCGCGCGACGCAGCGCAGCGGCCGCGCCAACATGATCCCAATGCCTGTGAGTAAGCACGATTGCATCGAGCTTACGCCCGCCAAGAGCCTCAAGAATGCTATCAACCTCGCACGAAGGGTCGACCACGATGGTCGCAGCGGCGTCGTTTATGAAATACACGTTGTTCTCAATCGGGCCGAGAACCAGGAAACGAACGGGGAGGCATCCGCCCTCTACCGTATGAAGGTCAGTCAACTCGGACACGGTCAGTCATCCTTCCTGCCGACGCTTTCGCCTGGCTTCATGCGACGCGCCTCGAAAACGCCGTCTACGCCGTAAAGCTGCGCCACGATATCGTCGACGTGCTCAACCGCCGAAACTTGGAACAAAAAACGCATGGTCACCATGCCATCGCGCTGCGTGCTGGTAGAGGCGTTGAGCACGTTGACGCCCTCTTCCGAAAGCACGGCGACGACATCGCGTAAAAGGTTCATGCGATCGAGCGCCTCGATGTAAACGTCGACCTTGTACGAAGTGGACGCCGTGCGATCCTTTTCCCACTCCACCTCGATGATGCGCTCGGGTTCGCGCAGCAAATCCTTAGCATTGGGGCAGTCGGCACGATGCACCGATACGCCGCGCCCGCGCGTTACAAAGCCCAAGATGTCGTCGCCCGGCACGGGGTTACAGCATTTGGACAGGCGCACCAAAACATCGTCGAGGCCCTTTACCACCACCCCGTTGGAAGAATGCGTCTCGTGACGCTTGGGGCGCTTCACGCTGGTGAGCATGGGGGGCATCTTGCCAGTCGACATCGCCGATGCGCCGATGGCGGGCTGCTCGGCTTCTTTGGTGCCGTCGTCAACCACCAATTTGAGGATACGGTTGGCGACATGTTGGGCGCTTTCCTTGTTGCTGCCTATCCCTACCAGCATGTCGTCTGAATCTTTGTAGCCCAGATGCTCGGCAACGGTTTTCATCGCGCGCGTAGCCTGGGCATTCGAAAGACCCATGCCGTGCTTTCGCATCTCGCGCATGAGCTTGTCATGCCCAAGCTGCAAATCATCGCCACGGCTGATCTTAGAGAAATAGTTGCGGATCTTCGAACGCGCCGACGGGGTGCGCACGATGCCCAACCATCCGCGTGACGGAGTTGCGCTCTTCTGCGTGAGGATTTCGATGCGATCGCCCATTTGAAGCTGATAAGACAGCGGCACGATCTTGCCGTTCACCTTCGCGCCCACGCAATGATTGCCCACCTCGGTATGGATCGCATAGGCGAAATCGACCGGGGTAGAACCCGAACGCAAGCTTTTGACCTCACCTTTAGGAGTGAAGACAAACACTTCATCGGGATCGAGGTCAACTTTTAAGTCTTTCAAGAATTCGCGCGAATCCTGGGTTTCGTCCTGCCAGTCGACCATCTGGCGAAGCCATGCGAGCTGCTTGTCGAACTCGGCGTCCTTGCCCTGCTTGCCGCCGTTTTCCTTGTAGAGCCAATGCGCAGCCACACCGAATTCGCTCTTCTGGTGCATCTCCTCGGTGCGGATCTGCACCTCAAGAGGCTGCCCCGACGGGCCGATGACCGTGGTATGCAAACTTTGGTACATATTGAACTTGGGCATGGCGATGTAGTCTTTGAAACGCCCCGGCATCGGGTGCCACAGCGTATGGACTGCGCCCAATGCCGAATAGCAGTCCTTCACGGTTTTCACGATGAGGCGCACGGCGATGAGGTCGAAGATCTCGCTGAAATCCTTATCGCGCTTGGTCATCTTCTGATAAATGGAATAAAGGTGCTTGGGACGACCCATGATCTGGGCCTCGATGCCCACTTTGTCCATCTCTTCGCGCAGCTGCTCGATAACTTTATCCAGATATTCCTCTCGCGCTGTGCGGCTTTCGGCAACCAGGCGCTTCACCTGCTGATATTTGGCGGGCTCGAGATAATAGAACGACAAATCCTCAAGCTCCCATTTGATGGAGTTGATACCCAAACGATGCGCAATCGGGGCATAGATCTCAAGCGTCTCACGTGCCTTGAAAATGCGCCGGTCTTCGCGAAGCGAACTGAGCGTACGCATGTTATGAAGGCGGTCGGCCAGTTTGATGACCACAACGCGAATATCCTGATTCATGGCGACGAACATCTTGCGGATGGTTGCCGCCTGCTCATCGGACAAACTTTCGACCTCGATACGCGTGATCTTGGTAACGCCCTCGACAAGCTGGGTTACGCGCTCGCCGAAAAGACTGGTGATCTCTTGATCGGTGGTGCTCGTGTCCTCGATGGTGTCGTGCAGAAGCGCCGCGGTGAGGGTTTCCACGTCCATACGCAAGTCAGCCAAAATTATGGCGACCTCAACCGGATGGGCAACGAACGGCTCGCCGCTTTTGCGCTTTTGACCTGCATGGACCTTAGACGCAAACTCGAAAGCGCGGGCGAGCATATCCTCTTCGTCGGAAGTCAGATACGTCTTGGTCATGTCCTGCAAAAGGGCAAAACGCTCCTCTGGCGTCTCGCCCTTGTTGCGAGCGCCGTGACCCACCTTGTAATCATCCTGAACAAGGGCCGGCATCTTGCTTTGGGAATCCTGGCTATTCCGCGCCATGGCAAACCCCACCTTCGCGGCGTGCGGAAAAATAATCGCACGCAATCAAAAAACGACAATGCGTTGGCAAACGCCAATATCTTCTCATTATATCGCAGGCAGCAAATTTGCCCGCACTGGACCTAATCGCATAGACACTCGTCGAAGCCTTCGGCTCCCGCGCAAGCAGGAACGATGGGCGCGATCACCCGATTGCGAATCTGCTCGGCGGTTTCGCCCATGGCGCGTTGCTTGTATTCTTCGAAGATAGCGCGCTCGCCCATGCCCTCGCGATAGCGAACGCTATCGGTAAGGTCCACCTTCGCATGCCCGCTTTTCACGCAGATCATGCGCGCCTCATCGCCCATCGTCGATTCGGCATGCGTCTCGATAAGGCCCAGCTCGCGAAACACCGCAATGGCGCATTCGACGCTTGCCGCGTTCATCGGCGCTTCGGGAGAGACGCCGTAGGCGATCTCGGTGGTGCCGGCCGAGAAGCACGCGTTACCCACCTGGCGCTGACGTCCCATCAGATAGCGATACACCTTGACCAGAACATCGCGATCGGGCGTGGCATCGCACAGGATGCGCTCGTTTACCTGCGAATCAGCGCGACTGTACAGCAGATGCACGCACGCAGGCCGCCCATCGCGTCCAGCGCGGCCGCTCATCTGGTTGAACTCGATTTCGTTGAATGGCATGTTGAACAAAACCACGTGCTTCACGTCGGGAATGTTCACGCCCTCACCGAAAGCAGAGGTGGACACCAGCACGCTCAACGCGCCCGAACGGAACATCTCCTCGATACGCGTGCGCTCATGTCGGTCGAGGCCCGCATTGTAAAACCCTATCATCGGGGCAAGCTGCACCACTTTCGAGCGCAGAACGCGCGCTACCGAAACCGATTTCTCGCGCGAGCTCACATACACCACGGTTTTCTCGCCCGTGGCAACCAGCTGTGCTAGATAATCCTCGCGCGCTTTCATGCTGCGACGATCATCAACTTCGAGGTTGACGCGACGCGTCTTGTCGAAAACGCACACATCGATCGGCAATATGGATGCGATATCGCGTGCAACGTCGCCGTTTGCCGTGGCGGTAAGCGCAAGAACCGTCGGGGCGCCCAAGCGCTCGATTGATTTTCCGATAGTGCCATACGCTTCGCGGCTACCGTTTTTGTATTGCGCGATGTGGTGGGCTTCGTCCACAACCACAAAGCCGATACGCTTTGCCGCAGCAAGCTCTTCGACGTGGTATTCGAGGAACTCCGGCGTGGTCAAGACGATATCGGTTTTGCCCTCGGCGAGCTCGCGATAGATGCGGCGGCGCTCGTCGGGCGTGCTTTCGCCGGTAAGCGCGTCTATCGAAAGCCCGAACCGCGAAAGCGCATCATTTAAATGGAACAGCTGGTCGGCGATAAGCGCGCGCAGCGGATAAACGAACAAGCTCGCCCTATGGTCGCGCAAAGCCGACATCGCAGCATGTACATGGAAAGTGAGCGATTTACCACGCCCCGTTGCCATAACCGCCATGACCGACTTGCCCGCAGCCAGGTTGTCAAGGACATCGCGCTGCGATTTATGAAGCGAAGCATCGCCGATCAGGGCCTTTATGATATCAGCCTCGAGCTTATCGGGGTTCGTTTGCGCGCGCTGCTCCCACTTCTCGCGATTGGAGATACGATCGGCTTCGTATGCCTCGATGGCCTCGGAGCTCTCGGTGCAGTTTTCACAAAGAACCTCGTCGCTTGTCGCAAAAAGACGCGACACGAAGCTGGTGTTTTGAGGATCGAGGCATGCCTCGAGCGCGCCGCACATCGTTGCCGGCGAAAGCGATTTCAGCATGGCCTTCACCGAGCGGCGCCCGCGCCATTCGTCTATCTGCACCTCAAAAGCGGCGTTCACCACGTTGGTTGTCTGCAGCAAGACGTCAATGTCGTTGCAGTGGAACATTATTCCTGAGATGCGATTCGTCCCATCGGAAAGAGCGCAGGAGAAGTGGTTTTTCTCGGCGCCGACCGCACGGCAATTCGTCATGGTGACATCGCGCGCCAATAGGCACGGAACGCGGTTCTCTTGGCCAAACGGCGCAAGCAAATCGATCTTCTCGACATTATCCAAGGTAAGTTCGTCAAGCGAGACGACCGAATCGATCTCAATAAGGGGATGGAACGCATCCTCGGGCAAATTCGCCATATAAGCATCGAGGCGCTCGGCAAATGCATCGAGATTAGCTACGGGAAGGGTGACGCCCACCGCCGCGCCGTGTCCACCAAAACGCGTGAGCAGGTCCTCGGCGCTGCTTACCGCCTCGAAGAGATTCACCTGGCCAACCGTGCGGCCGCTACCGCGCGCCTCATCGCCCTCAATGGTGAACAGCAGGCAGGGAACGCCGTAAGCATGCACCAAACGGCTCGCAACTATGCCCTTCACGCCTTCGTGCCAACCCTCGCCCGCAACGACCAAAACACGTTGCCCGTGGTAAACCTCAGCGGCTTTTTCGCGCGCGACCTCGGAAAGCTCGGCCTCGATGGAACGCCGGCGGTCGTTGACGGTTTCGAGCTCGGCTGCAAGCTTGCAAGCGGCATCGAAGTCGTCAGTCATCAGCAAATCGAGCGCCACCTGGGCATCGCCCATGCGTCCAGCGGCATTTAGGCGCGGCACCAGCGAAAAGCTCAAGTTAGTGGCCGTAACAGGCTTGCCCGCAGCCCCCGAACGTCCAAGCAGCGCCGCTATGCACGGTCGCGGCGACTCGTTGATATGGCTTAAGCCATCGGCCACCAAGGCGCGGTTCTCATCACGCATGGGCATGAGATCGGCCACCGTGCCAAGGGTTGCCAAGTCGGTATACGAACGCCAAAGGTGCGGGAACCCAAAGCGCCCGCCCAGCACTTGCACAAGTTTTAGAGCAACGCCAACGCCGGCTAAAATGGAGCTTGGGCATCCCTCGTCGCACTTAGGATCGGCGACAGGAACCCCCTCGGGAACCAGATCGGAGGGTTCGTGATGGTCGGTGATGGCAACATCGACCCCGCACGCCAAGATACTCGACACTTCTTGTTTGCACGAGATGCCGCAATCGACCGTGACGATAAGCTCAGGATCGAGTTTTTTCAAGCGCTCGAAGGCAGACATCGACAATCCGTACCCATCTTCGAAACGACGCGGGATAAACGGAGTCGCATGCCCGCCAAGCGCACGCAAGCCACGGGTGAGCACCGCCGTGGCCGATACGCCATCGACATCGAAATCGCCGTAAACCACGATATGCTTGTGCTCTCGAACAGCAGCTTCGAGTGCATCGGCAACCTTGCCGATGTTCGTGATGAGATAAGGATCGAGCCAATCGCGATCGAGCGACGGAGAAAGAAAACGTTCGGCATCCTCCACCGTGCTTATCCCGCGAGAAGCCATAGTTGTTGCGATGAAACGCGGCAGGCCGAAGTGCTGCTGAAACAGCGAGACGGTTTTGGGATCGGCCGCGCTGATATTGAATTGCGCAGGCATGAAAGCACCTCAAGATATTCAGTTCGTATTGTTCGCCTTCATTGTCGCACAACCCCAAGCGACAACCAAGGGTAACTTCCGCGAAGGGAAGCGCCTCTGTTATCTCGGCACGTCGAAACCTTTCCGTAAGGTCCAAATTCACCTTGCCCAACAGCCCGCGCGCTTTTGTTCCGCAGTCCAATACGCCTGCAAGATAGGCAAAAAGAAAGGAGGCTTGCGCCTCCTTTCTAAAGATATGCAGCCTGAAAAACTACTCGGCCTCGGTAGCAGCAGCTTCCTCGGCGGGAGCGTCAGCCTTTTTAGCAGGACGCTCTTCGGGCTGGATGGAGCCATCGACTTCAATCTCGATGCCAAGCTCTGCAGCAGCGGCCTTCATGGACAGGCTGATGCGACGACGCTCGGGGTTGACATCCATAACCTTGACCTTGACAACGTCGCCAACCTTCACGACCTGTGCAGGCGTGTCGATGTGACGCGGAGCCATCTCGGAGATGTGCACCAAGCCCTCGGTGTTCTCGCCCAGAGCGACGAATGCGCCAAAGGGGACAACCTTGGTAACGGTGCCGTCGACGATGGTGCCGACAGGGTAGTTCTCGACGAGCTTGATCCACGGATCAGGCGTGGTCTGCTTGAGACCGAGGGAGATGCGCTCGCGCTGAAGATCGACGTCGAGAACCTCGACCTCGACTTCCTGGCCGACCTTGACAACCTCGGAAGGATGGTTGACATGGTTCCAAGAAAGCTCGGAGATGTGAACCAGGCCGTCGATGCCGCCCAGGTCGACGAATGCGCCGAAGTCGACGATAGAGGAAACGGTGCCCTTAAGACGCATGCCCTTGGAAAGCTTGGCAAGAATCTCAACGCGCTCGTTCTTGCGGCCCTCTTCGAGGATGACACGACGAGAAAGAACGACGTTGTTGCGGTTGCGATCCATCTCAATGATGCGCGCCTCGAGCTCGGTGCCCATGTAGGCATCCAGATCCTTCACGCGGCGAAGGTCAACCAAAGATGCAGGCAGGAAGCCGCGCAGGCCGATGTCGAGGATCAGGCCGCCCTTGACGACTTCGATAACCTCGCCGGTAACAGGCTCGCCGGCCTTGAACTTCTCCTCGACGGAGATCCAAGCACGCTCGTACTCGGCGCGCTTCTTGGAAAGAATCAGGCGACCGTCCTTGTCTTCCTTCTGAAGAACCAAAGCCTCGATCTCGTCACCAACGGTAACCAAATCGGCAGGATCGGCATCCTTGCGGATGGAGAGCTCGCGAACAGGGATAACGCCCTCGCTCTTGAAGCCGATGTCCACCAAAACCTCGTCGCGCTCAATCTTCACGACCGTGCCATCAACCAGGTCGCCCTCGTCGAACTCGGTAAGGGTGCCATCGATCATCTGGTTCATCTGCTCGTCGGAGATGTCCGAGAAATCGATGACGGACGGATTTTTGATTTCGGTCAAAACGGACCCCTTTCAATATACTCGGGGACCCTTCGCCATGATTGATTGCTAACATTTACCATGTTCGGGTGACATGAAACCTTGCTAGAAAACCTCATGCCGTGCAACAAACATGTCTCGGGGGCCAATACTGTCGCTTGCAAGTCCGTCTTACAAGCTGCATTAGTATACCATGCCGGCATTTGTCGTGCACAGTGTTTCGGGGTCGTTGACAATTCATCACGAGTTGCCCAAATGGTTTTGGAGAAAAGCTAGCTCTTGGCGCATTTCCGCAGGTCAATCACGCGCGTGGCGATTTTTTCCGTGAGAGCCGGCGAATGAGAGACAAACACCAGGCCCATCTTTTCGCGCTTGATCTCTTTTAGCAGAAAGCTCCAGATCTGGGCCTGCGTAACGGCATCGAGCATAGTCGATATCTCGTCGGCGATGAGATATCGCGGCGAAGACGCAAGCGCACGGGCAATACAAAATCGCTGCAGTTCACCGCCGGAAAGCTCATGAGGATAGCGCGTGAGCCACGCTTCGCGGATGCCAAGCCCTTCGATAATGCGGTCGGGCACAGTACCGGCCTGAGCGAGCGTTTTAGCCATGCGCAAACGCGGGTCGACAGCAGTTTCGGGATTTTGCACAATCAACTGAACAGGGGATACGCCCTTGCGAGGAAGCAGGCGGCCGTCGGCTACGACGTCCCCTTCCCACGGATGCTCGTAACCCGCAAGGATGCGGCACAGCGTCGTCTTGCCAAAACCCGAAGGAGCGCTAAGCGCCACCCGTTCACCAGGAGCAACCGACAAGTCAAAACCCTGGTAAAGCAATTGCGCACCATAGCCGAATGCGATGCCTCGCGCCTCTAGCATACAGAACTCCCCTCGTCCGAGCCGATCGAAGCCAAGGCTTTTCCTTGCAGGCGCCCTTCGGAGGCAACGCCTTCTGCATGCAATCCGCTATCGAAGGGTGCAGCGAAAACCACTTCATCCAACGCGCGCCAAAGCTCGCGCGAGAACGGGTGCGACAAATGCTCGGGAGAATCGAAATTCTCCACCGCCGTCTCCTCGACCACAGTGCCGTCCTTAAACACCGCAATGCGGTCGGCAACGCGCAAGGCAAGCTCGATATCATGGGTTATGAGCAGAACCCCATTGCCCTGATCGGCGAATGCACGAAAATCATCCATCGCGCGAACAGCCAAATCAAGATCGAGCCCCGGGGTGGGCTCGTCGGCAACGATCACGCGCGGATCGTCCATGAGCGCAGTGCACAAAAGCACACGTCGCGCCATACCGCCCGAAAGCTCATGCGGGTACATAAGCGCCACCTCAGGCACCAAACCATAGCGCTCGAAAAGCAACTCGCGCTTCTCACGACGCGCATGGCGCTGATCGCGCGAAGCAGCAAACCCTTCGACCTGGCGCCCCACCCGCACCAAAGGATCGAGCGCACGCACGCTTTGCGGCACCATCGATATCCCGTGCCCGCGAAGCATTGCGAGACCGCGCGCATCCTGCAGCTCGCCGTCAAACCAAACGTTTCCCGTCACATGCGCATTCGGCTCGAAGGCGCCCATGATGGCGTCGGCAAGGAGGGTCTTACCCGAGCCCGACGCCCCTACGACGGCGATAATCTCGCCCGCATGCACGGAAAGGCTTAAGCCATGCAGCACTTCGACGCGCTTCTTTTTGGCGTGGAAAAACGGTTGCTGCTCATCATACATGCGAAACGACACGGTGAGATCTTCCACTTGCAGCAGGTGATGGCCGTGTTCATGATGCGAGCTTAGCGCGTGAGTGTGATGATGGTGCTTTTGGAAATCGCGATGATCTTCGTTCTGCATAGTCTCTACCTCTGCGCCGTATGCGGATCGACAAGCTTGCGCAGGCTCGAACCGGCCAAGTCGAACAGCAGCACGCAAACAACCAGCGCTAAACCGGGAAACACCGCAAGCCACCACATGCCCGCCGAAAGATAGCCCATCGATTCGCTGAGGATGATTCCGATAGCAGGCTGATCAGGAGATAGGCCGAAACCCAAAAACGTCACCGCCGCCTCGTGCAAGATCGCATGGGGGAAAAGAAGCACCAAGCCAACGACGAACTGCGGAAACACCGCAGGGAGCATATGCGTGAGGGCAATCTTTGCGCGGCTTTGCCCCAGCTTGCGAGCAACCGCCACGTAAGGAGCCTGACGAACCTGCAGGATCTCTGCGCGCAACACGCGCGTGAGGCTTGGCCAATGAGTAAGTGCAACGCCCACGGCAACGCCCCAAAACCCTTTGCCCAATGCAAACGAAATCAAAATCAGCAAAACGATATGCGGGATGCCCATAATCAGGTCGACCAACCAGGTGACAACGGCATCGGCCCGTTTTCCGCCCAAAGCCGCAAACGCGGCCAAAGCCAGCGCGATAAACGCCGAAGCGGTTGCTGCGGCCAACCCGAGCAAAACGCTCGTAGAGAGACCGGCCAGCGTGCGCGTCAACATATCGCGCCCCATCCAGTCGGTACCGAAAAGATGCGCGGCGCAGGGGGCCATGTTCTTTTGCGCGAAATTCGATTGCGTAGCGGCATCACTAAGAAAAATGCCCGCCACCACAATGGCGGCCAGCGCCAAGATCGCAGCTAGGCAAGTGCCCAAAGCGAACACGCGGTTGGAACCACGTCCTTCGGGGGCATGTAAAAGCGGCGCAGCCGAAGAAGCGCACGCACTTTCCAACTCGGCCATCAAAAAATCGCCCCTTTATGCGTATTCACGCGCATGCGCGGATCGATCACTCCGTAAAGCACGTTGGCTATGGTGTTGCCGCCAAAAACAAGCGCCGCGGAAACCAGCGCGATCCCCGCTAAAAGCGCAACATCGCTGCCCACACCCGCGGTCACCGCCGCCTGCCCGAGTCCCGGATATGAAAACACCTGCTCGACCAACACCGATCCGCCAAATATCTCGGAGATCGAAGCAAACTGCAGCGTAAGCGCCGGAAGCGCCACGTTGCGCAGCACATGATGCACGACCGTCTGACCCGTACTCTCGCCACGCACGCGCGCAAAGCGCACATAGTCGCTCTCCATTATGTCGACGGCCTTTTCACGCGTGTGCAAAGCAATGCTCGCTACCCCGACCAAAGACAACGTTATGGCGGGGAGCGCCAAATGAGATAGCACGTCAGCAGCAGAAACAGCCCCGGCAGATGCACCTACGGGTACTGATAGCCCCAACGGGAACCACCCCAACCACACCGCGAAAACCGTCAGCAAGATGAGCCCTACCCAAAACGAAGGAGTAGCCGCCAGCACATAGCAATACCCGCGCACGAACTTGTCGATGACGCTCCCCCTAAAAACCCCGGCGGAAACCCCCAGCACGAATCCGAATGCGCCGCTTGCAACCCAAGCGACGAACATCAGCAAAAACGAATTGCCCGCGCGCTCGGCGATAACCTGCGCAACTGGCGCATTAAAACGAAGCGACATTCCCATATCGCCCTGCAAAAGATCGCCCATCCAATGGATATAACGCTCGAAAAGCGGTGTGTCGCCGCCCCAATACTGCGTAAGGGCCGCGCGCTTCGCTTCGCTCATGTTCGCATAAGCCGCCTGCCCGACGTTCGCCTGAACAGGATCGATAGGAGACGCACTTACCAGAGCGAATACAACGAAGCTTACCGCCAGCATAAGCAGCACGAAACGCACTATGCTCTTAACGACGAATTTTGCCATGTCTCTATACGCCACCGTGGGCTTTAAGCCCATTCCCACTGGTCGACGTTGTTCACCAAGCTCCAGCCATGACCATGCGGGTGGCGCTTCTGCTCGGCAACGACAAGGTTTTCTTTGACGAAATACAGGTGGTCGACATTCGCGAACCATACCCACGTGGCTGCGCCCTGCGGAGCTACGCCCTCGACGCCGTCCCACTGCGCAAGCTTCCATTCGTCGTAAGAATCTTCCACGCGCGGGGTCGCCAAGGCGGCATCGATGTGCGCATCGACCGTAGCATTCTTGTACGAGGCGTAGTTGCCCACGCCCGCAGAATACGTAAGGTTATACAGTTCGATGGGTGAATTGCTTCCCCAGCCCCAAAGCACCAGGTCACTGAATTGACGCAGGTAGATGTCGTCCCAGCTGGCGCCCTTGAGATTCACCTCTATGCCGAGATCTTTCATCTGCTCGGCGAATTCGGTGGCGATGGCTTGGCGCACGGTGTCGCCGGCGGCATAATACAGCGTGACGCTTGCGCGCGTACCGTCTTTCTCGCGAATCCCATCGGATGAAGGCGTCCAACCAGCATCGTCGAGAATGCTTTTCGCCTTGGCGACATCGGTTTCGCAGCGCATCGCCTCATTTGCCCAAGGCATGCCGTCGCACACGCTGTAAGCTGCTTCGCCATAGCCGGAAAGAACATGGTCGATAAGCGAAGTGCGGTCGACTCCGTAGTTGATGGCGCGGCGCATAGCGATATCGGAAGTCACATCATTGCCGGTTTCGTAATCGACGCCATTAGAGCGCGTCGCCGGCGCCCCGGCGGCAACCGTAGGCAGCGAAATGCCGCGCGAATCCACGGAGGCGCAGTTGAGAAGGTCGAACCCCTTGGGCTGGTTGGCCGCGAAGGTAGCCGAGGTGTAGGCAACATCAGCCTCGCTGGCTTTCGCGGACGCGAGCGATGCGTCCTCCTCTTTAAAGACCACCACCACGCGCTGCATCTTGGGAGCGTCACCGTAATAGTCTGGATTTGCCGTGAGGATAACCTGTTGCCCCTTATCCCAGCGCTCGAGCATATAGCGGCCGCTGCCGATAGGGTTCTCGCCATAATCGGAACCGTATGCATGCTCGGGCACGATACCGATCACGGCGAGGGTATATAAGATGGCGTTGAACGGCTTGCTGAGCCGCAGTCTGACCGTAGTATCATCGGGCGCCTCGACCGAACTCACCATGGAAAGGTCGCATTCCGAAGCTTCCGAGGACATGATCCCCTTGAGCGTGAAAGCAACGTCGGCCGCCGTAAGCGGCTCCCCGTCGGTGAACTTCACGTCGTCGCGAATCGCAAACGCCCAAGTAAGACCATCATCCGAGCACTCATAAGAAGTGGCAAGATCGTTTTTGAAGCCCATGTCGACCGTGGTCGTGATAAGCGTCGATTGGATAAGCGGCTCGTGCACATGCTCGCCGCAGCCCCATGACACCAACGGATTGAAGCCCGCCTCAGGCTCTGATGACGGGGGCATGGTTACGATAACCTGGGTCTTCGCTTCGCTCGAAGCTTCTTGGGCTGCAGACGACGAGCCGTCCGCAGCGCGACCCGAGCAACCGGCAAGAACGCCAACAAAGGGAACTGCTGCGGCACCCGCCCCAAGCATTTTGGCGAACGTTCGACGAGAGATGCTGTTTGCGTTGATCATGATTGGCCCTCCTTGCGAAAGCACCGTGCTTGCAACGGGGCGGTTTCCCGCCATCGCCCATGCCCTAGCGCTTTCCCGGTTCGGTGTTACGATTTTTTATTTTGTAACACACCACAAGTGAAAAAGCAATTATCTGTCGGAAAGCCCCGCTGAACGGCATTCGCGATTCGCCGATCGCGCCAAATCGCAAGCGCGAATCCAACCCTCTCGA
The DNA here is from genome assembly GCA_934617425.1 of uncultured Eggerthellaceae bacterium. GTDB lineage: Bacteria > Actinomycetota > Coriobacteriia > Coriobacteriales > Eggerthellaceae > UMGS1502. Next base: position 570,121 of record CAKTUD010000001.1, on the reverse strand, counting down.
TCGATGAATATGTTGTAGTTGTCGACTACGGGCAGCGCGTCGTCAGAAAGCTCGAAATTGAAGCCGCCAACGTACACAGCGTCGTCGGGCAAAGTGAAGCTCGAACCGCTAACAGCAGTCAGTATGCGATCGGCGGCAACGCCCTTCGTGGTGATACCCAAAGCTGCCACTTCATCGGCGGTCACGACGACGGAGCCGTTGGTGCTTGCGGTCTTCCAGCAGGTAATAGGCAGATCGGCCGTCTGGGAATCGTCAACGCCCATTACCAAAGTTCCTGCAGAAACAGCCGCTTTAATCGGGGCGATCTCGTAGGTGTAGGTACCCATCGAGCTGAAAGCTGCGTTGTAGCTCGCATTTTCCCACTTATAGCCATATGCCGGCTTGATATCAACTTGGTAATATCCCACGGCGGCTGCCGTCGGTTCATCACGAGTAAACTGCAGGCCCTCGATCTCGGCGCTGCCGTTCTGCGTAATCTTCAAACCATGCTCGTCGCCATCGTAGTAGAAATAACCTCCGTTGTTCTCAACCGCAGGTTTGGCAATGGCTTTAGCTTCGTTGATAGTCCACGAGACGGTTAGCGGGTCGGTAGTGTTGTCAGACCACACATAGCCGTCTTCAAGCGTAACCGTAGCCGTATAGGTGCCGGGCAGATACTTTCCATACTTGTCATTGCTGCCGGTACCATAAGAGCACGTATAGCCCTCGCCCTCAGGAATGCCTTTTTGATAAGTCCAGTTCTCGTACAGGCCCTCTTTTGCGACGATCGATACGAGTCCCTTGCAAGGCGGAACCGTCGAGACATCCAGCCACGTCAACGCGCAGCTCTAGCGGAACATTCTAATCTTGGAACAAAAGCGTGGGATGTTCTTTGCAATCGTTGAACGTGCAGACGGTCTGCGTCTGCTGCACGTCCTTGGCCGTGAAGTTGTTCTGATCTCCCACGTCGCCGCGCACCTTTTCAGTCACCTGCACCAGATCGGCATGCCAGTGTGAACTTTACCTGGTTGATACGACTGGTTTTAAGACCGTAGGAGCCGTTAATAGTGCTGGTTGCCTCAGCGGTGGCATTGTCGCAACCGTCAATGCCTTGAATGGTGAACACGGGGTTGGGAATGTTCAACACGATGGTACGCGTGCCATCGGCCGCAACTTCCAAGGTGGCATTGTTCTCCACGCCCATAGTGGGGGCGTTCTCGTGTGTTGCCGTAAGGCCTTCGCCGCCGTTGTTCGGGTCGTCATCGGTTTTTCCTTGGGGATTATCCGGGTTGGTGGCGTATGCGTCAACGCCCTTGAGCACCGTATTGTATTCACCCGGAACCACCAAATTCGCGGAGACGGTGCATTTGCCCGGTTTCACGTCGGACATCTTCTTGCCTGTCGCAGTGGCATCCTGCACCGCTGCGGAGCCGCCCGCGGCGCTCATAAGCGCGATGAGCTCATCAGGGCTCATGTCCTCCGATGCCTGGTCGGCAGATTCGCTTTCATCTGCTACCTGCTCGCCTTCCTCTGCGGAGATGGCAACAGATGTCGCAGAATCGACGGATTCGGCAGATTGTCCATTTGAGGCATCGTCAGAATCCACATTAGCGGACGTATCTTGTTCGTCCACCACTTGTGTGTCGCTGACGTCAAGCTGCGTGGATTCGGCAGCTACCCCCCCCATCGCCCGAGCCGAGCTCAGCGGCACGAGACACAGCGGGGGTTGAGGCCCAACACCAGCACGGCAGCCAAGAATGTCATGAAGACTTTGCTCAGCATGCCGCCTTTGCGTGTTCTTTCCACAGTTCCCTCCTTCGGAAGCCCTTGCCGCGCACCCTGCCGGCGCGGCTCCAATAGGTTTTCAACCACAGGAAGCCGCGCGAGATTCGCACGGCTTCCTGTGGTTTTGAGGTAACTATATCTAACTAAAATTCTGTTAGCAACCAGCACTTTTGCTGTTGTGCTGCATACCTGCAATATTGTCTCTATTTGTTATCTTAAGATAACTGCAATTACAAAATCTTCATTATTCGCCTCAGCTAACTGTTTCTAAACAGCCTTCTCTCCGCGCTCGCCCGTGCGCACACGGACAACTTCATCGACCGGAAAGACGAAGATCTTGCCATCGCCCACCTCTCCAGTGCGGGCCGTCGTGCTGATGACATCGACGATTGCATCAACCTGATCATCGGAAACGATGATCTCGAATTTCACCTTGGGAACCATGTTCAAAAGAACCTCGGTGCCGCGGTAATATTCCTTCCAGCCATGCTGGCTGCCACACCCCTGAACCTGCGAGATGGTCATACCATTTACCCTCGCCGCGAACAAGGCGTCTTTGAGCGGTTCGAGTTTTTCCGGACGAACGATCGCCGTGATTTTCTTCATTGTTGCTCTCCTTTCCGCGCCAGGTTAATCGAGGCCGATGTAAGCAGGGTAGGCAGATTCGCCATGAACCGCAACGTCAAGGCCGCGCGCTTCCTCTTCTTCGCTAACACGCAAGCTGCCTCCAAAGATCGCCTTCACGATAAAGCCCAGCACCAGATCGAGAACAGCCACGAACACCACTGTGATCAAAATCCCCAAGAACTGGCTGCACAAAAGCGAGGCGTCGCCGGTGTACGCAAGGCCGCCGAAATCAGTCCAGGAAAGCTCGGGTACGCAGAAGATGCCCGTGAACAAACCACCCACGATGCCGCCAACGCAATGGCAACCGAAAGCATCGAGCGCATCGTCGTAGCCAATCTTTGCCTTGGCAAACGATATAGCGAAATAGCAGATAGGAGACACGCACAAGCCCATGATAAGCGCCGCCCAAGGCTCAACGAAGCCCGCCGCCGGGGTGATCACGACCAAACCTGCAACCAAGCCGGTTGCCGCACCGACAAGCGTGGCCTTGCCCACCTTCACGCGCTCGACGATCATCCACGAAACCAAGGCCGACCCCGAAGCCACAACGGTATTCACCAAGGCAAGCGCAGCAACGCCATCAGGGGCGAATTGCGACCCCGCATTGAAGCCGAACCACCCGAACCACAAAAGCGTCGCGCCCAGCGCCACAAACGGCACGTTATGCGGGCGATAGCTCATCATGCCGAAACCCTTGCGCTTGCCCAAAAGCAGGCACAGCACCAACCCCGTAAGGCCCGAGCTGATGTGAACGACATCGCCGCCGGCAAAATCGAGCGCCCCGATGGTATCGCCGATGAGGCTTCCGTCACCGCCCCAGACCATGTGGGCCAAAGCAGGGTACACGACGATCGTCCAAGCGGCCACGAACATGCACACCGCCCCGAACTTCATGCGTCCCGCTAGCGAACCCGTTATAATCGCGGTGGTGATCATGCAAAACGCCATCTGGAATATCACATCGGTCATAGCCGGATACGAATCGTGGCTCACCGCCTCGGGCGCCTCGCCCGTGATATTGGCAACCAAGCCCGATAGCCCTATTTGATCGAAGCCGCCGAAAAACGGGATCGAGCCATCGCCGCCATAGGCAAACGACCACCCGAACAACGTCCACGTAATAGCCACGATGCCGATGACCGCAAACGACATGACCATCGTGTTCACCACGTTTTTGCGACGCGACAAACCCCCATAGAAAAACGCCAGGCCCGGCGTCATAAGCAGCACCAGCATGGCTGCCACAAGCATAAAGCCCGTTGTGCCCGTATCGAACATGCCCATTCCCTCTTTCCTTAGTCGGGAAGGCAAATGCGAAGGGCTCGTCGAGCCGGCCGCGCTTGCCTTCGGGATTTCCAAATACGACTTGGATTTTCGAGAGAGCGTGTTTCGGTGCAGTTAATCGTGCATTAACGTTTGTTTTCTCGTAGATATATCACCTGTTCACAGGGATATTTCTTGAAATTTCGCGCATTGCGCGATTGTTTCGATTGCTTTTAGGAAATGTTTCGCCGTTACAGGGGCGTTTCGAAGATCACTAAAGCAGCCGCGCGAATTATTCGGAAAGAGTATCCTGGGCAAGGCGTTGCATGATGCTATTGGCGATACCTTCGGAATCGAGTCCGAGCGAATGCAAAAGCTGCGTCTGCGTGCCATGCGTCACGAACTGGTCGCCCACCCCCAAAACCAATGCCGGAGTAAGGCTTCCGATGCTGCGCATCACTTCCATAACGCCTTCGCCTGCGCCGCCTGCGATAACGCCGTCTTCAACAGTGACGACCAACCTCGTTGCCGCAGCGTGGATGATCGCATCGCGATCGAGGGGCTTCACCCAACGCATGTCAACCACACGCGCATCTATTCCGTCATCGGCTAAGATATCGGACGCACCAAGTGCCTCGCGCACCATGTCGCCCCAAGCAAGAATGCAAATGTCCTCACCTTCGCGCCGTATGTCACCCTTACCGTAGGGCAACTCCACCGGCGCAACGGGCAGGGGCACTCCCTCGGCTTCGCCGCGCGGATAACGCACGGCAACGGGACCGTCCAACTTAAGCGCCGTATGCAAGGCATTTACCAACTCGGCTTCGTTTGAAGGCGCGATAACGCGCATATGCGGCACCATGCGCATGTAAGCGATGTCGAACATGCCGTTATGCGTTGAACCATCGGCGCCCACCACGCCCGCACGATCGATAGCGAACACGACATCGAGCTTCGGCAACGCAACATTGATGAGCACCTGATCGAAAGCACGCTGCAAAAACGTGGAGTAAATGGCCACGACGGGCTTGCTGCCGCCTATTGCCAGGCCTGCCGCCATGCCAACAGCGTTCTCCTCGGCAATGCCCACGTCAACGAAACGATCGGGGAATTCCTTCGAGAATTTCGTAAGACCCGTGCCGCCGCGCATAGCCGCCGTAATGGCGACAACGCGCTCATCGGCCGTTGCTTCGCGAATCAGCGCATCTCCGAAAACGGCCGTGTACTTAGGCGCCTTCACAGGTTTTTTGATATCGGTACCCGTAGCAATGTCGTAAGCGCCGATGCCATGGAATCGCTCGGGGTCTTCCTCAGCGGGCTTATAGCCAGCGCCCTTCTTCGTGACGGCATGTACAAGCACGGGGCCGTCAGCCTCGAGTGCGGTAGACAAGATTTCCTTTAGCGCCGAGACATCGTTGCCATCAACAGGCGGGGTGCACAAAATGCCCAGCTTCTCAAACATCATGGACGACTGCGGCAGCACCAGCTGCTTCATCGACTCTTTCATGTTGCGGCCAAACGACACCACGGCGTTGCCCCAAGCGCCTGCGTTTTCCAACTGAGCCTGCACGCTATCGCGCGTCTGCCTGTACTTGGCGGACGAGCGCAAAGCGCCCATGTGCTTGGCCAAACCGCCAACGTTTTTGGAAATGGACATCTCGTTGTCGTTCAAGATGATGACAAGCGGAAGCTGCAACTGCCCGATGATATTAAGTGCCTCGAAGGCCATGCCACCCGAAAGGGCAGCATCGCCGATAAGAGCCACTATCTTCTCGCGCGAGCCACGCAACTCGCGCGCTTTTGCCAAACCCAACGCAATGGAAACAGAATCAGATGCGTGGCCCGACGGATGAACGTCATGAGGGCTTTCGTTGGGACGCGGGAAGCCGGAGATGCCCCCGAACGTCCGAAGCGTAGGGAATTCCCTTAGACGCCCGGTAATCAACTTGTGAGCATAGGCCTGATGCCCTACATCGAAAATGAATTTATCGGTGGGACTATCGATGAGCGAATGCACCGCCAGGATGATCTCAACCGCGCCAAGCGACGAGGCGACATGACCACCTGTCTTCGAAGTAACCTTGATTATCTCCTCGCGAATTTCAAGCGCCAAAATCGAAAGCTCTTCGTCGCTCAAAACCTTCAGATCGGCAGGAGATGATATGCAATCAAGAATGCGTTCAGCCATAGCGGCCTCCTACGCAACGCTTTCCGAGTTCGACTCGCCGGCGTCAGCAAGACCCAAGGCATTCGAATCTAAGACCTGATCGTCGGATGCAGGATCCGAAAGCTCGTTTTCGGCATCGGCGTCGATGTCCGCTTCCAGCAGATCGCTTGCGCGAAGCCCCAAGGCAACAGCCTCTTCGTACAACGACAAGGCGTCGTCGAGCGACAAGGCGTCGTCGCTTACCGCCTCGACTATTTCGTCGAGGCGCGTTTTCACTTCGGCGAATGTCTCGGGGTTGCGATCCGCCATTTTATTCCGCCTTATCCTTAAAAGGCTCGGTTATAAGCTCGCCGGCAACAGCGTCGAAATCGTCTTCAGACAGAGGTGCAGCAGCTTCCGTAGCAGCGACATCTTCCGCAGCAGCGGCGTCGGCATCGACAGCGTCGGCGTCATCGACCCTAGCAGCATCGACAGAAGCCCCGAGCCCGGTCTCCATCTTCCGCGCAATACGGCCCAAAACGCCGTTCACGAAACGAGACGAATCATCCTCGCCGCCATAGGCTTTTGCCAGCTCGACGGCCTCGTTGATGGTCACCGAAACAGGAACCTCGTCAACGTAGCGCATCTCATATACAGCCAAGCGAAGAATCGCGCGGTCAACAACGGGCATGCGATCGAGCGCCCAGTTTTCCGATGTCGACTCCAAGAACCCATCGATGTCGTCGAGATGAGCCTGCACGCCGCGCACCAAAGCTTCGGCATAAGGCGCGAACTCGATGTCATCGGCCGGATAGCATCCCGCATCCACTATGTCTGCAACGGAATTCTCGGTGATGTCGCTGGAATACAGCAAGGCCAATGCGCTTTCGCGCGCAGCCGTGCGCTCGTGTTTCTTTGCTCGTGCCATAAGGCGCTTTAATCCCCCACTCGTTATCTCGTCGTCAAATATGCGTCGACTCAGCTAGTTTGCAAAGCTAACGCCATCGATGTACACGTCAACGGCACCGACCTCGATGCCCACCTGCGTGGAAACGGCATCGGCCACGCTCTGTCGAACCTTGGCAGCGACATCAGGCAAAATGCTGCCATAGGCAACCGTCACATGAACAGCGATGATAAGCCTTTCGTCCTCGGAGGCGTCCATCTCGACGCCCGAAGCAGCCTTATCGCCCAAAACCCCGCGAATAAGGCGATTGGCGTTGCCCTTGTGCTCGATGAGCTCGACGCCCTCAACCTCTTTAACCGCAAGAGAAACGATGGTTTCGACCACATTCGGCGCAATAGCCATGCCCGCAACGTTCAAATCCGTCATAGCAAGTCTCCCATCTGCGTTTCAATAAAGTCGGTAGTAGCCTCGCCAGCGCAGAACACTTCGTTTTCAAGCACGCGCTTGTGGAATGGGATAGTGGTCTGAATACCCTCGATAACGAATTCGTCAAGAGCGCGACGACCACGGGCCAAAGCTTCTTCGCGCGTTGCGCCATGAACGATGAGCTTTGCGACAAGCGAATCGTAATACGGCGAAATCTTGGTACCCGACTGCACATAGCATTCTACACGCACACCAGGACCTGCAGGCGGCACGAACTTGGTGATAGTGCCCGGACACGGACGGAACCCGTGATCGGGGTCCTCGGCGTTGATGCGGAACTCCATAGCATGGCCGAAAGGAGTGAAAGGTGCGCGATCGGCGCAGCTCATAGGCTCGCCCGAAGCGATGCGCAGCTGCTCTTTTATGATATCGGTGCCGGTGATCTCCTCGGAAACAGGATGTTCGACCTGCACGCGCGTGTTCATTTCCATGAAATAGAACTTGCCCGATTCGTCAAGCAAGAACTCGACCGTGCCCGCATTGCGATAGTCAACCGCGCGAACAGCCTTCGAGGCGGCAACGCTCATGGCACGACGCAAGTCGTCGGAAAGCGCCGGCGAAGGAGCTTCCTCTATCAGCTTTTGGTGGCGACGCTGAACCGAGCAGTCGCGCTCGCACAGGGCGATGTTGTGTCCAAAATCATCAGCGAGCACCTGAACCTCGACATGACGCGGACGCAAAACGAGCTTCTCCAGGTAAACGCCGTCGTTACCGAACGCCGCACCGGCCTCAGCGCGAGCGGCCATGTACTGAGACTCGAGGTCATCGGGCGCATGAACTTCGCGCATGCCCTTGCCGCCGCCGCCAGCGGTTGCCTTTATAAGCACCGGATAACCGACGCTGTCGGCAAAAGCCTTTGCCTCCTCGGCGGTGTCGATGCAACCGTCAGAACCGGGGACAGTTGGAACGCCGCACATCTTCATGGTCTCGCGCGCCGAGCTCTTATCGCCCATGCGCTCGATGCAGTCGGCCGAAGGGCCGATGAAGACAAGGTCGTTATCAACGCATGCACGAGCAAAATCAGCATTCTCGGCCAAAAAGCCATAGCCGGGATGAATAGCCTCGGCGCCGGTGTTTTTCGCAGCCGCGATGATGTTGGCCATCACCAGATAGCTCTTCCCTGCCGGAGCAGGGCCTATGCACACGGCTTCGTCGGCGTAGCGCACGGGATAAGTATCTTTATCCTCGGTGGAATAAACGGCAACCGTCTTCACGCCAAGCTCGCGCGCTGCGCGCATGACGCGCAGCGCGACCTCGCCACGGTTTGCAATGAGAATTTTCTTGAACATTATGCGTTCTCCGGAGCGGGAGCAGGTTTGCCAAGCGGTTCGACATAGAACATGACCGTGCCGAACTCAACGGGATCGCCGTCTTTCACGCAAATCTCGCGAACGGTACCGATCTCTTCGGCTTCGATCTCGTTCATGAGCTTCATGGCTTCGACAATGCAAAGGGTCTGACCAGCGGCAACTTCATCGCCAACCTGGACGAACGCGGGATCGCCCGGAGCAGGGGCCGCATAGAAGGTGCCGACCATAGGCGCCGTCACCGGCTTCCAAGAAGCAGGATGATCGACCGCGGGAGCCGCAGCAGGAGCAGGGGCCGCAACCGGAGCCGCTGCAGCAACGGGCGTCGCCGCAGCCGCAGGAGCAGGAGCCACGCCAACCGCAGCAGCACCGGGCATGCGAACGGACACGCGCGTGCCCTCTTCCTCGACCGTTATCTCGCCTACGCCGCTTTCCTCGGCAATGCGAACCAGTTCGCGAATCTGATTGATATCCACGTAATCGTCCTCCTTGGTTTGGCTCGATTCCTCAGCCATGAGGAAATCAACCTTCTCAGAATTGCGGTGTTTGCTGAGGAACGTGCGCGCCTCATTGGGGAACAGCGCGTACATCAGCACGTCTTCTTCGGTTTGGGCAAGATCGCCGATTTCCTCGGCAACCTCATCGTAAGTAGTGGTGACCAGCGAGCCCGGCGCCACATCGGGCGGCAAGATCTCGCTATTGCCGACAACCTTCTTTAGGATGTCAGGGTCGATGCGTCCCGGCGCCTTACCGTAGTAGCCGCACAAATAGTCTTTCATCTCGCGGGAAACAACGCCCCAGCGACGGCCCGTAAGCACGTTGAACACAGCTTGGGTGCCCACGATCTGCGACATCGGCGTGACCAGGGGCGGATAGCCGACCTCGGCACGCACCTTAGGGATTTCCTCCATAACCTCGGGCAGGCGATCCTCGGCGTTTTGCACAGCGAGCTGAGCCATGAGGTTGGACATCATGCCACCCGGTACCTGATGCGAATACACCTTCATATGGGTAAGCGAGGAGACGCCTCGCTTGTAATGGCCGCGCTTACGCACTTCCTCCCAATAGTCGGAAATCTCGAACAGCAGATCGAGGTCGAGGCCGGTGTCGAAACGGCTCTCGCGCAAAGCGGAGACGATCATCTCAACCGCAGGGTGCGAATTGCCAAAGGCAAGCGGCGCATGGGCGGTATCGGCAACGGCCACGCCAGCTTCGGCGGCCTTGATAATATTTGCCGGAGCCATGCCGCCGACATAGTGGCAATGGATATGCAAAGGCAAGCCGATCTCGGCATTGAACGCCTTCACGATGCGCTCGGCGCGATACGGGGTAAGCAACCCGGCCATGTCCTTGATGGCGATGGTGTCGGCACCGAGGTCTTTAAGCTGCTGACCGTATTCCAGATAGCTGTCAAGCGTATGAACAGGAGAAACCGTATAAGAGATAGCTGGCTCGAAATGAGCACCGCACTCCTTAATGGCCTCAGCGGAATCGACCACGTTGCGAATATCGTTTAAAGCATCGAACACACGGAAAACGTGGATGCCGTTACGCGCAGACGCTTTTATGAATCGGTTGACGATCTCGCGCGAATAGTGCTTGTAGCCCACGAGGTTCTGGCCACGCGTGAGCATCGCAAGCGGGGTGTTGGGTGCGTTGGTCTTGATAGCACGCAAACGTTCCCACGGGTTCTCGTCCAAGAAACGCAGGCAGGTGTCGAACGTGGCACCGCCCCAAGCTTCAATTGCCCAATACCCAACCTGATCCATTTTCGGCAGGATAGGGAGCATGTCGCCAATTTGCATACGCGTGGCCCACAGGCTTTGCTGACCATCGCGGATGGTGGTGTCCATTATTTGCAGCCCCGACATGCATGCACCTCCTCGATGCTTTGGTTTCGCCGGATAAATTCAGAATTATAGAAGAAACGCACCGCTTAAGGGACGCGGCTTTCCAACTACATGGATACGGCAAACGACGAGCAGTGGGCGTCTGCATGACAGGTTAGCGCCAGAAGATATGCGCAAACGCTCGCCGCGAAGAGAAAGGATTTGGGCGCCAGCCGCATAAGGCGGGATTCGCGAAATTCGTTTTCACGGCAAAAAAGCGGACGGACATGTAGCGTATGCAACAGCGCCCATGCACAGAAGCATCCACAATAAAAAGCACTTGGTTGGCCGGCGCCCGTTTCAAACCGTTGGCTAATCATCGTAGGCCGGCATCAATCATAATTTGACAGACATATCAGTATTTCATTGATATTATGGTGACGTTGAGCTTTACACACATTCGAGGAGAGGTCGACATTATGAAGAAACTTGATGGACCAAGCTTTGAGGAAATCGTTTACGACGACGCTGAACCTTGCCTAGTCATCTTCAGCCGTCAATCTTGCCATGTGTGCCAGCAGGTGCATCCCAAGATCGAAGAGCTCGCCGAAGACGAGAAGTACGCTGGCAAATTCAGCTTCTACGAGGTAGACGTCGAGGAAGAGCCGAATATGATTTCGCGCTTCTCGCTGAAGGGCGTGCCTCAGGTTCTCTACTTCAACGACGGCGAATTCGTCGGCAAGCTTGCTGGCGATCACCCGATCGAGGAATTCGAAGAGAAGATCGACGAGATCATCGGCTAACCGATTTTGCAAAACGGCGCTTCGCCGGCTTCCCATCGGTGTTTGACGCTACGAACGATCCTACCCGGCCCAACCCTCTTTTTCTCCCAGGGTTGGGCCTTTTTTGCGCACTGCGAACAAAGCACGCGACCTGCGGCCTATTAATCGAAAGCGTTGATGGTCGAGCGCATGACCACGGCAAGATCGGGAGTTATGCGCTTGTAAGTCTCGTAGTCGATACGCTGCATAAGGGATAGCAGCCCCTCGAAAGCAAACCCTATCGCCAGCGCGTTTTTCCTCTGGGAACCATCCACCATGACGTGCTTGCGCTGTTCGCCAAGCGCCGCCGTGAACTTTCTACCAAGGCTCCCGTTTTCCGCCTCGGTGCGCAAAACACCGCGAACAGGATTCTCGTAAACCTGTTTCCCGAAATCGCGCAGGAATTCTTCGGTGCACATGTCACCGCGCGAAAGCTCGGCCATGCGCTTGCACATTTGCGCAACCGATTCGCTCTCAATCTCCTCCACCACTTCATAAAGATTCCCGTAGTGCGAGTAGAATGCTGGCTTGCTTATCTCCGCCTGCGCGCACAATTCCTTCACGGTGATCTTATCGAGGGACTTTTCTTCGGCTAGCTCTATAAGTGCACGTCGAATAGCCTTTTTCGTCTTTACAACACGCATATCCATAGAGTTATCCTTACATCTTATTTACCAATAGTTAGTTATCTTACTAAGAACAGTTTATTACTTATTGATAGATTACTTTCTTAGGTACATTATATAACCGTCATAAGGAAACGGCCCGAAAAACATGAGGCCGCGAGCGTTTCCCAAACGCGATTTGATAAACGGCGACGTTTACCGAGCATTGACGGACGGTTTATACGAATGTCGGACAATGCAGTCACGTTGAAGGAAACGCAAACCCCGGCAAAAGCCGCGGAACAGATAGAAAGGAACCCATCATGACTACCGAGAACACCACCTACGAGTACAAAACCGTCACCGTCGCAAACGCAAGCGCATCGGTTACCTCCGACGCGTTCGAGGCCCTTGGCTGGGAGCTTGCCGCCATTGAAGGCGAAAAAGCCAACACGATGAAGAAGCTCTCCTTCCGTCGTCCCCTGAAGGCATCCGAGCCCGCCCGCGTGAAGACCCTGCAGCACGAGTTCGATGGCTTTGGCTTCTCGAAGCACTTCCAGCACCTTGCCCTGACCATGAACCGCAAGGGCTACGCTGCATAAATCGAGTCCCGAGCAGCTCCAAGTTCTGCCATACCCAAGCGAGCCCCTCCCACTTCGCTCGCATCCGATTGCGGTTTAACCGCGATGGCGGCATCCCTCCCCTTTTTCCGGAATGACGCCCCTTGCCCCAACGGCGAATCACGCCGTTGGGGCTTTTTATTTTCACCCCTTTGAGCTGGGAATTTATCTTGCGTTTATAAACAAGGCTATACTGAGGCCATAACACACGATGGGCAAATAGCGCCCGCAAGATTAGGAGCCCGCCATGGTCACCATCCTGGTTGCAGAAGACGACCGAAACTCCAACAAACTCATCTGCGCCGTGCTGAGGCGCGCGGGGTACAACGTGATCTCCGCACAAGATGGCGCAGAGGCCTACGGGGTTCTTCAGAAAAAGCATGTCGATCTGATCGTGAGCGACGTGATGATGCCGCGCCTCGATGGGTTCGAGCTTGTGCGAAAGATGCGCGAAAACGCTTTCGATCAGCCTATTCTCATGCTTACCGCACGTCTTGAGCAGCAGGATAAGAGAACAGGGTTCTTGGCCGGAGCCGATGACTACCTCACCAAGCCCGCCGACATGCAAGAACTCGTCTTGCGTGTAAAAGCCCTGTTGCGCCGCGCCAAGGTGTTCGACGAAAGCCGCATAACCGTAGGCGCCACCCTTCTTGATGAAAACGACTACTCCGTCACGCGCGGGCAAACGCGCATCGAGCTTCCTCCCAAAGAATTTCAGCTGCTGTTCAAGCTTCTCTCGAACCCGGGACGAACATTCACCCGTGCGCAGCTGCTCGACGACGTATGGGGCTGGGAGACCGAAAGCGCCGAGAGCACCGTGAACGTGCACATCAATCGCCTACGAACCCATTTTGCCAATTGGGAAGATTTTGAGATACAAACCGTCCGCGGGCTTGGCTACCGCGCCGTCGAGAAGGCGAGCGAATAGATGACCGACCACGCTTACGAGCAGGCGATACCCGCGAACCCGGGCGTCGCGGGGCCGAAACGCAGCGCCTACCCCAAAAAAGTGCGCGGCATGATCATGGTGGGCGTTTTCACCTTGGTTCTTGAGGCGTTCATCATGATCGTGCTGATAGCGGCTTCGTTTTTAGGCGACGAGCCCTTTGAGCTTTCCGCCGTCAGAAACGAAACCTTTTTAGTTTTGCCGCGCTCGAGCATGAGCATGATCGCGCTGCTCTCGCTTTTCATCGCCATCGCGGTTTCCGTGGCGATCGAGCGCACCATCGTGAGGCCTTTACGCAGCATGACCTGGTACATGGGCGAACTCGCGCAAGGCGATTTCTCGGTGCGCATGCCGGCCAACAAAAAATTCGAGATCGCCGAAGCACGGCAGTTCACCAAATCGTTTAACACCGCCGCCGAAGAACTTGCCGGCACCGAGATAATGCGCTCGAACTTCATCAGCGACTTCTCACACGAATTTCGCACGCCCATCGCCTCAATCAGTGGATTCGCCCAACTTTTGCGCGACCCCGATCTCACGCCCGAAGAACGCAGCTGCTATCTTGACATCATTATCGACGAATCGAAGCGCCTCTCCAATCTCTCCGAGGACATCCTGAGCCTTTCGCGTATGGAATCGACGTCCATCTTGCAAAACATCGAGAGCGTCAACGTCACCGAGGGGCTAAGGCGCAGTATCGCCGTGGTCGGCGTGAAGGCAGCCGCAAAGAACGTATCTATCGACTTTACGCTGGCCGAATGCGTCGTGATGGGGAATGCCGACTACCTGAGCCAGCTTTGGACGAACATCCTAGAAAACGCAATCAAGTTCTCGCCCGACAGCGGCAAGGTTCGCGTGAATCTCATCGAACGGACGATGCTCACCGATCCCGACCAACGCGAAATCGCATGCACTATCTCCGACGATGGCTGCGGCATGGACGAACGCACGCGCGTCCATCTCTTCGATCGCTTTTATCAAGGAGACACCTCGCACACGCAAGAAGGCAACGGCCTGGGCCTAGCCCTTTGCAAGCGCATCGTCGATTTGCATAACGGGACGATTATGGTAGAGAGCGAACTCGGCAAAGGATCGACTTTCACGATTACCATCCCCCGCAAACGCTGAGGGCCCAATCCCAGAGAAGTTCCGGAACCAGGCCCTCGCAACATAATCGCTGCTTAACGGAGGATCTTGGGGTGCGCAGTTCGCGCAGCCCAAGATCAAGCCCCGCTCGGTTTTTGGCTACTTGAGATAGTTCTCGCGAATACGTTCCTTCTTTGCGTCATCAACGCCGCAGACACGCTCGAGGAATCCGTCGAAGCTACCGTAGTTTTCGTTCATGGCGTCAAGCGCAGAATTCAGGTAGTCCTCCTTGGCAATGAACAGGTCTTTGAACGCCTGTTTCTGGCTTTCGGGGAGCATCTGCTCGATGGCAGCCAATTGCGGGGGCATCACCGGATGCTCGTTGGTGAGCATGTAGTCGCCCATTATCTGCTCATCGGAAATGCCGAGGCAATGCTCGATTGCGGCCGCGACCAAACCGCAACGATCCTTGCCGGCGGTGCAATGCCAAAGAATCGCACCTTCCTCGGTGTCGGCGAAGAGATCGAATATCTTCGTCCACGACTCGCGCGTATCCTCGGAAACGAACTGCTTATAGGTATCGCACATATCGGGAATGCCTTGGTTGGCCGCGGCACCCCTTGCGATTTCCTCTGTAGTTCCCTCTTCGCGCGTAACGCCCAGGGCCTTACCGCTTAAAATGGGCAGGTGGTAGTACGTTGCGCCGGGCACCTCCCTGTCGGGAATCTGCGCTTCCTCAGAAGTACGCAAATCGATGATGGCTTTTAGGTTCATATTCTGCAGTTTTTGCACGTCGGCATCAGAGAGGCCGCTCAGAGCTTCGCTACGGATAAGCCGCCCCTCTTTAATGTTTCCATAAGAAATATCGCGCGCATTCTGCAACCCGTCGAATTCAAGCTTTTCCATAAGGACCCTCATCTTCCTAAAGCAATCTACGCCGATTTATGCGCTTCGCATCCCATCGGCATTCTCCCTGCTGGTTTTCATTATAAAAAGGTTGCGGCTCGATGAGGAAGAACCCCATCAAGCCGCAACCAAATTCGAAAAGCTTTTGTTTTAGCATCTCATCCAAATCGAGCTGACAAACGCGCTACCCGTGCACGCAAAGCCTTCCTGCGGTTTTATAACTGCTCCGTGAGAATCGTGTACGCCGGAGCACCCTCGCACTCGGCGGGGAAGCGCACGCCCAACAAGGCCGCCGCGGTAGGTGCAACATCAACCTCGCGCGGATACAGCTTCATCTCGAAGCCTTCCTTCACGCCTTGACCAGCAGCGATGAATATCGGACTGGTAGAGGTGTTCGCATAGCCCTCAGCCGTGGAAAGCGACTCGCCATGATCGTAGACATAAGCTTCGTCGACAAAAAACACGATGTCGCCCGAAGTGTAGTCGCCGCCCAATCCCAGCAGCACGGCATCCTTCTTGTGCAGCGCCAGCGCAACCACGCGATGATTGGTGAACGGATCGCGATAGCTGTACAGGTCGGAAATGATCTGCTCCTCGAGTTCCCACTTGTCGGCCGGATCGACGATGCCATGGCGGTCGCGCCCCTTCAGATTGACGAAAATCGCATTGGAGCCCGTCTGGACGGCACGCGTATGCTCCCAATCGATATCGGCGGTATCATGACCGTAGATATCCTTCTTCATAACGGTGTAGCCCAAGTGCTTGAGCACGCCCACATTCACGTTGTAGTTGTCGCCAATCAACGGGTCGAACTCGCCGCTACGGCAAACCAGGCCATGGTCGGAGAACAGGAAAATCGTCCAGCCTTCGTCAAGCAGGTGCATGAACTCGCCCAGATATTCGTCGCATGCCTCATAGGTCCCAATAGCCAACTGGTAAATCTCATCCTCGGTGTAGCGGCTGTCGTAGCGGTTCTTCAACACGTTCATATAGGTATGTCCGCTAAGGTCGACCAGGTGGTAGTGGCTGAACACTACCTCGACGCCTTTTTCCTCGATCATGTAGTTGATGCAGTCGGCCTGCCATTTGCCAGCTACGTGCCACTGAGCAGTGTTGCAATCGCGCATGATCTTGTAATCGTTGGAAATCATTCCCGTGGGAACCGGAGGACCGAACTTGCCAACGCACTCATCGAAGATCCAACTCGGCCACCAAACGCGCTTGTCGTCCGCCGAGAACGCAGATGAGTACCAAACGCGCAAGCTCGAACCATCTTCTGCAATCTCAAGGATGCGCATGTTGCGAACGACGTTTTCGATCTGGCCGGTAGGCAGCGGCATAATATCGGGAATGTTGGTAACGAACTCGTCTTTCTTGACAACGCGGATAGGCTCGGCGGCCTCCTTGGATGCGTAAATGGCGATGCTATCGTAGACGCCGTCAGCATTTTTCAGAATCAAGCACGGCTTGGGAAGATGACCCATGGCTTGGAACCAGGTGAATTCCTTGGCACCTTCGGGCGCGTTTGCCCAGCCTTCGGGCTCAACGATCTGGGAAAGCGTGAGGTTGCCGGGATATTTATGCAAATCGTCCATCTGCGCGCGGTCGTTCATAAGAACGTTCACACGCATATCCATCATCTGATTTGGCTCATAGCCGTTGAAGCTGCCGACGCTCTGCTTGAATTCTTCCCAAAGTTCATCCCAATATTCTTGATGCGTGGGAGGGGTAACGAAAGCTGATTTATAGCGCTTGACTTCTTTGTCATCGCCCGTCAGCTCATCGGTGCGCTGCGCGGCGCCATAATAAAACTTGGTCTTGGTGGCGTTTTCGCTTGCAAAGATGACGCCTTCCATGTCGCGCGTAGCATAATTGAAGCCCAAAGCGCCTGGAGAAGTGCCATCGACGACGTAAAGATTCTCAGAATCGCTGGTCGGAGGCCATGCACCGCCCGGCCAATGCCAAACGAGCGTCTTTTTTCCAGCCTCGGCCGTAACGTTCCACAACGGCTCGGCGTGGACGTTAGTGGAGTAGATGCCGGCGAAGTTGACTTCGAGCTCCCCTTTACGCGTGATGTTGAAGTCCTCCACGCCATGCGTCATGGGATACGCGCCCGTCGCGAGCGTGGTCCACATCGGCGGGGTGATGGTGGGCACACCGCCAAGAAGCTTGAGGTCGTGGCGGGCAGAACCGCGCTCGATAAGCTTCTTGGTATTGGGCATATGACCTTCGTCCACCATCACGCGGGTGAATTTCGGATCAAGGCCGTCAACACCGAGAAGCAGCACCTTATCGGTTAGTCCCTTTGATCGAAGCATGTCCCTTCCCTTCTCTCGTCAAAGAATTGCGATAGGACTAGTTTATCGAGCAATAGCTGGACATAATATCTGCAAATCGACGTGCTTTGTTCGAACACTTTCAGCCGATTTGCCCTAAAGGGTAGCCATACCGTTGAATTGGTACGCGACTTGGCACGCTATCATAAAAGGTAAAGTAAAAGATCGCCCGAAACAGGATCCCATGACCCAAGCAGACGCTAAAACGAAAATCAGGTGCGCATTCATCGAGCTCTTAACCGAAAAAGACTTCGAGAAGATTTCGATCATGGATATCGTTCGCCGCGCGAACGTGGGACGCAGCACGTATTACTACCACTACTTCGAGCAGCGTGAGATTCTAAACGACGTGTTCGAGGAAGTCTTTCGTCACTTCTTCGAAATGCATCGAGGAAATGCGAGCGTATATGAGGCCTCTGATGAGCTAGAGGCTATTTACGACACATCGGCGTCAATGGTCGAATACCTGCTGGAAAACAACAACCTAATGAAGACGCTCTTCTTCGGCAGCGTGGCAAAGAAGTTCGAGGAGAGCTACCGCCATTATTTCGAGCAATCCTACACCGCCCTGCATCCGAGCAAAACGACCTACGATCGATACTTGTGCGCCTATTTGTGCGCCGGGCAATTCCATTTGCTGGAAACCCTGGTTAAAAATGGCTGCGAGACCGATCGCAAGGATATGACGAACCTTCTATTTGACATCAACTGCCTGATAACAAGAGGTCTCGCCAAATATCATGAAGATATCGACGAGACCCGCAAAATCGACGGATAGAATTCCGCTAAGCGAAATCGCGCCGTCGGGCACCTGCACACCTATCGCTTTGCTTTCGCATCCTATCTCGCACTCCCTCTTTTCGAGAGCCTCGTCACGAAAACGAGCGCGACGACTGCCGCCGCAGCCGAAATCGTCAGCGCAATCTGCATGCCCTGCGTCACGCCGAACGTAGCCATGACGATGGTATACACCGCAAGGCCAACCGAATTACCGAAAGCCTGGCCCATCTGGATAAAGGAATTGCCCTGCACGCGCAGCTCGGGTTTCAGCTGAATCTGCGGACCCGCCGAAAGACCCGAACCATAAGAAGCGCTTGCGATGCCGCCCAACAGGCAAACGCCGCACAAAAGCCAAATGCTCATATCCGGCGCCATAACCACGATAAGCAGCACGGTGACGACAATACGCATAACCGTACCGACGACCAGCACCAACCGAGCGTTTCCCGTATCGCCGATTATCTTGCCGAACAACGGAGATACGAACATAGAAAGAAACGTGAATGCCGAAATAGTAAGCGCAGCCTCGATTGCCGAGCATCCCATGGCGTAGAGCGCATAAGTAGGCAAGAAGAAATACGCCGCCAAATTGGAGAAGTTCGTGAAAGCATTGGCGAAGAAAAAGCAGCGCGTATCGTGATCTCTGACGGCAGAAATCGGGATGATAGCATCGTCGCCTTTCTTCCTTACGGCAAGCACCGTCAAAATACCAAACACCACCGCGACAACGATCAAGAGATTGGAAAGCGCGCTACCGAACGGCACGTAGTTTGCACCCAGCGAAAGAACGGTCACGAATGCTGTAAGGGCAATAACCAGGCACACTGTGCTTACTGGGTCGAACTTACCGCCTTTCGACGCCAAGTACTCGACCTCTTTGGGATTGACGCGCATCCCAAAGAAGACCAAGGCGCAGCCCACTACGATGAATGGCCAGAAGATATGACACGCAATGCGCCACCCGACGGTTTGAATCGCAATACCGGTGATGATGGGACCCGCAATGCCCGCAGCGGCCATGATAGCACCGCAGATGCCGAGATAAAGCCCCGCTTGCTTAGGTGGATACATGTCGCGTACCATGGTGTAGCTGAGCACGAAAACGGCCGCCGACATAGTGCCGTAGAAAAAGCCAGAAGCCACAACCACGAACATATTTTGCGCCGAAGCCAAGATGAATATGCATACGATCCCCGCAAGCATCGATGCGCAGAACAACGTGCGTTTCGAAGCGGGTCTGCGAGCGGCTATATACCCCCAAAGAGGCATGGCAACCGCGCTGCCCACGGCATTAAGCGTCGAGGTGAACGCATAGATATCGGTGCCGCCGATCTCCAGCGCGGCAACGGGCAAAATAGTGGAAACCACCGACAAGAAAGAGGTAGCTGCCGCCACCGTGAGGAAAATGCCGATCAGCGTCATCTTTTTCTTGCCGGCGGGCGCCTCATAAAATGGGTTGGGGCGTTTTCTCGCACTTTCATCGGAGTTGGCCGACTTCCCTTTCATGGATTCATCTGCACCCATATCGACCTTCCTTTCGAAATCGGATAGAAAAGGGCCGCATCGAATGCTCGATGCGGCCCATAAGCTACGCGAGTAGGCTCACGCAAGCGCTTCGCGTCTTACAGATCGTCGGTGAAGATGCTGTAAGCAGGTGCGCCTTCGCACTGAGCCGGGAACTTGACGCCCAACAGCGCAGCAGCGGTAGGAGCAACATCGACCTCGCGAGGATACAGCTGCATCTCGAAGCCTTCCTTGATGCCAGCACCAGCGGCGATGAACAGCGGGCTGGTCGAGGTGTCCTGATAGCCTTCGGCCGTGGACAGCGACTCGCCGTGGTCGTAAACGTAATTCTCGTTGACGCAGAAGACGATGTCAGCACCGGTGTACTGGCCACCCAAGCCAAGGAGCTTCGCGTCCTTCTGGTGGAAGGCGAATTCAACAACACGATGGTTGGTGAACGGATCGCGATAGCTGTACAAATCGGAGATGATCTGCTCCTCCAACTCGTACTTATCCTCGGGATCGACGATACCGTGACGGTCGCGGCCCTTCAGGTTGATGAAGATCGAGTTGCCGCCCATCTGGATAGCCTTGGTCTTCTCCCAGTCGATATCGCCGGTATCCTGCTGATACTTATCCTTCTTCATGACCGTGTAACCAAGCTCGCACATAACGCCAGCGTTGATGCCGTAGTTGTCGCCGATCAACGGATCGAAATCTTCTTTACGAGAGAGCAGGCCATGGTCAGAGAAGAGCAGGATGGTCCAGCCTTCATCGAGCAGATGCATGAACTCGCCAATGTAATCATCGCAAGCCTTGTACGTGCCGATTGCGCACTGATAGATCTCTTCCTCGGTGTAGCGGCTGTCATAGCGCTCCTTCATGACGTTCATGTAGGTATGGCCCGACATGTCGACGATGTGGAAGTGCGAGAAGATGACCTCGACGCCATGCTCCTTGATCATGTAGTTCAGGCAATCGGCCTGCCATTTGCCAGCCTGCTTCCACTGCTCGAGGTTGCAGTCGTTCATGATGCGGTAGTCGTTGGAGATCATGCCCGTCGGAACCGGAGGACCGAACTTCTTGGTGCACTCGTCGAAAATCCACTGCGGATACCAAGGACGCTTGTCGTCCGCGCTAAATGCAGCGGAGTACCACAGACGCAGCTTCGAGCCGTCCTCGGCAAGGTCGAGCAAGCGCATGTTACGAACAACATGCTCAAGCGATCCGTCGCGCGTGGGGCTTACATCAGGAACATTCGCGGTGTAGACGTCCTTCTCAAGGACGACCATGGGTTGATCGACTTCCTTGCTGTTGTAGATAGCAAGCTTGTCGTAAATGCCCTGCTCGTTCTTCAGAATGAGGCAGTGGGCGGGAATATGGCCCAAAACCTTGAACCACGTGATTTCCTTGGCGCCCTCGGGAACTTCGAAGCCCCAGCCTTCGGGCTCGGTGATGGTGGACATCGTGATGTTCTTGGGATACTTGTGCAAGTCGTCCATCTGCGAACGATTGCCAAGCAGAACCTCGGTACGATAAGCCATGCCCGGGGTATTGGCGACGAAGCCTTGAAAATCGCCGACTTCCTCTTGGAATTCTTTGATCAGATCATCCCAATAAGGCTGCGTCTCCTTCGGCTTCACGCGCGAGCTCTTGTACATCTTGATTTTCTCGTCGCCCTCGAGCTCGTCGGTATCGTTAGCAGCGCTGTAATGGAACTTGGTTTCCTTAACCTTATCGCTGGCGAATACGACGCCTTCCATATCGCGCATAGCGTAACCAAAGCCAAGGGCTCCCGGAGAGGTGCCGTCGACAACCATCAGGTTCGGAGAATCGCTTGACGGAGGCCATGCGCCACCCGGCCAGTGCCAAACAAGCGTCTTCTTGCCGGCCTCAGCGGTGATGTTCCACAGCGGCTCAGCATGGACGCTGGTAGAGAAGATGCCGCAGAAGTTGATGTCGAGCTCACCTTTTTTGGTGATGTTGAAGTCCTCGACACCGTGCGTCATAGGATACGCGCCCGTTGCAAGCGTGGTCCACATCGGCGGGGTAACGGTAGGAATGCCGCCCAGAAGCATCAAGTCTTCGCGAGCAGAACCGCGCTCGATGAGCTTCTTCGTGTTGGGCATATGACCCTCGGCAATCATGCGATGCGTGAACTTCGGATCCATGCCGTCGATGCCCAGAAGCAACACCTTGTCGGATAAGCCTTTAGACCTAAGCATATTAGAACCCTCCCTCTTACGATTTGCACTAACCTGGTGCGCAGATCGTCCGTCATCCGCGCACCAGTTGAAGCTTATTTTGATAGAGCTGGTTTAATGAAAGCCGTTTAGCAAATGCCCTCTTGGTCGATAACCTGATAGGCAGGAGCACCCTCGCACTGATGAGTCATGCGCAGGCCCATGATGGTTGCGATGGTCGGGGCAACGTCCACCTGACGGATAACGCGGTCGGTAGTGCAGCCCTGCTTGATGCCCGGGCCAGCAGCAATGAAGATCGGACCGGCGGAAGTGTCGCACTCGCCAAGCGAGGTTGCCATCGAGTCGTCGTGGTCGTGCTCGTATCCCTCGGCCATACAGTAGATGATGTCGCCGCACTCGGGGTAGTCGCCGCCCAAGCCCAGGGGCACAGCATCCTTGCGACGCAGGGCCCAAGCAATGATGCGCTTGCCGGACTCCTTGTCCTTGATGTTATACAGATCGGTGATGATCTGCTCTTCCAACTCGTACTGATCGGCCGGATCGACGATGCCGTCGATAACGGTGCCGTCCTTCAGGACATGCTGGTTGCGGCCCTTCAGGTTCAGGTAAATGTGCATCTCGCGGTTTGCGACTGCGCGGGTCTTCGTCCAATCGAGACGACGGCGCTTCTTGCCAGTCTCGGGATTGACCTCGCGAACCGTGTAGCCCAAATCTTCCATGATCTGGACGTTGCAGCCGGTATCGCCAAGACCGCGCAGGCCCCACTTCGGGCAAACCTGAGCATGGTCGGAGACGATGAAGAAGGTCCAACCCTCATCGAGGAAGTGCATGAACTTGCCGAAGTAGTTATCGATCTGCTTGTAGATGGCTTCCATGATGAATTCGTACTGCTCAGGCGTTACGTTCTCCGTGCCCTTTGCGAGATTGCGGATGAACATATGCTTCTGCAGGTCGGGAGCATGGAAGTGAGAGAACACTACTTCGTAGCCGTCGTTCTCCATCAGGTAGTTCAAAGCATCTGCCTGGAAGTCGGCGACATGCTGCCAGCACTGATGCATGCAGTCGTAGATGAGCTCGAAATCGCCGAATCCCAAGGTGGAGCAAGGAGAAGGATAGCCGACGTTGTCGACGACCTCTTTGTAGAGGCTCTTCGGAGACCACATCATGTCGGCAGCGATGTTCATGGATGCGGAAACCCACATGCGAACCTTGGAGCCGTCTTCAGCAAGCTCGAGAACGCGCATGTCGCGGGTTGCCTTGATCATGTCGTCGCCCTTGACGCAATCGTCGACGATGTCGCGGACGTACTCGCGGTTGTGGATGATTGCCAGCGGCTCTTCGGCGCGCTTGTTCTTGTAGATGGCGATGTGATCGTAGACGCCCTCATCATTTTGCAGAATGAGGCAGTTACGGCGAATCAAGCCACCGGACATAAGCAGGACGAATTCCTTGGCGCCCTCGGGCACGTCGATCGTCCACTTGGCGGCAGGTTTGATAGAAGAATAAGCGATGTCGGCAGGAATCTTATCGGAACCGCCCTGACCATCCTTCTGCGGGTTGACGATGTACAGACGGAAGCCGTCGTCCATCTTGCGCTGCATGAGCGAAGCCATGCCGCCGCTCTTGGTCTTTTTCTTCTTCTTGTCGTCGTCGCCCAAGCCAGTAACAACGCAAGGAACCTTGGCGTCGGTCATAGCGCCTGCACGGTACTCGATGACTTCATTCTTCTCGGAAGCCATGACCATGTACTCGCCGTCGACCTGAGCGGAAGACATGTTAACGCCGCCCGGGGAGGTGCCGTCGACAACACTCAGGTTGGGACTGTCGCTCGACGGAGGCCATGCGGAACCCGGCCAGTGCCAAACGAGGGTTTTCTTGCCAGCCTCAGCGGTGACGTTCCACAGCTGCTCTGCGTGGCAGTTGGTGGAGTCGAAATTGAGGTTGACCATGTCGAGGTCGCCACCCTGACGATAGAAGGCGGTGATACCGTGGGTTTCGGGGTATGCACCGGTTGCAAGAGTGGTCCACTGCGGCGGGGTTACCGTAGGCAGTGCGCCCAAAAGCATGAGGTCTTGCCTTGCAGCGCCCATCTCCAAGATCTTTTTCGTGTTAGGCATAATGCCCATGTCGATATACTTGCGCGTAAGTCTTGGGTCCATTGCGTCGACGCCAAGCACCGCAACCTTATCAGCTTTGGTCATTTTCCCCTCTCCTTTCGCATCATGTGGTTCGCTACGGCGGAAGTAGCCAAACATCATTTCAGCCGTTGCGATTACTGTACTTGCCTGTGAAGATTCTGAGAATAAGCGAGAACTTTAGCGAATTGATACATCTTTAAACTTTTCTTTGATGGGTATTGATTTCCCGCATTTTCCCAGCAAAACAAATATTTCTGTCGTATAGTTATTTACTGGTAGATACTCTTTCAACCAAAACAGGATAGTTGTTCTGCAAGAGCGTTTAGGGCGTACATTCCCTAGGCAGCACGTGCTTCCGAGGGGGGGAGTCATGAGGCTTGATCAGTTGCGCTATCTTCGCGATATCAGCCAAACCAATTCCATTTCGAAAACCGCCAGCCGCTTCTTCGTGTCGCCGCAGGCACTCTCAAAAAGCATGCAGCAACTTGAAAGCGAAATAGGAGCGGTCGTTCTCGTGCGCTCTCCCTTTGGTGTGACGCTCACGCCCCAAGGCGAAGAATTCCTCAGAAAGCTCAGCCCCTTCCTTGACGAATACGACACGCTGCATGAAAAGTTCCTGAGCCAAAGCGCCGACAACGACGACGAGACGATCGCTTCGCTGCCGTCCATCCACGTATGCATTTCGTCGGTGCTTGCAGCGTTTCTCCTGCCTAAAGCCATCGCGCAGTTCCGCGTGAAGCATCCGCGCACGGTCGTCACCGTGGAGGAAGTCAGCCACGACAAGGTGTTCCCCGCTCTTTCCAGCAATAAATGCGACTTGGCATTCCTGAGCGTGAACGACGAGTACTTCTACAAGGAATGGAACGCCAAGGGCGAGAAGGATTTCCACTACAACTTGTTGTTTTCCGATCGCCTGATCGCCTGCGTCTCGGCGAATTCGCCACTGGCGAAAAAAGAGATGATCGATCATAAAGACATAAAGGGGAGCCACTGGACCGCACTCGACGTGGTGTATCGTCAAAAAGCCTATGAGATCATGGAACGCTACATCGAGCGCTCCGGTACCGCCAGCAACGAAGTGGCCGTGTACACGGGGAACAACATCGGCTTCCATCGCGAGGCCGTGCAGGAAATGAACGTGATCGCCCTGATGCCGCGCTACGTCTTCCAAACCGCGTTCAACAACAAGCGCTTCGTGGCGAAATATCTCGAGCACGCATCGGGCGCGATCTACCACACCGCGATCTACCCCACTTCGCAGCCCCATCCGCAGCTTATGGAGCTGACGAACATCCTCGCTTCCATGGTATAGGCACCCGTCGAACAATTCGCTCATGCAAATAGACCGCCCCGCTGTCGCTTTTGCATCGACGGCGGGGCGATTAAAATCAGAGTCGATTCGAAAACCTTCGATCAGGCAGAGCAAGCGGAAGCGGAAAGACGATCCCTGGAACGCGTCACTCGGCGATTCCGACGACGCGCATTTGAGCAGCCCAGTGGACGAGCGCCTCCTGGGCGGGTTCGCTGCAAAGCTGCCGCGCCTTGGAAAGCGAAGCCTCCCATAAATCGGCGGGGACGGCCGAGGACAGAGCGTTCAAAGCCGCGATGCGCGCCAGATACGCATCGTCCATGTACTCCTTCAAACAACCAAGGAACTCTTCGCGCCACCTCGCGCCGGGAATCGCGTTCACGTGACGCAACGTGCACGAATAGATGGGTGTCTTGTCGATGTTCCTCTCATCGAGTTGATCGTAACGGTCGTAGAAGGCGTCAGCGTTGGCGTTCACGAAGTAGCGCACGTTCTCGCCTTCCTTGTACGCGATGCCACGGAACGTACGCGCATACAGACCGCTGCCGCCAAGTTCAGAGAGCACCTGCTTCTTTTCCTGATGCAACCATTGGGCTAAATCGCGATATTGCGCATCGGTGATATGACGCATGCGACGCGCCTCGTGCAAAGCGCCTTCGAACAAGTCGAGAGCAACTTCGTTGAAGTAGCCGGTAATCTCTTCTTTCCAAGGCAGCAGGATGTCAAGCGCCAAGCTGTCGCACGACGAGTCGATGAGCTGCTGCAAAATGGCGTAATAGTCGTGCCCATAATCTTTCCTGATCGCATCGGCCAAGCGCAGCTTGCGCACGTAGATCCAGTCGTCGTATTCCTCCTCACGCACGATAGCGCGCTCGGAGAACTCGACGAGAGGCGTCATGGGCACGCCGGCCTCACGCTGCTTATCGCGCAAACGGCGCAGCCCCATCGCCTCCTCGCTCATGCAATATTGCACTCTGCCAGCGCTATCCCGCCATGCGTAGCCCCATGCGTTGTGCTCCTTGGCAAAAGCGTTCATGTCAGCGAGCTTGCCGATCATGATGGCAGAGGAAACATCTTTCAGAGAAGTGGTCATGCTAGTGCACCTCCTCTTCTGCATAAGGGTTGCGACCGATGATGCGCCGCGCGGCGTCAGACGAAAGCACCTCGCGAATAGGGCCGCTTGCCTGCACGCGCCCGCGCGAGAGAAGCAAGCAGTTGTCGAAAAGCTCGGGCGAAATCTCTTCCAAATGGTGGCTCACATATACCATCGTGGCATTGCGCTTGTTGGCGAGCGTGAACAGCATGTGCTGCATCTCGGCACGTGCGGCAACATCGAGGCCGCTCATCGGCTCGTCGAGAAGCAGCGTTTGCGTGTTCAAAAGCAGCGCGCGCAAAACGAGGATGATCTGCTGTTCGCCCTTGGAAAGCGTGACGAAAGGCGAATCGAGCCTATGCTCGAGCCCGCGGCTTGCCAAAAGCTTGCGAATAGCGCGCATCTCCTGCGGCGTCACCTCTTCAAGAGGCATGCCCATAGTGCCGCGCGCCCCCGCCGTAAGCACGTGAAGTACGGTCTCGTTTTGATAGACGCGCCCGAAGAAGGACCCGCTTACAAAGCCCACTGACGTGCGCCAATCGATGGCATCCATATTTTTGAGCTCGGTATCGCCCACCTTCACGCTACCCGAGGAATACGAGCCGTACCCCGCGATGATGGAGAGCAGCGTGGTTTTGCCGCAGCCGTTGCTTCCGAAAACCACCCAACGGCTACCGGGCTCGATATCCCATTTGATATCTTTCAGCAACGCGCGCCCGTCGATGGCGCAGCCTACTCCTCGAAGTCGGATTGCTGGTCGCTCCATGTCTTGACCTCCTCCAAAAGCTCATCGAGATCGTCCTCGCTTACGATGGTGCTCGCATCCATGCTTTGGGCCGCGCCCTCGGCGCCGGCTTTCAAGCGATCGTCATCGGCCATGCCCAGATAGCGCAGCTGCCATGCAGTGAGCGTCGCCAGCTTCGCGATGTTCATCTGGTTGCGGGTAACGCCCTCCTGCGTTTCGGGATAATAGTTGAAGCCCAGACGCTCGATTGCGGCTTTGGCGCTGTCGTACAAGGCACGGGGCACGCCGTATTCGATCTTCTCGCAGTTGTCGCAATACAGTTCGATACGATATTCAGCTGTCGTTTGGTAGAGGATGCGCCTTACCGCCAAATCGCCGCCGCAATAGCTGCAGCAGCAATCTTTAGCGCGTTCCTTCAAATGCTCGACGCGTGGAAGTTTTTGATTCATGTTAGTCCTCCTCGGTGATGATTGCCGATATGAAACGCTTTTCAGGAAGCTCGTTGACTACCGTTGAAACCTTTATGCCGCTCACGCCGCGGCCGGGAAGCTCACGAGCGTCGAAGTAAGCTTGCTTGTAGGCGGGCGTGACCACGTAGATGCCGCTTGCGTGGATATGCCAATAAGCACGCATCAGCGCATTGAGGCGAGAAAGCAGATCGCGATAATCGATCGATTTGTCGCTTTGCAAGATGAAATACAGTTTTCCATCAGCAACGTATGCCTGCATGAGATCGATCTCGATGTCTTGGGAAAGCTCGAGCCATGCGAACATCGCCAGCAGATTGTGGCTATCACGCTTGCGCCCGTCGACGTCGACGACCTCGCTCGTCTTGCCGCAGAACGCGAACACCGGCGTATTGCCCTCGAAGCCTTGAACATACACCACATCTTGCATGCTGTAGCGCACCAAGCCCGAATACGTGGTAACCACCAGCTCGTAGAAGCAATGCTTGCGGATCTCATTCGCGCGGTAAAGCTTGCCCGTGCGCAAATCGCGGAACTCGTAAATCGAGCTGAACGGCGCAGCGGCTCCGAAAGCGGTAGCGGGCTTGAGCGGGATGTTCCACTTGCCTTCGCTCGAACCGTAACCCATGGCGAACGCCCCCACCCCACTGGGCAAGTTGCGTATGACCTGACGGGCGTCGCGCCCCGTAGGGCCGTTCAGCCAGCCGCTTACCAATGTGAAGCGCGGCCACACGGCGCGCATCGCCTCTTTACTGGACAGGCTGCCGTATTGCCCGAAGATGCTTTGCAATTCGTCGGCGCGCACGGGGTTCGAGGCCAGCACGTCGCGCATATATTCGCGCGCCGCGTCAGGGATCTCAACCGAGATCGCGCCGTTGCGGATGTCCCCTATCATCTGCGGAGCTTTGTCGTTTACCTGCGTCATCATCCGACCGAAATGCGCGAGGTTGTTCGCAAAAACCTTGGCTAGGTTGCCTTCCGATAACGCCATGAGCGCGATCATGTAATCGCGTGCACGCGGATCGACGTCTTCCAATTCCCAAAAGCCCGTCGGGATGATGTTCATGTCGTCGGTATAGCGGCGCAGGCTGCGCGCCGTGGAGCCCGAAGCGCGCAAGATCGGCTTGCCATCGTCCGCGCAGCCAAGCCCTGCATAGTTCGAGAAGGTGAGGTTTTTCGCCGTATGGTCGCCCGTTATGGGGAACGCCGTACGCGTGTAAAAACCACGCAAACGCATGACCAGCAGTTTCGCATAGTTCCCCGCCACGCTGTCGGCGAAGATCTTCGGGGTTCCCGTGGTTCCGCTGGTAAGGATATACGCCTGCGTGTCGTCGGTGTACAAAACGTTCTTCGAGCCGGCCATCGATTCCTCGACATAGGGGCGATAATCGGCATACGTGGTGATCGGCGCGTTGTGCAGCCATTCCTCGGCTGATTTCGCCTTATCGGCTCCATGGTCGCGCGCGAATTCGCTATTGCGCAAGCGCAGCCAAATCTCATTCAGCGCGATATTCTCGAAGCGCTGGTAATCGGCGAACAAATCGGGCATGCCGTAATACAGCTCGATTTGATCGGTTTTCAGCAAGCGCTCGGGAAGCGATTCGCCCACACGCCCCGCTTCGATGTCCTTCTCGGCTTGCAAGATGGCTGCTTCGTAACCTTTCATGAAAAGCCTCCTACAGCACGCAGCGGATATCGACCTCGTACGGCGCATCCGTTGCGAAAATCGGGAGTTTCATCGACTGAACCGTGCGCCCCATCTGCTTCATCGAATTGTAGATCCCGCGACGATACCCGCGCTTGACCACGTAAACCTTGCCAGGGACGACACCGGCATCGCGCAAAGCCCCTTTCACGCGTGCAGCATATTCGCCAAGGTCGGCAGGATCGACATAGGGTTCGACTATAACGGAAAGAGCATCGTCTTCCACAAGACCTTGGAACACACTTGGCACGATACCCGTGCCTTCGCCCGCAGCCTCGATGACATCGCAAAACCGAAAACCGAAAACGTTGGCATCGCCCACCGCAACGCGCTCGCCCGAACGACCGCGAAACTCGATGCACGCCGTCTCGCCCCGAAAACCCGTCACCTGCACGATATCATGCAGGTTGTAACGCAGAAGGCCCGAATACGTGCTTACCAAAATCTCGTAGAGCCTGCCAACCTCGAGCTCGCGCATCTCGACGGGTGCACCGCCCTCAAGCGGCAAGAATTCGAAATAGCAAGCGAACACCGCCAGCGGGCCTGCATCGGAGCCGGGGTCGCTGGTTGCAGCGATCATCGTTTCCGTGCTGCCGTACGGCGTGTTGTAGTAACGCATATCCTTGGGTAGCCGCGCCATCACATCGGCACTGTAGCTTCCCACGCTGCCGCCGATCCAACCCGTTGCAAGCCTGAAACGAGGCCAAATGCGATCGGGGGCAAGGCAGCCGTCCTCGTCAAGCACGACTTGCAACGCATCGGCGCGATCGGGGTCGGGCCTGAACAGGCCTTCAAGCACCGCGCGATCGGCGTCGCTTATCACCACGGACAAGTGCCCCGTACGGATGTCGTCGATCATCTGCTGAGGCGAGGATTCAATGCAATCGAGGAAATCGCCGAAGGCAGCAAGGTTGTTGCAGTTGGTTTGGACAAGCCCTTCCGCTTTCACGGCGTAAAGCGCATAGAGGTAGTTGCGATCTTCATCGCCCATTTGCGCTTCTAAGAATTCGTAAGGGTATATGAATGCATCGCCGCCGTTGCGCCAAAGCTCTTTGCCCGCTTGGCCGGACGTCCGACGTACCGGTTTCCCATTGGGTGCAGCAGGGATGTACGAAGAATTCACTACCGGCATGGTCTTGAACCCCGGCTCGGCAAGCACGGGCTCGTTTTTAACGATGCCCATCTGATACAGGTCGATCACACATTGGCGGGCTATCGCCCCTACGCGCGTCTCGCTATAGTATTTGCCGGCATGACCGTTACGGCCGGTTGACATCAGGTAATACTCGGTCGGCAACGCTATAAGCTGCCCCTTGTCGTGTTCCATATTGTCGTGCACATAGGAAACGTAATCGCCGTATTCCGACAGCGGCACCCTTGCACGGAATTCTTCTTTAGTCGAGATTCCCGCGAAACCGTAGTCGCACGCATATGCGCTGTTCGACGTGAGAGCGATTATCTCGTCGAGAACTTCATCTTGCATTTCGGCGCCTGCAGCATAAAGCGCATCGAATCCCTCGACGAAATATCGTCCTTTATCGTCAGACACGAGTTCGGGTATGTACTTCTTTTCGGACATGAAGCTTGAGCCTTCCCGGCAAAACGAGGCTCGGACACCGCCATTGTTTGCAATGTCCGAGCCTTCGCTTTCCTGACAATGTTCACCATTGTCCTTAGAGTATCACGAACGTCACATCATACTCCATCGACCACAGTCCGTTACCTATGCGATAACCGCGAACAGGATATTGGCCAGAGGCACGCCGACGAGGAGGCCGGCGACGATCATGATCGGGAGGATCTTCACAGCGCCTTTGGTCATCGCGGAGGAATCGCAGAGGTCCTGCGTCATGGCAACGGCGGTAACCGGCGAAGCGGCGGGAGTCGCCAAAGCGAACTGCGACATGATGAACAAGATGACGACGACAGTCGCAGGGTTCATGCCCACGCCCGCTGCGTAATTAACGAGCAGCGGCATAACCATGACGGCAACGATCATGTTGTTGGCGAAGTTGGTGAGAATAACCGCCACAACCAAGGCAACGATGATGAAGACCCACGGAGACAGGCCCATGAACGGCGTGAAGAGCATCGCCATAGCGGCAGGGATGCCCGTTTCGAGACCGGGGATCGAGCCGCTCATGTACGTAGAAAGCAGCATGATGAAGCCAACCATGAGAACCTGGCCCCAGTTGCCCATGTGAAGCAGCTGTTCGAGGTTACCGATAGTGTTACCTTCCTCATCCTTCAAGAAAGGCATGACGGCGCAACCGATGAGGCAGTAGCCACCCAAACCGAGAACGCTGAGATAAGGAACCAGCGGGCCAACGGAGCCGAGGACATTGATGAGGATGAACAGAACGAACATGATAAGCGAGATCTTCTGCGAACGCGTTGCCTTGATCTCGGAGCAGTCGCTGCAGTAGTCGGCAAGCGGCTTGGCATCGACGCGCATGAGGAACTTCATGACGAGAACCCAGATGGTGACCATGAGGACGCCAGCGATGAGCATGAACAAAAGATAGGCAACCATGTTGATGGGGTACATGGAGAACATCTTGTTATATGCACCGTAAAAAACCAAGCCCGTGGAGAAGAACGGGAACAAGATCTGGCCCATCATCAAAGAGAAGGCGCAGCCAAGATAGGTGAATATCGCCAGCTTGTCGTTTTTCTTGACCTTGCATTCGGTGAGCATGGAGGTAATAAAGGCACCGAAGATGACCATCATGATGATGGGGTTGAACGAGCCCATCGGGAAGGCGATGAGGAGGACAAGCCAAATGGTGAGCCACGGCTTGCCTTGAGTGGCTTTAATGCCCAAAAGCTTGCTGGCCAGCCAATTGAACGCGCCGGTGGTCATGGCGATGCCGACAACGCCCATGCACAGGATTAGCGCCATGACGGTGGTGTTACCGAATGAACCCGCGAAAACCTTGTCGAAGCCGATAGGCGAAAGACCAAGGCCGATCATGGCGATCAGGCTTGGCCAGAGCATGTCGATGAAAATCCATCCATACACTGCGCCTATGAAGCAGCCCAGGATAGCCATGCCCAATTTCGTAATGCCCGCGAATCCAGGAATGAACTGGAATAGCAGGCAGAACGCAATTACCACTAGGTAATGAATAGGCGAAACTTTTTTCGCTTGAGTATCCATAACCCTCCCCTTTCTTCTTGCTTCCAATACTTGCAGCTATCCCGAACCGCTAGGATCGTCTAGTGCACGCACCGAATCGGCCTCCCTCCGACTTGTTCGCGCACTGATTGATAGCTACAAACGTCCGTGAATTCAACATAATTTATTCACTCTGTTTTGAGAATCAATGGTTGGCGTGATGAATTTACAGCGTATTCAACATTATGTTGAACCCCTCCTAACCGATGGTCGATACAGGTATTGACCTGCTGTTTTACCGTCTGATTTTGCGATAAATCAATTCAATGACTAAATTTTTCAATCATTTGCCATAGGTTTTGTCTATGTTGCTCAATTTCAAGCTATCTTTTGTTCGCCTGCACTTGCAGAACACAGAAAAGGGGCGCCTCGGACTAGCCGAAGCGCCCCGCACGTCTTTACCCGTCACCCATGAAGAACTCGCTCTATCGCAAGGCTCCTTAAACCCTGCATCCATCAAGCAATCTCGTTTCTTTCACGAAGCCGCGCTAACTCATGAACTGCAAACCCAGCGGTATGAGGACCAAAGCCATGATTATGCTTAAGTAGACGAACATGATGATGCCCGATATGTAGGCGGATTTCGTAGTGGTGAACTCATGGGCATGGATCATAGCGCCATTGACGGAACCGGCAGGGGTCAGCAGGCCGATGACGCCGAATACGGTGATGACCATCAGCGCAACCTGCAGGTTGAAATCGACCTGGGTGGCCATCGTCATGGCCGTCGTCATCATCGTGATGGTAACGGCTACATTGTTCGCAACGTTGGTTGCCAGGAACGTGATCAGGCCGAGCGTCAACAAGAACACGTAACTCGGCAAACCGAACAGCGGCGCCATCAACTGCGAGATCATCGGCGTGATGCCCGCTTGCTGGCTGGTGATCTGCCCCGCAACGACCATCGCGGCGGCAACGACCAAGATCAGGTCCCAATAGAAATAAGCCGGGGCGGTTCTCTTGTCGAGAACTGGCTTGTCCTCGACCTTCCATACCATGGCAACGGCGATCAGGAAGATAACCCAACCGTAGACGCCGATTCCTTTGAGGATGGCCCTGAAGCCTTCGTCGCCCGCGCCGAAACTGATGGCGATGCAACCGACGATGTTCGCCAACAGGATGACCAGCACGGCCTTTTGGCGTTTCGTCAAAGGAGCGCTTTCCTTCTGGAACTGCGTGATATCGATTTCCTTCAGCTTATCGACCTTGCAGCCGGGGACAAGAAACATCACCAAGAGCCAGCCCAAGCTGCCGACGATCGTCGTTATCGCTTCGGCGAGGATCCAGCCGCCCATGTTGATGGTGATGCCGGCCTTGGTTGCCATGCCGACGGTCATCAGGCACCAGCCACGGAACGGGAAGAGCGAGAACGTCAGGCTGCAGGTGATCATGAACCCCATCAGCACCATGGCCGGATAAAGATCGCCCTTCTTATAGCCTGCTTGCTCGAAGATCGACTGGTAGATAACGAACATGATCAAGGCGATCATGGTCTGGTTCACGACGATGGACAGGTAAGCCGGAACCAGGATGATGAATGCCGTCAAAAGCCAAGGATGCCCCTGAACGAATTTCGCACCGAGCATCTTGTTCGATAGCCATTCCGTCAAATTGCTATCTTGTAACATTCCCAAGAAGAACATAGCAAGGAGCATCAATACGACGGACTCGTTGCCAAAGGCTTGAGCTAAGGCTGTTCCGGCGCTGCCGAAATCGGTAACGCCCAACGCAACCAACGCCAAAAGCGATGTCCAGATAAGATTGTCCGCATCGACGGACCAGCCGTAGATCAAACCGATGAAGATGCCAATGACAGCCATACCGTATGGAGTGATGGTGCCAAATGGCGGGACGAACCGAAACAAGAACATGAACGCCAAAACGATCGCGAAGTGAATGTACTTCGCTTTGTTCTTCTGGCCCGTTGCAGCTGCAGCAGTAGCCATTGTTTCCCCTTTCACGAACCGAATCCCTCGATATCGCGGCTGCACTCGAAATGACTTGCAGGCTCGCGACATCATGACAGGCCAGCAGGATCGCGCTAGCCGTTCCTTAACCCCCCTTCCGTGCAAATCGCCCTACTTACCGCCATCGCAGCATCCCCCCATTTGCCCCTCCCACAAGGCAAACGAGCGCCACGATGATTGTGCTTTCTTTAAATCGCATCATATATTCTTCACTTTTGCTGGGAATAAACGTTTTTTAAATAATTTTTCAGCATCATTCACAACTTAATTGAGTGCTGTGGATTTCACTCATATCACCAGTTCATGATAGGTTTCTTATTTCGTTGAAAAAGGCATAAAGCATACATTGCATGGTTTTCTTCATTTGAATTATTTATCGCGCTCAACTTTTTGATCGTAAACGCCGTCGCATAGAGCATGCCGCCAAAGCGAGATGTTGCGAATAGCAACCTTTGCAACGTAAAAAGAGTGCGGCCTCGACACCCGCCCAGCAACTGGATCTTTACAATTTTCAATATGAAATGCAGGGATTTCTTAAAGAAAGGACTAAACCATGGAAAAGCTCAGCAGCACCGATTTCGATGAGATCGTCTACGATGACGGTAATCCGTGCTTGGTCATGTTCAGCCGCAAAACCTGTCATGTCTGCCAAGACGTTCATCCCAAAATCGAGGAGCTTGCAGAAGATGATGCCTACGAAGGGAAATTCGGTTTCTACGAAGTTGACGTCGAAGAAGAGCCTCAGTTGTTCCAACGTTTCTCGCTGAAAGGCGTTCCGCAAGTCGTCTTCTTCGACGATGGGGAATTCGCCGGCAAGCTCTCAGGAGACCACCCGATCGAGGAATTCGAGAAGAAAATCGAAGAAATCATCGATTAGCGAAACCTACCGAATCGCTTCCGTTCCATAATACCGCCCCTACCTTCCCTTTCCTGAGCCCGACCCGAATTCTCCCTGGGTCGGGCCCCTTGCTTTTCACCCAATCCCACCTGGAAAAGATAAGGGGCGCCGGATTTCTCCGACGCCCCTCGTGTATGCACCGACTTTCCTCTCGCAATCCCTTTAAGACAGAACCTCTCTAATGGCAGAGAAATACCCCTCACCGAGCAAAGCCATCAGTTGTTTATCGGCCGCTTTCTTCTGCAACCACGCTGGCACGTCGCTATTTACCGGAAGGCGGACGATCGCGCTTGGAGAAGCAACGTCCCTCCAGCAATCCCAAACCGCCGGGAAATACGCGTTGGAATACGACTCAAGCCCGCTTGCGCCTCTGTACACGAAGCCGTAACGAACGCCAGGTTCCCTCTTCGACAGATCCTCGGCCATCGCACGTACCAGATCGGCGCGATAGTCCTTGCCGACAAGACCCCGATGCCACGCAAGCGAAACCATGCCCGCCTCCACCATGCTTTTCTCGCGCTCGCTGCAAGGAAGGCTTCTCGCATAGTCGGTTATGGCCAAGCCACTATCCCTCGATGTCGTATTCGAGCGTGCTTTAACGTTGGCTTTCAGCAACGGCATGACCTCGGTTTCCAGGCAACCCCGCATCGCCTCATCCAGGTGCTCGCCAGCTTCGCCGTCGTACAGGCGAGCACGACGAAAAACCCTCTCGGATACAACGTTCCAAAGCATCCAGCGCCGAAACTGCTCTCTGGCGCATTCGTCCTCGTTCTCGGAGATGAAAATCCGATAGCCGTCCTCGGCCGACCACGAGCAGAATCCGTATCGATCCTCTTCACGGCCGAAAGCGCCGCTTTTCGCAAGCTCCTCGGCAACCATTCCCGAATAAATATCCCTGTGCGGCAGCTCTTCCATCGCAAGCTCCCCTCATTCAAAAGGCCAACATAATGAAACGATCCCGCGAAACACGCGTTTTGCGGGATCGAGAGCGCATTCGAAAAGCACACTTGGCTTCTCGATTTCTTAGAACATCAACATGCCAAGCGGGATTCCGACCGCAAGAGCCGCGACCAGGGCAGCGATGCCGTTGATCCAACCCCATTTGTAGCAGCTACCCATAGTCACCCACTCGGTATTGCCGTACAGCATTCCTGCACGCGTGGATGCAGCCGGCGTGCCCAAGGCTGCCGTAAGAAGCAGCTGGCCGAGCATCAATACGAGCACGGGATTCGCCCCCAGATTTTGGGCAATCACCATGAAGATCGGGACGATGGCAACCAAGCACACGAGGTTGTGCGCCACCTGGGTGAGCAGGAACAAGAAAACGGAAACCGCGATCAAAAACAAGATCGGAGAAAGCCCGTTCAGGCTGGTATGCGCAAAAGCCGATACGATCTGGATGATGCCGGCATCGGTGTTCTTCAAAGCTGCGCCCAGGGGAACCGTGACGGTTAGAAGCAAGATGACGTTCCACGGAACAGCTCCGGCATAATCGGCCATCTTAGCGAAGTTGAAATAGTCCTCACCGTCTTTCTTGCGGAAGAGCGCAGCAATAACGACAACCAAGATGATGGTGCCCGTCGTGCCGATGGTCTTCAAGAACGTCTTCAAAGCGCAACTAGGAAGGAAGGTCGGCGCAAACAGCAAGACGATCATGAGCGCAACGACGCCGAGCGCGAACTTCTGCTCCGCCGTGAAGTGGGTCTTGCCATCGCCGATCGAGAAATCGCAATCGGTGCATTTCGCCAGATTGCTGACATCGATGCGGAAAATGAAACGGGCGGCTAAGATGATAAGCGCGATGGCAACCGCATAAACAGCCGTGCTCCAGACCATGAACGCTGGATACGAAAGGCCACCAGGCGTGAACATCGCATCGTAGTTTTGGATGGTAACGAGGCCCCAAACGCTCCATGGCTTGCAATAGTCTCCGAATGCGCCGATGGCGGCGATGTTCACGATAAGGAACGCGCTTAACTGGCTGTGCTTGTCCATTTCGGAAATACGGATGATCTGATAAGCGCATGCCCAACCGATAAGAATCGACGGAACCGAACCGATTAGGAAGCCCAGGAAATAGACCAGCACGAGAAACGCCGTGATGAACAGCCACGGCTTGCCCACGAAGCGCTTAGAGGCCATGAACTTGCCCATCACCGTATCGATCAAGCCGATTTTCTCGAGCCATTTGGAAAGCACCGAGATAAGAACAACCAAAGCTACGACGTTGCCGCCGAAGCCCGCTTGCCAAGCCATATCGACGGTGAACGCGCCGGTAAGGCCCAAAGCCAGGATGCCGATAAGAGACGGGATGCCCAAGCCAACCGTCGACCAACCGAACATCAAGCCGATGAAGATAAACAGAACCTGCCAGCCGAAATCCGGTAACGGCGCGGCATGGATGAAGAAACCTGCGAAAATCAGGATAGCAGTTATAGCTTCCAGCACATAGCGTTTCACGCTAGCGGCATCAAAGGACATAACTCCCCCTTTCTCAAATTGCACCGCCATGCCCATTTCGGCTCAGCGACGCGACATAGCTTCTTGGATCAAAACATGAGCATTCCCAAGGGGATGCCAACGGCAAGGGCCGCCACCAAAACGGTGATGCCGCTGATCCAGCCCCATTTGTAGCAGCTTCCTATGGTTACCCACTCGGTGTTGCCGAAAAGCAAGCCGGCGCGCGTAGAGGCAGCCGGCGTGCCAAGAGCGGTGCACAACACAAGCTGACCAAGCATCAAGACGAGCACGACATTGGCGCCCATGCTCTGGGCTATCGCCATGAAAATGGGCACGATGGCGACCAGACACACGAGGTTGTGCGCCACTTGGGTTAACAAGAACAGGAAAACGGTTACAGCGATCAGGAACAATACCGGCGACAAGCCCGCAAGCATCTGATTGGCGGTCTGCGTGATCAGCTTCATGATTCCCGCTTCGCTATCTTTCATAGCCGCGCCCAAGGGAACCGTAACCGTCAAAAGCAATATGACGTTCCAAGGAACCGCGCCGGCATAATCGGCGACTTTCGAGAAATTGAAGGATTCCTTGGACTCTTTCATCTCGAACAGCCCGGCAATGATGACGATGAGAACGATGGTGCCCGTCGTGCCGATGGTGCTCAAGAACGTCTTGAACACCGATGCGGGCAGATAAGACGGGATGAAGAGCAGGAATATCATAAGACCCAAGACGAACAGAGCGAACTTCTGAGTTGAAGTGAATTGCGTCTTGTCGTCGCCGATCGCGAAATCGCAGTCGGTGCATTTTGCGAGTTTGCTCACATCGATACGGAATACGAAGCGGCCGACGAGGATGACAAGGGCAATGGAAACCGCATATACCGCCGTGCACCATCCGATGAATGCCGGATAGGACAACCCACCGGGCGTGAACATCGCGTCGTAATTCTGAATGGCGACAAGACCCCATGCACCCCACGGTTTGCAGTAGGCCCCGAACGCGCCGATGGCAGCGATGTTGACGATAAGAAAAGCGCTTAGCGGGCTATGCTTTTCCATACCCGCCACTTTGACGATCTGATACGCGCACGACCACCCGATAAGAATCGCCGGGAACGATCCGGTCAGGAAGCCCAGGAAATAGACCAAGGCAAGAAACGCCGTGATGAACAGCCATGGCTTGCCCGCGAAACGCTTCGACGACATGAACTTGCCCATGATGACTTCGATCAGCCCGATCTTCTCGAGCCATTTGGAAAGAACCGAAACGAGAACGATCAGCGCGATGACGTTGCCTCCGAAGCCGGCCTGCCACGCAACATCTACGGTAAAGTGCCCGGTAAGACCCAAAGCCAAGATACCGATAAGCGACGGAACGGCAAACCCCACCGTCGACCAACCGAACATCAGACCGATGAAGATGAACAGAACCTGCCAGCCGTAATCAGGCAATGGCGACGCGTGAACGAAGAAACCGGCGAAAATGAGAATGATGGTTACGGCTTCGCGCGCGTAATGCTTGAAATTGATAGCCATGAAGCTCCCCCTAGCTTTGGCAAAAGACGTACGGGCTTCTCTTATACGAATGTGCCCGGCCCCTTTTTCATCGGAGCCGGGCGACAAACCTGCAACTCACGTCCTCACCCGGACGCCTTGTTCATTTGTAAGAAAAGGCAGTTGCCGATTACTTGTCCCAGCATTCGAGCGCTTGATACACCGGAGCGCCTTCGCACTGCGCCGGCATACGCGTACCGATGAGAGATGCAACCGTCGGGGCAACATCGGTCTGGCGAACGTCGCGTTGCATGTTCTCAACATGTTTGACACCTTTGCCGGCCATAACGAACACGGGGGATACGCTTGTGCCGTAGTAGGCTTCGAAAGTCGAGAGGCCCTGGCCATGCTCGGAGACGAAATGTTCGCGATTGGCGTACACGATGTCGCCGGTGTAGGGGCCGTCGAGACCGATGATGCGGGCATCTTTGTTGTGCAGCGCCATGCAAACGATGCGGTTTCCGTCTTTGTCCCTATAGCGATACAAGTCGTCGATGATCTGCTCTTCCACCGCGTACTTATCGGCAGGATCGACGATGCCGTCGATAACAGTGCCGTCTTCCTCGACGTGCGTGTCGCGGCCCTTGACGTTAACCCAAATATAGCTCGTGCGAATAGCGACGGCCTTGGTCTTGGTCCAGTCAACCTCGAAGGTGTCGTTGCCGTTCTCGTCCTTCTTCATGACGGTCCAGCCAAGCTCGCGCAAAACGCCTGCGCACAGGCCGCCGGCGTAGCCAAGGCGCGCAAGCGGCTTGTCGTGGATCTGCTCGCCGTGGTCGGACGTGAGGATGATCGCCCAGCCCTCGTCCAGAAGATGCATGAACTGTCCCAGATACTCATCGGCAACCTCGTAGGTGGCATCGATTTGCCTCTGCCATTCCTCCTCGGGACCGAATCCGGGCTTTTCGAGCGCGTAATTCCAGAACTGGTGAGCCGAATGATCAATGAAATGATGATGCGAGAAAACAATCTCGACACCCTTTTCCTCGATCATGTAATTGATCGCGCGGGCTTGCCACAGCGCATTCAAACGCCACTGCGGGGTGAGGATTTTCTGAGCGAACTCAAGCGACGTACCGCCCATCTGGGTAAACGGAGGAGTGCAGCCGCAGTTCTCGGTGATCTCTTGATATAGAGACTTCGGCGACCAACGATCGTCGCAATCGGTACGGAACGCGGTGGACATCCAAATGCGAACCTTGGTGCCGTCAGGGGCTATTTCGAGCGCCTCGTAATTACGGGAAGCCTGGGTCTTTTTGCCCTTGTCGATCGCGTCGTCGATGACGTCTTCGACGATGACACCTTCCTTAAGGGTGCACAGTGGCTTTTCTTCCTTCTTGGACTTGTAAACCTCGACGGTGTCGTACGTGCCGTCTTCGCCCTTGAGGATCAGGCAGGGACGGCGAAGCTGGCCGCCGAAGGTGTAGACGACGAATTCTCGCGCGTCATCGGGGACCTCATGTGCCCACTTGGTCGGCTCGGAAATGGGAGACTCGATCTGGTCGTAGGGAACCTTCGCCAAAATGCCAGCGCCCTCGTCTACATTGTGAAAGTTGACGTTCCTGATGCGCTTCATCTTATAACGGTTAAGCAAGAGCTCCTTGGAGTTCTTCAGAGCGCTTGCCGACATCTTGAAGTCGTCGTACTTCGAAGAATCGTCTTCCTCTTCCTCGAGGTCGAGGTTGTCGATGACGCAGTCGGTCGAGGAGTCGCCCAAGTTGCCGCCAGATTTGGTCTGGTCGATGAATTTCGACTCAGTGAACTCGATGGAAGCAACAGCCAGCTTCTCGAAGTCGATATTGGCGATGGAATAGTTCACGGATGCGGGTTGGGAGCCATCGACGACGTAAAGATTCTCGGAATCGCTCGAAGGAGGCCATGAAGAGCCGGGCCACTGGAACACAAGCGTCTTCTTGCCAGACTCGGCCGCGACGTTCCACATCTGCTCGGCCTGGCACAGATGGCTGTCGAGGCCGTAAATGATGGTGTCGAGCGCGTCGGGTGCTTGGTTCCAGAAATCGGTGATGCCATGCGTGCCCGGGTTGCAGCCGCATGCAAGCGTGGTCCACTGAGCAGGCGTGATGGTGGGCATCGATCCCAAAAGGGACAGATCCTCGCGAGCAGCGCCGCGATCGATCAGCTTCTTCACGTTTGGCATTTTGCCGGCGTCCACCATGCGTTTCAGGGTCTTGGGCTCCATGCCATCCAAGCCGAGAACCAAAACTTTGTTATCATTCGCCATTTTCGAATTCCCCCTCTATCGGATAGGTTCTTTCGTTTCAGATGCGCGATTGCGGTGGCCACCGAATTCGTCCTTCGCTTCATCTCTGACAAGAATTGTAAGAACCGAGGAGGTTTCCCAATGTCAATCAGAATGCCTTGAATCGTGGCGCAAGTTGTTATTTACAACATTAATACCGTCATAGTGTTAGTTTATACACAGCAGTCTGCAGACGGGCGCTTGGCAAAGCGGCTTTTGAGCGCTGGATGATAAACTAATGAATGAAGAACGGGTTGCATGCGAGCTTTCACTCTAGTTGCAACCGATGGCGAACAAAGACTTGCAACTGTAGGTGAATGAATGGGCATCGCACAAAAGAAAACGCTGGGAACCGACGTTTTGGGAAGCATCAACCCGACACTCGATACGTTCATCAACGCGCGGGACAGCTACGACCTTTACAACGCCGATATCGAAGCGTTTTTCCAAAAGAACTTCGTTTACCACGATGTTCTTCATCGCAAAGATCACTTCGCAAGCCTTAAGTCCTTCGGGCGCGGGTCAATCGTGTACCTCCACCGAGGAAGGCTCAAAAACTACGTCACGAACCCTGCGGGACAAGAGGTTTTTTTAGGATTCATCCCCCAATACTCGACGCTTTCCACCATGAAAAGCGGCTATGAGCTTGGCAAGAGCATGGTGGCCAACACTGATTGCTCGATATACGTGACCACCAACGACGCCTATCTTGAATTCTTACAATCGTCTCCGGAGCTGATCCAGCACCAACTCCTCGAACCTTATTATCGACGCAACCTGAACGATTTCCCGAAAATCGAAACGATGTTCTATCCTGCTCAAGTCAAGGTGTACGAATACATCCTCTTCCTTGTCACCTTGTTCGGGAAAGAAAACGCCTCGCGCTATCTGAGCGAGCTGGAAGAAGCCGATCTTGTCAGTCACTCGTCGAAGTTTTTGACCGTGCACGATGTAATCGCCTTATCAAACGAAATAGAATCGCTTAAACAAGCTTATCTCGAAAAATAAAGCGAGCCCTCCGCATGGAGGGCTCGCTTGCGTTCGATTTGGAAACAGTCGTGAACAGACTTAGCTATACGCGCTTGATGAAGCGACCGTCGCGGGTGTCGATTTGCAGCACATCGCCGATGTTCACGTACATCGGAACCTGAACCTGCGCGCCGGTCTCGAGTGTAGCGGGCTTGGTGGAACCCTGAACAGTGTCGCCCTTGAAACCCGGCTCGGTCTCGGTGACCTCAAGCTCGACGAACATCTGGGGCTCGACGCTGATGAGCTCGTCACCTGCATACTGCAAGGTAACCTCGTCGTTTTCCTTCAGCCACTTGGCGGCATCCTCGCTCACAAGCTCGTGGGCGATGGGAAGCTGTTCGTAGGTGGTGGGGTCCATGAAGTTGTAATCGGCACCATCGTCGTAAAGATACTGCATGGTACGCTGCTCGAGGCGCACGGTATCGAACTTGGTGCCGGCATTGAAGGTGTAATCGACTACGCGGCCCGTTTTGATGTCGCGAAGCTTAGTACGCACGAAAGCGCCGCCCTTACCGGGTTTGACATGCTGAAACTCGACGATGGTGCACATCTTGTTGTTGTAGATAATGCACATACCGTTTTTGAAATCTGCGGTGGAAATAGCCATGCTTTATCCTTTTGGACTCGTCTGCAAAACCCTTACAGTATAACCATCTCGTGCGTCGATTGAGTGAAACGCTCATAACCTTCATCGGCGACCACGCCGAAGTCTTCCAAACGCATGCCGAACTTGCCGGCAATGTAGATGCCGGGCTCCACCGTGACCACGTTTCCTGCCACAAGCGGCTTGTCATAGCTAGCATTGAGGTACGGCAGCTCGTGGACATCGATGCCAACACCGTGACCCAAGCCATGGCCCATCTTGCCGCCGAAGCCGCCCTCCTCCAAGATTTTTTCTGCCAGCTGGTGCATCTCGCAACCGAGAACGCCCGGTTTGATGGTTTTCTCGACGGTTTCGTTGGCGCGACGCACGGTTTCCCATGCGCGGCGCATCTCGTCGCTCGGCTCGCCCAAAAAGACGGTGCGCGTCATATCGGCGTTGTATCCGAATGCGCGGGCGCCGAAATCCATCACCACGCTGTGGCCTTCTTGGAGCACACGATCGCCCGCCTGTCCGTGAGGGCTCGACCCGTTGGCACCGCATGCGACAATCGACGCGAAAGCAACCCCCTGCGAGCCGTGACGCACCATGTAGTCTTCAAGCTCGATTTTCACCTGAACCTCGGTCATGCCGGGTTTGATGTATTCGATGATGTACGAAAACGCGTCGTCGGTTATCTTTTGAGCCGCCTTCATGCGGGCGATTTCGCGTGCGTCTTTGACGGCACGCAAACCATTGACGAAGCCGTTGGTCTCAAAAAGCTCGATACCGGTATCTTTCAGCTCTTTTTGGGTCTTCAAAAACTCTGCCAAGGTGATGTCGTCTTCGATGCCCAGTTTGCACGCGCAATCACAGCCTTCGCGCACGAAATCGCGTGCGAAGACGGCATGGGACATGCGCTGGTCGTTTATCTCAACCGGCGAGCCGATTTCGCGAGCACGCTCGAGGCAATTGGTCGAATAGCGCGAATCGGTATGCATGGCAACCTTATCAGGTGAAACCAGCAAAGCATGGGCTTTATCGGGGTCGAAGATGTCATCAAACACCGTAAGCCAATAGATGTTGGCGTTGTCGCGCACCATGAAGTGATTGATGCCCGCCTCTTTGCAGAGGGAGCGCAAGCCATCGATGCGTTTGCGAGAAAGGTCGCCCAAGGAAGGAAGACCGTCACCCTCGGTCGGAGCATCGATTGCGGCTGTCTGGGCGCTGTCGCGGGCTTCCACGGAAGCCCGCTCGGCTGCGCATTCTTCGACCGGGGTGCTGTCGCGGGCTTCCACGGAAGCCCGCTCGGCGCCGCCGAGCCTCGGCAGCTCATCAGCCTCACGCAGCAGGTCGATAGCATCGCAGTAGCCCTGAACACCGCGTCCGTAAATCTGGCCGACGC
The DNA here is from genome assembly GCA_934617425.1 of uncultured Eggerthellaceae bacterium. GTDB lineage: Bacteria > Actinomycetota > Coriobacteriia > Coriobacteriales > Eggerthellaceae > UMGS1502. The sequence goes on along the minus strand of CAKTUD010000001.1, from coordinate 525,195 downwards.
ACACCGGCGCCGTCACCGAAATCGCGCGAAACGGCTCGCGAGCGTCGATATGCGACAAATGCACCTCGACCACCGGCGTGTCGATCGAGCCGATGGCGTCGCGGATGGCGTACGAATAATGCGTATGCGCGCCAGGATTGTACACGACGGCATCGAACTTCTCGGGGGCTTTGTGAATCTTGTTTATCAGCTTGCCCTCGCTGTTGCTTTGGTAAAACGACGTCTTGATGCCGAACTGCGCAGCGTATGCGGCAACGGTTTCCTCCAAAGACTCAAGCGTGTCGCGACCATAAATCTCGGGTTCGCGCGTACCCAGCATGTCGAGGTTAGGACCATTCATTACGAGGATTTTCTTAAGCTTCATCGCTAGCGCTCCTTCGATTCGCACCATATATCCAGATATTTGAGGACAACGTCATCTTCGAGCGGCACGACAGCCCAATCGCCCACATCACGCGACAAAACGAAACGAATAGCGCCGCCGCGGGTCTTCTTGTCGTGCTTCATAGCCGAAAGCAGCTGTTCGGGCGGGGCATTCCACCCAAGAGCCGAGCATCCCAAAACATCGAGCATACGCGCCTGGGCCTCCACGAAATCGGACGAAGCACCAAGCTCACCCTGAGCAACGAGCCCTGCGAAACGCATGCCCTCGGCAACGGCCGCGCCATGAGAGAACACGCCGTAGCCCGCAACCGACTCGATAGCATGGCCAAGTGTATGCCCAAAGTTCAGGCACTCGCGCACTCCGGCGCTTTCCGTCTTATCGTGCGCCACCACGTTGGCTTTGAACACCACGCAACGCGCGACGGCTTCGGCGACGATCGTCTCATCGCGCGCAGCGAGTCTTTCGGCATTGTCGGAAAGCCAAAAGAAGAAATCGTCGGAATCGATGACCGACGACTTGGCCACCTCGGCGCAGCCGCAACGCCATTCGCGCTCGTTTAGGGTTTGCAGCGTCGAGGTGTCGGCGCACACGTAGCTTGGCTGATAAAAAGCACCAACGAGATTCTTCCCCTCGGGAAGATTCACCGCGGTTTTCCCACCGACCGACGAATCGACCATGGCCAGAAGCGTGGTCGGGACCTGCACCACCACCACGCCGCGCATGTACGTCGAAGCCACAAAGCCGGCAAGGTCGCCCACAACGCCGCCGCCAAGTGCAATCACAACGCTATCGCGCCCAAGATCAAGCTGAGCCATGGCACTCCATATTTCGCCGGCAACCTCAAGGCGCTTCGTCTCCTCACCGCTGGGAACGGTTATCTCGGAGGTCTTCAGCCCTGCCGCGACAAGCGACGCCTTTGCGCGCGCTAAATACAACGGCCCCACATTGGTGTCGGTGATTATCAGCGCATGTGCGAAATTTCCCAAAGCACGTACGCGAACTCCCAAGTCGTCGATGACGTCGGCGCCGATCCGCACGGCATAGTCGTTTTCGTTGGGAAGGCTCACGATCACTTTCGTTGCCATAAGATTCCCTCCTTTTTCAGCGCGTCGAGCACTTCGTAAGCGATGGAAGTGCTGCCACGTCCTACGGTGTTCACCGTGATGTCGGCAACTTCCTCGTAAAGCGGCAGGCGCTCATTTATCGTACGCTGCGCGTTTTCCAGATCGCCGAATAGCGGTCGCGTGGAAACATCGCTGATGCGCGAAGCAGCTTCTTTTGCGGTAACCTGCAGATATACAACTGCGCCCAGCTCAGACAAGGCGCGGCGATTTTCTTTGCGCAAAACAACGCCGCCACCGCATGAAATGAGCATGGGTGCTTTGCAGCCAAGTTCGTAAAGAACCTCGGTTTCGATGGCGCGAAAACCGTCCTCGCCCATCTCGGCGAAAATCTCCTTTATACGCTTGCCCTCGCGGCGTTCGATGTAGGTGTCCATGTCGACCGACGAGATCTTCGCCATGCGCGCCAGCTTCCTGGCAACCGACGTTTTACCGGCTCCCATGAAACCCACCAAAAAGACGGGGCGGGCAAGATCGTATTCCGGCTCGACCAAAACGGGGGCCGTCGACTTTTCCGCAGCGATGCTCATCGGGCGCTCGTTTTCAGACGTTGCTTGTACGAAGCGATCGCTTGACGAATGTCAGTCATATTCTCGTGCCCGAACTTTTCGAGGTATGCGTCAGCGAGAACGAAGGCCACCTCGGCTTCGGCCACCACAGCAGCGGCTGGAACGGCGCACACGTCGCTTCGCTCTTTGGAAGCCTGCGTAGGTTCGAGCGTGTCGAGGTCGATGGTGTCAAGCGGAGTCATGAGCGTGGGGATAGGCTTCATGGCGCATGTGGCGATGAGCGGAAGCCCCGTGGTCATGCCGCCCTCCAAACCGCCTGCGTTGTTGCTGGCGCGCGTGAACCCATTGCCGCGATCGAGCAAGATAGGATCGTGAACCTTCGAGCCGACGCGTCGCGCAGCCTCGAACCCCAAACCGAACTCCACGCCTTTTATAGCGGGTATGCTGAAGAGCGCGGCTCCCAGGCGGCTGGTAAGACGCTCGCTCGCCGTCGCATATCCCCCAACGCCCGGCAAAAGACCGCGCGCGACAACACGAAACGTGCCACCGAGGCTTTCCCCCGCTTCGCGAGCGGCATCGATTTCCTGCTTCATCGATTCGGTGATGCGCTGATCGGGGCAGCGCGTTTCCGACATCTCGATTTCGAGAGGGGTGTATTCGGCCGCTTGCGCCATGGGGTCTTCCTCGGGCAGGGTCACGCGGCCGATCGACGTCACATAGGAATAGATTTCCACGCCTACTTCGGCCAAGAATTCACGCGCCACGCCCGCCGCCGCAACACGAGCAGCGGTTTCGCGCGCACTTGCACGCTCAAGAACATTGCGGCAATCGTCGGAATCGATTTTGAGCGAGCCTACCAAATCGGCGTGACCCGGCCGGGGAGTTGTTTCGCGCTTGAGATTTGCTGGAGCGCTGCCGTAAACAGCCATGCGGTCAGTCCAGTTTTGCCAGTCGCGATTCTCGACCACGAAAGCAACGGGAGTGCCGATGGTTTTCCCAAAGCGCACGCCCGAGACGACGCGCGCCCTGTCGCGCTCTATCGCCTGACGCCCTCCGCGTCCGTAGCCGGCTTGACGACGCGCCATATCGGCGTTTAAAGCGTCTTCGGAAACCTTGACGCCCGCAGGCACGCCTTCGACGATCGCCGTAAGCTGAGGGCCGTGGCTCTCGCCCGCTGTCATATATCTCATGATCCCGCCTATTCCGAGCGCAAGCGCCCACTGTGTTTTCTTTCAATTCTAATCTATGCCATGCAGCAGCCAAGGCGCGCTGGAATCAATTTAGACGCCGTTAACATTTACGCCACGCCAATCGTAACACCGCGCCCGCTGATACGATGCCTTCACCGCATCAATGGCAACGCGCCGCCGCTTGGACAACATCAAAATCCAGCAGCTTGATGCATAACCTCGAAAAGATCGATTGAATCGACATCGACCGGGAGATCGAGCGCTCCCGCAAGGTCATGAACAGTCGCCACCGCTTGGGCAACCAGCATGCCCTCGCCACTGAAAGCACGGGCGCCGGCAGCTTTCGCCCCTGCGATAAGCGCCGTTTCTCCATGGGCATAAACCACATCGAATACCGCCTGATCTGAGGAAATGAGCTTCGTGTCGAACGGCGCCGGATCTCCCTGCTGCATGCCGAGACGCGTAGCGTCGATGATGACATCCGCCTCGCGAAGGGCCTGCTCGTTCGAAGCGTAATCGCCGGCGAGAACATTCTGGGCCGCAACGATCTCCTTCAGCCCCGCCGCCGCATAACGCGAATCGATAGCGTCGATGGTGTCTTCGCTACCCTGCGCAAGTTTCTCCGCACGCGTCAGATATTCGGAAACTACGCCCTGAGCACGCACGGCATCGCGACCGAGCATGGTAACCTTCTTAGCGCCCGCAAGTGCACACGCATGCATGATCGCACGCGCCGTCGGACCCGTTCCGCATACGACGACCGACGCCCCATCAAAGGCAATGCCGCAACGTTTGAGGTAGGATACGCACCCAAGCCCGTCGGTGTTGTCCGCGATAAACGAGCCGTCTGCACGCTTGATGAGGACATTCGCCCCCTGCGCAAGGGCCGCCGAAGAAGTTGCCACCTGCGCATGCGCGAACGCAAGCGGTTTCCAAGGCGTTGTGATATTGATGGAAATAAAATCCGCCGCTTCAAGGAATTCGCGCGCCTCGTCTTCCGTCGCGCAGTCAGCGAAACCGTATTCCCAATCAAGGCCAAGCGCTCGAAAAACAGCGTTGTACATAACGGGCGATTTCGAATGGGCAACGGGATGCCCCAGCACATACAGCTTTTCCATAGCGCTCCTTACAGCGTCCGCCAATCAATATGCACCGAATAGAGTGCATTTAGTCGTCAAGTGGACAATTGCGAATGATCTTGTTTTCAATTTTGCGGATTACCACCGTATGGGCAAGGTCTTGCTCGACAAGCGGCTGAACAAGGTATCCTTTTACCCTGGCGACATGGGCGCCAAAGATATCAGTGCTCAGCTGATCGCCGATGATAGCCGTTTCGGCACGCGTCGCACCGAGCATGCGCCGCGCCCGCGCAAATCCACCAGGCAGCGGCTTCATAGCCTTCGCTATCAAGGGAAGCTCCAGCTCTTCCGCAACACGAAAAGGGGTTTCGTGCCAATTGTTGGAAAGAAGGCACAGCTTTATCCCCGCAACGCGCGCATCGGCAAGCCAAGTACGCACATCCTCGGGAATCTCGCGTGTATCGCGTGTGAGTATGGTGTTATCGATATCCAGCAAAACGCAACGCAACCCGCAATCAAGCAAGTCGCGCCGAATATCCACACGCGTGATGCGCGAAAAACGTTTGTCGGGATACCAAAACACCGCATCGCCTACTCGTAGGTAGCGCGATGCTCTTCGTAGGTTTCGCTGAAGTGGTACTGCATGACGCCGTTATCGTCCTCAGCGAAGTAGAAGTAAAGATAGTTCGTGTCGTCGGGCGAGCAAACAGCCTGGATGGCGGCAAGACTCGGGGAATTGATAGGCGTCGGCGGCAGCCCGTCGATGGTATAGGTGTTGTAGGGGTCCTCCGTCGCAACATCGCCGGCCGTAGGATCATGCCCAACGAAATAAGCCACGGTCGCGTCGGATTGCAAGCGCATATTCTCGGAAAGACGATTGTAGAACACCGAGGCTACCGTAGCGCGATGGTCGGCATCGGATTCTTTCTCGACGATGGATGCCAGGTTGATCACGTCGTAGAGCGAAAGCCCCCTCGACTGAGCATACGAAAGATCAAGCGAGGCCGTCTCGCTTTGGAATTGATCGAGCATGGTGCGGATTATCGAATCGGCCGTGGACGAATCGTCGAACGTATAGGTCTTAGGGAACAAAAACCCCTCGAGCGATTTAGACCCCGCCGCCGAAAGGAAACCGTAGCTGCCGGCGTAAACGCTTGCATCGCTCGCCGCGTTCTCGAAATCGGCCGCCTTCACCTTACCGCCCGTCGCCTGCTCGATGATAGCGGCCGTCTGCTTTATGGTAGAGCCCTCGGGCACGGTGAAGGTCTCGCCAGAAACGCCGGCCTGCAAGATGCCTATGATATCGTCGAGCGACGTGCCGCCCTTGATGGTGTAGGTGCCCATTTTGAGCGAAGAGCTCGCGCCGAGCTCCATCACGCGATCGGTGAATTTGCTTGTGTTGTCGATAAGCCCGGCATCCGAAAGCGATTTGGCGATGGCATTAGCGCCCTCGCCATCGGTAACGGTAACTTGGGCGGTTTCGTCCGAGCCGATAAGGCTCGATGCCGGCGCGCATCCGCGAACCAACGTCGCAATGCCCCAAACGATCAAAATCAGCAACACGACGAGAACCGCCAAGGCGACAATTGCCGGGCCCTTGGAGCGCTTGGGGCGTATGAAGCTCGTGTCATAGGTTTTGAAAGCGCGCTCACCTTGAGCATGGGCCCTGCGAGCCGCGTGGTTGGGACGCTCGGAATACGTTACTTGCTTGCGACTGGGCATGCCCTTATTCCTTACTGCCGATCCTGCCCGTTGGCGCGGGCATCAAGCCATGACTGCAAAAATATACTCGCAGCTATTTTATCGACTTTGCCACGCATCTCTTTTTCGGATAAGCCCTTTTCACGCAAACTGCGCTTGGCTTCGCGCGAGCTTAAGCGCTCATCCGAAAATTCAACCGGTATGCCCGCACTGCGCGAGACATCGACCGCGTACTCCCTGATGCGCTTTGCCTGCGGACCCTCATCCCCTGCCATGGTGTAGGGCAGGCCGCACACGAAAAGCTCAGGCTCCCAATCTTCTAGCACGCGCTTGAACGATTTCGCACAGTTGCGCACCTCGGCCGAAGGTAAAACCGCAACAGGCGAGGCAATACGCTCACCGGGGTCGCTTATAGCGATACCCGTGCGAACCTCGCCGATATCAAGGGCCATGATCCTCATGATCGCTCCTTAATGAAAAACGCCTGCCCCGACATGCAGGGCAGGCGCAAAAACGATTCGTTCAATAAGGCTAGCGCGCGTTTGCCGCGTAACCCGACTTGTCTTTCTGCAAGACGTCGTGCGCGCCGCCCTCGACGATGGAGGTCGCCGACACCAACGTAAGGCGCGCCTTCTGCTGCAGCTCAGGAATAGTGAGCGCACCGCAGTTGCACATGGTCGACTTCACTTTGGAAAGCGTGATGGCCACATTATCCTTCAACGCGCCAGCATAAGGCACATAGCTGTCGACGCCTTCGACAAACGAAAGAGCCTTCTTGTCGCCGCCCAAATCGTAGCGCTGCCAGTTGCGAGCACGGGCCGAACCCTCGCCCCAGTATTCCTTCATATAAGCGCCGTTCACCGTGACCAGATTGGTGGGGCTCTCATCAAAGCGAGCGAAGTAGCGACCGAGCATCACGAAGTCGGCGCCCATGGCTAGGGCCAGCGTGATGTGATGATCGTAAACGATGCCGCCATCGGAGCAGATAGGCACATAGACGCCCGTCTCCTTGAAATACTCGTCGCGAGCTTTGGCAACCTCGATCGTCGCGGTTGCCTGGCCGCGACCGATGCCCTTGGTCTCACGCGTGATGCAGATAGAACCGCCGCCGATGCCGATCTTCACGAAGTCGGCGCCGGCCTCGGCCAGGAAACGGAAGCCTTCGCCGTCAATCACGTTGCCGGCACCAACCTTGACGGTGTCGCCGTAGTGCTCGCGAATCCAGGCAATGGTGCGCGCCTGCCACACCGAATAACCCTCGGAGCTATCGATGCACAGAGCATCGACACCGGCCTCCACCAATGCGGGGACGCGCTCGGCGTAGTCGCGCGAATTGATGCCAGCGCCAACCATGTAGCGCTTGTGAGCGTCGAGCATCTCGTCGGGATTTGACTTGTGCGAATCGTAGTCCTTGCGGAAAACCAGGTACAGAAGATGGTCGTTCTCATCGACGATAGGCAGCGAGTTGAGCTTGTTGTCCCAGATGATATCGTTGGCAAGCTTCAGCGTGACATCGGCGCTGCCCACGATGAGCTTTTCGCGCGGAGTCATGAAATCGGCAACCTTCTCGTCGAGCGACATGCGCGAAAGACGATAGTCGCGCTCGGTGACGATACCCAGAAGCTTGCCGTTGGCCGTGCCATCATCGGTGACAGGCAACGTGGAATGACCGGTCTTCTCAACGAGCTCGACCACGTCCGCCAAAGTCATATCGGGGGTGAGGTTCGCGTCAGAGGTGACGAAGCCCGCCTTATATGCCTTGACACGCGCCACCATGGCCGCCTCGTCCTCGATCGACTGCGAACCGTAGATGAAGCTCATGCCGCCCTCGGTTGCTAAAGCGATAGCCATGTTGTCGTCGGAGACCGATTGCATGATGGCGGAAACCATGGGGATGCCCAGCGTGATGGGGCATTCTTCTTCGCCTCGACGATATTTCACCAACGGAGTTTTAAGGCTCACGTTTGCGGGGATGTTCTCCTCGGATGTGTAGCCCGGAACCAAAAGGTACTCGTTGAAAGTATGGGACGGTTCGTCGAAGTAGAAGGCCATGAATTCTCTCCTCGTCTGATGGTAGATCGGCGGAAATAATTGAAGCAAATTATAGCCGTCTGAGCGGGCGTTTGCCCCAGGATCGGCAAGTTTTCAAATAAGTTAGCCCGGCCCTCGCATTGAGCGGCCGGCGTCCTCGGCAAAGCCTTTTGCAAACAAACCCTAGCTTATCCACTGACCTACGACGGGCATCCAACCCATAACCCATACAACCACGATCAGCGCCGGCACCACGTGCTTCACGTACCCACGCGCCCATTGCGGGAATTTAGCACCTTTGCCGGCATCGACTTCCGCCAGGAAATTATTCCAGCCCCATCCTCGTTTGGTGGTGCAGAAGAGCAGGATGATCAACGCGCCCAAAGGCAGCATGTTGTTGGACAAGATAAAGTCTTCGAGCGACTGGATATCGCCGATGCCCGGCACCGTAAAGCCCGACCACACGTTGTATCCAAGCGCGCAAGGCAAACTCAGCAGCACCAGCATCACGCCGTTTACGGCGACCGCCTTGCCGCGGCTTATGCCCCATTGGTCCATGGCGAAAGCGATGATGTTCTCGAACACCGCGATGATCGACGAAAGTGCTGCAAAGCTCATGAACACGAAGAACAGCGTGCACCACAGCTGGCCTAGCGGCATCTGGTTGAAAACGCCCGGCAACGTGATGAACACCAAACTCGGCCCGCTGCCAGGCTCGACACCGAAAGCAAAGCACGCAGGGAAGATGATGAGGCCGGCAACGAACGCCACAAACGTATCCAGCGCCCCGATGCGCAGCGTCTCGCCCGTGAGACTACGGTCTTTGTCTATGTAGCTGCCGAAGATCATCATCGAGCCTATGCCCAACGAGAGCGTGAAGAACGCCTGGCTCATGGCAGCATACGCGGCGCGGGCAAAGCTCCCCATTTGCTCGGGCATGGTGGCGCCCGCGAAAACCTTGCCGAAATCGGGAATCAGATAGAACGCCAAGCCCTCAGCTGCGCCGTCGAGGGTCACCGAACGCACGGCTAAAACAAGCATGACCGCAAACAAGCAGATCATCATCACCTTGGTCACGCGCTCGACACCCTTCTGCAAGCCGACCGCCGTGCACAGCAGACCCAGCCCGATGACCACGATCATCCAGAAAACAACCTCGCCCGGATTCGAGAGCATCTGCCCGAAAACGCCCGCTACCTGATCGGCATTAAGGCCGTTGAACATGCCCACGGCGCTCTTGTATACAAAAGCGATCATCCATCCAGCAACGACGGTGTAGAACATCATCAGCAGATAGCAGCCGATGAGGCTGATCCATTTCGCATGATGCCACTTGCTGCCAGCGGGCTCCAGCACGTCGAAGGCGCGCGCCATCGATTTTTGCGAACCACGCCCCATAGTGAACTCCATCACCAAAACCGGCAGCGAAAACGCAATCAAAAAGATCACGTACATCACCACGAAAGCCGCGCCGCCATACTGGCCGGTGATGTAGGGGAAACGCCACACGTTTCCCAAGCCGATCGCGCAGCCGGCACTGATGAGAATGAACCCGAGGCGCGAAGCGAATTTCTCGCGCGAGGTCCCGAGGTTGTCGTTTTCCATTTTCGTCCTTGCGAAATCGAGGGTGGATGCGCACCCCGCATGCCCAAGCGAAAGCACCAAAGATCGCAGGGTGCGAGAGAACGCGGATGCGTCAGCTACGCCTTCAAGAAGGCGACGTAACCTTTATATGCTTCATAAAGATCGGCCTTGCTGATGACTTCCCACGGAGCATGCATAGAAAGCACGGCAACGCCCGAATCGATAACGTTCATGCCATATTTCGCGGAAAGGTACGCGATGGTACCGCCGCCGCCAGCGTCGACTTTGCCCAGCTCGGACGTCTGAAACACCACATCAGCATCGTCCATGATGCGGCGTACCTGCGCTACATACTCGGCGCTGGCGTCGTTGCTGCCCGATTTACCTCGCGAACCCGTGTACTTGTTAAAGACCAAACCATGGCCCAGGAAGGCAGCGTTACGCAAATCGAACACGCTTGCATAAGCAGGATCATAACCCGCAGAAACGTCGCTCGAGAGCATACGCGAGTTCGCCATGGCGCGGCGAAGCTTCACATCGCCCGTCTCGCCGGCAAGCTCCATCAGCGTAGCGATGGTGTTCTCGAAGAAATGCGAAGCCATGCCGGTAACGCCCACGCTCCCAATCTCCTCTTTATCAACCAAAACGGTAACTGCCGTAGTTTCGAGCTGCTGATCGCCCATCTCGAGCTGAGCCACCATCGAAGGCCATGCGCATGAGCTGTCGTCGTGCCCATACCCCAAGATCATGCTTCGATCGAATCCCATTTCACGTGCAGGACCCGCAGGAACGGCTTCGAGCTCGGCGGAAACGAAGTCGTCCTCGTCGATGCCGTATTTTTCCTTCAAAAGCTTGAGAGCGAAGGCTTTCACAGGCTCTTTCGCGGCAAGCTCTTCGCATGCCGACACATCGGCAGGATCGGTCTTGGCAGAGGCTTCGGCGGCTTCGATCACCAAGGGACGATTGCCCACCAAAATATCGAGGTCTTCGCCGGCAACAACCTCGGAAGCCTTCTTTCCCATCTGGTCTTTTGCCAAATGAATGAGCAGGTCGGTTACGCAAAACACCGGGTCGCCCGCATCGTCGCCGACATTCACGTCGACGACCGTGCCGTCTTTTTTCGCCACGACGCCGTAAAGCGCAAGAGGCAGCGTAACCCACTGGTAGTGCTTGATGCCGCCATAATAATGGGTGTCCAAACGCGCTTGACCGTTGGCCTCGAACAACGGGTTTTGCTTTATATCCAAGCGAGGCGAGTCGATATGCGCACCCAAGATGTTCATACCCTCTTCGATGGGCTTGGTTCCGAGTTGCGCCATGATGACAGCCTTGCCATGGGCCGAAGCGAACACTTTGTCGCCCGGTTTTAGAGCACGGCGTGTGCGATATACGTCTTCGAGATCGATATAACCGGCGGATTTTGCCTGCTCAATCGCGCTTTTTGCAAAGCGTCGCTCGGTTTTGTTCTGCGAGATGAACTCGATGTAGTCGGCGGAAAGCCGCTCGACGCGCTCGAGATCGCTTTCGCTATAAGTTGTCCATGCGTTCTTTTCGTTCATGAAATCGCCTTCCTTGCGCAACAGCTCCGCACTAAACGGGGCGCCTGTTCACCCGCAAGCCCTGCGGGCGGTATTTGCCGCCGTCCATTATCGCGCACTCCAGCACAGCAAAGCGCGGCATGTGCACGGTTTTTGCAGAACGGGAAATATTCCCTCGTCAATAATTCCTTATTAGGATATAATCCTAATTGGAGAGGAAATACTTCATTTCAGACGAAAGGAAGATCATGAACATTCGCAACGAATTCCCTACTGCAGACAACAGCTCTAATATGAACGGCTTCGGCAAGACCGAAATCGCTTCCACGCTCGATGCCCTGAAAGCTTCCGTTGCCGGCGAAACCGGCGCTTCCGCCAAATACGCTGGCTACGCCGAGGCCGCTGACGCCGCAGGCTTCCCGCAGGTAGCCAAGTTGTTCCGCGCCGCCAGCGCCGCCGAGCAGGTGCACATCGACATGGAGGCGGCCCTGGTCGAAGCCGAAGAGCCTGATTATGTGCGTCCTACCGCCGGCCCCGCCGATCCGCTGCCGGTCGATCTAATGCTGATCGATGCCGCCAACGGCGAAATCCATGAGACCTCCGATATGTACCCCGTCTTCATCGCCAAGGCGAAGGAAGAGGGCAACGACAAGGCCGTAAAGGTGTTCACCAAGGCCAAGCTCGCCGAGAGCGTGCATGCGGAAAAGTACCTCGAGGCTTACAACAACCTCGACGCAGCCGACGACGACAACTACTACTTGTGCCCGTTCTGCGGCTACATCCACAAAGGCGCTGAAGCTCCTGAAGTGTGTCCCATCTGCGGCGCAAAGAAAGCCGCCTTCAAGGAATTCTAGGCCAAGAAGAAGCATTGCGGGCGAGATCGATCCGCGGCATCGAACCAGAAATTCGCAAGCGCAAGCTGCGAATCGTAAAAGCGGGGACGGAAGACAGCAAGCTTCCGTCCCCGCTTCGTTTTTTACGCGAACCGCCCACGAGTCGCCACGCGAGCCACTTCACCCGAAACTTACGAAATCGGCCAAGTAAGCAGGGGCAGCCCCTCGAGGCTTTCGATGCAAATCGAAAGGATCCGACCTTCGGCAAGACCGATTTTCGCAATAGATGGCGGATTGCCGCCACGCGGTCGCGCTGCCGAACCAGGGTTCACCACAAAACGCGCCGGATATGCCGCCTTTCCCCATTCGAGCCGCGGCACATGCGTATGGCCATGAATGCACAGATCCGGAATCGGATCGCCCGGTGCCACAGCAGAACTCCCCGCAAAGGAAATCTGCACATCGCTTGGGTAATGAGCCACCAAAAATCGCACGCCATCGATAACAGGATGAGCAAAGCGCTGCACCCCCGCAGGATAATCGCTCGGAATATCGTTGTTGCCCAGCACGGCCGTAACCGGAGCAAGCGTCTCGAGCTCGCGTAGAATAGCCGGGTCGCATATATCGCCCGCATGAATGATATGGTCGCAGTCGGCCAATGCCCCACAGGCACGAAGATCGAGTCTGCTATGGGTGTCGGAAATCGCTCCAACAAGAGTCATGCTCTTCTCCTTCTCCTCATGCCCAACGCGTCAACGAACTATAAATCTAAGCCTATATGACTAAAGTTTCTTACAAGAAGGTAACATAAGTTTACGCAAAAGTTACCAACTGGCTTTTTGCATTGATTCCCTCATCGCGCCTCGATATAACAGAATCGTTCAATAGATATGGCGATGAGATAAAGGAGCAAGCGATAAGGAGCGAAGCGCAAACGCAAAGCGTCGCATCGCAAGCTCCACGAAAACAGGAGATGATTATCATGGCCACACTTATTCCCCGTCGTAACAGCAGCCTTCTTGATGCGTTCCTTTCCGATCCGTTTGATGCGTTCTTTGACGCAGCGCCCGTTCAGCGCCCGGCTCAGCAGTTCATGCGCACCGATATCAAAGAGCACGACAACGGCTACGAGCTGACGATCGACCTGCCTGGCTTCAAGAAGGAAAACGTCGATGCATCGCTTAAAGACGGCGTGCTCACCGTTACCGCCGAGACCAAGAGCGAATCCGAAGATACCGAAGAAAACGGCACCTTCGTTCGCAAAGAGCGCTTCGATGGCAAATGCACGCGTTCGTACTACGTTGGCGACGAGATCGAAGAGTCCGACATCAAGGCTCGCTTCGAAGACGGCACGTTGAAGATCAGCATCCCGAAGAAGCAGCCGAAACCGCAAATCGAAAGCTCGACTTCGATTGCCATCGACTAACGATTGATTACAGAGATCTGAAGGCCCTCCATTATATCGAGGGCCTTTTTGTGCATCTCGGGATCAGGGGCCGCCGTGCACGAAGCATCGACGATTATCGGGACATTCGGGCAAGCGGAGCGAGCAATCACAGCATTCGCCAGCACGCACATGTTGGACACCAGGCCCACCAGCTCGATGCTCTCGAATGGCTCACGCCCTAAACTCGCAGCGGTTTCTTGCGCCTTGTTCAAACGAAGGAACAACTCGGACGAGCCGAACGTCGGCTTATAAAACGCCTCGTCAACATCGCGCGCAACCATAGCCACCTCGCCATAAAGCTTATGGCCCTCGGTTCCTTCGATGCAATGAGGAACAGGAAGATTGCGCCCTTCCTGGGTTTCCAGGTAATCCTTATGATGGGTGTCGTAAGTGAAGGCGACCACATCGCCCGCCGCGCGATATTCGGAAATCTTCTCGGCGATAAGCTTGTCAAGGAGCTCGGCTCCCTCAAAGCCAAGAGCCCCGTCGACGAAGTCGTTCTGGTAATCGACAACCACCAGCAAACGTTTCATTTTTTGCTACTAGCCTCTCTCAATGTGGCAACGCGCACCCCCGTGCGCGTTGCCACATTCTATTTCGAAGAGGCCAATACATCAAGAGCTGCGCGATAACCGCCCGCCCCATAGCTCAAACATTTCGATACACGGGCGATCGTGGTGGCCGAAGCGCCCGTCGCTTGTTCGATGGATGCATACGACTTGCCCTCATCGAGCATGCGGGCAACGGTTAAACGCTGCGAGGTCTCCTTTATCTCGCGGATGGTGAACAAATCTTCCAGCAAAGCGAACAGTGTCTCTTTGTCGTCCATGCCGGCAAGAACATCAAGCAGGCTTTCGACGTCTTTGTTGCGAAGCTCGTTCATTCATCCATCCCATCTGCGTCACCAAAAGAGCACTCGCGCTCACGGCAAACCGCGTCGCAAGCGCGGAAATCCTATGCGTAAAACAGCATGCGGTTGTACGAAGGCACCGGCCAATAGGTGGCGCCCACAACGAGTTCCATCGCATCGACGGAAGAGCGCAGCGCCTCCATCAGCGCAACGATCTCGTGAGCATACTTATCCGCACGTTCTTGCTGGTCGGTCAAGGCAAGCGCCTCTTCATGCGCGGCGTCGAGGGCGCGTAGGTTGGCGTTGATCGCCGCAACCCCACGCGTGAGCTTTTCGAGCAGAGCTTCTTGATCGGAGACATCAAGCGTCGGGCTTACCTGACGCACCGCCACAATCCCCTTGGCAACCTTAGTCGCAAAAGCATTGATCGCCGGCAGATAATCGCGGTTCACCATGCGATCCATGGTGTTCACCTCGATGTTCATGAGCTTGTTGTATTTCTCGAGTTTCACCTCGTAACGGCTTTTGACTTCAACCTCCGACAAGATGCCGAATTCATCGAAGAGCTCGATGTTCTTCTGCTCCACCATGCACGGCAGCGCATCGGCGGTGGTGCGATGGTTGGCCAAGCCGCGGCGTTCTGCCTCAACAGGCCATTCATCGGAATAGCCATTGCCATCGAAGATGATGCGCTTGTGATCGCGCAGAATCTGCTTGATGTATTCGATGGCACGCTCTTCGAAGGCTTCCTCGGGCACGTCGCGCATCGCATTGGCAAAATCCTTCAGGCTCTTGGCGACGGCGGTGTCGAGAATCGTATTCGCCTCGGAAAGGTTCTCCGCCGAACCTGGCATGCGGAACTCGAACTTGTTGCCCGTAAAGGCAAAGGGACTCGTGCGATTGCGGTCGGTGTTGTCCTTGAGGAAGTTGGGCAAGGTCTCCACGCCCAGGTCCATGGCCACCTTATGAGCGCTGGTGTACTCAGCCTCGTGGTCGTTTACCAAAGCGTCGACCACAGCCGAAAGCTCGGTGCCCAAGAAAATCGACACAATCGCCGGCGGAGCCTCGTTTGCACCCAATCGGTGATCGTTGCTAGCACTTGCAACCGACGCGCGCAAAAGCTCCTGATACTCATCCACGGCCTCGATGATGCTCGCCAAAAACACCAGGAAGCGCAGATTCTCCATGGGGCTCTCACCCGGATCGAGGAGATTCTTGCCATCGGCGGCAAGCGACCAGTTGTCATGCTTGCCGCTACCATTGATGCCGTCGAAGGGCTTTTCGTGCAGCAGGCAAACCAAACCGTGATGGCTCGCCAAAAGCTTCATCTTCTCCATAGTGAGCAGGTTATGGTCGATTGCCCGGTTTGCATTCTCGAAAATCGGAGCCAGCTCATGCTGGGCGGGAGCAACTTCGTTGTGCTTGGTGCGCGCGGGAATCCCCAGCTCCCACAGCTCGTTATCAAGCTCCTTCATGAACTCGTTCACCGTGGGGCGGATGGCGCCGAAATAGTGCTCTTCCATCTCCTGACCCTTGCAAGGCACAGCGCCGAAGAGCGTGCGATCGCACAAGGCGAGGTCGAGCCTGCGTGCGAAATCCTTCTCGGATATAAGGAAATATTCCTGCTCGAGACCCACTGTCGGGATGACGCGGCGCGGATGCTCGCCGAAAAGCGCAAGCACGCGCTTGGCCTGCACCTCAACTGCGGCCATCGAGCGCAAAAGCGGAGTTTTCTCGTCAAGCGCCTCGCCCGTGTAGCTGGAAAACGCCGTGGGGATGCACAGCACCTCGTCCTTGATGAAGGCATAGCTCGTGGGGTCCCACACCGTGTAGCCGCGCGCCTCGAACGTCGCGCGCAGGCCGCCGTTAGGGAAGCTCGACGCGTCAGGCTCGCCCTGGATCAGTTCTTTGCCCGAAAAACGCAGCAACGTACGGCCATCGCTCGTAGGATCGATGAAGCCATCGTGCTTCTCGGAGGTGATGCCCGTCAGCGGCTGAAACCAGTGCGTGAAATGCGTGGCGCCGTTTTCGATGGCCCACTCTTTCATGGCGTGCGCCACCACGTTAGCCACCTCGATGTCAAGAGGCGCGCCATCGTGGATAGTGCGCATCAGGCTCTTGTAGGTGACAGACGGTAGGCGCTCGGCCATTACATGCTCGTTGAAAACTTTCGATCCATAAATAGCGGCAACGTCGGTCATGGAAACGTGCCCTCGCTTTCGGCTAGCAGACCCATCGTTTTTATCTGCGTTTACTTTAGTACAGAATAGCGCCCGTGCGGACAGGAATCAGAGTTTTAACAAGGCTCGAAGCGGCGGCATAAAATCAAGCCCCGGCTCTAGCCTATGCAAAAGAAAGAGCCCCGCGCCGAATGGCACGAGGCTCTCGAAACTCGAATAAGTGTCCAAGCTTAGCGCTTGCTGAACTGCGGACGCTTGCGAGCTTTCTTCAGACCGTACTTCTTGCGTTCGACCATACGTGCGTCACGCGTGAGGAAGCCAGCCTTCTTCAGCTCGGCGCGATAATCGCCGGCACCCAGCAGAGCGCGGGAAATGCCGTGGCGCAGAGCGCCAGCCTG
This sequence comes from uncultured Eggerthellaceae bacterium, assembly GCA_934617425.1. Taxonomy (GTDB): domain Bacteria; phylum Actinomycetota; class Coriobacteriia; order Coriobacteriales; family Eggerthellaceae; genus UMGS1502. The sequence continues at coordinate 508,349 of CAKTUD010000001.1, read as the reverse complement.
ACCAGAGATGCCGCCGCCAGCAATGTTGGCGATGACGTCGAAGTGACCCATGGTATCGGTCACCTTGAAGGGGACGCAAGCCATGTCGACCAAAGCCTCGCGGCCGAAGTAATCGACAGCCTCGCGGCCGTTAACGGTTACCTTGCCCGTACCGGGAACAAGGCGAACGCGAGCGGTTGCATTCTTCCTGCGGCCAGTGCCGTAATACAAAGCCTCATTTGCCATGACTAGCCCTCCATCTCGATCTTACGCGGGTTCTGTGCCTTATGCGGATGCTCAGGACCAGCGTACACCTTGAGCTTCATGCCCATGGCGCGACCAAGCGTGTTCTTCGGGAGCATGCCCTTGACAGCGTGCTCGAGAATGCGCTCGGGGTGCTTTGCCATGCCCTCGTTAAAGGTCTCGGACTTAAGTCCTCCGGGGAAACCGCTGTGGCGATAGTAACGCTTGTCGGTTCCCTTGTTGCCCGTAACGCGGATCTTGTCAGCATTGATGATCACAACGTAATCACCGGTGTCGACATGCGGCGTGTAGCTGGGCTTGTGCTTGCCACGCAGGATATGGGCGGCCTTGGCAGCGACGCGACCAAGAATCTGATCCTCGGCGTCGATCAGAAGCCATTCGCGCTCAACCTCGTTGGGCTTTGCGTAATACGTCTTCACTTCTATTCCTCCAAAACGGTTGTTTGTTTTCAAAAGTGCAGGTCATTACGAGAGCCGGTTTCCTACGCCAGCACGCCCGCGCCTCCGGCCTGGACTCCATCGGTTGTAGACGTTCTCGGTTCGTACCCGCTTCACGGGGCTTTTGAAAGCGAACTTTTTCAGTATAGTCTGGCGAAAGCACGCCCGTCAACGAATGAATTTCCTTGTTTCGCGCCAATTCGCAGTTTGCACATAGAGAGCCCTGGCTGGGGCTCGGCTGGCGATCGGGGCACCATCGCTGCAATTGCCAAACCAGTCTAAATTTTTGACGCTGTCGCGACGCTTTCGCTGCGCAAAATCGAAGCGCGTCGTCGGTCATATCCATTATCGAAATTGGGGTTAGCGATTATGGCGAATGCGCGATATCGATAACATCCATGATTGCCGCTAGGGCGGCTGCGTTATCATCGATTCACTATTCGAATACCTATATATGGTGGAGGCCATTATGCCTATCAGAATCCCCAACGCGCTGCCCGCGACCAGCGCCCTCGAAAGCGAGAACATCTTCGTGATGACCGAGCTGCGTGCTCTTCATCAGGACATTCGCCCGCTAAAGGTCGTCATCCTCAACTTGATGCCCACCAAGATCACCACCGAAACGCAAATCATGCGCAAGCTTTCCAACACCCCGCTGCAAATCGATATAACACTTTTGCACACGGCGAGCCACGAAGCGAAGAACACGTCGGAAGCGCACCTCGACTCGTTCTACCGCACGTTCGATGAGATTCGCGATCAGCACTTCGACGGTATGATTATCACCGGCGCGCCCGTGGAAACCCTGCAGTTCCAAGATGTGGACTACTGGGAAGAGCTGTGCCAAATCATGGAATGGTCCAACACCAACGTCCATTCGGTGCTCCACATTTGCTGGGGCGCGCAGGCAGGCATCTACTATCATTACGGCATCACCAAGCACGACCTGCCCGAGAAGATGTTCGGCGTGTTCAAGCACTATTTGGTGAAAAAGACCTCGCCTTTGGTGCGCGGCCTCGATGACGAGTTCTGGGCCCCGCATTCGCGCTTCACCGAGGTACGTGCCGCTGACATCGCTGCCAATCCCGCGCTCGAGCTTATCGCACTTTCCGACGAGGCGGGCGTCTACATCGCCAAGAGCCTCGACAGCAAGCACATCTTCGTGTTCGGCCACCCCGAGTACGACCGCGACACGCTTAAAGCCGAATACGACCGCGACATCGCGCGCGGCATGGACATCGCCATCCCCAAGCACTATTACCCAAACGATGACCCCACCCAGGCGCCCATGAACAAGTGGCGCGCGCAGGCCCAGCTCATCTACACCAACTGGCTAAACTACTACGTGTATCAAACGACGCCCTACGACGTGCAGCAGGCGGGCGCCGCAAAAGGCGAAGCCGAGGCAGAATAGCATGGCCGAAGCCGGCAAGAAGCACTATGCGTTAAAGCCTGTGATCGCGCCGCTAAAGCCTGTGGCCGCAAACGATGCCGATGCCAGCACGCCTAACAAAACATCGCCTTACCTACGCGCCGAAAACGAAGACGATGATGGATACGACCCCTATTCGGATCGACGTTCGGAGCCGCCGCTTTTCGAAGCCGATCCATGGAGCTGAAAAGCCATCAACAACGTAAAAGAGCTGCGTAAAGATTAAAAAAGCCTCCCGTTTTCTTGAACACGAGAAAACGGGAGGCTTTTTTAATGCGTTCATGGGTGCCAGAGACGACGGCTGAAACGCGTCACCATCAAAAGGGCCAGAGGCAATCGCTGGAACGTGTCACCGGGCGGCCAAGCGAAGGAAAGCTGCGGGGGTAAGCTCTTCCAGGCCGCCTTCATAAGCGTATTCGGCGACGCCGCGCAAGCGTTCGATGGGGCTGTTCATGTCGCTGCTGTAGATTCCCACCGAATGGCATCCAACGCTGTTCAAGGTGTTCAGCGCATAAGCCGTGTCGTCGAAACCCCACGTGTTGGCCTTCTTCGTCCCCAAAACCTCAAGCGCCTTGTCGTAGATAGGATGCTCGCGTTTGGTGAAGCCCAGCTCATCAGCGGAGAGGATATCGTCCAAATAGGGCATGAATCCGCAGCCCGAAAGACCCGCTTGCAAATAACGCAACGGACTCGAAGACACCACGCATGTGCGAACGCCCATATCGTGCAAGGCGCTCACGAATCCAAGCGCCCCCGGCTCGGCTACGACATCGTTACTATAAAAACGCTGCATGCTTTCGTCGATGATGCGCAGTGTCTCCTCCACGCTGCCGCCAGCACCGTACTTTTTGTTGTAGTATTCGCAAGCCTCGATCAGCGTAAGGGTATTCACATGGTCGATATCCTCTTTAGTAGGACGAATGCCCACCGTTGCGCACGCGTCGATCTCGGCCTGCTCCCAAGCACCCATCGAATCAAGCAGCACGCCGTCGCAATCGAGGATAAGCCCCAGCTCCGTTGGTTCGACGCTCACGGGCTACGCCTCCACGCGAATGATCGAAGGGGCTTCCAGCAGCACGTTATCAAGCTCGCCGATTTCGGCAACGACCTTTTGGATATCGGCCTCGCGGGCGGTGTGGGTGATATATGCCAAGTCGACCGACACGCCTTCATGCTCGCCACGTTGGATGACCGAGCGCACGCTTACACCGTAGTCGGCGAAAACGGTTGCCATAGCAGCCAGAATACCGGGGCGATCGGCAACTTTGAAACGAATGTAATATTTGGTGCGCAGCTCGTCCATAGGAATAAGCGGAAGCTTTTCGGGGCAACCGTTGTCGTTTATGGGGTTCATGCCCAACTCGATATGACGAGCAACTTCCACAACGTCGCCCATAACAGCACTTGCAGCAGGACCTGAACCCGCACCCATGCCGAAGAACATCGTCTCGCCAACTGCGTCACCCGTAACATAGATTGCGTTGTTCACGCCGTTCACCTTGGAGAGTTGATGCTCGACGGGGATCATCGCAGGATGCACGCGCACATCGATTCCCTCATCAGACTGATGCGCCAAAGCCAAAAGCTTAACGCTGTAACCCATATCGCGCGCAGCGGAAAGATCGAGCGGAGTGATTTCGCGAATGCCCTCGCAATAAACGTCGTCCAAAGTCACGCGCGACTTAAAAGAAAGTGAAGCCAAGATGGCGATCTTCGCCGCTGCGTCGAAACCGTCGACATCTGCCGTAGGATCGGCCTCGGCAAAGCCCTTTGCCTGAGCCTCCGCCAAAGCGTCACCGTAGCTTAGGCCATCTTCGTCCATGCGCGTAAGCATGTAGTTGGTAGTGCCGTTTACGATGCCCATAACCGAAGTGATCTTGTTGGCAATGAGCGAATGCTTGAGCGGGCCGATGATGGGAATACCGCCACCGACGCTTGCGCCGTAGGCAATCTCCACGCCGTTTTCTTGCGCAAGACCGAAAATCTCGTCACCCGCCGATGCGATAAGGGCCTTGTTTGCAGTAACGACATGCTTCTTGTTGCGCAAGGCGTCGCACACGACATCGTGAGCCGTGCCAGTACCGCCGATGAGCTCGATAACCAAATCGACCTCGGGGTCGTTCACCACATCGCGATAATCGGTGGTGAACAAATCATCCACGCCATAGGCTTGCGCCGTAGCGGAATCACGCGAGCAAACGCGCACAAGTTGCAGGTCGACGCCATAATGACGTTTGAAATCGTCCATGTGGTTGGCCAAGATGTCCAAGCATCCGCCGCCAACCGTGCCGGTGCCGACGAGTCCGATCTTTACCGCCATGGGAGATCCTTTCATCAAAAACAGGAACGCCACCGCACTTTGCCCTTCAAGGCAACAACAGCGGCAAACCCGAGTGCTTCCCTAAATGTCGCGCGCCATGAGGTCGGCGTAGGTCTCGCGGCGGGTAACCACGCGCGCCTGGCCGTCCTTCACGAACACGATACCTGGACGAGGCTGGCCGTTGTACGACGACGACATGGTATAGCAATAGGCGCCCGTACCGAAAACGCATACGATATCGCCCAGTTCGGGGGCCTGCAGCGAACCATCGAGCACCACCGCGTCGCCGCTTTCGCAGTGCTTGCCGCACAGCGTGACGATCTCGGTACGCGGCTTGTCGGCCTTGTTCGCAACGACAGCTTCGTAATCGGCATTGTAAAGTGCCGTGCGGATATTGTCGGACATGCCGCCGTCAATGGCAACGAATTTACGGATGTTCGGCAGGGTTTTCAGGATGCCCACGGTATACAAAGTAACACCGGCGTTGGCAACCAAGCTGCGACCAGGCTCTACCAAAAGGCGCGGCTCGCAAACGCCGTATTGCGAGCAGAACTCTTTCACCGCGCTTGTAGTGAGCTCGGCGAAGTCATCGATGCTCGAAGGTTTGTCCTCGGCAGTGTAGGCAATGCCCAAACCGCCGCCCATATCAAGCACCTTGGCCTCGAAGCCGTACTTCTCTTTCACGCGTACGACGAACTGCACCATGACCTGCACGGCCTCGCGGAACGAGTGCAATGCGAAGATCTGCGACCCGATATGGCAATGGAAGCCATCGAGGCGCACATTGGGCGCCGCCAGGACATCGGCCACGCAATTGAACGCGAAATCGTCGAGCATGGTGAAACCGAACTTCGAATCCTCGCAACCGGTTTTGATGTACTCGTGCGTATCGGCCTCGACGCCAGGCGTCACGCGCATGAGGACGGGCTGTTCAACGCCAAGTTCACCCGCAATCTGCGAAATGCGCGCAACCTCTATACGGCTGTCAACGACGATATGCCCCACGCCTGCCGCGATAGCCTCGCGAAGCTCGACAGGGGTTTTGTTGTTGCCGTGCACGAACACGCGATCCATCGGGAAACCTACGGCTTGCGCGATGGCAAGCTCGCCGCCACCGGAAACATCGAGGCACATGCCCTCGTCCATAGCGATGCGCAGCACTTCCTTGTTCAAAAACGCCTTGCTCGCGTAAAGAACATCGGAGTTCTCGTAGCGCGAATGGAAGCCCTCGCGATACTGTTGCATGCGGCTGCGCAAATCGTCCTCATCGAACACGTAAAGCGCTGTACCCTGCTTGTGCGCGAGCTCAACCATGTCGACGCCGCCGATAAACAGGTGGCCGTCTTTCACCTCGGCGGTTTTAGGTAGAACGGCGCCAAGTTGCATGGCGGTGCGCTGATCGGCTTTTCTATTGGGATCGGATGCACGCAACGACATGCTCGGCCTCGCTTTCAAAACGCGGGTGCAAGTTAGCCCCGCTGCACTCTTATCGAACCCGTAAATCTTATCAAGAAGTGCCCCGCGCACCGCGCAAAACACACCTGTTCTCGCAATAGAAACATGCCGGCAAGCGTCCGCTTCAATCCGCAAATCACCCTGCTATAATCGCGAACGGAAGACATGAGGATTGAGAGGTGCACCGATGATCAAAGATTCGCTCGCAAATGCCAGCCGCTATGCAGGGCTATCGCCCCGGTTCGACCAGGCATTCGCTTTTCTGGCAAACACCGACCTGGGCTCCCTGACGCTGGGACGCCACGACATCGCCGAGGGGGTATTTGTGAACGTGCAGTCGTACGAGCCCGCCCCCGTCGAGAAAAAGCAGTACGAGATGCACAAGGACTACATTGACATCCAGGTGGTCGTTGAGGGCTCGGAGCTTTTGGTCGAAGCGCCGGCAAACCTCGATGAACATCCCATAACGGGCGACGATTGCTCTTTGTTCGACAATCCGGGCAGCATGCCCACCGTGGTCAGCCTGCGTGCGGGCGATTTCTGCATCGTATGGCCAGGCGAAAGCCATAAACCGGGCATCACGAACGGCATCCACCAAGGACCTGTTAGCAAGCTTGTGGTAAAGGTGCGCGTAGACGATTAACGCCCACCGGCATTCGGACACGACATTAGGAGCAACAATGGCCGATATCAGACCTTTTGCAGCGCTTCGCCCCGTTAGCGATAAAACCGAACGCGTGGCGGCTCTCCCCTACGACGTTTACAGCATCGAGGAATCGCGCGAAATCGTTCGCGAAAACCCCGAATCGTTTTTGGCAATCGACCAGCCGCAGGTAAACTTCCCCGCCGACGCCGATGTTTCCGACGAGGAAGCGTTTGCCAAAGCCGGCCAGCTTCTGCGCGAAGCCATTGCGCAGGGAACGTTCGCCCGCGACGCCGAACCGCAGTATTACGTGTACGAATTAACGATGAACGGAGCTACGCAGACCGGCGTGGTCGCATGCGCCGCCGTCGATGACTATCTGGACGGCATCGTGAAAAAGCACGAGAACACGCGCGCCGAAAAAGAAGAGGGGCGCGTCCGCCACGTACGCGAATGCGGAGCCCAAACAGGACCGATTTTTTTGGCCTATCGCCACGAAGAAACTATCAGCAAGGCCTGCACCGAAGCGAAACAAGGCGCGCCCCTGTTCGACTTCACAGGCGACGACGGCGTGCGTCATCGCGGGTTCGCAATCGATGACTCCGCGGCGATGGAAAGCATCCGCAGCGCCTTTGCCGGTATGGACAACATCTATATCGCCGACGGCCATCATCGCAACGCAGCCGCCGCACGTGTAACACAGGAGATGCGCGCCGAAAACCCCGCTTACACGGGCGAGGAGCCGTTCAATTTCTATCTGTGCGCGCTGTTCCCCGACGATGAGCTGCGCATCCTCGACTACAACCGCGTTCTGAACAGCCTAAACGGCTTGTCCCCCGAAGCATTTTTGCAGGAAGTTCGCAAGCGCTTCGATGTAAGCGAGATATGCCCGGCAGGCAACGCCGAAGCGGCTCGCCCGCAAGAGAGGGGCACCTTCGGCATGCTGCTTGATGGCACTTGGTACAAGCTTTCCGTGCGCGACGCCGATCGCTCCAACGACCCCGTTGCCGGGCTTGATGTCTCCCTTTTGCACGACATCCTGCTCGAACCGGTGCTAGGCATCCGCGACGCGCGAACCGACGAGCGAATCGATTTCGTAGGGGGCATTCGCGGGCTCGAAGAACTCGAACGCCGCTGCAACAGCGACTGCATATGCGCATTCGCGTTGCACCCCACCTCAATCGACGAGCTGTTTGCCGTCGCCGACGCAGGACTTCTCATGCCGCCGAAATCCACATGGTTCGAGCCGAAACTTCGCAGCGGGCTTTTCATTCACGAGATTTAATCCGGCCGTAAAAACACCGACGTGGACGAGCTTTCGATTTTCATAAGCTCGTCCACGTCGAACTAAAACAACACCCCAACCTTGGGCTAGAGCATTTGCACAAACGCCGCGAATGTGTCGGCGATGGGCAGGCTTTGCGGGCACACGGCCTCGCAAGCACGACAACCGATGCATGCGCTGGGACGTTTGTCCTCGGGCAACGCCGAGATGGCAAACGGCGCCAGGAAACGCATGCCCTCGCGCGAGATGTGCTCATTGTAAAGAGAGATCAAATACGGGATATCCAAGCCCTGCGGACAATGGCTGGTGCAGTAGTGGCACTTGGTGCAAGGCAGTTTGCCATCGGTTGCAAGCCTATGGCCAACAGCCAAAATCGCTTCCATCTCGACATCGTTGAGCGGCTTGTCCTCGGCGAAAAGCTCGATGTTCTGTTTGAGCTGGTCGATGGTGCTGGCGCCGGTAAGAACCACGGTAACGCCCGGCACGCTCTGCAAAAAGCGATAAGCCCATTCGACAGCGTTTACATCAGGACGCAGCTTAGCCAAAGCGGGAGCATCCTGCTCTTCGAAAGACGCCAGCTGACCGCCGCGCAGGGGCTCCATCACCCAAACAGGGATATTTAGCTGCCCAAGCAGCTCAACCTTGCGGTCGGCTTCCTGAAACCTGTAGTCCATGTAGTTTAACTGGATTTGGCAGAACTCCATGTCAGCGGCATACTTATCGAGAAAACGCTTGAACGTATCGTAGTTGCCGTGCACCGAAAAGCCCAAGTGCTTGATGCGGCCGGCTTTCTTTTGCTCAGCGAAATATTCGATGGTTCCATATGTATCGGTGTCGAGATACTGCTCGATGTTCACCTCGCACACATTGTGAATCAGATAGAAATCGACGTAATCGGTTTGCAGGCGCTTGAGCTGCTCCTCGAAGATCTCCTCGTGCTTGCCGAAATTGCTCACGTCGTAGCCCGGGAACTTAGTTGCCAAGTAGAAGCTCTCACGAGGATACCGCGCAAGAGCACGACCGGCGACCAGCTGAGAATTGCCGTTGTGGTAGCCCCATGCCGTATCGAAATAATTGACGCCGTGGTTGTAGGCGTAGTCGATCATCTCGGCGGCAGCAGGCTCGTCAATCGTGCCATCATCGCCGTCGACAACGGGCAAGCGCATAAGGCCCATGCCCAAATTAGAAAGCTTCTCGCCCTTGAAATCGCGATAAATCATTTTGCCTCCCTCTCAATCCCCAAAAAATCGGTTAATTATTATCGCGGTTCGCGCAGGCGAATACAAGAAAACGAGCGCGCATTTCTCTTATGAAAAACACGCGCTCGCCTAATCGTTTTGGAAGAAGTCTATTTCTGCAAACGCCTCTTCGATATCATCAAGCCAGTAAAGGCAAAAGACACCAGCGCCGCCATGGCGAACGCCATCGGAGAATCGCCCGTAACAGGCAGCGCAGAAGCATCGGGTTCGCCTTGCTCGTTGTCTATCAAGCCGGGGTTCTCTTTGTCGGCAACCTCAACTGCGGCATCGGAACTGCCGTTGTCAGGGGCATCATTCTTGTCCAAATCGCCCTTGCCGGGATCTTGCGTTCCGTCATCGTGTTTGCCGTCGCCATTTTGCCCGTTATCTCCGCTATCGGGCTTATCACCACCGTTATCCGGTTTATTTCCGCCGTTGTCGGGCTTATTGTCGCCATTGTCGCCCTTATCGTCACCGTCATCCTTGTTGCCCGAATTATCGTTTGGCGAAGAATACGTAACTTTGAATTCGGGGGTTCCTAAAGAGCCTAGACAGTCGTTCGAAACCTCCGCATCAAAATCACCGTTGTCATTCTTGGTAACCTTGATGATTACCGGATATTCGGCGCTGTCGTATTTATACCCTTCCTTCCCCTGGTCGACCTGAGAAATCACGTATTCGTAAGTTCCCTCGGCATCAAAGCTCAAATCAGGAAATACAATCGTTCCGTCAGCGGCGTTCTCCGCATTTAGCACCGAATTATCACTCTTGCTCTTCAAGCTAAAGGAGAACTGCCCCTCTTGCAAAGAGGCTCCGGAAAGTTCTACTTTCGCAGTAAGAGAGACTTTTGCGGGTTTAGCGGTTTCAGCCTTTTTCACATGAGAGGCGACCAGGCAAAGCTCGCCCTTCGTTTTGTTTTGCAAGGCATGCGGCACCCCGTCGATAGACGGGGTGTAGCGAGCGTCTTTCGCATCGTCGTACCACCCGTCGATGGGTTTCGCATCGGTCGCTAAAACCGCATTCATATCAGCAGCCGCATAGCCCGATGCCGTGTTATTGCACAGCTTTGTGCTCGAAGCGACCTCGGCAATCGAATTGTCGTCGAGATAGATTCCGCCACCAACCGCTGCAGAATTGCCAGAAGTATCGCAGCCGCTAATAGCGGAGCTTATGCTGCTTCCCGAAAAGTAAATTGCGCCCCCGCGGCCGTCTTCGCCAGCAACCAATTAATTTTAGCATACGCCCGGCAAACACCTGGACAACACCCGTCTACTCATCTAGAGTCCAGTAGTTTCCTGTTTCATGCCAGTTGGACAACGAAAGGGAATTGCCGTCGATTTCGTATTCGCGAAAACCAATGCCGCGCAAACCGATGCTATCGGTGGTGATGTAAGTGCGCACGCGAAGCGGGTCGTCCACCTGGAAAAACGTGAGGCCGCTGCCATAGCGCGAAAAGTCAAGCCCCATAGCCTGCGCAACCGTCGGCAGATAATCGTGCTGGCTTACAGGCATGGTTGATTTCCCCAATCCAGCGTTCAGCGCAACGGCGCTAGAACCCGACACTCCAGTAGCAGCGTCTGCGATTCCATCCCCGGCGTCCACGACATTTGTTGCGAGCTTTACCAACATGATAGGCGTGCTTGTGGCGGTAAGCGGCTCGGCTGTTAAGAACCATTTGCCGTGATCGGCCGTGATGATGATAGTCGACCGATCGTAAACGCCAAGTCCCTTGAGCTGACGAAGATATTCGCTCACGATACGCATGGATCCCTGCGCCTGCTGTTCCTTTGTGGAATTATCAGCACCAAGATCGCTGCCATTTTCGTCAAGCGAATACGGATAATGCGCCCCCAGCAGATGAATGAAACGAAACGACCCCGCGTTTCCTTGCGAATCGTCGATTGAGAGCCCCTGTTTACGCAGTTGCCCGAAATAGCGGGAATCGTTCATGGTGTATACGCGCTCGCCCGCTTCCGCATCGGAATCGTAGGCCACGATGCGGCCGTTGATTTGATCGGTGTAGTACCAAAACTCGCTCTTCAGAGGCCACGGAACGTCGCGATACAGCGCCATCTGGACCATAGCCCCCAGCGTCCCCCAATAATCAAGCGACGAGCTGGAAACCTTGTGCATATTGACCGTAGTTGCAGCGATGGCATCTTGCTCGGCCTGCGGCAAACTGCCGATTTGCAGCGAATCGGTGTACAAGCCGACCGAATAGCCCGCAGCCTTCGCATCAAACAAAAATGTGCCGCGCTCGTAACGCTTTGCCAAATAGGTAGCCGAATCTTCGCCGACACGCGGCAGCTGCCCCGTAAGCAGATAAGGAACCGCGAAGCGCGTGGGAATCATGGCTCCCGTGCAGTTTTGAAACTCGGTGAAACCCGTCATTTCGGACAAGAGGTCAGGGTTTTGACGAAGCACGGTGTTCAGCAGCGTTTGATCATAGGTATCCAGCACGAACACGATGACGTTGTTCTTGCTGGATACGGTATACAAACCGTCTTCGGTGAGCGCCGTTTCGGTTTGCGCAACAAGATTGGTGTGCGCAAGGCCATCACCCCCAGCAGTCTCTTCATCGGGGAGTGAAGCTGTGGGCACCGACGCAGATGCTAAAGCCGACCCGCCATCAAACGCCGCATCGGATTGCACGCTAGCGGGCGGTGCCACGAAAAGGCTCGCAACGCCCACGCCCTGCACTATCAAAAGACAAGCGCACACCAACCCGACCGCGCCCTGAGCACGCCGCCTGTTGAAGAAGCTCAACACCAGCGCCCCCAAAATAATGGCAGCCCACACCACGCTCGAAACGATCATCATGTTCATATGCTCGGCCCAGACGATGGTGCCGCCATCGGCCGCCGGCATACCGTAGTTCAGCACCAACGCCTGAACATAAGCGGCCAGCCCGATCGCCGCCACTAAAACCAAGAAGAAATTGAAAACCCGTCCCCGCAGCGCAGAAATGGCAAGCGACAGGACAACGATGGCAATGCCAGCAGGAAGCGCAACCACCCACCAGACATCCACCAGGGAAAAAACCAATGACCCTGCGCTGCCGCCAACGATCTCGTAGGGCGCTACGACGAAAATCGTGCAAACCGAGAAACCGCATGCAATGAGAGCGTAGATGATTCGCGTGCGCCACGTTGGCCTGTAAGGACGCTTGACACAGCTACGTGACCGCTTCGCGCGGCGTTTCTTCTCTGGCTCCAGACCTCCGCCCGAAGGCGCTTCGTGCGAATCGCTAGAAGTTTCTCCGTCCAGATCGCCCGAGGAGTTTCTTGCATGCCAACGCGGCTCGGTTTCGCGATGGGCGTTCTCGTCGATATCCAGCAAAACCATGAGCTTCTTGCGTGAGCGTCGTGCAAGCACGCCGAAAACCGTCGACAGCGCAACGGCAGCACCCGCAACAGCCTGAATCGTATAAGTCATGATCGAAGGGTCGACATAAGCGAACGCAGGAGTCACCCAAGATAGCCCTAAAGCAAATGCACACGCGACCACCCACAGCGCATAACGCACCGCCGCAAAAGCACGAGCAACCAGAAAGCCCGCTATGTTTTCTCCGTATCTCACGCACTGCATTATATAATGGCAAGGCATAAAACTCGAACGCACTTCAAGGAAGGCGGACTCATGGTCTCTCGCATCTACGTAGAGAAAAAACCAGGTTTCGATGTCGAAGCGCAGCAGCTTCTGCAGGAACTGCGCACCATCTTGGATGTTCAAAATCTCACAAACCTGCGCCTAATCAACCGCTACGACGTGGAAGACATCAGCGACGAACTGTTTACCCGGGTTGTTCCTACCGTTTTCAGCGAACCGCAATCGGATTTCGCCACACGCGAGATTCCCGAGCACACAGGCTATGTTTTCGCTACCGAATACCTGCCCGGTCAGTTTGACCAGCGCGCCGACAGCGCCAGCGAGTGCATCCAGCTCATCAGCCAAGGCGAACGCCCCGAAGTGCTGACCGCCCGCGTTTATATCCTAGAAGGCGATCTTACCGAAGCCGACATCCAGGCTATAAAGCATTACGTCATCAATCCCATCGAGGCGCGCGAAGCATCGCTCGAGCTGCGCAGCACCTGCAAAATGACCCACCCGACGCCGGGCAAGGTCGAGGTGATCGAAGGGTTCGCAACGCTCGACGAAAAGGAACTTGCCCAATTTATCGCCGATCGCGGACTTGCCATGGACCTCGCTGACATCACCATGTGCCGCGACTATTTCGCTGCGGAAAAGCGCGATCCCACTATCACCGAAATCAAGATGATCGACACTTACTGGTCGGATCATTGCCGCCATACCACCTTTGGCACCGAGCTCAAAAACATCAAAATCGACGACGCTTTGGTGCAAGCCGCCTTCGACAAGTATCTCGAGCTGCGTCACGAACTGGGCCGCGACGAGAAGCCCGTATGCCTTATGGATTTGGGCACCATCGGCGCCCGCTACCTCAAGAGCAAGGGGATCCTCACCGATACCGACGAGTCCGACGAGATCAACGCCTGCACCGTAAAGGTGAAGGTCGATGTGAATGGCCACGATGAAGATTGGTTGTTCCTGTTCAAGAACGAGACGCACAACCATCCCACCGAAATCGAGCCGTTCGGCGGCGCGGCAACCTGCATCGGCGGCTGCATCCGCGACCCTCTGTCGGGCCGAAGCTATGTCTACCAAGCGATGCGCGTGACGGGCGCCGCTAACCCGCTTGCCCCTGTTTCGGAAACGCTGCCCGGCAAACTGCCCCAGCGCAAGCTGGTAACCACCGCTGCGGCCGGCTACTCGAGCTACGGCAACCAAATCGGCCTGGCAACCGGCCAAGTGAACGAGCTGTACCATCCCGGCTATGCCGCCAAGCGCATGGAAATCGGCGCTGTTGTGGGCGCCACCCCAGCCGACCACGTGCGTCGCGAAACCCCGGCTCCGGGCGACGTGATCATTCTTTTGGGCGGCCGCACCGGCCGCGACGGTATCGGCGGTGCCACAGGGTCTTCCAAGGCCCATAACATGGAGTCGCTTGAAACGTGCGGCGCCGAGGTTCAGAAGGGCAACGCGCCCGTCGAGCGCAAGATCCAGCGATTGTTCCGCCGCGGCGAGGCGACGCGCCTCATCAAACGCTGCAACGACTTCGGCGCAGGCGGCGTGAGCGTGGCCATCGGCGAGCTTGCCGACGGCATCGACGTGAACCTCGACGCCCTGCCCAAGAAATATGACGGCCTTGACGGCACCGAGCTTGCCCTTTCCGAGAGCCAAGAGCGCATGGCCGTCGACATCGCCGCTGCCGACGTCGACGAGTTCATCCGCTATGCGCACGAAGAGAACCTTGAGGCAACCCCTGTTGCCACCGTCACCGAAAAGGCGCGCGTGCGCATGATCTGGAACGGCGATACCATCGTCGATATCAGCCGCGCGTTCTTGGCTTCGAACGGCGCCTCGAAGGAAATGGATGTGCATATCGAGGCCAGCGAGGCTTGGGCGCCCGTATGTGAGGGCGCTTCGTTCGAGGAGCGTCTCACCAACGTGGTAACCGACCTCAACGTATGCTCGAACAAGGGCCTCTCCGAGCGCTTCGACAGCACCATCGGCGCCGCCACCGTGCTCATGCCCTTCGGCGGGAAAACGCAGCTCACGCCTGCACAAGCCATGGTCGCGAAGCTGCCCGTCGATGGCGAAACAACCACGTGCAGCGGCATGACCTGGGGTTTCAACCCTTATCTGTCCGAAAAGAACCAATACACGGGCGCTTACTTGGCCGTGCTGGAAAGCCTCGCGAAGCTCGTTGCCACCGGCTTCAAGCGCGAGGATGCCTACCTTACCTTCCAAGAATACTTCGGCAGCTTGCGCACCAGCCCCGAACGCTGGGGCAAACCCGCCGCGTCGCTTCTAGGCGCGCTTATGGCGCAGCTCGACTTCGAAGTTGGCTCCATCGGGGGCAAGGACAGCATGTCCGGCAGCTTCGAGAGCCTTGACGTGCCGCCTACGTTGGTAAGCTTCGCCACTGCATGCGGCAAGATCGACCGCATCGTAAGCCCCGAGTTCAAAGGCGCCGACCATCGCGTGGTGTGCATCGAATCGGCCCACTACACGGCCGACGGCCGTCCTGATGTCGCAGCGCAGCGCGAGGCGTTCGATATGGTTGAGCAACTTATCGGTGCAGGCCAGGCTCTTGCGGTTTCCGCCATCGGATTCGGCGGCGGTGCCGAGGCTCTATTCAAGATGTGCGTCGGCAACCGCATCGGCTTCGCACTCAACCCGCACGTGCCCGCCGATGTGCTGTTCCATAACGTCTACGGCGCATTCATCGTCGAACTTGCCGAGGGCGCCGAGATTCCCGCCCATAGCGAGGCACTTGCCGTGCGCGAAACCGGTTGCACCGTTGCTGCTTATACGTTCACTGCAGGTAACGAGATTATCGACCTCGACAAAATCCAGAACGCTTGGGAAGGCAAGCTTGAGCCGGTGTATCCCTACCGCAGCAAAACCGAGCGCGTTGCTACCACGCCCGTTTCGCCGATCAGCTGCGACGACAAGCTGCCGCTTACCTACAACGGCGCCATCGCGCAGCCGCGCGTGATAATCCCCGTGTTCCCCGGCAATAACTGCGAATACGACACCGCCCATGCGTTCGAGCGCGCGGGCGCCAAGGCCCAAACGCTGGTGATCAACAACTTGACGCCCAATAACGTAGTCGATAGCACTAAGGCCTTGGCCGCGAGCATACGCCAAAGCCAGATCCTTATGATTCCCGGTGGCTTTTCGGGCGGCGACGAGCCAGATGGATCGGCCAAGTTCATCACGGCGTTCTTCCGCGCTCCCGAAGTCACCGAAGCGGTGCGCGACCTGCTCTGGAACCGCGACGGCCTGATTCTTGGCATCTGCAACGGCTTCCAAGCGCTTATCAAACTTGGCTTGGTGCCCTTCGGCGATATTCGTCCGATGGACGAGAACTGCCCCACGCTCACCTTCAACAACATCGGCCGTCACCAAAGCCGCATCGTGCGCACGCGCGTGGCATCGAGCCTTTCCCCGTGGCTTTCGCGCTGCGAGGTGGGCGACGTTCACACGGTAGCCATAAGCCACGGCGAAGGCCGCTTCATTGCCAATCCTGAACTGCTCGAGCAGCTGAAGGCCGCTGGGCAGATCGCCACGCAATACGTCGATGCCGATGGCAACCCATCCATGGACTTGGCCGTGAACCCCAACGGCTCCGTTTGGGCCGTCGAGGGCATCACTAGCCCCGACGGACGCGTATTCGGCAAGATGGGCCACAGCGAGCGCTGGAGCGACGGCGTCTACCAGAACATTCCCGATCGCACCTTCCAGCCCATTATCGAAGGCGGTGTCGGCTACTTCACCGATTAGGTTAGACTTGAGGGCTTGGGACATGGGGTTCAGCACCGCTTCGTGATTCAATCGTTTTCCTTACGGCTTAGCTCAATCTCGACCAAACTAGCCGAATCGCTGAACCTCGCTCATGAAGACATCCATTGAAAAAAGGCGCTTGCAGATTCGATCTGCAAGCGCCTTTCATTTGGCTATCGCACCCGCTCGAGGTTCGATCATTGCTGTCGCTATGCGGCAAGGGCCTCGCGCAGCTCCTGCTCACTCTCGAAAGAAATCTCGGCGTTGCCCTTCTGCCTATCGACCTTGATGACCGTGCCCTTCCATGTAGGCTCATCGTCTGAGTCTTTGAACTCGTCGGTTTGTACCACATAACGATAATCGAACTTCGAGCTATCGGGAAGGTCGTTTTTCTCGAAGTTGTACTCGAGGTTGTTCAGGATATCGCGCATCGCCGCGATATCCGTGGTGCCGTTCAGGCCGACCATACCGCGCTCACTGTTGTAGAGCGCGGTCGGCGAAACGTAGACGGTGCGAATCTGACGTTTACGGCTATTCTCGACATGCCTGATCAGCAAGACGAGAGCGACGATGCCGATCCACCAGATGATCGCCAGAACAAGATCGAGCGGGTTATCCACATGGTTGAACCCCAGCACGTACCAAAGGAACAGCAGGAAAGCCGCTGCAACCGCTGAAATGCCCAATACGATGTAGTTATTGGTTTTCATGATTACGCCTCCGTTACGGGCTTACCGGTGGCGACAGAAACATCAGGTGCCTTCGTGCCGCCATCGAGCATGTCGTTCATGTCGTCCTTGAGCCTGCGCGTATGATTGCCGCGACGCAGCGCAACGAACAGACCGTACACAGCCGTGATAATCATCAAGATGATCATGTAGAAGTGCACCCAGCATGACGGAGTCGCTGCCTTGCCCAACGGGTTCTCTTCGTCGAAGATCTGTTCTTCAGCAGCAGGCTCGACGTCGCCCGTCATAGCTTCGTAGCCATCCTGCAACACCTGGGCTATCGCGCCAACAGGGCCGCCATCGTTCGCGGCGACGCTGCCGTCAGCAGCCGGGGCAGCAGGCGTCGGGGTCGTGCTGCCGGAGTTGTCAGGCACGCTCGGGTTAGTCGGAGTCGGATTGTCGGGCACGGGAGCAGCAGCCGGGTTTACGGTAAGCGTGCCCAGGTGCTCGACGATAACGTAATTGTCGGACAGCGTGGCAAGCCAGTTGATGCTGTAGCCGTTCTGCGAGCTTCCCACCTCGGTCTGCTGGCCCGTCGTACGAGCAGAAACGCTATCGGAGCCCTTCAAGCCGGTGATGGAAAGCTCGACGCTCGTCAGAGCAGCGCCATCAAAGGTCTTCTCGGCGCTGCCAGTCGTAACGACCAACGTTGCCGGCAGAATCTCGTACGAGCAATCGATAGAGCCCTCGTAGTTGCCCTTGCCGATAACCGTAACGGTAACCGCGCCGGCATTAGTCACATCGTTGCTGTAGCTCAAGTCGTAATCGACGCCCTCGGTAAGGATAGCGTTGGTTGTCTTATCCCTTACCAGCGGTTTTTCTTTCTGAGCTGCACCGTTATAAGTAACGTCTGCCGGGTTCTCGGCATCGAAGCTGCGCTTCAAGCTCGGTTTATCCGGATTTGCGGGGTCAACCTGAGGCTCGTGGGAAATCACCTCGGTGTCCTCACTCGTCACCTCGCCGCCCTTCGGGTCGGCACCCTTAGCGGTTGCGGTGTTCTCTAGTTCGCCAGCTTCGATATCGGCGTCGGTCACCGTATACGAAGTCGTGAACGACACGCTATCGCCCGCTGCGATGTCGACGGTCTCGTCAAGACCCGTTTTAGCGTCGACGACATTCACATTCGAGAGTTTTACGTTCCCGGTGTTGGTAACGGTGATCGTATAGGAAATCTCGTCGCCCGCGCCGTACACTCCGTTCGCTGCGGTCTTCTCAACAAACAACGCAGGGTTCATCGCCTCGGTATCGGCAACGACCTCATTCGAAGTCGCCTCGATCTTCGAAACGTCCCCCTCCTTCGTCGGCGCGTTAGCAACACCGGTTGCAACGTTTGCCACCTTGCCATTCACCACATCTTGCTCGGTAACGGTATAAGAGGTCTCAACTTCCTGAGAGGCACCCTTTGCAAGATCGCCTACTTGCTGATCGGCAAGCTGAGTAAGCTCATCGGAAATCGCAGCGTCGCTCAAATCGACGTTGCCGTTGTTCACGATGGTCAGCTTATAGGTGATCACATCCCCTGCTTTCACGGGGTCGATCGCTTGGCTGGAATCAACGTCTTCGCCGTTGATCTTTGCAATTCGCTTACCAACATAGAGCGAAGGCTCCGCTTTCTCGGTGGGATCATCGGTCGAACCTGAGTTCTCGACCTCGCCATCCTTCGGATCGGTACCCGTCGCGGTTGCGATGTTCTCGATATGACCGTTTAAAACATCCTGCTGAGTTACCGTGTAACGGTATTTGTACATTGCCTGACTACCCGGAGCAAGGCTGATCGGGCCATCAGACCCCTCGATCAGCTGAGCACCAGCGAGGTTGTCGGCAACCTTGATTCCCGTAACCGTCACATTGCCCGTGTTCTTCACAACAACGGTGTAATTGACGACATCGCCTTCCTTCAGCAGCATGCCCTCAGGCGCGTCGCTCGTCTTGCTTACGCTCAGCGCCGGCTTCATGGTATCGATAACCTTGGTACCGGTGCCGATGGTCTCGATGTCCTCGCCCTTAGGCGTGCCCACGGTCTCGCCGCTAGCGTTCTTGATCGAATCGGCCTGAGCAGTTGCCGTGTTGTCATACTTGCCGTTTACGATATCGCTTTCAGTTATCACATGCGAAGTGTTGAGCTTGACGCTTTCGTTGGGGGCAAGCTTCGCTATCGTCTCGCTCAAACCAGTCTGTGCATCGTTCACGGCCACGTTGGTATACGTGATGTTGCCCGTGTTCGTGATGGTTACATAGTACTTGACGGTATCACCGAGCTTATAAGAACCGCTTCCGGGTGAAACCGCCTTCTTGCTGACATTCAACGTAATGTTGAGAGCAGGAGTTTCAACCTTGTCGGATCCTTCGAAGCTCTTGCCGGTGCCGGAGAAGGTCACTATCGCGGTGTTGACGAAACCGCCGGCAATCACATCGGCATCGGTGATGGTGTATTCGGCAGTCGTGCTCACTTCCGCACCAGGCTGCACGTCTTCAAACACGCTCTTGCCGGTGATGATGACGCCTTCTTGCTCGGCGAACGTCATGGTCTTCGCTTCGTCGTAGATGTTCTTAGCCGTAAGAGTGAACTCGACGGTATCGCCCGACTTGTAAGCACCGGCTTCGTGGGTCTTAGCGACAACCTTGCTCGAATCAGCGCTGTCAGTCACTTTCAGAGTGCCCGGCATGTACATGATCGCATAGTTGCTTAATTTCGTCTCTGCGTTTGCCGCCACATCCGTGATGACGTTATCTGATTCGCCCACATAAAGCTGCGAGCCCACGATAGTTGCACCCGTCAAGCCTTCGCCTTCAACGAAGGAGCCCTTGGTTACGGTGTAATCCGACTTGTCGTTCCTAGTTAAAGCCGAGCCGTCATAGGGCTTTTCGTCCGATTTCGCGGTCAGCTCGATTGGGCGCTTGGCGATGGTGAACTTCGCCTCGGCGGTCAGCTCGGGGTAGTTGCCGGTACCGGCCCAGCTGGCGACGACGGTGTAGTCGCCGGCGTCGACGGGCGCGGCGGCGAGCCTCTCGCCGTCCTTGTAGTACGCGTAGGCGACCTTCGCGCCGAGGGCCTCGGTGTCGGCGGCGGACCTAAGCGTTCCCTTTGCGTCGAACTGGCCGTCGTAGGTCCAGCCGTCGATGGAGACGCTGGCCTCATACGCACCGGCCTCTTTCTTGCTGATGGTGAAGTCGGCGGGCACGTAGGTAACGGTGTAGTTACCTTGGTCAGCGTCGCCCGAAGCCTTCACGGCGCCTTCGTAGGTGCCGACGTCCTCGCCGTGCTCGCCAAGGGCAACGGTGTACTTGATGAGATCGGACGCCTTGCCCTTGTCGGCGTCGACCAGGCCGGAGACGACCGCTTCAAGGTCGGTAGGGTCGGCATCGCCGTAGAATTTGCCCGCGGGCTTGGCGGTGACCGTGACGGGGGCCGGGGTGATCCTGTACGAGGCCTCGCTCTTCGATCCCTCGTAGCCGCCCTTGCCGGTGACGGTTATCTTCACACTCCCCACGTTCGTGAGGTCATCGCTGTAGGAAAGCTCGTAGTCGACGCCCTCGGTTAGCACCTTGCCGCCGTCCTTGACCACGGGGGCCTGCTTCTGCTCCGCGCCGTTGTACTCGACGTCGGCGGGCGACTCCACGGCGAAGGCGATCGCCTTCGCCGTGATGGTGAAGTCGGCGGGCGCGTAGCTTACCTCGTAGTTGCCCTGGGACTGCTCGCCCTCGGGGACGATGACGCCCTCGTAGGTGCCGACGCCCTCGGCGTCGTTAGCGCGCGAGACGGCGTACTTGATGAGATCGGACGCCTTGCCCTGGTCGGCTTCGACCAGGCCGGAGACGTCCGCAGTGAAGGCGGGGTCGTCCTCGCCGTAGGTCTTGCTCGCGGGCTTGGCGGCGACCGTGACGGGGCGCTGATCGATTTTCAACGTGCCCGGCGTTAATTGCGCGATGATGTATTTGCCATCGGCGCTGGCAGTTCCCGTAATCTTCTCAGCGTCCGTGATGGTGTTGCCATTGCTTGCTTTCGCGAAGCCAACGTCGTAAGTTCCCGCATCCTTCTCGGTGCGGCTTGCGGTCACACCTTCGAACGTCACGCCCTCAGGAGCACCCGTAAAGCCTTCAACTTTCTGGTCGCTGCCGTTGTAGACGCAATCGGTTTTCGAGTTAGCGGCGAGATCGACGTTCTTGTAATACTTGAACTCGATGATCTTGTTGTTCGCGTCGATGGTATATGTGGTGGTCTGATCGGGGACAAGCGTATAACCGTCGATCTTCAGCTGGTCATCGGAGAAGCTTACCTTGTCGCCCGCCTTGACTGTGACAGGGGCGCTTGTTTTGATGATGTGCCCCTCGTCGCCCTCGTTGGTGCCGTTCCATACATAGTTAACGGTATAAGAGAAATTATCCTGCGTGTAGTAGAAATTGATCTCGTTGCCGTCTTCGCTTACTTCGATTGATTTCGTGGCATCGTCATCGGCGGCATGCGTATAGCCATCGATGCTCGGTGCATTTTCGGTTACCGTCTGACCCGCTGTAAGGTTGTTCAATATCTTCGAGTCGGCAACTTTGGTAGTGGTGCCCTTCAGATAATAGTTAACCGTGCAGGTGTTGCTTGTGGAGAGATACTTCGCATAGTACGTGACGTTGCCGGTTTCGGTACGGGGGAACGCCACCGAATGAGTCATGCCCTCGTCGGCGTACCATTTGAACAGCTTGTAAGTTTTGCCGTCGAGTTCCTTGGTTTCGGGCAGGGCCTTGACGTTTTCGGTCTCTTCAACGTTGGCCTGACCGTCGGTAAGACGATAGTTCTGAGCGTCGAACCACTCATAGCCTGTGGAGCCGGCGTCCCACAGCTTGAAGGTTGCAGTCATGACTCGCTTGGCGACGATCTCAACGGTGCAATCCAGATGATAATCGCCTTCGTTGTTGGAAATCTTGTGCGGCACGAGCTTGATATAGGCGACATCGTCCTTGTCGATATCGCCAACCTCGCTCTTGAAGGCATCGAAGACGGCGTTCCAGTACTCCGTGCCGAACTTCAGCGTGCCATCGCTTTCAACATCGACGCTATTCCACGAAACCACGCGGTTCGCCACGTTATCGTAAGTATTGATGCCGCTCCAAGACGCGCCCTTGACATTGATTTTCACGGCGATCTTGTGGCTGCCTCCTGAGGGGTTCCAGTCGGACGCATCATTGGAGGCAGCGTTGGTGGTAGGCGACTTCACGAAGAAAGCCCACGCATCGATGGCATCTTTGTCGGACGCCTTGGTGACGGTGATTTTCTTGGAGGCAACGAGCAGCTTGCCGTTTGCGCCCGTAACCTGCGCGGTAATGGTGGCTTCGCCTGCGGCGACGCCCGTCACGTTGCCGGAGCCGTCGACCGTTGCAACAGAGGCGTTATCGGTCGACCAGATAACGTCGGCCGCTGCGTTTGTCTCCAGCGTGACGGTATCGAATTGCGCAACCGTGTCCTTGCCGCGCAAAGTAAGCTCGGTAACGGGATCGGGGTTGGTCACCTTCACCGTGAAGCTTTCGGACTTCAAGCTCCAATTGCGATCGTAATATTTGTGCGTCAGCACGACGGTGCCGGCCCTTTTGCCCACAACAACCACGGTTTGAGAGCTGTCGTTCGAGATGTCGGCATATACAGCGCCGCTCGTCACGCTCCAGTCATGATACGAGTCCCAATCCCAGCGGTTGCTGTCCGCGCCTCTGATCTCGATGCTCTTGCCGATTTTCACGGTGTAGTCGGCGTTGCTGCCGTCAACCGTTGAAGCGCTGGCGTCGGTAGCGGCCTGAGGGGCGATGTCGCTGCTCGTTGCGTTGCTATCGTCGTCGGTACCCTCGATGCTGGTGGACACAGCAGGCTTAACCTCGTTTTGCTGCGCTTCGTCGACCACGGCTGCAACGCTGAGCGTGGCGCCGTCCGCGATATCGGCGCCGTCGATCACGTACACGCCATTGGCACCGGCGCTTAGCTCCTTGCCAGCGAACGTTACCTTGTTTACCGTGTAGCCGTTGTCGGAGACGACGGTGAACTTGTAGGTTTTATGCGGGATGGCAAGCTGCGAAGCGGGAGCGCCGACCGCCGCAGTGCTGCCGTCGGGGAGGATGGAAGCGTTCTGGAACTGCAGTTTGATGGTTGCCCAATCGTTATCTGACGCCGTGGCAGCAGCACTGCCGCCATCGGTAGCCGCTTGGGCTTCTGCCTGAGCGCCGTTGCTGGAAGCGCCGTTCGCCGAAGACGCATTTGCTGCATTCGCCTGTTGCCCCGCAGCATCGGTCGTGCTCACAGCGCCGGTTTCCACCGCCGGCTTCTGCACAGCAGCAACGCTGGCCGCCTGATCGGAGGTGCCGCTCGCCGCGCCGGAAGACGCATTCGAAGGAGACTGCGATGCAGCCTTCGACTGGCTCTGCGCAGCGTCCGGATCAGCCGCGAGAATCTCAAGCGGATTCACTGCCGGCCACCCGAACCCAAGCAAGACCACCGCCAAGGCGATGGACAGTATCTTGCGGCTCAGCGGGAAGCTCGACGTTGTATCCTTCGTCCTTTTCTTCTCGTTTTGATCGTTCATTTCCCCCACACCTTCGTCAACCGTTTGCCTGATGAACCATGCGGTTGATCCCGCGCGTGCAAAACCACACTCGAAACCCCTGATGAAAACCGATAAATGAGCTGGTAATGCACAATTACACTTTTATGTAGATATTTTATCATAACTAGCCCGTTTCCGCGAGCCCCTTACACGGTGTCAACGCTTTCGTTTTTTGCTTTGAGCTGCGGTCTTTCGCCGATGAAGCCATGGCCGATCGAGACAGGGAGGTTTCCCCGGAACAGTGCGGTATACTTCACATGATGAGCGCACGTTTCACGAACACAGCATGCACTGCCCTCGCCGCGATAATCGCAGTGCTGGCATTCGCCGCGCTTCTTTCACTTTGCGCTTGCAGCGGAAGCGACAAGGCGACAGGCGCGAGCTTCGCACCGAAGAGCACCATTGACGAATCGCCCTTCGACCAGGATGCCGCCCAAACGGGCAATGGGGCGAGCATCGACACCTC
This sequence comes from uncultured Eggerthellaceae bacterium, assembly GCA_934617425.1. Lineage (GTDB taxonomy): Bacteria > Actinomycetota > Coriobacteriia > Coriobacteriales > Eggerthellaceae > UMGS1502. The sequence goes on along the minus strand of CAKTUD010000001.1, from coordinate 484,153 downwards.
GTCGACATCCGATGGGTTCGTAGCCGTGCGAGCCACCAGCCAAGCAGCGCTGAAATTCCAAGTGATATGCGGCAACAACGTCACAAACTACGATCTTCCCAACACGGGCGAGGCGATTGCCTGCCCGCTTACCTCGGGCAACGGCGCCTACATCTTCCGCGTGATGCAAAACACCCAAGGCAACAACTACGTTGAGATCTTCGAAACCACCGCAGACGTGCAACTTGCAAGCGAATTCTCCCCATTCCTGCGCCCCAACGTCTACTGCGACTACACCCCAGAAAGCGCCTGCGTCGCCAAGGCACGCGAGCTTGTGCAAGACGCCGGCAACCAAGCTGAAGCGCTCGAAGCCATATGCAACTGGGTGATGGGCAACATAACCTACGACGACGCCAAGGCAAGCTGGCTCAAAAACGCCACGGGATACATCCCCAACCCCGATGACACGCTTGCCGCCGGCACGGGCGTATGCTTCGACTACGCAAGCCTTGGCGCCGCGATGCTGCGAAGCCAAGGAATCCCTGCGAAGATAGTCACCGGCAACGTATCGCCCGGCGACATCTACCACGCGTGGATCATGGTGTACATCGACGGCACCTGGAAAAGCGCGCAATTCAGCGTGGACCCCAACACATGGAGCCGCATCGACCTTACTTTTGCTGCAAATGGTGCGAATTCGAACGTAGGAGATGGAAAAAGCTATACGGATCGCTATATATATTAGTATTCCGAAACAAGAAATGGCCTGAATCGCAAGATGAAAATACCGAATGGCAGCAGCCATGCGGCCGTTTTCGTGCGACAATGAACGGCAAACAGTCAAACGTCGAGGAGAAGCGAGCCGAACCGCCCCCTCGGCAAACAGGAGTGACAATGGCAGAAAAACTACTGGAAAGCAGCGCCATCAGCGCATTCTGCTCGAGCATTGCAACTATGCTGGCCGCCGGCATCCAAACCGACGAAGCGGTGCATATGCTCTCCGAGCACCGCGAGGAGTCGAACTTCAAGCGCGTGTGCGACCACGTGTACGCTGAACTTGCTACTGGCTGCGACCTCGCAAGCGCTATGGAGGCCACCGGCGCCTTCCCGGAATACACCCTCGAAATGGTACGCGTCGGCGAGGAGTCGGGGCGCACCGAGCGCATCTTGCGCAGCTTGGGCCACTACTACGAAAGCGAGCAGCGCACCTTCTCGAAGCTGCAGAATTCCGTGGGCTACCCCGCCGCGCTCCTCTGCGTGATGAGCATCATCCTTCTTTTCACCGTCATCTTCATCGTGCCGGTTTTCACGAGCACGTACGAGAGGATGTCGGGCTCGCTTACCACGGGCTCGTTCGGCATGGTGAGCGCCTCGATCGTCATCGGATGGGTTGCTCTCGTGATCGTGCTTGCGGCGACCGTTTGCACGTTGATCGTCTGGGGCATGGCCCACTCGCCTAAAGGCCGCGAGCACGTACAGGGCATCTTCTCGAAGATGCCTATCACGAAACAGGCGATGTACCAGCTGTCGCTTTCCCGTTTCACCAACGCGCTATCCACATACATCGCCTCGGGCGTGCAGGAGGAAACAGCGCTGCGCCAAGCCATGGAGACGGTTAATCATCCTAATCTCAAGCGCAGCCTCGAAGCAGCGCTTGCCAGCATGACCGACCTGGAGAACCCGCGTAGCCTGGGCCAGGCCATCGCTGAAAACGAGATCTTCGAACCCATCTATGGGCGCATGTTGCTGGTCTACACGCGATCGGGCTCGACCGACGAGGTACTGGCCGATTTGTCCGACATCTTCTTCGAGGACGCGAACGCGCAGATCGACGCGGCAATCGACAGCATCGAGCCGTTGCTGGCGGCGTTCCTCACCGTCGCCGTGGGCGCGACGCTCGTCGCCGTGATGCTTCCCCTCATCGGCGTCATGGGCTCGATAGCCTAGGGGTCGCCATGTTCCACGAGATAACAGATCGTGAGCTCGGTCGGCGTCGCAAGATGCGTTTGGCGGTGGCATGCTGCATCGCCGTGCTTATCGTGGCCGGCTGGGCAATCGTCGCGGCAATGCAGCAGAACGCGCGCGAACAAGGCGCCATCGCGTTGCGCGAGAGCATCATGGGCGCCGCGAAGCAATGCTGCGCCATCGAGGGCAGCTACCCTGCAACGCTCGAGCACCTCGAGCAGCAGTACGGCATCGCCGTCAACCGCGACGATTACGTGGTTTCCTACGAGGGATTCGCAAGCAACGTGATGCCCACCGTGGTGGTGACCCCCAAATGAGCGCGAACGACGAACTCCAAGACACTGCGAGCATGACCGCCCTGGCCCAAGCGGCCCGCCCCCGAATAGCATCCGAGCACGGCGTCGCGAAACATCTGTTCCCCGCACTTGTGCTGGGGGCATTCTTCTTGGCGCTTCTGTTGGCGCTGTTCACGGGCGTCACGGTGTACAAGGGAATCTTCGACAACGCGACGACAGCCAACGACGCCCGCGAAGGCGCAGGGCTTATCTGCAACGCAGTCCGCGCCAACGACGAAAAAGGTGCCATAGCCGTAGGCGAAGGACCCGAAGGACGCTCGCTGGTGATCCGCGAGGCGCTTGCTACCGGCACATATGAAACCCGCTTCTACCTATACCAAGGCAACATCGTTCAGGAATACAGCTTGGCAGCCAACCCCTACACGCCCGCGAAGTCCACTACGGTCACAACCAGTAGCTTCTTCGATTTCTCGTATTCGCATGGACTGCTTACTGTAAGCACCGATCAGGGCACCGCCGAAGTGGCGATGCGCAGCACGGAAGGTGCCCGAAATGCCTAGTGCCAACGAATTTCCACGCCTTGCGCGCGACGTCAGACCACGATCCAACACGGCTTTCCTTGTCGAGTCGCTTGTCTTGCTGCTCTTCCTTGCCGCAACGCTGGCCGTGCTCACCAACGTGTTCGCATCGTCGATGGCAACTTCCCAAGAAGCTGCCCGGCTCTCTGCAGCAACCGAGACAGCGCAAAATGCCGCCGAGGAGTTTTCCGCAAACCCCGAAGCCGTAGCAAAGGGCCAGGCGATCGGCGCGGGAATAGCCAAGAACGGCACCGACCGCTTCGACGTCGCCTGCAACGTGAATGTCGAGAAAACCCAGGCCGGCACCTTATACATGGCCGATATCGTGGTATCAGACGATGAAGGCGTGGCCTACACGCTCAGCGCCAGCAGCTATGCGCAAGGAGGCACCCGATGACAAGCAACACGAAAGGCGTGCGCATCGGCCCGAGCAGCTTGGTGACGCTTATCGCGGCGTTGCTGCTTGCCGTGCTGGCGATGCTCTGCGCGACCAGCGCGCACGCGCAGGACGTGATGGCGCAACGCCAAGCCGATTCGACAGTCGAGCTTTATGCCGTCGACGCCTGCGGGCAGCGCATGTTGGCCGGCATCGACGAGCAGCTGCACAACGGCGCAAGCACTGCCGCCGATATTTACAAGAACATCGACGGCGTGCGATCGAACGCCCTTTCCGCCGGCGGCACGCAAGGAATCACGCTTACCACCAAGATCGACGGCGATGGCATCGGGTTCAGCGTAGTCGCGCCCGATGGGCGCACGCTCGATGCCGCCATCGGCATAGCCAACGGTTCGTATACCGTTAACGAGTGGAAGTTCTCCACCGCCAACCAAGAACAACCTGAAACAACCCTTTGGTCGAGCGCGGGAACCAAATAAGAGGAGCGAGGAGCATCCCATGATTTTGAAAGACCTACTGCAGCAGATGATCGACGTCGAGGCGTCGGACGTGTTCATCAACGCCGGCCTGCCGCTTTCGTACCAAGCGAACGGGCATCATGTACGCACCGACAGCGCCCCGCTCATGCCGCCCGACACCAAAGAGTACGTGACCGCTATCTATCAGCTTGCCGGCCGCGATATGGCACCGTTCGAGAACAGCCTGAACCACGACGACGACTTCAGTTTCGCCGTACCGGGCGTAGGGCGCTTCCGCGCGAACATATTCCGTCAGCGCGGGTCGTACGGCGCGGTCATCCGCGTAATTCCCTTCGGCCTGCCCGATCCCGAGACCATGCACATCCCCGAGCAGGTTTTGAAGCTCGCCGACGTCACCAAGGGCCTCGTGCTGGTCACCGGCCCCACGGGCTCGGGCAAATCGACCACGCTCGCATGTCTGCTCGACCGCATGAACCACACGCGCACGGGGCATATCATCACCATGGAGGACCCCATCGAGTACGTGCATTCACACGGCACCTGCATCGTCACCCAACGCGAGATCCCCACCGATATCGCCACGTTCGGCGAGGCGCTGCGTTCGGCCATGCGCGAGAGTCCCGACGTCATCCTGCTAGGCGAGATGCGCGATGCAGAGACCATCGGCACCGCCGTGAACGCAGCCGAGATGGCGCAGCTGGTGCTCTCAACCTTGCACACCACCAGCGCAGCCGATACCGTCGAGCGCATCGTGGAGGCGTTCCCTCCCAGCCAGCAACGCCAGATTCGCGTGCAGCTTTCCATGGTTTTGCAAGCAACCGTCAGCCAGCAGCTCGTGCCCACCGTCGATGGCGGCACCATGCCCGTTTTCGAGATCATGCTGATGAACACGGCTATCCGCAACCTGATCCGCGAAGAGAAGGCCTACCAAATCGATTCGGTTATCGCCTCGAACGCGAAGGTGGGCATGCAGACGATGGACCAAGGCCTGTTCGCCGCCGCGAAAGAAGGGCACATCACCAAGGAAACGGCACTACGTTACGCCAACCATCAAGAAGCCCTCGTACGTCGTTTCGAAACCGAAGGACGATAGCGCGCATTCGGGCGCTTTACCGTTCAGAGCAACCAGACTAGTCTGAAAGAGCAGCGACGGTTCTTTCGTACTCGGCCTCGACCTTGGCGAAAAGCTCGTCGGCGCCTTCGAGGCTTCCCGCGCGCAAGATCTCCGTCAGTTCGTTGGCTGGAGCATACAGGCCAACAAAGCCCAGATTCTGGCAAACGCCCTTTAACGTATGGGCAGCCATGAAGGCAGCATCGACGTCATGCGAAGCAAGCGCCTCTTTCAGCTTGAGGAACGAATCGTCCTCGATGAACTTGATAGCGAAGCGCTCTACCAGCTCCTCGCCCATCAAGCGCTTCGTAACGCCTTCCCAATCGGCGCCAATCGATCGATAGGCGTCTTCAATCTTGCTCATCGATGCTCCTTCCCCTCGCGCCTTCCCGCGCGAACAGGCTAAGAACCACTCCTCTTACTTGCTACCGACATTGAAGGGGGGGGGGGCAAGGGTGGGAGCGTTAAGCTCGTGCAAGATGCGCTCGCCCATCTCTGTCAGGCACTCCAGCAAAAGCGGATTGAATGCACCGCATTCGCCGCCCAGTATCATTTTTATCGCCTTGTCGTGCGAAACCGCGCCTTTGTACACGCGTTCGCTCGTCAGGGCATCGTATACGTCGGCAAGCGACACCACCTGCGCCGAAATAGGAATCTGGTCGCCAACCAAGCCGTCGGGATAACCGCCGCCGTCCCACCGCTCGTGATGCCAACGGCAGATATCGTGCGCCGTCTTGAGCAGTTCCTGGCTATCGCTATACATGTTCAGGTTGTCGAGCATGTCCGAACCCAAAGTGGTATGCGTTTTCATTATCTCGAACTCTTCAGGCGTAAGCGCACCTGGTTTGTTGAGAATGCTGTCGGGAATCGCCAGTTTGCCGATATCGTGCAACGTCGATGCCATGGCGATAGCCGAGCGTTCTTTGCCGGTAAGCTGATAGCGATCGGTTTTTTGAAGCAAACGCTCGAGCAGTATCTCGGTAAGGTTGCGCACGTGCAGGACATGCGGGCCGCTTTCGCCGTTGCGAAGCTCCATGGCGCCGCCCATGACGTTCACCAATACGCTGCTGGCTTTCTCGCGCTCGTAGTATTGTTGCGCCAGCAGCACGCTCAAGCGACGCTGGCGGGCGTACAGGCGCATGATGTTGCTTACACGCTGACGCACCACACGCATATCGAATGGACGGCTGATGTAGTCGGATGCGCCCAGCTCGTAGGCGCGCAACACCGATTCATCGGAGTCCTCGCTTGAGATCATGATCACGGGCACGTCTTCGATGATGCCATTATGGGCCATCTGCGAGAGCACCTCGAAACCGCTCATGCCCGGCATGACGATGTCGAGCAACACAATCGACACCTCTTTGCCGTGCTCTTGCAAGAAACCAAGCGCTTCCTCACCGTCGTCGATTTCGACTATCTCGTAGTCGTCCTTCAGCATTTCGCTCAAAATCGCACGGTTAACCTGCGAATCGTCGACTATCATCAGCAGCGGTTTGCGGAATTCCTCCGCTTCAACCGAATCGGCTTCGGTAAGTACCGAATTCTTGTGATGCTTGGCGCGATACATCAGGGAATCGGCGCGCTTGACGGCGTTCTCAACCGTGTCGCCACGCGAGATGACGCCGCCGATGCTAGCGGAAAGGAACAACTCAGCATAACCAGGAATATTGGTTTGCGAAAGCATCTCGCCCATCGCGTGGAGCCTGCGCGAGAACACCGAAGGCTCGATGTTGGGCATGACCATGATGAACTCGTCGCCGCCGTAACGAATGAGCATGTCGGTATCGCGAATCGAACGCAACATCACCTTAGCTGCCAAACTAAGGGCCATATCGCCCGTATGATGCCCTAAGGTGTCATTCACCAATTTGAAATCGTCGAGGTCGATGATCGCGATACCGGCATAAAGGCGCTGATGGCGCAACTCGTCCTCGTAAAAGCGGCGGTTGAACGTGCCGGTAGGGGCATCGATGTACAGGAGCCTTTTATCGGATTCGCTATTCTCCGATTCGGAAACGCACAAAAGCACGTTCGGCTCGTCATCGACCTCGACATAGCGCGCCTTCGCTCGATGAATGTTGCGACCGATGCGCATAGACCATTCGCGCTCACCGCCTTCTTTCAGAAGCCGTGCGCATGCATTGCGACCGCAGACGGAATCCTCCTCAAACAAGAGGCATCTTCCTTCATCGATGCGCGACTTGTTCACCAAGCGAACGACTGGATAGGTTTGACGCAGATGAGCTATTTCCTCCGTCATCTGGCGAGAGGTCATCTTGTCGTTTTGAGTGTCGTCATCCACGTTTGAGCCTCTTCCATGATTTGCCCGACATGCACACGCGACGCTAGGAAAACCGAGAACTATATAAAAACAGATATCGCTTGTTATTATAAGCTTATCTGGAGCTTACAAAGCTCGAAGTTGCCTATGCGCTCGCTGAGCCCGCGAACGACCGTGTTAAACGAACCTGCTCATGACCTCGGCCAGCTTCGCGGAATCGATCGGCTTGGGAATATGCGCATCCATGCCGCTGACAAGCGAGCGCTGCACATCTTCTGCGAAAGCGTTGGCGCTCACCGCTATGATCGTAACCGTCGAAGCATCGGCCCGTCCCATAGCGCGAATGGCGCGGGCAGCATCGAGACCGTTCATCTCCGGCATCATCACGTCAAGGAACATCATTTCATAATAGCCCGCAGGCGCTGCGCGGAAAGCCTCGACCGCTTGCTTGCCATCGGCCACGCTTGTCACCACACAGCCGAATCGCTCGAGCATGCACCGGATTATCTCGCGATTAAGCTCGTTGTCCTCGGCAAGGAGAACGTTCATGCCTGTGAAATCGACACTTGCTGCCTTCACCTGGCTCGCCTTCTTGTCGCGTTGTTCGGATACGGGCAGGTGCAGCACAAACGAGAACGTGCTTCCTTTGCCCAACGCGCTCTCGACTTTAATGGCGCTGTTCATCATGCGCGCAAGGTGGCTGCAAATCGAAAGGCCAAGCCCCGTGCCGTGCTGCCACGAATTGCCATTATCGAGCTGCTCGAACTTCGCGAATATGCGATGCATGTCTTTCTCGCCGATGCCGATGCCCTGATCGGAAACAGCGAAGCGCAAACCGACGACCCCCTGTTCGAACGATGTTTCTTCAATCGCGAGCGTAACCTGCGTTTCATCCCCCGAGTATTTGATGGCATTGCCCAGCAAATTGATGAGGATCTGCTTCAGCCGCATGACATCGCCCATCACCTGCACATGCGCGAAACTTGCATTCACCACGAATACTTGCTTGCGCTCAGCGAAGCGCCCATCCAACACCGAATGAAGATCAACGATCAGGTCGTTCAAACTGAATGACTCGCGAAGCAAGCGCATCTTGCCGCTTTCGATCTTCGTCATATCGAGAATATCGTTCAACAAGTCGAGCAAGTAGTACGAAGACGAACGCACTTTCTCGAGGCAGTCGATGCGCCGCTCTTCCGTTTGCCCCGGCATAAGGGCGATATCGGTCATGCCGATGACGCCGTTCATGGGCGTGCGCAGCTCATGGCTCATGCGTGCCAGAAAATCCGATTTCGCGCGAGCCGACTGATCGACATGCTCTTGATTGATGCGGTTCTGGATGATGCCGCACACTTCCCACAACTCGCTTTTTGCCTCGACGTCGTTAAGTATGCCGTCGTCCAAACCTAAGAGGAAGATGCTGCCTGAATACAGCCCGTTATCGTTCATAAGGAACACCGCACCTGCTGGTTCTCGCGAGATGCGAGTTTGGTCGCCATCGCCATCGGGCATATCGGAAAGGGAGATGAGGTTATCGGCCTCACCAAGACGCTGCAGCCGTATGGCTTCCTTGACGCCGTAATGGGTGACGAACGTCTCTTTATCAACGCCCTCGATGGGTTTATGCAGGTAATGCAGTCGCGCGGAAGCGAAATTGCTGTCATACGCCGTGATAGCGAGGTTGTCGAATGAGAAACGATCCTCCAAACGACGCGCCAGCAAATCGAGGCTCGCCCCAAGCGCCGAGCGCCTATCCAGCAGATTGACGGCAAGCGAAGGCAGGCCAACTTGCCGAGCATAGCCAGACGAGACGATTTCGCCGAAGGCGGCAGGGCGTACCGAGGCCTCCGCCTCTTCGCTCCAGAACGCGTCGTCGAGACCGCGCCACTTCGCCCAAGCTAATGCCACGCGAGCGCGCCTTACCAGCATCTCGTCACCGTCGTCTGCCGCAGCCATGGCGATACCCGAGCGGAATCGCAAATCGATCGCGCCCAAGCCGACCAGCGAGGCAAGATCCTTGCGCAGGGGGCGCAGCGCATTCACAACCTCGACATCGGTTTGCCCCGGCACCCACACCAAGAATTCATCGGCGCCGGCGCGTATGGCTACGAAATCCTTACCACCGCGCGCCTCTCCGCGCTCTACCAGCATCTTCGCGAGATCCTCGAGCACCATATCGCCGAACGTGAAGCCGTAGCGCTGAACGATTTTCGAGAAACCCCGCAGATCAAGAACAACCATGGCTCCTTCGGGCCTGCGTTGGCGCGCATCGTGCAGGGATTTCATTCCAGGTTCGTACCGATACAAAAGCGTTGCGGGATCGAGCATGCGCTCTTGCTGCTCCTTGATCTCTTGCAACTTACGCTCGTTTATGTCGCGCAGATAACCGACTATGCGGCTTTTGCCCGGAACGGCAGACGGAACCCAACGGGCGCTGACCTCCACCCAGCGCGGCTCGCCGCCGGCGGTCAACGGCATCCGGTATTCCTCGAACCCCTCGCCGTTAGCAACGACCTGTTGTATGAAGTCGAACCAATCGGTGCCGGCACCGCAGAACTCATCGAGTTTGTCTTTGAACCCGGCGAGCGACCATGTCCGGTTGAGCCTGCTATCGGAGCTGTTCAGCACCTCAACGGAATGCAGCTCTTCGTACACGGTGAAGAAAGTGTCGTCCGATCCCTCCACCGCCATACGATAGCGCTCTTTCTCCTCGTTAAGGCGCATGCGCGCTTCGAACTCGGTATCGGTGAGGCTTTTTATGACCTGATGCAGCTGCGACACTTCGTCGAGATTCGACGTGAACGAGTCGATTCCCTCGCGCCCTCGCTGAACGCTCGCGATAAGGCGTTTAAGAGGCGAGACCAGAACGTAGGAGACGACCAAGATCAGCAACACGCACACCATGACGCACAGGATGACGGCGCCGACGATCGAGCTGTACAGGTTATCGCCTGCAGCATAAATCGAATCCTCACTTACGAAACCGCATACCAGCCACTGCGTAGAGCTATAGGGCACGTGCGCAGAATACAGGTTCATGGGCGCTGTGAGGGCATACACCCCTTGGTTGCCAACCTGAACGTCGTCAACCCGGAACAAACTATCATGGTTGGTAGCGCTCAACGTGAAGCCCGTGCCATTTGATTCAACCTCGTTGCACAGCACGCCCATGCCATCGATGATGGTATACGCTCCATCGCCCGTACGATAGGCGATGGCGTATCCTGCGGTCTTCTGAGACGTGAAGTCGTCCAGCGAGAAGCAGGTGTTCAGCAGGTAGCTGCATGACACTTCAATGCCCATCACGCCGTAAACCGTCCCTTGGTACACGAGCGGGATGGAATACGCGATCATCCGATGATTATCGACTAGGTTGTCCTCGAGCACGAACGGCATCGACCAGTAGCCCAAATCGGAAGCCGCAGCATCGGGGTATTCCCGCGCGGCTGAATACGGCTCGTAGAAGAAGTCATCGGCATCGCGCCGACCCGACCCTTCGAATCGCACCTGCGGAGACCACGAAGAATCGAGCGCTATGCCAACCTGGCGAGCCAGTGCCTTGTTGCCGCGTTCGAGATACATGTCCGAATTGCTCCCAGCCTTGGCGGTTGGATCGGAATCGCGCAGGAACACGCCGTTGTACTCGCCCGGCTGCGATATGTCGCCGTCATTGGCGAGCACGATGAACGCACCGCATGTAGAGTCATTGCGCGAATACTCGAACAACGATGGGAACACCGATTCTATGAAGCCGTCTTGGAGCGACGAATCGCTCAAGAACGTCTGCACGTTCGTTTCCTTCTGCTGCAAATACGCCGCAAGAGCATCGTTGACGCCGTCCGTCTCCTTTGAGATGGCGCCCCATTGGTTGGTCATCTCATTCTCTAGCGAAACCTTGCGGTTCTCAACCATACGGCGATCGAGATCGATCTCGTTTTGCTCGAGGGTGTTCTTCGTCCCGCTGTTGAAAAGCGCCGCAAGCGGCAAAGCGCTCTGCAGCACCACCATGAAAAGCAGCACCAGAAGCAGCACGTGCCTAAGCGATGTCTTGTGCTTGCGCAGCTTCATGATAGGCAAGCCTGCCCCCCTAGCGGTTTAACCGCCACCGGCGCCGCCCTTGGCAAGCCGCTATCTTGCAGCTTGCTCCTTCGACCCCGTTGTCTTCGTTGATTGTCTGCCCTCGTTAGTTCTTGTAAGCGGCACGTTCCAGCTTACTGCGCAGCTCATCGTACCATTGGTCGAACGCTTCGTCGGTCAGGTAAGGCGCCAAGGCCTCGTCACGCGAGACGCCGGCCGCAACAGATGCGTTCACCGCAGCCTTGTCGGCCGAGGCTTTGTCGGATAGCGCGTAGTCGAGCACTTTGCGCGCATCGTAGCTGCCGTCGAAGCATTTCGGCGTATAGAACGTAAGGGAATCGAAATCGCCCAGCACCACCTCAAGGCACTGCTTCACCTTGCTGTTGATCTTCAGGCCGTTGCCTTCGGCAACCTGCTCGACGGCCTCGACGGTGTTGGCGTCTTTGCGCACGGGCAGATAAGCCGACTCGTTCACGAAGCGCAGGTTGTTCTCCTTCGCGGTGAACCACTTCAGGAACTCGCATGCGGCGTATTCGTGCTGTTCGTCCGATTTGGTCACGGCCATGCCGGCACCCTGCTGCACGTTTACCTTGTCGCCGCCCTCCATGACGGGCGCTGGCAACACCTTGCATTCGATTTGCTTGGTTGAATCGTCTAAGATCACCTGGTCGGGAAAGTACATCGCCGAACTGGTGGAACCCGTGTAGGCAATGACGTCGCCCGTCTTCATATCGTCGGAGCGGAATTTGCCGACGCTATCGTAGTAGCCGCTGATGTAGGGAACTTAGTAGTTGTCCCAAAGACGGCGGATCTTGTCTTTGTCGACGTTGAGGTTAAGCTTGCCATCGGACACCGAGAAGATGTCGACGCCCATTTGCTTCATGCCCACGATGAAGTAGTTGCTCATCGAATCGCGACCGTAGAACGCCTTGCCGTCGTTGGGGATATCGGGCGTTTGGGCGTCGGTGTACTCGTAATATAGCTTGGCCACGCGCGCTATGCCTTCCTGCGTGGCAAGATCGTTATAGGTTACGCCTGCGGCTTGGGCAAACGGCTCCCAATCGGTAGCGTCCACCATGGTAACCTCGGTCGATTTCGCCACCGGGAAGAAGTACAGGGTACCATCGTCGTTGAAGTAGCCCTCGTCGATGTAGTCGTCGACGTATTCGGACAGCTCGTCTTTCGTGATGTACTGGGTAAGATCGACCAGCTTGCCTTTCTGCTGAACCGTGTAGGCGGTGTCGGAATAGGTCGAGAAGATGTCGGGCAAATCGCTTGAACCCACTGCATCGTCGGCGGAAGCGGTAACGGACTTCTCGAGGTCGGCCACCGAACCTTGGCTGTAGCCCTCGACGTAAATGCCTTTCTCCTTGCCGGCGCTGTCGTTGAACTCGCTGACGAGAGCGTCGAAAGACGCCTGTTGGGCCCCGTTGTAGTAGTGCCACACGGTAAGCGACACGGGGTTTTCAGGATCGAGCTTCACCTGGCTTGCCTGGTTGCTCGCGCATCCAGCCAAACCAGCGGTTGCCAAAGCCGCACTGAGCGCAACGGCTGCGATCTTCGATTTCAGCTTCATTCGTTTTCCTGTTCCTTGCCGTTTCCCGTTTCGCTTGAAAAACTTGAAGGTGCATCGTTTGGCGCAGTCGACGAGGTTGCGCCTGCGCCGGCTTCGCCTGCAGGCTTTGCAGACGACCCACCCGCAACCGCAGCACCGTTCTCGGCCTCCGTGCCGATAGTAACCTTCGCATCAGCGGCGGCTTTCGCGCCCGTCAAGGCGCTTTGCGCCTGAACGTTGACGGCTTTCGCGCCATCGGCTCCCTGCGCGCCGTCTTCGGCTTTCGAGTTAACGCCGCGCGAGGCATCGTCGCCCGCATCCTCGAGAATGCCAGCATCACGGAATGCCTTGATCGCGTCATAGTAGGACGACATGTCCTCGAGTTTTTCAGCCTCCGGCAGCCTCATAAGCTCACGCAGGGCATTCTCGTAGCTCAAGAACGGCTCGTTCAAGAACGCATTGAGGTCATCGAGGCTCGTCCCCCAGGAATAAAGGCTCTGGGCCATGTCGAAGAGCGTCGGCTCATCGTAGTAGGGGCCTCCAGCATGCCTTGGCCACCACGTAAGGTACTTCTCCTGCGACTTTTCGTTCGGCGCGACGATGTGCACGCTGTCCGAGCCGAACGAAAACATTTCGCCCCATTCGAAATGAAGCTCGGGGATGGCTGCGCCGTCGGCCGACGCATCGGCGAGATCGACCTCAACGCCGTCGCAACCGGCGAATGCCTCGGATTCGATGGCGCCGATTTTCCCCGCAAGCACGATCTTTTTAAGGTTCGGGCAACCATCGAACGCGCCGCGAACCACGGTCACGCTGCCGTAATCGGAAAGGATGCTGTTGAAATCGATCGTCTCCAAATCGTCTGGAGCCTTGATCAATTGCACCCCGTCCCAATCCGTCTTGAGCAGGCATCCATCGACCGATTCGAACATCGCCGGCAATACCGTCGTCTGCGAAACGGGTGGCAACCCCAGCATGCGGCGCACCATGTTCTCGTCGCCAAGAGCTGTCTCGGAAACGCTCGCAACCACCTCATACTCGTAGGGCTCGCGCGCCAGGTGTACAGCAAGGCTGCTTTGCGCCCTTGAAAACGCCTCGTAATAGCCCGAGCTGCCGCCGAACCAGTATGTCCATTCCGAAAGCAGCGACTCGGCAGCATCGCCCAAGCCGTCGATGCACAGCGTGGTCGATTCCTCTGCAAGGGGCTTGCCCGTAAACGAGAAAGCGCCGCTTGTGTAATTCAGGCGATTGACGCCATCGGGGAACACGATCTTCTCAAGCGGGCACCCCTCGAAGGCGTTCGTCCAAATCGAACCGACGCTTGCAGGAATCGTCACCTCTTTGAGATTGGAGCATCCTTCGAATGCATCGGAAACGATGCTTATGCTGCGATCCTGATATTCTTCGGGGATCAACGTGCCTATATCGATCGTTTCAGCATCGGAAGAAACCTCGAGCAGCTGAACCTCATCGCCTTTATCGAGGAATTTGCACCCGGTCGCGGTTTCTTCGATGGACAAGACCATTGGGCTTGTTGCGTGCTCCATGCCAAGCATATCGCGCAGATGGTTCTCTGCAACAAGAAGGTCTTCCGACATCGCATCGACTATTTCCACATGCGTGGGCACCCTGTTCAATTCGTCGGCAAGATTGCTTCGAACCTTCTCGTACATGGAATCGTATCCCGAATTGAAACCAGCGAATGGGTAGGTCCAATTCTCTATGCAGGCTTCTTTCATTTTCTCGGAGGCAACCGTCAGCGTAAGCCCGCTTTTCACATCGTCTTCAGGCGAGGCGCCCTTGAACGACCAAGGGAGGCCATCGCCATAGGTTAGCAAACGTGGTGGGTTCTCTCCCGAAAGCGAGATCTCGCGCAAGTTGCCGCAGTCCGAGAACTCTCCCCAATAAAGCTCCCCCTCGCCCATGGCAAACGACGCCAAGCTCGAGCAACCGAAGAATGCCATTTGACCGAATCGCGCTTCATATTCAGAGGCGACGGCGAAAGAGGTCAAGCCCGCACAACCCGAGAAAGCGTCGTCATTCACGGAAACCGAGACCACTTCCGGACCGAAGTTGTCCGGTGCAAGCCGCACAGCGCCTTCTAGCGCGGAATCTTGGAAAGCGCCTTTGTAGTTGACCCTGATCACCCAATTGGTCGCGTTGCCATCTACCGTATGCAAAGACGTAAGCTCGCCCCAATTCAAGGTGAAGGGCGTGCTGATCGAAGCGAAAGCGCCAGAGTATATCTCTTGGGTAGCCGTCGGCAGCTTCACTTCGCGCGGCAGCGTGGCATCTGAAGCCAGTGCAAGCCACGACCCACCATAACGGGGCTCGTCGCAGTAAAGAACGCGGCCCACCACAGCACCACCGTCGTCGGTTTGCTCGGAAACCGCAAGCGTACCCCAATCGGCAGGATACTGATAGAAATTGCCATTGTAGCCCTCGGCGTCCTCGGGGGCATACATCGCGCAACCGCTTGGATTCTCGTTGGTTTCGAAAACGGCCGACTCCGAGCGCGAAGCCACCCAGCGCAACCCCGTGCAGCCCCTTATCGCATCACTGCCAACCGAGATCGGGTTCGTCCCTTCGATATAGAGGCTTTCCAAGTTCGTGCAGTCGGCAAAGGCCGAAGAGCCCACGCTCTGCGTCCCTTGGCGCAGCGTAGCCCAGCGCAATTTCGTGCAGTTGGCGAAAGCGCGCGAGGCTATCGCATTGGGAACGATGCAATCGTCGGGCGAATCGTTTCTAGTAAGGCACCCATCGAACGTCTCGACATCCTTAGGAGCGCTGAGCAACGTGACGAATTCGCTATCGCCATCCGATTCCGTCGTCCAAGAATAGCCCTCGGTGTTCGTCTCGGAAAGAACGGCTTTCGCACCCTCTTTCGCGCCCGCCGCCTCAAGATGGGCCGACACGTATTCGAGCTGCTCTTCGGTCTTGCAAATGATAGTCGACACGTTGCTGTCGGCAAAACAGCCATCTTCGAGCTCGAAATGCTTATCGTCGCCAAGGATAAGCGTTTCGACAGCGCGCGAACCGGCGAATGATCCCGCCTTGAAGCAATGAGCATCTTCCACGGTCAGCGCCTTGTCGGTCGGTGAAACCTTCGCATCGATCACATGATGCAATTCGTCACCGTGGCAAAGCAGCCCGTTTTTCACGGAGTAGCCGAAACCGGAGTTTGACGACTTCGCAACGAGGACGCCCGTATCTTCGAGTGCATCGTAATTCGCCAAAACGTAGTCGTCCAATAGGCCATCGGCCAGCGCAATGCAGCACCCATCCAGCTTCGAGAAATCGAGATGGGGCATCTTGTCTAGGGTTTCTGCCTGAAGCACAAGGCTTTGCAGATCGTTGTTCGAAGATACGGCAACGCTCGTAACCGACGCGGGAACGACGATGCGCTTCTTGCCCGTGGGGATAGCGCGGTACTCCGTGCCGTCTTTGCTTGTGAGAATCCCATCGGCGGTAGCCGCATATGCAGGGTTTTCCGCTGCCACTTCATAGGCGTTTTTCACCTGCAAGCCCGATGCGAAAGCGTCTATGTAGAGCGTGGTTCGCGGAACTTCGATCGTATCGGCGCTTATGCCACCGTCAACTGCACGGATGGCCTCCACACCTTGGGGAACCGCGAGCACGCCGTTTTTCACGGCGGACGCATCGACCTTCTCCAGTGTTTGAAGCAGCGCTAAAAATTCGGTGCTTGCGCCCGAAGCATCGAAATCCTTGCCAATGAATTGGTTCCTGAAAACGACGGAGTAGCCCTTGGGGACGTCGACTATTTCGCCAGGTTCGAGAACATGGCGTCCCGAAGAAACATCGCAATAATAGCTTGGCTTGCCATCCATCAGCCAATTGACGATCATCTTCTGCGTGGGCGCTCCATCGGCAACGAACCCATACTGGTCTTTTTCGACGTAACCCATTTTCGCCAGAGCGCGTGACGAATACTGGGGCGCGAAAAGCGTCGTGGAAAACGCTTCGCTGACCTGCAAGACGTCCGCAGAGCCATCGTCGTTCTTCATCCCGCTGAGAATATAGGTTCGCGACGCAGCTGGCGTATACTCGAGCGTGCCTTCCTTCCATTCGTCACTGCCGTTGAAACGGTATCTGTACGTTATGGCGAACGTCCCGTTGGGAGCAACATCAGGGTAGTCGACTATCCGAAAGTACTGGTAACCGCCCGCTTTGGGATTCGCGGGATCGGTATAAGCGAATTCGGCGTGCGAACAGGTCCACACGTGAATTATCGAGCTATCGGCAGGATCGCCGTATGCAGCGTCGATTGCGCAAAAGACGCTCCATGCATCGAGCGATTGGCCGACGTAAAGGCTGTTGGACGAATCGCCAAGCAAGGGCGTCAACATTATGTGAGGGTTTACCCCCAGCTTGTTGTAGGAAGGATCCATTCCGTCAACGGGAACGACCACGAACTCGTCGTTATGTCCTAAGTTGCTATCCATTTTGTCGGCAACAGGGTCGTTCGGCAGGGGGTTCACCCATGGCTTGTTGGGCTTCTCGTTGCCACCATTACCACCATTGCCACCATTGTTGTCGGGGTCGCTTGGCTCGTCAGCGCCATTCGACCCGTTGCTATCGGTGCCGCCCTTGTTGGCATCACCGCCGTTTACCCCGTTTCCGTTAGGCACAACGGGACCCACCACGTCGACAGGTTTCGTGGCGCCGTTGGCGCCGGCTGATCCGCCGGCGTTGCCGGTATCCACGCTCAAGCGCTCGGAGCCCTGCGGCACGTCATTGCTTACGCGATAAGCCGTCGTGCCGCTTTCGCCGTTCAGGGGCATCTGGCTAAAAGCGTCCTCAAGCAGTTGCTCGCTTGCGCTTTGCGTTTTGTCGCTGCTGTCGTTGCTGTGGCGATTAGCCTGCGCATCGGCCTCGGTGGGATTCGCCCTATAGCCTTTGTCAGTTCCATCGGCACCATGCGCATATGCCGACACGAAGCCAGACGGGTCGAATTCTTGGGTCGTTTGGGCCAAGCTCACCGCGCCCACGCCGAAAGCAACCGATGCCGTAACGGATACCGCCGCTGTTGCAACTTTGCTCGATAGCCTTTGCTTACGTTTCGTGGTCTTTCGTTCCATTGCGACCCCCTACAAAGCTCTCACGAAATACCTGTCGAAGCGCTCGCGCACCGTAACAGGCAAAGGCAGTTCTTCATGCAAGCGCTGCGTGAAACGACGCAGCGTGCGCAACTCGTTGGGGCGCAGCTCGCGCTCACCGAAAGCATACGCCTGATGAAGCTCGACGACGCGGCGATATTCAAAAACGTCGATTCCCTTGAAACGCTCCTGGAAGGCGGGCAGGCAATCCAGAGGCCTTTCGCGATCGAATCCGCATCCGCTTGCTCCCATAATCGCCGAGAGGTACCGATATAAGGCCGGCACGCAAACGGTCTGCACATCGCTTGAGATAAAGCGCTTCCGTCGATGCGCGCGGTAGAGCCGCTGTGCGAGGGCCGCGACAACCAGCACCCCGGCAGACAGGCCGAACACGATGGTAAGCGATAGGGCAAATGCCATGGCAACAGGCACCGATTTCGGCGCGGTCGGCTTGTCTTCGTCGAGTTCGCCCGCAACGGATTCGCCGTTCATGACGATGTCCTTCGATCCGCTGCTGTAAACCTCACCCACATCGACGATCGAATCAGCGTCGAGGGCTTGCGTGAAATAGCCCGGCGTGACCTCGATGGGCGTCCAACCAACCCCGTCAAGATAGATCTCGCACCACGCATGCGCGTCATCGGCGTCCAGCGCAAGGGCTTCGCCCGCAGCGGCGGCGTTCGAAACATCGCCGGCGTCGGCAAGGTAGCCCTCTACGTAGCGCGCAGGAATGCCTTGGCTGCGAAACGCCAGCGTCGCCGCCGTGGCGAAGTAGGCGCTGTTGCCTTCACGGGCATCGCCCAAAAACCATGCGACGAACGGCTGATCGCTTGGTGCCGGAATCGGGTTCTCGGTGTAGCTCGCCAGCGTGCTGAGCATGGTGCGAACCCTGCTGATGATAGAGTAATCCGACATCGCAGCGCTGCGATTCCACGAAGCCGGATTGAAGATGTATTCGCGCACGATGTCGGCATTCTCGCTGTCGACATCGAGATAGTTCTCTTTAACGAACTCCGCGTACACGCTCTCGGCCCGGGCATACGCGCTCGTCGACCCTTCGAGCCATGAGGCGTCGGCAAAAACGTCGGCAACGGGAACGTCATCGAATGAAACATGATAAGAACGCGCGCCTGTAAAGCCCGCAGCAAGAAACGAGCCGTCGAGGTCGAACCGCGCCTGCGCGCTGACTGACCGCAAGGTGTAGGGAACGTACACGTAGCGAGCATTCGCGTTCTCGGCATTCACCTCGATGGTGTCCGTCGAGACATCCGGGACCTGGTTCTGCGCAGCACGTTCGTCGTCGAACTCAGCACGTTGCTCGGCCGGCACGAAGCCCTCGCCCGCCATCCAGCCGAACAGACCCTTCCATGAGCCTTCGTAAGCAGCCCAGCCAAGCTTGCTCCAAGCCTCGCCGTCGAAATCGGCTCCCACGAAGCCGCGCAGCAGCACGTCGCTGGATACGGCATCGTCGAACTTGATGGAAAGGCCGCAATCGCCGTCCTTGTCGCTTTCGTTCATGGTTGCCGCCCGCAGCATGTTGCCCTCGGGCAGCGAATCGCTACCGAACCGGGCTTTCTGCGAGGCGGTTTTCACGGAATCATGCAGGCCTGCGACCGAATCGCTTGGCGTGTACAGCGCCTCGCAAGCAGCGAACGATGCGACGCTTACCATAAGCAAGCCCGCCAAGATGCCCGCCAGGTACGCGAACGGATATGTTGCATGCTCGAGCTGCGTCAAGCGACACTGCACAAGCCATGCGGCGATGCCCAGAAACTCGCCGAAAATCGCTACGCCCAAATCGAGCCTGAGCGAGAACGCGCCAAGAAGAACGACCGCAAGCAGCGAGACGGCCGTGTGGCGCATACGCGTGAGAACGCACGAGACAACGCCCGCCACAATGCCGAAAAGCACCGCGAAGGAAAACGAGGCGCAGACCATGGAACCGTTGGAAAGAAGCCCTATATACGTGCCGTATTCGGTGTTGTAATGAGCGATCACGACGTTGACGCACGAGAACATGCCCGCGCGCGCATCGGTCATGAAGAGCGTGCCGACAAGGCAAACGGCACACGCAAGCAAGGCAACCTGCGGAACCGACCTGCGAAACCATGCTGCAGCATTTCCCAACACGCCGAACGCCAGCACGCAAGCCACGCCTGCAGCCATGAACGTCATCAAAGCAGCCGAGGTGAAGCACCCTGCGAAAACCATGGCGAACGACACGACGAGCAGTGCCGGCGCGAAGGCCGACACGAAGGCGCGCGCAGCTAGCGAAGCGCCCGATTCGGAGCCCGCATTCAAAGCCGAAAGCATCACCGGCGAAGCAGCGTGGATATAAGACGCGTTTCTCTCCATGCTAAAGCTCCAAGCTCTTCATGCCTTCGCCGACCGATTCGGCATCGATATGCGAAACCAAGTATCTTCCGTTTGCAGACGATTCCGTACTCGCCGCATTCCCCACATGGATCACCGACAAATCAGTGATGTCGGCTACGCGCGCGAACAGCTCATCGGAGATGAAATTGCAAACGAACAGAATTTTCGCTATCGCCCTGCGCTGCGTGATCTCTTCGATGAAGCCAGGCTCGCTTGCAGGGCGGCTGCGCTGCGGAAGCGGCGTGACCATAAGCTCGTCGAGCATGTCCTCGAATGCTTCGCGTGTATCCACCGAAACGACAGTGAACAGCCCCTCTTCATTGCGAATCGCATCATGGGCTATCCCTTGGCGCAAAAGCGCCCAGCTTATGGAAGCGAACAAGGCGAGCGTGGCGTTGAGCTTCTCTACGCGATCGGGATCTTCAGGATCGCCCGCCACGACACCAGCCACCAAGGCAACGTCGAAGTCGGCCGGACGCGACGATTCGCGTACGAGCAAATCGTCGAAGCTGGCAGAGAGCTTCCAGTGCACCTGCTTGATCGAATCGCCATCGCGAAACGCCCGCAGATCGAACACCTCGGTCTGATCTTGTCCCTTTCGACGGCGATCGTAATCGGTGCCGAAGGCATTGGATCTGCTGGTGAAATCGGTTCCCACCTGGATATCCAAAAGCTTCGGATACACCGTGTACGACGAGCTGAACGACGCGTTCTCGATTCGCGTTTCGCCGAACCCCAGCGGATCGTAGCATCCCGCCTGGATCAGCGACACCGCAACGGTACCGCAGCATGCGGTGTCCATGGGCAAATCGAACCGCTCGGTTTTGACGCTAGCCGGCAGCAGGCTTACCGTAACGCGCTCGAGAGAGCCCGTCATGAGGTTCTTGCATTCGAACAGCAGCTCGATGGAGCCGCGCCACGCGAAACCGCGCGATACCGCGATCGAAAGCGTCAGCGGCTGTCCCACCGTGCACGAACGCTGCATATCGAACGCAAGCTCGATCCTGCGCGTGGAAACCCTGCCGACGATGGCGCTTATGGCGGGCATGGCCACGGAAACAAGCACGACGGCCAACGCCGATGCCCGGTTGGTGGCAATGAAGGAGCATGCGCCCAGAAGGCACGCTGCAACGCATATAATCCTGTTGAGCTTCATGGACGCCGCCTTCGATCCGCCGTCTAGATACGCCCGCGCGATTGGCCCATTGAAGGCACCGGCACCTCGGCCATGACGCGCGCAAGCGCATCTTCGGCGGAAATATTCTCGATACGGGCTTGGGGCTTGAGCACCAGACGATGCGCGCACACGGCGGTGAAAACCTCGCGCACGTCTTCGGGCGTCACGAAATCGCGCTCGCGAATGAGCGCGCATGCGCGCGACATGCGCGTGAGGGCGACGACGCCACGGGGACTTACACCCAGCTCGACGATGTCAAGTTCGCGCGTGCCCTCGCACAGGCGCACGATGTACTCCAGCACCGAATCGGCTATCTGCACATTGCTGAGGAAATTCTGGATTTCCAACAGATCGTCGCGCGAAACCTTCGCCTGGATGCCATCGAGCGGATTAGCGTAGCGCTTGGCCTTCAAGATATCGATCTGATCGGCTGCCGAAGGGTAGCCGACCGAAAGACGTATCATGAAGCGGTCCATCTGGCTTTCGGGCAAGGGCTGCGTACCGGCCGAACCTACGGGGTTCTCGGTGGCGATGCATACGAACGGGCGCGGCACCTGGTGCGTGACGCCGTCGACCGTGATCGAAAGCTCTTCCATGACCTCGAGCAGCGCAGCTTGGGTTTTGGCGCTTGTGCGGTTAACCTCGTCGGCAAGCAGCAAGTTGCAGTTCACCGCACCCCATTTGAAGCGGAATTCGCCAGCATCGCGGTCGTACATGGTGAAACCCGTGATGTCGGATGGCATGGTATCGGGCGTGAACTGTATGCGCTTGCAGTCGAGATCAAGCGCTTTGGAAAGCGCCAGCGCCAAGGTGGTTTTGCCAACGCCGGGCACGTCTTCTAGCAGCACGTGGCCACCGGCGTAGATGGCCATCAGCACTTTCTCGATGACGTCGCGCTTACCTATAAGCGCTTTGCCTACCTCGGTGATGATTGCTTGCGATTGCTCGACGATCATGCGTTTGCTCCTTTGCTGGTCATTTCCGCAACAGCTGCGGCCAGATGCGCTTTAAGTTCTTGGTAATCGAGCGGCTTGCCCACATGGCCGTTCATGCCGGCCTCGCGCGAGCGACGCGCGTCCTCGGCGAAGTTGTTCGCCGACAAGGCGATTATAGGGACGGTAGAGGCATCGCAACGGTTCATTCGGCGGATGCGCGCCGTGGCCTCCCACCCGTTGAGCTCGGGCATTTGGATGTCCATGAGGATGGCATCGTAAGCGCCTGGCTTGCTCTTGGCGAACATGTCAACCGCCACCAGTCCGTCATCGGCAACATCGACTTCGGCACCCAGCTTGGCCATAACCTCGACGGCGATCATCGCGTTCACTGCGTTGTCCTCGGCCATAAGGAAATGCCTGCCGTTGAAGTCGTACTCGGGGCCTTGCATCCCACCCGTATCGCATGCCTCCAACGTCTCGCCGCAAGCGGCAAGATCGGCTATTTGCTTGTCAGACGCCACGCCGAAGGGGATATACGTCGTGAAATCGGTGCCGCGGCCAAGCTCGGTGTCCACCACGATCTCGCCACCGGCAAGCTCGACAAGGGCGCCGGCGATGGGCACACCCAAGCCCGTGCCGCCGTAACGGCGGGCGATGGTGCGGTCCTCCTGCTCGAAGGGTTTGAAGATGCGGTTCACGAAGCGCGGATCCATGCCCTTGCCCGTGTCGCGCACGCGGATCATGTAGCTGACTTCATCGCCCTGACGGTACATCTCGCGAAACGTAACGGTTACCTTCCCGTTTGCGTCGGTGAACTTCAGGGCATTCGAAACGAAGTTGATGATGATGCGGCTCAGGCGTATGCGGTCGCCCAGAAGGAACACGCTTTCGCTTTCGTCGAATTCTACAGCGAAATCGATTCTCTTGTCGGCTGCCTGGCCTTCGAACATCGTGCGGATCTGCTCCGCCACCAAGCGCATGTCGAACGGCAGATGCTCAAGCTCAACGCGGCCGCTGTTCAAACGGCCCATGTCGAGGATATCGTTAACAAGCGAAAGGAGATAGTCGGATAGCTCGTCGGCGCGGGAAAGGTCGTCGAGCAGGCGACCCTCATCGGCTCGATGGTCGCGCGCAAGCGAGATCATGCCCTTAATGCCGTTGAGAGGCGTGCGAATCTCGTGGCTCATCTGGCTGAAGAAATCGGTGCGGCTTTGCGTGGTCTCGTTCGCGACGTCGCGCTCGGCGCGCACTTGAACGAGCATATCGTGTTCAGCCGTGACGTCCACCATCTCGACGAGCGTATAGCGACCGCCCCTCAGCGAAGTGAGCGTGACGCGGATATGCTTCATCGTTGCAGCATCGGAATGCAGGGGGGCAACGTCGAAGCCCGCAGGCGAGGGCATGGCGTAATCGACGCCGACGGTAAGCGGCGCTTTGCGATCCCATTCGTTCACACTGCGTTTGAACGGGGCCCTATCGGTTTCGGGAACGAATCGCAGCAAGGTTTCGACGTCGTCGACCACGCGCTCAGCAGGCACGCCGAACACGCGCTCGAAATTGGCCGAGATGAACTCCGGATACAAATCGGACGAACGCAGCAGCACGCGCACGCTTCCGGTCGTTTCAGCCAGCACCTCGTCCACCAAGGCGAGATCGTGTTTCTCTGCCTGCTTCTTGTTTCCGCCGAACAGCCCCAAGGTCCCCCCTTTTTTTGCTATTTTATGTATTTTCCCACATCAAGAAGCCTCTAAATGCAGTATCGACCAGAAACTTGGTCGGCATTGGCATACCACACAAAGCGAACATCAAAACATGGTGCGAGCGGCGCATGAAAAAGCGCAAGGGCTGGTTGCGATCAGCCCAACCAGCCCTTGACGCGATTGCCAAACCGAGCAAACGCTAACGGCGAAGACGACCGCTTGGACGCTTCGCCAATGCCGCCACGGCAGCACAGCCCGCGATAACAACGATGAGCGCGATTGCAAGCGGCGCCATCGAATCGCCCGTCACGGCGAGCCTCGCGGCACCATCATCGGCACTTGCGCTCGCCGAGGGATCGTCGACCTGGACGGCATCGGCCGCATTGGCGCTGTCGGGGGAACCGCCGTTGCCAGTCTCACCATTCGTCGACCCAGCCGTGCCGGTGTCGCCCGTGCTCAAGCCGCCGTTATGGCCAGGATCGCCGCTACCCGTTGCGGGGATGGGCGCCGTCGTTTCAAAACCGCAGACCTTGCATGCACGAGCCTCCAAACCGGGCTCGGTAGCCGTCGGCTCTTTCGTAACCGACCAATCACCGAAAGCATGCTGCTCGATCTCCGATTTCGCACCGCAGGCATCGCATACATGCCAATGCCCCGCTGCATCAGAGCCGTAAGCCGCCGTGAACGCGTGATCCTCGACGACCACCGTGCATGTCGCCTGGGCGGCTTCATGCGTTTCGTCGCCAGCGAAATTCGCGGTAATGGTAACCGGAGTAGCGCCCGAAGCCAACGCGGTTACGTTGCCGTCGGCATCGACCGCAACGCGCTTCGCGTCAGACGACGAAAACACCAAAGCACCTTCGGGCACGTTTGCAGCGGAAACGGCCAAGTTGGATGACTTGCCCAAATGAAGGGTCATCTCGTTTCGCCCGAACGACACGCCCGTGGATATCTTCGATATCTCGACGTATATCCGGCTTTCGCTTGCGCCGAGCAAATCAGTGCCGCCGAAGCGCGCCGTGATAACCGACGAACCGATTGGGAGCTGCGCGGAGTCAAGCGTCAGCTGAGCCGATCCCGAAAGCCCGTCGGCAGCGGCTTTGAATTCGGTCTCGCCCAGTGCGGTATCGCCCAGGAAGAAGCGAACCTTGCCCGATGCGGCGGACGCGGCATCGCCGTTAGACGACGCCGCGTCAAGCGACAACGTCGCCGGTGCCGAATTCTTGGCGACGGCAACCTTTAACGTAACCGGCTGCCCATATACGGCCTTCAAAGGATCGGCCTGCGTGCCATCGCCTTCATCGGCGGGCTCGGGGTTCACCGCAGAACCAGCCTTGGTGATGACCACACCGCCAGGAAGCTCTTTCGTGGGAATGTCGTTGTAGTTGTCGCCATCTCCTCCGAATGCAGCAACCACCTTGTACGAGCCAACGGCCACAGGCGCATCGACGCTCTCCATCCCGTTGGCATCGACGTACTTGAAAGAGGCGCTTACGCCCTCGGGCAAATCGCCCACAAGCCTGGCAGGATGCTCCGCCCCATCGTACTCGACGGATACCGACTTAAGCGAAACGCCGCTCAGGTCGTATGTTGCTCTCAAGATGTTGAATTCGAACTCGATCGGGTCGGTCGTGCCGTCTTCCCATGTGGAATCAGCAGGATCGTTCAGGGAAACCGTCACGATGTATTCGCCCACAGCGGTTTGCACGTTGCCGGAAACGCCATAGTACTCGCTTGCCGCAACGGGGTACGTCTGCTCCGAGCCGTTATAGATGAACTGCCCTTCGTAGGCTGCGGGCTTCTTCGCTTTGATGTCCCATGCGGCGTTGTAGACCGTTCCCGCAACCGCCGTGCCGTCAAGTTTGGAAGAGGAGCCATCGTACCAGCCACGGAAGGTTGCCTGGGAATCGCGCACAGGCGTCATCAGCCCTGTAGCATCATCGACAGCAGAGCCCTCGAACGAGCCTCCGTTTGCAACGCATACCGTGTTGCCGGCGGAAGCCAGAGATTCGAGCATATTGTCGGACATCGTGTTTTTCCCAGTAACGTAGACCTTCGCGCTGGTAAACGAAACCACCGTCTGCGCACCTGAAGTAGCGTTAGTGAACGCGTTGTCCGAATAGCTCGCCTGGCCGTTCACGACCAGCGTCCTCAGTTTCGTGTTGCCGTAAAAAGTCGATTGGCCGACCTTCGTGGCACCCGCGAGATACGCCGTCTCGACAGGCGTGCTCAAAAACACGTTGTTGCCAAAGACGATCTCGCGCGTCCCGGCATCAACCGTCACCGTTTTCGAGGTTTGATAATATTTCTGGAAAGCACGCTCGCCCACCTCGACGGCGCAACCAGGCTTGAAGACAATCGACTCGAGAACGCTGTTCGTGCTTTGCTTGTTGCCGAAAGCCTGTGCACCGATCCTTGCCACGTTGGCGCCGATCTCGATCTTCGAAACCTCGTTCACCTTGTTGTTGAAGGCCTGGTCGACAACCTCCGTAACGGGGAAGCCGTCGATCTCATCGGGGATGATGATTTCGCTCTTGTCGCAATCA
Source organism: uncultured Eggerthellaceae bacterium (assembly GCA_934617425.1). GTDB lineage: Bacteria > Actinomycetota > Coriobacteriia > Coriobacteriales > Eggerthellaceae > UMGS1502. The sequence goes on along the minus strand of CAKTUD010000001.1, from coordinate 457,581 downwards.
TCCGATGCAAAGCCCGTGACGGCGCAGGTGATCTTCCCACTAGCGTCGACCTTGATCCGATACGCAAGGTTTTCCTGCGTGCCGGTAGACGACACGATGGTGAACTGGTCGTCGCCTTTGGCAAGCGCGCTTTGCAACGTGGTAAGCGTTTTGCTGGGGATGGCGATGTTCACCGAGAAGCCCCTGCTGCCGATAGCGCCCTTGCCCCACGACTCGATATCGCTTGGCAATTTCATGCCGGCGAATCGGCAATAGCGGAAAGCCGATTCGCCAACCGATTTCAACGAAGAGCAAGCAGATAGGTCAAGCTCGCCAACGTAGGAGCTCGCATTGCCGTTAACGTCGTAAAACGCCATGTCGCCGATCGTCTCGAGATTGACTGCCCGAGAGAAATCGACCTGCGAGAGCGCCACGCAGTACTTGAAGGCCCCGTCGCCGATTGTCCGGACGTTCTTGCCGATGACCACCTTTTGAACAGTCTGCTCTTTATCGGCATTAGATGCGCTGCCGAACGCCAGTGGGGCAATGGCCACAACCTTGCACCCGTCAACCTCGTCGGGAATCACGTAGCTCGATTTGCGCGGTTCTTTCAATCCTACAATGGAAACTTCGCCCTTGCCAGCCCAACCGAAAACGTATTCGTCGCTTTCGGGCAGATCAATGCCATCGATTTGAGCCTTGTACCCCTTCGAGGAGAAAAGCAGAAGGGCATCGACGTCATCCTCGTTGAAAATCGCCTGATAATCGTCGAGGCCGGCAAAGAGGTCGGTGCCAACCGCATTCAGCGCCGTGCCTTTTTCGAATGAAACGGCAAAATCGCTGCCATCAACCGGAGAAACATGCGAAAAAGCAGCGTTACCGATCGATTCGACGCTAGACGGAACAACCAGCTTGTTTACACCCGCATAGGCGAAGCAGCGCGCACCGAGCGTTTTCACGCCCTCGGGGATATCGATGCTTCCAAGGGATACGCACCCAGAGAAAGCCGACGTGGGGATGCCTTCGGCCGGAAGGTTCTTCACGCTTGCCAAGTTCACGCAGCCGTTGAACACACCGGCACCCGGATCTGCCCCCAACTCGCGGACCGCGCCGAACGAAACGCCGTCGGGCAAAGTAGCCTGCTTAATCTTCGAACCGCTGAACGCAAAGCTGTTGATAGACGCAAGACCTTCAGGGAAAACAACATCAGCGCACTGGGAATCCTGCATGGAATTGGAGCCGATGACGGTAACGTTGGATGGGATCGTAAACGAACCGGTGGTTTTCGCTGCCGGATAGAAACGCAGCTCGACGCCCTGCCTCCCGCCTTCGGTCTGATACTTTTCGTACAAAACGCCGTCTTGCGCATAGAACGGCTTATCGGCGTTGCCGCCTTCGGCGATGGATATCGCGCCAAGGTCCTTGCAACGGATCAGCGCATAGCTGCCTATAGAGCTCACGCTGTTCGGTATGGTGATGTCGCCGATTCCCGTGCTTCTGAACGCATGCGCGCCGATGTAGGTTATGCCCTCGGCTATCGACACGTGGGTGATGCACGGGTTGGCTATCTCGTCGCAGCCGCGCGTGTCGAGCTTCTCGTCACCCGCCGCAACAAGCTTGCCGCTATCGAGCACCCTAGACAACACGGCGCGATCCCAGGGTGCGGCAGTATCGCCCGAGCGCGTGTAATCGGCCATGGCGCCCGACCCTTCGATGCTCAGCGAATATGCAGGCATCTCGATGGCACCCTCGCTGGGCTCTTTGGAAACGCGCCAAACAGACACACCGGTGACATCGGTTTCGAGGCTGGCGTAGCACTTTTCGCCGTTCTCGGTAAGCGACCAGGTCAGGTTCGAACCTCCATCTGCGCCGCATGTCCCGCTCATGGCTTGCTGATCGGCCCAAGCTCGCCCAGGAGCCAGAAGCACTATCGCCAACGCAAACGCCAGCGCAGCGACAGCCGCAAGCAGCGTGCTCGAGCGCAAGTCCGTCGATTTCGCTTTCATTTGATTCCCCTCATCCGAAGGGGGCATGCTTGACCGAGGTTCGCGTCAAGCGCTTACATTGAACGGATTCCGCCCCCTGCTGCCGCGCGTTTTCGCCCACAACAAAAAAACCGCTCGCAAATATGTGCAAGCGGTTGTAGACGTGATGCGCACGCTTTCGCGTGAAGCGGGATTCCCCGAAACGCCAGCTTATGCTAGCGGCAACCGGCTGTCGTGGCTCGAAAGCTTTAGACCCTTGGCTTTGCGTCACTGTTTTTCAACAGCTTTGCCGATATTTGTACTCAGAGAATATAGCCACCCCCCCCCGCGTCAAGGGTATAAGGGAAAATAACGTTTCCGCTAATGAAAGCGGCTATCGTAGCCGAGCAAACACCATCGAAAGAGCGGCCATCGGCGCTCGAGGCACTTCGCCGATGGCCAATAGCAAAGATGATGACGAAACGCGTCATTGCAGCCCAAGAACGGCAGCGGCGTTTTTCCACATGACCTTCTCGAAAACATCCTCGGGGAACCCAAGCGTTTCATAGAGCTTGATCGCGTCGCGGTAATCGACGAACGGGTGCGCGCTTGCGAAAACCATCTTGTCGGACAATATTCCCTTCGCGGCCTTGATGAGGTTGTCGCTACCCGGGAACAGTTCGTATTCGGATGCCTCGAAGAACACGTTCTCGTTGCGGAACGCCACGCCCATCATCTCTTCGATGTATGGCCAACCACCATGGCTCACGACGATCTTCAGCGCAGGGAAATCGGCCGCCACCTGGTCGATATAGCCCGGACTGGCATAGTCCATAACCGTGCGCGGGGTGTAGCGCGCGGGGCCTGAGGTTATGACGATGGGCACGTCCAAACGCTCGCACGCATCGTAGATGGGGTAGTAAATCGCGTCGGTAAGCTTTGCCTGGGCATAAATCGGGTCAAGCGCTGCGCCCGCGAAGCCGCCGTTTTGCACCAAATCGATAAGGGCCTTCACTGATTCGCTGCCCTTGTGGGGATCAAGGCCGGCGAAACCGACGAACAAATCGGGCGCAAGGGCGATAAAGTCGGCGGTGTCTTTGTTGTTGGGCGCGAAACCGTACGTCGTTTCGGCGTCGCGGCCGACGATAACTGCCTTGAAGATGCCATCGGCGCGCAACTGCGCCGTAATCTCTTCGACGGATTGCGCCTTGGCGACGAAAGCGTCCAAGTCGACGCCATTCGCCAACAGGCCCTTTCGGAAGATCGGACTTGTTGCCAGGCCTTCAAGCGTCGCCTTGATATGAGGGCGGAAACGGAAATCGATAACCTTCATGGTGATTCTCCTTATCACGTAAGGTTTCGTCAAATTGCCAGCGCCGCACGGGGAAGCGGCGGGCGCAGTCGCCGAAACGCGTCGCCCGCTGCACCTGCCGCCTACCGCACCCTACTGCGCGGCAAGTTCTTTCAGATGCGCGAACAGGTCGTCGTCAAGCTCGGTGTCGCCAAGCTCGTATTCGCGGCCGATGAAAGCGTATTTGGTCATACCGTAGCGGTGATAGTGCAGCACTTCGTATTCGGTGTCGGGGAACTGCTTCACGAAATCGCGGATAGCGCTGATGTCGGTATCGGTGTCGTTGAAGCCGGGCACCACGGGAGTGCGCACGCGAACCTGCAGGTCGGGGTAGGCCTCGCGCATCTTGCGGAACGTGTCGAGAATCATTTCCGGCCCCTGCCCCGTCCATGCGCGATGCTTCTCGACGTCAAGGCTTTTGATATCGAAGTTCACGTAATCCAGATAGCCGAAGATCTCGCTCACCTGCTCCCACGGCATGCACCCGCATGTCTCGATGCACGTGTTGATGCCACGCGCTCGCGCTTCCTTCAAAACCTCGAGCGTAAAGGCGGTTTGCATCAGCGGCTCGCCGCCCGACAGCGTAAGGCCGCCATCGGAGCGCTTGTAGAACACCAAGTCGCGCTCGACATCGTCAAGCACCTCTTGAGGGGTGCGGAAATCGCCGTAGCGCACGATGGCGTCGGCTGGACACGCCTCGGCGCAAGCCAGGCAATTCACGCAGTTGTCGTGGTTTATCCACACCTTGTTGGTGTCCATGAACGCGATGTTGTGGCGCGGGCACACCTTCTCGCACAAAAGGCAGACGTCCCCGATGCACTTCTCGATGTTGTAGGCGATCTGCGGCTTCGCCAGCTGCGACTCGGGGTTGCAGCACCATTTGCAATGCAGCGGGCAACCCTTCAAAAACACCACGGTGCGAATGCCCGGACCATCGTGCACCGAGTACCTTTGCACGTTGAACACGCAACCCTTTTCCATATGCCCCTCCTTGGCAACCAGGTGGTGCCGAGGTCAATCGGCACCACCTTTTGTTGTCAGCAATCCCCCCCGTTTCGAGCAGCGACCGGCGCACGCGTCGCTTGACGCCGAGCAGGCAGCGCCCGACATCTGGAACTTGACGCGCGCAGCTGCTCGGCTCTTGCCGCTTAGAAGCCCGACTGCTGCGTGCGGGCGATCAGGTCGTCCTGCAAAGCCGGGGAAAGATCGCAGAAATACGCGCTGTATCCGGCGATGCGCACGATCAAGCCACGGTAACGATCCGGATCTTGCTGGGCCGCCAAAAGCGTCTCGCGGTTGATGACGTTGAACTGGCAATGCCACAACTTAAGATCGCACCACGTGCGGATAAACGACACCAGCTTTTCGGTGCCCTCGTCGCCTGCCACGGCGCTGGGATCGAACTTGATGTTCAGAAGACGCGCAGCGCGCTCGTGGAACTCGGGGTTCTTGGTGTAGTAGTTGGAAAGCAGAACCGCCGTAGGACCATGCGTATCATCGCCCTGCGAAGCTGATGAGCCATCGGAGAGCGGGAACCACGCAACGCGGCCGTTAGGCGTGGCGCCAACCACCTTGCCGAAAGGAACGTGCGAGGTAAACGGCACATAGCGCAGGCAGTAATTGATGCCGAGCGACTTCGAGTACTTATGCGTGAACTCGCTGCACACCAAGTCGCACGCCTTGCCGATCTCGTCGGCATAGGGGTCGTCGTTGCCGTACTTCGGAGCTTTCTTCAGGCGCTGCTGCAGCACCTCGTAGCCCTTGAAGTCGGCGCGCATGGCGTCGCGGATCTCCGCCAGGGTGGTAACGCCGTCGTCAAAAACGCATTTCTTGATAGCAGCCAGCGAGTCGACGACCGTGCCGAAGCCCATCGACTCGAAGTATCCGATGTCAACGCCACCCGGGATGAACTCGGTATGCAGGTCGAGGCCCTCCTTCATGCACAGATCGTGCGCGCAGGAAAGAAGCGGTGCGGCAAAGTGGCGCTCGCGCAAGCGGTCGATGTTCTTCTGCTGGATGAATGCATGGCGCAAAAGGTTTTGCGCCTGAGCGACGTAGGCATTCCAAACATCGTCCCACGTCTTGAAGGTTTCGACCTCGCCGGTTTCCAAACCAAGCAGTTCATCGCCCGTCTTGAGAGTGCGGCCGTTGTACATGACCATCTCGATAGCCGACGCGAAGTTGATGTAGACACCGCCCGAGGTGAAGGTGTCGCGGTTGACCATGCGCGCCTCGGCGCAGCCCGACACCGCATAGTCGTAAGCCTCGTTAATGGTGGCGCCGTTAGACACCAACTGCAGCACGATCTCCTCGTCGTTAAGCAGCTTGGGGAAGCCCGAACCCTCTTTGATGGTCTTGGCAACCTCGTCGAGATAGCGCTGGGGCGAAGTTGCATGCACACGAGCTGCAAGGTCGGGATAATGCATGGGGAACTCGCGCTTGCTGCGCAGGAAGAGGTAGGTAAGCTCGTTGGTGGCATCTTCGCCATCGGGGGTCTGACCGCCGATGGTCACAGCCTCCCAGTGCGCGTAGCCTTCGTTGAAGGCGCCGCCCGTGGTGGACATATACAAATCGATGAACTGCGACATGCCCACCCACATGCACTCGAGATACTCGATCGCCTGCTCATCGGTAAGCTTGCCAGCCTCTTTGTCGGCCTTGAAATAGGGGTAGAGATACTGATCCATGCGGCCGTTGGAGATGATGGTGCCGGTTTTCTGCTCCAAGCGCGAGAACATCTGGATGAACCACTGCGACTGTATCGCCTCGCGGAAATCGCGCGCAGGGTTTTCAGGCACCCAACGGCAACGCGCGGCAATCTCTTCCATCTCCTGCTTGCGCACTGGATCGGCGCATTTGGCAGCCTCGGCCTCGTAGAGGTCGGCATAGCGATTAGCCCACAAGACGATGGCATCGCAGGTGATGACGATGGCCTCGTAGAAAGGCTTCTTGTTGATATTGTCAAGCGGATCGTAAGGATCAAGGGCATCGAGATGAGCTTGAGCTTCTTCCTTTATGCCTTTGAAGCCGCGCTTCAGCAGCTTTTCGTAGTCGATCACCCACTGGTTTGACGAGCGGAACGACGCCGTCTCATTCACGATATAGCGCGAGGTGCTTTTCTCGGTGGGCTCGTAGGTAACCTTCAACGTGTCCTTTGGCAACGCGTCGTAGAGATCGTTGAAGAAGGTCTTGCCCGTGCCGTTTTTCCCGTCCCAGTAGGGGGCGATATCGTTCAAAATGGTCTGCTTGGTTTCTTCGGTCATGTCGAACGGCGAGGTAGTGCGCGTAGGCAGAAGCTTGATGGCTTCTTCGTAGATGTCGCCATCGAGCTCGGGATAGAGGATGCCATAACGGCCAGGGCATCCGGCGCGGCCGCAAATCAGACTATCTTCGTCCACGTAGACCGAGATGTTCTTGGCGATGTTCATAAGCGCCTTGGCCCAACGGAGGGTAAGATGCTCGCCTTCGGTTTGCATCATCGACTCGGTGAAGTACTTGCCGCGCTCGGCATCGATAACCGGCTTGAGGTTTTGCACGCGATCGAGGATTTTGAACACGCGCTCGCGGCCTTTCTTGTAGCTTTCGTCGCCCTTGGCAACGTCGACAAGATGTTGCTCTTGCGGAGAGAGAACTCGGCAGCACTCGGTGATATCGATCGGATTGCTCATGGGAATTCACCCTTTCTGATGTTGGAATGCTTTACACGAACGGATCTGGTTTGCGGGACGCCGGCCGCGGTTCCTGCGCCCCGGGAAAATCATTTGGAACTTGCTTAGCTTTGACTATAGCCATAAGGTTTGCCGATATCTGCATCAGATAAACCTATAACTTTGCAGGCGCGGGCACCCTGCAACTTGTATATGCATACCCACCCTGCACTTGCAAAAAACGCATACCGTGCAGGCCACGCCGACGGCGCAATCAATTAAGAAGATTGGGCAGCCACAACGACAGCGACGGGATATAGGTGATCAACAGCAAAACGATTATCGTGAGCGCAAGCATCGGCAAGACCGCCTTGACGATGTTCTCGAGTCGCAGCTTCGATACGCTGCTGCCGACAAACAGATTGATGCCAACAGGCGGAGTGATCATGCCAATGGCCAAGTTCAGCACCATGACGACACCAAAGTGGACCGGATCGACGCCAAGCGACACGACAATGGGCAAAAGCAGCGGGGTAAGGATGACGATCGCCGCCAGCGCCTCCATGAACATGCCAACGATGAGAAGCATGATGTTAATGACGAGCAAGATCACATACATGTTGTCGCTCACGCCGAGGATGGCCTGCGCCACCATGTTCGGGATGTTCTCGAGCGTCATGATGTTGCCGAAAATCGTCGCCATAGCCATCAGCAAGATGATGATGCACGAACTGTTTGCCGAATCGACCAGCACCGGAACGATGTTCTTTTTGGTAATGCCCTTGTAGCCGAACACGCCCACCAAAAGGCTGTACAAAGCGGCTAAGGCAGCGGCCTCGGTCGGCGTGCACAGACCCGAATAGATGCCGCCCAAGATGATGACGATGACGATCAGCGCCCACTTTGCCTGCCAAGTGGTCTTTCCCACCAGCTGCCAGTGGTTTTCGTGGCGTTCGCCATGCCAGCCGTTCTTCTTCGCCTTGTAGAAGGTAAATGCCATAAGCGCCAGGCCTACCAGCACGCCGGAAGTGATGCCAGCTTCGAACAGTTTGGTTATCGAAGTAGCAGAGGACACACCGTAGACCACAAACGGGTTTGATGGCGGGATAAGCACGCCTATGGTGCCTGCCGCCGCAACCAACGCAACCGAGAAATGCTTATCGTAGCCACGCTCGATCATGGCGGGAATAGTAAGCGTGCCGATGGCTGCAACCGTCGCAGGACCCGAACCCGACATGGCCGCAAATAGCATGCAGCACAAAACGGTTGCCATGCCGAAGCCTCCGGGCAAGCGGCCAAGCCAGGCATCGCACATGGTAAGTAGGCGCTTAGACAAGCCACCCTCGCCCATGAACACACCCGCCGCAACAAACAACGGTATGCAGATGATGGTGACGCTATCGATAGCGGTATACGCCTGCGTGGCGATATAGGAGATAGGAAGCGTCGCCGAAGCATACATTGTCACCAAAGCCGAAAAACCCAGGCAAATGGCGATGGGGACGCCCATAACCAGCGTAATCACAAAATAGCCGAACAGGTAGACGATCGAGCCGAGCTGAAGCTTGAGCAAAACCGGCAGCAAGATGACGACGCCCAAGCCAAAGCCGATAAAGATGTCCTTAACCGACGACTCTTTAGCCAGCGCTTTCATGTCCTGCACGAGCCTGATCAAAATCAACGCGAACCCGATAGGCAAGATCAGATAGAACGTGGCGTAGGAAATCCCCATGGCGGGCGTGGTCTGCGGGAATGTCATCAATGTGTTGATGTGTTTCGTACCATAGAAGAAAATGGCCGCACCCAGAATGAAGAAGAACAGATCAGCAGCGGCCCATACGCGCTTTTGCCATACCTGGGGAAGCTTTGCCACCACCGCATCGACACGGATAAGGTCGCGATTGCGAATGCTCAGCGGCACGGCAAGATACGTAAGCCAAATAAAAACCGCACGGGCAAGTTCTTCGGTCCACGAAAGATCGGGATTCAAATGCAGCAGCGACACAGCTACATAGCGGCCGATCGATTCGTAAGACAGCAACGCGATCAGAACCACCACCAGCACCGAGCAGATAACTTTCTCGATGTTGTAATCGAGCCACTTGAATATGGTGCTCGCCGGCTTTATAGCGTTAGCGTCGCCTTGATTCACCGAAAGGATCTGGTCGTCAAGGCAAAGCGTGCAGTGCTCCTGATCGATAATCCCCATGATATCGGGAGTTTCCATCGACTGAGCATCGTACGCTTCGCGCGCTTGCCCACTCGCTTCACGCGCTTCCCGAGGGTCTTTGGTTTCTTTTGCGCTCATCACTTGCTCGCCTCCTCCGATGCGCCAAGCATCTTATAGCCGTCGCTTTGCGTGGCCTGGATCATATCGACGCATTTCTGCGGGATGGTCTTATTCACAAAGCTGTCCCACACCGGCGCCGTTGCGTCTTTAAACGCCTGAAGCTCGCTTTCCGTGGGGTCGTAGATATCGGTGCCCGCCGCGATCATCGCCTTTTTGTTGTTTGCTTCGTTCTCAAAGCAAACGGCCCGCTGCCACACCAACGCCTCGTGGCACGCCTCGGAAAGCACCTGCTGCTCATCGGAGGAAAGCTTGTTCCAGGTGTCGATGCCCATGGTCAGGATATGCATCGAATAGTTGTGGCGCGATTCGATACCGTACTTCAACGCCTCGTTGTGTTTTGCAGAAAGCAGCAACGACCAGGTATTTCCCTCGCCATCGACGGTACCCTGCGAAAGAGCCGTGAAAGTCTCGCCCCAAGAAACCGGCATGGCCTGCCCGCCAAGCGCGCGAACCACCGCAACCTCCACCTTCGAATCGGTGGTGCGGATCTTGCTGCCATCCATATCGGCGACGCTGCGTATCTGTTTTTTCGCCATGGCGAAATTGCGATAGCCATATTCGGTGTACATAAGCAGCTTGAGGCCGCGAGCGCTGGTCACCTCGTCATAATATTGCCCAAGGTCGCCGTAATCGATGGCATCGTAGAGATTTTGCTGGTACTGCTTGTCGGTAACGTAGGGAAGGTCGAATGCGCCGAACTCGGGGATGAAGCCCGAGAAGTTGGGGCTCGAGCAACTTGCCATGTCAAGTGTGCCCTCCTGAACGGCTTCGGTGGTGACGCGGTCCGAACCCAACACCGCATTCGCATAATGATCGATACGCAAGGCGCCGCCGGATTTTTCCTCGACGAGCTCAGCCAACTTGTCGTAGCCCAAGGTGATGTTGTCGCCTGTGGCCATGGGGTTAGCCAAACGCAGCACCTTTACTTTGCTGGAGCTCGAAGCGCTACAGCCTGGCGCCGTAGCCGCGAACATAGCGGCAGCGCCCGTGATTGCGCAGGTCTTCAGAAATCCTCTGCGCGAAATGCTTCTGGCACTCATCAGTTCACTCCTCTGCCCAAACAGCGCTTTCACGGTGCGCCCGTTGCGAGCATGGCGCAATCCAGACACCGCCACGAAAGCTTGCCTACTTTGCAAACGTTGGTCAGACGACGATGTCGAACCAAGCGCGTTTTCCGTCGCCCCGATTCGCCACTGTCGCGCAACTTCATTCAGGATCCATGAACTCTGAATCAAATTTTAGTTACATAGCTTTTATTAATGCTGCTATAGCGTGTATTAATGATTACGGCTGTTCGCGCGCTGCAACAAAAAATTGCAGCTATAGCGCAGATTCGAACGTCTCGACGACGCAAGACGCGTGTTTCGAGCTTGAAAATTCCCACTATATGCGCGAGCAAGCTACTATATTTAATTCAGTTCGATTGGTTATCCGTTTGATGGCAAGGGAGCACCATGCGCGTTAAACAGCTATCCGACTTGGTCGAAATCGCAAAATGCAGCTCGATGAGCGTCGCCGCGAGAAATATCCACACTTCGCGGCAGGCCCTCTCGAACTCCATCCAAAGCCTCGAGCAAGAACTTGGCTGCCAGCTGATCGAAAGCAGCGCCAAAGGCGTGCGACTCACCGATAAAGGCCGCAAGGCGCTTGTTGCCGCGCAGGATATCCTCAATCGCATCGATTTGCTTCGCGCCGAGCTTTCCGGCACCGAGAACGTGAACAACCATATGCATGGCTCGCTGAACCTGGGGCTCTCCCCCATGCTGAATCTTTCAGTGCTGCCTTACGCTTTCACAGATTTTTGCTCGAAATACCCCAACATCTCGCTGTTCACATCGGAGAAATACCGCGATGACGCCATCGAACAGGTCGTTAACGACAAAAACACCTGCGGCATCCTCTTGGTGTCCAAGCTGATTACGGAATTCTTCCAAAGCATTCCCGAAAACGTGGAGCTCATCGAGCTTAAAACCTATCCGATTTACATCGCCGTATCGCCACGCCATCCGCTCGCCAGCCAAAAATCGATTTCTGTGAATACGCTTGCGCAGTATCCCCTGATCGTGTTCGAAGTTGGCGGCACCGTCGGCGTGCATGCTCTTTCAAAGCTAGCGGGCGACATCAACGTATGCCTTTCAACCAACAACGCGACGCTTTGCGAGAACTTGCTGAACCGCGACCATGCGATCATGTACAGTTTCCCACCCTATGTGAAATACAACGTGTTCGAAGATTTCAGGCACATTCCGATAAGCGACAAAAGCGCCACCCTTACCGCGTTCGTTGCCATAAACAAGGACATGCCACGACAGACGCGGCAGATAACCTCGTTATTCGTGAACACCTTCGCCCAGTACCTGTAGGCGCAAAAAAGCATCCACCACCATCTCGGCGTGGTCAAAGGCAAAGCCCTCGTTTGCCAGAACTTTGGCTCGCGGAGCCGAGAAACGCTGCGCCATCAGAGAAAATTTGACGAAAAGGCGCGGTTTCCCATCACACCCGGGCTCGTTGCATCCGGCGTTTTCCGAACAACCGGCACTTTCCACTCGCACCTCGGCCTCCGAGCCATCGCCGCTTGGGCGCAGCGTTAGAAGAAACGTCGAGGCGGCTCCCAGCGGCGTTTCTTTCGACGGCGCTGTCCCCGACGACTCCTCCTCCGCTTGTCTCAAGGTCAGGCTGAACCATCGTGCATCGGCTGCATCGTCGCCAGCCTGCGCATGGCAGCCGGAAGGAACCGTCCCAAGATACGCCCCGGAAACCGTCCAAGCGCGCGGATCGCGCCCCGGGGTGCTGTACAGGCCAAATTGCTCAAGCGGCACGTCACTCAAACCCGTTTCCTCAAAAAGCTCGCGATAAGCTGCGTCGGTGCAGCTCTCGCCTGGCTCGACGAACCCGCCCGGCAAGGCCCACTGCCCCAAATAAGGATGTCCACCCCTGCGAATGAGCAGCAGATCCCAACCGACCTGAACAGGTTCGCCATCCGAAGACATCGGCCACAAAGCTTCTCGCTCGCCCGGAAGAGTGTAGCTTTCGCGCGCGCGGAAAACCGCGATATCTGCCGTCAGAGAAGGCTTGAGATAATCCTTCTGTTTGTATTCCGCAAGAAATTCCTCTTCGGTCAAGCCGTTTGTGTCGCGCAGATTGGTCATCGCGGACCTTCACCCCTTGAATAAAAAAAAGCAACGCCCGAAGGCGTTGCGAGCTATCGAAATCAAACCGATAGGGCACGATCAAGAACGGCGACGCTTGACAGCTGCCAGCCTTGCGCCAGCCGCAATAAACGCCGCCGCTCGACCGCATGAAACTACTTAGCCTGGGTATCGCTCTCGGCGTCCATGAACTCCTTGAGCTTAGTGACGGTGTCTTTCGAAAGAGCATGCTCCATTTTGTGAGCTTCTTCGGCTGCGGTTTCGGGATCGATTCCCAACTTCTCGACCAAAAACGCCTGAACCGCCAGATAACGGTCGCGTAAGCGCTTGCCGTTGATTTTGCCCTTGTGGGTAAGCTGAATGGGGCCGTAGCGCAAACGCGAAATATGCCCTTCTTCCTCCAGAACAGCCAACGCCTTGTTGACGCTTGGCTTGCTTACGCCGAGCGCAGAGGCAACATCGACGGAACGCACCATACCCGTGCCGCTGTCCAACTCGTAAATGGCGCGCAGGTAATCTTCTTCGCTGCTGGTAGCCATCGCTCTTCCTTTTCTCCCAAATCATCGACAACCGCCGCACCTAAGCAAGACGCAGGCGACGCCACAATACGCCGCTCTTCCCAAACGGCAGCATCGACGCTTACGCATCAATCGGTTAATTGTAACATTCCTTAACTACAACCCGCGAAAAAAGCGCTCCCACCAAGCGCGAGAGGCCATTCCTGTTTGGGAAAGGGCATCGAGCAGCTGATTTTGCTCATCGGGGCTCATGTGGGCAAACTCATCTTTCATGCGCTGCTGAATCTCTTGCGGATTGCGACGTATAGCCGAAAGAGCATCGAGGGCATCCGCCGACTTGAGGTTCCCCAACATATCGGAAAGCGCATCGCCCATACCCGCCGGCAAAGACGAAAAATCGATGCCCGCTTGCCGCATAGCGTCCGAAATCGCCTGGCTGGCAGCTCCGGACGAAGGAATAGCGCTCCAAGTTGGCGCCGAATCGCCTTCCGGACGCGGGAAATCGAGCCGATAGAGCTCGTTGAGCAGCGCATCGAAATTCGCCGGCACATCGCTTGCACCCTTCGACGCAACGCTGAACACGCCCTCCTTGAAGACGGTGTTGAGCGACCAGCGCATCGTGCCGGGAGCCGTGGCGTCGCCGTATTGCTCATTCCACGAAAACACCCCTGCAACGTCAAGGGCGTCTTTGAGCTTTTGCGCCGTCTCCTGCGGCACCACGCGCGTAAACTGCGCAGTGGGGTTCGAAGAGCTGCCGCGCTCGACGTGAAGCTCATACCCTTCGGGCGTAAGCTTCATGCGGAAAAGCTTGCGCCCAAGACGGTTTTGCACCAGCGTGAAGACCAGCTTCTCAAAAGGTGGGTTGCGGCGAGCAGAGCCGTTGTCGTTGCCCATACGTTAATCCTTATAACAACGTGCGCAGATTCGCCCGGCCGTTTGACCCGACGCCCCTGCGCACGATTCTCAGCGCGAATGCGGTTTGCCCAAATGCCTTAGCAGATCTTCACAACCCAACCCTCGGGACCTTCGATCTTGCCGCTCTGGATGGCGGTAAGGGTGCTGCGCAACTTCTTCATGACAGGACCGGAGGTTTCGGCGCAATCCGGGAACGTGACATCGACGCCTTCGCCCTCGATATGACCAACCGGGCTGATAACGGCAGCGGTACCGCACATGCCGCACTCGACGAAATCGCCGTTGAGAACCTCCTCGAACTTCACCGGACGCTCCACCACGTTCATGCCCAGCATGTCCTTCGCAACGGTAACCAACGACCGACGCGTGACCGAGGGAAGGATGGAGTTCGTGTGCGACTGCGGCACAACGAGGTTGCCCGCCTTATCGACGAACAAGATGTTCGCGCCGCCGGCTTCCTCGACGTACGTGCGGCTTTCGGAATCGAGGTAGAGGTTATCGGCGTAACCAGCCGCATGCGCCTCGACGCCGGCCTTGATGCTCATTGCGTAGTTCAAGCCAGCTTTGATGTTGCCGGTGCCGTGCGGCGCCGCGCGATCGTACTTGGAAATGCCCATCGTGACCGACGTGTCGCCGCCCTTGAAGTACGGACCGACCGGCGTGACCAGGATATGGAAATGGTACTCGGGGGCAGGAGCCACGCCGATGACGACACCGGAGGCGATCATGAACGGGCGGATGTAGAGCGTGGCGCCCGAGCCAAACGGCGGAACCCACGCGGCATTCGCCTTGACAACCTGCTTAACGGCCTCGACGAATTTGTCCTCGGGAAACGGCGGCATGCACAAGCGCTCCGCGGAGTCGTGCATACGGGCAGCGTTCAAATCGGGGCGGAAGCAAACGATGTCGCCGTTTTCGGTGGTGTAAGCCTTCAGACCCTCGAAAACTTCCTGGCAATAATGGAAGATGCCCGCGCACTCGGAAAGCTGGATGGAATGATCGGTGGTAAGGCCGCCCTCATCCCATGCGCCGTCTTTGTAATTGCAAACGTAGCTGTAGTCGGTGGGCATGTAGTCGAAACTAAGATTGCCCCAGTCCAGATCCTTCTTTTCCAATGAACTCATCTCCCAATGAAACGTCTACGGGAAACCTATCGTCACGCGATAGGCGGTACCGCGTTGAATTACAGGTGATTGTACTACCGTTCCTTTCGTCGATGTGCCTTCGTCCGCAGGTGTGCCATTTCTGCAGAAAATCGGCAATTCGGATACAATCCAAGCAATCGAAGCACGGCTTCACGGAGCATGCCGGTTCCCCGTCGAGGCCAAACGCAAAAACAAGGGAGACGCCATGAGCGAACACCTTTCCGAAGACGCCCGACGCGAGGCGGCGCGCAAGCGCCTGCAGGAACGCCAAGCCCGCGAACAAGCCGAAAACGCAGCCGAGCGAAGCGCGCGTTTGCGCAAAGCCGCGCGCAACGACCACGCACCGGAGCCCGATCGGACAGAGAACCCGAGCCAAGCACACCGAATCAGCCGAGCACCACAACCAGGCGCCGAGAACGTCGCACCGAAAAGGCGCATCACGCGCGAGGAAGCCCACGGCAAGCGCCCCGCACCCAGCCGCCCTTCAGGAGGCAAGCGTTGCCCAAGCAATCGCCTCGCGGGAACGAGCCGCCCTGCGGATGCACGCGGACATGGCGCGAACGATGGCTTCGCAAGCAACGCGCGCAACGCATATTCCTCGCTCTGCAAGCGCTATGGCAAACGCAACGTGCTTATCGCGGCGGGCATTGCCGTCGTTTTGCTGATAGCCGTCGTCTTCTGCATCCGCACCTGCACGATCGTCGCCGACCCCGAGCAAGCAGCGCTCAACGAGGCCGAACGCGCCGTGAGCACCGCATCGTATTCCAACGACGACGGATCGAAGCCCATCCAGTCGGACCTGGTGGGGATCCTGGGCAACGATGACGCCGCCAAGCTGCTTGACGCGGCCTCTTCGAGCGCCGACGTTTATTGGATCGCCTCCCACCCCGATTCGTTCATGGCAGATGGCAGCGCCGTTCAAGCAAAGCTCTTGAAGCTTGCCGCCAACGAGCCCGATGCCGTCTCTTTCGTGCGCGAATGGTCCGACAAGTATCCGCAGGACGCTCCTTCGGGAGACGCCGGCGCCCCTTCAGCCGAAAGCGGCACGAGCATCCCCCGCCTTTACCAGTGGGATGTCCGCTGGGGCTACACCGTTTACAGCTCGACGAGCTTCGCGCTTACCGGCTGCTGCCCAACTGCCCTTGCCATGGTTTACCAAGGGCTTACGGGCAATACCGACAAATCGCCCTACGACATGGGACTGCTTGCGCGCAACGGAGGCTATGAAACCCAGTACGACGGGACCGACGGCACTTTCTTGGTTGAAACCGCCGATCAGCTTGGTCTTTCGTGCACGCAGCTCACCCCCATGGCCTCCAACGTCACTTCCACGCTTTCCGCCGGCCAGGTGCTTATCATCAACGTCGGGCCGGGCGACTTCACCACTAGCGGACACTACATCGTTGCTTGCGGGCTTGACGACGACGGCAAAGTAATCGTCAACGACCCCTACTCCGCCGAGCGCTCTAACAAAACGTGGGATGTGAGCACCCTGGTCGATCAGGCGAAGGCGATCTACGCATACAGCGCGTAACGACGGCGAACGATCGTCGCAGGCAGCGTTCGGGCATCTCGTCGCCGCCTCAATAAAACGCCCCGCCGGACGGACACCAGCGGGGCTGAAAAAAAGGGGCTCGATGAACTTGCGACGCACCCCGCCAAGCTGCTGTTCGGCAGCTACCCTAAAAGCCCGAAAACCACTTGGGCGATGGCGACGCCGCAAATAAGGCCAACGACGATCATCACGGGAAGGATCTTCAACGCGGCCTTGGTCATGGTCTTCGCATCAGCCATCTCCTGCGTCATGGCAACGGCGGTAACCGGCGATGCAGCCGGGGTAGCCAACGCGAACTGAACCATGATCCACAAAAGCACGATGATCATCGTGGGCTCGATACCCGCTTGCGTGGCGAAGTTAACCAAGAACGGCATAACCATAACGCCGATGAGCATGTTGTTCGCCACGTTGGTGAGCACAACGGAGATAACCAGCGCGACAACGATGAACACCCACGGCGAGAGCCCCATGAAGGGCGTGAACAGCAAGGCCATAGCACCCGTGATGCCTGTATCCTGACCGCCCATGAAGGTGGAGAACACCATGATCAAACCGATCATGAACACCTGGCCCCAGTTGCACATATGGAAAAGCTCTTCCAAGCTTGCCAGCGGGCCGCCATTCTCGGATTTGATTACGGCCACAACGAGCGAGCACGTAAGGCAGCTTCCCAGCAAGCCGAACTTCTTCAGGAATTCGCTTACGTTAGTAGTGCTTAGAATGACAATCGCCAAGAACGCCACGAAGATGATAAGGGCGATCTTCTGGTCACGCGTGCATTTAGGAACCTCGCACTCGTTGCAGTACTTCGCGACGGGGGAAGCATCCACACGGAAGATGAACTTCATGATCAGCACGTACATGGTGATCATGGCAACACCCATAACGATCATGAACACGATATAGGGAACGAACTGCATCGTGATGTTGGGGAACATGGTGACGAAGCTGTAGTAGAACGTAAGGCCCGTACCCATGAACGGCAGCAGGATCTGGCCGAGCATTAGGCTGAAGGCGCAACCCAAATACCAGAACACCGCCAGCTTATCGTTGTAGGGGACCTCGCAGGCTTTCAGGATGCTGGTGACGAACGCGCCGAAAACGACCATCATGATGATGGGGTTGAACGCACCGAACGGCCAGGCTATGAGCATGACTACCCAGATAGTGATCCACGGCTTGCCCTGCATGGCCTTGTTGCCTAAAAGCAAACTTACCAGCCAGTCGAAAGCTCCCGTTTTCATGGCGACGCCCACGCAACCCATGCACAGGATAAGACCGAGCACAGGCATCGAACTGAAGCAGGTGGCGGTTACCTTATCGATGCCAAGCGGACCCAAGCCCAAGCCGAGCAAGCCCATCATGCTCGGCCAAATCATGTCGATGGTGATCCAGCCGTAAACAGCACCGACAAAGCAACCCAAGATGCTCATACCTAATGGCGTGATACCGGCAAACCCCGGGATGAACTGACCGAATAGGCAAAGCAGAGCAACTATTATGTAATGTATCAATGCGGGTGACTTCTTTTGAGTTTCCATTTTGAACCCATTCGCTAACGAGCGAAAAGCTGGAAATACCCCCAGTACGTCTTTTCGCCCTATTTCCAACAGAATATGAAGCCAGAAAGGAAGGGGCGATTCGTTTTGCAAATCGCCCCGAACGAGACAGCGTCAGGTAACGAACATCTTCACCGCGCGAAGCCAACGCTCGATGTTGTCCCTTTGCCCAAGACGCTGTCGCGGCGTCTAAACGCGCTCGGTGAAGATGTCGTAAGCCGGCGACCCCTCGCACTGGGCCGGGAAATCGACGCCCAGAAGCACCGCCGCAGTGGGCGCTAAATCTACCTCGCGCACGTACATACTGGTGCGGTAGCCCTCTTTGACGCCCGCGCCAGCCGCCACGAATATCGGGCCGAGCGACGTGTCGTTGTGGCCAAGAGCGGTCGACAAGCCCGCACCATGGTCCTCGGCGTAGTTCTCGTTCACGAAGAACACGATGTCAGAGCCCATCGGGCCGCCCAAGCCCAAGAGCACCGCATCCTTGTTGTGCAGCGCCATGTCGAAGATGCGCTTACCGGTCTTGGGGTGCTTGTAGCCGTACAGATCGGTGATGATCTGCTCCTCGAGCTCGTACTTGTCGGCGGGGTCGACGATGCCCTGCGGATCGCGGCCCTTGACGTTCACGTATATCGAGTTCGAGCGCGTCATGATGGCGCGAGTCTTCGTCCAGTCGACCTCGGGCAGTTCGTTGCCGTCCGCGTCACGCTTGAGCACGGTGTAGCCCATCTTGTGCAGCGGCTCAAGCGACACGCCGGTGTTGTCGCCCATGGCCACGGCCTCTACCTCGCACGATATCAGTGCGTGGTCGCTGAAGAGCGCAATCGTCCACCCCTCGTCGAGCAGATGCAAGAACGTGCCCAGATAGTCGTCGGTGACCTTGTAGGTGGCCTCGGCGAACTTGCGCACCTCGGACTCGTCGTAGCGGCTGGTCTCGCGGTTCTTCATGTACTTCATGTAGTTGTGACTCTGCAGGTCGACGTTGTGGAAGTGGCTGAATACAACCTCGGTTCCCTGCTCCTCTATAAAGTAATGGATGACCTCGCTTTGCCATTTGGCGGCAAGCTTCCACTGCTCGTTATTGCACTTCAAAATGAGGTCGGCGTCGTTGCCGCACATCTGACTGGTGGGCTGCGGCGGCCCGAAGCGCTTGACGATCTCTTGGAAGTTGCTCTTCGGGAAGAAAACCGAGTCGTCAACGCAACTCATGCCTCGGCTCGCCCAAATACGCACGTAGGAGCCGTCCTCGCCGATCTTGAGCAGGCGCATGTTGCGGTACACCGGCTCGTCGCCGTCATGCGAGGGCACCACATCGTACACGCCCACCAAACCATCGTCTTCACGCAACGTGGCAAGGGGCTCGGCCGTCTGCTTATCTTCATAGATGGCAACGGTGTCATAAGCGCCAGCTTCGCCCTTGGTGATAAGGCCGAAGCGCTGCACCTTGCCATAGAAGGTGATGATCATGAATTCCTTGGCATCGGCAGGCACGTCGAAGCCCCAGTCGTGCGCGGGCCACACCGGCGAGAAGGAAACACCCGTGGGAAAATCGGCCACGTTCCACATGAGGCCCTTGCCCTCTTCATACAACACGTTGTCGACAACGAAAGAAGGATCTGGCTTGTATCCAGGTACGTCGATGAACTCTTTATACCACTTCTGATACCCCTTGATGCGCTCCTTCGCCTCAGGAGTAACGCCGCCGGAAGACATCGGCATGCCGTCATGGATGGGCGGATACATGACCTTTAACGGCTCGTCGCCTTCAAGCTCGGAGGTAAGCGTTGCCATGGGCAGATAGTTCGGCTTCGGGCATTTGCCGCTAGCCACGTAGACCATGTCGAGGTCGCGCACGCTCGACCATGCGCAGCACGCGCCAGGCGACGACCCATCGATGACGGTGAGGTTCTCGGAGTCGCTGGTAGGCGGGAACGAGCCACCGGGCCAGTGCATGACGAGCGTCTTCTTTCCCTCCTCAGCGGTAACGTTCCACAAGGGCTCGGCCTTCAGAAAGCGCGAGCTGAACGCACCGATGGTGACGTCCTTGTCCTTCTCGGCGGACAGGTTGTAGTCCATGATGCCGTGCGTCATAGGGTAGGCGCCCGTGGCAAGCGTGGCCCACATCGGCGGCGTGATGGTAGGGTTCGCACCGAGCATACGCAGGTCCTCGCGGCATGCACCCCGCTCCATCAACCTCTTCAGGTTGGGCATCTTCCCCTCATCGACCAAGGCGCGCGCGAAACGCGGGTCCATACCGTCGATGCCGAGAAGCAGCAGCTTGTCGGTTAGCCCTTTCGAACGTAGCATCTGATCCCCTCTCTCTTTCGTACGTTTATTTCGTACGAAATGTTGACAATATCTGTCAACATTCCTTAAATGGGATGATATTACGTTTAGATATAGTTTGCAAAGCCGTTAGCGATCGTGAATAACTATATCTAACGATATTACGTTCGCTTTTTTCGTACGTATACTATTCACTGAGGATATTGACGCTTCTTGTTGGAAACACACGAGATTCCGACGAAGGTTTTGAAATCCGTCGAAAATCAGATCGCAAACTGTCGGAAAGGCCCGCAACGCCCATGCATGATTCGCTGAATATAAGCGTGCAGCAGCTCCGCTATCTGCTCGCCATCGCCAAAGCTGGATCGATCGCCGGGGCAGCTCGCTCTCTTACGGTATCGAAGGGTACTCTCGCGAACACGCTTTCCCAAGTCGATGGGAAGCTCGGTTTCTCGGTTTTCCTCGGCGGCCGCAGGGGAGTCAAGGAAACCCCGCAAGGCACCGAATTTCTCGATTATGCACGACGCGTCGTCTCTGAAATGGATTCGCTCGACGGCCGTTTCGGTAAAGCAGCATCGGCAAACGCCTCTTGCAGACTTTCGGTCGCCACCACACCATTCGGTTTCGCGGTTGAAGCGCTCTCCGATGTCGCCAAGTCCCATGCGGACGATGATTCGATATTCGCCCTCAACATCTCATATGCCCCGCAAATCGCCATCGACGTCTGCACGAACAAGCGCGATATCGGAATCTTGCATCTATCGAAGAAAAACGAGGTCGCGCTCAAGAAACTCATAAAAGATGAAGGGCTTGAGTTCCACGAGCTTTTCGCAACGCGCTTTTACGCCTACATGCACAAAGGGCATCCGCTTGCCAGCCGTGAATCCATCGGCTACACCGAACTTGCTCTGTACCCGTCGTTCGACCTCGAGCAGTATCTTTATCTAAGCCTGCCCGACGACGGCACTCAAGCCACGTTAACCGCCAGCTCGAACTGGCAAGAAACGTTTTCCGGGCTTTTCGACCCAGTGGGAACCGCACTTGGCACGGTGGCGAACTCAGGCGCATGTCTCATCTATTGCAATCTCACCGGGTTCGCAACCGATAGCTCCGGATCGAACGGAGCCGTCGCAGTGCCGATCGACACCGATCAGCTCATGCACATGGGCTACATCGTTCGCCGCGACCACAGCCTTACCGACGTCGAACAGGAATACGTGGCGGCCCTCATGCGCTTCGCGCAATAAAAGGGACCGCCCAGCACCAGCAGTCTCGCCCCTCTTCGACCGATGCCGCAACAAAAAAGGGCTCGCTCTATATCGAGCGAGCCCCCACAATCGCTATCGAGGTGCATGCCCAGCACGCCCACGAGCGATTGCCTAAGCCTCGACCTTCACGCCCACAGCGCGCTTCAACACCAGCAGCACGCCGATGATCAAAACGATGCCGACGCCCAAGCACACGAACACGTTTTGCACGAAGCCCGCCACCACGAAGCAGATAAACGACACACCCGCAACGGTAAGCGCATAAGGCAGCTGCGTGTTCACGTGCACGATATGGTTAACGTTGGCACCCGCCGACGCCATGACGGTGGTGTCGGAAATCGGCGAGATATGATCGCCGCACACGGCACCGGCCAAGCAGGCCGAAATGCCGATAGTCATCAGCGTATAATCGCTGGTTGCGAAAATCGCGGTGACGATAGGGATGAGGATACCGAACGTGCCCCAGCTGGTACCCGTCGAGAATGCCAGGAACACCGCCACCAAGAAGATGATGGCAGGCAGCATGTTGAACAAGCCGGCAGCGGCGCCCTCCATAAGGCCCGCGACGAACACGTCGGCGCCAAGTGCGGTGGTGGTGAGCTTGAGCGTAAGCGCGAACGTGAGGATCATAAGCGCCGGCACCATGGCCTTGAAACCGTCGATCAAGCAATCCATGGCGCGATTGAACGAAATCACCTTGCGGCAGATAAGGTAGGCCATGCTCAGGATAAGCGCGATGATGCAGCCCCACGGCAAACCGACGGAAGCGCTTGTATCGGCGAAAGCGCCCACAAGGCTCATATAGCCGTCAGCCTCGGGATCCCAGAAACCGCCCACGTAAAGCATGCCGATGATGCAGAAAATGATCAACAGGATGACTGGTACCAGCATGTCCCAAAGCGAAGCGCGGTCGTTGGTCGTCTTGGTTTCTCCACCGAGCGAGCCAAGCTCGCCGCTGCGATATGCCTCGAGTTCTTTTTTGGCCATGGGGCCATAATCGAAACCCATGACGCACAAGGCGATCACGAACACGATGGTGAGCAACGAGTAGAAATTGAACGGAATCGCCGAGATAAACAGCTGGATGCCGCTCATGCCGTTATCGAGGTCGGCGGCAGTAGCCGAAACAGCCGCCGCCCACGAGGAAATCGGCGCGATCATGCAGATAGGAGCCGCCGTGGCATCGATGATGTATGCCAGTTTGGCGCGACTGATCTTGCACGCATCGGTAACGGGACGCATGACCGAGCCAACCGTCAAACAGTTGAAGTAGTCGTCCACGAAGATGAGCACGCCCAGAACGAACGTGGCTAGCTGCGCGCCCGCACGCGTTTTAATGTGCGACGCAGCCCACTTACCGAACGCCGCCGAACCACCGGCCGCGTTGATGAGGGCAACCATTGCCCCCAACATGATCAGGAAGATGAAGATACCAGCATTGCTCGCATCGCTGATCGCATGGATGAAGCCCACGGCCAGCGGATCGGAACCATCGGCTGCGGGGATCTCGTTGCTGATGATGTTGTTCAGCGTGGAAATAGGGTCGAGGCCGGCCAGAAGAGCGGCGCCGACCACGATACCGATGAACAGCGAGCTGAACGTCTCTTTGGTGATCAGAGCCAAGACGATAGCGACTATCGGCGGCACGAGCGCCCAGAATGTGTTGACGAATTCCATTCGTCCTCCTTGTTATTTGCGCGCTAGACGCCGCCAAACCAGCGAACAATGCTTGCAAAGGCAAAACACCATGTGGTTTGGAGAACCGCATGCGAATTGCGCTTGCAGGCGCCGATCGCAAACCTGGGCCATCGCTTTGCGCTGCAGGGTTGAAATTTGCGGGCTTATTATAAAGGGCGCAAAACGCCCGAACGGCCTACATCCGCCCGTTTTATCCGTTCTTTAACGCAAGCGCCCCCTTTAGCGGGGTAAACGGCTGCATGCCGAGCCGTTCAGCCGATCTGGTAAACACGCTACCCCTCGGCGTACGCCATTATCGCATCGATGTATTCTTTGAGAGGTCCGTCGACGACCGTGCCCTTCGGCACGACGTATCCCAAGCTCATGAGTTTGTCGCTATCAAGAGGAACCGCAACCGTACCCGCCCCTTCGGAGATGGAGGGCAAGATGTTACACCAGATCGCGTAACCGTTCACGTCGACGATATTTTCCATAAGCTCGCGCAATGACCCGAAAAGAACCTCATTCGCCCGATTCTTGTCGTGGCTGCCGAGTGCCTCGCGCATTTCCTTCATGCGCAACGGATTCAGATAGAAGTACTCCTCATAGGAAAAGGTAGGATACGGGGCTAAATCGGCCAGCGAAACCATATCCTTCCCAGCAAGCGGATGGCTTTTGTTCATGAACACGTAATACGGCGTCTTGAACAGCTCATGAAATTCGAGCTGCTCGCGCTCGATGTAACCACGTAAGGCGCCCTCGTTCCCCTCCGAGAGGAACAGGATGCCGATGTCGCAATTACCCTCGCTTACCTCGTAGGCAATGCGCGGATTCTGAGCCACCTCGACGTTGAAGGCATCGTCGCCATGGGCGCTCGAAACCCTCATGAGCGCATCGAGCGCGAAGCCGAGCGGCAAAGTAAGAACTGAGAACGTGCGCGCCGCGCCATCGGATGCGCAAAACTGCCTCTCGAACAAATCCATCTCGTCGACCACGCGTTGCGCGGCGCGCACGACCTTGAATCCCCTGTCCGTTGGCGCAACGCCCCGTTTACTGCGATCGAGAACGGAAAACCCTAACTCCGTTTCAAGCTGGATCAGCGATTCAGAAAGCGTGCTTTTCGAGATGCCCAGCTGTTTCGCCGCCGTGTTGATCGATCCTGATTCGACGGTTCTAAGCAGATAGCGCAATTGCTGCACGGTGATTTTCATGATGGCCTCCGCTAGGCAGAGCAGGACAAGTTTTCCGGCGGAAACCGCCAGACGCCTGATTAACGATGATTTTCCACTATACCATATCGCTCGTTTGCGTCTTTATCGTTCGGTTTTTCCGTCTATATAGTCATCGTTTATATAGATTTTTCTAATTGCAAACTGCTTTCAACTGCGTTTTCTTTGTGATACATTCTGCAAGTGTTCGGTATTACCTTCTTTATAACAATATCTTGTACGGTTTTTCCGTACTGTATATGCAAAGCATGCTTGCGTGATAGACAAAGCAGCGATCAGCGGAAAGGAGGGGGGCGCCAAAGCGAGCGATCTTATTTGCATCGACTGCAAATCCATCTCGGCCGCGCGGGATATGGCGGCTCCGGCAAACAGTTCAGAAAGGGGAAGTTGAATGGAAACGAAAAAGCACGTCTCCATAATCCACTACATCGTGGTTCTTGCGTTTTGCTTCTTGTTCCAATTCGTTCCTTCGTTCGGCGGCATCTCACCGCAAGGCATGTGCCTGCTCGGTTGCTTCATAGGCGCCGTTTACGGCTGGATCACCATCGACATGCTGTGGCCCAGCCTCGCAGCGCTTCTTTCGGCGGGCTTCACCTTCGGTATGACGCAGATCATGGCGCAAACTTTCGGCTCCGCCACGGTTCTCACGCTCGTGTTCTGCATGGGCTCCATCGGCATCGCCATGAAAAACGGCGCGTTCAATTGGTTGGTGAGCCTGCTTCTTAACAACAAGCTCATGCAAGGCAAGCCTTGGCTCACCGTTTGGATTATCCTCGTGTTGGCGTTCCCGTTCGGGCCGTTCAACCCCATCATCATGATGATCATCTTCGGCGCCTTCATCACCTCGATGCTCGAATCGTGCAAGGTGCCCAAAAACTCCAAGCTGGCCATATTCCTGTACCTCGGTTGCGCACTCAGCCTCATGAACGGCCAGATCCTCTTCCCGTTCTTCGGTACGGGCTTGGTGTTCTTCCAAAGCTACAATGCCATGTTCCCGCAGATCCCCATCAACATGGTTCCCTATCTGGGATTCATGATCATCATGGGCATCCTTATCGCAACGATCTACATGCTGGTCATGCGCTATATCTTCAGGGTCGACGCCTCGCCGCTCACTGAGTACTGCAAAGACTGCGAGATGGTCAAATGCACGCGCGACCAAAAGATCGCCCTCGTCTTGTTCGTCGGCCTCATCATCTTGAACATCCTAGGATCCATGCCATTAGGCGAGGTATCCGCATTCGTTTCGAAGTTCGGCATCGCGGGCTATTGTCTCACGCTGTGCCTCGTCGCTGGCCTTATCCCCGCCGAGGACGGCAAGCCCATCGCCAACCTGGAAGAGCTTTTCCACATGTGCAACTGGGGTCAGGTTTGCATGGTTGCCGTCATCATGCTGATGGCAACGTACATGGGCAACAAAGACCTCGGCATCACCTCTGCGATGGCGCTGCTGTTCAAATCGCTTATGGGCCTGTCGCCTTGGGTGTTCATCATCGTGTCGCTCATCTTGGCAGTCGTTCTCACCAACGTGGCGAACAATATGATCATCGCCGTCATGGTCATGCCATTCTTGGTTAACTACGCTCAAACCGTCGGCATCAACACCACCATGTGCATCGTGCTTCTATGGATCCTCGTTCAACTTGCCCTTGCCACCCCAGCCGCATCTCCCGTCACCGCCGTCGCCATGACGCAAGAGCTGGCCGATGCTTCCGAGATGAGCAAAACGGCTTTGAAGGTCCTGCCCATCATGCTGGTTCTCGAGATCATCGTGGCCATCCCGATCTCGCAAATATTCTTCCCGATGTAGGACGCATGCACACCGGGCGATGCAAAGCACGTCGCCCGACCAGAAATACAGATTAGAAAGCACGTAGAAAGAAGGTTGCTATGTTACGCTCGAGAGGACTAACCGACAAACTGCTGGTGCTCGGCATCGACGGCATGGACCCGCGCTGGGCGCGGCGCATGGTGAACGAAGGCAAGATGCCCCACCTCAAGGAGCTTATGGACCGCGGCTCCTGCCGCGAGGACTTGATGCTCCTTGGCGCGAACCCCACCATCACCCCACCAATGTGGGCAACCTTGGGCACGGGCGCCTACCCCATGACGCACGGCATCATCGACTACAACGTGTCGGCGAAAGACGACAAGGATATCACCCTCGGTGCATTCAGCTCGCGCTTCATGACCGCCGAGCCCCTTTGGAACATCACCGCGGAATCAGGCAAGAAAACGCTTGTCATGCATTGGCCCGGCGGCTCGTTCCCGCCCACCAGCGATTCCCCCAACCTGTTCACCGTCGATGGTTCGAGCCCGGGAGCAACCTGCGCTTACTCGAACGTACGCGACATGGACACCATCTACGTCGCCAGCACCAAAGCCGAAGAGCCTTCCTGCGCGTTCATGTCGGTTGTCACCTCCGAGATCGAAGGCGACGAGAAGCTCAAGCCGCATATCCTCACCACGCTCGACGGTCGCCCGCTCTGCTCGCGCGGCAAAAGCCCCGAAGCCAAAGAGCGCATGAAGAAGTACCTGCAGGCTTACAAGGAATTCATCGGCGTGCCAGGCTACACACCCGACCACAGCTTCGTGAACGACAACATCGTCTTCGACGAGGAAAAAGGGATCATGTGGAGCACCGCCGACTTCCCCACGGGCTGCTCGATATCGCCCGTAAGCGAAGCAACCGATTGGGCCATCGACGTGCCCGAAGGCGCCAAAGAGTTCGTCATCTTGATGATGTATGGCAAGATCACCCGCAATGCGCTCATCTTGAAGAACGACCAAGGCGTATACGACCACGTTGCCATTTACAAGAACAAGCAAGCGACCGAGCCCATCGCCATTCTTGAAAACGACGTGTTCACCGGCGTATACGACCACATCCCCACCAAAGACGGCGGCGAAGAGCTGATCTTCCGCAACATGCGCCTGCTGAAGATCGCCGAAGACGGCAACTACGTGCGCATCTGGGCATCACGCGGTTCAAGCTGCGAGGAAGACACCGTGTTCTTCCCGAAGTCGCTTCTGAAGGAGGCCATCGAGAACGCCGGTCCTTTGGTACCCACCAGCCAGATGTCGGGCCTCGACAAAGACCTCATCATGAAGTGCAATCTGCCCCAGTGGCAGCTTTCCGCCGAATGGCAAAGCAAGTTCATGCACTATATGATCGAAAAGCATGGGGTCGAGGTTATCTTCTCGCACTTCCACAACTGCGATTTGCAGGGCCACTGCTACATGAAGTACATGAAGAACCGCGATACCAGCCGCTACGACGAGAACGACGTGGTCAAGTACGCCGAAGCTACCTATAAGGTTACCGACGACTACATCGGCAGCTTCATGCACCTGCTGGATGAAGGCTGGACCATCCTGCTTGTTTCCGACCATGGCCTTATGTGCGCCGAGGAAGAGTCCGTCGCGCAGGGCGACAACATGGGCGTTTCGCTCGAACCGTTGCATAAGTGGGGCTACACCGTGCTCAAGCGCGACGAAGACGGCAACGAGCTGCCCGAGATCGATTGGACGAAGACCCGCGCCATAATGACGCGCTGCAACAGCATCTACATCAACGTGAAGGGCCGCGACAAGCACGGCATCGTCGATCCCGAAGACAAGTTCGCGCTTGAAGAAGAGATCATCACCAAGATGTACGAGTGCAAGCATCCCAAGACCGGCAATCACCTGTTCGCGCTAGCGCTGCACAACCGCGACGCCATCCTTTTGGGAATGGGCGGCCCGCATGCTGCCGATATCGTGTTCACGGTAAGCGGCGTGTATGCCGAAGACCACGGCGCCGGCCTTTCAACTTCGCTTGGATACCAAGACACGTCGCTGTCGCCGATCTTCGCCGCCGCAGGCCCCGGCATCAAGGAGAATTTCCGCACCGACATGTACATTCGCGAAGTCGACGTGGCGCCTACCGCCGCTGCGCTTTTGGGCGTTCGCTTCCCCGCCCAATGCGAAGGCGCCCCAGCCTACAGCATCTTCTCAGAAGACATCTAGGCCATCGCGCGGCATTAGCCGACGCATCTGGCGGCATCGAGCTTCTGCTTGTGCCCTCGACACTAGGGCGGTCCGTCCGTATCCGCTTTAGTTGCAAAAAGCCCCAGCCGGTTCCCTTCCCTGCCGGCTGGGGCTTGTTTTTGTTTGCTTTGCCTGCGACGTTCTTTCAGCGGCGGCTTTGCGCTTGCGCTCTAAGACATTTGAAGGCTGCGCTCCATGGCATAGCGAATGACGTCGCTGCGGTTGATGGTGCCGACAATGCGCCCATTGTGCACAACCGGCACCTTCTTGAGCTTATGCGTGGCCAAAAGGCCGCACGCTTCCTCGAAGCTTGCAGAAGCGTCGAGCGCAACCAGCTTGGCGGTGGCGATATCGCTCAGCGGAAGATCAACCAACTCGTGAAGTCGCTGATCGAACGTCTGGTCGTCGGCCACCTGCACCAGCGAATAAGCCGTGGTTACCAGCGGGTGCTTTTCGGCAAGAAAGCGCATCACATCGCCGTCGGACACGAATCCCGCAGGATGCTCCTTGGCGTCCACCAGCGGCACACCACCAACCTTGCGATCGACGAACAGCTGCATGGCCTCGCGCACCGGCGCGTTGGCGGGCAACGTGTACGGCTCAGGCTGGATAAGCTTTGCCAAGGGCTGCTGCTCGCGCGGAGTTGCCGCACGGGCGGCACGGACGGCAGCGTCGCGCTTGACAGCCGCACGGGCATACACGAACGCCACTACGAAGCCAAACGCGGCGATGATGGCCGCAACCAGCATGGCTATGGCGAAGCCCTGCGCCGTCGCGTGACCGGCATCGACGCCCGCAGCAAGCTCGCCTGCCTGCACCGACGAAAGGATGCCGGTGTACAACGAGGGCCCGATGCAAGCGGCTATCTGCACGAACGTCGTCGAAAGAGCCACGCCGAACGGATTCTGCTCGGGCGGCAGCGTGCGCAAGCCAGCCGACTGCGAGGGCGAGAAGATCAAACCCGTTCCGCACGTGACGAACAACGCGCCGAAAAACATCGCCGGCAGCGATAGCGAGGGCGCAAGCAACGTCATGAGCGCGAATCCAACGGCGACCACCGCGAAACCAAAAGGCAGAAGCGGCCACTCGCCGCGCTTATCCATGATGCGCCCACCCAGAAGCGTAGTGCCCGCATTGCCAAGCACCGGCACCAAGATGATAAGGCCCGCGACGAAAGCGCTCAACCCCGTTGCTCCCTCCAAATACAGCGGGAACAGCACGCTTACGCTGAAGCTTCCCATCATGGCGATGGTGGTAAGAACGATGCTCGGCCAAAACGCGCTGCTCTTCATAGGCGTGAGATCGATAAGCGGATCGGCGCATTTCAGCTGGCGCACAATGAAAAGCGCCGCCGATGCAACCGTCACGACAAGAGAAACCACCGCGACAACCACGTTGATGGTCAGCTGAACAAGACCCAAGCTCAACGCGCACAAAAACACTGCGGAAAGAAACACCGACGGTACATCCAAACGCGCGGGCGAATTCTCGAGGTTCTTCACCGCAAATGCCGCCAAAACGGAGAGAACCACCATGCCAACCGTAGGAACGACGAAAATGCTATGCCAACCGAAGGCAGTGACCAAAGCACCGCACACCACCGGCGCCAACGCAGGGCCGAAGGTGATCATGCAGCCACCGATGGAGAGATAGGTTCCCAACTTGTTTTTGGGGGTAACCACCAGCACCGTGTTCATCATCAAGGGAATGAATATTCCGCTGCCCGCCGCCTGAATCAAACGCGCAACCATCAGAAATTCGAAATTCGTTGCGAAGATTCCTAGCAAAGAACCAACAAGAGTAAATGCCGCCGCCACAAAATACAGCGTGCGGAGTTTGAAGCGCCGGTAAATGAACGCCATGCACATAACCACCACCGTGGCCACGATCATATAGCCCGTAACCAGCCATTGCGCCGTGACAGAGTCGACGGCATATTCGCCCATGATAGACATGAGCGCCATGTTCACCAGATTCTCGTTGAATCCGGCAAGAAATGCGCTGCCGTAAAGAACAACAAGCAGCAACGTAAGCGATTTTCCCTGCATACTACCCTCTCGTGTCTCGCTTCGCCGCGACGCGAGCGCCATCAACGCAACGCCGTCGCGACCAACATCGCCTACCCGGAAGAACAACCGCGCACGTGAACCGGCTGCCAGCTGGCAGCGCACCACAACGACCCGCCGGGCGACAGGGGCGCGTATGCTCGATTGTTTCGGGACTTCGGCAAGCTGGCACGCAAGAGCGCCGGAAACGACACCGGCGGCGTATGGATTTGAAGCACGCTTACCTGAGTACGCAAGCGATTATAACGAAACGGCCACCTACCCTCGCAAGCATCATCGGGCGGAATCCGCAATTCCTCCTGCTTTCCTTTGAAGTGGATCCGCCGTGCCGCAGGCAGAATGCATGGCAATATCGGCGACCGATGCTAGCGAGCAGCGCGCTTTCTCTTAGTCAAGCGAATCGTCGAAACAACGATTCCGCAGGCAGCAAGCGAAAAAACAGCACCGAACAATCCCACAAAGGAGATTCCAAGACCGCTGATGACACCACCGCCAACAGCCGTGCCGAAGGCGATTCCCACATTAAACGACATCGGCTCGGTTGAAGCCGCCAAAGTAAGCGCTTTGGGATATTCGTTTTGCGCAACATCCATAAACATAGTGATGCACGGCGTCGAAACGATGTACATCGAAAGACCGATGAGCAACACGACGACCACGCCCGGGATCTGCGCGCCGCCCAGCGCGAATAGCGTCGCGAGCAGCACTGCCTGAATAAAAAATGAAACGACGAGCGATTTCATGCCGAAGCGCCCCGCGCACCAGCCCGAAAGCAGGTTGGACCCCATACATGCCACGCCATACGCCATAAGCACGACACTCGTGGATACGGGCGACACACCCAGAACTTCTTGCAGATAAGGCGTTACGTAGCCATAAAACGTGTAAACCGAACCAACGCCGAAAACAAAAATGGCCATGCCGAGCAAAATCCGCGAATCGCGCAGGTAGGGCAACTGATCGGTTGCTGTTGCCGGCACGTCGGTTTTGCCTGTTTTCGGCATCGTCAAAGCCAAGACCACGCTTATGGCAACCGACATGGCAAATGCAGCAACAAGCGCAACATGCCACGTCAAAAGCTCGGCTGCAAGCTTGCCCAACGACGTGGAAAGCACCATGGCGAACGAAAATGCCGCGTAGACAATCGAGATGATGGCTGGCACGCGCCGAGCGTCGGCGAACTCGGGGATAAACGTAACCTCTACGGCCAAAAGCGCCCCCGAAACCACGCCGATCAGGATGCGCGCAACGATCATAACCGCAAAAGACGATGCCACCATAGCAAGATAGTTACCCACGATGAACACCAAGCTATAGGCAATGAGCAACGTGTAGCGTTTGAAGCGGCCCGTCACTAGCGCAAGAATCGGCGTACACACAGCGTAGGCGACCGCAAACGTGCTCATAAATGCACCCGCTTGCGAAAGCGAGATGTCATAATTCGCGGCAAGCTCGGGCTGAATGCCCACCACTACAAATTCGGAGCAGCCTAGGGCAAAACCCGCAAGAATCAACACCGCCAGGCGCAAACGCGTACGCCCATTTTTAGCAACATCGGTTGCCGATTTCCCGCCTGTTAGTTTGCCGCCCGCCGCCGGCCTCCTGTCATCCGCTGCCGGCTTGTCGTCCGCCGTCAATCTGCCGCCCATCATCGCCTCGCCGCTTTTGCGCCTATCCGCGCCCCTTAAGACGACGGATGGCATCGCGCAAAGAAAATTCGCCCAAAATCATTCTGGCACCATAATAGACGACAAGGCCCGCGCCAACGCCCAAAGCAAGATTGTTTGTAGCCACAACCACACCGATAGTAACCAGCGTGGTTGCGAGCTCCACCGTCTTCACGGGGTTGGAGAAGCCCTCAACAAGCTCGCGACGCGATTCTTTCCAATCGAACGTGGAGATTGCCACAGTAATCATCACGCCCACCAGCGCCGCAAGCGGCACGTAGTTCAAAAGCTCGCCGCCAAATACGACCATCGCGGCCAGCAAGGTGCCCGCCACCAGCGTGCTTGCGCGACCGCGACCACCAGAATTAACGTTCACCATAGCCTGGCCAATCATGGCGCAGCCAGGCATGGCGCCCAAAAAGCTGCACACAGCGTTGATGATGCCCTGGCTTTTGAGTTCGCGATTGGCGTTGCCGAAAGTACCCGTCATCTCGTCGACCACTTGCTCGGTGAGCATCGTCTCGATAAGACCGACGAACGCAAGCGACACCGCATAAGGCAGCACGATGACCCACGTTTGCGGATCGAGCAACAAAGCGGGCAGCACCAAATCGGGCAAACCGCCGGAAATCTGCGCCATAGCGCCGATGGATGGCGTGGTAGACCCCGTTAGCAAACTGAGTACCGTAACCACAACCAAAGCCACCAAAGTTGATGGAACCTTGTTGGTTAGCTTGGGGAATAGATAGACGATAAGCATAGCCACGCCGACGAATGCGAACATCAAAAGAGACCCGCCCGAAAGCGACGAAAGCTGCGCGGAAAAGATAATGATCGCCAAAGCGTCGACAAAGCCAAGCATAACGCTTGCAGGGACTACGCGAATGAGACGATCGGCATGGAGGAAACCAAGTATCAGCTGCACAACACCTGCAAGCAACACGGCGGCGAAAAGATACTGCGTACCGTAGTCGGCAATGAGCGTTACCACCACCAGCGCCATCGAACCCGCACCAGCCGAAACCATGGCAGGACGGCCGCCCAAAAACGATCCGAGAATTAAAAACGCGATGGAAGTCCATAAGCCTAGCGTTGGGCTTACGCCTGCGAGCAAGCAAAAACCGACGACTTCGGGGATAACCGAAAACGACGACACGATGCCAGCAAGAGCATCGTTTTTCAAGCTCTCACCCGACGGGTGATTCTTCCGCTGCCGCTCATGCGTTTTCTCGTTTTCTTTCGTCAAATCTTCGGCCGCATTTTCAACTGCGCTTTGCGTCTTTTCGCTCGATTTCCCCGTCATGGCTCCCTCAATTCAAACGCCCTCTTCCTTCAAATTCTATCAATCTAAACAATATGCATGTTTCAGCCGATAGTTGATACCAAGAGGACGCGCTACAACCAGCAGTAGCAAAACAAGCGTTTATCATGAATCGCAACCAGTTGTTCTCAAGGAGTTGCCATGGGCAGTCATAAGCGCTCAGCACGCGCAAAGGAAAAAGCAGCATTCGAAGCCAGCTTCACCGACGCGCACTTAAACGACGGGATCGATAGCCTATTTGCCCGCGAAGAACAACGTCGTGGGCGGATTGCCGAAGAGCGCGACGAAGTTAGGCGCCTTAAAGCCTGCGAGTCGAAAAACCGCTACCCCAGCCGCGCCGACGCCGAACTTGCCAGAACTGATTGCGCACGCCACGGCACCACCGGCCTCGAAATCTATCGCTGTCCTTACTGCAACGGCTGGCACCTGACCTCGCACCCCTGGAAAGACTAAGCAAACCCGACAAGCCGCCTTTCAAAAACGCGCTATCCCACCGAGCTCGCTAGGGTTTACGCAAAGCCCAGCTTCGCATCTATTTCATATTTCGTGCCAATTGGCACGAAATATGAAATGCGCTAGCGCCAAGCAGCCTCGAGGGCGTGCGCCGACGCCCTTGCCGCACCCTCGTCGGTACCGCTATAACGCAAAACAAAACAAGAGCCCTCAAATGATCCAACGAAAAAGGTTGCGTCGGTTCCCAAAAAGAAGTCCTTCAACGACGAAAGCAAAACGCCCTTCCGAGCAGCAAGCTCAACAAGTTTCTCCTCACTTCGAGAATCGTCAAGTTCCATGACAAAGTGCAGCCCACCGTTCAAACCATGAAAATGCAGTCTTTTGGAAAGGGGGCCGTTTCGCAATTCGCCAACTAGAGCGTCTTGCGCACGTCGAGCGCGAGCCCTCAACCGGTTAACGTGTCGCTCGTAGTAGCCTTGCTCGATGAACGACGCCAACGCAAGCTGGTCGAGCGGGCTTACCGTGTTCGAGTAAAACCCAAGATCGACGCTGAAACGATTTGCCAGCTCCGGAGGTAAAACCAAATAAGCAATGCGGAAGGCGCTTCCCAGACTTTTTGCAAACGAGTTCAGATACAGCACTTTACCTGCGACATCGATGCTAAACAGAGGCGCTATCGGGCGACCCGTCATGCGAAATTCGGAGTCGTAATCGTCCTCGATAACAAAACGGTCCGGCTCTTCGCGCGTCCAATTCAAAAGCGCGCGCCGCCGCGCCGCCGACATCGCAACCCCCGTCGGGAACTGATGCACGGGCATGACGTGTGCAACCTGCACCTTGCTGCTGCGCAGCGAATCCTCGCTCATTCCCTGTTCATCGAGTGGAACGAAGCGCGTAGGCGCACCCAACGCCGAATACATGCGTGCAAGCAGCGGGTATCCCGGCGTTTCAATCGCATAGATTTTTTCGCGCCCGAGAAGCTGAACCACCAGCTGATAGAGAACTTGGGAACCCGCGCCGACAACTATCTGGTTGGAGGACGCGTTGATGCCGCGATATGCGCGCAGATAATTTGCAATGGCTTGCCTCAGCTGCGGAGATCCGGCGGTGGTCGCAGCCTGGGATAACAGCTCCGGCGACCCGTCGGAGAGTACACCGCGCACTGTTTTTGCCCAAGTGGAGTAAGGAAACATTTTCGTAGCGGCATCGCCCGAAACGAAATCGCCGACGATTTTGGAAACGCTTACGTTTTCGGCGGTCGAGTTACCCGGGATGACGTCGCCGAATTTGCTCAAGCCATCAAAGCCACTCGCCCCCGAAACCGCACCTCCCTCAGTGCGGAACTTGCCATCCACAGCACCGGCCTTCTCTGCGGGAGGCAATTCGCAGGCATAATAGCCGCTACGCTCGCGCGCGAGAATATAGCCCTCGGCGATAAGCTGACGATATGCAGCCTCAACCGTCACCAAGCTGACGCCCAAATGCGAAGCGAACGCACGCTTTGAAGGAAGCTTTTGCCCAGCAGAAATCGCCCCATGCGCGATATCGTGACGAATACAGCGATACAAGTATTCATACAGGGATTCGTCCCCGCGAGTAGAAAGATCATACGAAAGCATCTCGTTTTCCTATCAAAGTCGTCATTGGGTAGCCATCTGGTCTTATCGATTTAATCGGATTTGACTATATCGATACGTTCAATCCGACGCTAATCTTTCAGCCGTTACCCAGAAAAGGAGCAGACATGACCGAAAACGAAAATCAAACCCACACCGAACGCGTAGCACTCAACCGCCAGCTCGCCCAAATGCTCAAAGGCGGCGTGATCATGGACGTGACCACGCCCGAGCAAGCGCACATCGCCGAGGAAGCTGGCGCATGTGCCGTTATGGCACTTGAGCGCATTCCCGCCGACATCCGCGCTGCCGGCGGCGTGTCGCGCATGAGCGATCCCAAGATGATCAAAGGTATCCAGGAGGCCGTAAGCATCCCCGTTATGGCGAAATGCCGCATCGGCCACTTCGTCGAGGCGCAGATTTTGCAAGCGATCGATATCGACTACATCGACGAATCCGAGGTGCTCTCGCCCGCCGACGACACCTATCATATTGATAAAACCCAGTTCAGCGCACCGTTTGTGTGCGGCGCGCGCGACCTCGGCGAGGCTTTGCGCCGCATCGCCGAAGGCGCCACGATGATCCGCACCAAGGGCGAACCTGGCACCGGCGACGTCGTGCAAGCCGTGCGTCATATGCGTATGATGAACAGCGAAATCCGCCGCATCCAGAACCTGCGCGATGACGAGTTGTTCGAAGCCGCCAAGCAGCTGCAGGTTCCCATTGACCTGGTGAAGTATGTGCACGAAAACGGTAAGTTGCCAGTGGTGAATTTTGCCGCAGGCGGCGTGGCAACCCCCGCCGATGCAGCACTCATGATGCAGCTTGGCGCTGAAGGCGTTTTCGTGGGCAGCGGCATCTTTAAGAGCGGCAACCCCGCCAAACGCGCGCAAGCAATCGTGAAAGCCGTGGCAAACTACACCGATGCCAAGCTCATCGCCGAGCTTTCCGAGGACTTAGGCGAGGCCATGGTTGGCATCAACGAAAGCGAAATCGCCCTCCTCATGGCCGAACGCGGCAAATAGGTGACACGTTCCAGCGACCATCTCTGGCACCAATGACCAACAGCGGCCGGCACGAATCGCGCCGGCCGCTCTCTTTGCGAAGGATACATATGAAAACCGTTGCCGTTTTGGCTGTTCAAGGAGCTTTTATCGAACACGAGCGCATGCTCGCGAAACTCAGCTGCGCAAGCATCGAGCTTCGCCAGGCCGCCGATTTAAAGAAGCCGTTCGACGCATTGATACTTCCCGGCGGCGAAAGCACCGCACAGACGAAAATGCTTCGCGAACTGGGGATGCTCGGCACGCTTCGCACTCGCATCGCAGGAGGAATGCCCGTACTCGGCACCTGCGCAGGCCTTATCCTGCTGGCCGAAACCGTTGAAGAAGGCGTACCCGCCACCGGCAATCCCAATGGCCCCGTTGCCGCCGGCACCGCCGCGCCTGGCGCAATCGGCACCCTACCCGTTACCGTTCGCCGCAACGCTTACGGTCGGCAACTGGGAAGCTTCCATACCACGGCGCCATGCGCAGGGCTACGGCTGCGCGGCGAGCAAGCCCCTGGCAATGGCCGCGCAACCAGCACCGCAAGCGGCCCCGAAAGCGCTGCGGGCAAAAGCGCCATCATCCCCATGACGTTCATCCGCGCGCCGTTCATCAAAGAAGTTCATGGCGGCGCACAGGTTCTCGCCCGTGTCGACGACCGCATCGTCGCAGTTCGCAACGGCAACCAAATAGGCGTGGCCTTTCACCCCGAGCTCGACGCCGACCCGAGTATTCACGAACTGCTCGTTTCGTTGGTTTAACCGGCTTTTGTTGAAAGCAGTGCTTGATTGGCTGCATTGATTGCCATATCAGCTCCTATCTGCTATTAGCAGATTGTACACCGCAAGAAGCGTAAACCCAAGGAATTCACCCTTGGGTTTGGCTATTTCCGGTATCGTGAATCTCGATAAAGGCATTCACTGCATAACCGCAGTTCACGGGCTCGGAAGTCGCAGCGTCGATGGAGCTGGAATCATAACCATGGGTGCGCGAAGTTGAGAAGAGTGCATGCGGATGACCCATCGGTTCCGAGCTGGCAAGACGATGCGGAGAGCGATCGGGGGACGCTGTTCTTAAAGCGAGGCGCATCCAACATCAATATGCTCGCAGAGCAACATTCAGTTGCAACGGCCGTAGCAACTCGGACGTAGCCGTCGCATGAATAACATGCGCATGCTCAAAGCCGCCCGTCAGCTAGATATAAGTTCGCATATGTAAGACATCGTGCTATAATCGTCTTGCAGCAATCGAAAGGAGGCAGGAATGAGCACAGCATCGGTGACCATCAGGGTGGACGAATCCACAAAGCGGGCCGTGAGCGCCATCGCCGAGGACTTCGGCTTCGACATCTCGTCCATCACCCGCGCCTTCTACAAGCAAATAGAACGCGAGCAGAGGATTCCCTTGACCCTGGAGTACCCCAAACCAAACAAGGAGTCGCTAGAGTCCATCCGCGAGGCGGAGAAGATTATCGCGGAAAAGCGCCCGGGCTACGCTACGGCGGAAGAGATGTTCGACGCCATGGGGGTGTAGCGAATGCTGAAGGCGGAGTTCACCCCGCAGTTCCAGCGCGACGCCAAGCGGCTGAAGAAGAAGCACGTCGACCTCGTGCCCATGAAGTCCCTGATCAACCTGGTCCTCCGGAACACGCCGGAAGCGCTCGATGAGCTGCGCCGGAGGCACAGCATGCACGACCTCAAAGGGGGCTGGGCGGGCAGCCGGGAGTGCCACGTGGCCAACTCCGGCGACTGGCTAATCATCTGGCGCGAGGGCGAAGGGCTGGCGGTCTTCCAGAGAACAGGCTCGCACGATGAGCTTTTCAGATAGCGCCGGGCCGTTTCGAGGTGCCGCAGCGATTGAGCCGAGACGCCGCTGAATCCGATTGGTATTACGCGTTTTCGGACGGGCGGGCGAGTTCCAACTTGCTGCCCGCTGCACGGAGCGCCTGGGCGTTCTACGCTTTTACCTTTGCCCTGAACAGCCATCATCCTTAACGTACCGTCGTGCGCGTAAAGCGACCGCATAGAAGCGAATGAGGGGCTCTCGGCTAAATGGATTACGGTCTAAATGCGGCAATCTAGCCAAACGTGCTATAGATTAGCTAGGTTTTCATTATTGAAAGAGGCACAATGTTGTTTCCCGAAATCGAAAGATACCCTCTTACCGAAAAGCACCGTAGAGCCCCTATTTCACCCATAACGACTGATGGCTCCGATTCGGTGACTATCGAACCGGCAAAACAAACCGCAACCGTCGCCGGTTACGATGATTCCTGCACGCCGCAAGAGGACGGCTTCGTTTCGCCGAAGAGATATAAGAACAGTCACGGTCACATCGTTGGACGAAGAAGAGACCCTTGCGACGCGTTCGATGTATCTTGATCTACAAGAGTAGACATTAATGCTGGTCTCTAGAGCGATCTCAACCAGGGCAACGCCGACAAATCTACAAGAGTAGACATTAATGCTGGTCTCTAGAGTACGTGCAGCTACCTGCTCACGCCCGAATCTACAAGAGTAGACATTAATGCTGGTCTCTAGAGTTTGAAGGGAGGTGAAGCCTATGCTGCAAATCTACAAGAGTAGACATTAATGCTGGTCTCTAGAGGGCTGATATTATCATGCTATGCCGAGGATCTACAAGAGTAGACATTAATGCTGGTCTCTAGAGATCGAATGCTGTTCGACAAGCTCTTCGAATCTACAAGAGTAGACATTAATGCTGGTCTCTAGAGCCTCACCGACCTCTACCGGGAGCTCATATCTACAAGAGTAGACATTAATGCTGGTCTCTAGAGACTTAAATCAGCATCTGGCGTTTAGACTAAACCATACGCACAAGATGTTGTATATCATTTCTTCGAACCCCTCCCACGACCACAAAATCGCTAAAAAGGCTGCGAGGTGT
This sequence comes from uncultured Eggerthellaceae bacterium, assembly GCA_934617425.1. Lineage (GTDB taxonomy): Bacteria > Actinomycetota > Coriobacteriia > Coriobacteriales > Eggerthellaceae > UMGS1502. The sequence continues at coordinate 417,881 of CAKTUD010000001.1, read as the reverse complement.
GCAGCTATACAATCAATAACGCCTCGTCGTCGTGCCGGGCATAACCGCATCGAATTATTTTCGACGATGCCGCAGCAACTATTATCACTACGCTGTCAGTCTCCTTAAACTTTGGAACCCACAAGGACTCCAGCTCTACTTGGATGTTCTTTAAAATCCTGTCTCCATTATCTATCTCGTATACTGAGTACTGGACGCGATGTCCGAACTTGGAGAGATATTTGGAAAACTTTGAACGTAGCTTGTCTTCAGAAATATCGTAGCTAACCAGAATCACGTATTGTCCCCAATTCTGAAAATCGGATACTCGCGCAGAGACGCCCCTTTCAAAAAACAGCGATAATAACCTTGGATATAGTCGAAAATCGCACTTCGATAAACCAATATCGCCCCCATTATCACAGCGCAATATCGTTTAGATTCATTCCAATTTTTTAAAGAATACGACCCATTCCTTAAATCGAAATCGGATTCCTTAAATTGTTTGCGCGAAATAGCGTTACGAACACAAACGTCAATAATGGGTCTAAGGGGCTCCACGAGATCGCATACCAGGGATTTTCTCATATAAAATTCTCTATGAAGAACCCCGACATAAGGATCGAAGCCAAAATAGAGAGTTATAGCTTCGACAAAATTGAAAAGAAGGCTATAGCCATAATCAAGCGTCGCATTAATATAGTCACTCTTTGCTCGAGGGCAGCGGTTTTTCCATTCGCAATTGTTGAAATGATTTTTGAAATACGCGCGCGAGGCAGCGCCCTCAATGCCCATCAGCGTTCGCACAGATTCGGCAGTATCAACTTTAGCAGCCAAACTCGCGAGCGAGGATATGGCATCACTCACCAAATCGCCTCTAATCCGCTGCCTCATCAAAACGCTACGCTGATTGATAATCTTGTTCTTTACGAGGTGCTTCGCCACCTCTATCCCGTCGTATTCGTACTGACGTCTTTTCAAGCGGGTGTTACCGTCCACGCCAAACCCTATAACCTCATATGTTCGAAAAGTTTGCTTCATCAAAAAAATCGGAAAACCAAATCTATGAGCCCTCTCGATTACGCCAGAAGTCACCGTTGCTGGCCCCACAATAAAAAGCATCGCTATCTTCCAGCAAGTTGATTGATGCTTGAGCGAACCCTGGGCGTCCTTCACAATGAGATTGTCATTCTTGACCGACAACCGCTCGCCTTCGGCGCAGTTGATTACCACTATCTGTTTTTTCAAAAACTCCGAACGGCTAATCATCGCTACTCGCCCCACTCGCATAATGGAAAATAGACGCATGCGTTGCATCTTTTCAAAGATCTAGGACGCAGCATCGCTGGAGAGACGTTTCTCATTTCTTCAAGCGTCTTAAAAAACAAATCTCTTTTCTCAGGGTTTTCGCAAGGAAGCGCCAAGTCATAAACCGTATGATTTTCGATGCTGTAAAGAGACATACTGCCTATCGGATACCCACACTCCTCCATCGCAAAGTATTGCGCATACATCTGAAAGATATGGCCATCGTGAACCTCCGATACGCGCAACTTGCTTTCTACCAAACCTCTTTTCGCTGGATAATATTTATCTATTCTTCCATGGACTCCTACCTCTGTCGAAGCGACCGAGATTGAGCATAGAACATCGGGAGAAGACGCCTCCCCGCTTTCAATCCTCTTATGGGCGATGCCCCCTCTTGTCTGACGCTCGCCCATAAAAACGGTCTGATCGACCCCATCGTAAAGTCCATGACAAAATATAGACAACGGGCAATAAGCATAATCACTAATCATCGTGAAAGGTATGGAAGAGTTCATGGCTCTCTAGCCCATCGCGTGTCGCAACTTTTAACGTTCCACGCAAACCACCCATAGAAATCGTATTTTGGCAGTCTCCATTGATCATTGCCTGCGTTCTTCTCTTTCGCTCCCTCGAGCAAGTACAACGCCTTCAAAGCGATGTTATATGCTCCGTTAGCGTCCGCATCTTTCGGCAACTTGCAACCGCAGCGATCGAAATCATTATTTCGAGAATCAAAATTACGTCCGGAAAATAACGAAGAATCCGGTGCCAAAATCGGTGAAAGGATGTAATCTTTTCTCCTATCATCAGTTTCTTTGGGGTCTTTATAGCGAATGAGCATCAATGTTTCAAAAACTCGAAGAATCTCTTCGAGATCAGGATCATCGCATTCTCGGATGAGCCAAGGCAGCAGATCCTCCCCCTCCTTTCGCTTATAATCTGAACCTGAATCGTACTTTTCCAACAATTCTTCGATTTTTCCTGTCGGATCAATCTCTTTTCGCTGACCTCTCCAATTGGTCAAGACCCTCTTCCCTCTCGTCGTTGCACGCCATAGCCTATCCGGCAGTTTTCCTTTGTTATATTTATTTTTGAGATACTTTTTTGGCAAATTCAAATAATTAAACTCGAATACGAACGCGCCCTCTAAGAAAGAAAACCTGTCCATCCCCTTAAAGAACTCTCTTACTTCCTTGCCCTCTATATTTTTGAAATTAAATAAAGGAAGGAAGCCAGTCAAAGGATCATTCTTAGACGTGAACTCGGGATGAACCCTAAATATTGCGCCATTCTGCTCTTTAGGCTTGTTAGATTTGCCAGCGGGAAGAGAAAGCTGAAGCCCCCTGCATACTCCTGCGGGTTCAAAAGGCAAGCGCTCTTTCAACGTCAAATACTGAAAACTCGTCTCAAGACCTCGGTCGATTTTTCTGTAAGTCTTTTTTTGAGAATTTTTTCTAAACCTATCTTCATCGAAGGGTGCTCGCTCTAAAGCAACTATCGATCTACTTGAAACAACGTCTCTCTTCATCTCCCCAACAACACAGCTTGTGAATCCATTTTTCAAGTCTTTTATCTTTGGTACAATTTTCCATTTCCTCTGATGATTTTTCCGCTTTTCCGACAATTCATCGATGGCGTTTTTGTAGTCGAAACCATTGAATTCGTTCCATGCGTGCTGATCCAATATGCGGCCAAAACCGTCAATTTTAACGAAATACCCTAGATTGTTTTCCCCAACATCGATGCCATCTATTCGTTGATCAGACTTTGCTTTTTTACAAAAATCTTTTAAAACCTCCGAGTTTAAACTGATTTGATTCCACTCTTCTCCACTTCCATCATTAAATTTCACCGGAATGCGGACGGAGTATTGTTCATTAAGGTATCTCTTATCTTTGCGAATATCATGAGGCGCCTTTCTAACCCCCAGTTCGCCTTCTTCGTACAAATTTCTCCGATTTAGTTTTCTCTCATTGTATTCTTCTTGAGAATAACTAACGATCTTCCCGTGATCTAGATGAGTCCTATTCACGAGTAGCGAACCTTTTTTATGAACGACCTCGCTTGATTTTGCTAACTCGCTTGGCTCTCTATGGCGCAAATCGACGTTTCCAGCAGGAACTATAAAGTAACCATTTTCGCGGTTTTCTTTCAAGAAAATGGATTCAAGCATCAGGGTGTTTGCGTTCTTGCGTCCGTTCGATTTTTCTCGAAAATCTCGACATGTGATATCAAATACAAGAACAGATCCATCTTTTGCAGCAGCATCTATCTCATGAGCAGGCACCGGGACAAACTTGCGCTCCGGCCGACAGTACTTCTTGTAAGCCTCAATCACCTCATCTTTGTTTTTATAGTCACCTGAAAAAAACTCAGGAGCAATCTTGTCCTCGTAATCGGAAAATTTAAAGTTTACCCTGAGAAATTTTAGGACCCTGTTAGATTCACTCTTCGTCCACGCCTCTTCTTTTTCTATCAAGCTCCTCAATTCGCCCTGACCTTCGGTGGGCTTGAAGGGCTTTCTATTCCAAGTGGGCTTCTTGTTTGGGACCTCACTATTAAAGAGCATGTACTCTGACCCACTTGCTTCCTTACCGCAATCGAACTTGCCAAATCTATCGCTAATGGCGGATGCCTTACGCCTCGGTAGAATAAGGATGTAACTTTTCTCACCGTTGAGCTCCCGATATCCCAATGCATAGGGGTTTTCCCCTTTATTGAGCCAATTTGCCGAGTAACCCATAGGCGACCGCGAACCGTAAGACACCAGTGATGCTCCGTCAGCATCACTGCCAGATTTCGCTGTCACATACCTTCTTGTTTCGCAGAAAAGCCCATCGAACTCGAGAAACAACTCATCAATCTTAAGGCGAAAGGCATCTTCGGAATCTTTCTTCTTTAGGTATTTAAGTCCTTGTTTCAAATCAACCGCTGCATCGAAGGCCTCTTCGATAAGCTGGCATGCATCATCATCTTTGCGCAAACCGCCTTTGCCATCGAAGTTAGAGACTCTGTCATGAGCTTTCTTGGAACGTCCGCAGATATACTCCGCCCGTTTTTCAACGGCCGCAGCAAAACTTTTATTAGGCATCATCTTGACTACGTCGTCAAAAGCAACAACTTTTCCCCACTCTCTCTTCCCTTCCGTACAAAACAGGTCAGCGACTCTTTGCGCTCTACCGCCAGAAATTTCATAATCTTCGCGATTGGCTTCAACATCATGCGCAAGCCCAAGAAGCCCTGCTCTTAAATCTCCCTTTTCCCCGAATTGGTCGGAGAGCAAACGAAGCGCTTGCTCTACATCTTTGTCGTCTTTGAACTCAGCAGAAATCAATCCTTCAATCTGGGGCGCGAGAGGGATTTTGTCGAGAAACTGGAGATTGATCGATCTCCCTTCGGCGTACCTCTGAAGCGTTTGTATATTTTTGTTGTATTCGTCCCTTCCTTTCAGAGAGAGGAATTCTGCATATTTGCATGGATCGACCTTTTCGACCAAATCGCCTTTTTCATCCTCGAAAGCAAGCCTCTTCAATTTACGCGAGTTATTAATGCACTTTTTAAAGTTATCAACAACGCGATCGGCTACGATCCCGTTTCCCAATCGCGTTCCACCGAATTGCTTTTTTAAACTATCGAAGGGTCCCTTAAGCAGAGTGATTTTATTTCCTTGTCGAATATTTTTGAGCATCTTCTGGGCCTCAAACGCAGATTGCCGCTCAAAACCCTCGCCAGAAGGATCCAAGTTGCAAAGTTCATCAGCAAATTCTCCAAACTTGCTGTTTTCTCCAAAATTTGCAGTTTCTTTAATCTGTTTCGAAATGCTATTTTTGATTAAGTTCTCCTCTTCGTTCCACTCACCCCACCGACTGTCTTTCTTTGCAATCGCGTCATCGAGCGCCTTGCCATAAATCGCAGCAGCATTTGCCCAGTCCACATCAAGCTTATTCAATCCATCGAAAACCTTTGAACACAAATACGGCTTGACGAGATCGCTGAGTATCGTGTCTTTCTCATAAATGAACGAATGACTCTTTTCGACCAGTTCGTCCTTTTCAATCCACTCTTTCGTTTCCTTACGAGGTTCAAGGCCCATTGATATGGTCTTTGCTACCTCTGTTTTTCCGATATAAGCATTTACTACGTCAGATTTAGAATTCGCCATCGCTAACTCTCACTTTCGATCTTTACCGATACCTCAATGCGAACCTTCCCCTAAGGCAAAAGCATTCAAAAGCCCATCCCACAGCGATTACGCTCTATCCATGAGCAATAGCCTACGTAATCCCTTAGATCGGAAAAGCTCAGCGCCCCTTCCTCTTCTGGCGTCAAATACAGCGAACCGAAAACCCGCCGCTCTTCTTCGCTTCCATCAAACGCTTCCTGAAGAATCTCCCGTCGATCTTTCAAAGCATGCGTTGAATCAAGAAACTCGATCAGATCATCCATGGCCCCGCTTTTTCTATATCTCTCGATAGAATCAAGCAGCACGTATGTATCGCCGCCGAAATCCTTAGCCTCAAGATCGCCCTGCTCTATCAGCCCCTTGATATCGTTTTCAGATATCGATAGCCTATCGGCCGCCCCGCCGACGGTGACATACCTCATGCGCTCGGCCTCCGCATCGTCCACCTCGACTTCAAGCACAGCGACTTCCGCAAGGTGCTGCATGCGCGGCGCCCTGCGCCCTTCGCGCAGGATGTCGCCCGCCTCGATCTCGAGGATCTCTCTGGCGTTCTTTATAGCTTCCTCCCTTGATTTGCCGCTTGTCGCGACGTCATTGAATTGAGGGAGGACGGCCGTCCACCCATCGAAATCTTTAGTGAGAATGCATTCGCTCGTGAGTTTCATTCTCGGCATCTCCTTATTTGCGCAGCGGACTTGGCATTTCCTACTTAGCAAAACCTCCATAAAAACAATCGCCAACCAGCATAACCATCAACGGTTCAATCGGGCAAACAGGTCGGCAGCTATCTCGAGGGTTTTAATCCACCCTTGTTTCCACAGCTCGCGGTACATCTTGTCAAGAAAGGGGCTTTCGGTGTATTTAATCTGCTCGATACCGTAATCACGGTATTCTCGACAGAGATCTTCAAGGGAAACGCATGACGATGGAGGCTCTTCAGAGACGTTTTCTATACGTTCGTAAAACTTCTCGTAGGCCTCTTCATGTTTTTCGCGCGTACCCCCAAGAAAACAAAGCTCCCTAAGCACGTACGCGGCGAAAAGATAAATCTCCTGCTCCGTCCAGCCCTCACCAAGCCAAACCTTGCTCGCCAATACTTCTTCCCATTTTGCGAATTCGATAGAATAGCTGCCTAGGGTTGCCTCGACGCCAGAGAGCTCTCCGAATGAAAGTCCATTGATGCGCTCAAGTTTATCAGAGGCCAGCGCAAGGTCGTCCCACCCTATGAGTCTCAGGGAGAGTTCGCTTTCCCTGAGATGGGAATCAAGAGGAAAGTCAAGTTCGATTCCGGGGATCAGCACCCCTAGACACTCATGCCCCGTCAAGGGAACCTCGCACAGCTCATCGTACGCAGAAAGATACGCGCAGCAGGCTGATGAGACCTCGCTACTGCCATCATAACAATCGAGCTTTGCAGCGGTCATCGCCAAGCGCTCCGGCAAGGCCGCTCTTAAAAATTCTTGACAGTTGTTCGTATCTTCTCTGCGAGTTTTCTGCCTTGACCAATATTTGCCTGCCACTCTCGCTCCTTCCGAACAGACTCAAAAGCCATATCTACGGCCCATCGAAATACACGCACTGCGTATCTGGATCGATTTCCCGCAAAATGAACGACAAAATACGATCAAACCATTGATAGAAGCTGAGCGCTTGACCAACCGTACAGCGCCAATAAGGTTCGATATCCCAAGGGGAGCAAAGTTTCGGCCGCAAAGATTCGTCGAGGCCGTTAAAGCCCTGAAACCTGCCCTCGGCCCAAGCCTTCTCGCCATCGACCCCGCCCGTCTCTACAACGAAATCGAGTTGAGCGATGATGCTGACCAAATCGGCTCTTATTTGTCTTACGGCCCGAACAGAGTAAACCTGCACCCAGTATTCGTCATAGCCCATCCTGTTCAGGACTTCATAGGGGTCGGTTTTCCGCAAAACTGCATTTTCGGGAGAATGTTCGAACCGCCTTTTTAAAATCGGAGAAAGGAACTTGTCGACGGCATCGGCATTCACGGCAAACAGCTCGTCCGAATTCTTTGCCTGCTCATAGGCCGTAAGATCTTCGAACCGCGTTGGTTTGGCGCCGACATAAACGCTAAATACGTTGCCAGGGTCGAACCCTTTCTTTATAGGGTCCAAAACCCAATCCTCGCGCCCCTCACATGCGTCGGCATACGCAAAGCCCGTCATATCCGACGCTCCGCCAGGACCCCACACCGTCGCCCGTTTAACCATAGGGGCAACTTCTCCCATTTTCGAAAGGCTCAGAAGCATCTCCATTGCCGTTCTTTCAGGATTGGGGTCGTTTCTTTTTGTCACGTATCTCGCTCCCTCGCAATCTAAGCGATCAGACCATCTCCTCCGTAAAGCGAAGACAGTTGCAAGATCTAATTGCTGATGGTATTCAAGCTGTATATAACGCCTTGATCTATCAGCCGGAGCACCCATCTCGCCCGCAGGATTCTCACCAATATTTGGCTTAACTTCGAAAACGCTTTTTTCTTCTGTTTCGGGAACACCCATAGTTAACCCTCCCCTCCATCGTCGAACGGTCGTGCAACTTTTCTTCCGCTGATAAGCCTCACCTCAAAAAGACCTGATTTCTCTAGAAGCGTCGACAGATTCTTCGCTCCATAGTCTTTGGCTTTAAATTTCTTTACCTCCCTGCGAAGGACAACCGCCAAGCTGGATACTTCCGACCACCCGTCTTTTCTGCGAGACAGTCTCGCAGATTCGAGAAGAAGATCGCTTATTTCTTCGATGCTTTGTTTCCGAGGAGTCTGAGAGCCGGGCTTCTCTCCAGAGCTCGGCATAGCCTTCTTGCGGTCCCTAATCGTGCGCCAGGTGTCACACGATCTGGAATATCTCACGCTTGCCCCTTCGCAGCCAATACCATGGACGCATATGTTGCGCTTGCGCAGCGCCAATATCAGGGGGTCGATAATCAGCGTCGGACGAAACCAGAACAAGATCGTCGTAGATTGCGTCCTGAGCAAACTCCATTGCGTCGACGACCAGCCGAATATCTACAGAATTCTTTCCCCACACAGCGCCGTTGCAAACAATTGCCTTGAAACCACACGTCTTTGAAGCTTTTGCGAAAGCTGGACCCTCCATGATCGACATCGGCGCATAAACGCGGACCGAAACAACCGTACCGAAAGTCTTCGCATATCTAAAGATGTCCATAAGGTGGCTGACCGGTATATTCTCGGCATCAAATAAAACAGCTACTCGGTGTTTTTCTCCTATTTTCGAATTTGAATTAGCGTGATTTCGACGAATGCGAGCGCACTCACCAAAAAACTTGGAAGCCCGGGCTTTCATCTTTCCAGACGAAAATATGTTGCAAAATATATTCGTAATAACACCTTTTTTGTTTTTTCAATTTATTAAAGAGTTTATTTTTCTGTTTGTCAAGTATTTTATTAGTTATTTATCTACTCTAGTTATTTCTCTATTTACGTTTTGTTGTATTTAATATTGATCGCAATATTAAATATAACATTTTTTTCGAACTCGGGATGAACGAGCAACGAAGCTACGCCAAAAAGTTGTAGAAGTATCCCCCGAAACATAAGAACGACCAGCCGTCGCATATCGGGGTACAATTCCCCGAGCAAACCGCTGGTCGCCACATCATTCTGCCAAAACGACCTCGACAGGCTCCTTCACAAACAGGATTCAGCGCTTTCTCCTGAAGAAGGTTCGGCGCATGCGCGAAAAGGGGATCCTATGAAAAAGAAGCCGCAATGCAAAGGGCGTCTGAATTCTTATGCGGACATTACGAAAGTATCGCTTGAAGAAGGGGCTTGGGAGAGGAACGTGGTTGAAGGAAGCACCGATCCCACGGAGAAGAAGAACGCGAAAAACTTCGATTCGCTCATGGAAGGATATAAGGGTCCAAAGCCCGAGTTTATCGATACCGGATTGCCTTACGGAAAGGAGCTATGGTAAAGAGAAGCTTCCTCCGCGATATTCGCACAAGCTTCCTGCCATTGAAACGATTTTCGGCGATGCAGCAAACATGCCCAATTACCTCGAATATTCGAATTGAACCACTTATATCTTCGCCACCACTTGAAGTGTCTTCGCCATTTTCATTGACACTCCCCATGGCTGAAGCCAGGGGAGCCTTTTCTATTTGGACATCATTCAGGAAAGGACCAGGAAATGAGCACCATCAAGGTATGCATCGGGAACTACGGCTACTACAACGAGGGCAAACTCCGCGACGCTTGGATCGACCTTCCGGCAACCCCTAAGGAGATTGGCTCCTTCTTAGACACATTTAAGCTACAATTCGTGTCCAATAATCAAAAATGAGGGTTATGGGCAGAAGCGAGGAGATAGCCGAATTCGCAGAAGACTCGGGCGGCATCGCGAGCGCGGCGCAAATCGCGAAAGCGGGCTTTCTGCCGGGCTCGATCTCCTACGCCCTTGAATCGGGCGCCATAGACAAGCTTACCCGGGGCGTGTACTGTCTGCCCGAGGTCTTCGACGACGAGTTCGCCGCGATATCCTACAGGTGGAGCAGGTGCGTGCTGTCGCACGGAAGCGCGCTGTACCTCGCCGGCCTTTCCGACAGGGTCCCCGCCGCAATCGATGTCACCGTCCCACACGGCTACAACCCGCGCGGCCTTGCCCGAGAGTATCCCGATGCGAGGATCCACCGTCTCTCTCCCGAGCTCTACGAGCTCGGCATCGTCAAGGCGAAGTCCCCGGGAGGGGGCACCGTGAAAGCCTATTGCGCCGAGCGGGCCATAGCCGATCTCATTTCCCAGAGGGTTTCCGAAGGGGCGGACCCCCAGCTCGTCCGCGACGCGGTCGCGGGTTATTTCAAAAGGAAAGGCGCCGACCTGCCCAAGCTCGCGCGGATGTGCAGCGCGCTCGGCGTCGAGAAAGAGTTCAGGATGTATTTGGAGGTGCTTGCATGATGAAAAGCGATGCGAGCCTCAAGGGCAAAATTAAGGCCCTGGCCAAGAAAAGCAACCTGAAGCCCCAGGAGCTCCTGCAAATGTACCTGTTCGAGCATCTTTTAGTGCGGCTCGGAAAGAGCGGCTACGCCGAGACGTTCGTTCTGAAGGGCGGCCTCCTCATCTCCTCGATGACCGGCATCGCCCAGAGGACCACCATGGACATGGACGCAACGGCTGCCGGGATCGCGGCGTGGCGAGACCTCTCGAGGTCCGGAAACCCTCTACGCAGCTTCGGATGGGCCCTTCTGGGCGTCGTCGCCTGCACAGTATCGCACGTCATGAGCGTGCCTCCTGCGGTAGGCGCTGCGAATAGTGAATAGACGCCCCCGTTATCAAGTTGATAACGGGGGCGTCTCGCGTTTTGACGATAGTGGAAACGGAACGGCATGTCATCTGCGGCTTCAATGGATTGCCCGCGGTTCTGCGATATGCTTACGTCATCATAATATGGCGAAGACACTTCATCACCGTCGCAAATGCGAGAGCAATACATCAAGACGTTGGTCACGTTAACAGCTCTTAGTTATACGCCTCACTCAACTCGGCGAAATGCGCCGCCATCCCCTGTTTGAGATCTTCAGGACCCTCGAGAAAGATCTCGTCAGGAGAGAAATTCGCAAGCCACGCATAAAAGGTCTTCTCATCTACAACGTTCGCATAAACGTAGCGTTTTCTGCCTGCCGATTTCCCCTGCTCCGTTCGCCCTAAACGTATGCCATCAGCTCCGAATTTATCAACAACCTGATCGAGGACGGATTCGTCGACGCGAAATTTCGCTTCAACACTCTCCTTGTCCTTATACATCCCGAATACCCCGCAAAAGTAACTTTCGAAATCGAATCCGTTGATCTGTTCATTCTTTGCGGCCGCAATATCGGAAATGCGAACATCGGCCATTCGGTCGAGTCGATAATGCTTGAAGCCTTCGAAAAGGCTATCCCAAGCAACTAGATAATTCAAATCGCCATCGCTAACCACTTGCACCGGAGTCACAACGCGTGGAACACCGTCGTATTTTGGAGTTTGAGTAACCCCGGAGCCACGTTCGCTATCTACGTATCTGTACTGGAGATAAAGAAATTGCACGCATTTCTTTCGGTTTATCGCCTCCCTGATTTCGGAAAACGCAGTGAGTTCAGATGCCTTGCGAGAGCCTTTTCTGGCGCTCACATGAACGTTTGTCTTCAAGTATTCACGCTGGTATTTGCTGCCTTGGGCGCCTATCAAATTCATAATCCTGTCAGAATCTTTTTTTGATATGCACCACGACGACTGCACAAGATAAGCCAGAAGCGCAAGCACGTCTTTGTCGAAATTTCGTTTCGTCATCGCATAAGAAATAGGGCGCTTGGTCACTTTTTCTATTTCGAACCCATGATCATGCCCGAATTCCGCAAGGATGTCGATATCATCCACGAGCGTTTTATGCTCGATCTTAATACCCCGCTCCTCAAGTTTTTCACTTAACTCGCGCCAACCCAAGCTATGGTTCTCGTCAGTTTCGTCTTTGAAAAGCGCCAAAAGATCAAGGATCCTCCGTTTTTGCGCGATTGGGGGCATTTTAATCTCCTTGAAGCAAAATCGATAGACAACTCCTCTCCAACAAGATTAGCTTCATGAGATATTTTTCGTTTTGAGAATACCTACAATCTTATATTTTCCTATTTTCTACAATTACCAAATTGCTTTGTCGCTTTGAAATTCCAAAGCGGCCTCATCACACATTCGACCTCAACCGTTTTGGCAAGCGATCCAAGAATGAAACCCGCGTCTTTATAGACCATCGGCGCCTCATCGAGCGTCTCCTCGCAAACCGTAGTGGAATAAACGCCCCGCATGCTATCGCGGTAGCTATCCATCGTTAATTCGCGGAACGCTTCGCGGCGGCTCATAACCCGCCCAGCACCATGCGGAGCCGATCGATTCCAATCATCGTTTCCGAGGCCAACACCCAACACGCAACCCTGCGCCATGTTAAGGGGAATTATCACTCGTTCACGCCTACGTGCAGATATCGCACCTTTCCGAATGACTCCTGCGTCGAGATCGATATAGTTGTGGACCGATTCCACAAACTGGTTAGAAAGGCGCACACCTGAAGCCTCGGCAAGCAACTCGACGATTCGAATTCTGTTCCTATGGGCAAAATCCTGCGCAAGAGCCATATCGTGAAGGTAGCCGTCTTTTTCACGACCGTCGAGCCAGCAGCAATCCTCATTTATTTCCAGCAATTGCGATTCACCGAGCCTTTTCATCTCGCTTTCTATCCGATTTGCCAGCCCAGCTTTCTTTAGGCGAGATATCAACTCTTGCCGCTGATTTCGCGTTGCGCCTTGACGCTGCTTTACTGCCACACGCTGCCAAAAAGACGCAAGCTGCGATCCTATACCCCTCGATCCCGTATGAACAACAAGCCACAGTTCGCCATCGTTCACCTGATCGAGCTCGATGAAATGATTGCCGCCACTCAAAGTGCCGAGCGAAGCAGCAAGATGCGTCTTATTCCGGAATCCTTGCGCGCATTCGTAGCTGGCAAGTTCTTTTTTGGAGATTTGAACAGAGCCGTGAACATCCTGACCTACCGGTATGCACTTATGAGCGGCTTCATCAAGCCTGCAAAGCAGTTCAATGCTAGCTTCCTCCTCGATTTTTACAGCAAAAACGCCGCACCCAACGTCAACGCCAACGACATTGGGAATAACCGCATCGGTCACATTCGCCGTAAACCCGATCACACAGCCTTTGCCAACATGCGCATCCGGCAAGCAACGATAAGAATCAAAATCAGCAGACGTCGCGAACGGGGCGCATGGCGATATTTCGTTTCGGAGAGACCGTTCGACACCAACGAAATCGCTCTTCTTTTACAATTGACATACGAAACATCTGCGATAAACGGCGGCGGAATCGGTCGCAACCTCGAAAAGAGATTGAAGGCGCTAGCAGCTCCCCCATATCGGGAGAGCATACCTCCTGCAAGTAACCGTTCCGAGATGAAAATGCCCGGGGTCTTCGATACCCTACATACGATAGCTTATGCAATGAACAATTCACTGCCAATCGATGCGAAAGTCGAACGATGGCATACCGAACGGCCTATTGGGGGATTTGCCGGCGCTCCAGGAGTCCGCAATGTCTCAATCGTCGGAGGGCTAGGTAGAACGGGACGCGGCAGATCCGGAAATGACTACCTAGAGCACCAGTGGCCATTCGCTCTGCACTACGACAATGGGCACTTCTATGTGCTAGTAAATGCACACGGCCATGGCGAAGCTAAATACAGGGACAACTTCGATATGCGACCCATGAATAGCGACTTTCGCGTATGCCGCATCGATCGCCTACGCGATGTTCAAATATCCGATGAAGATTTTGATTTCGAAGCGCAATTCCCAAAAAGGAGACCGCCCAAATACGGAGAGGGGAATAATCCCAGTGAAGAAACCGTGCGGCTCTTCTTTGAAGAGTCGGTTTCGGGTGTTGGGCACAAACGGGGCCGCAGCGGGTAGTTTTACGAGCAAGAAACGCCGGCGTCTCCCTCGTTTGCGAAAAGTTCCATTCGTTCGAAGGATTCAAAGCAAGCAAAAGCCGCCGCGATTGCGATCAAGATCGCGAGCAAGCAAAGCTGGCAGGGAAAAACTGTCGCGCCGACGGCTATTGGTACACTTTTGAATTCATCGCCCACCCAGTTGGCCTTGCCAACTGAGCAGCAAGATTTATCGATAAAGTCGAAGTCGTCGAACCGACTTGGGCACGCAAGATGGTCGTTTCTTCTATAAAGAAGAATGTCTACTGGGCTTAAAGACGCCATTTCCGCGCGGCGCAGCACGTCGCACCCCCATGCTTACCAAAAGGTGCCTGCTTTTCATTGCGCACGCTTCTTGCTAGCGTGTTGTCAATAAAAGTTAGGAGAATGCTATGCGCGAACCCATCGAAAACTCCGCAAGCCTCAAGCAAAAAATCGTCGAGCTTCGCCAAGCAATAGACGAGGCTGATCGCGTTGTAGTAGGCGCTGGTTCGGGTCTTTCTACCTCGGCAGGATTCATTTACAACGGCGAACGTTTCCAACGACTTTTCCCCGACTTCATCGAAAAGTATCATTTTCACGACATGTATTCAGCCGGTTTTTACCCATTTGCTACGCCTGAAGAGCAGTGGGCTTTTTGGAGCCGCTACATCTGGCACAATCGCTACGAACCAGCACCGAAAGATACCTACACCAAATTGCTGCACCTGCTCGACGGCAAGGACTTCTTTGTCATAACAACCAACGTCGACCATCAGTTCCAGCTCGCGGGGTTTCCCAAAGACCGCTTGTTCTACACCCAGGGCGACTACGGCCTATGGCAATGCAGCGTCCCCTGCCACGAGAAGACCTACGACAACTACAAGTTTGTAAAGCAAATGGTCGAGCAGCAACAAGACATGCGCATACCCAGCCGCCTTGTCCCTCTTTGCCCCGTTTGCGGCAAACCCATGAGCATGAACCTGCGCGCAGATGACACGTTCGTCGAAGACGAAGGCTGGCTTGCCGCCGCCAAACGCTACAACCAGTATTTGGAAGCGGCAAAACACGACAAAACCCTTTATCTTGAACTGGGGGTTGGCGGCAATACGCCTGTCATCATCAAGTACCCGTTCTGGCGCCACACGCTGCAAAATCCGCGCGCTCGATACGCGTGCATCAATTTCGGCGAAGCCGTTTGCCCCGACGATCTCGAGGATCAAAGCATCCTGATAAATGCCGATATCGACCAGATGCTGAGCCTTATCTGTCAAGAACCGCTTTCATAAGCAACGGATTCCCGCTGCCACCTAACGGATTCTTGCACTTGCGAAAGCATTCAACGTTTAGTCGATAGGCCCGATCAAGATAATCCGTCTTTGCTGCGCGATCCCACAGAAGCAGCAGCATGCGATCTTCCCGCAAATCGAGCACCTCGTCGGTATCGCCGCCGGGCGCGCCGCATTTCAACTTGTTGCGAAGCCTGTAGCCAGCCGCCTCGGCGCGACGTATGGATTCCGTCTCCAGCTCGTCAATTTAAGGCGCGACGCGCCCTGTTTACTACGTTATCGAACAATTTTGGCACATCATGAACAACGTCTTATGCAAGGGTTTGAGTACCTAGTATTTGGAATCGATGTCCTGAGTTTTCATAATGATTTGCAGTGCAGCGCAAGGCCGTCGCGAAAATATCTCCTGCAAGAACGCTAATGCGTTTTGGAAAACTTCGAGCCCCGCGCAGCAAAACTCATCGTGAAACATACGAGCTGGACAGAAAAGCCGCCTTTTGTCGCAAAACCCATCTTGTTTTCGAGCCTCCCGATTCACGGCAGCTTCCCAACCAGGCAATTTCTGAAACGACCGCGCGACAAAAGGCCTTTGGGCCAAACACCTTGACCCGCTTTGTGTCAAAACCCCGCCTTTTTGTCCAACTCGACAACATAGCTGGCATGGCGTTATGGGCAGAAAAGCATGTCCGGTTTCGCATCCCCCCATTCCAGCTCAGAAGTCGATCCCATCCGGTTAAATCCGCCGCCGCTTTTGAGAGGGCAGCATGAAGCGACAGATAAGAATCGCGCTCAACGCGAGAAACGAAGCAGTGCAGAGGTGGGGCGCCTCGATTGCAAGTTGAAAGCACCTCGAGACCACCTGCCCCCCCTAAATCAAAAAAGGCCACCAGCTTACGCCGATGACCTATTAAATTTGGTCGCGGGGACCGGATTTGAACCGATGACCTTCGGGTTATGAGCCCGACGAGCTACCAGACTGCTCCACCCCGCAATATGCATACGCTGCCGAACAGCTAATGTCTCAAGCAGCAACGATTATATTATCGCGGTCGATCGATCACTGCAACAGCGCAGAAACAACCCCATCCCACCTCCACAATTGCACGACCACGCCGATGACCGCAACAACATCCCGTATAATCGACCAAACAACATCCTCGTTAAAGCGAGCCATCATGACCAGCAACCGCACCGCAAATGATCCGTCGCAGTATTTCTCCCTCTACGAAACCAATCTGATAGGCACCCTCACCTTGATAAGCGACGGAGAACACCTGACGCAATGCCGCTTTGAAAACGAAAAACATCCCTATAGCATCGATGCCCTCACACGAAAAGACGATCTGCCGATCTTTCGGCAAACCCATCTGTGGCTTAGCCGCTACTTTGCGGGAGAAAACCCCGATCCCGCCGAGCTCTCCCTCGCCCCGCAAGGATCGCCATTCCAACTGCGCGTTTGGAACGAAATCGCCAAAATCCCCTATGGCGAGACCATCACATACGGCACTATAGCCAATAGACTGGCAAAACGCGGATACCCTACTTCACCCCGTGCCGTCGGCAACGCCACCGGCCGCAACGGCATCGTGGTTATCGTCCCCTGTCATCGCGTGATGGGCGCAAGCAACAACCTCACAGGTTTTGGCGGCGGCGTCCCCACCAAAATAAAACTGCTGCAGCTCGAAGGAATAGACACTTCGAAACTGCAGCAGCCAAAATCACCACGCCGCAAGTGAGCTTTGCATCGCAAATGCATCCGCAAGCGCAACTGCGGATGCAACCGTAGAACCGTAGTCGCAGGCGCAGGCGGGGGCACGAGCGCGCCCCCGCCCAGCAACGCCTAAAGGCTCCAAGCACCTGCCTCACGCTGAAGTTCAACCATATGGGCAAACTCGCCGCCAGCAGCCTTCAATTCGCTCGGCGAGCCCTGCTCGGCAACAACGCCGTCTTTCAGCACGACAACCTTATCGGCATTCTCGACGGTACGCATGCGATGCGCGATGACCAGCACCGTCTTGCCCACCAATAGGCGGCTGAGCGCCTCTTGCACCTGCGTCTCGTTTTCGACATCGAGACTCGCCGTCGCCTCATCGAGCAACACGATGGGCGCATTTTTCAGCAAGGCGCGCGCAATGGATATACGCTGACGCTCGCCACCGGAAAGCTTGCTTCCGTTTTCGCCGATCATGGTGTTGTAGCCCTCGGACATGCGCGAGACGAACTCGTCGCAGTTTGCCGCCTTCGCCGCCGCAAGTACTTCCTCATCGGTTGCATCGTGGCGCCCCAAACGGATGTTGCCCATAACGGTGTCGTCAAACAGCAAAACATCTTGGAAGACGATGGCATAATCGCGCAACAGGGTTTCGGGGTCGATGCCGGCAACGTCCACGCCGCCAACCTTCACGCAGCCGCTGCTCGCATCCCAAAAACGTGCCGCCAAACGAGCGCAAGTCGATTTGCCCGACCCAGAAGGTCCAACTAACGCGGTAACCTCGCCCTCCTTGGCAACAAAGGAAACATCAGCAAGAACCTTGTCGCCCGCACGCCCATCGTCGCCCGCGCCGTAGGAAAACGCCACGTGTTCAAACGAGATGTCATGGTTAGCAGGAGCGAACTCCAAAGCCCCCGTCGCAACGGGCTCGTCCATAATCGCCTGCATGCGACGTGCGGAATTGCGCGAGGCAAACAGTTCGGCAACCAGCATCAAAGCCTGATCAAACGGCGCATAAATGCGCGACACCATAAGCAAATAGGCAAACATGATCATGAAATCGATCTGCCCAGCAGCAACCAAAACAGCGCCGCAGACCAACGTGGTCGCCACGCCCAAGCGCAAAATCGCCATAGCGGAGTTCACGATCAGGCCATTGGCAAGCTCGCCCTTGGTCATGACGGCCTCGGAGTTGTCGATCTTGCTGTTCAGCGTGGCGAGATAGTTTTCTTCTTGGTTGGTGGCGCGAATCTCGCGCACGCAATCGAGCGTTTCCTGAATACCCTCGGAAACCTTCAAGCCCGCCTCGCGCGTACGGCGAATAACGGGTTCCATTGGCTTACGCGTAAGGAACAGCAACGCAAAGGCCACAGGAACGCTCCAAAACGCGGCGAGGGTCATCTGCCAGCTAAAGAATAGCGATATCACGCACACGACAACAGTCGCGGCAATGGCGCCTATAAGCTCGCCGAGCACATGGCTGTAAGCGTGCTCCATGGTCTGAACGTCGCCCATGATGGTCTCGGTAAGGTCGGCGATATCGCGACGCCCGAAAAACGATAGCGGAAGCTTGCGCAAACGCTCGGCCAAGGCGATGCGCTGATTGCCGCATTCTTCGTAGAACACGCAATACGTGTAGTAATACTGCTGCCAATTGGAAGTAAACAGCACCACGAAGAACAATACAAGTCCCACCAAAAACGGCACGGCGGAAGGCAAATCGGCCCCCTGCACGAGATGCTGCATAAAGCCATCCATGAGAAGGAATAGCGCCGCCATGCCGAACATCACAACAAGATTAGTGACGGTGGTCCACAGAGCCCCGCGCTTCACGCCGGCAATGCCCTTGTCGGAAAGGGCGTATTTCTTTTGCAGCGAAGCAAACATCACGCCTCGCCTCCTTCCAAAGAAACTGCTTTTGCAGCAGGCTCGCCGTCCTCGGCCGAGATTCGCCAGGAAACCGCCTGCTCGTAGTCGGCCCGCATCTTTGAATACAAGCCGCCTTCGTCAAGAAGTTGCTGGTGGGAACCCTGCTCGACAACGCGACCGCGTTCGAGCACCACGATGTTGTCAGCACCGACGACAGCGGAAAGACGATGCGCGATCATCAGAACCGTGCGACCCTCGGCGAGCTTGGTGAACGCCCGCTGGATAAGCGCCTCGTTTTCGGGGTCGGCGAAAGCAGTCGCCTCATCGAGCACCACGATGGGGGCATCTTTCAAAATCGCTCGGGCAAGCGCCACACGTTGCACCTCGCCGCCCGAAAGATATGCACCGCCGACGCCAAGTTGTGTATGGATGCCCTGTGGAAGCTTTGCCACGATGTCATCGCATTGCGCCGCAGAAAGCGCCGCGATAACCTCAGCCTCACTTGCATCGGGCCGCGCCGCGCGCACGTTCTCGAGCAGCGTTTGCGCAAACAGCTGATTCGCCTGGAAAACGAAGGCCACCTTGTCCATAAGATCGCGCGGATCAGCCTCGCGCACGTCAACGCCGCCAACAAACACACGTCCCTCGTCGGCGTCCCAAAAACGCGGCACCAGGCTGGCGCATGTCGATTTACCGCCGCCCGAAGGCCCTACCAAAGCAACCGTGGAACCCGCGGGGATCTCGAAGCTCACGCCATCCAAAGCCTTGGCCTCGGCACCAGCATAAGAAAACGACACGTTCTCAAAACGCACGTCGCTACCCGCGATCTTTTTGGGCGCGGCGGAAACAGGCAGCGGCTTCTCGGCCAAAACCTCGTTGATGCGCGCAAGGGCATCCCCCGCCATCTGCGCACCTTCGCTCAAAAACATCAGCTTGGTCATAGCCGTGGGGACAACCGCCGAGAAGATGGCGTAAAAGGCGAAGTTCGTGACGAAATGCGCGAAATCGGCCTCGCCCGGGGCAAGCAGCAAGGCAACCGGAACCAAGAAGACAATCAAGCCATTGAGCACCGTAAGCTGCGCAACCTGCGGCTTGCGGCAAAACTTGCCGGCATAGTCCTGCGCCATGCGAGCGTAATCTTGGATAGCATCGTGAAACGCTTTGAACGAATAGACCGTCTGCTGGAAAACCTTGACTACGGGGATGCCACGCACGTATTCGGTGCCCGTTTTGGTCATGCGCACAAGCGCGCCTTGATACTGCTGCATGAACTTCATGCCCTCGCCGCTCATCATGGTCATGATGCAAACGATCGAGATCGCGGCCGCAACCAAGCATGCCAAACCCAAACGCCAATCGAAAACAAACAGCATGACGAGCATGCCCACCACCATGGCGATCGACCCGGCCATATCAGGCAGCATATGCGCCAGCATCGTTTCGGTTTGGCCAGCGCAACCGTCGATCACGCGACGCAGCTCGCCCGAAGCACGGGCGTCGAAATACCCCAGCGGCAGCTTCATCAGATGATCGGTAGTTTTCTTGCGCATATTTGCCGCCGTGCGAAACGCCGCTGCATGCGTGCACATAAGCGCAAGAAAATACAGCACGATCGACCCCAGCGCAAACGCCAGCGCCATCCACCCATAACCGGCAATGTTAGTTGCCGCACTCCAATTAGGGGCGACCTCTATAAGGTCGCGCGCGACGAGCCAAATGCAGACATACGGCCCAAAGCCCAAAAGCTGCGAGATCGCGCTCAGCGCTATGCCCACATATGCAAGCACGCACCGCCCGCCGGCAAATGCCAGCATTTGCGAAATCGCACCGGGCTGCTTTTGCTGCTTCTCGCCCTCCGATTCCTCCTTCGCCATCGGAAAAAACCTCCTTCTAAATGGCTTGATAGTTAACTCTTCACAACTTATCATGGGAAAAGAACGCTAAATTGCGCCCAACTAACTCGTGGACGTTTCCGAAAACTTCGAGGACATTTGCGTAAATGAGCAAATCGGCCGACATATCTATCCTGTACACCCCGCAGTTCCAACAGTTTGGCGTGAAGCTTCCCACCGAAGGCCGCATTTTGAAATCGGGAATCGAGACAAAAGTCGGCTTCGGCGACGTATGGATCATGCCCGTATCAAAATCATGCGTGGTCATGGAACACCACATCACCCCGCGAAACGACATGGTGCTTTCGGAATATTCGCCCACCGAATACGCTTGCGCCACGTCGGTGAATCAGTCATCGCTCGACTGCATGCCCGAATCGGGCATCGCCCCGCGCCTCATAACCGCCCCACACGGCCCTTGGCCAAACGACACGGTATGCACTTTTTTGCGCGACGCGTGCGGAGAGATGAAAAGCCCGCTCAAAGCCAACACGATGTATCATTCGCGCTCGATTCTCTTTTTGCCCGAGTACTTCATGCAACTCGAACGCGAATACCCCCAGGAATTCGACGGGCTGTTCGAATCGTTCAACACTTTGTGGGACGAAGAAGCCTCGATGGCGATAACAAGCGCCATCCGCCGCGTATCTTTCAGACACGCGGCCTCGCCCGGCGCGCAACTGTACATGCAATCGGTTGTGGGAACCATGGTGTCCGAGCTCGCCGCTGCAAACATCGCAAAGCGGTGCGCCGTAGCGGGCGCCAACGCACATACCGAAACGCGTCTCGCCGAAGAAGCAACCGCCCTCATCGAACGCTCGCTGGGCGCAGCGCAGCAGCCCAGCATCAACGACCTGGCCGCGCAGCTATACGTAAGCCGCTCGAAACTATGCGCGGTGTTCAAGCAGGAAACCGGCGAGAGCATAGGCGCCTATACGCGCCGTCGTCGCATCGAGCGCGCCCAAGAGATGCTTGCTGACAAGCGTTTGAGCATGGCGCAAATCGCGCAAAAGCTCGGGTTCGCGCACCAAGCGGCCTTCACCCAAGCCTTCAAGCAGGCAACAGGAGAAACCCCCAGTGCCTTCCGCACCCGGCAAAGTTAACAATATCGAACTGCGCGGTCAGCGCCCGGCGACGCGATAGTATTCTAGGACTCGACGACTCTGGGGCTCGACAAGCGTGCGGCAAAAAGCGCGGCTCCCAGCCCCGTGTCAAGCACAACCTGCGCTTAAGAAACGCTTACCCCCGCAAAAGCGTTCGGCGTTAAGGCGCAAGATCTTCTCAAGATCGTCGTCGCTGAACACCCCGGACGCCTGCTGCATTATCTGTTGATCGAATTCTTCCGCAGGGTCCCACATAGGAAAATCGCTGCCGAACATGACGCGATCGCTTCCCCATAAATGAACGAGCTCGGCCAGATGACGGCTCCCCGTAAAACCTACCGTGCTCGACGAATCGACGAAGAGCCGCTCCTCAAAAGCAAGCTCACGCATGTCGTCGTCATGCAAAATGTCGTAGCCGCGATCGAATATCGACCAGCCAGCAAAATGCGCAGCGTCGACAACCAAATCGGGAAACGCGCGCAGCACGCGCTTCAAACGAGCAGGGTGCGAGTATCCATGACGATAATCACCCGTATGGATGACCACCGGCGCACGCCCCGCGATGATCTCGTAGAAATCCATCAGGCGCGGATCGTCCATGTCAACCATCTGCGTATCGGGATGCAGCTTGAAACCGTGCAGCCCTAAATCGAGTGCCCGCTGAACCTCGGCTTCCATGTCGTCGAAATCGGGATGCATCGTGCCAAACGCAATGAACTCGGGGTGTTTTACCTGTTGATCAGCCAAAAACGAATTGATGGCGACAACGGAATGCGCCGTGGTCGCCACCGAATGCACCACGAAATGCGTGATGGGCGAACGCTTGCAAGAGGCAAGCAAGCCCTCGGGCGTGCCCACCCCCGCCATGCTCTGCTCAACCCCGTAAAACGCACCCACCGCGCTTACGGCGCGGGCGGCTATCGCTTCGGGATAGATATGCGCATGCGCATCGATGACGGTCAAAATAGGCTCCGTTCAATCAATACCGTTAATGCAAACCACGCCCGCGTTAAACGCAATCAGGCAGAAGCAGACGGGCCATCTGGGGGGGGACGAAACGCGCCGCTCGCTACAAAAGGCTGGTTTTAGGACCTTCAACGCGCACCCTAATCTTGTCAACGCGGTGGTTATCCATGTCCATCACCGTAAAATCAGCGCGGCCGCCATCGGCAACAGGATCGCCATCACGCGTTTCGGCGACGCTCACCTCGTCGCCTTCGGCGGGGATCCGATCGAACAAAGACAGCAGCAAGCCGCCGGCAGTTTCGCATTCGTCCGCCTCGGCTGGCGTGAAACCGATAAGCTCGCTTACCTCATCGATCGGCATCGATCCATCGATCAGCATGCTGCCGTCAGAAAGCTGCACAACACGCCCGTCGTCGCCATGGGCGTATTCGTCGTCCATACGGCCGACGATTTGCTCCATGATGTCGGTCATGGTGACGATGCCGCTCGTGCCGCCGTGTTCGTCGACGACTACGGCGATCTTGGTGTGCATGCGCTGCAGCGTTTGCAGAAGCTTTGCCACCGGGATGCTTTCGGGCACCGCTTCGATAGTGCGGATGCGCAGGTCGGACATGCTCTCGCCCTTCGGCGCGGTATAAAGGTCCTTCACATGCACGAAACCTATGATGCGATCTTTGCTTCCTCGGCACACCGGATAGCGCGTGAACTTGTAGTTTTTGATGACCTGCAGGTTCTCTTCCAAGCTGTCTTCCATATCAACGCAGACAAGATCGGTGCGCGGCGTCATGATGGCCTCGGCGTCCTTGTCACCGATATCGAAGATATTGTCCACTATCTCGTTTGCCTCGGGGTCGATCAGACCGCTTTCCGTGGATTCATCGATAAGCAGCTTGATTTCCTCGTCGGTGTAAACCTCGTGCTCATTTTCGGGGTCGTGGCCGGCCAAGCGCACCACCGCATTGGTTATGTGGTTGAACAGCCACATGATCGGATAGGTCACCCGATAGAAAACGTAGAGCACCGGAGCCGTGCGCAACGCGTACTGTTCGGTTGAGAAAATAGCAAACGACTTGGGAATAAGCTCGCCCACCACAACATGCAAGGTGGTCATGATTATGTACCCGATGGCAACGGCGATGGCGGCTATGGCGGCTTCGGGGATGCCCAGCGGACTAAGCAGCGGGCGAATAAGATTGGCAAACGCAGGCTCGCCCAGCCAACCAAGAGCAAGCGAGGCCAAGGTGATGCCCAGCTGGCAGGCCGACAGGTACGCGTTCACATTGTCGGTGATCGTTTTGGCGGCCTTGGAACCCTTGCGACCCTCCTGCACCGCCATCTCGATCTGCGATGGGCGCACGCGCACCATAGCGAACTCCGCAATAACGAAGAACGCGTTCATGAGCAAGAAGAGCACGACAAGAACCAGGCTCAACCATATAGGCATGTAAAGATCTCTCCTAAGAGCACTTCAAGCGGCGAGTACCGCGCAAAAACCGATTTCTCGATTATCGCAGAGATCAAATCTCGTACATATATTTGAAGACATCCTGACGCTGAAGCGTCACCTGAACGCCCAGCTTCTCGGCCTCTTGCGCAAGTTTGTCCTGCACGGTATCGAAATTGGCGATTTCGGGGTTGAGCGTGGTGAGCATCGTCATCGAGAACATGTCGCCCAAGATAGTTTGGCTGATATCGTCGATATTCGCCCCGCATTCGTTAAGCGTCACCGCGATGCCGGCGACGATGCCCGGTCGATCTTTGCCCAAAACGGAAAGCACGCATTTCATGAAAACCCCTGACCTCTGCCTACGTATTACGATTGTTTTCGCGAGTGTATCACGTGCCCGGCGGCAATCGCCCGCAGCTCGCGTTTTAACGGAAAATCAAGCTCATCGCCTCGGCGCGCGTGGCTTCGTTGGAAAGGAAGATGCCGCGCGCTGCGCTCGTAGTCGTTTTAGAGCCGGGTTTTTTCACACCGCGCATGGTCATGCACATGTGCTCGGCCTCCAAAACCACCATGACGCCCTGCGGACGAAGCTCTTTTACCAGCGTATCGGCAACCTGCGACGTAAGGCGCTCCTGAACTTGGGGGCGCTTAGCGTACAGGTCGACCAGACGTGCAAGCTTGGAAAGACCGCAGACCTTCCCCTCCTTGCCAGGAATGTAAGCAATATGGGCATGTCCGAAAAAGGGCACCAGATGATGTTCGCACACCGAATAGAACGGGATTTCACGCACGAGGACCATTTCCTGATGGTGCTCGTCGAAAAGCGTCTCGAAAAGCTCGTGGGGTTCCTGGCTCATGCCCGCGAAGATTTCCTGGTACATGCGCGCAACACGGGCGGGCGTTTCCTGCAGTCCTTCGCGATCGGGGTCCTCGCCTACGCCCTCCAAAATCATGCGCACGCCGGCTTCGATTTTTTCCATATCCATATTCAGGAGCTTGGGCTCTTCCATGTTTTGCTTCCTATTCTTCGTCAAGTTCAAGCAAGACCGGGCAATGGTCCGATCCGAACACTTCGTTTAAGATCGCGGCTTCACGCACTTTGGGCGCAAGAGCATCGCTTACCAAAAAATAATCGATGCGCCACCCTGCGTTGTTCTCGCGCGCATGAAAACGATAGCTCCACCACGAATAAGCGCCCGTCGCGTCGGGGTGCAGTAAGCGGAACGTGTCGGTAAATCCCGCTGCAAGCAGATCACCGAACTTCCCGCGTTCCTCATCCGAAAAACCTGCGTTGCCGCGATTGGGACCGGGATTTTTCAGATCGATGTCGTTGTGAGCCACGTTCAAGTCGCCGCAAACGATTACGGGTTTTGGCTTGGCGGTCTCACCCGCCTGCGTACGCGGAAGCCAACTGGCGCTTAAGTGGCCAGCGCCAAGCGGAGCAGGCGTCACGACGATATCGGCTCCGTTTTTGCCCTCACCCTCACCCGCACTCGGGGCAAGAACCACATTGCCCTGTTCGTCAGTGCGCTCCACCGGCACGCCATCGGGCAGCACACCGGCTTCGAGCCCTTTGCAAAAATCGCGGAAGGCGTCGTCCCACTCCATACGATGGTCGATACGCGCCAAGCCGTTTTGCGCGTTGGGCGTATACACGCAAACAAACCAATATTCAGGGAATTCCAGGGCGACGATGCGTCCCTCGTCGTCAAGCTGAGGAAAGCCCAATCCATGCAGGACCTGCAGCGGTTCGCGCTTTGCAAAAACCGCCGTGCCCGAATAGCCCTTGCGATCGGCGTAGCTCCAAAATTCGCGGTATTGTGGGAGGTCAAGCGTTGCCTGCCCTGCTTGGAGCTTTGTTTCCTGCAGCGCGAACACGTCGGCATCGAACGCGGAAACCACGTCCTCGAAACCTTTTTTCATCACGGCACGCAGGCCGTTCACGTTCCACGAGACGAATCTCATGCGTCCTCCTACTTGTGATAAGGCTCGCCGTGCGAGATCTTTTGGCAGCGATAAAGCTGCTCCAAAAGAACCACGCGCGCCAAATTATGAGGCAGCGTGATGGGCCCGAGCGAAGCGAATTCGCTTGCGCGGGCACGCACAGCATCGCTCACGCCGTCGGAACCGCCGACAACGAAGGCGAAGTCGCTAGCGCCGCGAAGTGCAAGCTCATCGAGATGGCGCGACAAGTCAACGCTCGAGCGCTCCTTGCCGTCGATGGCCATAAGCATCACATGAGTGCCGGCCCCCAATTTGTCGAGTTCGGCGCAAATCGCCGCACCCTCTTTCTCGCGAGCAGCATCGACGCCGCCCGCGCGCGCCGGATCGACGTCGGCTATCTCGCGCACCTGCGTCTTGGCATAAGGCTGAAGCCTTTTCAGATACTCGTCGCAGGCATCCTTCCAAAAACGCTCCTTTAGTTTGCCTACAGCAACTATCGTGTATCTCATGCTAGTCTTCCCAATCGGATCCGATGATCACCAAAAACGTGCCATCGTGCAGCCAGCTACCATCGTTTAGCTGGGCGCTGCCCTGACCCAAAGCGGCAACTATCTGCTTTGCCTCGTATTCTTGCGAGGAGCTATCATAAATCACCAGAGTATGGGCGTAGTCACTCGAATTGGCATCTGCGCCGCTCGCGTTCACAAAGCCCGCATCTTTCAGCAGATCGACAGCCGTTATGGTCCGCGACGACTTCGTCGTACCGTTTTTCACCACCACGCTCGCATATTTATCGGACGCATCCGCGTCGGTGCCATTGGTGGCAATGACCGTACCGGTTTGCTCGTCAACCTCGGCCGTCTCGGAAGGAGGCAGGCCTTCGTCCATGCGTTTCATCATGGCGGCCCACTCATCCTTATTAGTGTAGGTGTACCAACCGCCATCGACGTATTCCGAGGTCACGGGTTCCATCGCCGTGTACATATCGGTCGATGCGTCCATGCCGCGCATGGCTTGAGCCAAGCCGATGATGTCGGGGGCATCCAAATCAGTTGTCACGTATTTCGAGATAGCGGTAACGGAATTGGCGATGGTAGCCACATCGCTCGAAAGGATTTTTTGAGCGATGGCTGAAAGCACCAAGCGCTGATTGGCCGCTCGCATCGAATCAGGGTCGGCTGCGTTGGCGTACGTATTGCGCGATCGGCACAAGATAAGCGCCTGGTCGCCGTCGAGTGTCTGCAAGCCCGCATCCAAATGGCCGCCGGCGTCTTCGTCGTCAATCTCGACAGGCACATCGACCTCGACGCCGCCAAGCGCATCGACGATATCGCGAAAACCATCGAAATTTATCTCGGCATAATGCGATATGTCGACACCCGCCATCTTCGAAACCGTTTGGACCGAAAGAGACGCCCCGCCAAACGCATGCGCGGCATTTATCTTCTGCTGACCATATTCGCCCATGTCAACTTCGCTATCGCGATGAATCGACACCATCGAGACCTTCTTGTTCACCGGGTCGATACGCGCCAGAATAATGCTGTCGGTGCGAAACGACCCGCCAAACGACTCGTCGGCTTCGCGCTCGGACGATCCGTCGGTGCCCATGAGCAGCATGTAAAACGGTTCGTTAGTAAGGTCGGTTTCCACCAGATACTTATCGATATCCTGGTCGAGACCCGAATGAAGATTGCCATTGATGTTCTCGTAGTAAGCAAACGCCGCGCCGACGCCGACAAGCAGCAGAGCCGCCACCACCATCAGCACGATCTTCAACTTGCCGCCGGATTTCCTTTTGGGTTGCGCGACATTCGCAGAAGCGCGCGAAACCGGACGCTGCTGCGCCGCCCGACCCGAAATCCCGGGATGCCGAGACGAAGCGGCGCTGACGCTGGCTGAGGGCATCTGCGCATCCGACGCGCGCCGCCGCGATGACGGAGTTCGCCCAAGTGCCGAAGAACGCCCCGACGGATAAGCATCTTCTGCAGACGAGACGCGACGAGATGCCGGCCGCGTGGACGATTTCCCGGTTGTTTGACAAGAAGAATGACGCGATGCGGGAATCCGACGGTTCGATTTGCCCGAAGAAGACGCTCGAGCGCCCCCCGAACGGCCAAACGAAGACTCCTGACGGCGAAATGATTGACACGAAGCCGCATTTTCGTCCCAACCCGTAAGATCCCCGGGCACAGGCGGAACAACGCGCCCCGCACGGCGAGCGTTCCGGGAATTTCCTGATCGATCGCCACGACGAGCGATATCGCTTTGGCGAAGAGGTCTCGAAGCTTGCTTGTCGTCGCGGTTTCCGTAACGATCGGCCATCGGCTTTCCTTTCGAATACTCCGCAAGCGTTTGCTTCGCGCTCGGCGGAAACAGCATCGTCTACTTTACGTTCAGCCTTTTGCGCATATTGCTGTTGGCGTTAAGTTCAACGGCGTCATCAAGAGCGCCGAGCTCAACCTCGTGTCCAGCTCGGCGAGCAAGCGCGCGGGAAATCAGCACATCGGCGATCTCGGGATTCTTTGCCAAAAGCGGGCCGTGCAGATACGATCCGATAAGATTTTTATAACGCACGCCATCGGCGTGGTCGCTGTCGTTGTTGCCAAAACCATGCGCCCCGAACACCGTGCCGAAAGGCTCAACCCCTTCGCCCAAATATGTGCGCCCGGCGTGATTTTCAAAACCAACCACGGGCGTTTTCGCAAGAGGGCTGTTCAGGACGATGTTTCCTACCAAGCGATTGCGCGATCCACCTTCGGCACGCTTGGTGGTAAGGTCAACCAGCGAAAGACCAGGCACTTCCTCGTCCGCCATCAGCCATTCCTTGCCGATAATCTGGTATCCGCCGCAAATAGCCAGAAGAGCGCCGTCGTCTTCGACGAAACGCACGAGCTGTTCGCGCAGCTGAGAAAGACCCGCCGACGCCTGATGCTGTTCGCGATCGGGCCCACCGCCGATGAAGACGATGTCGGCGACAGCGATGTTCACCTCTTCGGGGCTTTCCACGCATACCACGTTCACAGGGATGCCCCGCCAGCGGGCACGCTGCGCAAGCACGCGAACGTTTCCGTTGTCGCCGTAAAGATTCAAAAGCGTGGGGAACAGGTGCACGATGGTCAACGGATGATCGGAGTCCACTATTTCGGGAACAGGATTGGCCGGCAGGGCACACGCTTCCTTGGAGGCAACCGCGGGGCCCTCATCCGCCTGACTGATTTCGCTCGCATTGGAAGCGTCAGCTTTCGACGACGCGCTGCCGGCAACAGCATCGTGCAGCTTGGCATCGTCGCGTTTGGCATCCACATCACCCGAACCAGTATCTTTGCGTTTGAGGTCGTTGCCGCCCCGACCGACGGGCTCGGCTGTGTCCAATTCGGCTTTAACGCCAGGTAGCGCCGTATAATTCGCGATGATGAAGGTTTGCGCATCGGGAGCCTGTTCGCCCACGCGATGCAGCACATCGGCGGCACCGTCAACGAGCTCAGCATTCACTCCAGCGTATTTCAGCGCCACCTGAACATCGGGCCCACGCATTCCGCCCGCAAAAGCAAGCAAATCGGGCACCGCGGCCAATTCCTCGAAATCGATATCCCACAACCACGAGACGTCATGCCCGTCAGCTTCCTTGTCGTTCACGAAAAACGCCACCGCAATGGGCCCCTTATGGGAAGTCGCGATACGTAGATTCTGATTGAATCCCGTTGGATTTTTAGCCAGATTCAGCAAAACAGGCATGCCGTCGATATCGTAATGCTGCAAGCGACCATTCTTCGGATCGAAAAGGCGCATCGCCTTGACAATAGTATCGAGCGAAACGTCCACCAAATCGGCCGCAACGCACACAGCGAGCGTGTTGTAGACCATATACGCACCGGAAAACGGCACTTCGACACGCCCCTGCTGGTTGACGAGCAGCGCATCGTAGGCAACGCCGTCGCTTCCGCAAGCAGGGCCGAACGCAACGCTTGCCGCGGCGCAGGCGAGGTCGGCCCGCCCGAAGCCGCAGCTAGGGCAATGATAGCTACCAAGCTGGCCATATTGCCGATAGTCATATTCGAGCATGGTAGAGCAGCGCTGGCACATACGCGCGTCAGCCACCTCGTTTTGCGGCAGGTGCATATCGCCCGCGATGCCAAACGGGATAGAGACGTTGTCCACAACATCGGCGATGGCTTGGCACAACGGATCGTCGGCGTTGTACACCAAGGTGGTTTCGGGCGACGTGCGCAAAGCCTTGGCGATGCTTTGTTGGATATGATCGATTTCGCCCGAACGATCAAGCTGATCGCGGAACAAATTGAGCAGCAGCACGTAACGCGACTGCGTGAATGGCAGGATTTTCGCCATCCATAGCTCGTCGCACTCGAAAACGCCCCATTCAACCGCGGGCGTATGCAAAAGCGATGTCGCCACGCCCGAATCGAGGTTCGCCCCTGTTCGATTGCACACAACCGAACGCCCTGCCATCTCGAGAGCATCGGCAAGCATGTTGGTGACGGTGGTTTTGCCGTTGGTTCCCACCACTAAGATGGAACCCTCGGTCATACGGCTGGCGAGGTGCCCTATGACCTGCGGATCAACGTAAAGCGCTATTTTCCCGGGGAAGTTGGCCGCCGGACGATGGAACACGTTTTTCAAACCCCACGTAGACAGCGCGCTGATGACGCGCGCGCAACCAAACCGTAATCCCATCTTGCGCCTTTCCTTTGCCGAATTAAGAGAATGTTGTCGAAAAGCTCGCATGCAAATTCGCTGTTCAGTATACCAATTTGGGCATATGGAGAATTTGACGAACCCCAAAAAGTGGTCGGCTTGTGTTTGCGCACGTCGCGCAAGTGCTATATACTCCATAACGCACTTGCGAAAGTGCTGTTGCCGATGTGGCTCAGCTGGTAGAGCAACGCTCTCGTAAAGCGTAGGTCACCGGTTCGAATCCGGTCATCGGCTCCATAAACTCGGAGGCTGCGACGTTTGTCGCAGCCTTTTTCGTTTGCAAGCACGACGGTTTCGAGCGCTTTTCGACCATCGGAAAAGCGACCCATAGGCAGAAAGTCGGACAACCGGCTTGAGATGTACCAGAACATGTACCACGTGGTACATGTTAAAGCAAAAGCAGGTCAGAACTTCGGCTCTGACCTGCTTTTTTTCTGGTGCCCCAGATACGATTCGAACGTACGACACCCGCTTTAGGAGAGCGGTGCTCTATCCCCTGAGCTACTGAGGCGAATAACGGCGCGAAAACAAAACGCCTTCGAACGCCAGTGCATTGTCCATTGTATCAAAGATGCAATGGGGCGCACGGCAAACTTACTTGTCGGTTTTTCCGCCGCCCGTAGTGGTCGAAGAAGAGCCCTCCACCTTCGAGAACGACACGCTGATGCTGGTATCGGCGGTAACGTTGCTGATAGTGAACGAACCGCCCGAAGCACCGACCGAATAAGAAGCGCCATAGTTGTCGTAAACGCTATCAACCTTGTAACCGCTGCTCGGCGTCACCGTAAAGGTAGCGCTGCCGCCATCATCGACGGTGACGCTGCCCGGCGAAACGCTTCCGCCCGACCCAGCCGAAGCAGAAACCGAATGAGTCGACTTGCCCGTGCTCACCGTGATGTTGATGGTATCGCCCTCTTTGGCGGAACTACCGGCATCGGGAGTCTGGCTTATCACCTTGCCCTCGTCAACCGTGCTGCTGCTTTCGTACTGCGACGTCACTTTGAAACCCGCATTGGTAAGCAGCGCCGTCGCGTCGCCTTCCGATTTGCCACGCACGTCGGGAACATCGGTTCCCTCCTTGCCGGCCGACAGATAGTAAGTGATCGTCGCGCCCTTTTCGACCTCGCTGCCCGCAGCGGGATCCTGACGCGCCACATGGTTCTTCTCGACCGAATCAGAATACTCGGCAGTACCGGCAGAGTCCTTTAATCCCAGCTTCTGCAAAGCGGCGCGCGCTTCCTTGGCCGTCATGTTCTCCAAATCGGGCACCTTCACTTTTTCGGCGCCCTGCGAAATGGTCAGATTGACCTTGGCTCCCTCGCTGGCTTTTGTTCCCGACTTGGGGTCGGTGCTTATGACTTTGCCCGCGTCAACGGTATCGCTGTAAACCTCGGTGACGTTGCCAACGGAGAGACCGGCGCTGCTCAATGCGCTTGCGGCCTCAGCCTGCGTCTTACCCGTAACGTC
Source organism: uncultured Eggerthellaceae bacterium (assembly GCA_934617425.1). GTDB lineage: Bacteria > Actinomycetota > Coriobacteriia > Coriobacteriales > Eggerthellaceae > UMGS1502. Next base: position 385,532 of record CAKTUD010000001.1, on the reverse strand, counting down.
GGGGACGGTGATGTCGCCCGACCCGCGCGACACGAGGGCAAAAGCGATGGCAGCGATCACCGCGATAGCGGCAACAACTGCAATGGCAACGAGCGCGCCTTTCTTTTTTGGCTTAGCGGCAGTTTGATCCTCGCGATAGCTCCTGCTTGCCGATACGCCATGAGCGTTAGCGCCGTATTCCGGCTGATCGACCGTCGGCATGACCGACGTGCTGCCCGCAGAACAAGCACCGTGGTCAACCGGCGGAACCGAAGGCGCGCCAATAACGGCCGTACGAGCGCTCGTGTAGTCGCCAAAGCTCACCGGACGACCAGCGAGAAAATCATTAAGGGCTCCGCGCATCTCTTGCGCGGTCTGGAAGCGATTGGCCGGATCCTTCTCGATCGCCTTCATTATGATGGCCTCGAGCGAAGGGTCGATGTCGGGTTTTATCTGGCTCGGCGCAACCGGAGCCTCCTGCACCTGCTTCATAGCAACGCTCACGGCGTCGGGGCCATCGAAAGGCAGCTGTCCTGTAACCGATTCGTACAGCACGATGCCAAGCGAGTAGATGTCGCTCGTAGAGCTGAGGTCTTTACCCTGCGCCTGCTCGGGCGAAATATAGTGGGCGGTACCCAAAACAGCCGAGGTTTTCTCGGCATCGGAATTCTTTGCACGGGCGATGCCGAAATCCATCACCTTCACGTTGCCATCAGGCTGCACCATGATATTTTGCGGCTTGATGTCACGATGGATGATATCCATGTTGTGAGCAACCGAAAGAGCCTGGCACACCTGCGAACCTATCTCGGCAACCTTGCGCTGGTTGATGGGACCGCGCTGCTTGATAGCGGTCTTGAGATCGGAACCACGCACGTATTCCATAACGATATAGTACGTGCCCGAATCCTGACCCCAGTCGTACACGTTAACGATGTACGGACTGGACAGATTTGCCGCAGAAGCAGCCTCTTGACGGAAGCGCGCAGCAAACGAAGGATCCTCCGCATACTGCGGAAGCATCACCTTAACGGCAACCGTACGACCCAGCACGCTATCTTGCGCGCGATAAACTTCTGCCATACCGCCAACGCCAATGCGCTCGACGATTTGATAGCGGTTGTTCAGGGTTCGCCCTATTAGATTGTCTGACACCTTGCGCTCCTTTAAGACCCCGTTTTCAAGGTTGCGATTCATTATATTCGGAAAATGATCCGCTTCCATATCCCATCGTTAATTCTTGCATGCCATCAGCGAAATCGCGTTGGTTTTCACTGGGCTGCAACCTTTTCGTTTCCATCGCCCATCTACAGCAGCCCCTCGGTTTGAAGCGCTGTGGTAAGCACCTGACGCGCCTTTGCCGCGCCGGTTCCCTCATCGGTCTCCTCAAGCACTATGGCGATAACCAGCTTGGGATTGTCGGCGGGTGCCATTCCCACAAACCAGCTGTCGTCTTTCGCCTTGCCGGTTTCGGCGGTGCCGGTCTTTCCGGCAACCTCCACGCCGTAGATCTGCGCAGCCGTGCCCGTGCCGTTTTGCACGACGCCTTTCAGCACATCCTTTACGCGGTTGGCGGTATCTTTGCTGATAGGCTGCCCAAAACTGCTCGGCGTCGCATTGTAGCTACGCTCGCCGTTGGAGTTGTATACGCTCTGAACCAGATACGGATTCATAATCGTGCCGTCATTGGCAATGCCGCAGCCGACCATGGCCATCTGCAAAACACTTGCATAAGGGCCGATCTTGCTATGGTTGCCAACTGGCTGACCCGCAGCGGCCCAAGCGGTTTCCCATTCGCTCATATCCGACGGATCGGTCATAAGCGACATAGCCGTAGGTAGATCGAAGCTGATCTGAGCGTCAAAACCAAACGCGTCGGCGGTCTTCACCAGCGTCTTTGCACCAATCTTCACACCCAACTGGCCAAACACCGTATTCGAAGACCAAGCCGTCGCTTGGGCGAGGGTCTGCTTGCCATAGTTGGTCTCATCGAAATTGGTCACCTTAGCGCCGCCGATATCCATCGAACCCGGCGAATCGAAAACCGTGTTCTCGTCGGCAACGTTGTTTTCGAGCGCCGAAGAAAGCGTAACCATCTTGAATGTGGAGCCCGGAGCATACAGCGACTGCGTGGCGCGGTTCAAAAGCACGCTCGAAGAGCTATCGGCACTGCTCGCTTTGATGACGCTATCGAAATCACTTGCATTGTAGGTAGGTGACGAAGCCATAGCCAAAACCGCGCCAGTCTCGGGGTCCATCACAACGCAAGCGCCGGTATAGCCAGAGAGCGCGTCCTGCGCAGCCTGCTGTATCTTGGTGTTGAGCGTGAGCACCACGTCGTTGCCGGTTTGATTACCACCGGAAATGGCGCTGATCACATCGCTCCACGAAGCATACGAGCGATTGCCCTGCAGGATATCGTTCTTTGAAGCTTCAATGCCGCTCGTCCCGTAGGTCTGCGAATAATAGCCAACCACCTGGCTGGCGAGGTCGCCCGAAGGATAGCTGCGCGAATAGGTTCCGTCGCCGTTAGGCGTGCTCTCAGCCAGCACCGTACCGTCATAGGTGGTGATGGCTCCACGTTTGACGTTGGCCTCCTTGGCTATAGTGTGATTGTTCGCCGGCATGTTCTGATAATCCTTTGCCTGCACGATCATGATCAGCGTGAGGTTGGCAACCAACACCACAAACGCCAGGGAGAACAAGATGATGGCGTTGGTGAGACGCTTGCCCAGCGCCACGCGCCCAAGCACGCTGTTGGAATGGATGATGCCCGTGCCCGAAGTCATCTCGGCCTCGACACCGGTGCCCTCGTCACCGCAACGCAGCAAAAATCCAACTGAGATAAAGCTTGCCAAAAGCGACGAGCCACCCTGGCTGATAAAGGGCAAGGTCAAGCCCGTCAACGGAATAAGCCTCGTGATGCCGCCCACGATGATGAACGCCTGCAAAACGATAGTGGTGGTAAGGCCGACCGCCACAAACGATGCGAAATCGCTCTTGGCGCGTGCAGCGGTGACGAATCCGCGAATAGCCAAGCTTAGGAACAGCAGCAGGACACCCGCCGCGCCCAAAAATCCCGTTTCCTCAGCGATTGCGGCAAAAATGAAGTCGGATTCGACAACCGGGATCTGGTCGGCCAAGCCGCGCCCTATCCCGCAACCAAACAAATCGCCGTCAGCAATCGAATAGATTGCCTGAACTATCTGATAGCCCGTACCCTGGGCATCGGCAAAGGGGTCGATCCAATTTTGCACGCGCACCTGCACATGGCTAAAGCCAAAGTAGGCGCCCACGAAGCCGGCTCCGATAAGTAAAACGCCCGAAACCAGATAGAACTTCTTGCCCGTTGCCACATACAGCATGCACAAGAACACGAAGAAGAACACCAGCGCGCTACCAAGGTCACGCTCAAAGATGACGATAAGCAGCGAAACAACCCACATGAGCAGCATCGGCGCCAGCGTGCGAATATCCGGCAGGCGGAAAGGACCCGCCCTAAAGGTGAATACGCTTAGCAACTCGCGGTTCGTCGCCAGGTAGCCAGCCAAAAAGAGCACGATGATGATCTTCGCGATTTCTCCTGGCTGAAACGAAAACGAGCCAAGCGAAAGCCAGATGCGGCTTCCGTAGATTTCCTGGCCGATACCCGGGAACAACGGGGAAAGCAACAGCAAAAAGCCAATGACCATGAAGGTGTATTTGTAATTGGCTATCTTTTCGAGGTTCTTCGAGATGGCCAAGATGATGATCATGCATATTATGCCCACAAACAGCCAAAGCACCTGACCGGCCGCCAGATTTGGCGCTAAACGCGTGACGAATGCGATGCCTATGCCCGAAAGCGCAAAGGTGATAGGCAAAATAGCAGGATCGGCCCCTGGCGCCAAAAAGCGCGTGGAAACATGCGCCAAGACAAAGGCGGCGAACAAGCCGATGGGCACCCCAAGCGAAGCAAGGCCCAGGGTTTCGCCCTCGTTTATCGCCAGCATGGCAAACAAGATTATGACAAACGGTGCCGCAACGCACAGCAGCACAAGCTCGAGATTGCGACGCGTCACGAGGCATCGCCCCCTTGCACGCTCGACGAACTGCCGCTGGCGACCGACGCAGCCCCCGAACCGGATGCCAAAACCGAAGTGGAAACCGACGTTGCCGAAGCTTTCGAACCCGCTGCGGCGGCCTTGGCCTTCGCTCGTTCCTCGATGTCGCTTCGATACCCGTCAACCAGCTCGTAAGCCGAATCGATGCTATCGCAACGTAGCCCCGATTCGATGTTGCCACGCGCCGTGCTGGGAAGATCTTCCACCGCAACGTCGGTAACTTCTACCAGCTCAGAGCTTGAAATTCCAAAGAAATCGCCCGGAACGCCACGATAAATGGCCACATTGCCATCGCTGTCGGCCAAATAGGCAACATGGTCGAGATACTGCGATGTGCCCCAAGCGGCACCGCCCAAAATCGTCACGAGAAGAACTGCCACGAAGACAAGCGTCGTCTTAGTATGGCGCACCACTTTCTTCCGTTGCTTTTCGCGCGCGCCCTCCACATCGGCGACAATCACGGTCACGTTGTCGTGGCCGCCCGCCGCAATGGCTTCGTTTACCAGTTGGGAGGCGCAACGTTGAGGGTCGCGCACGCGACGCATGATCGCTTCGATATCTTCGTCCAAAACCATTCCCGAAAGGCCATCGGAGCAAAGCAGCAGGCGATCACCCGCTTCGACATTTACCTCGTAGATGTCGGGGCGCGTGGCAGGGTCGTTGCCGAGCGCACGCGTGATGACCGAACGGCGCGGGTGCACGCGCGCCTCGGCGGGAGTTATCTCGCCCGTCTCGATCAGCGCAGCCATAAGGCTGTGATCGCGCGTAAGCTGCGAAAGCCTGCCGTTGTGCAAAAGATAAGCGCGCGAGTCGCCCACCTGGGCCACGACCAAGCGCTCGCCTTCCAACATGGCTGCGGTGCACGTGGTGCCCATGCCCTCGCGACCTTCGCCCTTCACGGCGGCGTCGATGATCGAACGATTAGCCTCTTCCACGGCTGCAGCAAGCGCATCGGGGTCGGGATGTTCGGGAGCATTTTGCGCGATGACGTTGACCGCTATCTCAGAGGCAACCTCGCCCGCTGCATGGCCACCCATCCCGTCAGCCACCACGAAAAGAGGCGGGGCAACCACCAGCGAGTCTTCGTTTTGCTCGCGCACGCAACCGACATCGGTGCGGCTACCGAAAGTGGTAGTTGCACCGCGACGCGTGCGCTCGGTGGAATGGTAGGAATTGGTTTTCTTTTTGCCGGCCATCAGCTGTGCCTCACGCGAATGGAAACGTCGCCCACATTCACGACGTCGTTGTTGCGCAAAGCGCAGGGCTCGCTGATGCGCTGCCCATTTACCGCCGTGCCGTTAGTGGAGCCCAGATCTTCAACGAAAAGGTTCTGACCCATAAGCGAGAACCGCGCATGACGTGCCGAAACATAGCCAGCACCGATGACGATATCGGCGTTGGGGCTACGTCCCACGATAACCGGGCCGCGCACCACAATGGATACACCACGCAATTCCTTGGGGCCTTTTTCGACCGAAAGGTTCCAAGTACGCTCTTTCTTGCGCTGGCCGCGCACTAGGCCGATACCCGTCTTTACGATTGCGAACAAAAACAGGTACAGCAATGCGACGAACAGCAGACGCCCGACAAGCAACACGACGTCTATCAATGGAGCCTCCTCGTTTAGCGATTGTACGGTTTGATTGCGTTTGTGCTAGCCGTGAGGACGGTTGGCGCGGTATACGATAACGAGCGGTTACTGCTGGATAAACTGAAATTCGGTCTTTCCGATCATGATGCGATCGCCCGACTGCAACGACTGCGTGGCAATGGAAACGCCATTTACTATGGTGCCGTTGGTGGAGCCGAGGTCGGTGATCACCCATACGCCCTGCGGCGTGAGCTTGAGCTCAGCGTGATGGCGGCTGGCGCTGATATCTTGAACCGTGATATCGTTGGACGACTCGCGACCGACAGTGACCGTAGCAGCGCCAAGGTCGTATGCGCGCTGATAGGCGATGTTCACCAAACGCGCATGGGACGCATTGCGATTTGGTACCTGCTGATCGCCAGCGAAACCAACCGTGTTGGGAGCCTGCGCCGCACCGGCAGCGCCTATTGCAGCCCCAGCTGCTGCACCCGCCACAGCACCGGCGGCCGCAGCAGAAGCAGCACGTCCATGCGCGCCGCGACGCCCGTCCTGATCGGAGTCGCGATAATCGTCGAAATCCCGACTGTCAAAAGTGTACTCGCCGTAGTCGACCGAATAGTCGATCTCATCTTCGGGTACATAAGGCAACGGCGGTTTTTTCGCCGGGGCGGCTTGCTGCGCAGGTTGCTGTGCGTAATAGCCAGCTTGATCGTACTCTCCCTGAGCGGGCGTGTTGTAAGGCTGATCGTAGCTTTGCGCATAGCGGGGCTCGTCGGAATAAGCGTATGGGTCCTGACGAGCATCTTGACGGCCAACCGGCCTTGCGGGGGCCACCAAGCCGTAACGCTCCATCTCTTCCTGGCGCAGCTGCGCGATGATAGGCGCAGCAACCGGCTCGGCGATGACGTCGAATTTCCCATGACGCAAACCATCGTCAACGATGAAACGGACCAGCGGCTGGCCATCCATAACCAAACCTTGTTCGACCGCTTTGGCCTGCAGATACGTTTCGATCTCGCCTGCAAGCGTTGGGTAGTAGCCGAAAAGGCGCTGATCGTCATCGGGATTTACCAGCACGGTATAGAGCGTGGGGGCGAACTCCTTGCCGGCGCCCACCATCGTCTCGCGCTTCATCTGCTTCTCGGCTTTTTTCTCTATCTGAACCGGCGAGATCGGCGCCTTTGCCATGTTGTTGGCTGCGCCTTCCACCGCATCTTCCATCTTGTTCTCGAAACGAGAGAAAAGACCCATTGTCGCTCCCCTACTCAGTTCGCTGGCTTACCTGCTGCATTTTCGCGTCGTTTGCAAAACCCGAAGGTCTTATAATCAACGTCTCATAATGCCACAAAACGCCCTCGATACGATATCGGGGGCGTTTTTTACCAAATGAATTTATATCTTTAGCCGGCAAGCTGATCGCAGGCCCATTGGGCAGCCACCATCGAACCGCGCACCAAAATGTCCTCATCGACCGAGTAATAGCAGCTATGCTGCGGATGCGTGGCGCCGATTTCGGGATTGTTGGTTCCCAAGAAAACGAATACGCCCGGAATCTCGTTCAGATATTCTGAGAAATCCTCGCCCGAAAGGGTGCCGCGATAGCTGGCAAGGGCATCCTCGCCCAGTGCTTCGACAACCGCTTGACGAGCGGTTTCGGCATAATGAGCATCATTGAGCAAAGCCGGGTTGCCCGCCGTGTAGGCAAGCGTCGCCTGCGCGCCGAACGAATTGGCGACTTCCTGCACGATGCGTTCCATACGCTGCGGAATATCCTTGCGCATCTCACTCGACCACGTGCGCACCGTGCCTTCGAGCTTGACCGAGCCGGCGATGATGTTGCGCGCTTCTCCGCCCGTGAATTTCCCCACCGTGATAACCACGGGGTCGAATGGCGAAACATCGCGGCTTACCAACACCTGCAACGAATTGACGATTTCGGCACCCACCACGATGGCGTCGATTCCCAGATGAGGCATCGAGCCATGAGCGCTCACGCCCTTGATATCGATCTCGAACCAGTCGCAATTTGCCATGCGCGGACCAGGTTCGCAGGAGAATTTGCCCGCGGGAACCTCGCTCCAAATATGCGTGCCGTAAATCGCATCGACGCCTTCGAGCGCGCCGTTCGCAATCATGTAGCGCGAACCGAGCGAATTTTCCTCGGCTGGTTGGAAAAGCACGCGCACCTCGCCATGAAGCTGATCGCTCATATGGCGCAGCAGCTGGATGGCGCCAAGCATCATAGCCATATGGCAATCGTGGCCGCAAGCATGCATAACGCCCGCATTCTGCGAGGTATAGACCGCTCCGGTCTGCTCGGTCACCGGTAAGCCATCGACGTCGGTGCGCAAGGCGATGCGATGGCGCGGATTCCCCTGGTCATCGTACGCATCGGGAGCCGTACCCTTGATGGTGGCGATAATCCCCGTCGCGGAGATACCGGGCGCTGCCGGCAGACGTTTATAGGGGATGCCCATCTTCTCGAGCTCGGCGCAAAGCGCAGCGGAGGTGAATATCTCTTCGCCACTGACTTCGGGATACTGATGGAAAAAGCGCCGCCAAGCAATCACTTGCGGCGAAAGCGACGGCGCCATTTCGCGAATGAAGTCTGTTGCAGCAGTCATGAAATCCTCCTTCGCGATAACGCAAAGTAAGCCGAATAACACCCCGGAGGATATCACGCCGCGCAAAAGGAACACTACACCAGTTGAGACATTTCCTTACGATAACGACGGATGAACACGACCAGCACCGCAAGCGCCAAAATCATCACGCCGACGAAACCCGTATACATCTCGCCCAAGCCGCCCGAGCCCATGAACACAGGAGCCAAAACCATACTCGCCAGCGAGGCGGGCACCAAAAACGCCGTGCCGATCGCGCAGTTTGTGGAATAGTACTGGCGCCCGTAGCGATTGAGCGTGAAAGTGGTGCTGAACACCGGCAACCCACCATAACCCATGGCAACTACCAAGGCGCCGACGATGAACATCGGGCTGCTTTGCACAGCGAAGGCGGCGGCCACGATGCAGATGCCGACAAGCGAAACACCCGACATCAAACGCAGATGGTTGACGATGCCAAATCGGTCGAGCAGCAAACCGTACACGATGCTCATACCGCCGTTGAAAAGCGACACCGTACCCACCAAGAGCGTAGCCAAGGTTGCCTCGGTGCCCAAAGAGAGCGCATCCTGGCGCGATTCGCCGATAAGCGTAAGGCCGATACTCGCAACGCAGATGAACCAGAAAAGACCGATCCAAAACACCGGGGTCTTGAGCATCTGCGTGGTGGTGAACTGTTTTTTAGACACGCAGAAATCGGTCTTGTAATGAGGATTCTTTGCTGCCTCGACCACAGAAGAGCTTTTCTCAGCAGCCTGGCCGACCGATTTGCTGGGGAAGATCTCGTCGATGTTGATCGGCGGCGCCTTGATGATCGCAGCCGCAACGATGTTGAGCGCGCAGATGACCGCACCCAAGCCCACAAGGGTCAGCTGCCAACCGATGGTGTTCATGAAGCCGTCGAGCATCACGCCGAAGATAAGCGACGCCACGCCAAACGCAAACATCTGCAAACCGGAAATAAAACCAACGCGATCAGGGAACCACAAGTTGACCGTGGTGAGGATGGCGTTGAACGAAATGCCCGCGCCCATAGCGGCAACGCCGCCGTAGAACACGAACACCGAAACGACGCCCCACGACGAGCAAACGCCGCACAGAGCAAAGCCGGCAATGACCATCACCCCGCCGATGATGATAGGAATGCGCGGCTCGCCGTGAAAACGGCGTTGGATAAGCGACGAGAAAATGCAACCGACAGCCTGGCAGATCATCACGATGCGGAAGTTCTGCGAAAGCATCATGGGATCCCAGCCGGTGTCGTTGGCGATCGGCGTGGCGAAAATCGACCACGCGAAGATAAGGCCCATGATGAAAAGCGTGATGAGGCCGATAGCGAGGCTTGTTATTCTTCGTCGCGCATAACCCGCACGTAGCTGCTGAGGATTTTCGTTTTCGCCTTGCATTTCAACCTCCAATTCCATTCTTGCCGCGGACGGCATCGCGCGCAAAAAAAGCGCGGACGCCTGCACAATCACGTGCATGCGTCCGCGCAATTCAGTTTCCCAATACGCACCCAGATGCCTGGTTTCAATCTGCTGAGGTTTTTGTTTCCTTCGAGCTTACGCTCTACTTACAGCCGCCCGAGCAGAACCTTTTATTATGTTAGTCGTTCAAAAAGACAATTCAAGCGATATGGTGCCTTGACTTTAGATTTTCTGACGCTATTCCTGGGCTTCGTCAGCTAAAACCAGCTTTGCCATATCCTTGCGGTACATGCGCACGAAAACAAGCATCAGCACCAAACCTGCCGCGGCCAGCAGCGTGAAGAAACCGTACATGAAAAGCAAGCCGCCCGCAGCCAGCAGCGCGGGGTTGATGATCATGTTAAGAACCGAGCCGACCGAAAGCCACGTGGTGGCGATGGCGTAGTTCATAGAATAATAATCCTTGCCGAAGCGCTTGAGCGCGAACGTGGCGCTGAAAATAGGCAGGCCACCATATGCGCAGGTGAGAACAATTGCGCCGGCAAAGAAGACCATGCCCTGACCCGTAACGAATGCCGCCGTGATAAGCGCGCACGCCAGCACGCAGATGCACGATATCAGGCGAACCATGCTCATCAGGCCAAATCGGTCCAGATAGAAACCATAGACGACGCTCGCGCCGCCTTCGCCCACTGCAACCAAGCCGGCAAGCAACGTAGCCGTACCGGCGTCCACGCCAAGCGAAAGCGCATCCTGCTTCGATTCGCCGATAAGGGTCAGCGAAACGGCCGCAACGGTGATGAACCATGCCAAGCCAATCCAGAACGTCTTGGTTTTCATAGCTTGCGGGGCGGTAAAGGAAGTAGCCGACACGCCGAAGTCGGTAAGATAATGCGGGTTTTTCTTTGCTTGCGCGCCGGCGGCAATGCCATCCGCAGCCTTTGCGGGTTCCTGGAAAAATTCACCCAAGTTATAGGGCGGCATCTTGGATACCGCGGCCGCAGCAAGCAATATCACGATGTAGGCAACGCCCAAACCAACGAACGTAGCGCGCCAGCCAAACGCTGTCATTGCGGAATCAAGAGGGATCCCCAAAAACAAAGGCGCCGATGTGTAAGCGAACATCTGGATACCCGAAGCCAAGCCCACACGGTCGGGGAACCACAGGTTGACCGTGGTGATGATGGCGTTGAAAGCCAAGCCCTCGCCGATGCCGCCCAAGGCACCATAGAACAAAAAGACGCCCATGGGGCCCATCGACGAATTAAGAGCGGTGGCAATCATCCCGACGCACATGAAAACAGCGCCGAGCACAACGGGCACGCGTGGCTCGCCCTTGCACTTGGTTTGCACGACCGACGAAAGCAGGCAGCCCACGCACATGCCGATGATGCTGATCATGAACGTGTTGGTCATGTACTGCGAGTCCCATCCGGTGTCAGCGCAAATGGGGTCCGAGAAAATCGCCCATGCGTTGATCACGCCGATAAGCAGCAGGGCGATAGAGCCCACAACCAAAAAGACACCGCGCTGGCGCGAATAGGCCGCGCGCTGGCGCTGATAACTTTCCGTTTTCTGTTCCATGCGACGTCTTCCTTTCGAGCTGGCATGTTTCGCGTCATCGTGCTTGATCTGCGCGTTCGCACGCCGATCTTTGCCCACACGCATCGCGACGACGATATGCCGACATACAAAAAGACCTCGCTTGGCAGATGCGCACGCACCCGAAAGAGGCCCTTTACGTTGGGCTATAGTAAAGACTTCCACCGCAAAACGGTACCGATGGCGGCGTTTATGTACAAAACAGAGAAAGGACGGCAGCCAAATATGGATTGACGTTCACATATTCCAATGAATAATGAAAATGACAGCCCTGTTTAGGGAACTCCGAAGAAAAGAGCGCCTATGAAAACCATGGAAACCCTTTGCCGCCGCAAATCGGTGCGCACCTACACCGGTGAGGCCCCGACCAGCAAGCAAATGGAGCTCATTTTGAAAGCCGCGCAAGCAGCACCCGTTGCGATGGGGCGATTCGACTCGATGCATCTCACGGTGATCACCAATGCCGATCTGCTGGCGAAGCTTGAAGAAGCCGGTTCGAAAGAACTGGGCAAACCGGGCAAAATGCTCTACAACGCACCCGTGCTTGTGCTGGTAAGCGCGAAGATTCCCGAAGGCGCCGAAAATTCCATGCACTCGAGCGCAGCCATGGTCGTGCACAACATGGCGCTTGAGGCAACCGAGCTGGGCGTTGGCAGCGTGGACATCTGGGGCTGCATTCGCGGCGCTTCGAAAAACGAATCGCTTGTTGCCCAGCTGCATCTGCCTGAAGGGTTTGTTCCTTGCTGCGCCATCGCCCTTGGGCAAACGACCGAGGAATTCCCCGTACGCGATATCCCTATGGATAAAATGGCCGTCAGCACAATCGAATAGCGCTAAGCCCAAACGGTCATATCTTGTTGCCATTTCCTCCATGCTCGTAAGCAAGGAAAGCCCAGCTTCCGTTAGAGATAATGCAAGAAGGCGGAAAGCCGCTCGTCGATGCTCGAATTCAGGGCGCCATCGAAGGACAGGTTCAAAACGCGTCCCGACGGTCCCAAAAGCTGTCGAACGACAATCCCCGTGTTCTCGTAAAGCGACGAAGACGAAATAACGGCGCCGCCACGAGCGAGAACGCTCTTGGTTTTCGCGTAACGATAACGCCCGAACCCGCCGATAAGGCAATGGATGTCGTCGTCGGCGATGCGGCGCAGACCCTGGACGTCGGCATCGAATGAAGACGCATCGCCCAAGCATTTGCTCACGCGTGAAAGAACATCCTGCGCCCATGCCGCAAAATCGTTCATCCGTTGCACGTCGTCGACTGAAATCGTTTTGCCTGGAGCAGGTGCAGCCAGGTTGACGGCGGCGTCTTTCCACAAAAAGCAAAGGGCTTCCGAAAGCGGCATGCGGTCGACGCGCACGCCCGATACCTCGACGCGGCCCCAAGCGCCAGCGACGAGCTCGTCAGAATAAACAAGCGGCCACTCGCCCACCAGGGCGATGCGCTTCGCGGCACGAGCTTCGTTAACGGCGCAAACGTCATCGGCGAGCCCAAGCAACGCCTCGTCCGAGAATCCCTGACGAGCAGCCTCGACGGCGACCTTTACGAAACCGGCACGCGCGGAAACGGGCGCAGCCGAGCAGATATCAGCAGCAACCAGGCAGCGGAACAGACCCTTCGGATCAGTCAACGCAAACGGATACTGCTCGAACTTCGGCGCGAGAATCCTGAAATCGCTGTAGCCCGCTCGGTCGAGCACGGTAGAAACCACCCGCGCGAACTGCCCATCGGCATCGCCGCCTTCACTCGAGGGGAGCAAAACGACCCTCGCGGAATCCGAAAGCGCCACCGCGGACGAAGCCTCAAGCGATGCGGCCGCTACGCCTAAGAAGGAAGCAAACGTGTAGTACTCGCCTTCCATCAAGCCGGCGCGACCAAGAGCTGCAGATTCTTCGTTGAAGGGAATCTCCTCGACCTTGTAGCCTTTACCGGCAAGCCAAGCCGCAACAACAGGGCCATATATTCCAACCGACGGTAGCTTAAGCGCTTTGCCGGCCAAATCGCCCTCGGTTGCACACTGCAAAACGAGATTGCCATCATCTGCAATGGCATCCACAGCCTTAGCGGCAACTCCAACTTCTTCGGCGGCGCGCTCGGGAATCTCGGCTCCGGGCGCATCTTCGACCGACCCGATCTCGGCCTCATCATGTTGCGAAGCGCTGTATTGGGAAACCGCATCGAGAAATGCCTCGATGCGCGTCGTCACGCCAACCGCCGAAGCATGTTCGTCAACCTCAAGCTGAAGATAGGGCTTGTCGCCCATCTCGCGTTTGAAGAGGTGAGCGATCATCGAATCGGGGCCGCAACCATGGCTTGTGAGATATACGGCAAACAAGCGCGGGTCACGCGCGACGATGCGTGCGCCCGACAGGATATGCTGCGCAAAAGGCCAGTACAAATCGGGATAATCGGTCGAAAGGTCGATATCGTGCGCATGCAAGTGGCTCAACGTAAGGACATGCTGGCCCCGTTCGAGCAGCAAATCGGGAACACCCATGTTAAGGACCGGGTCGGCGATGCCGTAATTTCGCGTGATGATGACGAATGCCCGATCGCTCTCGCCCAGGCGCGAAAGCAGCTGATCACCCAGCTTTTCGGTGCCGCTTGTGAATTCGGCAACAGCGGCGCTGCCCGAGAGCATGGCGAGCGCGGTTTCGCGCCCGGGCTTGCCAAGCTGCGCCCCCACCGAAAGCATGGCCTCCGCCATGGCCGGCTGGCCGAAATCCATTTTGAAAACGGGGCTTAGCAGCTCCACCCCGCGCTCTTCGAGCTTGAGCGCACGGGCAGCGATCTGCGGTCCCGATTGCAGATAAACGCATGCGTAGTTATGCGGCACAGGCGATTTCACGTGCCTGATAGTTTGCATGCTGGGAACGAAAATGTAATCGACGCCGCGCTGCACCAGTTGCTCCATGTGCCCATGCAGCAGCTTAACCGGCAAGCATACGTCGGGTGCGGCAACGCTCTGCGAAAGCAAAACGGCTTCTTCGTCGGTGGCATCGGACAAGATCACATTGAAACCGAGCTCGCGGAAAAACACGTTCGCCATGGGGAAAAGCTTATGCAGCATAAGGCATCGCGGAATACCCACGGTTTTCTTGGCGGGGTCGATAGAAGGATCGTAACCCTTGAGATAGAGCTCTTCGGTCTTCGCATAGAACACGCGGGGCGAGTCGAGCGGATCGCGACGTTCCGCCAGCGAGACGCCGCAGCCAACTGCTGCTTCGTTTTTGTCGGAGCATTTTGTTTGGCAGACAGGCGACACAGTGGCAGCACCTGCGGCCGTGTCGCCGCCCGCACTCGCGTCCGCACCCACGCCATCGGCCCGTGCCGCATCGCGAGCAAGAAGCGCAGCGCCCACGGCGCCCGACACGGCAAACCAAGGAGAAACCGTTATCTCAGCGTCGGAGAGCGCACGGAATGCGGCGACGATTCCTTTGTTGTAGGCAACCCCGCCCTGCAAAACAACGCGTGCGCCGACATGCTTGCTTCCTACCACGCGATGCAGGTAGTTGCGCACCACCGAAAGGCAAAGGCCCGCAGCCACATCGTCTGTCGAGGCACCTTCGGCAAGGGCTGTGCGCACAGCGGTCTCCACAAATACCGTGCAGCGTTCGCCCAGGTCGATGGGAGCTTTTGCAGCAAGCGCCCTATCGCCGAAATCGGCAAGGTCAAGGCCAAGGTAAACCGCCTGCTCCTCGACAAACGAGCCTGTTCCGGCGGCGCAGATCTTGTTCATTTGGAAATCGGCCACGCGACCCGCTTCCAGCGAGACGAACTTGGAATCTTGCCCGCCGATCTCAAACACGCTTGTTGCGCGGGAATCGACCGCAACCGCAGCGCGCGCCTGGGCCGTGATCTCGTTGCAAACCAAATCGGCGCCGATAAGCTCGCCCGCGACCACGCGACCCGAACCCGTAGTGGCGCTGGCAACCAGGCGCACACGATTTCCCAAACGTCGCTTCACGCTATCCAGCACCTGCGAAACAGCACGGCGGGGATCGCCGCCCGTGCGCGTGTACTGGGCATCGACCAAATTGCCATCCATATCCAAAAGGACAGCATCGGTGCTGGTGGACCCCACATCAATGCCCAAATAGACATCAACGGGGCTATCGTCTGCCGCTTTGGGATGCAGCTCGCCAAAGGAGACGCCAACCCCGCCATCGCCCGAAGCTTCAACCGCAGGGAGTACCGCCAATCGCGGAAGCCGGGTACTCTCACTTGCCGCATCAGCCGTCAAACAGGCAAAAAGCGCTTCGACATCGATCGATTCGCCAAACCCCGCCTCACGCGCTGCAAAAGCTGCACCGAGAACCGATGCGAATTCGAGGCGGTCGTCGATCAGAAGATCGCCTTCGCCCAGCTTGAGCACGTCGTGCATCGCCTGCACCACACCAGCATTGCGCGCGACGCCGCCCACAAAGGCGACGGGTGCAACCAAATCGACCTCGTAAGCAACCGATGCTTTGAAGCTTCGCACCAATGCGTAGCAAAGCCCCAGCAAAATGTTCTCGATAGGCTCGCCCTCTTGCTGGCAATGGATGACGTCGGTTTTCGCAAACACAGCGCAACGCCCTGAAAGACGTGGTAGCCTCGTAGCCTTTAAAACCATCTGCGAATAATCGTCCATCGACAAACCCAAGCGATCCATCTGGCTTTCAAGGAAAATGCCCGATCCAGCAGCGCAATCTTTTCCGCGGGCATAGCGCGGAGCACCACCCGGCTGCAAAACCACCGCTTCCGAAGAATGCGCGCCTATCTGCACGATTGATGCGGCACTGGGGGCTAATTCCTGCACACCGGCAACCAAAGCGGGAATATCATCAACGAATTTCACCCGGGGATCGGCGCGGCAAATCAACTGCGCGGCGGATCCGCAAGCAGCAATTCCTTGGCACGCGCCCGCACCAGCATCCGCCAGGTCGGCCTTCATAAGCGCGAAAGCCTCGGTAACGGCTGCGGCGATATCGCCCGCATGTCGCTTGCGCGCGCTTGCAACAACCTCGCCCTCGGCAGAAACGGCAACAAGCTTCAAAGACGACGCACCAGCGTCGATTCCCAAATAGTACATAGGTTGTCCTTCGTCAAATGCTGAAATCCGGCTTGCCCGCAATCGCGCTAGCCCACGTGTTCGGCCTTGTAAGCCGCGTATTCAGCCAAAAACGCCTCTTTGTCCAGGCTACGACGCTCGACGACATCGTTGAACGTCACGTATTCGGTCATCGGATTCTCAACCGTGAAAGGAAAGCCCTTCGACACCAAGAAGTCGGCGAAAAGCGGCTCGTCTTTCACGATCTCGCGCATGGTTTTGGTTGCATCGATCATTGTCTTGTCCCTCTCCTGTTCGAGTTCCATCTCGCGCTCGCGCTTGGCTCTCTCGGCAAGCTCGCGCAGCACTTCTTCGTCAAATTCGGCGATGTCTTGCAAATGCACCACCTGGGCGCCCAAAAGCTCGGCGTCTTCGTCGCTATGGGTCGAGACCACCAGCGTGCGCCCTGCGCGGTGTTCCATCAAAAAGCGCGCAACGCGGCGCTTGGTGTCTTTATCCAAGCCCGTGAACGGCTCGTCGAGAATGATCGCCGCGCCATCGAAGGCGACCGCGCGGACAAGGGCCACACGCCTGCGCATGCCGCCCGACAGCTGAGAAGCGGCGCGGTCCATGCACTCGGCGGGCAGAACCTGCTCGAGCAGCATCCGCATATCCGACGCCGACGGCTTGCGCAAGCGCACCAGAGCCGCGTTTTGCACCGGCGTAAGCGATTCGCACAGGCGATCTTCCTGGAACATCATCGACACACCGCTATCGAGGGCGCGCACTGCCGACGTTTCGCCCGAAGTCGCAGGCTCCAGACCGGCGAGTATGCGCATCAACGTGGTCTTGCCCATTCCCGAAGGACCCATCAGGCAATAGACGCCACCTGGCTCAAACGCCACGTTCACGTTGCGCAAAACCTCGGTGTCGCCAAACGATTTGCACAGGCCATGAGCTTCGAGCGCGATGGGCACCGGGTGCGGGCAAATGGCGGCGTCATCGTGCACCGGGGCTGCATCTTTGCTTGCGCCTTTTTCGGTCAGGAACCCGCCCATCGGCTTGGCAGCCTGCTCAAGCACCAGCATGAAAACCTTCTCGAACACCAGCGAGAGCACGATGACGACAACGGTCCATGCAAAAAGATCAGGCGTGTCCAAATACGACTTCGCCATGTACATCTCGCGGCCAATCGACGGACGCGGCGTGCCGATGACCTCGGCCATGATTCCCGTTTTCCAGCTCATGCCAAGCGCAACCTTGCAGCTGCTCAGCAAAAACGGCATGAGGGCGGGACGGTATACGTACATAAAACGTTTCCAGCGCGAAAGCTTGTAAGCCTCGGCCATTTCGAGCATCTTGACGTCGGCGTTTTCCAAACCGGCCAACGTCGCGGTGTAGATAAACGGCAAAACCACTAAAAGCGACAGATACACCGTAAGCATCTGGTTGCCCACCCAAATGAGCAGCATGATGACAAACGAGATCATGGGCACGGTTTTGAGCATCGACACAACTGGGTCGACGAAATCGCGCAGCAGGTTAAAACGATGCGCGGCCACGGCAAGCACCACGCTGATAACAAACGAAAGCAAGAAACCGCAGGCCAGACGTCCAAAAGATGAAGCACAGATGACCCAAAAATCGAGGTTTCCCAGCTGGTCGAAAAGCGCTTGCACCACGCGCATCGGGCCGGCAAGCACCAAACGGTTGTTGATCAGCCTATCGGCCGCCTCCCAAACCGCTAACCAAAAAACAATGATGGCGATCTTTCGCGGTCGACTTATGGTGCGTTTCTGCTCGAAGAGCGGCTGCATGGACATCATCGAAGCCATAAAGGCGCCCCTAAGCGCTTGCAGGCAAGCCCGGCTGGACAAGCTGCACGTTCGAGGGCGGCAAATAGTAGAAGTCGGAGCTGGGCATATGGCCGCCCACGCTTTCGGGATTCATGTCGCAAAGCATCTGCAAAAAGCCCTCGAGTGCACCCTGCATAGCCTCGCCCGAAACCAGGCAGATGTTGCAGTTGGGGATAGCCTCCTTGGCTATCTCGTTGTTGAGGAAGGTTCCCAGATCTTGCTGCCACTGCGAAGCCTCGTCCACGTTGGCCAAAACGTATTCGACCGACTGGCTTGCAAGCTGTAGATACTCGACCACCGCCTGCTCATGCTGCTCCACGAAATCGCGGCGGACAACCGTAGTGGTGGTAACGGGCTCGGCAGCGTCTGCGCCATTTAGGCGGTTCCACTCCTCGGTAAGGTCGATGGGTATCAGCAGGTCGGGGGTCATGCGCTTAGCCATCTCGACAAACGGGTGCGGCAAAACGGCAATGCTGCCTGGCTGGTCTTGCACCATATTCAAAAGCTCGAAGGGAGTTGCCTTATATTCCAAGTGCACATCGTCAGAAAGACCGGCTTTCTCGATGATATATTCGGTGGTATAACCGGGCGTTCCGCCCTCGCCCATGCAATAGAGCGTCTTGCCACGCAAATCGTCAAGACTCTGCACCGACGGATCGGTGGTACCTATGGCCAAAACGCCCAGGTTGGAAAGAGCGATGCACACCACGTCGGTGTTGATGTCCTCGTTGTTGTGCATGATAGGGCCGATGTTGCTTGGCAGCGTGACGGCATCGTAAGTGCCATCGTTTAGATACGCCGCCAAAGCAGAGAAATCCATGGTCTCGAGCACTTCCATTTCGAAAGTGTTGAACGTGTCGGCAACGCCGTTTTTCACCTCGCGCATAAACTTTGAAAGGCCCATAGCAGGCGGGCCCATCATCAGGCCAACTTTCATAGTGCATGTGTCAGGCGAACCCAAGAGGTCGCGATCGGTTGCGGTAAAGGGGTTTTCCGCAGTTGCAGAACCCTTGCCCGATTGCGAGGACGAACCAGCAGCGCTTGAGCAGCCAAACGCCGAAAAAGCCATGGCCAAGCCAGCCGTGGAAAACGCAGCGGTACGCAAAAAACCGCGACGCGAAGTAACGAGGGTGTTTTGAGGGGTGGTCATGATGGTACTTCCTCACCGAAAAGCAGGGTGCCGCGACTTTCACCTCGTCCGCAGCACCCGAAGAACAAACAAAACGTAAATCGGAGCAGATTTAGCCGTTTAGGCGGGCGACGTGCTTGGCCACCCGCCTAAAAATCGAAGCTAGAGCTGGGCTTTCGCCATACGGCGACGGGCATAAACCGCGGCACCCGCAGCCACGGCGATGACAGCAGCAACGCCGTTGACGGTGTTGGCAACCGTACGATCGCCCGTCTGCGCAAAGCCGCCGTCAACAGTGCCGCCCGCAGCGGTGGGCACGCCCGTCAGGTTCACTTCGAGCGTAGCGGGCCACGACTGATCGCGATCGAGACCGGCCATCTCAACGACCATGTCGGTCAGGCTCACATTTGCCGTGCACGATTTGGTGATAGCGCCGTTGGGATTTTGAATAATGCCCAAGTCGACAGTGACGCTCTTGAGGTAGCCCGAACCGTCGGTCTCGCTTGAAACGATGTTCAAACCAGGCAGACTCTTCACGTTCATAACCTGGATAGTCAGCGGAATGGTCACCGTAGCGCGGCCTTGCTCATCAACAACAAGCGTGGAATTGCTGGTAACAGGCTGGTTGGGCGGGAACTCGCCGCTGGTCAGGTAGGCGCGGCCCATAGGCAAGCCCGTGTTGGCCTTCTCCATGAAGATATTGCTGGTGACGGTGTAGACGCCGGCCTTCAGCAGGTTGCTGCTTTGGGTGGCAACGTTGTTGTTAGTGTTGGTGGATTTGTTGTTATCCTTGTTGTTGTCGACGACGTCGGCCGGATCATCGTCGCTCGTATCAGGGATAACGGGTTTGACGGTGTTACCGGTAACGCTCGAGAAGTCAACATTCAGCATAGCATAGGGGGTCGTCTTGGCCATCGACGAGATGTCGCCGCCCATCGGAGCCATCCAGATGCCGTAATCCTCCAGCTTGTAGCTTGCGTCGATCTTGTCGAGCTTCAGCGTGATGGAGGTATAGAGACCATCCTTCTCCGACGATTTTTTGCTGTTGGGGTTGGTGTAGGTTTTCTTTCCCGTTTCGTGCGAGACAACCTTAGCGCCCGAAACCTTGCCTGCTTTTCCGTCCTTGTCGTACAGGCTGAGCGCGTTGGAGTTAAGCGGGACAGTAAGCGTGAGGCTTCCGTCATCGGCGACAACGAGCGTAGCGTTGTTGGTTGCCGGGGTCAGCGGAGGCGTGGCGTTAAGCCCACCCTGCGCACCGGGGTCGCAGGTAAGGAACATATTCTTGCTCATGGGGCTTACTTCTGCGGGGACGTACATATACGCAGTCACTGTGTAGGTGCCGGGCTTCATCTCGCCGCTGTATGCAACCGTGAGCATGCCGGGCACGCAGGAGAACGTGTAGTTCGCCGTCGCGTTGCCGCCTTCGGGGGTAAGCAGATAGTTGCCACCTGCTTCAACCTCGGACGGGGGGGTCACTTTCGGAGCTTCGAAGCCGAGATTCGCCAGGCTGGCAGCCGTGTCGTTGCCGACAAAGCCCGTCACGTCAACCTTGTAAGAAGGAGTGTCGTCGGTCTTGATCTTTTCGCCGGCATAGGTTGCCTTGAGCGTTGCGGGGGCGATGGTGTAATCGATGGTCTTATCGGCAGTGGTTCCGTCGGCCCACTCATAACCTTCGGCAAGCTTGAGCGTTGCGGTGTAAGAACCTGCATTGGTAGCGGCGGCATCACCGGTCACGGTATAGGCGTTGCTCGAAGCGATGGCTGTCTGCTCGGCACCGTTATAAGTAAGCTTGCCGACAGTAGGAACCTGGGCAATCTTCTTAGCATCGGCCTTAGGGGTTATACCGTTGAGATCAATGGTCAGCGTGAAGGTTTTATCCGGAAACGCGCTTTCCGCACCGCTCCTGAACACAGATGCATCAGCGAACTCGTAAGTCGACGCAAGCGAGTCAACCTTCACCGAAAGAGACGACACTACAGAAATCGTGCTGTCGCCGTCCTTTACGTTTGCCTTAGTTGTCTGCAGGTTGCTTGTTCCCGGTGCTGCCTCCGGCACCGAATCGACCCAGAAGCGGCCCATCTTCAAAGCAAGGCCATCCGTCGTAAGATCTATCTTTATGTTTACGCTCCCGTCTTCTCCGACGATGACGGTTGCTTTTTTGTTTGCACTGTAGTCGGCGGTGGCGCTAAGCGAAAAACCTGCATCTACAGTGTAAGTGCCGGGTTCGAAATTCGCACCCGGAGCGGCGGCAGTGTCTGCATGAGCGCGGGAAATCGGCACCATGGAAAGGGCCAGTACCAGCGTCATCAGAACAGCCAGCCAATTGACGCGCTGACCGTAGCGGCCGAGCGCAGCGCTTGCTTGCATATTCAAATCCTCCTTGCGTGTTGGCAAAGTTATCTTGTGGTAACGTTTCTAACACGACGAGGCAAGCGCTCTTGTTGCAGCAGCAACCAAAGCTAACTTTCTTCAAAATTGTTAGCACTATTTAATCAAAAAGCTTTATAGCAGCGTTTATGCGATTGTTTCTCGTTACTTACTAAGTTAGGATGACTAATCTATTACCAAAGAAAGTCTTCCTTCAGCACAATGATAGAATCACTCTCGAGGGAAACGATCCCCTCATCGCGTAAACGTCCCAACTCGCGCGAGAGGGCGCTGCGGTTCACGCCGAGAAAACGCGCGAGGTCACTGCGCGAGAACGGTATGTCGGCTTTCCCCTCGTGCACGCGGTCCTTCAAAAACAGCTTGATGCGGTCGCGCACGTAACGTTGCGTGAGAATCTGCGCCTTTTGATTGAGGAACACGTTCTTTCGCGAAATGATGCGGACCAAATTGGCCGCCACCAGCGAAGCCTCGGGGCTCTCAGCCAACACTGTCGGGGAAAGCAGTTTGGCGGCCTCCATCCACAGCACGCGGCAATCGCCCACCGCCGTTGCCTGGACAATGCTCGGCTCACCCGCATAGGCTATCGCCTCGGCAATCATGTCGCCCGCCTCAAGACGGTTGACGGTTGCCAGATCGCCCGCCTCATCGTAAAAACCGACTTCGACAACGCCCTCGACAACTATCCCCATGCGCGTTACCACATCACCCAAGCGAACAAGCAGCGTGCCGTCGTCGTGGGAGCGGACACTGGCGCCCAAATGACCAAGCAAAACGGCAGACTTATCGCTCGAAACGCCTTCGAATAAGCGGCTTTTCGCCAGCACTGCAGAAAGCGATTCGTCAAAGTAAGACAGACTTTGCTGGTTTTTCATGGCAGGCCCCCATTTGCTGCTTGCTTCGCGACGGGCAGATTTGCGTCATTTGTTTCCCTGAGCTAACCAATGATAACGCAGCCGGACGCGCTAGGCAAAAGCTAAGACGTGAGCAACACCTTCGCGTCAAAGCGCGAGCTTCTCTATTTCGGCCAATAGGTCGTCTTTGCGCTGGTCTATCATGAGATCGGCGTTGTGAGCATAATAGCTATCGGAGCCGAATCGGTTGATGAAGCGCGCCGTCGCTTGTCGGGCCGTCATCTCGGTCACGAACACCAGCTGCTCGCGATCATTGCCGAAAACCCCATCGATAAACGCGAATGCGTTGTCTATCTGGGACTTTGTTTCGTTCACCAAAGGCTGCAGCGTTTCTACTTCGGCTTTGAAGCCGCCTTGGATTGCCCCGAAAGCCGCCGCGCCTTCCGTCGCGTGCGTCAAATCACATTGAGCCACAAACCCTTTTAACATGCGAAGCGCCAGCGTTTGAGTGCGCAGCAAAGCCGCAGCCGCAACGTCGGATTTCTTCGCCTGCGTCAGACGCGCTTCGCGATCGGCAAGCGCAGGGGCAAGAGCCTCTTCGAGCGACGAGCCGGCAAGCAAAGCAGGCTTCACCTCGCGCAAAGCATCGCGCACGCTCATCAGCACCGCCTCGCATTCGAGAGCCTTGCCGGCAGCGCCCGAAATCCCGTCGAGCATAAGCCCCAGCAGTGCCAAACGCTCATCAAAAGCCGCGTCCTTTGCCCGCTGCGCTATCCCGTCGGGCACGTTTCCACGCAGAATCTCATCCACCTGGTAATCCGAACGATATTTATTGAAGAGGTCGTAATACAACGCAAACCGCTCGGCGATTTCGGGGACTTGCACATATTGGGAAACCAGCGCGAGGTTTACCGGCAGCCCAAGCTCCTCATAAAGCGTCATAGCTTCGGACAAATCGCTCCACCCGCGGGCAGAAACGAACTGCTTGCCAGCCGTGGTCGTCTCGACGAAATAGAAATCGTCGCGACGGACATCCAGATAGGTGACGATAGCCGGATGAACATTTGTCTGACGTGCGTATTCTTTCCATGCCTCGAAATCGGGCTCAACATCGAGCTTGCGCAAACGGTCGAGCGTCACGATGTCGAATTCGTGCACCGAGCGATTGTACGCAGGCGGGTTGCCGGCGCAAACAACAACCCACCCATCAGGAACTTTGTGCCTGCCAAACGTCTTGAACTGCAAAAACTGCAGCATCGAAGGATACAGCGTTTCGGAAACGCAATTTATCTCGTCGAGAAAAAGGATGCCGCGCGTGCGCCCGGTATCTTCCATGTAGTCGTAAATCGAGGCGATGATTTCGGACATCGTGTATTCGGAAACATCGAACTCTTCGCCGGCAAATTGCTTGCGAACAACCGTAGGCAAGCCGAGAGCGCTTTGGCGCGTATGATGAGTCATCGAATAGGAGACCAGGCCTATTTTCAGCTCATCGGCAACCTGCGACATAATGGCGGTTTTTCCGATGCCGGGCGCGCCTACCAGGAAAATCGGCCGCTGGTGCGCCACAGGGATGCGATACATTCCCGCATCGTCTTTGGTCAAATAAGCCGCTACCGTGTCTTTCACTTGCTGTTTTGCGTCTGCAATGTTCATGTCGGCGCTCCTTTTTTATGCATCGGCCAATCGATTTTCAATCATGCGGTCAACCGATTCTTCCCTTTTATTACACTTTGTTTTCGTTTGGCCCCAGCGATTTTTCACCATATGTTACCCAAGTTGCATCACTGCAGCTGGCGAATGGATTCTTCATCCATGACAACGCGCATAGCCCACGGCGGGACGCGGCGCTTTTCGCCTGCATCATCTACAAAAACAAAAGCGACATCATAGCTAGGCGGGGCATCGGGATAAACCCCTGCACCGTCGGTGAAATAGATGAGCCCGCGCAAATCCTCGAACTCGCCTTGCGACAAAAGCTCGTCAACATAGGCGAAAACCGGGCGAAAATCGGTGCCTCCAAAACCTGCGACCTCGAAATCTTCCAGATAGCGCGTGAATTCCTCCACCGACGTGATGACCGTATCCCTTTGAATTTCCGCGTCGCACTGAATGATATGCATATTCACCCGCGAACCGAACTCCTCGGAACTCTTGAGGATCTGGAACGTATGCTCCACGAAATGTTGCACCAAATCGCCAGAGCACGAACCGGAAGTATCCAACGCGATCACGAATTCGCGCACGCGATTCGACTCTTTGTACTCAAGCGGTTCGATCAGCGGCATATTCCCATATCGCGAAAGACCGTACATGTAGTAAACGTAATCAAACTCGTCATCGTTGATGCGCATGTCTTCGCCAAGTCGCGCGAACTGCCGCAAGAAGTCGGCATAATCTATCCGATTTCTATTCGCAAGTTCCAAATTAGCCAGCAGATCCCCAGCGCCGCTTCCACGTTGTTGAGACATCGTTTGCAGGTCGGCCTCTATCTGCTTGCTTATGTTCTCCCAATCGCGCTGAGCTTGACCAGGATCGATATCCTGCATCGGAGCTTGTTCGAAATCGAAATCCTGCGACAATTTCAAAGACTCGCCTTGTTGCGGGTTGCCCTGATCAGCGTCGTTTTGCGACGACGAATCGTTGAAAGTTTGCTGAGATTGCGTTTGCGAATTGCCCGTATTCTGTTGGGATGGTTGCGAACTTTCGCTGGAAGAAGCGCCGTCGTCCGTCAGATGGTCAGACTCCCCACCGCCATCCTCGCTCGCATCGGAAGTTGATTCGCCAGTACCCGAATCTTCGGGCGCGTCAGAATCTTCCATCCCACCCTCAGCGTCCTGCTCGCTATCTTCGGGTTGCTCGGGCTCATCAGAATCTTTGCCATCTCCCGAACCGCCCTCGTCGCCTTCGCCCGAATCACCCTGATCGGCATCCGCCCGACCACCGTCTTCGTCAGCATCGTCCTCTTGATCGGACGAATCGGAAGTAGCGCCTGCGCCCTCATCGTCGTTGCTTTGCTGAGGATTTTCTCCCTCGTCGGAATCATCGTTCTCATCAACGTCATCGGAATCAGGCTGCGAGAGATTCCAAAAATCATGGCTATCGCGAATGAACAACGGCTCAGACTCACGCAGTAATTGCGCAAGTCGCTTTTCTTCGAGCGTAAGTTCAGCATCACCTGCACGCAGGCGCTCCATCAAACGATATATCTGCGCAGGCGTCAATGCATTCATGCGCTTGCCCAACTGCTTCAAAACCACCAGGCGATCAGCATCACGCGCGCTGGGAAATCGGTTGCCGCACATTTCGAGCGCGATGTTCTCAACGCATAAGTCGCACGCATATGACCACAACATCGGAAATTCGCGACGAGTTTCGAAAGGCTGTCTAAACACGCAGTGCAGAATAAGGTGCAGGAAATCGCGCGTCATCTCGTTGGGCGATTCTTTAAAGCGCTCGATCACGTTAGCGGAGTCGAATTTAAGGCGCATGCCGTCGGTTCCAAGAGCGCCCTCAAACCGAGCTGCTTCAAACGGCATCTTCCAAAAAGCCACGTCAAGATAGCGCATGGCCATCATCAACGACGTACGGCATTCACTCAAAACCCTCTGGGCCAAATCGGCGGCAAGGTCTGTTTCCTGCGCGTTGCCGTGCGCTTCGCGGCAACGCGTCTCGTCGTCTTTCGTCATGACCTTCCCTTTCTTTGCCAAACCCGCTACGCGTTACAGCTCGAAATCGCTTTCATGCCCAAACTGCTCGTGCTTCATGTTCAGCAGCAGCGCGGTACATGCCACGTTATCCCAAGTCTGCGCAACGTCAAGCACGCGCGTGATCGTTCCCTCAGAAAGAAAGCCCATCGCCCCGAGCGCTTTTAGGCAATCACGGTCATCCGCTTTGAAAAACGCACGGCAAACAGCGATTATCTGCTCGCGCAATTCGTCCTCGTAGCGCTTCCTCATCGTGCGCTCCAGATACAGGTGATTCCCCAAACGCTGCACCATGTAACGATAGCGCACTAAATCGTCGCGCGAAGCAAGCACGGCATGATCGCAGGCTTCGGAAAACGCCCGCGCATCAAGAGGGGGATGCGCCAAAACGCCGCGCATGGCAAAAGCACCGTTGGTATCGTGCGGGGGATGCACCACCACCGACGCCCGACCACGCCAACGACGCATGCGCTGGAACTCCACCGTTTCGCACGGTTCAGCGAAAGCAAAGGCAGCAATGCCAACATGCAACACCGAATGGGGAATGTAGATTCTGCTGACTCCGCGCACGCCCGCAAAAGCAAAGGGCGCGATCTCGCAAGTATTCTCGGGGAGCGAAACATCAGTCTCGGGACCAACGTACAACACGACGCGAACCCCCGCTTCATCCTGTTCGCACAATAAGCCATCGTGCATGAAAAATTTTTCATTACCCGGAGAAACCCGGCACGATCGCAGCGCCGGATGATTGCCCGACCGTCCGCTTTCCACGATGCCCAAAGCGCGTTCGCCCAGATAGTCAAGGTTTGCCGGAATAACGAACGACCGCAACGGCGCGCCGCAAAAGGCACGTTCGCAAATGCCACAAAGCGAATCGGGCAGACGAACCTCGCAAAGTTCGGAGCACTCTGCAAAGGCCAATCGCCCGATATCGTGCAAGCCATCGGGGAAAACCACGCGGCGGACGAGAGGATGCCGATAAAAAGCCCGCGGCGCAACTTCATACGTGCCGGGAAGCGCCTCATATTCGTCCGTCTGCAAAGCGCTTGCATCGATGAGCGCCAAACGATCGACAGCAGACGATTCTCTTCCCTCTAGCCTTTTGTAAAGAACCCCCTGCGCATCGGCGAAAATCGAATGACCCTTTGCGGCAGGGGACAGCCCAACGAAAGAAGACGCATCCGCGCCCGTTGAGGCTGCCACGCAACTCGACAACGCGTTCGCACTGCTCGACGGCGCGGCGGCATCAACGGGCACAACGAAAGCCAACGAACCGCCGCGTTCCTGCAAAGCGGTATCGAATATCGCCCGCGCGCCCAAATCGCGCAGCGAATGAGGGACGGTCAGATGCTCCAGCTTGCGACAATGAGCAAAAGCCTCCTCGCCAATGGATTCGATTCCTTCAGAAAGCTGCGCACGCGCAAGGTGAGGGCAGCGCGCAAACGCACGCACGCCGATTTCGCGCAAACCAGGATGCGTGGTCACCTCGATCAAACCCGACCCCGCAAACGCCGATGGTCCTATGGTCTGCACGCTTTCGGAAAGATTAACCGACTTAAGCTCCACATTGCCCGCAAACGCCTTCCGCGCGATCTCGCGGCAACCGGACGCAACATCGACAACCGCCCTATGGACAGCGCAGCTCAAAAGTTTGCCGCCGTCGCTACTATATATGCAGGTTCCATCCGTGCGAATCCAGGGGTTGTCAGCGTCAATCGCGAATTCCCGGAGGGTTTCGCACCAACGCTCAGGCACTGCAAAGCGCCGCACACGCGCACCCAGCAGCACTCGCCGCGGAGAAAACGAAGCGAGAAAATCCTCATCGAAGCGAACGGCTTTAGCTGGGAGCACGACATCATCAAGCTGCGCGCAGCCCAAAAGCCACGTTGGGTCGGTTTGCGTCGCCGCAGCTGGCAGCACCAACTTGCGCAATTGCGCGCATTCGGAAAACGCGCCGGCACCCACCCTCTCGACCGCAGACGGGCACACGATGCTTCGCACGTGAGCAAGCCCCGCAAAAGCCCCTGGGGCAAACTCGGTCACGCGTTTTCCGTCGATACGCTCGGGAACAACAAGACTCTTTGCCACGGTTTCGCAGCGCATAATACGCACGCGGCCCCGCGACAATTCGGCATAGCGATAAAAAGTCTCTGGCCCGTCGTGAAAAATATGCTGATCACCAGCGCTTTTCGATCGCGAGCCACGCTGCGCGGCGCGCTTTTCAACCGCCAGCCCGCCGACAAACGCTGCAAGGTCGACGCGCGCGTCTTCAACCTCGAAACAGAACTCATCGTGCATGTCGCTACGCTCTTCGAGTACACGCGGCCTGCGGCGACGACCCTTTATCGCCATTCCCCCTCCTTCCCGCTCACTTACAAAGTCTATCAATTGAGTGGACTTCGTTTTACGCTACAATCATGGCGAATCAAAACGGTTCTTTTGCAACCAAATTACCCGTCGAAAGGACAACCATGCCCCGCATCCATTGCCTCAATAACATTTCCAAAAAGGGCACCGACAAGCTTCCTGGCAACTACAACCTGGTAGATACGCTTGAGGAAGCCGACGGCGTGCTGGTTCGCAGCATGAAGCTGCACGACACGCAGTTCCCCAAAAGCCTGCTGGCCATCGCCCGCGCAGGTGCAGGCGTGAACAACATCCCGCTCGATCGCTGTGCCGAAGAAGGCATCGTGGTGTTCAACACCCCCGGCGCCAACGCCAACGCCGTAAAAGAGCTGATCATCTGCAGTATGCTGCTGGGTAGCCGCGGCATCATCGCCGGCAACCAGTGGATTCGCGAAAACGCCGACGATCCCGACATCGCCAAAACCGTCGAAAAGGCAAAAAAACAGTTCGTCGGCCGCGAAATCGCCGGCAAGAAACTGGGCGTCATCGGCTTGGGTGCAATCGGCGCACTCGTGGCAAACGCCGCCGAAGAACTCGGCATGGACGTTTACGGCTATGACCCCTACGTTTCGGTCAACGCCGCATGGCGCATCTCGAGCACCGTGCATCATGTAACCAATCTCGACGACATCTGCGCGAACTGCGATTACATCACTATCCACGTACCCGCGCTGGAAAGCACCATCGGCATGATCGATGCGCATCAGATTGAGATCATGAAGTCCGACGCCGTGCTGCTTAACTTCTCGCGCGACACGCTGGTAGACCAAAACGCCCTGGCTGCCGCGCTGAACAACGACACGCTGGGCTGCTACATCACCGACTTCGTAACCCCGCAGACGCTGGCCGCCAAAAATTGCATCATCATGCCGCACATCGGCGCTTCCACTGCCGAAGCCGAGGAGAATTGCGCCGTCATGGCCGTCGAGGAGATCGTCGACTACATCGACAACGGCAACATTCGCAATTCGGTGAATTTCCCTGCGTGCGACATGGGCCCGGCGCCAGCCGAGGGGAGCCGCATCGGCGTGCTGCACAAAAACCTGCCGGGCATGATCAACGCCATCACCGCCGCCATCACGGGAGAAGGCGTGAACCTGGCCAACATCACCTCAAAGGCTCGCGGCGACTACGCTTATGCGCTGATCGACCTCGATGCCGCACTGACCGATGCCGCCATCGAGCACATCGCCGCGGTTGAAGGAATCGTTCGCGTTCGCGTGGTGAAATAGCTGGAAACAGCTGTCGAAATTGCATTAAAGAGGGCGCGGTTCGCATGAACTGCGCCCTCTCATTTCCAAAAGCAAGCCATGGCAAACAAACGCCCTAGGCGCGTTGCTTGCCGGTAAAGCTTTCCACATCAATGCAGTAAATGTTCACCCGTGCCAACGCCTGATCGGTGAAATCAACCGACGCACCAGGCGCCATATGCTGCATGATGCGCGTAAGACCGTAGCGCTTCATCTCGGCACCCTGGATGCGGTGGATAGTACCCGCACCCATAATCGACCGATAAGCATACGAATAAGCGCAAGCATAGGTGCCAGTGATCACGCCGTCCTGAACATCCATCTCAATGGCAACGCGCGGCTCGACATTGAAAGCATCGGCCTTGCGTCCTTCGCCCGCCGAATGGAGCCACAACGCCAAACGCGGCTTATCACCGCCAACTTCCTCGGGATCAGCCCAGTCGTAGCCGAAACTCATAGGGACGATGAAAAGCCCTTCCCCGTCGGCGCAAGCGATGCGCACAGTTTGGCAGGCATCGACCACCGCATGCAGCTGTGTTGCCCCGCGAAGCTCGCGGCCCGCAAGGCGCATCGGACGCGCAACCCCCAATCCACTGACGTTTTCCATGTCGCTATCCCCCGCCTACTCAGTCTCCGAGGAATTCTCGGTATACCTGTCAACAAAACGACGATCGAGCACAAAGGTCACTGTGGTTCCCTCGCCCGGCACGCTTTCGATATCCATACGCGATTCGTCGCCGAAATAACCCAGAATTCGATCATGCACGTTTTTCACAGCGATGCCCAAACCACTTGACGATTCAGGATTCATAATGCGCCCAACGGCGTCTTCATCCATGCCAACGCCATCGTCGATAACACGGATATAGGCGTTTTCATCATCAAGCTCGGCGCTTACCGTAACAGTGAGTTTGCCTTCGGACGGGCGGGCATGCTTTACCGCATTCTCCACCAACGGCTGCACGATAAACGAAGGAACGAGCATCTTGGCCACCTCGGGACACACATCGATATCGAGCTGCAGGCAATCCTCGCCAAAGCGCGCCACCTCAAACGAAAAGTAACGCTGTACTTGGGCGATCTCGCGCTCAAGCGCGATAAGGTCGTCGGCGTCTTCCAAAGTAGAGCGATAGAACACGGCGAAATCACGCAACAGAGTGCGCGCCTTCGCAGGGTCGGTTCGCGTGAACGATGCGATGGTATTGATGGTGTTAAACAAAAAATGCGGGTTGATCTGCGCCTGCAACGCCTTGAGCTCCATGCTGGTGGCCAAACGCGTCTGCTCTTCCAATGCGACAGCAGCCAAATGCGTTGAGATGAGGTCCGCAAAACCGTGCGCCATCGACTCCTGCGTTTGGCTTATCTGCTTAGCGCGCTTGTAATAGAACTTCAGCGTGCCTTCAATGCTCTTTCCCTGGTAGATAGGCATGATGATGGCGGCGTTGATTCCCGTTTCTCCAGATGGCAGGCCTATTTCCTCGCGACTATACAAAACACGGCGCATGCCGTCCTCGATGGTTCGGTGCGTCGATGTGGTGCGGATCTTGTTGCCCGGCGTGGCGCTTCCGTCTCCATGCCCGGCATAGCCCAAGATGCATTCCCTATCGGTGATCGCAACGGCAACAGCGGCCGTGGCAGGCAGAAGCAATTCGCACACATGCTGCGCCGACTCGTTGGTAAGCCCTCCCTGCAAGCTGTCGAGCATCTCGCTGGAAAGCTTAAGGACCTCATCGGTCTGACGAGCACGCACCGAATCGGGGTCCATCAGCAAGCGAATGAAAATCACCAGGCAAACGGTGAATACCGCGCCGGCGACAGCTTGCATATGAGTACCACCCATATGAGAGAACGTAGAGAGAAGCAACGCGAAGCCCGCCACGACGGCGATGCAAAGCGTAAGCATCTCAGCCGTGAAAAACCGCGGCAACCCCTGATTGGCGTCGTGTTTGTGCGCCATTGACACCCCCCCCCCGAAAACCAAATTTAGCCAATAAGTCCAAGCTCGTTGACAACCAACATAACCGCCGCAACAAGCAGCATCCCGCCGAAGATGAATCGCAGCGTGCGCTCGGGGATGTAGTTAACCAAACGCGCGCCGATAAGAGCTCCGGGGATGGTGCCGGCAGAAATCGCGATACCAACAACGAAATCGACATGCCCCAGCATGATCTGCGCAACAACACCGGGCACCGCCAAGATCATGATGGCGATGAGCGAAGTACCCGAAGCATAACGCATAGGAATGTTCAGAATACCCAACATCATCGGCACCATGATGAAGCCGCCGCCCACGCCGACATAGCCCGAGGCCAAGCCGGCAATGAGGCCTATCATCGCACCGAACAGCAGATCTTTAGCGGAAAGGTTGGGGCGCGTGTTGGCCGTTGCGGTGGCGTTTGCTGCACCGGTTGGCGCACCTGCGGCGGTAGCCACCGCGTCGGCGTCGCCCGCGCCGATAGCGGCAACACCGTTGATCGCCGCATCAGCAGCACCGGAACCCGTCGCTGCAGCAGATGCTTCACCAGCCCTCTTATCCGAAATCGCCTTCGCGCTAACGGCACTTTCCTGCTTTTTCGCAGCAAACGCCTTGCGGAATACGTTGATAGCCGAATACGCGATGATCAATGCCGCGACCAGCATGACCAACCAGCTTGGGGAAATATCGGCCAACCGCACGCCCAACGTAGAGGTGCACGCACCCGCCAAACCCATGGCGAGACCGAGCTTCGGAATACACGTCTTATCGCGCAGATGGCCAACCATGCCCGAAATCGACGTGGGGATGATGGCGAATAGCGAGGTAGCCGTGGCAACCACCGCCGAAAGACCAAACCCCAAACGGAACACCGGTACCATGATGGTTCCGCCACCCACGCCTAAAAGACCCGACAGGATGCCCACGAGCAGGCCAACAACCAAAGCGGCCGCAAAAAAGCCGATCATGTCCATCATTAATCACCCAAATTCAAACTGATCTCGCTGGTTTTACCCGGGTCGACGTTGGCGTAGGCGGCGTTTGCCGCACCAAGGTCCTCGTCGTATCCGTGTAAAAATGCGCGCTTCAGCATCTCGTCGTTCTCGATGCGCGACATAAGCTCGGGCCATACGCGCTGAAATTCGAAGTACTTCGAGCAGTTATGCTGCGCATATGCTTCGGCGTCGCTGCGGGCAGCCTTCGCCGCGCTGCGATAAGCCTTTTTGTCATGACGCGCCCAACTACGCAAAATCGCGGTGACGCAAATGCGCCAGCCAACGCTTTGCTGCAGGAAAGGCCCCGGATACGGCTCGAGCGAAGCAGGCTTCACCTGCAGAAGATCGATTTGCGTGCGGCTATATTCCATCTTGCGATATTCGTAAAGCCATCGATAGATGTCCTGCCGAAAACGCGTGCCCTCGCTTGTGGTCCGCGGCGGCAAATGACGCAAGCTCCATTTGTTGTCAAACCAGATATCCGATCCGTACATGCGCAGGTCAAGCATATAGTCGAGATCTTCGCCGCGAACAATCCACGGGTCAAAGGAAAGCCTTTTGAAAGCCTCGCGATGCAAAGCCAGGCACCCGCCGCACACATGATTGGAGCGCGTGAGACGCAAGCCGCGCATCGCTCCCTCAATCCATGCATTGAACGCTTTGCCCTGCTGCCAGAAGCGGTTGTACCATTTGTCTTGACTCTTTGACAAATACGAATCGTCGCTATTGAAATAGAAGCCCGTTTTCGCCAAAATCGGCACGCCGTTGCGCGTGAGTTTCCCCAAGCCGTACACGGCTTTGCTCATAAAATCGGGATCATCGATAACCTCGTCGTCGTCAACGAACACGCACGAATCGAACCCCAGTGCACAAGCCAAAACCAGACCGAGATTGCGCATAGGGGCATAGCCCTCCAACGAAATCTCGCGCGAAAGTTTGCCCACGCCCAGCTGAACCATACGCTGCTGAACAAGAAGCATCTCGTCGGCGCCGATGACGGTTATATCCAAGTCGGCAAACGATTGAGCGATCTTGCGGACCTTATCGGCCGCCTTGCCCTCGACCTCGGGGTCGGCTACCACTAAAACAAGAATCTGACCAACGTTGCTCACCCGTCGCAACGACTCCAGGCATCGCGGAAGCTCGCCAGCTTGAGAAAGCGGGGTCATGTGATCGTAGACCGACATAACGTTTGCGCGCGACGTTTTGCCACGGCGACCCGACACATAGGTTGGAATGATGAGAACTGGATTCATAAATTGCCTTTAACGTCCGTTTCTATCCAGCAAAATTGCGGACGTATTGTAACGCCGCGTCATGGCGCTTTGATGAACCGCGGTTTCTAGCAGGAAACCAACGAGCATGCAGCGGGTGCTAGAGAGCTTCCGGAATCCTACGGTCTTCCAGCAGAAACCCGATCTAAAGCACGCGCGATGTCAACGCTTTTTCGCCGCGCCTTTCCTTCCCGATTGCCGCGAGCCAGCCTTTTTCTTGCGGGAATCCGACGCTTTTTCGCCGCGCATCCGGCGCGCTTCCTCTCGGCGTTCGCCGACCGTTAGGCTTTCCTTCTTGAGCGATTGGTACGAAGCAAATCTCTCAGACGAAATCTCGCCGCATTCGACCGCCGCGCGAACCGCGCATCCGGGTTCGTTTTCGTGCTTGCAATCGCGGAAACGGCACTGCCGAGCAAACTCCTCGACATCGGCAAAAGCGGCCTCGATACCGGCTTCGGCATCCCATAAACCAAGACCACGGATGCCCGGCATATCCACCACGCACCCGCCACCGGGGATATCGACTATCGCGCGGCTAACCGTCGTGTGGCGCCCTTTGCCATCGCCAGCGCGCACGTCTCCAACAGCGCGTACATCGCTTTCTGCAAGAAGGTTCACCAAGCTCGACTTTCCGACGCCGCTTTTTCCTATGAGAACAGCCATCCCTTCGCCAATGAGTTGCCGTACTTTAGCCACCGATTCGGCATCGGTTTTCGCAATGGACAAAACGGGCGTATCGTCACCAGCCAACGCCACAGCACGTGCAATAACGCGAGTACGCTCGCCCTCGTCGGAAAGAAGATCCGCTTTAGTCAGCGCAACGGCAACCTTGGCTCCGGTTTCGTGCGCCAAAACAAGCTCGCGCTCCAGCCGTTTAAAATTGACGGAATCGATAGGCTCGGCAACGATCACCAGGTCAAAATTAGCGGCAAGCACCTGCGGTAACGTTCGCTCAGTTGGGTCCTTGCGCACCAAACGGCACCTGCGCGGTTCGATGAGCTCGATGATTCCCTTATCGTGGGCATCGGGGAAATCGACCTGCACGAAATCGCCGATAACCGCGCGTTCCCTGTCGCTTTTTTTAAGAACAGTGGAATGCTCGCAACGCACTAAACTGCCATCTTCGAGCATCACCAACGGAAACCCGCGGTCAAGTTGAACAACGCGACCTTTCATTCCTACCTCATGCGTTCGCGAGCAAATCTAAACAGCAGCATCACAACAAGGCCTGCAAGCATCAACAGAATGCCCGGCACGAAATCGCCCGCCACGAAAGCATCGGAATGCGCAAACCCCTGGCTTGACACCTCTAGATTGGTGACATGCAAATCGGAAAGTCCCTCGTGTTCGTCGCAAGCCTGATGATACACGCCACGCACTTGCACGCACGTACCCGTAACGCCGTAGCGACCATACGTATCGATCTTCGAAGCCAAGGTATCGGAAACATAAGCCGAAATCGTGCTGGAATCATTTGGCGCTACAGCCTCAACCGTTATCCAAAAGTTACCGTTGTCGGCAAAGATCTTGTCGCCGACAACCTCGCCGACAACCTGAACAGTCTGCCCATTATAGACAGACGCCTCATCGGCAAGCGAAGCGATCGATGTGTCGTAGATAAACGAGTTGTCCGCCGTCTGAGCAGGATCGACGACATTACGCTTATCTCCGTCGACGCTTGTAGCCCCCTCGTGCCCATCATCCACGACAACGATTTCGCCATCATCAGAAGAAGCTGAGCTTGAAGCGCTGTTCTTTTGCGCTATCTCCTGAGCTTGACGCGTCACGGCATCCACCGTCTCGGTACTGACGACATCAGAAGAATCGATAAGATTCCCCATGGCCTCTGCTTCTGCCTGACTGGCAGAAGTCGCCGAGGAATCGGCGTCATCAGCGAGCGCGCAAGGTACCACCGCGAGCATGAAAGTCCCCGTCAGCAGACAAAGCGAAAGCAAACGTGCAGCCTGCGGCGATATTTTGTCGAGAAAGCGCATCACAGGCGATCATCCCTGCGGCGTTTAAACGCCTGAACGCTTGCCCATTCCGAAAGCTTCGTAGGCGTAAGGGAGGCGAATATTTGAGCAATAAGCGCCAAAAGCGTGAGAAATTCTAGACGACCCGCCCACATCTCGAAAATGAAGAACAGCTCCAACGACACAGGCATGCCCGGCGCCACAACGCCCGAAATCAAACCGCCGTTAGACGCCATCGATATCGAATCGAAGATGGCCTGCGACGCCTCGTATCCATGGGCAATCGCGACCAGCGCGCCGACGATGTAGGTAATCGCATAAAGCGACGCCACGGTCATGGCATCGCGGATAAGCGTCGCCGAAACGGGGCGTCTTCCCAGATGATAATAAGAAACAACCACGCGGGCCGAATCGGGTGCAAGCGTTTCCTTTATCTGCATGACGATGGATTTCGCAATCATCGCGACACGTTGCATCTTCATGCCGCCGGCAGTAGATCCCGACATGCCGCCGACAGCCATAAGAACGGCGATGGTCAAAAATGCGCCCGAGGTCATCATATTGGTGAGCTGGGCGGGCGTAACCGTCATGAAACCGGTAGTCGTCGCAGCCGAGATGACCATGAACACGCTGCGCCGCAAAAGCGCCGGCAAATCCGACATGACCTGCCCTGTGGAAGCCGATGCCGCAAACACCGCCACGATGGCGATAAGCCATGCAGCCATAGCCTTGACCTCGGTATCCTTAAAAAACTCGCGTACATTGCCGCGCAAAACCTCGGAATGCAGCGAAAACGTGATCACGCCCATCATCATCACCAGCAACGTAACCATCTCGAGCGGAAACGAATGATAGTACATAATGCTGTTTTCCATAGGGGTGAACCCCGCGCACATAAATGCCGAGATAGAAATCCAGAGCGAATGGAGAAAAGCCCGATCGCCGCGAATTCCCAAACTCAAGCAGATGATCCCGATGAAGACGGTCGAAACCACGATAAACGCCGCGGCAACGCGCGAAATGAATCGCGCGGAACTCACTACGTTGGGAACAACGTGCTCGCTGCGCCCCTCCGACGTGAACAAACCTTGGCCGCCGCCGCGCCCAAACAAACCCAGCGACACGCCCACGACGATCAAGCCCAAACCTCCGATAGCGTGCATGACGAAACGCCACATGTTGTCAGCATTAGAAATATGGTCGAGGTCCTGCACGACAGATGCACCCGTGGTGGTAAGCCCCGAAACAGCCTCGAACAAAGCATCGAGATACGTTGCGTAATGCCCCGATTGGAACAGCGGAATAGCCGCGAAAAACGCCAAGACGATCCATGCCAAGCCAACCACGGCAATTGCCTGCTGACGAGTAAGCTTGCCGGGCTGAATGCGGCAAAAACGCAACGCAGAACCCGCAACGAAAGTGACGCCCATTGCCAAAAGGTAGCGCGACGCCGCACCCCATTCGCCATAAACGACAGCCGTCGCAAACGGAATCGCCAGCGCGATGGTGGAGAACAATATCAACATGCCCAGATAATGCCCGATAACGCGGACGTCATAAAAAGAGAAACGCTGCCACATGGCTAGCCTACAAGCATTCTCGAAACGGCGATGATGATCCAAAGGAAGCACAAGAAGCACAGCAGCGACAACACCAACACCGTGTAGCCCATGGCCGCATCCTTAACGCCCTCGATAGGGTTGTTCTTCGTCTTCCTCATGAGGCGTATTATAGCCCGTCGCCCTTATCTTGCGATGAAAAGAAACAGGTCGGGAGCGATTTCCCGACCTGTCGAACTTCCTGGCGGAGAAGTAGGGATTCGAACCCTAGATGCCCTTGTGGGGCATACTCACTTAGCAGGCGAGCACCTTCGGCCTCTCGGTCACTTCTCCGTAAGCAACTTGGAATGATACCTGACATCAGCGCAACACGCAAACAGAACTTTTCGCTCACAAGGGAATCACATGACATGCTCCGCAAATCTATCGGCAACCCCGCAGCAAAAGCAGCTCACCTTTCCCAGGGGAATTTGAACATGTTGAATGGCCACGGCCTATTGGGAATCACCTTCGCCTTGCTCGACGCCTCCTCTTTGTAGTTGGGATGATTCTTCACAAAACGCCAACGACACAAAAACGTTATTCCAAAACCCACGAGCGTCACAGCGGCAAACGTCGCCCACAATTCGGTAACGGCGATGTTGCCCTCGCCCACGGCATACAGCGCAAGCAGCACGAATATCGCTGTCAAGCCACCCATCAACCACGTGAACAGCTTGATCAGCACTTCTTTCGCACGATTCGGCGACGATTTGTACAGCACCGCCCCGTACACGATTCCCGCAAGAATCGCCAAAACGATGACCAGCGGAATCGTCCGCGATAAACGAGCAAGCACAGCCATAGCAACTCCTTGCCAAGCTTAAGAAACGACAGCAGCGCGAATAGACCCAAACGAGGTTGCCCGCGACCACCAACCGCGCTTTTGCGCCTCGGCCACGATACGCACGGCATCGCTAAAGGATGCGCACAGCGCGAACGTGCACGAACCGCTACCGCAAAGAAGCACGCTGTCATCCCCGGCAACGCCTTCCTGAGCCGACAACCAAGCGCGAATCTCAGCCAATTCGGGCTCGATCGACTCCGAGGCAGCGGCCAAATTATTGAACAGCGGCACGGCGTCGGCATCGGTTATCGCCGAAAGCTCCTCCAAAGCGGACCCTTCCACGGGCGCTCCCGCCTGGTCGAAGGCGCGGTAAGCTTCGCCTGTCGAAACGCCGCCTCGGGGCTTTACCAAAACAATGCTGGCTTTTGTCGGGGCCAAAGCACGGACGAAACGCTCGCCAACGCCATCGTAGCAACCGCACCCCCCGCGCAGGAAAAACGCCACATCAGCGCCAAGAGCACAGGCGGCTTCTTCTACCTGCGGCCCATACGGATCGATTCCCCACAAATGAGCGACACCGACAAGCGCAGCGGCGGCGTCGGAAGAGCCCCCGCCCAAACCGGCCTCGAAGGGGATGTTTTTCACAATGCGCACGAAGACAGTCTCGTCTTCGGCGCGACCGATCTTCTGTGCAAGGGTAGCAACCGCCTTATGCGCGATATTTTCTTCGGAAGAAATCTCCGGCACGGCAAGACCTGCACGTCCCTCGAGAGTGGCGACGATCGCGAGGCCAGCCCCGAAAGCCGCCTCCTCGCGGCGAACATACACCAAATCGTGCAGGTTCAGGGCATGCATGACATTCGTTGCTTCATGGTAGCCGTCATCACGCGGCACGCCGATGCCCAAAAAGAGATTCACCTTGGCGGGTGCCACAACCTTGAGCCAGCCGGGGCGCTCTACCGAGTCGAGCTTTTGGGTGGCTATCGCCGTTTGGGTCATATCGATTTCAGGAACGATGTCAGGCATGTTTCTTCCTTTTCCTTGCAAAAAATCTGCGCAGCTCAGAAGCGCATTCGTCACGCAATACGCCTGCGGTTACCTCGAAATTATGATTAAGCCGCGCGTCTTCGTTTATAGAGTACAGCGATCCAAGCGCCCCGGCTTTGGGATCGGGCGCACCGTAGACGCACCGATCGATACGCGCTTGATGCATAAGCCCGGCGCACATTATGCAAGGCTCGAGCGTCACGTAAACCGTACATCCCGTAAGCCGCCACGCATCAAGCTTGCGCGACGCCTCGAGCATCGCCACGAATTCGGCATGACCTGCGGGATCTTTCGCGGTTTCGCGGCGATTGCACGCCCGCGCGATAACCTGCGGCTCATCAAGAAGCGGACGGCGAGTCGCCGGGTCATGCGGGTTGTAGACAACCACGGCTCCAATAGGAACCTCGTCATTGGAGGCGGCAAGGCGAGCCTGCTCGAGCGCCATACGCATGTAGTCTTCGTCGGTCATGGCTTCATTATATGGTATCCTTGCCCTACGCGAGGCAACAGCTTGCATACGTTGGTCTCGCCATGCAACTGGAGGAATGGCCGAGCGGTTGAAGGCGGCAGTCTTGAAAACTGTTGAGCCGAAAGGTTCCGTGGGTTCGAATCCTACTTCCTCCGCCAGAACATAACAGCAGGTCAGAACGCGAGTTTTGACCTGCTTTCGTTTTGTGGTTCATGAGGTGGTGCGCATTCTGCGGCGGCTTAGGCTTGCAGGGCAAGAACCCCAAGCTCACCTATACCGCCGCTCCCACGAAGCCCTTCCCATAAGCGCTCGCACCGCAAACACGCAAGCCTTGCAATCAGCGCTCATCGATGGGGATATACGCCCGCGGGCGCGCAAACGTGGTTTTATACGCAGGCCGAATGATTCTCTTGGCCGAATAAATCTCCTCAAAACGATGCGCTGCCCACCCCGCCATGCGCGCGCAAGCGAACAACGGCGTATACAAATCCTCGGGAATCCCCATCATCGAGTACACGAAACCCGAATACATATCCACGTTCGCACAAATCTCCTTCTCGGTACCCTTCACCGTGCGCAAAACCTCAGGTGCCAAGCGCTCGACCGTCTCGAGCAGGCGGAATTCCGCCTCAAATTCGGTCCCTTCGGCAAGCTGCGACGCGAAACGCTTCAAAATGACCGCACGCGGATCCGATTTCGTGTACACCGCATGTCCCATGCCGTAAATCAAACCGGTTTTATCAAACGCCTGCTTGCGAACAACCCTCTCCAGATAGCCCGCAACCTCGTCGTCGTCGTCCCAATGCGCGACATTCGCCTTCAAATCGGCGTGCATCGCGCGCACCTGGTGGTTCGCGCCGCCATGCTTGCTACCTTTGAGCGACCCGATTGCCGCGGCATAGGCAGAATACGGATCGGTATCGGCCGACGAAAGCACGCGCATAGTGAAAGTCGAATTGTTGCCGCCGCCATGCTCGGCATGCAGGCATAACATGATATCGAGCATGCGCGCCTCTTCGGGGGTAAACGAACGATCAGGGCGCAGCATGGAAAGAATGGTCTCGGCAGTCGATTGACCAGGCACGAACGGATGCAAGATAAACGACCCGTTGAAGAATTTC
Source organism: uncultured Eggerthellaceae bacterium (assembly GCA_934617425.1). GTDB lineage: Bacteria > Actinomycetota > Coriobacteriia > Coriobacteriales > Eggerthellaceae > UMGS1502. The sequence continues at coordinate 344,347 of CAKTUD010000001.1, read as the reverse complement.
GCCTGCTTGCCGTAATACGACCCCACCATGATGCGCGGCAAACGCGAAATCAGCGAAAGCGCCGTGTGCACCTCGTGCTCGGCCGAACGCGATTCGGCATCGGAATCGTTTGAATAAAGCTGCAACACCGAACGAGCAAGGACGTTCATGATGTCGGGCGGATTGGTCGAAGGAATGAGCGAAGCCGTAAAACCATCAGGGAGCTCGCGCTCGGCATCGATCACGTCGATGAAGTCGTGCCATTCGGTTTTCGTGGGAAGTTCGCCCATCAGCAGCAGATACGCAATCTCTTCGTAGTTGTACCGATGGCTTTCCGCGTCGATGCCCAGCAAATCGTACACGTTGTAACCGCGAAACGTGAGCAATCCGTCGTCGGGTACCTTCACCCCATCCGAAACGACGTAGCCATGAACGTTGGAGATATTGGTGACACCTGCAACCACGCCCGTTCCATCGGCGTTGCGCAAACCGCGTTTCACATCGAAATCGACGTAATAACTTGGGTCGATAGTGTTGACGGAAAGTAGTTTGTCAAACAGACCGAATTTCTTTTTCTCGCTTGCTTCGTCCATAGGGAATCCCTTCTTGCGGCAAAACGGCATGGCAGCCGCCACGCCGATGAAATCGATTGCGCATGCAGAGTGAAAGCCGTTCAGAAAATAATAACGAAACCCCCGCAAGAAGCGCCCTGAGAAAGGCGGCCGAAACAGACTCGTCACGCACAGTAAAAAAGCCCCGGCGATGCCGGGGCTTTGTGCGTTCGATGGTGCGCCCTGGGGGATTCGAACCCTCGACGTACTGATTCGTAGTCAGTCCCTCTATCCAGCTGAGGTAAGGGCGCACGTGTTAAACAGCAACAGATATTCTACTAGACCGAAGACAACTGTCAACCCTATTCTTTGACGAAAATCTTCGCCACGGAATCAGCACATCCGCAAACGCCCGATCCCGTCGCCGCTCCTTCTCGTAGCCCCAACAGGCCAGCACCTCGCCGACACGATGCCCACCCAACAGCACCTCGCCAACTCGCCACCGACGCGCCCGCCACCCCACCGCCGCTCCCGCAACATCAACTTCTGTTGATGTTCTTAAAATGTCTGTAATTCTTCCTCGCCGCCGCGCGATTAGTGGTTTAATGAACTGCGGCGACAAAGCCTTGCAGACACTCGCGACCGCACAATCGCTCGCGATAAACGAAGCTGCAGGCCACGCGCAATCGTAACAGCACATCGCCGATTAGCGCCTGCGCCCACCTATAAGCCGAAGGAAAGGAACGTACTTGAAGGTTCGAGAACCGAAACCTCACAGTATGTAAATCCTCGGCTACCCCTGCGGCAGTCGAGGATATCTGACGTAGGGGATGCAATGCTCTATTTATCTCAAATGTTGAAAAAACCCGTGGTCGACTCCACGGGCGAAGAACTCGGCACGGTATCTGACCTGGCTATTTCCACGGGCGAGGTCTTTCCGCGCATCACTAGCATGGCCTTCCAGGGGCCAGGCAAAGTGCCGTTCATGATTTCGTGGCGCAAATACGTCGACGAATTTTCCGAAGATGGCATCACGCTAAAAGTCCCCGCCAAAGACATCCGCTTCAGCTACTTGCAGCCAGACGAGGTTTTGCTTGCCCGCGACCTGCTCAACCGCCAGATCGTCGACACGCAAGGCCTCAAAGTGGTACGCGTTAACGACCTCAAGCTCTCCGCATCGGGCACGCAGCTGCGCCTCCTCGGCGCCGAAACCGGGGTGCGCGGCATCCTGCGAGGGCTTGCCCCCTGGGTCGAGCGCGCGGTAGTTGCCATAAGCGATGCGTTCCACCACCACATCGACGAGCACATCATCGCATGGAACTACATGGATCTGCTCGATCGCGACCTTTCCGACGTGCAGCTTTCCGTGTCGCACCGTCGTCTGGACGAGCTGCACCCCGCCGACGTGGCCGACATCTTGGAGCAGCTTGACCCACAGCAACGCGCCAACGTCTTCAAGCACCTTGACGACGCGCAGGCTGGCGACGCCGTGGCCGAGATGGAAGACGAGCTGCAAGCCGATTTCATCGAAGACCTCGACGAAAAACGGGCCGCCGGCCTGTTGGGAAACATGGACCCCGACGACGCCGCCGACATCGTACGCGATTTGCCCTACGAAAAAGCCGAGACCTTGCTACGTCTGATGGGCGTGGAAGACGCGACGGAAATCCGTGCACTGCTCGGCTATCGCGACGGAACCGCCGGCGGTATGATGACCACCCAATTCGTGACCGTGCGCTCTTCCGACACCGTGCGCGAAGCGATCGAAATCCTGCGCAACCTGCCCGAAGACGCCCCCTCGGTCTATTATCTCTACGTGCTCGACGACGACAATCGCCTGGTGGGCGTCGCGTCGGTACGCACTTTGGTCCTCAACAGCGACGACGCGCTGATGGGTGACATCATGTACACCGATATCATCTCGGTGACACCCGATCAATCCGAAGAAGAAGCCGTTGAGGATATCTTCAAATACGAGCTTACCGCCATGCCCGTCGTTGACGAGCGCGGCGTGCTTTTGGGCATCATCACCGTCGACGACGCCTGGGACGCGCTCGAAGACGACCGTTCCGACGAAAAGAAACGCACGTCAGCACTGAAAATCGCCGGCATCGCCTTGGTGTCCTTCCTGATTTTGGCCCTGTACACCCTTATCCTGCTGCAAATCGTCAAATAGGAACGGCAAGAGCATGGCTGATTTCCCCAAGAACAATCGCGACAGCGCTGCCTTCATGCTAAAGGTGCAAAAGCTCAAAGCCCAAAGCAGCACGGGCGACACACCCGTAAAACCCGTGACGAAATCACAGCTAGCCGCAAACGCCCGCAAAGCAGAAGAGCGCAAGGCCAAAGCGAAAGCCGATCCGGCAAAGGCCGTGCATGGCGGCACGCCGTTCGTCATCGCAGGGGCGCAGCAAAAAGCACTCGACGCGAAAAACCAAAGCGCGGCGCACGCAGCCGAAGCCGCAGCATCGGCAAGCGCCAGCGTATCACTCGAAGAAGCTACCACCGGCACCGCAAAGCCGCGCAACAAATTCCTGCTGGCATTGGCCGCTCTCGGCCCCGGCATAGTAACCGCCATGGCCGGAAACGACGCTGGCGGCATTTCCACGTATTCGACCGTGGGCGCCCAATTCGGCTTCGCCACGCTGTGGGTTATTCCCGTCATGTGCGTCCTGCTCATCGTCGTGGAAATGACTGCCTCCAAAATGGGCGCGGTATCGGGCAAGGGCTTCGCGGCGCTTATCCGCGAGCGCTTCGGCATCCGTCTCACGGCGCTTGCAATGACCGCCCTTTTGATAGGCAACATTGCAACCACGTTTTCGGAATTCGCAGGTATTGCCTCGGGAATGGAGATGTTCGGCATTTCCAAATATCTCTCGGTTCCCGTTGCTGCCATCGCTGTCTGGCTTTTGGTGGTGGGCGGAAGCTACAAACGCGTCGAGAAGGTCTTTCTCATCTTGTCACTCGTGTTCGTCACTTATATCGTGGCGGCTTTCATGGCCGAGCCCGATTGGGGCGAAACCCTTGCCGCAACTATAAAACCGCAGGTCATTCAGCAGCAAAGCTTTTTCTCGCTCGTCATCGCCATGATCGGCACCACCATCGCGCCGTGGATGATCTTCTTTGAGCAAAGCAACGTGGTGGAAAAGGGCGTGAGTGCAAAAGACCTGTTTGGACAGAAGGTCGATGTGCTCTCGGGCACCATCGCCGCATGTCTGGTTGCGTGGTTCATCATCGTGACCACCGGCACTGTGCTCTACCCTCAGGGAATTTCCATCGACTCGGCCGCCGATGCAGCGCGTGCTCTTGCCCCTATCGCAGGCGAGCACGCCGAGGCGTTGTTCGCAGTTGGGCTTACCGCCGCGTCTTTCCTAGCCGCCTGCGTCCTTCCGCTCACCACGTCGTTTGTCATCTGCGAGGCGTTTGGCTGGGAAGCCGGCGTTTCGTTCAGCTGGCATGAAGCGCCTATCTTCAAAAGCATCCTCACGTTTGTGATCGTGTTCTCAGCCATTATCGTGCTGATTCCCAACATCGACCTTATGGGCGTTATGCTTACGGCGCAGTTCATGAACGGCCTGGTGCTACCCGTACTGCTGGTTTTCATGGCCATCGTCTCGTCGGATAAGCGCATCATGGGCGAATACCGTTCGAACAAGATAACCAGCATTCTCATCTGGTTTACCGTGGCGATCGTCACGGTGTTCACCGCAGTGTTGCTCGTAATGCAGATCTTAGGAATCGGCTAACCCCCAACTAACCCCCAACTGCATGATGACGGCAAACGGCCGCTGCACCCCGGTAGCGCAGCGGCCGTTATCGTTTCCGTTGCAGGTTGCATCAAGCGCAGCAATCGCGCCTTACGCCTCGCGGCGAGCCATTGCCTGCTCGTAATCCTTCGTGCCCACGAAGATCTCGTGCGTGTACGGGTTCACGCCCAACTTCTTCGCACGGTAGATCACATAACCAACGGCAGCAATGTTAGCGGCCAAGGCAATGATCGACACAACCAGGTTAACATCGGGGTTGTTAACCGACTGCACCGCGAAGATCGAATCGTTCGCAAACATGGGAACCACCTGGCAGAACATACACCAAATGCTCAGCGTGTAGGCACGGTTCTGAATCCAGCCGCCCTTGTTCCAGAAAAAGTTGGCCACCGTAGGGGCAAGCAGCAACGCCAGGCCGCAATACCAAGAATGCGTGGGCAGGCAGTTGTACGTGTAGCAGAAGTTCCACAGGTCGTAGCTAATGATGAACACCCACGTCATATCGGGCCACAGCATGTCCTGCTTCTTCTTGGAAACATAGATCCCAAACCAGCCCGTCATCACAAAGATGTTCAGGATACCGGCGATGCCGTTGAACACGTTGTGCCAACCGCCATACAAAAGCACGCCCTCAGACGAAACCCATGTGGTACCAAATGCGCGCACAGCGCTCTCGAAGTCGCTCACAACGGCGATCAGAATGTTGATCGCGACAATCACAAACGGGAAGCACTTAAACCAATCGGCATTGCCCAACTTGCCCCAATGGTACTTCAAGATAAGAAAACCGATGCATCCCGCAGTTGCCGCATAGAGCTTCGCGTAGTGGAACCAACTGTTCATGTACAGATACGTTGGATTGTTAAGCGCCCATTCGGCGCCAGCGGCAGCACCAACGTATATCGAGACAAAATAAACGGTGAGAATCGCCGGAATCACCAAAAAGCATGTGATGCCGCCCGCCTTTGAACGGCGCGCCACCTCGTTCAGCCCGATCAATGACAAGAAGACAACCGCCCAGCCTATCCACTGATACACGGCATTCGGGCCGTAAACATCAAACAACATGACTAACCTCCTTCTTTCGTGCCGCAATGCGGCATCGCCTACGCGCGAGCAGGCCCTAACCTTCCGAGTTCGCGTCAGTCGAAGCATAATTGGGCTGCATGCCGCCCATGCTCCGACCAGCAACAAGGCTATTTGGCGCCTTGCACCCGCGTTCCATATGAAGCGATTGGGAAATCAGGTCTTTCAAGACCGAATCATCGGCATCGGGATGCTGCCTCATAAAACCGATAAGCCCCAAAACCAAAATGTAGAAAGTTTCGTAAACATGATCGATGCGTACTTCGTGCAGGCGCCCATAATCGCGAACAGTCGATTCGACGATGTAACGCGAAACGGAATCGGCCACGCGGTTGGTGAACTCGAGATAAAGCGAAGCATTCTCATGCGTAGCCAGAGCACGGCGGAAGGGGTTGTGAGCGTTTTCGCCCAACACCTCGCTGCGCAGAAACGCCACCACCGAATCAAGCGCGCCTTCGATGTCGCCCTCTACGCGATTGTCGTTCCACCGCTGCAATGCAGCGACGAAATCGGCAACGTAAGCATCGAGCACGGCGCCCACCAGCTCATCTTTGCTCGGAAAATAGTGATAGAAAAGCGTACGCGTGACGCCTATCTCGTCGGTGATGGCGCGCACCGAGGTTTTGGCCAAGCCCTGCTTCTCGATGAGCTTTCGTGCGCAATCGATAATTTGCTCTCGGCGATCCACGATGCACCTCCCACCAACTTGTTTGCGGAATTATCCACATGTGTCTATTTTTGTTGGTGACCTAAATGTATCGGGCGAGCTGCCGCGATGTCAATTAACACTTTTGCCACAGTGTCAATTTCGCCGCCCGTGCCGCAACGTTGCGAAAAAACACGCCGCGCAACCGCAAAAGCGTGGTAGCCTACCAACATGGATGATTTGGAAACGCAAAACGCAAAGAAACAAGCCCGCAAAGCGGCACTCGCGCGTCGCGATGCCATCGGCATCATCGATCGCATCGACCGCAGCGCTCAGATTTGCGAAAAAATAGGCCTGCTCCTTCGCGAGCTGCTTCCCGATGTCCTCACCGACGACGCGCTTTCCACGCCGCCCACGTCCATTCCCACACCCGAGCTTCCTTATATGCGACCGATGCACCCTTACACCGCCGCGATGGAAGATGACGCCCCCGCCGCGCAAGGCGGCCAAAATGCGTCAAACAATCTCGCAGGGCAACTCTCACCTGACGCCGCAAAGGCAGACGAACCTCTTGCCTGCCACACCGGTCAGGAATGGATCTTCGAGCCGCGCTCAACGCGCCCCGAGTCGGAAAAGCCCATGCTTGCGCTGTACTCTTCCATGCGCAGCGAAGTGGATCTCAGCGAACTGGCGCACGGTGCATTCGCGCACGATTGGCGCGTCTGCTTCCCCGCGATGATCGCCGAAGAAGGTGATGTCGCACCCGTCGAAGAACCCGCTCGCATGGAGTTCTTCGAGGCGTCGTGGGCGCAGCTGAAGGCGCTGACGAAATCGTTCCTCTCCGAGCAGCTGCGCACCTACACGATCGCGCAGCTCGAATCCGATGGCTTCAAGCATGTTGAACCTGCGCAGATCACGGCCATGGTCGTTCCCATGGTTGCCTTCGATGCGAGCAACATGCGCCTAGGCTACGGCGGCGGTAACTACGACCACTACCTGCCAAGGCTCCCCAAAGATGCCGTGGTCATCGGCGCCGCTTTCGACGAGCAGCAGCTTGAGGAAATCCCGACGGGCGATTTCGACCTGGCTCTTCCCCATATCGTTCACGCTTAACCTGCATGCGCGGCGGTGCTCATCGCGCGTGCACGCGACCTATCCGCAACTCCAAAGGAAGGCACCCCATGCAAATGAAACCCGAGCAGCTCGATCTGCTAAAAACTCAATTCAAAACCCTCAAAGACCGCTCTGCGTTCTATGCGCGCAAGTTTGAGGGAATCGATCTTGCCGACATCCAAACACAGGAAGATTTCGAAAAGCTGCCCTTTTCGGAAAAAGCCGATCTGCGCGAAGCCTACCCCCTAGGGCTGCAAGCCGTGCCCGACGAAGAAATTGTGCGCATCCACAGCTCTTCGGGCACCACGGGAACGCCCGTGATAATCCCCTATACCCAAAAAGATGTTTCCGATTGGGCGACGATTTTCGCGCGCTGCTACGAAACAGCCGGCATCACCAACAAAGACCGTATCCAGATAACCCCCGGTTATGGCCTATGGACTGCGGGCATCGGGTTCCAACTTGGCTGCGAGCGTCTGGGCGCCATGGCCATACCTATGGGTCCCGGAAACACCGAAAAGCAGCTTAAGATGATGCAAGACCTGCACACCACGGTTATAACCGGCACTTCGAGCTATGCACTGCTGTTAGCCGAAGAAATTAGCAAGCGCAATCTGCGCGATAAGCTCGACCTGCGCAAAGGCGTTATCGGTTCTGAGCGCTGGGGCGACAAGATGCGCCACCGCATCGCCAACGAGATGGGCATCGAGATATTCGACATTTACGGGCTTACCGAGGTGTATGGTCCGGGCATCGGCATCTCATGCAGCGAGCATCACGGCATGCATATCTGGGAAGACTACGTTTACATCGAGGTCATCGACCCCAAAACCGGCAAGAACGTGCCCGATGGCGAGGTAGGCGAACTGGTGCTTACCACGCTGCGAAAGGAAGGCGCACCGCTTATCCGCTACCGCACCCACGACCTTACGCGCATCATCCCGGGCGACTGCGCCTGCGGTTTCGGCGAGCATCACCCGCGCATCGACACCTTGGTGGGGCGCACCGACGACATGGTCAAGGTAAAGGGCTGCAACATGTTCCCCGCTCAGATCGAGGAAGTCATCAAGTTCACCGATGGCGCCAGCAGCGAATACCAAGTGATGATCGAGGCGATAAACGGCCGCGACGTGCTTACCGTCTTGTTCGAAACAGCGCTAGAAGGCGAAGAGCGAACCAAATGCGAAGAGCAGCTTGCCGCCATCTTCAAGGCGAAGATCGGCTGCACCCCCGAAGCAAAGGGCGTGCCAATGGGCGAACTTCCCCGCAGCGAAAAGAAAACCAAGCGAATCTTCGACAGTCGCTATTAGGCTTAAGAACGGCTGTATAAAAAACAAAAAGAAGGGGCTCGGCTACTCGACCGAACCCCTTCTTTTTGTTATCTTGCCGCTCTGTCGATTGCGGCAAGATTTAAGTCGACGAAACGAGGCTTCACGCATGCCGCGATGGCGGCGCGCAGATCGTCAAGACCAAGCGGAATATGTCCCGTCGCAAGCGCTTTTGCCAGCAAAACGGTATTCAGCGCCTTGCGGTTGCCGATCTCGGCCAAAAGCGCAGCGTCGTCCACCACAACCAAGCGCTCGGGTGCACCGGCAAATCGTCTCTGCAACCAGTCGAGCATATCCTCGCCCTTGTAAGGATTCTTGCTCAATGCGGCCGTTACCGGCTGAACAGCCGTCGCCGCTGTAACCAACATGCCATCGGGCGCAAGATACGGCAACACGCGCGCAGCCTCGGCTGGCTCGAAAGCTATGACCAGGTCGGCCGTCCCAAGCGCAATCAGCGGAGCATAAACCTCTTCGCCTTCGTTGCCCATGCGCACGTGCGAAACCACGCTGCCGCCACGCTGCGCCATTCCGATGGTCTCGGCGGTACGCACCTGCCAACCTTTATCCTGAGCAGCCTGGGCCAACACCTTGGCGGCAAGGACGGTTCCCTGTCCGCCCACGCCGGTAAGCATGATGTTAAGCATTCTCGCCCCCCCTTGCGCCCGCCTCTTGCGGAAGCGCTATCGCATCAAACGGGCAGATCTGCGTGCATAGCCCGCACCCGTTGCATAGGTTCGGGTCGACAAAAGCCTGTCCCCGAGCAGCGCTTTTAGGGCCTGCAGCATCGATGTTAAAGCCAATACCCGGACACCCTATCTCGGTAATGCATTTTTTGCAGCCCGTGCATTTCTGCGTGTCGATAACCACCGGTGCGGCAGGTTTGACAAGCTGGATACACGGCGACTCAAAGATTATGGCCGAGGGACCAACGAAATCGAGCGCTTTGCGCGATGCGTCGACCGCAGCGGCTTTGTTCAGCGGATCGGCATGAACCACCGTCTCAAAGCCGTTCGCACGCAGTGCTGCGTCGATTGATAGCGGCTTGTTCTTCGCGCCCATAAGCGTCACGCCCGTGCCCGGGTGCGGCTGCGCGCCGGTCATAGCCGTAGTGGCGTTGTCGAGCACAACGACGGTGATGTCGTGGCCGTTGTATGCGGCGTTGGCAACGCCTGTCATGCCGCTGGCGAAAAACGTCGAGTCGCCCACAAACGCCACGGCCTTCTTGTTGGGGTCGGCCACCGCAAAACCCTGCGCCATGGTTATCCCCGCACCCATGCAAAGGCACGTATCCACAGCGTCAAGAGGCGCAGCGTTGCCCAACGTGTAGCAACCGATATCGCCGCAGTAAATTGCAGGGGTCTTCCCCAGCGCCTGCTTGATAGCGTAGAAGCTGCCTCGGTGCGGGCATCCAGGGCACAAAACAGGCGGGCGAACAGGAAGCTGCACGTCGGGGACAGGATCGTCAACGTAGTCACGGCCGCCAGCTGCGCAAGCACCAACTCCGCCTGCCTTCGCGAGCAGAAAATCGCCGCCGGTTGCGACATCCGCAATGCCAAAGAATTTCTCGATGCGCGCAGCTATGTCGTCCACGTCGTTCTCGCCGCGGTCGCGGGCATCACCGGTAAGCTTGCCCAACACGTCGAAACCCGCCTTGCTTCTACCGGCAAAACGGGCAAGCTCGTCCTCAATCACGTAATCAAGTTCTTCGAGAACCAAAATACGATCAAGGCCTGCGACAAACGACGCCATCTTCTCCGACGGGAACGGATACGGCGTACCAACTTGCATAAAACGATACGCCGGCACGCAACGCCCCGCCGCGGCCGCACAACGCTCCACCATGCGAAGGGCTTCCAGCGCATATGCAGTGCTCACGCCGCCGGCAACAATACCAAGACGCGCCTGCTCCCACAGCTTTAAAATCTCAGAGCCCGCGCCCAGATGAGGGCGGCTAAGCCCATTGGTGTAGACAGGGTTGAAGTCCCCGAAGTCCTCACCCGAAAAATCGCGCGCGATGCGCGGCAAACGATCATTTATCTCGCCGTGAGCCCGATAAGCGCGCCGCGGGAAAATAACCCATTTGCTAGGATCGCGCACAAAACCCTCCTCGGGGATGGGGCGCGCAAAAGTTTCGTCCTCCACGTCGAAAAACGCCGACGCATGGTCAACGCGCGTGGTCGGGCGCACTATCACCGGCGTGGAATAGCGCTCGGAGAGATCGAAGGCGACCTTCATCATGTCAAAAGCCTGCTCGGGGGTTGCAGGGTCGAGCACAGGAACCTTTGCAAACGAAGCATAGCGACGCGTATCCTGCTCGGTTTGGGAAGAAATCGGGCCGGGATCGTCGGCCACAAGCAAAACCAAGCCGCCCTTGATTCCCACGTAATTAAGGCACATGAGGGCATCCGAGGCAACGTTTAGACCCATCTGCTTGCAAGTAAACAGGCACCGTGCGCCCGCATAAGCGGCGCCGCCCAAAAGCTCAAGGGCGGCTTTCTCGTTGGTGGACCACTCCACGTACACATCGTGCGCCTTGCCGGCAGCGTGCAACTTTGCCACCGTCTCCACGATTTCGGACGACGGTGTGCCCGGATATCCCGCCACAACGTTCACGCCCGCTTCAAGCGCAGCATGCGCAAGGGCCTCATTGCCCATCAACAATTGCTTCCCCATCAAACTCTCCCTCATGGTGGCACGTTCCAGCGGCCAGCTCTGGCACCAACGACACCAACGCCACCGGCAAACTTTACGCCTCAGCCATTTCGCGCTTAAAATCGATGATCTTCTGCTGCATGGCAGCGTCGCCCGTGCCAAGCATCTGGACAGCCAAAATGGCGGCGTTTTTTGCGCCATTGATAGCCACGGTCGCGCACGGCACGCCCGTGGGCATCTGCACCATAGAAAGCAGCGAATCCAAGCCGCCGAGGTCAGACGTCTTCATAGGCACGCAAATAACCGGATTGGGAGTATACGCGGCAACAACGCCGCCGAGATGAGCAGCCTTGCCTGCGGCAGCGATGATCACCTTGATGCCACGCTCGTGCGCACCTGCCGCCCACTCGTGCACTTCGAGGGGTTTGCGATGAGCACTGGCTATCTTCACCTCGTAAGAGACGCCAAACTCGTCGAGCTGCTGCATGCATGCCTCCATGGTGGGCATGTCGGATTTCGAGCCCATGATAATGCCCACGACTGGGTTGGTTTCGTTGGCTGCTGCGTTTTCGCTAGCCATTGCGGCCTTCTTTCCATCGATTATTAACTACGAAAGAATTATTGCACGCGATACCCCGACAAGCTGTTAAAAGCGGAAGAAAAGGGCAGCGAAAAGCCGACTCCCTAGATCCATCTACGAGAAACGTCAAGGCTCTAAGAGCCCCGCCATAAAGATAGGCGGATACAGCACGTTACCGTCGCGAAAAAGATTAGATTCCGCAAACACCAAAGCGCGGTCGATTCCGTAGCCCTTTGGTTTGTGCTACCTAAAGATAACCCACTTGCACAGGCAAAAGCCCCAGACGCCCTGCATAGCCATGGTCGCAAACTTGCCCGCAGCCTGCGGAAGCCCAAATGCCGCATGAGTAACGCCGATAAACCACGTGCCAAACGCAAAGTTCCAAATATACAGCAGAACGAACAGCGCCACGCTACGCGCGAAATTGCTCGATGCCTTAAAAGTGATGTTGCGGTTCATCAAGAAATTGAACGTGCCCGAGCACGCCACCGCCACGCCGTTGGCAACGCCCGTCGCCAATCCAAACGCCTGCATGATAGCGAACACCGCAAACTCGACAACGGTCTGCAGCGCCGAAACACCGTAGTAGGTCACCGCCTGTTTCGCAGTTTTGTGCGACGCAGATACTGCACCCGGGCGATTTTGTTCAGCAAGATTTTCCATGCCCCTGATTCTACCCGCCTGAGTTTCGATGGCGAGACTAGCGCTCTTGCTGTCTGCGCGATATTTCTAAACCAATGCGATGGGGAATCCCCACAATCAATGCATTGCCCATGCAGAAAGCACGGTGCCCATTGGTCATCCCCGTATTCGTCCATCCTTTAGGAAAGCCCTGAAGTTGGTCCAATTCGTCGGGAACCAAACGTCGATATCTGTCGCCTACTTTTATCACATGTTTAAAGCGAGAAGCGCCAGACCCTCCTTCGCCCGTAAGTATGGTGCGCGAAGGCTTGTCTAACGCATCAGGGAAGGTCATCGAACCTTCTGAGTAGAAATACTTGAAGCCCGTCTTTTTGTTGACGCGCTCCTCGCGTTTACCCCCTTTTAAATATCTCCAAGATTCTAGTTTGTCTTCGGAGATGTAGAACTCCTCAGGAACCTCGTTCTCAGAGACAAGAACGTTGCCAAGAGAGCCAAGTGGCCCCTTGTAGTCTTCAACCAAATCGAACGTCAAAACTTTATAGTTCTGCATTACGCCGGCAGTACAAAAGGGAGATCTCTTGCCGGCCAGCTCAAATCTCTTGGTAATTTCGTAAGGGTCGTGCTGAATTTCAAACTCGGTTATTTTTTGCGGCTCGCAAACAGGAAACGCTTGAGAAAGAACGCCTTCCTGAACGCGGCGTTGCAAATCCCAGCTTCCTGGCGTCAGCTCAGCAAAAATGTAGACGCGCTTGCGGCGTTGATTGAATCCGTATTCCCCGCTATTTATCACATGCCATTCAACCGAATAGCCGAGGTCCGCCATACATGAAAGAATGATTGCAAAATCACGACCACGCTGCGATGCCGGACTTTTCAATAAACGATCAACGTTCTCGAGCAAAACGTATTTGGGCATTTTCAGGTAAAGAAAGCGGTAGATATCCCACCAAAGAACGCCTTTTTTGCCTTCGATGCCGCGCGCGGACGACAACGGCTTAGCGACACTATAATCCTGGCAAGGAAAGCCGCCGACCACCATATCGACGTCCGGAATATCCAAAACTCCGGCCTCATACTTGTCGAGAACTTTGTTGATATCCTCGTTGACGCAACTTCCGCCGCCGAAGCGCTCTTCGTAACAGCGCCACGCAAACTGACGGCCATCCGTTCCAGGAGGCTCCCATTGATTGGCCCAGATAGTCTTAAAAGGGCCGGCAGCGGGCATGCAAAACTCCGGATATCTCGAATTTGAGTAGCCTTCAAGACCCAGACGAAAGCCGCCAACGCCCGCAAAAAGCTCAGCGACGCTGATTGTCTTTGAATCACTCATATTCCTCTACCTTCAAAATCGAGCACAAAAAATGCTGAAGCGATTAACTCATAATGAATTAATCGCTTCAAAAGATCGAGATTTAAAAGTCGATCTCCTCGAAGATAACACCTCGCTCTAATTATCTTCGCCGTTCTCGCTCACCGGAAACTCTATTGCTTTATACACGTAATCGTGGTTAATCCAAAAGCTCTGCTTAGTCATCATCCGGCCATCCGGCAAAGAACAAGCATCCTTTTTGACATCGCCGATTTCTGTCCCATCCCCAAAGCGATAGGCTGAACGATTGGCATGGGGTCGAACGTGCACGACAGGATTATCTTTCATTCCAGGGAGATTGTTCTCTATACGCACGGATCCATTAGGCAGCGTCTTCGGAGTGAGCTCAACACCTGCGCGAATGACTTCTTTGGTTTTGTTCCAGCATTCTTGTACGGGGCCGTATAAATCGACCATGGGCATCGACCAGAACCTCGCACCCATGAGCCGTGAAATTTTGCCTTCTTTCCGAAAAACAACAAAAAAGAATCTCGTCTCTTCTAGGTAGTCGTGCAAATTAGCATTGTCCCAGTCGTCTTCTTCCAACAAATCAATGAAATCAAAGGTATTTAGAGATAGGTTCTCTCTAATGCCGCCCCGAGGCTCAACCCGAACCGTTCTCACTGAGATATTCGCCTTCTCAAACTCCTCCGCTTTCTCACCTCGCACGCCGAGCATTGCGTAAGACAACGCCGACCATTGAGCTTTGCCCCCCTTGTAAGGCATATCGAATTCCTCGCAAAGTTCCAAATCTGTCTTGCCTTTATATCTATCAATCAGAGACAGGACATACTCTTCAAAGGTCTCTTCTTCCGGAATCGAACCTTTCACGATGCAATCAGAATCATCGCCGGCATCCATGAAATAATGGTGCAGCACATAATCCATATATTGCCTCTTTAGGCAAAAATTGCGAGTTCTCGCCTTTTGCCCCTCTGGCTGGTAGTACCAAGGAACCGTACTTTTTTCGGCGTTGGCACCTTTTGTCGAAGCACCTAGATAAACAGTCATGCCTTCGCTTAATTCCGCCGCACGGCCCGCTTTTATATAAGCGACTATCTTTCGATAATCATCACGAATGATTTTTAAATCTTTTTCTGGGATAACGAAAAGTTTTGCATACTTAATTTTTTGCTCGTACGAACTTACCGACCTGTCCCTTTGATAGAAAACCAGCAGCATTTTCTTTGATTTCCGAGCAACAACGGCGTCGTCGTATTCGTCCTCAATAGGGCAATTGTGAGGAATCATCGTTATAGATAAGCGCTCGCCAGCCGAATAGTCGCCATCTTTCTTTACATCAAAACAAGTGGTCTTCGCTTCAACGCCGGCTTCCGGAAAATCAGCATCGTGATCACTATTTGCCTTGTAACCGAAAAAACGCTCTTCAATAAGTATGCCCATTCCGCCTTTATACCGTATATTCCCGTACTCTCTCGACACCCCTTCCGGAGATATATCGAGATCAAGCACTTCCTGAAAAGTCATACCCTCTAGATAGGCGGCACGAGCAGCAATCCCTTCAGGAGTTGAATAATCGTTGTACTTCAGTATTGTTTCCCTTGAAACAGCCATAGCTAACCTTTCGAGCAGACACCGACATCTAGATTAGAGCACATCGAAAAGCGTTCCCCCTCGATAACATTGCGTTGCCGAATTTCCGATTGGAAAAAGTAACTGCATAAAGACTTTTCGCTTGATTTAGGCTCATAAGAAGCAAAAAAGGAGCCTTTCGGCTCCCTTAAATTCATGGTGGTCAGAGGGGGACTTGAACCCTCGGCACGCGGATTTTCAGTCCACTGCTCTACCAACTGAGCTATCTGACCAGAAGGCATCTTTTGCGATGCGAGTTAGTAGTTTAACGGCAATGCCCGCATCGGTCAAGTCTTATAATCGGGACACGAATCTTATAAGTCAATTCAATGCTTGAACTGGGAATATATCCCAGTTCAAGTGTTTTTGACTACACAAAAACATCTTAAATCAGTAGTTTTTCACCAAAGAATTGAGCGTGCATCCCGATATTGAATGCAAAGCGGCAGTTGAGTTCACTCGATGCGTGATTTTATGTTTTGGGAAAATTGAATAACTCAACCTATTCAATTTTCGCTTAGCTCGTTGTAGAATCGAAAGCGAGGACGCCCCAGTGCGCTGGGCAGCGTTTTCAACAGTTTTAAGCCGGGTTACTTTCTCAGGGTGTCCCGGCTTCTTTCATGTTTCGAATCGCGGTTCGCCGTCATTCCTTCCTCGCCAGCAGCAAGCCGATGATTCCGATTACCACCAGTAAAACGTTGCATACAGCGTCAACGGTGCTTGCATCCATGGTCAGACCTTCTAAACGATGGTGCTGCCCAAGCGGCGAAGCGTCCCCGGGTGGGATCGTAACCCAAGAAGCCTAAAACCTTGCCGGTCGTTAACCTCGAGATGTTCCTTACGCCAAGCCCATCGCTTGCCACACCGGCACGCTTGCCAAGCAAGCAACCAGGTTGATGACCATAAACGCAAAGTCAAAAGGCAGCGTATCCTCGTGCTCGCACATCTCGCCATCGGTCGCGCGCAAGATCGGGATAAACACGTTGTTGGTAAAACGCAAATGCCAAACATTGGTACTGGCACCGCATACAAACAACGTCACAAACGGGTTGATGCCCGACGCCGTCGCCACGCCGCCAAGAGCCGCCAAAAAGATAACCTGCGTTGCCACCGACGAAACAACCACCAAACGCACCAAGTAGGTAAGCACGCAAACCGCAAACACGTACAAATACGGGTTTGCCACGATAGGTGCGGCAATAGGGGCCATAACCCCAGCCAACCAGGTAGAGATTCCCAGCTTGGTAAGCAGCGACGCCAACGCCAAAATACCGCCGATCAAAATAAGCGTATCCCACGGCATCTTGTTGGTAACATCGTTGGTATCGGCCAGCCCGACAAGAGCCATGATCGCGAAGATCGACACGCTCACCACTGCAGCCGAAAGACCAACCTTGCTGCCAAAAATCCAACCAACAACGGCAAGCACCAGCAAAACAACGGTCAGCTTTTCATCGCGCGACATAGGGCCCAACTCTTCGAGCTGCTTTTTGGCAAAGCCCTTCTCAATATGCTGGATAGCGTCATCATCACGCGTAGCACCCGAAAGGAACAAGATGGCGACATACGAAAGCAAAGCGACGGCAACAAACCATACCGCGCATGCCATAAACCAGCGCACCCATGTCCAATCGGCCTGCTGATCGGCGGGGAGCATGCCAATGGTGATAAGAACCGGCGCAGCGCCCGTCATAAACGCGTAGCCCAAAATGCCTGCAGTAACCCATACCGCCAAAAACAAACCTGTAGCGGCCTTGCTGCGCTTTGCATAACCAAGCGCCTTGCTAGCAGCGGCGGCGATGGGCGACAAAATCACACCCTTACCGATAAGAGCTGGGATAAACGGCGAGATGATGATGCCCGTGGTGAAAAACGCCGTCATCTGGCCACGATAATTTTCGGGGAAAAGCCTCAGCACCCAAAACGCCAATCGCTTGACCAAGCCCGTTTTTGCAATAACGGTCGAAATGCCAAATGCCCCGAAAAGCACCCATATCGTGCTGTCGGCAAACGAAGCGAACACCTCCGAGAATTTTGCCAAGCCAAACACCACGTAAGCAGCAATAGCCGTCAAAAACGCCGCCCAATCGGGCACGGCACGCACGACGAGCCATGCAACCACGCATACGAAGATTCCCACATAGATCATCGCTTGCTGCGTTAGCCCCTCGGGCGCGGGAGCCACTCCGATAAGCAACGCAACAAGCAGGGGGATGACGACCTTCAAACCCCTGGCAACACTTTGGCTCACAAAAAGCCCCTTTCGACTCTTGTCTCCGGCGGAATGAAACGAACGTCTATTTCAGCCCGGCGGAGACAAACCTGCATTGTTGGCGATTCTATCAAACAACTTTGCGTAGCTGCGATTATCCCCGCAACGACCCCCTTGTTAACGACAATTTAATCGCCCACGAAAGCAGCGAACAGCGCAGCGGCAGCGTCGTCGCCAGCGCCCAATCCCCGCAATTGCATCCCAAAACCCTCATAACAAGAAAGGCGCGCTCAAAAGCACGCCTTTCCGAACAACCGCCCTAGTAGAGCAAAACTACATCAAGCCCATCACCTGCCAAATCGGCACGCTTGCCAAGCAAGCAACCAGGTTGATGGCCATGTACGCGTAGTTAAACGGCAGGGTATCGGCATGTTCGCACATCTCGCCCTTCTGCGTGCCCAACAGCGGGATAAACTCGTTGTTGGTAAATGGCAGATGCCAAACAGCGGTGGAGCACAGGCACACAAACAGTGTCACGAACGGGTTGATGCCAGCGGCACTTGCGACGCCGCCCAAAGCCGCCAAAAAGATCACCTGCGTAGCCGTGGAAGAAACAACCACCAAACGCGCAAAGTAGGTAAGCACGCAAACCGCCGCTACGTAGATGTAGGGGTTAGCAACGATGGGACCGGCAACGGGTTCCATAAGCGTGGCGATCCAGGTGGAAATGCCCAGCTGGGTAAGAAGCGACGCCAGCGACAAAATGCCGCCGATAAAGATTGCGGTATCCCAAGGAATACCAGTTGTGAGATCCTTGGTGTCAACCAAGCCGATAACGGCCATGATGGCAAACACGCCGACCGAGATGATAGGAGCCGAAAGACCAACCTTGCTGCCGAAAATCCAGCCGATGATAGCGATAAGAACCAGAACAGCAGTCAGCTTCTCTTCGCGGGACATGGGACCCATTTCCCGCAGCTGCTTTTTGGCAAAGCCCTTCTCGAAATCGGTCTTAACGCCGTCGTTGTCGGCACCCTTTTTGGGGCCGTACAAAAGAAGCAAAACGATGTAAGAAAGAACAGCGACGACAACCAGCCACATCGCGCAAGCACCAAGCCAGCCCATCCACGTCCAACTTTCCTGTTGCTCGGCGGGAAGCATGCCGATGGTGACCATAACCGGGGCGGCGCCTGTCAAAAACGCGTAGCCCAAAATACCCGTGGTAACCCACACCGCAAGGAAAATGCCCGTGGCAGCCTTGCTGCGCGCAGGATAACCCAAAGCCTTGGTGGCAACGGCGGCGATAGGTGTAACCATAACGCCTTTGCCGATCTTAGCCGGGATCCACGGCGTGATAGCAAAGCCGGCAACGTAAAACGCGCTCAGCTGGCCCTTGTAGCTTTCGGGGAACATCGACAAGATGCCAAAGGCCAAGCGCTTTACCAGGCCCGTTTTGATGAGAGCACACGTCATGCCAAAGGCGCCGATGAGCAGCCACACGGTAGAGTCGGCAAAAGGCGCGAACACCACGCCGAACTTTGCCACATTGAACACAACGTAGGCCGAAATGCAGGCCAAAAACGCCGCCCAATCGGGCACGGCGCCGAGCATCAGCCACACAACCACGCATTCGAAGATGCCCATGTAGATCATCGCCTGCTGCGTCAAACCGTCAGGCGGCTGAATAAGCGCGATCACTACGCCGATGATAATCGGGATGGCGATTTTCAGCCCTTTCTTCATGCTCTCGCTCATGGCGAGCCTTCTTTCTCCCGTAATTTCCATTACCGTCGGATTTTCCATCGTTTTAATTTTCCGACGGATTTACCGTTATTTCTGACAATACCAGCTTTGCCATAGGGTTACAATGGGTTAAGCATTTAGTTTCCCTATGGCAGCAAGAAGCGCTGCTCAACTTGCTAAAATGCACCGTTAGCAGCGCGTTTTAACTTAGCGGCGAAACATCGCAAACAGGAGAAAACGTTGAAGGTTACCGTTCAGCAATTGCGTTATCTATTGAAGGTCGCCGAAACCGGATCGATTTCAAATGCGGCAAAAGCCCTAAACGCCGCCCACGGCACTATTTCCGAAGCCGTCAACTCCGTAGAAAAAGAGCTTGGCTTCGAGGTGTTCGTGCGCAGCAAAAAAGGCATTGCGCCAACCGAACGCGGGATCGAGGTTCTTGCTGGCGCAAGACACGTGGTAGAAAGCATGGACGGCTTCGAAGGGCGCTTCGGCGGCGTGCCCGTAAAACCCAATTCGTTTGTCGTCTCCACGCAGGAATTCAAATTCGTTATCGCGGCGTTTAACAAGGTAACGAACTCGCTCGATGCCGACCAGATAAGCTACTCGTTTAATCTGCGCCAGTATTCCCGCCCTATCGACGATGTGTATGCAGGCATCGCGGACATCGCCGTCATTGGCATACGCAAAAGCATCGGTCACATTGTGCTCGACAAGATCAAGCAGCTTGATGTCGATTACCACCCGCTATTCAATGCGCGTTACTATGCCTACATGGATCGTGCGCACCCGCTGGCAAAACGCCAATCGGTAAGCATCGCCGAGCTGGCGGCATACCCGCAGTATTCTTTTGAGAACTTCCGTCACATCAAAACCGAGGGGCGCCCGCAAAACGCGACGTCAATAAGCTCGCGAGCAGGCAATATCACATCGCCCGACGATCTGATGTACCCAGATCTCATCCCGCTGATCTCCGATATCGACGGCTATGCGATATGGGTCTCGCTCTACCCCGACCACGCGCCATATGAGCGCACGGTGCTTGTGCCTATCGATGTGGATGATTATATGGAAGTAGGCTACGTTCTGCGAAAAGGCGCCGTCATCTCGCCCATCGTCGATAATTTCATCTCCGAGTTGAAAACCTTCGACCCAAAGGAAATTTAATAGGCGCAACATGCCATGCATGCTGCGCCCGCAACTAGCAAACTCTATTCGCAGGGTTTTCCGGCACCGAAGAGCAGGTCGCGTTCCTCGGTCGGCAAAGCCGCGCGGGCTTGGTCGCGCAGGTTGTTCACGCCGATGAAAAACTGGCGCATCATCGCAACCACCAGATAACGACCCTTCGCCGTAAGCGTGATTTCGTCGGCGTTGTCCTTGTCGATTGCGCCGACAGCTTTCATGAATGCCATTTCAAGAGGCAAGCCGTTTTCGACGGTGCAACCAAAATCGTGCTCCCACTGCTTCTTATCCAGCCGCAGGCCAAACAGCTGCATCAGGAAACGATAACGCATGCGATCGTGCAGATTGAAGTTCGTTTTGCCCATCAGGGACATATGGCCGCTCTCGATGGCCTTGTTGTATTCCTTCACCGAGAACGTGTTGACGTAAAGGCTCGATCCCAAATAAGTGATGCCGCCCGACCCAATTGCCGGATATTCCTCGTATTCGACAACATATTCGTCGATCATCTGGTCTTTTGCCGCGGCGGCGGGGTTTGCGACCGCGCCCGCGTCGTAGTCGAAACGATTGTATGTCCAAGCGCTGCTGTGCGTGAACAAAGGATGCGTGCCGCCCGAAAGCAGCTCGTCGACGATTTCGTACAAACGCTGCTCACGGTTGTAATCCACCCTGCCCACGGTGCGCGCCATCTGACGCTCGACCGAAGGCGACGCCATCAGCGGGTAGAAGGTGGTCTGCGTCGCGCCCGACTCGACGATTTTTTCGACGTCGTTGATCAGCATGTCCTCGGTTTGACTGGGGAAGTTGAAGATCATATCGACGTTCATGCTGGTAAAGTACGGCACGGCGCCCTTAATGCGCTCAAGAATCTCCTCTGCACTGCCGTATTTCTCAAAACGGTCCATCTGCTTGAGCAAACCGTTGTCAAAGCTTTGAACACCCACGCTCAAACGCTGCACGCGGCCTTTGAGCTTCTCGAGATATGAAAACGTCAAGTGGTTGGGATTCGTCTCGCTCGAAACCTCTTCGATCGAGAAGTTGTCGCGTACGGTATCGATAAGATCGCACAGCTCGTCGATCATGATGGTGGGCGTGCCACCGCCGATGTAGAGACTTTTAAAATCGTAGCCCAGCTCCTTGAGCATGAGCATTTCCTTCTTCATGTTCTTGAAGTAAGGAATCGCGCGATCTTCGCTAAAAGGGAAACGGTTGAACGAGCAATAAGGGCACAAACGCTCGCAAAAGGGCACGTGCATGTACAACATGTATTCTTTACCCGGTGTGGGACCGGGTAAAGAGACATCGGTTGTCGGGTTGAGCTTCAAATAGTTTTTCGAAGCCTCGCGCACGCAGGTGCTGATAAGTCGTTCGGAAATCATTGCTTGTTCGCTTCCGTATCCGTGTTTATCTAGGCGTTTGCCTAGTCGTTCTTTTTGTCACCCAGGGCCTCGAGCGCTTTAAGGCCGATGTCCTGGCGATATTGCTTGCCCTCGAAATTGATGAGGTCGCAAGCGCGGTATGCCAACTCACGGGCATCCTCAAACGTATCGGCCATAGCCGTCACATTCAAAACGCGACCGCCCGAAGTGATAAGCTCGCCATCGGCGTTCAGCTTGGTGCCCGCATGGAAAACCGTCACGCCATCAAGCTCGTTGGCGTCTTCGACGCCCAGCACGACCTTGCCTTTTTCGTAAGCACGCGGATATCCTTCGCTTGCCAGCACAACACCGCAGGCCCACTGATCGGTCCACTCGAGGTCGATGTCGTCGGGACGTCCTTCGGCCACCGCCATCATCACGTCGACGAGATCGGTCTTTAGGCGCGGCAGCACAACTTGGGTTTCGGGATCGCCAAAACGCGCGTTGAACTCAAGCAGCTTCGGGCCTTCGGGCGTCAACATGAAGCCGCCGTACAGGCAACCGCGATAATCGTTCTCAAATTCTTCTGCTGTTGCGGCAGCAGCATCCTCCATGATCTGCTTCATGGAAGCAAGCTGTTCGGGTACGACGATGGGAACCGGCGAATACGCGCCCATGCCGCCCGTGTTGGGACCCAAGTCGCCATCAAACGCGCGCTTGTGATCCTGTGCTGTAGACATGCAATGCGCTTTACCAGCAGAAACAAAGGCGAACAGGGAGCACTCGGGGCCCGTCAGGCACTCCTCGATGACAACCTTGGAGCCTGCATCGCCAAAAGCGCCATCAAAGCACTCGTGCACCGCAGCCTCAGCGTCTTCCAGAGTATCGGCAACGACGACGCCCTTGCCCGCAGCAAGACCATCAGCCTTCACCACGATGGGGGCGCCGATCTCGCGCACATAATCCAACGCCTGCGCCTCGTCGTCAAACGCGCCGTAGGTGGCTGTGGGCAGGCCGTGGCGCTGCATAAATGCCTTGCTAAACGACTTGCTGCCTTCGAGCTGCGCGCCTTGCTCGTCGGGCCCGAAAACCGCCACACCGCCCGCACGGAGCACGTCGGCAACGCCAGCGACCAGCGGAGCTTCGGGACCTATCACAACAAGCGCGACGTCGTTTGCCAAAGCAAAATCCAAAACCTGCTGACCATCGGTTATCGAAAGGTCGGCAACGTTTTCAGCTATCGCTTGGGTGCCGCCGTTGCCAGGGGCAACGTAAAGACGCTCGGTCCGCGGCGATTTGGCAAGGGCCCATGCCAGCGCATGTTCGCGGCCGCCGCTGCCTAGCACCAAGATGTTCATCTAGTCCTCCTCGCGATACCAGCTGCGCATGATGGTCTGATCGCGATCGGGGCCGACAGCCACGATGCTGATGCGCGCGCCGGTGAGCTCTTCGAGATGTTCAACGTAGTTACGGGCGTTTTCGGGCAGCTCGTCGAACGTGCGGCAACCGGTGATATCAACGCCCTTCCAACCAGGAAGCTCCTCGTAAATCGGCTTCGCGTGGAAAAGCACGCTTTGCTGCATGGGGAAGTA
Organism: uncultured Eggerthellaceae bacterium; assembly: GCA_934617425.1. Taxonomy (GTDB): domain Bacteria; phylum Actinomycetota; class Coriobacteriia; order Coriobacteriales; family Eggerthellaceae; genus UMGS1502. The sequence continues at coordinate 320,954 of CAKTUD010000001.1, read as the reverse complement.
GTCATAGCGCTTGCCATCGCATTCGTATGCAACGCACACCTTGATGGTGTCGAACGCCGAAAGAACATCGAGCTTGGTAAGAGCGATGTCGGTTAGGCCGTTTACCTCAACCGCATAACGACCGATCACGGCGTCAAACCAACCACAACGGCGCTTGCGCCCGGTGGTTACGCCAAACTCGTGTCCAACCTTGCACAAAAGCTCGCCGGTCTCGGCCTCCTCACCTTCGCCGCCGTCTTCGGGGAAACGCTGCTCGGTGGGGAACGGTCCGCCGCCGACGCGCGTGACATAAGCTTTCTCGATGCCCAAAACGCGATCGATGTGACGCGGACCGATGCCCGTGCCGGTAACCGCGCCGCCTGCGCAGCAAGAAGAAGACGTCACGTAGGGATAAGTGCCGTGATCGACGTCGAGCAGCGTGCCCTGAGCGCCTTCGAACAAGATGCTCTTGCCTTCGCGCACGGCTTTGTTAAGAAGCTCGGTGGTTTCGACGATGTGCTTCTTTAAGATGCGCGCATAGGGCAAGTACTCTTCGCAGATTTCTTCCACCGTGTAGGTGTGCAAACCGTAAATCTTCTGCAAAATGGGGTTCTTCTGCGAAAGAGCCGTCTCAACTTTCAAACGGAAAATCTTCTCGTCAAGAAGGTCCTGCATGCGAATGCCCTTGCGGGCGATTTTGTCTTGATAACAAGGGCCGATGCCACGCTTGGTGGTGCCGATCTTGTTGGCGCCAAGGCTCTTCTCATCTGCTCCATCGAGGTCTTTGTGGTAGGGCATGATGACATGCGCATCGCACGAAATCTTCAGCGCGCTGCAATCGATGCCTTCGGCGTCGAGCATCGCCATCTCTTTGATAAGAACACCCGGATCGACAACAACGCCATTGCCGATAACAGGCGTGCAGTTGTCGTACATAACGCCCGAAGGCATGAGATGCAACGCCAGTTTGGTATCACCATGGATAACCGTATGGCCTGCGTTGTTGCCACCCTGATAGCGCACAACATAATCGTAATCGCGAGAAATGAGGTCGGTAACCTTACCCTTGCCCTCATCGCCCCACTGAGCGCCAACGAGTACTGTGTTCATGAATCGCACCCTTTCGCAAAAGCGATATCAACTTAAAAGCGAACAGCTTTCAATTATATTACAGCCGCACCAGCGTAGCGCTGGCATCGGCTGCGCTCATGGCTTCTACCACTTCTTCATGGCAAGTGAACAAAATTACTTGACGCCTGTTTGCCAGCTGAGCCAACGCCTGTGCCGCACCAGCACGGCGTTCAGAATCAAAATTGACGAGAATATCGTCGGCCATGATGGGAATCGAGCTCCCCACGTTGTCGGCGCACATCAAAAGAGCAATGCGCAATGCGAGATAAAGCTGCTGACACGTGCCAAGCGAAAGCTCGCGCGGCGTACGGCTGTTGCGCACCGCATCGGTTGCCACCAGCTTCCCTTCGGGCGTAAGCGATATGCGCACCCATTTGCCGCCCGTCATGAGCTCAAGCAGTTTGCTTGCGCGGCGATAGACCTCGGGCTGGCTGCGGCTTTCCCACGTTGCTATTGCGGTTTCGAGCAAACGCCGCGCGATAAGCAGCTTGGCGAGATCGCGCTTGCTGTCTTCTAGACGCGTGAGAAGCTGCTGATAATCCTGCTTTGCCTCGTCGTATGCATGCATCAACTTGGCTTGGGAAAGCAGTTCTTCCAAACGGCCGTAACGCAAACTTATATGCTCCAATGCAGAAACCAACTCGTCGCGCTGCGCCGCTTTTTTGTCGATAAGTTCATCGAGCGCGGAGAAATCGGCCGAGGGTGCATCAAGATGAGTGTGCGCGGCTACCAAGGCGACGCCCTCATTAGAATCCTCTATAGCAGCAATCAGCTTGGTTTGCTGCGCATTCAATTCAGCCAAATTGCTCTCAGCCGAAGAAAGGCGCAAGGCGAAAGACGCCGCACGTTGCTCATCAAGGGCGATATCCGCACGAACGGCCCTTGCCTCATTAAGGAGAGAGCGCGCTTGGCGAATCGATCCGCTGGCTTTTGCGAAGCCGTGGGCATCGAGCCATCGTTTCTGCTCATCAGCTAACTCTTTTTGCACGTCGCGAACGCTTTGCAGCTTCTTTTTATCTTGCAGCATCACCCATTGAGCATCCTGCATCCGCTGATCAAGACCGTTGCCCTCGTTTTTCGGGCGCAGCACGAGAAGAAACGCCCCCACGGCCAAGATGGCGCCTAAAACCACCAAGGCCAGGCCTAACCCCGTAAAGGAAAGGCTCCCGACAATACGTCCGCGCATGAACAGCAAAATGCCTATCAGCGCGAAAGCAACTGGCAATACAATGGACATGGCTATCTGCAGCGCACGCTGGCGATGAGCACTCGCAGAGCGATCATCGCTAGACGCCAGCTCAACCAAAGCATCATACGCCGCCTGCGATGTGCGCTGATTTTCCTCGGCTATCTCGATGCTACGCGCCACATGAACCTGCTGATCGGCAAATTCATCCAACTGATCGGACAAAGCGCGCTCTTGTAACTGATCGAGCGCGAGTAAATATTCGTCGATGTTTGCAGCCACGTCAGTGGCTGCAACCTTTTGCTGAGCCGCTTCTTCCTTTAACTTTGCGATTTCTCCTTTAGATGTCGCTTTTTGCTCGGTTACCTTCTGCAATTGAGCACGCTTGGCAACTAAAAAATCGATTTCACTGTTAAGTTCCGCTATTTTTCCAGAGAGACGCTTGCGCTGAGCCGTTAGCTCACGATGCTCGCGATCTTCCGCCTTGAATTGCTCGGTTTGCTCCAAGGCACGCTGCATCTTTACGCGCGCTTCTTTGATCTGCTCGCTTAAACGCGTCACCGATTCCGTCGCCGACGCAGCACGAGACGAATACGACTGAATGCGCTCGTTGATTTCTGCAAGAGCCTGTGCAGGGCTCGAATTAGTGCCCGAGCCAGCTGTAAGCAAGCGCGCCGTAACGTCAGAAGTGTTTCGAAGGGACCGCAGCTCATCCGACGTCAGCAGAAACATCGTCTGGAAGGTTTCCTTGTCGATATCGCTTACTATATCTGCACTGCCTTGCAAGCCGTCGACATTGCGCGCTCGGAAGACCTCGTATTCGGCTGCAGATGCGGTCGCTTCGTGCGACGGTGCAGCAGCTTGGTATAACCCCGCGGAAGCCCCAGCTCCATCCAAGCCATCGGGCCTTGCGCTCAAGTTGTTGGACGCTTTGTTTTGCTCATCGAATGCGGCACCTAACTCGCCATGCGTTTCACGTGAAACATCGTCCGCAAAAATCAGCGCACCCGAGCGCTCCGCATTGGTTGGCTTGTAAGTGTTTTTACCACCACGCGCATCTTCCCAACCGAACAATACACCAGAGACAAACTGCGTAAAGGTGGTCTTTCCAGCTTCGTTGCGGCCGAACACAACATTAAGCCCCGGCGAGAACGGTCCAACGGTCTTGTTAAAAAACGCCCCGAAACTATCGACGCGAGCATATTTCAAAAAACGGTGGCTTTGGCTCATTTTTGATCCTCCATCAATAGATCGAGGATGGCGTTCTCAGCGGATGAAGTGTATTTCTTTATGCGTTTACGCACGTCATCTGGCATCTCGATACCTCGGGCAACAAATTCGCCTTGCAAATAATCGAGCATATCATCGGGATTCTTTTTGGCGGATGTTACAAGGCTCATCAACAAAGCAGGGAACAAACCTTCGTTTGCCAAAGCTTTTTTGTTTATTGGTGCCGTCGTGGCATCGATAAGCGCATCGCAGAAAAACACGCTGTAGCTGCCGTTTATGGTTTCGCGCATGTCTTCGATCAAGCCCGGCGTCTTCAACGTCTCGTGCAGGGTGCTCTCCCCCGTAAGGGTCACGCGCACGCACATCTCCTCGCATTGAGCCTTGCCATTTTCATGAAACATGCTGCGCAAGATTTTCGCCGTTATTTCCGACACCGTGGTGCAATCGGAAATGTCAACCTTTATCTTTTGCCACACAACACTAGCTGTGGGAATAAATTTGATACGAGGTTTCTCGTTCTCAGCAAGCTTTACCAGGTAGCATCCGCGCGAACCCTCTTCGTTTATATCACGACCTTGAATATCGCCCGAAAACACGATGCGCGGATCTTTGTCCGAAGGATACGCCATACGTTTATGGATATGGCCAAGCGCCCAATAATCTATCCCTCGATCAAGCAGCGAATTGGGCTTAACCGGCGCCTTAAAATCTTTGTCGAGCCCAGTATGAAGCACGCCGACGGCAAAGGGCGCTTCCTCTATCGCTTTTTTCGCAGCGCGCGCGTCAACCGAAGAAGGCGCATGAGCACCACGCTGCACCGAATCTTCTATCTGGAATAACGCTTTAATCGCCGCTTTTCGGCTTATCCCTTCCGAAATGTCTTTGTCAGCAGGCCACGTTTGGTTGTAAAAGCTGCGGCCGCCAAGCAAGCAAAGGGGTTGTCCTGCACGCTCGTACAAAGCAAATGTAGCTTCGTCGGTACCGAACATAGTCACATTGTCGGGAAACTTAGCAAAATCCTTGCTCCACGAGGTGTACGGGTCGTGATTGCCCGTCACCAAATACACGGGGATATTCGCATCATGCAATTTTTCCAAGCCCTTGAAAAATGACATGTAGTCGCTATAAGACGCCCGTGCCGTGTCGAAGACGTCGCCCGCAATGATGACGAAGTCAACCTTGTTATCTATCGCGGCACGGATTACGCGCTCATACGCTTCGAGGATTGCGGTTTCGAGGCGTTTAGCCCACGACTCAGACAGAGCTCGAACCCCTCGGAAAGGGGCACCGATGTGCAAATCCGCCGCATGGATAAATGTAAGCTGCTCTCCCATATCGCTACCCCATATACGCGCCAACGCGCGAATCGTCCGCGAAATCCATGAACTTGGTGAGCTCCGGCTTGAAAGAAAGCGTTATGTCGTCGGTTCGGCCATTGCGGTGCTTGGCAACGATAAGTTGTGCCGTACCCCAATCGGGACGCTTGTCGCTTTCGGCCTCGGTTTCGTCCATACTGCGGTCGATGAACATAACGATGTCGGCGTCTTGCTCGATGGAGCCCGATTCGCGCAGGTCAGAAAGCATCGGGCGCTTCTCGCCGCGCATCTCAACCTGACGCGACAACTGCGAAAGGGCCAAAACGGGCATGTCCATCTCTTTAGCCAAAATCTTCAGACCGCGCGAAATCTCGCCAACCTCAACCGCACGGTTTCCGTCTTTGCGCGATTGCGGCGGCTGCATGAGCTGCAGGTAGTCGACGACGATAAGGCCGTTGCCCTGCGCATGGCGAAGCTCGCGGCGGGCTTTTGCACGAGCTTCCAAAATCGAAAGACCCGGGGTGTCGTCCACGTACATATCGAGCTTCGAAAGCCTATTCGAAGCATCAGCTAATTGACCCCAATCGGCATCGGAGAGCTTCTCCGAACCGCGCAACTTAGACAAAGGCACACGCGATTCGGAGGAAAGAATACGTTGAACAAGCTGGATGGCACTCATTTCCAACGAGAAGAACGCGACCGCAGAACCGCGCTTTGCCGCGTTGGTTGCCAAGTTAAGAGCAAACGAAGTCTTACCAACACCTGGTCGCGCTGCCAAAATAATCAAATCGCCACCGCGAAACCCATGGAAAAGTTTATCGACATCGACGAAACCCGACGGAACGCCTTGCATATCGCTCGCATTTTCCGACATGCGCGTGATTTCTTCGAACGCGTTAGTGATAAGCGAATCCATACGAACAAATGACGACGAGATGCGCTGCTCGGTGACGTTGAAGAGGGTCTTTTCAGCATCTTCGACCACCACGGATAGATCATCTGGCGCGTCATACGCCAAAGCGTTGATCTGCGCAGCGGCGAATATCAAATCGCGCAAAACCGATGTGCGCTTAACTATTTCAGCATGATTTTGCCAGTTGATAAGAGCAAACGAATTATCAGCGAGATCGGCAAGATACCCGAGGCCTCCCACGGCTTCAAGCTGCCCCTGCGCTCGAAGCGTATCGGCAAGCGAAATTTGATCGATAGGGATATTGCGTTCGTTAAGCCCGAAAGCAGCTTCGTAAATAACCCTGTGGGCAGGGCGATAGAAATTTTCAGGCTTCAGCTTGATAAAAATCTCTTCTGCAGCCTCCGGCGAAAGCATAAGCGCAGCTAACACCGACTTTTCGGCATCGATATTCTGAGGAATGGGTTTATTACCCGACGACGAAGCCGATTGCTCATCGAAAGAATTGCGAGGTCGTTGGTTGTTGTACGGCATGCTATGTTCCTATCTTCTTTAAGCAACATAGTAACCCATCGAAGTGCCCAGCAAACAGATTCCCGACCTTACGAATATCGGTCTCCGTATCGATTTCCACCGCGAATAAAAAACTTCCCTCCATCCAATATGGGTAAAGGGAAGTTTTCCACGTTTTCCACCTTTTGCAAGGAGGAAAACTATTTACTCTGCGTCCGCAGTTTCTTCAGATTCTGCAGCTGCTTCCTCGGGCTCGGCAACTTCCTCAACGGGAGCTTCCTCTTTTGCCTCGATGTCCACAACAGAAACGTTGATGTTAGCCTTGATGTCGCGGTAAAGGTCAACCTCGACAGCGTGCTCGCCAACGGTCTTGATAGCATGGTTGATCTGGATGCGGCGACGATCGATCTCGACACCCTTTGCTTCCTTCACGGCATCGGCGATCATCTGAGAAGTGACCGATCCGAACAATGCGCCGTTCTCGCCAACCTTAGCCTTGATAACAAGTTCGGTGCCCTCGAGTTGAGCCTTCAGAGACTCGGCGTCAGCCACGCGGGTAGCCTCGCGCTTGGCGATATTGTTGCGCTTCTGCTCAAGCTGCTTCAGGTTGCCCGGAGTAGCCTTGACGGCAAGACCCTGGGAAAGCAGGTAGTTGTTAGCGAAACCGCGAGCAACGTCGATGACGTCGCCTTCGCCACCCTTACCCTGAACTTCGGTAAGAAGAATAACTTTCATGGTTCCTCCTTAGCCTAGCGATTGCGACGGTCGCCGCGACCGCTGATGGCAGGAACCGCGTAAGGCATAAGAGCCATCTCGCGAGCACGCTTCACGGCGTTCGCGATGTCGCGCTGATGTTGAGTGCAAGCACCAGTAACGCGACGCGGCTTGATTTTGCCACGATCAGTGACGTATTTGCGCAGCATTTGGGTATCTTTGTAATCGACGTATTCTGCCTTATCCTTGCAGAATTGGCAGTACTTACGGCGAGGCTGCTTTGAGTATTCGGCCATTAGTACCTCTTTCAATTCGCTTAAAACGGGATGTCTTCGTCGTATACGGATGAAGACGTTTCAACGACCGGAGCAGCAGGAGCCATTTGCTGCGGAGCATAACCTTGGTTGCCGTAGCCACCATTGTTATAGCCACCGTTACCCTGTTGCGGCTGGCCATTGCGAGACGACATGAACTCGAGGTCGTCGACAACCACTTCCAGCTTGCTGCGCTTCTGACCATCGCGCTCCCATTGGCTCCAACGGAGCTTGCCCTCGATGGTCACTTTCGTGCCCTTGGACAGAAAACGCGACAAGCTTTCAGCGCGAGCGCCGAACATGGTGCAATCGACGAAATTCGGGTAATCTTCCCACTCACCAGTTTGCTGGTTGCGACGACGATCGTTAACTGCAACGCCCATAGAAAGCACCGCCATACCGCTAGCGGTAGAACGCAGCTCGGGGTCGCGCGTAAGATTGCCGCTGATGATCACTCGATTGATGCTCATGTCTCTTCCTTCTTTCTACCTACGCGCAAAGGCGCGCATTGCTTGACTTAATCGCGATCGGTGCGCTTCACGATCATGTGGCGAACCACGGTGTCGTTAATACGCAGAATGCGGTCCAGCTCTGCAATGTTGGCAGGATCAGCATGGAAGTCGACCAAAGTGTAATCACCTTCGGTCAAACCGTTGATCTCGTAAGCGAGTTTGCGCTTGCCCCAAGCCTCGGTGTTGTCGATAACACCAGTACCCTCGGTGATGGTGGTTTCGATACGCTTTGCGACATCAGCGCGAGATTCTTCGTCAGTCACAGGATCGACGAAATACAGCAATTCGTAAGCCTTCATCAGCTCACCTCCTTTGGTCTCAAACGGCCCCGGGCTGGTGAAGGCATTGCCGGGGCAGGAAAAACAGCCTGCTTATAGTACCAGATTATTCCGATGCTAATAAACTAAATTCCGCGTTTCTCCTGATAGGTTCACGCTTTCACCATTTGCCGTCTGGAAAATGCTATCCCGCTCAACCGTTCTGCGTGTTCGTTGAAAATAGTATGAGCGACCAACCTTACAGGAAAGTCGCTCATATCTTGCTGTTTTGCAATTTTTCTCAGACAGAAACCCAGCACCTATTCAGCAGAACTCAAACAGATTTTATACTCGGTTTCTATTCGGCCGCGATTTTGTCGTTTTCGCCTGCAGCGTCAGCTTCAGCCGCATCGACGTCTTCATCAGCAACGCCTTCGTTTGCATCTTCGGTCTCAATGGCATGTTTGCGCAAAGCGATCATGAAATTTGGCGCAGCACCAACATAAGTAGGCTCATCTTCAAAGGTGATGGCCCCATCATCCGCCACACTATACACAATGCCAAGCGCAACGCCCTGATCCATCCCTGGCACGCCACCTTCGGCAATGATGGCATCGACTGTCTTATCATCGATTTCGATATAGCCATCGTACACAAAGCCATAGGCACGCGCACCAGCGGCGTTTTGAACCGTATGCTGTGCCTTCGCGTAGCAGCCATCGACAGTATCGGCATCGGCGGCCTCTTCTACCAGCGTATCGTTTAGCACCAAAGCAGTGCGCGGGGGAATATCCTTGCCCTGTTCAAGCATTTCGCGCGATTCTTTCAGAAGAAAAAGCAGCGCGCTTTCCAAAACATCGGGAATCTCGGGCACTTCAGTGAGATTGGTTTCGGTAACACGATCAGCCATGGTGTTCCTTTCATTGTCGCCAATATGAAAAACGCCCGCATAGCGGGCGTAAAATTCAACTGGCGGAGGAGGAGGGATTCGAACCCTCGTTACCGGGAATACCGGTAAAACGGTTTTCGAGACCGCCGCATTCAACCACTCTGCCACCCCTCCGCATGGGATGGTGCCGCCTGGTCTGTTCGGCGGCTTCTTTCGCTTGCACCGATGTCCTGGCGCTTCGCGAAGGTTGTTAAATTATCAAAAACGCCCTCAGGAAACCATCGGGCGGAAAATTCTGGCGGAGAGATGGGGATTCGAACCCCAGATACGCTTTTGACGTATACACGATTTCCAATCGTGCTCCTTCGGCCAGCTCGGACATCTCTCCGCTACCGTAAACTGCATATTTAGCTTGCAGCGAGTACGTAGTATATAACAGCTAGTAAGCTGCCACAAGCGAATAATAGCCGTTAGTACAATTAATCTGCACAGGTATGCCGAAAAGTTGGCTGATCTTCGCATCGGTAAGCGTTTCTTCCTTAAGACCATCAGCGAAAACACCACCATCGCGAATAAGCAAAATGCGCTTGATTTCAGGAATGATGTCTTCGGGATAATGCGTGACCAGCACAATCGATTTGCCTTGGGCAGCAAGCTTGCGCATGCTCTGGCGCACGTAGAACATGCCTTCGGGATCGAGCCCTGTGCAAGGCTCGTCAAATATAAGCGCATCAGGGTTGTGCATAAGCGCGCGGGCGATAAGCACGCGGCGCGCTTGGCCGGTGGAAAGGTTCATCACGTCTTCGTCGGCCAAATCCTGGATACCTAAAAGCTCAAGAGCCGCCGTTGCTCGTTCGCGCGCTTGCAAAGCGTCGCGCGCAGCCACCGTGACAGGTATGCCAACCGTACCCGTCACGCCACCGGCTACGATATCGCGCACGGGTAGATGCAACGATATCTCTTTTTGCATGGTCGCCGAAACAATGCCGAGAGCCTTGCGCACATCAAGCAAAGTCGCACGCGGGTTGCCACGAAACAAAACCGGCGGGATATCGTGGTAAAGCGGCATGATCTCGCGCGTAATCAGCTTTACGAACGTCGATTTACCCGCACCGTTAGGACCTAGGATGGCAATATGCTCGCCTTCGGCCAAGCTGAATTCGGGCACTTTAAGCAAGGTGCGGCCCTGACGCACAACCTCAGCGTCGGTCAGCTTGATAAAAGGTTGCTTTGCTAAAGCAGAAGAAACCTGCGACGCTTTTGCGCCGCAGGTTTCGGAAACAAGACTTGAGAAATCAGACATCTTTCGCCCTTTTGTCGATACCGCCCGATTAGTTCGAAGAGGAAGAAGATTCCTCATCGGAAGCCGCGGAATCACTCGACTCCGCGGTTGAATCATCGCTCTCATCGGAGGTTGCATCATCATCCGAAGAGCCGTCGCCATCCGAAGAAGCATCGTCGCTCGAGGAAGCGTCCTCCTGATACTTGCTCATATCAACGTTGTAGGAAACTTTCTCAGGCATGTCATTGATCACGATGTTAGCGTTCTCTTTTTGCTCGGCAAGCCAATCGCTGTAGTCGCTTTGACCCTGATTCGACTTCAGCATGCTCTTGATAGTGTCTTGGAATTCGCTCGGCAAGTCGACGTAAGTGATGTTTGCGTCATCGGCAGGCTGGAACACATCGGTGCATTTGATGATATGGATGCCATAGGTACTCGTAACCAAACCACTGACCTGGTCTTTATCTAAATCGGAAAGCGCGTCGGTGTATTCGGTGACAAAAGAGTTCAGCTTATCCCAGCCAACATTGCCACCATCGCTTGCGCTGCCAGTGTCGGTGGAATATTGCTCAGCGGCATCCTCAAAGGTAATCTCACCAGCGTTGATCTGATCGAGAACCTTCTGCGCCGTCTCGGTGTCATCGGCCGCAAACAAGATATGCGACGACTTCTTTGCACCCTTGAAATACGAAGCATACATAGAAGCGTAGCTGTTCAGCGTATCGTCAGAAAACGAATCATCGGAAACCGCATCGGTAAAGCTCTGGCTGAGCTTCTGAGAAAGAAGCGAGTCTTTGATGCGCTCGCGATACGAATCTTCGGTGAAACCAGCTTCCTTGAGAGCGTTGTTCCAGGCATCGTCACCCGAATAATTTGCCTTCATGGTCTGCACGTAGGAATCAACTTCGCTATCGTCGACGCTAACGCCGCGGTCGGCGGCGCCCTGCTCGGCGAGGGCTTGGTTCACGTACGAATCGATCATCTGCTTGCGGATGCTCTCGGGGGTCATGCTATTCTGCGCGAGGAACTTTCCCCAGCTATCGTCATCGTCGAGTCCATAGTTGCTGCGAATGGCCTCGATAGACGAAGTGACATCACTTTCGAGGATCTTGGTGTCGTTCACCGTTGCGGCAACGGCATCCTTGCCGTTAGCGCCCGAACAAGCCGCAAGACCAAAGCAACTTGCAGCGAGGCAGGCGGCCACAACGGCGGACGCGAGTTTAAATGACCTCATTAGAACCCTATTCCTTCGTTTCTGTTACGTTTGAGCACAAACCAAAGGCGCACTATCGGCACCAGAGATATCGTTTGTGATTTTCGCATACGCCGCGAAGGCCGCACGCACGCTGCACAATACGGATACACTCGATTCACAAATAGCAAAACAACAAAGCGGGAAGCCCGGATTTCCCCAAACCTCCCGCTTCTTTTCGGTTAGATTGAACGAACTATTGTTATCGCTACGACTACTTTTTGTTAGCTTTTCGACGATCGGTTGCAGAAAGCAAACGCTTGCGCATGCGGATGCTTTCGGGAGTGACTTCCACCAGCTCGTCGTCCTCGATGTACTCCAGCGCTTCCTCCAAGGTGAAGGTGCGCGGGGGGGTGAGCTGGATGGCCTTATCGGCGGTAGAGGAACGTTGATTGCCCAGGTTCTTGGTCTTTTCGACGTTCACGACCATGTCGCCTTCTTTGGCGGACTCGCCGACAATCATTCCCTCGTAGCACTCGTCGCCAGGAGCCACGAACAAACGCCCGCGCTCTTGCAGCGTATCAAGCGCATACGCAACAGCCTTGCCCGTTGACATGGCGATCATGCATCCGTTTTTGCGCCCCACCATCTCGCCCGAATACGGGCCGTACTCGCGGAAATGATGGAACAAGATAGCCTCGCCATGCGTGGCGTTCAAGATTCTGGTCTTTAGGCCCATGGTACCGCGCGACGGAATGCTGAACGTAAGATGCGTTGTGTTCTCATCGGAGGACATATCCTCCATGATGCCGCCCGCGGTGCCCATTACCTCGATCGCTTTGCCGGAATAATCGTTGGGAACGTCGACCGTCGCCTCTTCGATCGGCTCAAGCTTGTTTCCGTTGGCATCGATCTTGTAAACAACCTGGGGACGTCCCACTTGAAATTCGAAACCTTCGCGACGCATGGTCTCCATGAGGACGGAAAGATGCAAAACGCCACGGCCCGCAACCTCAACGCCCGAATGGTCTTCGGTTTCGTTGATGCGCATGGAGATGTTGCTTTCCTTTTCGCGCATGAGGCGCTCTTTGAGTTGACGGCCGCCGACAATATCGCCTTCGCGGCCAACGAGCGGGCTGGTAGAAGCCTCGAAAACGATAGCCATCGTGGGTTCCTCAACGGCAATGGGGGGCATCTCCACGGGATTTTCGGGATCGGTAATCACATCGCCGATGTCAGCGTCTTCCACGCCGATAACGGCGATGATGTCGCCGGCGTGAGCTTCGGGAACCTCGACCTTGCCCAGCTTATCGAACGTGTATACCTTGCGAATCTGCGCGTTGTACTGCGTACCATCCGCCTTTACCACGACGACCTGCTCTTTTTCGTGCATCGTGCCCGAATGCAAACGCCCGATGCCGATGCGGCCTTCGTAGCTGCTGTGATCGACCGTGCACACCTGAAGGGCAACCGGAGCGTCAACATCGACATCGGGGGCAGGAATCTCCTTCAAAATGGTGTCGAGCAGCGGAACCATGTCCATGTTGCCATCGTCGTAGGCATAACGAGCATAGCCGTTGACCGCAGAAGCATAGATAACAGGGAAGTCGAGTTGCTCATCGCTAGCGCCAAGCTCGACCATTAAATCGAAAACCTTATCGACCGCGCCATCAGGGTCGGCGTTGGGGCGATCGATTTTGTTGACGACGACGACGATGCGCAAATTCTGCTCGAGCGCATGGGAGAGAACGAAACGAGTTTGGGGTTTGGGACCCTCGTAAGCATCGACGATGAGCAAGGCGCCGTCAGCCATATTCAAGACGCGCTCAACCTCGCCGCCGAAATCGGCATGGCCCGGGGTGTCGATGACGTTGATTTTCACGCCATTGTAGTCGATAGCGATGTTCTTAGACAAAATGGTGATGCCGCGCTCGCGCTCCTGGTCGTTGGAATCGAGCACGCGCTCTTGCACCGACTGATTCTCGCGAAACACGTGCGACGCCCACAAAAGACGATCGACCAATGTCGTTTTGCCATGGTCGACGTGCGCGATGATGGCAACGTTGCGAATGTTTTCTTGTTTCACTCTTGCTTCTTTCTTTCCGTAAGAACCGATTGCTACGCCATTTCTTCCTCAATGGCGTCTTTTTCTTTTTTCAGTCGAGCAAGATGCTCGTTGATGGTGGTTATGGTTCGCTGAGAGGATATCACCTGCACAACGCCCCAAACTGCCGCAGCCGATGCGATTGCCGCGATAGCTGGAATTCTCCGTAAAGCGCAAACGACAAATACGCCGGCAGCAGCCATAATGAAGCCGTTACGTCGCTCATCGGTTGCCAAATCGCGCTGTTTCACAAGCTGAACGCGCGCTGCGGCAAGGCCTGCAAGTTTCGCTTCGTAGACGCTCGACCCCGTCGCCTGGGCTGACGACCTCGCAACCGAACCGCCGCGTTTTGTTCGGCCAGCACCTGTACCTTTCCCGGAGATTAGACAATCGTACGCCTCTTGCAAGTTCTTAAACTGCTCGGTCGCACGATTCTGCAGCTTTTTATTCGAAGCAAATTTATCGGGATGAAGAATCTGCGCCGTCTCACGATAGGCCGCTTTGATATCAGCCTCATTTGCGCTTTCATCCAAGCCGAGCGTGCGCAAAGCTTCTTCCCGATTCATGTTCACCTCTTCCGCTGCAATTTTTCAATGATACCGCAATCATTTGCCGTACACGGACACGGCGCATTTGTTCCTAGAATTTCCGTTAGAATAGATGATTTAGCACGTGAATGCCCATGAACGCGCTACCATTCGAACTTGCATTCTGTTTATCCAAACGCAAGGAGCCGTTCATGATCAGCGAGCGCATGCTCACCAACATCGTGAAGAATATCGCCAAATCGCATCTGGTCATAAAACCCACTGAAGAAAATTTCTTTCCTGCGCCGCGCGAGGGTCAAAAATACATGCTTTATCTGCATGTTCCTTTTTGCGAGGTACTCTGTCCTTACTGCAGCTTCAACCGTTACAAGTGCCGCGAGGATATCGCACGGCATTATTTTGAAAACATGCGCAAAGAAATGCTCATGCTGATTGACCTCGGCTACGACTTTGAAAGCCTTTACTTTGGTGGAGGCACACCGACGATTCTGCTCGACGAGCTCTGCAAAACCATCGATCTCGGTCGCGAAAAATTCTCGGTCAAGGAAGTAGCTGTCGAAACAAATCCCAACCATCTCACGCAACCTTGGCTAAACGAGCTTAAAGGACGTGTTCAGCGCATGTCGGTAGGCGTGCAGAGTTTTGACAACGGCCTTCTCAAGCAAATGGACCGCTACAACAAATACGGCAGCGGGGAAGAGATCTTCGAACGCATCGGCGAGGCTAACAATTATTTCGATTCGTTGAATGTCGATATGATTTTCAATTTCCCCAGCCAAACTGAGGAGATCCTTGCCCGCGATGTCGAACTCATCAAGCAATGCGGATGCCGGCAAACCACCTTCTCACCTCTGTACGTCTCTTCCTGCACCACGAAGAAGATGGCCGAAAAGCTTGGGAAGATGGATTACAACCGCGAATTCGACATGTACAAGCTTTTAGATGACGGCCTTACTGGTGGAGACACGCCGGCATTCCGTCGTGAAACGGTTTGGACGTTCAATCGTCTGAACGAATCGGGAGCAGAGGACGTCGAGCTTCCCGTTGAGGAGTTGCAGACCTCCTACGATGAATATCCTGGCGTTGGCAGCGGGTCGATTTCTCACTTAAATGGACATCTGTACGTGAACACCTTTAGCCTCCAGGAGTACAACGATGCTATTGAGAGCGGGCATATGTCTATCATGGGCCGTATGAATCTCTCTGAGCGCGATCATATGCGCTATTGCTTCCTCTTGGGCTTGTACACCTTGCGCTTTGACAAGAAGAAGTTCAGAGATCTATTTGGGGGCAAGAGCATTGAAAGCGCATTACCTGTTGAAATGGCCTTCATGCGCGCCAACCATGCGTTCGAAGTGGATAACGACGAATGCCTCATCCCTTCTGAAAAAGGCCGTTATCTCACATTAGTCATGTACCGCCAGTTCCTAAGCGGAATGAACAACCTCCGCGACCAAGCCCGCAAGGCTCTCGACGGGCCCGAACGTGAACTTGCATTTGAAGACGGAGCTCGAATCCAACTCGAGCCTTAATCCGCCGCGGTACATTCTTGATCTGGAAATGAAGGACGCTTACGGCGTCCTTCATCTTTATACAAGCAATCAGTGGCTTTCACAGCAATAAAAAGACGAACCCTTGATAAACAAAGGTTCGTCTGATTTAACTATGGTGGAGAATAGGGGGATCGAACCCCTGACCTCAGGCTTGCAAAGCCCGCGCTCTCCCAGCTGAGCTAATTCCCCAAATATTAATAAACGCTCCACCGGCAAACTCGGCTCACGATGGAGCGTTTATCGCTAAAATGGTGGGCCCGAATGGATTTGAACCAGCGACCTCACGCTTATCAGGCGTGCGCTCTAACCAACTGAGCTACGGGCCCTTGAAAAAGTGCTTTGCTATCATAACGCCTTTACAAAATTCCTGCAAGCACTTTTTTTAAAATTTATTTCCTGCTTCCAGTAATTCACCTCTCACCAGGCTAAACGCGAATTACTTTCTGGTTGCCCTCGACGGATCCATGCTCATAGTAGCGAAATGCTTACTCATAAAGGCGTCGTCGTAATGCTTATCGAAATACTCAGCAACCGGTGTATCGACAGGCTCGCCAGCCGTACGCGCATACCAACATTCAAAAGACATAAGCGTCATGAAAGCGTTCACTATCATGAAAGCAGCAAAAGCCGTGGTGACCGCATAACGCCAGTTCCACGGGATTTTGTTAATGAGTGTCAGCAATTTCGGAACAATGAACTTGATGAAGATGAGCCCCATAACTCCCCAGCACACCATATGAAACGCATCAGTACGTCCATCGAAATTGAGCGGCTCCATGCTGTAATCCCATGCAGAGATGCCGAAAGCAAATTGAAAGAACCAACTTGCCAAATATTCGAAAAGACCGCCGATGAACGCACTCACGATAAAGATGATCATCGGATCTTTATCATAAAAACGATTGAGGGGAATAACCATCAGCACTGCACCGACGCCGTAAATTGGGCTGAAAGGACCCCAGAGCATACCTGTACGGTTTTCTATCCTGTTGTTCAAGAAGGGGCACACGAGCGATTCGATAATGAGTCCTATGACACTCGCAATAACAAACAGCCAGAAAATATTGAAGAAATCGAGTTTTAGATAGCCTTCACCCGTTTTATCGCGGCCTAAAATACCTTCCATCTGATCGCTTTTATCTTCGAGCGCTTTAAGCTTTCGCTGCAAAATACGCTCTTCGCGTAGCTGAGGATCAAGAGTTACATACATAACCGTCAAGAAAATCAGTAACGCTGTTCCTAAGAAAATCCGCCAGCTCAAACCGCCAGACATCAAATTCACTACAACGTCTACAACGGCTACCCAAATTAGCGTTTGGGATAAACGTGCGGCACCGCGACGTTTATTGCGCGCAAGCCTGAATCCAAGAACTATGAACAATATCTCTTCAATTACGTTGACGAGCGAAACGACCGCAAAAAGCACGAGAGCCTGGGTCGAAACGGTTATCTCGTACATCGCAGCAAAATCGGTGTTTATCACAGCGTGGGTAAGCACCACGATGGAAAGAACACCTACAGGAATAGAGGCGATACCCACGATGATGCAGAGAATGCCAAACACACGCAATGCGGTGGGTAATTTATGTTTGGAAATATGGTTGTCTTCCTGATAAAGATTTTGCACAGTTTCTTTTGTTTCAGCAAGGCGTTTTGCACCTTCCTGATTCGCTTCCTGCACAACCGTTGCTATATCTTCTGCATTTTGTTGAACCTTTTTCACGCCAGCTCCGACGTTTTTTTCAACAAACCCTCTTACATCTTTATCCATACACATTCCTTTTATCGGGTAGTCAGATGATAACGTAGGCTTACTCAACTGGACAACAAGCAGATTTCCGTGACGAAGATCGCGACGTGATACAGCAGAAAGCAGTGCGATTTTTCAGACTGGGCTATCTTTCAGCTCTCGTTAGGATTATTTCCTAGACTTGCTCGGTATACGAGAAAAGGGATGTTTCACGTGAAACATCCCTTTTCTTTTTCTCAAGATGAAACCTTGAAAAGGCACTGCCTAGTCATCAAGATCGTCTTCGGACATCTCTTCTTTACCGTCAACCTCGATGTCATCGTTATCGGAATGTTGCTTTTTCTTAGCACGTTTAGAGATAGCTACAACAGAAACTTTATCGTCATCAGCAACATTCATGATGTGGACGCCTTGCGTCGACCTTCCTTGTTGCGAAATACCCGAAACAGGAGTGCGCACTGTCAAACCCTCTTCGGACATGATGATGATCTCGTCACCAGGCTGAACAACCTTAACATCAGCCAACATACCCTTTTTAGCAGTCATATTGATGGTGAATACACCTTGTCCGCCACGATGCTGAGTCGGATATTCTTCCACAGGCGTGCGCTTACCGTAGCCCTTTTCGGTAATTACCAACAACTCTGAGTTTTCTCGAGCTATCTCGAGACCAAGCGCCTCGGCGCCAACAGGCAGGCCGATGCCGTGTACACCCATGGTGTCGCGTCCCATGGCACGAACTTCCGATTCGTCCCATTTGATAGCCTTGCCGATATTAGTGGCGATGACAACCATATCGCCAGCCGTTACGCGTTTAACCGATATCAGCTTGTCACCATCTTTCAGATTAATGGCAATCAAGCCATCCTTGCGCGTGCGGTTGTACAGCGCCATAGAAGTCTTTTTGACCATACCTTGACTAGTTGCAAACATCAGATATTCGTCTTCTGGGAAATCTTTCGTCGCGATAACAGCGGCAATGGTCTCGCCTTTTTCGAGCGGAAGCAGATTCACGATCGCAGTACCGCGCGCATGGCGGCTTGCTTCAGGAATCTGATACACCTTCAAACGGTAGACCTTGCCCATCGAGCTGAAGAACAGCATGTACGAATGAGTGCTCGCAACAAACAAATGCTCGACGAAATCGTTGTCTTTGAGATTAACTGCCTGGGTTCCCTTACCTCCACGTTTCTGCGAACGATAGGTGGCGACAGGAAGACGCTTAACGTAACCAGCCTTGGTAACCGTAACAACCATGTTTTCATCGGCAATCAGATCTTCGACGTCGATGTCTTTTGCATCCATGCCGATTTCGGTACGACGCGGCGTGTTGAAACGATCTTTGATCTCGATCATTTCTTCCTTGATGATCTGATGCACAAGGTTCGTATCGCCGAGAACACGCTTGTAGTATGCGATCTTCTCGCGCAGTTCATCCAACTCACTTTGAATTTTCTGGCGCTCCAAACCCGTCAAACGCCGCAAGCGCATCTGTAAAATCGCTTCGGTTTGCTTGTCACTCAAACCAAAACGCTCAGTCATACGCGCCGCTGCTTCACGATCGGTTTGAGACGAACGAATAATGCTGATGATCTCGTCGATGTTATCAAGCGCAACGATAAGGCCTTCGAGAATATGAGCACGCTCTTCAGCTTTGGCAAGCTCAAAACGCGTACGACGAACGATAACGTCTTCCTGATGCACTATGTAGTGATGCAGCACTTCTTTCAGCGAGAGAACGCGTGGTACGCCGTTAACGAGCGCCAGCATGATAACGCCGAAACCGACTTGCAGCTGTGTGTGTTTGAACAGCTTGTTCATCACGACCTGAGGAATAGCATTTTGTTTCAGATCGATAATGATATCGATGCCATGACGATCCGCCCCGTCGTGAATGTTGCTGATTTCGGGTAGCTTTTTATCACGCACCAATTCGCCAAGCTTCTCCAACAGCTTTTGACGATTTACTTGGTAGGGAATCTCTTTGATAACGATCTGGTTGCGACCGTTTTTAAGTTCTTTAATTTCGTATTTTGCACGGATAGTGATAGACCCGCGACCGGTCTCGTAAGCATCCTTGATGCCCGACGTACCCATAATCTCGGCACCCGTCGGGAAATCCGGGCCGGGCATGACCTTCATCAGGTCTTCCGTCGTCGCGTCAGGGTTGTCTATCAGCATGCATGTCGCATCAATAGCTTCACCAAGATTATGAGGCGGTATATTCGTCGCCATGCCGACAGCGATGCCCGAAGAACCGTTTACCAGCAGGTTGGGAAAACGTGCTGGTAAAACAGTAGGTTCTACCAGGCTCTCATCGTAGTTTGGCTGGAAGTCAACCGTTTCCTTGTCTAAGTCGCGTAGGAGCTCCATAGCGGCTTTATCGAGACGAGCCTCGGTGTAACGCATTGCAGCAGCGCTATCACCATCGATAGAACCAAAGTTTCCGTGTCCATCGACCAAAGGCAAACGCATGCTAAAAGGCTGCGCCAATCGAACCATGGTGTCGTATACGGCACTATCCCCGTGGGGATGATATTTACCGATAACATCGCCTACGGTACGAGCCGATTTCATATGAGGACGGCTCGGAGTGTAACCCGATTCGTTCATTGCATACAAAATACGGCGATGTACAGGTTTGAGACCGTCACGGACATCAGGCAAAGCGCGGCTTACGATAACGCTCATGGAATATTCCAAGAATGACGTCTGCATTTCTTTGCCTAAGTAAGCCGTACGCACTACAGTGCCTTCGCCGCCATTCGCATCCTTCACGATGCCACCATGGGGGTTGGGCATATTCACTAACGCATCATCTTCGGCGATGGTCGTAAAGCGGCTGTAATCCACCTCTTGAGATTCGTCGTCGGTATATTCGGTCTCTTCGCCCTCTACATCGCCGATGACATCATCGCTATTAAGACCATCGTCTTCGAATTCGTCGCCGAAGCCATCTTTTGTTTCGTCACTCATCTAGGTGGTCTCCTTAAATATCCAAGAAGCGAACATCACGCGCGTGCGACTGTATGAAATCGCGACGTGGTTCAACCTTGTCGCCCATAAGATCGCTTACGGCGCGTTCCGCCTCTGCAGCATCATCGATGCTTACCTGCAGCAACGTGCGCGTTGAGGGTTCCATGGTGGTCTCCCAAAGCTGATCGGGATCCATTTCTCCAAGGCCCTTATAACGCTGAACCGACATCTTGTCGGGTTCGGGATACTCAGCCAAAACAGAGCTGAGGGCTTTTTCGTCGTAGATATAACGATCGATCTTGGGCGAACGCGAGTTCTTTTTCTTAATGCCGAAAATCGGCGGTTGAGCGATGTACACGTAACCACGATTTATCAGCTCGGGCATAAATCGATAAAAGAAAGTGAGCAGCAATATACGGATATGTGCACCGTCGACATCGGCATCGGTCATGATGATGATGCGGTGGTAGCGAGCTTTATCAGCGTCGAAATCGTCACCGATGTTGGTGCCGATAGCCGTGATCAGCGAGCTGATAGTGTCCGAACCGAGGGCGCGCGTCAAACCAGCACGTTCAACATTTAGAATCTTGCCGCGCAAGGGCAAAATAGCCTGATGCTTGCGATCACGTGCTTGTTTAGCCGAACCACCTGCAGAATCGCCCTCCACAATGAAAATTTCGGATTCGGCAGGATCCTTACTTGAGCAGTCCGCCAATTTTCCCGGCAAAGCAAAGGATTCAAGAACACCCTTGCGCCGTGTTGCCTCGCGCGCACGTCGAGCAGCCTCGCGAGCCTTCAGTGCCTGAGAAGCCTTGTTGACGATACGCTTTGCAGGCGTGGGATTCTCTTCTAGATACTCAGCAAGACCTTGCGTAACTGCCTTTTGAACCAGCGGTCGAATTTCGGTGTTACCAAGCTTGGTTTTAGTCTGCCCCTCAAACTGCGGGTCATGCAATTTAACGGAAATAACGGCAGCCAAACCTTCGCGAGTATCATCGCCGGTAAGGTTGCTGTCTTTTTCCTTCAAGATACCTTTGGCGCGAGCGTATTCGTTGATGGTTCGCGTAAGACCCTGCTTGAAACCATCGAGATGCGTGCCGCCTTCGATGGTGTGAATGTTGTTTGCAAAAGACATAACCATATTCGTTGAATACGTAGAGGTCCATTGCATGGCAACTTCAACAGTGCCGTCGGCGTTCTCTGCTTCGAAATAGATGGGCTTGTTCAAAGTTTCTTTGCCAGAAGTAAGCCACTTCGCGAAGTCGACGATGCCACCAGCATATTGAAACACCTCGGTGCGAGGCTCCTCAGCTTTATCGCTTTCCTGGAGCTGAGGATTCGAACGCTCGTCGATGAGTTCGATCTTCAGATTCTTGTTGAGAAAAGCCACTTCGCGCAGACGTGCCTGCAGCGTGTCATAATCATAAATCGTGGTCTCGGTGAAAATCTCGGGGTCGGGCCAGAACGTCACCGTAGTACCCGTGTGCTTAGAGCCACCGATTTCATGCAATTTCTCAACGGTTTTACCGCGCTCAAAGGCTATTTCATACTCTTTGCCGTCGCGACGAACACAAACTTCGGTACGTAAAGAAAGCGCGTTCACGACGGAAACACCAACGCCGTGCAAACCACCAGAAACCTTGTAACCGCTTCCGCCGAACTTGCCGCCGGCATGAAGAATGGTCAGAACAACCTCGACTGTTGGAATTTTTTCCTTTTTATGCTTCTCCACCGGAATGCCGCGGCCGTTGTCTATAACGGTGATTGAGTTGTCGGGGTGGATAATCACTTTGATATGGTTGCAAAACCCCGCAAGAGCCTCATCGACCGAATTATCGACAACCTCATAAACGAGATGATGAAGGCCGCGAGGACCGGTGGTTCCGATATACATACCGGGGCGCTTCCTGACAGGCTCGAGACCTTCGAGAACCTGAATCGCGTCGGCGCCGTAATTTTCTTCGGTATCTGCCACTGCACACTCCTTCGCAAATATTCATTTTGAGCGCACTGCACGCAAGGTAAGCTTATTTCGACATCTTCTGTTTTCGAATAGCTTGAGATTGCGACAGGGCTTCGGAGGTTAATGTATGAATTTTATCACGAACATCAGTGTTGAAACACTTGCGCGCGGGTTCTCCACGGCATCAATTCTTTTCTAAGCAGCGATTTAAAGCAAAGATGTTCTTTTTTATTCGATTAATCGAAATCTCTGCTTAAATCGGCAATCATCGCTTTTTCAAAAGCTTTCTTCAGTTTCTCGTCCTCAAGCGATGCGGCTGTTTGTTTCACGTGAAACACTTCTTCTTCGGAGAGCTTTTTGATGGAAATCCTCCCACCATTACTAGCACGTCCGTAGGAAGAAACAGCATCAGCGTTACTCTCGAGATACGGATGAGATTCTTTGTAGCGTCCGCGCGATGTGTGTATCTCGAAGACTTCGATTCGCTCGTTAAACCTATCGTTTATCCAGCCTTTGACCATTTCACGCTGAGCATTCAGGTCGGCAGCAAACATACTTTCGTCGACGTAAGTTATCAACCTACAGGGCTGGTCGGGCTTTTTTGTGATGTAAACAGCATTCACATGTTTAAGGAAAATGGACGAATAGTCACCATAAACCCACTCTATAGCTTCCTTGAATTCGGCACGAACTTGAGTAGCACGGCGCTGAATCATTGCAGCAGAATTTCCTTTCGACATTTTCAAAAAGGCAATGTCGAGTTGTTTTCCTAGCTTTCTCATAAGCCCGCCCGTCCGCTATTCACCCTAGACTGGCATTTCAAATCTATACGTTTCCTGTCTGCAGGGAGAAAAACTATCGAGGCTCGATTCAGAAAGCCTTCTTCGAAATAATCGAGAGTGGTAGTGGTTATAAAAGTTTGAATATCACCTTCTACAAGAGAAAGGAGTGCTTCCCTACGCGACGCATCGAGTTCGCTCATAACATCATCGAGCAGCAGTATCGGATTCTGCCGCAAGGACTCCCTTATCACCGCAACTTCCGCTATCTTCCATGCGAGCACGACGCTGCGTCTTTGACCTTGACTTGCATAAGATGAAACATCGCGGCCATTGATGAAAATCTTAATTTTATCCGCATGAGGCCCCACTATGCTCCTTTTGCGCGCCCGCTCTTCAGAAAAGTCCTCATCAAGAGCGCAATCGAGACTGTCCTTGATAAAATCACGATTTATCCTCGGCGGAATATCAGCAAATTCTCGTGCACTCCATGATGGATAGTAGCCGACGGAAAGTTCCTCCCCATCAGAAATCAAACGATAGTTTTCTTTCAGCGCGGCAACGATGCGTCCGAAAAGCTCAATGCGATAGAAAGCCAACTGAGCAGCGCAAGTAATCAGGGTGTCGTTTATGCTTTTTACGAACTCCGTTGGTGCTTCTTCTTTAAGCAAACGGTTCTTATACTTAATCACTTTCTCATAGTCGCGCTTGATGATGTAGTAATTTTTGGTTAATTGAGATCCGAGATCGTCAATGGCGTCCCTTTTTACCCCTGACGAACTCTTAGCTAAAGCGAGATCATCGGGGGTAAAGATAACAGCTGGAAGCAGCCCCTTCAAATCGACAATAGGTTTAGATTTGCCGTTGAGTTGGTATCTCCTTTGGCCCTTCTCCACACCCATGGAAAGCGTAAGATCTCTGTTTCCATCGGTCTCATGCACCTCTACACGTGCGCTATCGGAGCCTTCTTTAATCATCTGTTCGGAAGTAGGGTGTCTAAACGACGAGAGAGCTGTGCAGAGTTGCAAAGCTTCCAGAACATTAGTTTTCCCTACAGCGTTCTGACCAACAAATATGGTTAAAGGACCGATAGAATCAAGCGAGAATTCATCGTAGTTTCTAAAACGATTCAGCTTGATGCTTTCTAAGTGCAAATCCATAGACAACAGACCGGAGAATCTAAGAGAGACGCACAGGCATCACGAGGTAGGTATAACTAAGATCCGCAGGGTTCTTGAAAATACCAGGCTTCATAGAAGCTTGGATTTCCAGATCGACAGTATCCCCCTTGGTGGAATTCAAACCATCGAGAACATAACTGCTGTTAAAGGCGATGTCTACATCGCCGCCCGCAATCTGCGCAGGAACCGTCTCCTGGGCAGAACCCACGTCCTGAGCCACGGCAGAAAGCTGAATGGTTTGGGTCTCCGCATTGACGGATAGCTTCACGGGAGAACCGCTCTGATCAAGCAGGGCGACGCGTTTGACAGCGGAAACCAATGACGTAAGACCGACAGTCACACGCGTCTCGCAGCTGTTTGGCAGTAACTGCTTGTAGTTAGGGAACTTCCCTTCGATACGACGATTGACGAAAACCGTGCCACGATACGATATAACTATCTGATTTTCAGCAAGAGCAAGGGTTATATCTTCTCCAGATTTAGGCAAACTAGCCAACTCAGACACAAACCCGCCCGAAATAACGGCATTGAAATCGTCAGCTACTGATTCTATAGGCTGCTCGACCAAAGATAAACGATAGGAGTCAGTAGCAACCATGCGAAGCATGCCGTTTTCCGCCATGATTAAAACGCCCGTGAGAATCGCACGGCTTTCATCGCGCGAGACAACGTGGCATACGTGCTTCGCCATCGATGAAAACACGTCGAAAGGCACACGAATTTGCTGATCAGTAGCAACTTTTGGGAAGGCAGGGAAATCTTGAGGCTCGAGCCCTTTAATCGAATAGGAAGAGTTATCACAAGTGATAGTGGTCTCGAGATCGATCGTGGTCAGATGAATCGCCGCATCCGGAAGATTTTTCACAATGTCGCATATAAGCTTCGCAGGTAAAACCGCTTGTCCTTCTTCTTCAACGAGTGCAGCGCAAGTGTATTGAATAGAGAGCTCAAGGTTCGTTGTTTGGAAAACGACTTGATCACCTTTAGCAACGATATAGATGCCCGAAAGCACTGGGAGAGTCGATCGCGTCGCTGCACCTTTCTGCACGGTATTCAAAGCAATTTGCAACTCCGACTGATTGATGCTGAATTTCATCTTTCCCCCTGGTTTTTTATTTCTTCCTTCAAACATTTACAGAATACGCGTTTGCGTAAATCAACGTCCGATGACTCACCTTATGCAGGACGAGAGGTTCTTTCTCTATTTCAATTCATTAAATAATAAATAATTAAATAGTAGTAATAATAAGCAAGGTGTATTAGTGGAAAACAACCATTCATCCTGTTCAGAACTGTAAAATCGGTTTTAAAAAATGTTGACTGGCAGTTTTCTCCGTCCACCTTTATTATTGCTTTTATTATTTATCCACCGACTTTATCGTTTATCCGCTTTCTTTAGGCCGCATTTCAACAAACCCTTCAACAGCTTCAGTGACGTTGAAGGGTTTTTCTGCTAGGCTTCCTGAATCATTCTTCTGATGATCTCTAGCTCCTCGGCTATCTCAAGATTTTCCTTTATCTTTTCCTCGATGTTATTAACCGAATACATGATGGTGGTGTGATCCTTGCCGCCGAAACTTTTTCCGATGTAACTAAAAGGAAGGTCGAGCATATGTCTTGAGAGATAGATTGCGATTTGGCGCGCGTATACGATGTTTCGAGAACGTTTTTTCCCTATGAGGTCGGCGTGGCTTACTTTGTAGTAAGCCTCTACTTGCTTTTGGATGTCGGCAACAGTCAGTTTTTTCATCGAACCGCCGGTGAAGTGGTCTTTTAGCAAGTCTTTTGCTTTCTGCAAGGTCATTTCCGACCCATCGAAGGCGTTGATTTGATAAATGACTTTAGTTACGGCGCTTTTGAGCTCGCGGATATTTGAGCTGGAATTTTCAGCTATATACTGCTGGATTTCCGGCGGAACATTGATATCTTGTCCGTTTGATTTCTGCCTGTACTCTTCAATGAAGTTGCGAACGATTCCGAGCTTAACCTCGAATTCCGGCGGCTGGATATCGAATGTCCCGCCGGAATTGAATCGACTCGAATAACGTTCATCGATGTCGATGTTCCTTGGTGCGCGATCCGCGGAAAGAATAACCTGCTTTCCTTGATTCGTGAGATTGTTGAAAATCTGAAAAACCATGTTGAGCGTTTGCGTTTTACCTTGCAGATGTTGAACGTCGTCGATAAGTAGCACGTCGGCGCTTTCGTAGTGATTTTTGAAATTGCGGTAACTTTGTTTTTCCCTATCGTGCGTTGCAGCCGCGTCGGTGTAGTCGTTAAGCATTTCCTGCGTGTCGACATACACTGTTTTGAGGTGAGGCATATTTTTAGTTATGTAGTTCTGAATCGCTCTAAGGAGATGGGTTTTCCCCAAGCCCGACTTTCCGTAAATGAACAGCGGATTTAAGGCAGGCGACGCTCCAGGGGCTTCGGCAACGGCTACCGCCATCGAGTAAGCCATGCGATTGGAATCTCCTGTCACATAGTTTTCAAACGTAAGGGTCGAGAAGGGGAGAGATTGGCTCCCTTGTTCTTGTTCGAACGATTTCGCTGTTAAAACGTTTTGAGAATCATTGTTTTGCTGAACGTTCGATGGATGTCGAGCAAGCTCGTTTGGGGCTGCGTTGAGGGGAGCGCTTTGCATGTTGCTCCCTTCTATCGCTTGAACTTGCGCTGAGACCGTTTGAGCAGGTTGTTGGACGGGTACAGTAGCCTGTTCGATATTTTGATTTGTTGGCGGCTGCTGCTGGTTGGTGTCAACTTCGATGATGACGTTGTAATCGATGCTATAAATGTCTTTAAGCGCTTGGCGAATATATGAGAGATAGTGCCGCTCGATCCATGTTTTGATGAAATCGTTGTCGGCCGTGAGCATGAGGAACCCATCGCTCATTGCTTGAGGCTGCAGGCGCGAGAAGAATGCATTGATTTGCGCTGCATCTATGCCGCTGTACGTCTTTATTTGATTGCAGACCAACGACCATTCGTTGGCGATTCTTTCGCTTTCCATGGCTTCCCCGCAAGATTTCTAGCTGATTTTTGATGGGATTCGATAGTTTTATCTCGGGATTAAGGCAGTTTTCCACTTTTCCTCATGATGTTACTACATAAAGGACGTTTAGTGGAAAACTGCAAATCTCTTTGCTTGTCGCAACGTTTGATTCTTTTACAAACTATTTGCCGCCGCTTGGCCGATATTCGTTAAAACGCGCTTTTTACCTGCGGTTTTTTCGATAAAACCAGATTCTTCGAGCTTTTTGAGTTCGTTGAACACGCTTGCTTGAGGTATTCCCGTGAGGGCAGCTACTTCGGTAACGCCGAGCATTCCCTCGCTCTGAAGCACCAGCAAGCACTGCTTCCCACGTTCGGAGATGGTTGATGTCTGGGGAATATACATCGGGACGCGATGATTTGCTCCCACCATGCTTATTTGGGATTGACGGTTATCGAAGTTCTGGTACGCCTCGAATTGTTGGGGATAGCCGTTTTGGTGATAAGCCGTTTGCGGTACGTAGGACGTTTGTTGTTGGTTATAGTTTTGCTGGTAAATTTGTTCTTGCGGCTGATAATAGGGAGCGGGCATCTGTTGTTGCTGTGTTTGATAGAGGGTTCCCTGCTGCAAGCTTGGATGCGCTGGTTGTTGCTGGTAGAAAGCTCCCGGTTCCTGCGCTGTTGTTGTTCGGTTTCTTTCATAAAGAGGTGGATTTTTGGGCGCATCGAAATCGCCGTCCTCCTCCTCTTCTTCATCCGTGTTTTTCAAACTGATTGTCACGACTGCGCCGCGCAAGACGTTGTCGTCGATAGTCACTGTGCCGTGTCTCTCGTCGAAATAGTCTTGAACGATAGGTAATCCGGACCCTACTCCGCGAATATAATTTTTCATAGGTTCTGTCGCTGAGGAGAATCCAGGGAGCTTCGCTTTGTCTTTATGGTTTATGCCGGGACCTTGGTCAGCGAAACGAATCGTATTTCCACCATCGAGGATGGAGACTGTCATCTCTTCGAATTTTGCATGGATGAAATTCTCAGATACTTCTTTGATGATGGTGAAGGGTATCTTCCCACCCATCATTTTTGCTTGTTCGTAGACTTTTGTAGCCAAATCCGTGATGAATTCATCGGTAGGTGCTGGCTCGATGATCGTCATTCTCGGCGCTGATTGCAGGTCATCGTACGCAGCTATTCTCGCCACGCTTTTGACGTGGTCGTAGTCGAAAGGCTGCTCTTCCTTTTGAATGTTTTCTTCTTTGTTCATTTCTGCTGCGTTTTCTTCAGATTCATTCAAGATTCTTTATCTCGAATTTCGCTATTCGAGATAATTCACTGACCATTGTACCTAAATAAGGCTCAATGGCTTCGAAATCTACCTAAAACTTGTTTAGAAGATTGTCAATTCTGTTTACCTGAATTAAAAACATATTTTGACCTGCGATATTCAAAGTTATTAACATTTAATTCAGGAAAAGTGGAAAACTCTGAATTAAATGAAATCTAGACAAGGGGATAAGTCTTGTGATTGGTTGAGAAATGTATCTATAAAAGTTAACTTTCTTATGCAAAAACGCAGGAAATCATTCGTAACTGTTTATCTCACCTAGGATTTGTTTTTAAGAGAGCATGATTTTTCACAAATGAATTTTTATTTTATGTAAATACAAAATACCAGTTCAAATAAGTATTTTTCTATTCGGCTCTACGAATCTCCTGATTAAAATGTACTTGATTAATTCTTTACGATATGGATTGATTCGCTTTTGTTTTAGGTTTTCCACTTTTTTAAGCGCTGTTTCTTAGGTTTTTCACTTTTTCCACAAGAATTCATACTTCGCGATAATTATTCAGTGTTTATAGTTTCGTAGGGGTTTATTCGGGATAGGCGTTCTTTGTTTTCGACGATCTTTTCTACGAAATGTTTTCGCTTTTGGTTTGAAAAGATGTCGCTGACCTGCATTTTATGGATTATTGGCGAGGTAGAGCCGTCGCGCTTGCTTTATTTTGCTGCGTTGTCAAAATAGATAGCTGCGCCTATTGACTGATGATAGGCGGGAAATACTTGTATTTTTTTGTGCCGGCTATATAATTCTGAGCTTGCACTGGACGTTGTTGGAAAGGGAATATAAATGAAGCGCACCTATCAACCCAATAAACGTAAAAGGGCAAAGTGCCACGGCTTCCGTGCTCGTATGGCTACCAAAGGTGGTCGTCGCGTGCTCGCTGCTCGTCGCGCTAAAGGTCGTAAGCGTCTTACCGTCTAAATTAGGAGTCTTGGTTGGATATCATCAAATCCAGCGCAGAGATTTCCAGTTTGTTTAGTAACGGGCAGCGTTTTAACACTCCTTACTTTACGTTAATAGTTTTAAGCGATGAAAAGCAGCACGGCCGTGAAGGACGTGCTGCTTTTGTTGCTGGTAAGAAAAATGGCAATGCGGTTTGGAGAAACCGAGCAAAACGACGATTGCGTGCTGTTTGCCGTGCTACGGATGGTCCTTATTTTGGATACGATGTCATTTTTCTTGCGAAAAGGTCAATCGACGTGCCTTCGTTCAAAGAACTGGAAAGCGCTTGCAGCAAGGCTTTAAGCAAGGCTGGGATAAGGTAGATAAAAGCAATGTCGTGGTCGAAAGCAATAAAGAGCGTTCCCGCGCATGTGGCTATCTTTCTAATCAGGGTATATCAAGTAGGGATATCGCCTCTATTTCCTTCGTGTTGCAGATTCACCCCAACTTGTTCGCAGTATGGGATTATCGCTTTTAAGAAATATGGCTTCTTTAAAGGTCTGTTTCTCACCATTAAACGGATTATCAGATGCCGGCCGGGAGGCGATTATGGCTACGATCCTGTTCCATAATCCTCTCTGGATATAGAGAAAGGTTATTTAATAGATGTGGGACGCGTTTAAGGATTTGATATTTCAAATCATCTCATTCTTCCACCCTTTGTTTAACGACTGGGGTATGTCGATCATCATCGTAACTATTCTTTTCCGTTTGCTTATTTCGCCGTTGATGCATACGCAAACGAAATCGAATTATCAAATGCAGCGTATTCAGCCGCTTATGACCGAAGTGCAGACTAAATATGCTGATAATCCCACCAAGATGCAGGAAGAGATGCAGAAGCTCTATGCTGAGGCTCATTTCAATCCTTTGGCGGGTTGCTTACCTATGTTGCTGCAAATGCCTATCTTCATCGCGTTGTTCCAGGTTCTTCAAGAGATGGGTTCGCGTGTTGGCGATCAAGATTACAGCTTCTTCAACCTTGTTCCCAATCTGATTCTCTCGCCTTCGAGCACGTTTGCACAGGGGTTTGACATTTTCCTGCCTTACGTTGTTCTTCTGATCGTTTTTGCCGGCGCAACATTTTTGCCTATGGTTCTTATGCAGATGGGTCAGAAGGATAACCCGCAACGTAACACGACGCTCATTATGTGTGGTGTTATGTCACTCTTCATGTTGTGGATTGGTTGGGGTTCTCCCGCAGGTGTTCTTTTGTTCTGGGGTGTGTCTTCGCTTATCGGTCTTGCTCAGCAGCAGATTTCCATGCGAATCATGAAGAAAAACGATTCCAAAGAAGAGGCTGTTGAAGAAATAAAGCCGGTGGAGGTTAATGTAACGCGTAAAGTTAAGAAAAAGCGTCCTACTAAGAAACGTTAAATGTTATTCTAAGTCGAATGTTTCACGTGAAACATTCGACTTCTTTATCGCTTTGTTTTACGGATGATTTAAGGATAAAGAAAATGGCTGACGAATTTGAAAAGGAAACCAATCAAGAAGAGCCTGTTGCTGAGGAAAGCGAAGATCTTATTTCTGACGAAGAGCTTGATTACGTTGCCGATACCGCTATAGCTGCTTTAAAAGATATATTGAAGTATTTTAATGTTGGCGAGGTTACCATCGATGAATACGAGGGTGACGACGGCGAGCTGATTCTTGACATTACCGGTGATGATCTTGCTGTGTTGATTGGTCGCCACGGGCGGACGTTGGATGCTCTGCAATTTTTGATTTCCGTGATAACGGTAAGGATTATTGGCTTCCGTTACCCTATCGTTGTTGATGTTGAGGGTTATAAGAATAGACAGCGTCAAAAACTCGAATCGCTTGCTCGATCTTCCGCAAAGAAGGCCGCTTCGACGCATAAAAGTGTTAAGTTGCGCCCTATGACTCCTTATGAGCGTCGTATCATACACGTTGCTCTTAGGAATGATGATAGAGTTGACACTGCTTCCGAAGGCGAGGGAGCAGATCGTCATGTAGTGATTGTTCCTGTTCGGTAGATCAACTTCGAGATAAAAGAGAAGGCGGCAAGTGTTTACTTGCCGCCTTCTCTTTTATCTCGAAGTATATGTTTTACGATAGAAGAATATCGATATTTTTATTAAAAAATGACCAGTGCTTGCGACATTGTTGATAGTTCCTGAAGGTATGCTGTATTGAGTAAAAATTTTTTGTTACTAGATTGGCTGTTTAGATGGATGTTCAGTACGAATCTCTAGAATTTTCTCGGAAATCCCTTATAGCCAAACATTTAGATTTGGTTTTAAGGGCAAATGGAGAAACCAACCTAACACGTATTGATTCTGTTGAATCCGGAATGTTGCTTCATGTTGAAGACTCGCTTGCTGCTTTGCCGGAGGTCAACGAAGTGCCAGATGGCAGGTATATTGACTTAGGTTCTGGTGGTGGATTTCCTGGTATTCCTATTGCAATAGCAACAGGAAGAAAGACTACTTTGATCGATGCTCGTCATAAAAAAGTAGATCTTCTTAATGAGTTTGCTAAAGAACTTGATTTAAGTGATTGCGTGCATGCCGAACATGCGCGTATCGAAGAGTTTTCCCGAAGGCATCAGCAGCAGTATTCCGTAGCTACCGCTCGAGCTTTGGCACAACTTTCCGTAATTATGGAGCTTGCTAGCCCTTTATTGAAGCTTTCAGGAAGACTTATTTGCTATAAAGCTCGAATCGATGATAGCGAGTTGAAGCATGCTAAGAAAATCTCTAGCCAACTCGGTATGTCATTTGTTAGTAAGCGTGATTTTTTGCTAAGTGATAAAGAAACTCAGCGATGCATTATTGTTTTCGAGAAGACAGACAAGCCGAAAATCAAACTCCCTCGTCATGACGGTTTTGCCCAGAAAAAACCTCTCTAAGTCAGCTTCTACCTCTGTTTCATAAATGATGTTTCACGTGAAACATCATTTAAAGCATGTATACTTTTTAAATTGAAAGAAAGGGGGTTCCTGTGGGTTTCTTCGATAATCTAAGACGCAGCGCAAATACACTACTTAACGACCAGTCTGATTCTGGCCGAGATGGTGAAGAATCTGCAGTAACAAAGAAAGAAGACGTTTCTCCAAAAGAATCTTTTGAAGTCGATGGGGACTCGTTTGTCGACGATGATATCAGAATAGAGAAGGTTGAGGTAGTGGAGCGCGAGGTGGAGGAAGAAGAGCTCCCTCCCGTTGATGAAGAGCCTCTCTATAAAGAAATTCATAGCTATTCTGAAAAGAAGCCTGTAACTCACGTAATCGGACAAACAAAAATCGTCGCTATCATTAATCAAAAAGGTGGCGTTGGCAAATCGACGACAGCGATTAATTTGGCTGCCGCTTTAGGTGAGATGAATAAAGAGGTTCTTCTTGTTGATTTGGATCCTCAAGGTAACGCGACGAGTGGACTGGGAATCGATAAGGGACAAATACCGCGCTGTGTTTATGATGTTTTGCTCAATGACGTTCCCGTTGAGGACGTTATTATCCCTGACATCTGTGAGGGATTGGATATAGTTCCTGCAACTATTAATCTTGCTGGAGCGGAAGTCGAGCTTGTTTCCGAAATGGCACGAGAGAATCGTTTGAAAGATGCCGTCGGTTCGCTGCGTGGGAAATACGATTATATTCTTATCGACTGTCCGCCGTCGCTGGGATTGCTTACCGTTAACGCTTTAGTTGCTGCAGATAAGCTCATCATTCCTATTCAATGTGAGTTCTATGCGTTGGAAGGTGTGACAAAACTTCTCGATTCGATGAAACGTGTCAAAACACGCCTTAATCCATCGCTTGATATATACGGCATATTGCTGACTATGTACGATGGTCGTACGACTCTTTCTAAGCAGGTCGTGCGTGAAGTTCGAAATTATTTCGGCAAAGAAGTTTTCGAGACGGTGATTCCTCGAACAGTAAAGCTCTCCGAAGCTCCTAGTTATGGAATGCCTATAACCCAATACGACCCAACGGGCAAAGGTGCTCAATCTTACGTAAAACTTGCGAAAGAAGTGATCTCTCGTGGCTAAACAACGTACAGGTCTTGGTCGTGGTCTGAATTCGTTGCTTGGTGGGCCTACCGAAGAAACAAGTCGCGCTAGCTTTGAGTATGAACCGCGACGTAATCACAACCAACCCGAACGCTATACCGTCTCCGCTAAAGATGAAGAGAACCCCTCATCTGCGTCTCGGGAGGCTCATGAGGATGAAAAGAAGCCCCAGAACCAGTTCACCGAAGTTGAAGAGAACGGTTTTAACGAAGATGGTCCCGTCTATACAGACAACGTTGAGAATATCACCATCAAAGGTGTGCGCGCTCGCGAAGTAGCAGCGACAAAACCTGTCGAAGAGAAACCTACGGAACGGGAAACCTCGGAGAAAACCGTCGATGAGGTTGATATCGACTCTATAGAGCCGAACCCTGATCAACCGCGAACGAATTTCAAGCGTGAGGAACTAGAAGAGCTTGCTGAGTCCATCAAGAAAGATGGTCTATTGCAACCTATTTTGGTACGTGAAATGTTTGATGGGCGTTATCAGATAATCGCTGGTGAACGCCGTTGGCAGGCTTGTCGTTTGTTGGGGTTGAAGCAAGTTCCTATTCGAATAAAGAATGCAGATGACAATCGCGCTATCGAGCTTGCTCTTGTTGAGAATATTCAGCGAAGTAACCTTAACCCCATAGAGGAAGCCTATGGGTATCGCCGTATGATGGAGCGCGGTAATTTAACGCAATCGGAGGTCGCGCAAACTGTTTCCAAAGGTCGTTCTACGATAGCTAATGCGTTGCGTTTGCTAGAGCTTCCGGAAGATGCCCAGCAACTTCTTTTTGAAGAGAAGATAACCGCTGGTCATGCACGAGCAATATTGTCTATTCCTACCGAGGAAGGCAAGAGAAAGCTGACGGAGAAACTTGTCAAGGAAAAACTATCGGTGCGCGAGACTGAAGCTCTTGCTCGCTTGTTTTCTGGCAAGAAAAACGAATCGCCATCAAAGCGCGTTCCTGCTCCGCAGTCTTTTAAAAAAGTCGCACGTGCTCTGAGAAAATCTTTGAACACAAGCGTTCGTGTAAAAACGGTCAAAGGTAAGAACAAAATCGAAATAGAATTCGCCGATGAAGATGAACTTCAGCGTCTATTTGAAGCTATAACTATCAATCAGGTTGGTTCTGAGCCAGCCAGTGTTAAAGAAGCTTCCGACGGTGAATAGGAAAATAACATGCGTAAAAGCGAGAATGCATAGTTTTCGTTTTTACGCATGTTACCGCTCGATGATATCAACCCCCTCTGATAAAACTTTTATCAGAGGGGGTTGATTTTGGTTTTGCTGTTGTCAATTTTATGGCGAATCCGTATTCAACGATGGGTGTTTGCTAATTGACCACAAGCTCCAGCGATATCACTTCCGCGAGAATTTCTGATACTCGTTTCAACGCCGTTATCTATTAGCGTTTTCTCCCACTTCATTAATGTTTTTGTTGCTGAAGGTTTATATGGTGAATCTGGTATTTCGTTCAAGGGAATTAGATTTACATGACATAGGAGACCGTCACAATAACGAAGAAGATTATCCAGATGACTTTTCGAGTCGTTGGTGTCTTTCATGAGTGCATATTCGAAAGTTACGCGACGGTTTGTCTTTTGAACGTATTCAATCAAAGCCTCTTTCAAGGCATCTAATGGATAAATTCTAACGCCAGGCATTATTTCGTCGCGCGTTTTCTGGATAGCTGAGTGGAGTGAAACAGCAAGGGTAAACTGCTCTTTTACGTTGCCGAAATTCTTGATTCCCGGAATTACTCCGCAGGTTGAAAGAGTTATTTTGCGTGCTCCAATTCCTAAAAGCGATTCATCATTGCAGATGCGCAAGGCTTCGACTACGTTCGGCAAATTGAGCATAGGCTCGCCTTGACCCATTACAACGATGTTGGTGACACGGGTTTCGAAATCTTTTTGCACGGTAAGAATTTGGTCGACGATCTCGCCGACTTTAAGATTTGCTTTAAACCCTCCTTTACCCGTGGCGCAAAAATCACAAGCCATAGCGCACCCAGCTTGACTTGAGCAACACACAGTAAGCCTGCCATCGTTTGATGGGATTCCAACGGTTTCTGCGCTATATCCACCATTGAATCTAAGAAGAAACTTTCTTGTTCCATCGGTTGAAACCTGTCGGTCGATTATTTCTGGCGTGTATAAGGGATAATCGTTGGAAAGTTTCTCTCTCAGGCTTCTAGAGAGGTTGCTCATTTCGTCATAAGAGGTAGCCGAGCGCTTGTAAATCCATTCGATTACCTGTTTAGAGCGAAAAATAGGTAAGCCGTCGGCTTTGAAAGCCGACCTCATTTCTTTTCGTGTGAGATTTTTGATAGGTGTTTTCATAACGAAAATTATAAATGACTGGCGATTTAAAAGTTGTTTCACGTGAAACAACCACGTCTGTGCCCTCAGCAATCATATTGGCGAAACAATGGTTTGCTATACTGGCTAAAACTTAATGAAGCAGAGGAAAGAAGCTATGCAGATGTCGAATCTGGCGCAAATGAAGATTGCTGTTTTGGCGGGTGGGTCGAGCGGAGAGCGAGAGATTTCCATCCAGTCTGGTGTGGGCGCTTTGAAGGCCATAAAGGAAGCCGGATTCGATGCGGAACTGATCGATCCCGCCGATAAGAAAGAATTGAAAAAACTGGTCGATGGTGATTTTGATTTAGCTTTTCTTTGTTTGCATGGCAAAGGCGGTGAAGATGGGAAAATTCAAGGTTTTCTCGAAACCATCGGCTTGCCTTACACCGGTTCGGGTGTTTTAGCGAGTGCTATTTCCATCGATAAGAATCAATCTAAAATCATGTATCGCGAAGCTGGTCTACCAACCCCCCGGTCGGTCACTTTGCTCAGAGGAGATTCTTCGAATGCTTCAAAAGTAGATGCCATTCAATACCCTTGCGTTGTGAAACCCGCTACAGAAGGTAGCGCCCTAGGTGTCTATATTGTCGAATCACCCGAAGACGTGGTTTCTGTCATAGAAAACGTCTTTGAAATAGACAACGAAATTCTTGTTGAGAGTTATGTATCTGGCGTTGAGGTTACTGCAGCGGTTATTGGAAATGAAGACCCACAAGCTTTACCCGTTATAGAAATTGTTCCGTCGCATAAGTTCTACGATTTTGAATCTAAATACGCTCCCGGCGGGTCGAAGCATGTCTGCCCGGCACGTCTTAACGATGAGCTTACCGAGAAAGTTCAGACTCTTGCTATTGCCGCCCATAAAGCTCTCGGATGTCGTGGCGTATCGCGCACCGATATGATTATCGATGAGTCCGGAACGCCTTGGATTCTTGAGACCAATACCATCCCGGGCATGACTGAAACTTCTTTGTTGCCCGACGCCGGTCGCGCGCAGGGATATTCCTTCCCGGAGTTGTGTGCCAAATTGATTGAGCTTGCCTTGGAGTAGATTTTTGTTGATGAAGCAAGGAAATGGATAACGTTCACTGCTAATCAAGAAAGAAAGGGTGATGTTTCACGTGAAACATCACCCTTTCGATTGTAGGTACACGATATCGTTCCTCTATATACGAATTAGAATACGCCGCAAGATCGAAGGCCAAGAAAAGTGATGACAACCAAACCGATGATGAATGCCCAAGAAATGACGTAGCATCCGGGGTTTTTAGCCCTTCCCTGTTCGACAAGTTTTTCTGAAAGGGACCGAGAGCTTTTCATCATTACGGTTCCGGTGTCGAGTGTTGGTTTTGGGAGTGTCGCGTTTGTGAACCACGTCCCTTTTGATTCTACGATGCTCTTGATTCCCTGTGTTCCAATATTTATATCGACACGTTTTCCCTCAGCTAATTTTACTGAAACCTTTTGAATGAAGTTTTCAAAGACCTCAGAGCATTCATTAGGGTAGGCAAGGATTGCCATTTGGCCCCAGTAGCATCCCGGTTCGGGGTGGTCTGAATAAGCCAGGAAGGCGAGAAAAATCCGGGTAGACCATCCGCGTGCTTCGTATAAGCGCAGTTGACGAGTGGTTGCTTCTTCGAAATAGCCTACACGCTTGTCAAATTTATCGTAAATGACGGCTTTAATTGTGCCGTCGGTTAGCTCAAACTTGAAAGTAAATTCGTCGCCGACGAGAACGTCGGCACCCATGAGAATACCAGCGTCTTTTTTACTGAATGTTTCGAAACGGGCGTAGAATCCTTCGAAATCAGCTTGCATAAGGTTCCTCTCGATTACGTGTTTGCTAGATATGGTAGCGCATTTGCTTGAGGGAATATCTTTATAGAAGCTTCGGCTTGGATATATTCTCGAGGTATGGATGATAACCTGAGAGTATGAATACTTTTATTGAAAACACCACTCCAGTCGGTCTCGATCGCATGGAAAAATATATAGTCGACGGCACTGCGGCTGACGTAGTTGCTCGTTATGTCTCTCTGGCTAATTTGGCCAAGAAAGCTGATTTTGGCGATCTTGATAGAAATGTCGTTGTCGTTGATACCGAAACGACAGGCTTTTCTTTTACCCATGATGAGCTTATTCAAATAGCCGCCGCTCGTTTGGAATGCGGTGAGATAGTTGACTGGTACGTGACGTTCGTGAATCCGGGCAAAGCTATCCCCGAGGATGTCGTTCATCTTACGAATATTCACGACGAAGACGTTAAAGATGCTCCGTCGCCAGAAGAAGCCCTTGCTGGTCTTGTTGCATTTGCGGGCGATGCAAAGATGGTTGCCCATAATGTTGGTTTTGATAAGACTTTCACTACCAAACACCCTGCTGGCTATCCTTTGCTTGAAAACAAGTGGATAGACTCGCTTGATTTGTCTCGCATTGCCTTGCCCAAGCTTCGCTCTCATCGCTTGATCGATTTGGTTCATACGTTTGATGCTCCCGTTTCGACGCATCGTGCTGATGCCGATGTTGAAGCTACATGTTCCATTTATCGTATTTTGCTAGCTGCTGTTTGTTGCATGCCTTTTGACCTGATTCAGGAAATCGCCTCGATGGCAACTGAGGAGGAGTGGTCCACGCAGTACGTTTTCGATTTCTTTGCCGAAAACGAAAACGTGAGATCAGCTGCTTTAGGTCTGTCCGCGCCAGAGCAGGAGACCTCTGGCGATAAAGAGAGCTCGTTTAAAAATGAACCGCAAGCCTTTGAACAGAACGATTTCGGGTCTTTTAAACAGATCGACAGCGAAAACGCTACAATGAAGAGAAAGAAAAGGTTGTTTTCGCTTAGAAATATGCGTCGCCAAAGAGTGTCGACGATGCCGACGCTCGACGCGAAGGTTGACGCCGAAGCTATAGCAGCGAATCCAGCGTCGACTATCGATTTCCCCTCGCAAAATCTCGTAGAGAAAGCATTTTCGAAAAAAGGTCTTCTTGGCAGGATATACGACCAATGCGAGCCGCGTGACGAGCAGCGTAGGATGTCTGTTGCGATAGCGAAGGCTAATGCGAATGGACGTAATCTTGTTGTCGAGGCAGGTACCGGTGTCGGTAAATCTATGGCGTATCTGGTTCCTTCAGCGTTGCTTGCGAAGCGCAATAAGATAACGGTCGGCGTTGCGACGAAGACCAATTCGCTTCTCGATCAGCTTGTTTTTCAAGAGCTGCCCGCTTTGTCCGCCGCTTTGCGTGGTGACAGAGAGCTCTTAGGCGATGAGGCTGACAAGCCGCTCTCGTTTGCGGCTTTGAAAGGCATAACCCATTATCCCTGTTTGCGCAAGATAGAGCATATCGTCGATGATGGTCCCGTTATGAGACTTGTGGCGGGAAGTGAAATATCGCAGGCTCCGGCGCTTGCAGGACTTCTTTCGTTTATCGAGCAATCAGAATACGACGATATCGACGCTTTGAAGATTGATTATCGTTCTCTGCCGCGATATGCGATAACCACGACATCGAAAGAGTGCCTTAAACGCAAATGCCCCTATTTTGGCAATCTATGTTTTGGCCACGGCGCTCGCCGTCGTGCGGAGAATGCAGATATCGTCGTAACTAATCATTCGTTATTGTTCTGCGACGTCGCTGCTGACGGAGGATTGCTCCCCGATATTCGTTACTGGATCATCGACGAGGCTCATGATGCCGAGCAAGAGGCACGCCGCGCATTTACCGAGAGCGTCGATTGCATCGCTTTGCAGCGTATTTGCGGCAAACTTTCTTCGGAGACATCGCGTAATGTTTTCGCGAAAGCTGAAAGCAGGGTTGCCAACGCGCCTGGTGCTGACACGACGTTGCTTTTCGCTCTTACTTCGAAATGCAAGCAAGCAGGTGCGTCGTTCGACCAGACCGCCGGTGATTTTATCAGCCACGCAAAAGATCTTTTGTATTACGACACCAGCAAAAACAAAAACTACGAGCGTATAGAGCTTTGGTTGAATGACGAGATCCGCCATGGTTCGGTGTTCAGCGTCTTGCGTTCGCAAGAGATGTTGATGGTCGAAAGTGCCGACAAATTGGTGAAAGCCGTCCAGGATCTGGTTGCGTACTTGGAAGGAATCGACGAGGCGGCCGAGGTGCAGCGCGAGATGGCATCTTTGGCGTTGGAAGTAAAAGAGTTGCGTCAGGCGGCGGAAACTATTTTTGAGGCTGAGCCGAAATCGTTTGCCTATCAAGCTTCCCTCAACCGCAAGAAGGACAAGTTAGAGGATTCGTTTGAAGCGTTGCCGCTTGACATCGGTGCAAAACTGAACGAAACGCTGTACTCAAGCACGCATTCGGTCGTGTTCGCCTCTGCAACAGTGACGGTGAATCAGAAATTCGATTCGTTTATCAACACGATGGGTCTTGGGCAGACGGATGAGTCGAGATACGACACACTTAAGCTTGATTCGAGTTTCGATTTCGACAATAACATGATCATCTATGTCGTGAAGGATATGCCCGAGCCGAATATGCCAAGCTATCTCCCTGCGTTGGAGAAGTTGCTGATCGCGGTTCATCGCGCTCAGCATGGCTCGATGCTCACGCTTTTTACCAATCGTCGCGAGATGGAGAAATGTTTCGACGTTGTTCAGCCTGCTCTCAAACAAGATGATTTGCGTTTGGTCTGCCAAAAATGGGGCGTTTCCGTCAAGGGATTGCGTGATGATTTCATCGCTGACGAAACCTTGTCTTTATTTGCTCTTAAATCATTTTGGCAAGGGTTTGATGCCCCTGGTGCAACACTTAAAGGAGTCGTGATTCCGAAACTGCCCTTTGCTAGACCAACCGACCCGCTGTTCTGCGAGCGCGCTGTGCGCGACGATGCTGCTTGGAGACATTATGTTTTGCCGCAAGCAATTATCGAAACAAAACAAGCCGCAGGGCGTCTTATCCGCAAGGCAGACGACACAGGGGTACTTATCTTAGCTGATAAGCGTCTTATCACAAAAAGCTATGGGAAAACGGTGCTCAATTCGATGCCGAGTAAAACCGTGCGTATTTGCACTATAGATGAGATCGTTGAAGCATTGCGTTTGATGAGCAATCGGAAATAGCTTATGTTTGGTCGCAAAGGCTCTGCCAAAGGTGCCGCGCGTGTAAAAGCCAATACCGTAGGCACGTCAAACGAAATCTCTTTCAACGTTCTCGAAAACGCGCGCGACGATCTTGAAGCAAGCAAGAAATCCAATGTTGTCGAAGTGAAGCATGCTGGCAGGGCTGTCGGCGTGGTCTCGCTGCTGTCTTCGTCGGCGTTTCGGAAAAACTCACAGACTCATTTTGGCAAAAAGGATTCTTTGTCAAAAGCCGCCGGCGCTGCTGCGGATTGTAAAGAGAGCAAT
Source organism: uncultured Eggerthellaceae bacterium (assembly GCA_934617425.1). Taxonomy (GTDB): domain Bacteria; phylum Actinomycetota; class Coriobacteriia; order Coriobacteriales; family Eggerthellaceae; genus UMGS1502. The sequence goes on along the minus strand of CAKTUD010000001.1, from coordinate 279,634 downwards.
CGCAAAGCGGACGATCGAAAGAAAAATGATCGTAGGGAGACGAAAGCCCAAGCTCGTGCGCAGGCAAAAAAGGAACGTCAGCGACGCTATGCCGAGAAGCATTCGTTATCGCGTGAGAATGTGCAGAGTGCTCCCTATTCGCAAGAATCTGCTCAAGAGGAGGTCGAGCGTCGTAAGAAGATCCGCCGTCGCCGTCGCATTCGCTTGCGTTTGCTTGTGTCAGGTGCATGCATCGCTGCTATTTGTGCCGGCGGCTATTACTTCTACCACCAGTATCAGCTGCATCTAGGGCAGAGCTCGCTTTTGGCTGAGGCAATGCACGAGATTTCGTCGGCAGACGAGGGTTTAGTCGAGCTCGACAGCCTATTAGATGCTCCGATGGACGCTGTCGGCGGGGAAGACTGGAACAATCTCCACTCTGGTTATAAAGATGTCAAGATGCATCTTTCAAAGGCTTCATCGATTGCCGGTGAGTTGGTCCCGCTGCTTTCTGATGGAACGATGAAAACGGCGGCAGGACAGGTTGTCGATGCTTGCACGGCTCGTCTGGCTATGCTCGATGCAGGGGAGGGTATATTTGCCGATGCGGAAGAGGCTAAAACGGTAGCAGATAACGCCAATGACGTTTGGAACGAGGTTCTGTCGGCCGACAGCGCGGCGCGCGAAGGGACGGCGTTGCTGTCGAGCGGAGCTATCGATGACGATATGAAAACCGCTAAATCGAAAATATCCGATGCGATTGCGCTGCTCTCCGATTTGGAGAGCAAAATGGCTTCTGTCGAATCGAAATACAATGGTCTCGATTTTTCAGCGCAACGTACCTATTTGGAAAAACGCAAAGAAGCGTTGGGGTATGCGATCTTAGCGGCTCAAGCATTGATCGATAGAGATAAAGCAACTGCGCAGATCCAGATAGAAAAATACAACGCCGCCGATGCCGAGGCGGTAAAGCTTGCAGAAGCGTTGCCGGACTCTCTTTCGGAAAGCGTGGAAAGCGTTTTCGAGAAGAATATCGAAGATGATCGACAACGATATTCGAATGCCCGTTACGCGGCAACGCAGGCTGATGGCATAATTCGCGATTATTTGGGCGTATAACCACGTCATACAGGTCAATAGCGTATACTCACAAGTAATTATGCGCATATACGCAGGCGTGCTACCAAGCATGTCGTAAAACGGAGGATTTGACATGGCGCAACAACACGATTGCATCGAATATCTCAGCAGGACCATAGGCCCTCGACCGGCTGGTACAGAGGAAGAGCAGCAAGCAGCTCTTTATATCGCTGATGCTTTTCAGAGTGAAGCCGGATTTCCCGTTGCTGTTGAGGATTTTACTAGCTCGTCAAATGTCGAATCGCCTCGTGCGATCTGCTCGATTCTAACCATTGTTGTGGCGCTTATCGCCGTGATTTTCCCAGCGTTTGCTATCCCTGCAGCTATTATCGCTTTGATTTCTGCAGCTGTTTATGGTGCAGAGGCGCTTGGGTATCCTATCGTCACCAAACCTCTTTCAAAAGGGGCTAGCCAAAACGTGGTTGCAAAGTACGCCCCCGACCCTGAAAGGGGCGTGCGTTCACGTAAGGTGATTCTTGTCGCTCATTATGACACGGGCAAGGTGAAACCGAAGCTGGTTGCCGTGGCGGAAGGCCTGCGGATTCCCTGGGCAATCGTCTGTCTTGCGGCCATGATCGCGGTTCCTATCCTGCTTTTGCTTCGCGGAACCGTTTTCGGCGCAGTGCAAGGCGTTGCCGCTATCGTTGTAAACGTGCTGATTGTTTTGGCTGCTGTTTTGGCGGCTTTGCCGGCAGTGAAAGCGGTTTTGTATCGCATGGCTCCGTTTTCGGAAGGGGCTAACGACAACGCATCGGGCGTTTCTGCCATGCTCGAAGTGGCAAAGACAATATCAAAAGGTCTTATGAACAGCGAGGACGCTGATAAAAGCCACGAAGTCCATGTCATCCACGGTGAAACCGCGGCTCGTGCCGAGGAGCTTATTCCTGAAGGCGCGGAGATTTCCTATCATGTGGCAAACACTACTCCGCTCGAAGAGGGCGTGGGTACTGCGGAAGAACGTCTTTCTGCCGCAAAGGCAGCTATAGCCGCACTTACGGGTGAGGCCGTTTCTACTACGGCGTACATTAAGGAAGAAGCCGCCGCGCCGGTTATAACCGTCGAGGATGGCATTACGATAACCGAGATCCCTTCTGGTGTTTCGTGCGCGCCTGGTGGCGATAACGGTATGACCGATACGGATGCAAGCGAGAATGTCCCCATTGCCGCTTCCGGCGATTCCCAAAACGAGGAAGCTACGGTCAGCGACGATAGTTCTGCGAGTGGGGTGCCAGATTGGTTTGCCGAGGCTCAGCGTAAGGCAAAGCGATCGCCGCAAAAACCGAAACCCGCGCAGCGTAGCCGCTATGCGGAAGCGCTCGATGCTGCTCTTGAATCGTCGAATGCTATTTTCGATGAAGCGAACAAGCTTGTTGTCGACGAAAGCGAGGAGCGCCTGCGCGCTCGTTCGGCTGATATAGTTGAGGTTTTGCCGCCTCGACCGGGTGAAGAAAAGCCCCCGGTAAAGCACGACCCATCGACGGTCATCACTGCTGGCGCTGCTATATATGTAGAATCTTCCATTGAGGGCCTGCATGCCGAAGATCCGCATGTCGAAGATGAAGATGCCGCTTTAGCTAACGACGTTGTTGATGTTCCTGCGGTTGATGCCGCAGACGATTTTTCCGCCGTTGAGACGACTTCCGAGCGGGTCTCTGATGGGAAACCTGCTAACGCTGCCGATTTGATGAGCGAATTCAATCAGGAGATTGCTTCGATAGTCAACGAGACCACGGCTTTCGAGCCTATCGTTTTTAATGCGGATGAGCTTGCTGCTGCTGGCGTTTCTTCGAAAAGCTCGGAGACGAGTGTCGAAGCGGTTCGTTCCGAGGGTGTCAACCATCCCAAACGTGCGATGTCTCTTCCTGGTTTTGATGGTACGTCCGACGTCGCCCCTGATTTCCAGCTGCAAGGACAGCGCGCACCTTTGGCCGACAGCGCTCCTGCTGGCGTCGAACGTGGTCTCGCAGCTGCTGTTCCCGCGGTTGTTGGGCCTGGTATGGAGGGGTACGGACAGACATCGCCTTCGAAATCGGGTGTTTTGAGGTCGTTGCGCACCAAGTTGCCCTCTCTGAGCGGATCGATCGAGCGCATCGGCGAGGACACAGTTGCTGTTTCCGGTGTTAGTTCCGTTGGCTCGTTCGGCGCCGCCGGAGCAACTGGATCCATTGATCCTGTTGGCGATGAGATATTCGACGATTACGATAACCCAGAGGATGCGTACGTCGATGATGCAGACGATTCTGATATCGCGGATCAGTATACCGAGACGGGCGCCTTTGCTGGTCCTGGCTATGTTGAAATGCCGAAATCGCGCTTCCGCCGCTTTTTAGATAAGTTCCATTTTGGATCGAAAAAAGATGCCGCTGACGAAGAAACCCCACAAGAATGGCTTGATGTCGAAGACGAATTTGATCCTAGAGCGGTGGGAAAAGAGCGCGGCGGTTGGGAAAGCTTCCGCGACGAACAGATAGAGAATCGCCGTGCAGGTCGCAACGACGTTGCTTTTGAGCAAGATTATGATGCGGAATATGGCGACTACGCTGAGGATAGCTATGACGAGTATGCCGATAGCTACGCCGATGCCGCTTACGAGGATCAGAATGATGCTAGCCGCCGTTGGCAGGGTGGTTCGATGTCGCGCGTTCGTTTGGGTCGTGTGAGCATGAAGAGTTCGGGTGAAGAGGACGAAGCGGATGCGGCGGCGGCACTTGACGAGGATGTCGAAACCCCCGAGGAAATCAAACATATCTATCAGTTCCGCAATCCGAATTTCGAGACGGAGGTCTGGTTCGTTGCCTTGGGGTCCGAAGTCGATGCTCATGATGGAATTCGCGCTTTTATTCAGCAGCACGAGAACGAGCTTCGTGGTTCGGTGATCGTTGATCTTGAGGCTTTGGGCGCCGGATCTCTTTCGTACGCTCAGCGCGAAGGCGCTATCAAGTTTGTTTCGCCATCGTCTCGCGGCAAGCGTTTTGCGCAGAAGGCATCGCGGGAATCTGGAATCCCTTGCGAAGCTGTTGATTTCTCAGGCTATGATAGTGCGGCATCCGTTGCCATGAAGATGGGCATTCAGGCGTTGCATATTGTCGGTGCTGAAAATGGTCAAAAAGCTCTGACCTTAGCTGACGAAGATGTTGTCGAGAATATCGACACCCAAACCCTGAACGAGAATATCTATTTCGTCGAGGAGCTTGTTAAGAATATTTAAAGCTTGTGCGGATTAGGGTATAATCCTTAGCACTGCAAATGCGGGTGTTGCCAAGTGGTAAGGCCCCAGCTTCCCAAGCTGGTATTCGCGGGTTCGAATCCCGTCACCCGCTCCAACGAAACCGACCGCCCCGTTTGGGGCGGTTTTATTTTTGCCTGCGGGCAAGATGCATAGTGGTCGTGTTTGATGGTGAGGATAGAGATCCATGAAGCGTAATGATTCTGATTTCAAAGCGGTCATATTCGATATGGATGGGACGCTGCTCAATACTTTGCCGGATTTGACAGCGTTGACCAATGCCGTTTTGTCGGACCGCGGGTATCCGACGCATACGATCGAGGAAATTCGCTCGTATATAGGGGATGGTGTAAGAGCGCTTATCTTCCAAGCTATGCCGAAAGATGTTTCGAACGACGAGAAAGAATACGCTCTCGAAGAGTGGAAACGTCGATATTCGGAGTTTGGTCATAAATCCACCCAGCCATACAACGGAATAATGCAGGCTTTGAATGCTCTGAAGACCAACGGCATTGTTTTAGGCGTCTTGTCTAACAAGTTCGATGCTGCGGTGCGTGAGCTTGTAGAGAGCTATTTCCCTGGTGTTTTTGCTGCTGCGCATGGCGAATCGCCGGAATATCCGCGCAAACCGAACCCTGCAGGGCTTTTGAAGATGCTCGATTCGTTTGGCGTCTCCCCGAATGATGCTGTTTATGTAGGCGATTCGGCAGGTGATATGAAGACAGCTTGCGCGGCGGGAACATTTGCTCTGGGTGTTTCCTGGGGCTACCAGTCGATTGATAGCCTTAGGTCAGCGGGAGCCGACCTAATAGTTGGCTCGCCGTTTGATATCCCGAAGATATTCGGAATCTAATAGAATGTTTCACGTGAAACATTCTCTCATGTTCGTGTGAAACGTTACTGCGGACAATACGGAATGTTATAGAGCCTTGCGAAAGGAAACAATATGTCAGATGCGAATATACTTCTTGATTTATGGCTGGAAAAGGTGGCCGATCCGGATCTTAGCGTAGAACTTCGCAGCTTAAAGGACGCTGGCGACCAAACTGCTATCGACGATGCGTTTTTTCAAGATCTCGCATTTGGCACTGCTGGATTGAGGGGCATTATCGGCGCGGGCACCAACCGCATGAATATTTATACAGTTGGGCGCGCAACGCAGGGCTTTTCTAACTACCTTAACGATCATTTCGAGAATCCTTCTGTTGCTATCGGTCGTGATAGCCGCAATAAAGGAGAAGATTTCGTTCGTCGGGCTGCAGAAGTTTTTGCCGCAAACGGCGTGAAAGTTTGTCTTTATCAGCGTATCGAGCCTGTTCCAGCACTCTCCTTCGCTGTTCGCGATTTAGGCTGTTCTGGAGGCGTGTGCATTACAGCAAGTCATAATCCGGCGCCTTACAATGGATATAAAGCTTACGGTGCCGACGGTTGCCAAATAGCAACTGACGCCGCAAAAGCGATTTCCGCCGCAATAGATGAGGTTGACCCGTTTAGCGACGTGAAGTCGATGTCCTTTGAAGATGCGATGGGCCAGGGGCTTGTCAATTGGATCGGCGAGGATACCCTTGATCGATATATCGATGTCGTATACGATCAATCGGTAGAGGTCGCAAACGTTGACGATGCTGCTCTGAAGCTTGTCTATACGCCGCTTAACGGTTCGGGCATGGAGCTCGTTAGCCGCATCCTCGAAAAGGTCGGTATTGGCGACGTCACGGTTGTTCCGGAACAGGAGTACCCGGATGGGAACTTCCCCACGTGTCCGTACCCGAACCCCGAGATTCGTGAGGCTTTGGAAAAGGGCATTGAACTTTGCGAGCAAGTGAAGCCCGATTTGTTGCTTGCTACCGACCCCGACGCCGATCGTGTTGGAACGGCGGTCAAAAACGGTGATGAATATGTGCTTCTTACAGGTAACGAGATGGGTGTTCTGCTGCTCGATTACATCGCTCGCGTTAAGCATTCGGCAGGCGAGAGCCTTGAAGATAAAATCGCAGTTTCCACCATTGTTTCTTCGATGATGATCGATTCCGTGGCAGCCGAATACGGATTTAACATCAAGCGTGTTCTTACGGGTTTTAAATACATCGGCGAGCTTATCGGCGCGCTTGAAGCCCATGGAGAAGAGGGAAGGTTCCTTTTCGGGTTTGAGGAGAGCTACGGCTATTTAAACGGGACGTACGTGCGCGATAAAGACGCGGTCGATGCTTCGATGCTCATCTGCCAAATGGCGCAGTACTACAAGCAGCAGGGAATGAACCTAGCTCAAGCGATGATTGCTTTGTACGAACGTCATGGCTATTTTAAAAATAAGACGGTTTCGTATTCGTACCCAGGTGCCGACGGGCACGCTCGCATGGCCAATATCATGGCCGGGTTGAGGAACAATGCACCGAAGGAAATAGCCGGCACCACGGTTGAAGAGATTGTTGATTATGCTGAGGGAGTTGACGGCCTGCCGTCTGCCGACGTTCTCGAATTCCACCTTCCCGAATCTCGTAAGGTGATTATCCGTCCAAGTGGTACGGAGCCGAAAATCAAGGCGTATTTGTTTGCAAGGGCGGCAACCAACGATGTTGCCGAAAAAGATATCGATGATTTGAACGAGGCAGTCGACGCGCTGCTTGCTTAATTCGCTTTCGCTATTGTTTCAAGAGCTCGTCTGGGCGTATGTTTAGCGCCTGGGCGAGCTTTTCTATTGTGGTGAGGCGAGCGCTAGAGAGGCAGTGCTCGATATTATAAAGCGAGTTTGCTTTAAGACCCGATTTTCTTCCGAGCGCTGCTCGCGAAAGCCCTTGTTCCTTCCGAACGCGTGCAAGGTTTTTGCTGAAGGTTTCGGTAAGGGAGCTGTTTTCGTTTGCAATCGCTGCTTCTTTCGTGCTTTCGGCCGAGACACCTTTCCGTCGTCGCGCATCGGCGAGCAATAATGCGCCAGCATCGTTTACTTTGATGTTTAGTTCCCAAGTGGTCATTGATTTAACGGTAGCCGAGCTTCTCGACGATATCTCTGGGAATGTGTCGAATCGGGTTTGATTTTCTTGTGCGATATCCTTTAAGGATCAGATAAGAAGCGAATGGGCTGTTGGCGTGCCTTTTTTATGGCGTTCGAACCCGAATGATAAAATCGTAAGGTCATTCAAATTTCTGAGGAGGGCCTTTATGGCGTCTAGGCAGAACCCTTCGTCGCGCAAGCGCGCGGCTGCACCTGACAGACACTCTTCGATATCTCGAAACAACACGAATAACACCGCGGTGTCGCGCGCAATCAACCAAGGTACGTCTTCGTCTCGCGACGATGTTTCGCGCTATTCGCGCAATGCTTATGTTTCGCATGCAGATGGCTGGGACACCCCGAACGGCGTTATGAACAGCGGAGTTAGCGGAGATTCTCAACGTGCGGCTTATGGTGGGCGAAATTATCGAGGAGCCCATGCCGCCGCTCAGCAGTATTCTCGCAATGGTGCACAGTATCACGCCGCAAGCAAAAAACGAAGCCGCGGTAAAAAAATTGCTCTTGGCGTGGTGAGCGCTATCGTTGTTGTGCTGCTTGGAGCGGGAATCGCAATTGCCAGTTACATCGGCGGCGTGAATAAAGAGCTGCAAGGCGATAAAACCAGCAACGAACTCCAAGCGATAGACAAGGAGCTTACGCGCACCAGTACTTTCACCGAGCCTTTTTACGTTATGCTCATCGGTTCGGATGCGCGCGCTGATGATGAGGAGATGGGGCAGCGCTCCGATACCAATATCGTTGCGCGCGTTGATCCTACCACCAATACCGTCACCTTGGTGTCTATCCCCCGTGACACGATGATTACCCTTTCTGGCGTAGGTACTCAGAAATTTAATGCTGCATACAATTACGACGGCGCTGCTGGAGTGATTCGCGAGGCGAAAAATCTCACGGGCATTTCAATTTCGCATTATGCCGAGATCGATTTCTCTGGCTTGATTCAGCTGGTTGATGCTGTTGGCGGCGTTGATGTTGAGGTTGATGAGCGTATTGATGACGAGGATGCTGGCGATGTTGTTATCGAAGCAGGTCAGCAGCATCTTGATGGCGAGGCAGCTTTGGTATTCGCTCGTAGCCGCGCTTACGTTGACGGCGACTACACGCGTGTGGCAAACCAACGAAAGCTCATTCAGGCTATTGTAGACAAGGTAATGAACATGTCGGCAACGGAGGTTCCTTCTGTTGTGAGCGCTGCTGCAAAGTGCGTTACGACCGACCTGAATGTTAGCGACATCCTTAACCTTGCGTTGCAGCTGCGTGATGGTGATGGTATTACTATCTATTCGGCAACTATTCCGTCTTCTACGCAGTATGTAGATGGAATTTCTTACGTTATCGCCGATAAGCAGGGTGCGAAAGAGCTTATGAAAGTGGTTGACGAGGGCGGCGATCCCACTACGGTAACCAACGGTTATCTCGGTTCGACCGATTCGAACTATTCCTCTGCAACAACGGGAGGTTATAGCGATTCTGGTTACGGGTATAGCGATAATGGAGGGAGCTATACCGGGAATAACGGCTCTGCTGCAAATGGCGTTACCGGGGGCTATGGCAATGCGGGTGGTCAGCAGCAAGGGTATGCGTATTAGTGATATTAGGTAGGATTATTGTTCTAGCGTTTGATAAAAAGAAGGTCGCCTGGACTTCCAGGCGACCTTCTTTTTATGTGGGCTTTTGCTTACGGTGTGGCTTTGCATTTATTCGGTGGTTGCGTAACCGTCGGGGTTCATCGATTGCCAACGCCAGCTATCTTGGCACATGCGATCAAGGTCGTATTGGGCAACCCAGCCAAGCTCGGTGCGAGCCTTGTCGCAGGCCGCATAGTTGGTTGCGATGTCTCCGGCGCGGCGAGGCTTGATTTCGTAGGGGAGATCTTTCCCGCAGGCTTTCGAGAAGGCTTTGACAACGTCGAGGACGCTCGATCCTTTACCGGTGCCTAGATTGAATATCCCTACGCCATGGCGGCTACCGTCAGCGTCTGCTGCGCCCTTGATAGAACCGAGACCGATAGGGTCGCCCGTGCCGATCTTGCCACCCATCCAATCGAGTGCCGCCACATGACCACGTGCAAGGTCGACAACGTGGATATAATCGCGCACGCCCGTACCGTCAGGCGTATCGTAGTCGTCGCCAAAGACGCCGACGCATTGCAATTTCCCGACGGCAACCTGTGCTACGTAAGGTAGCAGGTTGTTTGGGATACCCTTGGGATCTTCGCCGATCAAGCCGCTTTCATGGGCTCCGATGGGATTGAAGTAACGCAGCAGGACGACATTCCACTCGTTGTCGCCGATGTAGAGATCGGTGAGGATCTGCTCGAGCATGCTTTTGGTTTGGCCATAAGGGTTTGTGGCGTCATGCTTGGGGCAATCTTCGGTGATGGGTACGAATTCGGGCTCGCCATAAACGGTTGCTGAGCTGGAGAAAACGATGTTTTTGCAATCGTGCTCGCGGGCGACGTCGCACAAGACCAAGGTCCCGGCGATGTTGTTCCAGTAGTATTCGAGCGGCTTTTGCACGCTCTCGCCAACCGCTTTGAAGCCGGCGAAATGAATGATGACGTCGATATCATTTTGGTCGAATACGGCATTCATCGCCGCGCGATCGAGGATATTCGCTTGCATGAATTTCAGACGATCGTCGGTTACGCCAGTGATCGTGCGAACGCGCTCAAGCGCCACCTCGCTCGAATTACTAAGGTCGTCGTAGACCACCACCTGGTAGCCTTTATTCAATAATTCGACGACGGTGTGGCTTCCGATGAAGCCCGCGCCGCCGGTTACCAGCACGCAGATATCTTCTGGGTTTTTGGCAAGAGTTTTGTTAGCCATATCCCTCTTCCTTAGGTTTGCTCGGCGAGGTTGCTCGCATAAATACGGAATCAAGCACAATGTTAGCAGCTTATTTGTTTGCCGTTGTGCGGGTTCTACGTTGTTTACCTCGACAGGAGCCTTCGGGCGATTGCCTCTATTTCAAATAGGGCTTCAGTGCCTTTTCTCTCTTCTACAACTGCTGCGGCGTCCTTTAGCGCTTCGCGTATCTGCTCAAAGCGAAGGTCAACGCGTGGTTCATTTGTTGCCGGATCGTAGGTTGCTCCGTCTCCCGTGGGAGGGTAGTCGGTCTCTAATAGCAGGTTCTCAATGGGAATGAGCTTTATGTATTCGCGCCCGCGCCGCGAATGAGCCATAAACGTTCCCACCGAAAAGTAGCATCCAGCTTTAATAGCGCGCCAGAGCTGTTCGTTTGACCCCGAAAACCAGTGGAATATGCAGTCGCACGTTTTAATCGCGCCGGTGTCTTCCAGAATATCAAGCACTTTGTCTGCAGATTTTATCGCGTGGATGGAAAGCAATTTGCCTCCAACCTGTCCGCAGGTGGATGCGATATGGGTAAAAGCTTCGAGCTGCTTTTCGGCGGAATCTATCTTCTTTTTCGAGAAGTCGAGGCCTATCTCGCCAACAAAAGAGCTATTTGCTATTTCGCTATCGAATAAGTCGAGCTGCTGATGCAGGTTTCCGACGTGTTCGATATACCAAGGGTGGAGGCCAAGGCCTAATTTCGCATTGCCGCATTCGTCAAGCTGCTTTCGAGCTTCGATAAAGCCGAGCGGGGTAACCGTGTTGGCGAAGATGAGCGCGCCCTTTTCTGCGGCATCGTTGGCAACATCGCGTGCCTGGCGCGCGAAATCCAGATGACAGTGCATATCATGCAATGGGATGCTGTCGATGCAATCCATATCGCCCCTTTTTGTGCGGGTGTTTTTCTGCATGATAGGCGCGAACGTTTTACCTCGCAAGGGCTGATGGCGATCGCGTCTCGCATGCTGTTTTGCTGGGGGAACCTGTCCGCTCGTATGTTCCTGTCGATTCGAGAATGTTTGGGCGAAAACTTGCTGCAAGACAGTACAATACAAAACGAACATTCGGCAGGGTTCTCGTTCGCGAACCCTGCTTGTATCTGCGCTTTGCGAAGGGGAGCTTGTGAGCGATTCCGAAATCATGGTAAGCATCCAGCATCTTTCGAAATCCTTTGGCGAGACCGAGGTTTTGAAAGACGTGAACATCGACGTCAAACGCGGCGAGGTCGTAGTTGTTTTGGGTCCTTCGGGATCGGGCAAATCGACCATGCTGCGCTGCATCAACCTGCTGGAAAAGCCTACGGGCGGTCATATCTACATAGAGGGCGAGGAGATTACCGCCGCTAATACCGATGTCGACAAGCTGCGCGAGCATGTGGGGATGGTGTTTCAGCAGTTCAACTTATTCCCACATCTTACGGCTAAGAAAAACGTTATGCTTGCGCAACGCAAGGTTTTGAAGCGTTCGGCCGAAGAGGCCGAGGCGATAGCCATGAAGCAGCTTGAGCGCGTTGGCTTAGGCGAGCGCGCTGATTTTCTTCCGTCCCAGCTTTCGGGTGGCCAGCAGCAGCGCGTCGCTATTGCGCGTGCTTTGGCGATGGATCCGCACGTTATGCTTTTCGATGAGGCAACTTCCGCTCTTGACCCCGAGCTTGTTCGTGGTGTGCTCGATGTTATGCGCGAGCTTGCCGAAGGCGGCATGACCATGGTTGTTGTCACGCACGAAATGGGATTCGCTCGCGAGGTTGCCGACCGCGTCATCTTCATGGAGGGCGGCGTTATCGTCGAGGAAGGCACTCCTGCTCAGGTTTTCGACAATCCTCAATCGGCGCGTACGAAAGATTTCATCGGCCATATCAAGTAAATCGCATCAGTAGACGTTTTTGATAGTTGCCGGCTGCAATGGGCGTAATGGATTGTTCTTGCAGTCGGTATTTCAATTTAACTTCGGAAGCTTTTTCAAAAGATGCCACGCTTGCTGCTTCTCTTCGGGTGAGTTCATCAAGTCGGCAAAATCTGAAAAGGCCACCGTATCTCTTCCTTGAAATCTAGCGTAAGCGTTGAGGATTTGTTTCACGTGAAACGCTTCGGCCAAAATGCCTGCCGCTTGCGAATCGGTGGCGATAAGGCATTTGGGGTCGAGTCCCTCAACCAAGGCGAAAAGCGCTTGAGCATCAAGCGGTAGCGTCTCGTTGCCAGATCCGTTCAAGGCTATATAGGCAAGGCAGTCCGTTCCATATCCAAGAGTATCGAGTGAGCTTTCGAGCGCGTTGCGAGAAACGTCGTCGAGCCAATTGCTTGATATTGCAATGGCTAACCCTCCCACTGATCCTGCGAGATAAGGCGCAAATAAATCGGCGGTGGCACGTAGCGATGCGTCGAAAATGTTACCGTTTGGCATATTTTTCACACCCTCGTATCTTGCGTTGGACTATGCTTTGTGTCAACGGAAATCATATCAAGCGATAGTAAAAGAAGGAGAGAAATTATGTGTTCCAATGGAGTTAACACTGGTCAGTTTGAGCAGATGATCGACATGATAGATGACCACATCAAGGTCGAACGCCGCTGGGCGCATACCATGGGTCACATGGCCGAAGACGCCGGTTTTTCCACGGTTGGCGCTAACCTGCATGAAGTCATGTCGCGTCTCGATGATATTCGCGCTTTGCTTTCTGACACCAAAGATGCTTTAGAGGACGATGCCGAAACAGCGGCGAATGTCGAAGTAAACCTTGTTTAAGCAAGGTGAATCATGGCAAACGATCTAATGCGTTTTTCGGTGGCCATGCCCGAAGATTTGCTTGTCCGCTTCGACCGCCTTGTTGCGCGCCGCGGATTGGCGAAGAATCGCAGCGAGGTTATCCGCGATCTCGTCCGCGAAGCTTTGGTTGCCGACGAGTGCGTTGTGCCAGGAACGATGATCATGGCCACTCTCACCATCGTTTACGATCATCATTCGTTTGATGTGCAGGAGAAGCTGAATACGATTCAGCACGGGCATCTCGGTATGGTTGTTTCGACCACGCACGTGCATCTTGATGCTGAGAATTGCCTTGAAGTGATAATCCTGCGCGGCGAGACTTCTGACGTTCATGATTTCGCCGATTTGATTTTTGGGACAAAGGGCGTGAAGAACGGCGGTTTGGTCACGACCACCATAGAAGCCGGTTCTTGCGAATGCGATGAGGGCGTTTTCGATCCGAGTCGTATTCGCTCTCATGCTCATCCCCACGAACACGGAATCGCACATGTTCATCGATGATCGCGACCCGTTTGTTTGATTGAAAGGAAATGAATGGATACCCAAGTATTGCTTGGTCATGGTTCGGGCGGAACCATGATGAAACGCATTATTGACGAGGTTTTCTTTGCGGCCTATGCAGGCGAGGAGCTTATGCGCGGTGACGATGCGGCCACGTTGCCGGCTCCTGCGGCGGGCGAGTGCATTGCTTTCAGCACGGACAGTTTTGTTGTGACGCCTCATTTCTTCCCCGGCGGAAACATCGGCAAGTTGGCCATTTGCGGAACAGTGAACGACGTTGCAACCTCGGGTGCGGTTCCCAAATATCTCAGCTGCGGTTTCGTGCTCGAAGAAGGTTATCCGATAGAGGACCTGAAGAAGATTTGTGCAACTATGGCCGAAACCGCAAAAGAGGCGGGCGTTCATCTGGTTACGGGTGATACGAAGGTGGTCAACCGTGGACATGGCGACGGCGTGTTCATCAACACATCGGGTGTCGGGTTCATCCCTGAGGGCGTTGAGCTTTCGGGATCGAATTGCAAGCCTGGAGACAAGATCCTCGTTACGGGAACGTTGGGTGATCATGGCATAACCATCATGAGCTGCCGCGAATCGCTTTCGTTTACGGCTCCGGTCGAAAGCGATGCCGCCCCCTTAAATCATTTAATTGCGGAAGTGCTTGCCGCAGCTCCGAACACGCGATGCTTCCGCGACCCAACGCGAGGCGGCCTTGCTTCCACCTTAAACGAGCTGGCTGGTCAGTCGCAGGTTGATATGTTGGTGCAAGAGGATGCCGTGCCGGTGAAGGATGCCGTGCGGGGCGCGTGCGACATGCTCGGCTATGACGTGCTGCAAGTGGCGAACGAGGGCAAGATGGTATGCGTCGTTGCTCCCGAAGAGGCCGATGCGGCGCTTGCTGCAATGCGGGCGAATAAATACGGCATTGACGCAGCCATCATTGGAGAGGTTGCCCCGATGAAACCCGAGCGCGGTCCGAAGGTTTATTTGGGAACGGCGTTGGGTAGCCGTCGAATCCTCGACATGCTGGTAGGCGAACAGCTTCCGCGCATTTGTTAAACCTCGCCTTTGCGATAGCAAATTTTAGTTTGACCTTTGTTGGGTCCTTGCTAGCTTTGCGGGGGCCCAACATTTTTTATCCAAGCTAACTTAAATGCACATCTAAGTGCTGCGTTTACTAATCGTAAATTAGGCGACGAATTTAAACCGGCGTTCCCTATTGTCTTTTATGTTCAACATGGTATCTTGCCGCCATAGGGAATTATGAATTTCGGCTCGCAACGAGCTCGCCGCGCCTGTTCTGAGGGGAGACTTGCGCTGGCATCATCTAAATTGAAAGACGAGAGGAGCAATTATGTCTCATCCGGTGATTAATGCCGACGATTGCGTTGGCTGCGGCATCTGCGTAGATGCTTGCCCCCAAGAAGTCATCGAGGTTTCTGGCGGCCATGCCGAGGCGGTAAACGAGGATTCGTGCATTGCTTGCGGCGACTGCGTCGAAGAGTGCCCCATGGGCGCCATCGAGGATGTGGTGGAAGACTAGCAGGGGTTTCGGGCTTGCAGCCTCGGTTCATAGTTTCATTTGCGATTGTATCTGCGTACAAGCTCACCAGTTCGCAAAAGAGGGGGAGACGGCTCACAAGGCCGTCTCCCCCTCTTTCGTGTTCACCCAATCGTCTGGGATGTTAGCTTGCGGCTTTCGCGGTAATTGGCGCGCCATCAATGTAAATAAGCCGCAGCCCGATGCCGTGCTTCTACGCCTGCTTTTTCTTGTCTTTCACGAACAGGATCGCCAACGCGACGTCGATTACTAGTACGGCTGCAATTACCAGGAATGCTGCGTGATAACCAAAGAAGGTGATCTCAACAGCTGTAGCACCCGCGTTTGCTGCGGCAAACGAATTGGAGACGGCAGCAGCGATGGAAACAAGCAGCGCCACGCCGAAAGCTGCAGCAACCTGGTTGATGGTGCCGGAAACGCTTTGTGAATCGGGCACGTCGTCGTTGTCGAGTGCGTTGACGCCCCATGTGTTGATGGGGTTGGAGGCAAGGGACACAGCGATGCTGAACACCGCGTAGGCAATGGCTACCAAGGCAACCGTGCTGTTGATGTCGAGGATAGCCAGGATAACGCCCGATCCCAACAATACGGTGGATGCGAGCAGCATGGGCTTGCGTGCGCCGAATGTGTCGTACAGGCGTCCGCCGACAAGACTCGCGACCGCCGAGAGAATGGCGCCGGGCAGCAACGTGAAGCCGGAAACAGTCGCGGAATGCCCAAGCACTCCTTGGATATACAGGGGCAAGATGGTTTCCAGGCCGACAAGCACGGCCTGAATCAGCAAAACGAAGATCACGGCTAGGCGATAGCGGAATATCGTGAGGATGCGTACGTTGAGCATGGGGTCTTCGAGGTGCAGCTGCCTATTGCAGTAAAGACCCATCATGACGATGCCCATGATTATCAACGCAGCCGTAATCAGATGATTTTCCGTGCTGCTAAACGTCGAGATGCCATATAGCAAACTAAATAGGCCGACCGTTGACAAAACGACTGAGAACGCATCGAACTTGGAACGGCGGATTTTATCGTAGTTTTGCAAGCAGAATATGGATACTACGAGAATGATGCCTGCAAGAATGCTCACGATTACAAAAATCATGCGCCATCCGACGTGGTCGACCAGCAATCCGGAAAGAACCGGGCCAACCGCAGGCGCCACGCCGATGATCAGACCGACCAAGCCCATTGCCATGCCGCGGTTTTCCTTGGGGATGACCAGCAAGATAACGCTGAAAACCATGGTCATCATGTAACCGGTTGCCGATGCCTGCATGATGCGGCCGATAAGAATAAATACAAACGCCGGCGCAGCAGCCGCGATGAGACTGCCCGAAACGAAAAGCGCCATACCCGCAATGAAAAGCTGACGAGTTGAGAATCGACCCATCAAATAAGCTGCAAGCGGGATGACGATTGCTTCGGTCATAGAATATGCCGAGGTAAGCCACTGCACCGTGGTTTGATCGACGCTCATCGTTTCCATGATGGTCGGCAGCGCCGGCGTCATCAAAGTGAGGTTTAGCATGGTGAGGAACGCGCCCGATAGCAGGACGGCAATCATCGCCACTTCTTTTTTGGCTAGTTTCAATGCCATAAAGCTTTGCTCCTATTGGTGAATTGTTCGGTTTTAGATTTGTTGGAAACGCAACGAAATAGTCTATCAGAAAGCAGCAGGGGGAGGGCGTTTCCGACGTCCTCCCCTTAAGGTATTCGTATCTCGCTCTTTAATGCGATTTGTGGATTTTCGGCTAGTCGAGGTTAGTTACGCAGGCAGCCATCTCGGTGTCGAAAGCATGGGCGCCTTCGACGATGAATTCGCCAGTCGCGAAATCGTTCGCATCCACATCGCCGATATGGTATTCGGAGACATCTTTGCGGGGAATTTCCGTCTGTTCCGGCGCGGGAATCTGAGGAATCCACTCATAAGGAATACGGTATGCGCGATAGAGGAAGGGGTCCTCGGTGGGTGCGACGTATTCCCAAACAAGCTTGTTTTCTTTCGTGAATTCGCGAATGATTGCCGAAGTTCCTTCGCAAATGAGCGTGTTCCCGTTGGGGAGACGCTGGGCGCTGGAGGTAAGCGGCGAGTAGAAGAAGTTCGCATTGTAGTTGAATTCGCCGAAGTCGGGTACGTCGCCCTTGCATTGCCACACGATCTCGAGCGTGGTGGGATCGAACTCGATGACGCGCGAAGAGTCGCGGCGCGAGCATTTGACGCCAACTTTGCTGAACTGGTTGGGGCGCCGTAGCCGGCCCGGCCGCCGTTGTCGTACACCATGATATTGCCCTCGCCCGGCAGGCCCTTGGGGATCATGTGGGTATGGTGCGGCCCGATGATGGTACCCATGATGCGCAGCTCGGGAGTGCGGGTGAAATCGGGGCCGACCTGCCACACGATCTTGCCGGTCTCGTGGTCGACGATCCACAGCATGTTGGCCTCACGCGAGTCCATGATGATGTTGCCGTCCCAGTCGATCATGGTGAGATCTTCGAGATCATGAAGTAAATGCCCCAAGTCGAAGTGCGTGTGGGAAACCTCTTTGAAGTCGAGCATGGGCTTGTTGTCCACGCGGATGATGATGGCGATGGTGCCCAGGATCATCAAAACGTCAATGGGGCCAAGGCCGGCAAGAATCTGGCCAAGAGCGGTTTCGGGTAGGCCCCCGAGTAGCCCATAGAAGCCATCATGCCCTGGAAGGTGCCGACGGCGATAAGCGGTGCGTCGTAGAAGGGGAGGAACGGATGGCCCAAAATGGCTGCGAAGAAGGTGCCGACAAAGAGCCGCTTCCACAGCGAATCTTCACGCGTGGCGCCAATGGCGTCCATGATGCGCGGGGCAACAGGCCATAGCAACAGGATGATGTACATGGGCGTCATCAAGAAGCCGAGAACCCAGCAGCATGCGAAGAAAAGCGCCAGGAAAGCGAAGGGCCGTCCAGCAATGAGCTTGCGCGTGAGGATCCATTTTGCGATGTAGCTGGTGGCGCCTTGCGCGTCGACCGCGCCGAATAAAATCATGCCGAACAAGATTATGAGCGGCATGTCGGAACCGAGAGCGCCGACGATAACGGACACGAAGCCGCCATCGCCACCGATACCCGAAAGCCCCACGAGCAACAGGCCCAAAATACTAGGTAGCAAGATTTCGGCCGTGGACCACAGGTAAACCATGCATAGGAATGCGCCGACAACGCGCATGCCAACGGGCGTGATGGGGTCGGGCGCAGGCAAAACGAACCAGAACAGCGCTACGATGGCGAGGCCGATGAGCACGTGGATACAGTACGTGCGCTGTTGGACGTTCGTCTTCGCCTCTCTTTTCAACTTAGCCATTTCTCTCTCCCTGGGCTAGTGCAAGCTTCCGCTTGCTATATAGCGGAAAGCAAAAAGATATGAAGATAACGATAAAGCAGCTACGTTACGTGGTGAAAGCCGCTGAAAAAGGATCGATAACCGATGCGGCAAAGGTTCTGGGGGTAACGCACGACACCATGTCGGAATCTATTTCCCAGGTAGAGCGCGAGCTCGGTTTCAGGATATTCGTGCGCCGCAAAGCGGGTGTTGCCCCTACCAAACGCGGTATGGATATGCTCGGCCGTGCTCGCCGTGTTGTCGATGAGATGAATGCGTTCGAAAACTACTATGAGACTGGCTGCAGCGCCCAAGCGTCGTTTACGGTTTCTACTTTGAATTTCGGTTTCGTCGAGCAGGCCATGGTGTGTTTGGCGGCCGACCCGATCAACAAGTGCTGCGAGCTCGTACTTGAGTCGTCGCGGCTTTCGAAAATCGTCGCCGATGTCTCAAGCGGCCTGAGCGACCTCGGTGTGGTTTATCTCACCGAGGAGAACAAGCCGTCGACGTTGCGCTTGCTTGATAGGGCGGGGCTCGAATTCGAGGAGCTGTTTTCCGCTACTGCTCATGCATGGCTCAATCGTTCGCATCCGCTAGCGAACAAAGATGTTGTCACGTTAGAGGATCTTGAGCTGTATCCGCGTCTCTCGTTCGGCCAGTATTGTCAGGTGGTCAACAAGCAGGATGTATCTGACAAGCCTGCCGCGACAAGCTATATCGAGGGCGTTGAGACACGCGGCTCTGCAATCGACCCGTTCGATTTGCTCTGCGATATCGAGGAGATCGATGGATACGTGGTTTGGTGCAATTTGCAGCCCGAGGTTATGCTCGAAGAGCAACTGCTGGCAACGCTTATCGTCGACGCGGAGCCGATGGCGATAGGCTATGCGAAGCAGAGGGGTGCCGTCCTTGGTGACATGTCCGTCGAGTTTGTTGAGCAGCTGAAAAGGACCGTTTAGTCGATATAGGGGCGGCTGCTAAGACGGTCGGGGACTCTGCTTCCCTCGGCACCGAACTCGCGAATAGCGTCAATCAGCTGCTGGGCCATTCTGCTGAGCTGTTGGTCTTTTCGGCAGACATAGCCTATACAAAGTCGATTGGGCGTTTCTACAGGCATCGAAACGACTTCGTCACGCGTGAAGCTGTTTGGCAGGAATCGGCACCATATGGTGTATCCGTTCACGTTCGCGATGCTTTGCACAAGCTGCGCCGGCGAAATCAAGACCCCGTTGGGCGCTTTTATGCCAAACAATTCGCTTTCGGCGCCGCGGCTTCCGAGGGGCTTGCTCGATTTGTTGTTGTTCGCGCACGGCGCCCGCCGTGAGAGTTCCTGCTGTACATATTGATCCACCGAGAAGAACGGATAGTTGCTCAGCTCTTCGTCCGTGACGCTCTTTTTGGACGCGAGGGGATGCGAGGGATTCATCATGGCGTAAAGCGGCGCCCGCAGAAGCTCGTGAAATTCGAAATCGGCGTCTTCGACTACCTTGATGGTTGAGCGTTCATTGCCTGGTATGAGATTTAACAGGCCGATTTCCGCATCACCGGCGTTGATATGCTTGACGATTTGCGTGGGGACGTCCAGGTACCAGTAGGTTTCGTACTTTTTGTTTTCGGGAAATCTCGAGACCTTCAACAGCGCCTCCCAGGCGAATCCGAAAGAAGCCGATGCGACGCCAAAACGGTTTTCGCTGTGCGCGCTATCGAAGAACCTGGTTTCGAGGGCGTCCATGTCGGCAACCACGCGCTGGGCGTATTCGAGGAACTCGTTGCCGGGCGCTGTTGGGGTTACGCCTTTGCGACTGCGCGAAAGAATCTCGAATCCAGCTGCGCTTTCCACCTGCGTCAACGCTTCGGAAAGCGTGCTCTGCGAGATGTTGAGAGCCTGCGCCGCTTTGCTCACCGAGCCTATTTCGGCGGTTTTCAAAAAATAGCGGAGCTGCTGGACGGTGATGCGCATGAAATCCCCCTGTCACTTCACCTGGTGGAATCTTCTCCCTGGTTTCATTAAATCACAAGGACGGTGGCGCGGTGCCATGATATATCGGCTCAACCGAATAAGAATTTCTTATATAGGTAAACACGATGACCAAATCCAACACACATTTCCTCCATCGTGCTAGGATTCCATCGTTCGTAAACACCGAACCTGCATATTATGTTTCGGTCAAACCGATATAAGGAGGAGACATGGGTAGGCCAACAGTATTTCCCACCGGCACTACGCTTTATGATCCGTCGAAATGCGAGAACGGTTATACGCTGTTCATGGGCCGTCAGATCGGCGCAATCCTGATCAATATGAACGGCAAAGTCGTTCGCCAATGGAGAGATTTCATGGGCATGCCTTGCAAGATGATCAAAGGCGGTCATCTTCTGGGCAGCCTCGCTGCTCGTGATGCTGCCATTGCTTCGCAGGACTTTGCCGATCTGACCATGGTCGACTGGGATGGCAACGTCGAGTGGAGCTTCAACAAGTATGACCATGTGAACGACCCCGACGGAATCGAGTGGGCGGCTCGCCAGCATCACGACTACCAGATGGAAGGCAATCCAGTTGGCTACCCCGTACCTGGTCAGGAGGTTTCTCCCGATTTCCAGAAGATGATGATCCTCACCCACAAGGATGTGAAGAAGCCCAAGATCAGCCCGCATCAGCTGCTAGACGACTGCGTGATCGAGATCGACCGCGAGGGCAACATCCTCTGGGAGTGGAGCGTCATCGATCACTTCAACCAGTTTGGCTTCACCGAGGAGCAGAAGAACGCGATGTATCGCGATCCTACTATGCGTCCGACTGGTCAAGGCGACCTATTCCATATCAACTGCGCTAGCTATGTCGGCCCCAACCATTGGTACGACGAGGGCGACGAGCGTTTCAACCCCAACAACATCATCATGGACTCGCGCGAGTGCAACATCATGTTCATCGTTTCACGTGAAACAGGCGACATCGTGTGGCAGGTCGGCCCCGACTTCACCGACACCGTCGAGAAGCGCATCTTCGGCACTATTTGCGGCCCGCACCATACCCACATGATCCCCAAGGGCCTGCCGGGCGAGGGCAATATCATGGTGTACGACAACGGCGGCTGGGCCGGCTACGGCGCCCCCAACCAGTTCTCCAAGACCGGCCTCAAGGTGACCCGCCGCGACGGCTCCCGCGTCGTGGAGTTCGACCCCACCACGCTCGAGATCGTGTGGCAATGCACGGGCGAGGATATCGGGGCTACCGATGCTCCGTTCGCGACGCATTATTTCTATAGTCCGCTGACCTCCGATGCGCAGCGTCTGCCTAACGGCAACACCTTCATCTGCGAGGGTACGAGCGGCCGCTTCATGGAGTTCACCAAGGATAACGAGCTGGTTTGGGAGTACAACTATCCGAAAATCGGCGGTGGTCTGATTTACCGTGCTTACCGTATTCCTTACGACTGGATCCCGCAGCTTCCCGAGCAAAACGAAGTGCCTATCGAGCGCATCAACAACTCCGAGTGGGTGCTTCCCGGCGCTGAGAAGTTCGATCTCGACGCTGAGGGTGTGCAGGTTTCCGTCGAAGGCACGCGTGGTTTCGACAAGGGCTTTGCCAACTGCGTAGATGGCAAGTAGGCGAAGGCTCGATCTTGCAATGAATCAAAGCTATTCGCCCGCGATCTTTTGTTTGATTGCGGACGAATTCGAGACGAGGCGATTGGGTAGGAACAATCGACTCGCTGGATAAAAACCGTTGGAAAATAGGAGAAAAAATGGCTCAAGAGAAAGCTGGTGCTGGGAAGAGCGAGCTCCTGAAGGCCGTCATCGTATTGGTGATCGCGCTTTCGGGCTGGTTCATCCCCGCACCTGCACCCATGACCGAGATCGGCATGCGGTGCTTCATGGTATTTGTATCCATGATTGTTGGTTGGTCGATCACCAGCCGTGTTTGGCCGAGCTTTTTCGGCATGTTGCTGTTCCCGGCGACGGGTGTTATGACTTTGAAACAGTTCCTGGCCGCTGGCTGGGGTTCCGACACTTTCCTGTTCTTGGTCGTTGCTTTCGTTTTGGTCGGTTATCTGAAGGTGACCGGCGTAAGCGAATTTTTGGCCGATTGGCTGCTTGGTCGCAAGATTCTCGAGGGTCATCCGTGGCGCTTGATCACCATGATCCTGTTTGCGACGTACCTTATTTGCTCGCTGGTGAACACGTTTGTCGGCATTCTGCTTATGTGGGAGGTTGTTTACGGCATCACGCGAAGCATCGGGCAAAAGCCGCATGACAAGTTCCCGGGCATTATGGTGTTTGGCATCGCCATGCAGGGCGCATTCAGTCTGGCTGCTATGCCTTGGGGCGGCAATGCCATTGCTAACCTGGGTGTTTACGCAAACGTCACCGGCCAAGTTGCCGACATGATCCAGTACGTTGCCTTTATGCTGCCGTTTGGCATCATCCAGATCTTGGTGTACGTCGCTCTTGCCAAGTTCGTGTTCCGTCTCGACGTGACCCCGCTTGCCGACTACCGCATGAAGAGCTCCGAGATCAAGATGACGCACGAGCTCAAGCAGGCTCTCGTTCTTCTGCTGTTGTTCGTCGTGATGCTGCTTGCGCCTTCGTTTATTCCCAAGGGCACCGAACTTGCTACGTTCTACAACAACTTCGGCAGCTGCGGTGTTGCGATTCTCTTCTTCGCCATCGTGTGCCTCATGTACTACAAGAACAAGCCTGTTTTGAACTTTGCCGAGCTTGCTCCGAGCAATGTTCCTTGGAACATGCTGATGATGGTCGCTGTCATCTTGGCTATCGGAGGTTGTCTCATAAACGACAAGACCGGCATTGCTCCGTTCTTGTCCACCACTGTAGTGCCGATGCTCACGAGCGTCCCGAGCAGCTTGTTCCTGCTAATCGTCATCGCCGTGGTGGTTTTGCTCACCAACTTCCTGATCAACATGGTTGTTGTGGCAATGTTCCTGCCGGTGATCCTGCCCATCTGCGGCGGTATGGGCCTTTCGCCCGAACTCGTTGCCTTTGGCATCATGCTTGCATCGGTAAACGCCATCCTCACCCCGGCTGGTTGCGCGGCGTCGTCGATCTTGTTCCCCAACAAAGAGTGGATTTCCACTTCGGAGATTTACAAGTACGGCGTCCCCACGGTGCTCATCAACACGGTTCTCATCGTGGTTTGGTGCTTAGTCTGCCCGCTGTAGCGCGCTGCTAATCGACAAAGCCTGATCCGTTTCCCTCGGCTGCCCTACAGGCCGAGGGACTTTTTTTATGTGGCGGCGGCGCTACTTATTTGCGTAGCGCATGAGGGCGTCGATGTACTGGCGCTCGATGTCGGAGAGTTCGGAATCGCGAGGTATCAGATAGCCGATTTTCATGCAATCGTCGGTTTCGATGGGGATCGCGCACAAATCGTCGGGGTTGGTTTCCTCGGGCACTAAATCGCACCAAATCATGAAGCCGTTTATGGCGGCAAAGGAATTGACGATATCGCCGAGCGAAAGCGTGCTGATCATTTGCACATGCCCGCCTTCGCGCTCGAGAACATAGGGAAGGCGTGGGTCGCAGGGCTGCGGAGACGCCCCAACATATATATATTGCGAAAACAAGAATTTCGGGTACACCTTGAGGTCGTCATAAGTTACCGACGCTCGTCCGGCAAGCTCGTGTTTGGGGTTTACGAGGATATGAGGCTTGGTGTCGAACAGGTGATGGAACTCGACGCCGCTGTCTTCGAATACTCGCGTCATAGGGACTTCGTTGTCGCTGGTGAGGTAGAGCACCCCGAAATCGCGCGCTCCCGTGGCGATATCCTGCACCAACTTCGAAAGAGGCACTGTCTCGATGCTGAACTCGTACCCCTCGTTGCCGGGCATGCCCGCGATTTTTCCGAGCGAATTGGTGGTAAACCTAAAGGGAAGCGACGAGACGGAAAAGCTGACCTTGCGTTTATCCGGCCCAAAGCGCGCTTCGAGCGCGTCCATCTTTTTGACGACTCCGCGCGCGTAGCCAAGGAAGTCCTCGCCTTCGTCGGTAAGCGCCACGGGTTTGCGCTTGCGACGGAAAAGCTTGAAACCCAGTTCGTTTTCGATTTGGGTGAGAGATTCGGAAAGTGTTCCTTGCGAAACGGAAAGAACCTTCGATGCGTCGGTGATGGAGCCGGCCGACACTGTTGCCAGAAGATAGCGCATTTGCTGGATACTGATTTTCATGGTGTTCTCCTATCGCTTGCGACGTGATTCTCGCAGAAGTAAGCATTAGGTAACAAAATGATTGATATTAAATTATGCGATGGCAACGGCTCTTATATTCTTCTTGGGACATGCTATCATGTGCCTGCATTTGGGATTCCGATAATTTGAAACTTTTTCGGATTATCCGAAAATTCGGAATGACCAAAGAAAATGGACGCGCAATAGCGTCCTAAGTAAATGAGAAAGGAAGTTGTAAATGGGACGTCCAACAGTTCATCCTACTGGCGTAACGCTCTACAACCCCGAGAAGGCTTTTAACGGCTACACCGTTCTCGCCGGCCCGGGCGTGGGCACCATCCTCTTCGACATGAACGGCAACGTCGTTCGCGTTTGGAAAGACCTTGGCGGCTTCCCGCCCAAGATGCTTCCCGGTGGCCACCTCATCGGCAATAGCGGTTCGCGTGAGGCTCAGTTCGCATATCAGGATACCCTCGACCTCAAGATGGTCGACTGGGACGGCAACGTCGAGTGGGTCTTCAACAAGAATCAGCAGGTCGTGGACGACGGCGAGCCCTACTGGTGCGCCCGCCAGCACCACGACTTCCAGGTGACGGGCAGCCCCGTCGGCTACTACTGCCCCGGCCAGGACCCCGACCCGAACTTCGACAAGATGCTCATCCTCACGCACGACGACGTGAAGAAGCCCAAGATCTCCCCGCAGCAGCTGCTCGACGACCGCCTGATCGAGATCGACCGCGAGGGCAACATCCTCTGGGAGTGGAGCGCGGTCGCCCACTTCAATCAGTTCGGCTTCACCGAGGAGCAGAAGAACGCCATGTTCCGCAACCCCAACACCCAGAACGCGGGCCCCGAGGGCCAGGGCGACATCTTCCACATCAACTGCGCCTCCTACCTCGGCCCCAACAAGCACTGGGACGCCGGCGACGAGCGCTTCAACCCCGAGAACATCATCATGGACTCCCGCGAGTGCAACATCATGTGGATCATCTCGCACGAGACCGGCGACATCGTGTGGCAGGTGGGCCCCGACTTCACCGACACCCCCGAGAAGCGCATCTTCGGCACCATCGTCGGCCCGCACCACACCCACATGATCCCCAAGGGCCTGCCGGGCGAGGGCGACATCATGGTCTACGACAACGGCGGCTGGGCCGGCTACGGCGCCCCCAACCAGTTCTCCAAGACCGGCCTCAAGGTGACCCGCCGCGACGGCTCCCGCGTCGTGGAGTTCGACCCCACCACGCTCGAGATCGTGTGGGAATGTGACGGCGACAACCACTTCTCCGCTGGCGGCTTCAACTTCAACAGCAACTATTTCTACAGCCCGCTGACCTCCAGCGCGCAGCGTATGCCCAACGGCAATACCGTGATCTGCGAGGGCTGCTCCGCTATCGTTCGCGAGTACACCGCTGAGAAGGAACTTGTTTGGGAGTTTGTGTATCCTCACATCGGCAGCGCTTTGCTGTATCGTGCTTACCGTATTCCTTACGAGTGGATTCCGCAGCTCGAGAAGCCGGTCGAGACCGCTATCGAGCCGATCGACAACGACACTTTCCGCGTGCCGGGCGCTGCTGATACGCACTACACCGACAACGTCGTCACTGTCGAGGGCACCGTTGTTCCTAAGGGAACCATGGCTCACTGCGTGGAGAGCCTCGACTAGTTCGAGTTTAGATTCATACGAAGTTCGCGTTTGCTAGTATCCTATCGCTTAGCAATTGGCGATATTCGCAAAGTGAAGGACCGTGCCGTTTGGCGCGGTCCTTTTTTGTCTTGGGCTTCGCCTGTCTTCTGCGTCCTTGGCGCGGTAGGCAATAACCCACCTGCTATGCGGATGGTTGTGGCTGGACGAAAATGCGATATTTTGGCACGAAACAAGCCGAAAGCGTAAACGCAAAATCCCTTCGGAATTGTCTAAGCTTGCAAAAGGGCAGCTCAGAAAGCTATTGCGAATAAGGTGGAGTATGCTTGCCGTCTAATCTATGACAGAATGGCTTCTTTTTGGCCAGGACGCACGCTCCGGCTGAAATTCGGTGGCTGTTTTTGCTCAGGGACATGCATCCCGGCGCGAACCCTTCGCTTCGAAATAGCGTTTGAGCCCCCATATGCATGTGCGTATGCGCAAAGCATCCTTTCGCGCTACCTATATATGTAAAGCTTTGGCAAAGACTTGTTGCATCCGGGTAATGAATCTCCGAAGTTGCCTCGCGGCAATTCGTCTAGCTGTAGCGTTGCTGTAGGGAAAAGAACCAGATAGATAAGACTGCGCATGAGGTGCGGGGCAAGCTGAAAGAGGTCGAGATGATCAAGCTGATTGCAAGCGACATGGATGGGACGCTTCTTGACGAGAACGAGAACGTGCCGCCGGAGACGTTCGGCTTGATCGAAGCATTAAGTAGCGCAGGCATTCGTTTTGCGGTTGCTTCGGGACGCCGTTACGATACCCTTCAAGAATTTTTTGCCCCGGTAGCCAATCGCATCGACTATGTTGCTTCGAACGGTGCGCAGGTTTACGTTCGCGAAAAGCTTGTCGATAAGGAAGTTTTTAGTCACGCGGCGATTTGTCGTCTGAAGAAGCTGGTCGACGAATTCGAGACGATGCATCTCGCCTTGTTCGACGACGTTTCCGCCTATTTGCTCGATGACGAATCGTGTTTCGAGCGCGAATTAGACAAAAATTTGCCAAATCCCGTTTGTGTTTCGGACGTGCCGTCACCGGAAACTAGCATCATCAAAGCTTCTATTTATTGCGACGAAGCCCTGATGGATATGGCTTATATTCTCGAGCGCGAGTTTGGCAACGAATTTGTGTTTGCTCCAAGTGGCAAAAAGTGGATAGACGTGATGCAGCGTGGCGTGAACAAGGCGACGGGTTTGCGCTGTGTGATGGAATCGTATGGCATTGCTCCGTGCGAAGTAATGGCTTTCGGCGACGCCATGAACGACTACGAGATTCTGCGCATGGTGGGAACGAGCGTTGCTATGGGCAATGGCCGCTCTGCTATTAAGGAAATCGCAACGAAAACGATAGGCACCAATGTCGATCATGCTGTTCAACGCGAGCTCGCCCGTTTTCTCGATGCGTGTAAAGTGCCTGATCAAAAGCGTGTATAACGCCAAATTGTCTTGAAAGTTACAGGACATCAACGCTAGCAATGAGATAACTTGACACATACAGACTAAGATTTTATATTGACAATCGCTGAAGGAATCTCAGTGAGATGCTGCGATATACATCAAGCGATGTTGGCCGCAAGGTGTGGCAGGCAAAGCATGATCGCATAGAGCGCAAACCGCGAAAGCGGGTGGCGATCGCAATGTATCTCGCACAGGCTTCCAAAGCTCAACGAAGGTAATAAAACTCCGATGAGAGGACTGATATATTATGGCTAAGATTCTTGGTATCGACCTCGGTACTACTAACTCCGCAATGGCGGTGATGGAAGGTTCCGAGCCTGAGATTCTGGTTAATGCCGAAGGCGATCGCACCACCCCGTCTGTTGAAGGATTCCGCAAGGATGGCGAGCGCGTGGTCGGCAAGGCTGCTAAGAACCAGGCAGTTACCAACCCCGAGAACACCGTTTCTTCGGTCAAGCGTTTCATCGGTCGTTCTTTTGCCGAAACCGCTGACGAGCAGAAGACTGTTTCCTATACCGTGAAATCGGGCAAAGATGGTCGTGCCGTTGTCGACATCGATGGCAAGGATTACACTCCCGAAGAGATTTCGGCAATGGTTTTGCAAAAGCTGAAGGCGGACGCCGAGAAGCAGGTTGGCAGCCCCATCACGCAGGCCGTCATCACCGTCCCGGCTTACTTCAACGATGCCCAGCGCCAGGCTACCAAGGACGCGGGCAAGATCGCTGGCCTCGAGGTGCTGCGTATCATCAACGAGCCTACTGCGGCTGCTTTGGCATACGGCCTGGACAAGACCAACAAAGATGAAAAGATCTTGGTCTTCGACTTGGGCGGCGGCACGTTCGACGTCTCTATCCTTGAGCTTGGCGACGGCGTATTTGAGGTTGCTGCAACCGCGGGTGACAACCACCTGGGCGGCGACGACTGGGATCAGCGTGTCATTGATTGGTTGGCCGACAAGTTCGCAGCCGACAACGGAGGCATCGATCTGCGCAAAGATAAGATGGCTCTGCAGCGTTTGAAGGAAGCCGCAGAGAAGGCGAAGATGGAGCTTTCCAGCACCACCCAGGCAAACATCAATCTGCCGTTTATCACCGCTGACGCAACCGGCCCCAAGCACTTGGACTATACGCTTACCCGTGCTGAGTTCGAGCGTATTACAAAAGACCTGTTGGATCGTTGCCGCAAGCCTGTCGAGCAAGCGCTGCATGACGCGAACCTCACCACCGGCCAGGTGGACGAGGTTATCTTGGTCGGCGGCTCCACGCGTATGCCGGCAGTGCAAGAGCTCGTTAAAACCATGACCGGCAAGCAGCCCAACATGTCCGTTAACCCGGATGAAGTCGTTGCTATGGGCGCAGCTGTTCAGGGCGGTGTTTTGGCTGGCGATGT
Source organism: uncultured Eggerthellaceae bacterium (assembly GCA_934617425.1). Taxonomy (GTDB): domain Bacteria; phylum Actinomycetota; class Coriobacteriia; order Coriobacteriales; family Eggerthellaceae; genus UMGS1502. The sequence continues at coordinate 250,524 of CAKTUD010000001.1, read as the reverse complement.
TGAGGGCATCCTTCTTCTCGATGTCACCCCGCTTTCCCTGGGTGTTGAGACCTTGGGCGGCGTGATGACCAAGATGATCGACCGCAACACCACCATTCCTACTCGCAAGACCGAGGTTTATTCCACTGCCGCCGACAACCAGACGTCGGTTGAAATCCACGTCCTGCAGGGCGAGCGTCCGATGGCTGCCGATAACAAGACGCTGGGTCGCTTCCAGCTGACTGGCATCCCTGCGGCTCGTCGCGGTGTTCCTCAGATCGAGGTCACCTTCGATATCGACGCCAACGGCATCGTGAACGTTTCCGCTAAGGATCTGGGCACGGGCAAGCAGCAGCAGATCACCATCAGCGGCTCCACCGCCCTCTCTGATGACGAAGTCGATCGCATGGTCAAGGATGCCGAGGCTCATGCGGCCGAGGATGCGGCTCACAAGGAAGAAGTCGAGCTGCGCAACAACACCGATTCGCTGGTGAATGCTACGCGTCAAACCCTTGACGAACTTGGCGATAACGCACCGGCTGATGCGAAACAGGCTGCCGAAGACGCTATCAACGAGGCTCAGACCGCGCTTAACGGCACCGATGTCGAGGCTATCAAGGCTGCTCAGGAAAAATTGCAGCAGGCTGGTTATAAGCTTGCTGAGGTTGTATACGCTCAGCAGGGTGGCGACGCTGCGGCCGCTGGTGCAGCAGGCGCTGCTAGTGCGGCAGGCACTCAGCCCGTCGACAACGACGGCCCGATCGAAGCCGACTACGAGGTTGTCGACGATGATAAGGAAGGGAAGTAATTCCCATGGCCAAGCCGGAAAACACACCCGGGAGCAACCCGGAGCGTGATGAGGACAAGGACATGAGCATACCTATCGAAGATGGCGACAAAGCCCAAGAATCCACTACGCCGGCCGAAAGCAAATCGGCCGGCGCCGGCAAAGCCGATGAGGCAACCGAGGTTGCGGCCGAGGTCGTAGATGCAAACGATGCTCAGTCCGATGTTGCTGCCAGCGATGTCGTTGACGAGGCGAACGAAGTTCTTGCCGATGCAGCTATGAAAGCCGCCGCCGAGGAGCTGAAGAAAGCCAAGGATGAGGCAGCTGACTGGCAGGACAAATACGTTCGCTTGCATGCTGAATGGGACACTTATCGCCGTCGCATGAAGGAGCAGCAAAAGGAAGATCGTGCCCGCGCAACCGAAAAGCTGATGAGTAACATCATCCCCATTTTGGATGATTTCGAGCGCACGGTTGCTTACGCCGAGGAAAACGGCGAAGGCGGCTTGCTTGATGGCGTCAAGGCTGTTCAGACCAAGCTTTTCGATACGCTGGTGAAAGATGGTCTTCAGGTTATCGACCCTGCGGGCGAGGCTTACGATGCTCTTGAGGCGCAGGCGGTTGCCACTGTCGAGGATGCGACGGTCCCCGATGAGACAGTTGCCCAGGTGTACCAAAAGGGCTACAAGATGGGCAACAAGGTTTTGCGCGCGGCCATGGTCACCGTTACCACAGGTGGCCCCAAGCGCGAGACCGAAACCGAGGAAGAGAGTTCCGAGGGATAGCATCGAAGCGTGGTGCATCGTACAAGCTTCGAGCAGCAGAGAAGAGATGATGGGGCGGATCGGCAATGCAGCATGGTCCGCCTTTCTTATCTGAAGCGATGCGCAGCTAATAGGCAGAGGACACGAGCTGGAAAGCTCGAAGGACGAGGATTCAGAGGCGGTGGGACATATGGCAGCAAATGAAGCACCTGATTATTACAAAACGCTGGGCGTATCCCGCAATGCCACGGCGGACGAGATAAAGAAGGCTTTCCGAAAGCTTGCACGTACCAATCATCCCGATGCGGGCGGCGACGAGGAGAAGTTCAAAGAGATAAACGAAGCTTACGAGGTTCTTTCTGACGAGAAGAAGCGCAAGCTTTACGACCAATATGGCACGGCGAACGAAAACCAGATTCCCCGTGGTTGGTCGGGCGGCGCCGTGAATATGGACGATATATTCGGCGGTAGCAGCTGGGCTGACATCTTGGAGAGCATCCGCAGCGGGAACGGCGCTTTCGGTAGCGAATGGGATTTCGGCGGTGGTGCAGGGTCTGGTTATAGCGGCTTTAGCGGATTTGGCGAGCAGCGTGCTCCGCGTCCGGTTAAGGGCCAGGATATGACGGTAACTCTGTCCATCACTTTCGATGAGGCTTTTAAGGGCGCTGAAAAGCGCGTGACGTTGCGTGTTCCTGGTCAAAGCGAAAGGCAGACGCTTGACGTGAACATACCCGCAGGCGCTGTTGATGGCGGTCGCTTGCGTTTGCGCGGCAAGGGAATGCCCGGTCAGAATGGCGGCGCGGCTGGCGATTTGCTTATCACCACCAAGATTGAGCCGCATCCGTATTTTACGCGCGACGGCGCAGATGTTGTTGTGGCGACGCCCATCACCGTAGCCGAAGCTGCGTTGGGCGCAAGCGTAGTGGTGCCTGCACCTGATGGGACGAAAATGCGCGTGAAGGTACCTGCGGGTACCCAGAGCGGTACGCGTCTTACCATAAAAGGTAAGGGCGCCCCTCGGGTGAAGGGTCAGGGCGCAGGCAATTTAATCGTTGAGCTGCAGGTAAAGGTGCCAAAGCGGCTTAACGAGAAACAGCGCCGCGCGCTCGAGGAGTTTCAAGAAGCGACCAGTGAGGATGTGAGGTTATGGCGATAGGAGGCAATGACGATCGCAATCGGCCGGTGTACATGATCGGCGTGGCTGCGCAGCTTGCCGGTATGCATCCGCAAACGCTGCGTTCGTACGAGCAAAAGGGCCTCGTTACCCCGCAGCGTACAAGCGGTAACACGCGCATGTATTCTCAAGCCGACATCGAGCGCCTGGCGTTGATTAACGAGCTTACCGACGAGGGGATAAACCTTGCGGGCGTCATTCGCATCCTCGATCTGAAGGGACGTCTCGATGAGCGCGACCAAGAGATCGACGACTTGCATAGACGCGTTCGCCGTTTAGCCGATCGCGTGCACGAGCTCGAAACGCGCGAAAGCGTTACTTCGCTGGTTCAGGCTTCGACCACCGCGCTTGCTGTGCGGCGGATCAGGTGATTTGCGGAGTGTTTCCCGTGAAACACTCCGTCTGAATAAACAAATTACCATTAAAGGAAAGGAGTTTCTCCTATGCCAAGGTTAGATAAATTATCGGTCACTGCTCAAGAAGCGTTTCAGGCCGCAATGAGCGTAGCGGGCGATGCTCAATCGAGCACTGTTGAGCCATTGCATTTGCTGAAGGCGTTGCTCGATGCTGACAACAGCAACATCGATGTCATTCTTGAGCGTGTAGGCGCGAACCCCGCCACTGTGAAGGCGAACGTCGATAAGGAAATCGAGAAGAAACCCAAGGTTACGAACTCGGCGCTTCCGATGGCTATGCCCACCAACGATTTCATGAAGGTGCTCGACGTTGCCGTGAAGGCCGCCGAGAAGATGGGCGACAGCTACGCCACTTGCGAGCATTTGCTTATCGCTTTAGCCGACGACAAAGGCGATGCTGGCCGTGTGCTGAACATGGAAGGCATCACGCGCAAAACGGTGGAGGAAGCCTACGAGCAGCTACGCGGCTCTACGCGTGTAACCGACCAATCGGGGCAAATCGAGCTCGATGCGCTCAACAAATATGGGCAAAACCTTACGCAGAAAGCGCGCGAGGGCAAGCTTGATCCGGTTATCGGGCGTTCCGAGGAAATTCGCCGTACCATACAGGTTCTTTCGCGGCGCACCAAGAACAACCCGGTTCTTATCGGCGAGCCCGGCACAGGCAAAACAGCCATTGTCGAGGGCTTGGCTCAGCGTATTGTTGCGGGAGATGTTCCCACGAGCTTACGCGATCGCGACATCATCAGCTTGGACATTGCCTCCATGCTTGCCGGCGCCAAGTACCGTGGCGAATTCGAGGATCGTTTGAAGGCCGTGTTGCGTGAGGTCAAGGAGTCGGGCGGCAAGATAATCCTGTTCATCGACGAGCTGCACACCATTGTTGGTGCAGGCTCGGGTGGCGATAGCTCGATCGACGCGGGCAATATGCTCAAGCCCGCTTTGGCGCGTGGCGAGCTTCATGCCATCGGCGCTACTACGCTCGACGAGTACCATAAGTACATCGAAAAAGATGCGGCTTTGGAACGTCGTTTCCAGCCGGTGCTGGTGGGGGAGCCTTCGGTTGAGGACACCATTGCCATCTTGCGCGGTCTCAAGGAAAAGTACGAGATCCATCATGGCGTTCGCATCACCGACGGCGCTATCGTTGCCGCTGCCGAGCTTTCGAATCGCTACATCGCCGATCGTTTCCTGCCCGACAAGGCAATCGATTTGATGGACGAAGCGGCTAGCCGTTTGCGCATCGACATCGACAGCATGCCCGAAGAAGTCGATCTTGCCTCGCGCAAGCTCACTCAGATGCAAATCGAGGAGCAAGCGCTTATGAAGGAGACCGACGAGGCAAGCAAGGAACGCCTGGAGGCGCTGCGCCGCGACATCGCCACTGCGCAAGAAAGCCTTGACGCCCGTAAGGCCGAATGGCAAAACGAGAAAGACGTGATCGAGAGCGTTCAAGGACTTAAGGCCGAGCTCGAATCCATGCAGATGGAAGAAGAGCGTGCCACGCGCGAAGGCGACCTCTCGCATGCTAGCGAGCTTCGCTATGCGAAGATCCCTGAACTCAAAGCACGCTTGGAGCAGGCCGAGAAAACGCTCAACGCCAAGCAGGCGGATGGTGCTATCTTGAAGGAAGAGGTTGGCGAGGAAGAGATCGCCGAGGTCGTTTCCTCGTGGACGGGCATTCCTGTTCAGAAGATGATGCGCGGTGAAATGGAGAAGCTTGTCGATTTGGAGGACCAGCTTCATAAGCGTGTGGTTGGTCAGGACAAGGCTGTGAGCGTTGTTGCGGGTGCTATTCGCCGTAATCGTGCGGGGCTTTCCGATCCCGATAGGCCTATTGGCAGCTTCTTGTTCTTGGGCCCGACGGGCGTGGGCAAGACCGAGCTAGCAAAGGCGCTGGCCGAGTATCTGTTCGACACCGAAAAGGCCATGATCCGCATCGACATGTCCGAGTATATGGAGAAGTTCAGTGTGCAGCGTCTGATCGGTGCTCCTCCGGGATACGTCGGCTATGACGAGGGCGGTCAGCTTACCGAGGCCGTACGTAGGCGCCCGTATTGCGTGATTTTGCTGGACGAGATCGAGAAGGCGCATCCAGATGTTTTCAACATCTTGCTGCAGGTGCTTGATGACGGTCGCTTGACCGATGGCCAGGGGCGCGTTGTCAGCTTCAAGAACGCGATCATCATCATGACCAGTAACGTTGGCAGCCAGTTCATTCGCGAATTTGCTGAAAACGGAGATGCGGAGCACAGGGACAAGGCGATCGACGAGGCTTTGCGCGCGACGTTTCGTCCCGAGTTCTTGAACCGTATCGATGATGTGGTGACGTTTGATGCGCTGACGCTCGAGAATATCGAGCCTATCGTCAAGCTGCAGCTTGAGGATGTGCGCAAGCGTTTGGCTGAGCGCCATGTGACGCTTGACGTTACGCCGGCGGCTTTGGAGTCGTTGGCGATCGATGGCTACGATCCAGTGTTCGGCGCGCGTCCGTTGCGTAGGTTGGTTCAGCGCGAAGTTACCGATCGCATAGCTGACCAGATCGTTCGCGGCAACCTGATGGAACACGACCATGTTTGCATCGACGTGGACGACGAGGGTGGATACGTTTGCCGAGTTGAGAAGCCGGTCGCAGGTTCGCTGACTGCGGGCGAATAGCGTAAGGCGGTAAGTTCGATCGAGATGAATAGCAGGATCGGTCGTTCGGGATGCGATTTGATGGCGGCAGGATGCTTATGCGCCTGCCGCCATTTTGTCATTTTGCCAATTCGCGCTTTACCAGCGAATTTATTTCTTCCAGATAGGCTTTTTCGATGTCGGACAATACGCCCGATTTTTCGATGACGTAGCCGAAGCGCAGCATATCGCCGGTTTCTATCGGTATGGCGACAACGCCGTTTGCAGCCATTTCATCTTTGAGGACATTGCTCCAAACCGAATACCCGTCGATTTCCGCGATACTGCGCACGAGGCTTCCGATGTTCACGCTGGCATCGTATATCTTGAGCCCGTTGTAATAAGTGAGAGGCCCTTGTTCGGGCAAGCCGTTGAGCGAGCTTAGATGCAGGTACTGTTCAAATTGGTATTCGGGGTAGCCCACGAGATCTTCGGGGTGCAGCGATTTTCTTTTTGCCAGGGGGTGTGTTGTGGTCATGAGGGCGAACGGCTGCAGGTTGAGCACTTTGCGAAATTCGAGGTTCACGCCCGCGACAAGTTTGAGCGTAGCCGCTTCGCTTGCGTTGCGCATGTGGATGAACCCCAAATCGCTTGCGCCTGTCGAGACCATTTTCAGGATGTTGCCGAGCGGTTCGACAGAATAATGGCAATCGTAGCTTGCGAATTCGGGCTTTTTCGCAAGGTCTCCCAGTGCCCATTCGGCAAATGCGAAGTTTTGACCAGCAACGGAAAAGGTCAACTCGGAGTTCTCTTTGTGCCCGAAATGCTCTTCGAGCAAATCCATCCCCAGCACCGCACGGCGTGCGTAGCCGAGAAATTCGAGCCCGCGTTCTGTCGGCGACGCCCCCTTACGTCCGCGTAAGAATATTTTGAATCCAACATATTCTTCTACTTGGGTTATCGAGCTTGACAGCGTGGCTTGCGAAACCGAGAGGGCTTTCGCCGCCTCGGTAAGCGATCCTTCTTCAGCGGTTTTCAGGATATAGCGCAATTGCTGGACGGTTAGCTTCACAAGGAATTCCATTCGTTTGAAAAATCCGATTGAAATCGTTCTTTAAACTGCGAACTTTGGATAAATTTAAGTTGCGTATACGATATAGAGACAACTAAAGAAAGCACTTCCAATCAGTCCATTTCCGTCGGTATCATATGTTGCATCTTAGGAAATGCTGACAGAATGCGAACAATTTCAGTATTTCCAAACAAATAAAGTTTGTTGGAAAAGGTACGGAAATGGAAGAGACGACGAATAAAAGAGACACGAAGTATTACGTGCATTCCGTCATCGGCTTGATATTGATGTTCGGAATCCCCATGCTTCCGCCGGTTGAGCCGATTACGCATATCGGCATGCAAATCGGCGGCATTTTCATCGGATTGGTTTATCTGTGGTCGACGGTGGGCTTGTTCTGGCCAAGCCTTATCGGCATCGTCGCTTTCGCTTTTACCGATTACACCGACATGATGGGCATGTTCGGCGCATTTTCGGCGTATTTGCCCATGCTCATGCTATTTTGCATGATTTTCTTCGGTGCAATCGGCGATTGCGGCCTTACGCGATACATCGCGCATTGGTTCTTGAAACAGAAGGTGATTAACGGCCGTCCATCGGTTTTCAACTTCTTTTTCTTTTTGGCGGTGTTTGCAGTTTCGGCGATCGTCGATCCGCTGATGGCGATGTTGGTGCTGTGGCCCACCATGTACATCATCTTTGAGGAAGTGGGCTACGAGAAAACCGACCCCTATTGCAAGATCATGCTGGTGGCGTCGTTTGTGGCCGTGACTCTTGGTCAGAGCACCCTGCCGTTCTTCGGCGGTCAGTTGGTTATCTTGGGCGCTTTCGAAACTGCAAGCGGCATCCCCACCGACTATGCGGGATACATCGCGTTCAACGTTGTCACTAGCGTCGCGATTCTCGCCGTGCTCACCTTGGTTATCAAATTCATCCTGCGTCCCGATATGGGCAAGATGGCGGCGATTTCCGTTGAGCAGATCAATAAGGAAAAGCTTCCGCCTATGAATCTGCAGCAAAAGGCTTACGTTGTGGTCACGGTGCTGTTCTTCGTGTTCGCGCTTGGTCCGTCGGTTCTTCCGGCTGATTGGCCGATCGTCCAGTTTATGAACGATATCAACCTTGTTGGTTTCTGCTTCTTGGCCATTGGCGTCCTGGCGTTCATCAAGGTTGACGGCAAGCCGATCCTCGAACCCGTCCGCATCTGCAAAGAATACGTGATGTGGGATCTTTACCTGCTGGTTGTTGTGTGCGTCTTCCTTGCCGGGTGCCTTATGGCCGACGAGACCGGCATCCGCGAGTGGCTGGTCGGCCTGCTGACGCCGGTCTTCAGCAGCGGTGGCCCGCTGTTCTTCAGCATCGCGCTCATCGTGATCGGTGCGTTGGTTACCAATGTGGCCAACAACGCCATCACCGGCGCGATTCTCATGCAGATCATCGTTGCCATGGGCCCGGTGGTTGGTGTGCAGAACCAAGCGGCGCTTGCCATGACCGTCACCCTGGCAACCTTCATGGCCATTCTCACGCCGGCTGGTTCGCCTTATGCGGCCGTGTTCCATTCCAACAAGGATAAGATTTCTTCGGGTGAGATTCTGAAATATGGCGGCATCATGATGGCCTTCGGCTTGCTGGTGTACGTGCTTATCGGCTTGCCTTTGGCTAATCTCCTCTTCTAGCCATACGCTTGCGCGCAGGTTAAAGGCGTGACACCAATTCCCGCCTCGTTGCCTGCGCCTTGTTTCTCCCTAAAGCGACCGTCTTCCTACAAGGGCGGTCGCTTTTATTTTGCTAAGCGTATGCAGCGCTTGGGTATAATGCATTTGTTTAGGGACATTTTCGGAGGACAAGGGCGCACCTGATGAAAAGGCTATTCGCGAAAATCGTAGCGATTGCTGCCGCGTGCGCCTTTTTTGCAGGCGCCTTTCCTCAGATAGCGCTAGCTCTCGGCGCGCCTTACGAGTATTCTTCTACGAAGATAGACGCCCGCGTCGAAACGGACGCGGCATTGCGTGTGGATGAGCAGCGCATACTCGACTATTCTGCCGATGCGAGTGAATACGTACAGGAAATCGCGCAACTCGAGAAAAACCAGCTCATCGTTATCAACGACATCCGCGTCGCTCCCGTCGACGACGAGGGGAACGTAGTGGGCGAGTGGACCAGGCTTTCTTCTGCGGCGTTTAAATCGGCCTGGCGCAACGGGGTTCCTCAAGACGAGCTTGACGGATTGCTGCAGACGGGTTCCTACGCCTATGACATAGCGAAATACACCGTGCATCTATATTATCCAGCCAAAGCGGGGGACAGATTAGTCCTTAATCTCGACTACCTTATCGTGAATGGTGCGCTTGCCTACAAAGACGTGGGCGACGTGCACATGAAGTACGTGGGCGAAGGTTTCATCGCCGATTCGCACGACGTGACGTTTTCACTGTCGTTGCCGGTACCCGAAGGGGGAAAGGCGGTTGCGGACGTCAACGTCTATGCGTGGGGGCACGGCCCCGCCAATGGTAGCGTTGACAACCAGGGATCGACCATCGTCTATACCGACGATTACGTAAAGGCTGGCCAGTATGCTGAGGCTCACGTGGTGTTCCCCACTATCTGGCTAACCAACATCACCGGCACCGACGCGCGCATCCATAAAGACGACATGCGCCTTTCATGGGTGCTGGAAAACGAGGAGCGCTGGCAAGACTCGTTTCGTTATGGAGCGATAACCGACGACCGCATCAGCTTGACGATATCCGTTGCCTGCGTGGTTGTTTTGCTTGCGGGGCTTGTCATCTGGCGTCGTTGGGGGCGCAGTCCCAAGGCCGAAGTTCTGAATGGTGCGTCGCAGCGCGGCGCGAAGGGTCTCCGGGCTATGCATCCGGCGATGGTTCTGCGCTTGCTGAACGATGGGCTTCCAAGCGATAGGGAGTTTGCCGCTACGGCAACTCGATTGCGCGACGAGGGTTTCTTGACGATTTCTGATGTGCGGGTCGATTTGGGGATGCGCATCGAACGACGTTCGTTCGAACTTGCCGAAGATTCGATTGACGCTGCGGCTATGGGGGTATTCGAAGCTTTGGCGGGCGATTCGCAGGTTGTCGACCTTGGCGATATCTCTGGTTTGCAAGAAAGACGGCAGCTAGTGCTTGCGGCCGTTCGCGTTTGGGACGACGAGACGGCTGCTGCATATCAAACGCTTGGTTACAACGATCCCGTTTCTAGCAAATGGGCGCATCGTTTGCGGAAAGTCTCGTTGCTGTTGCTGCTCGCGGTGCTTTTTGTGGTTGTTGCCACCACGTGTTATCTTGCCGCTGCCATCTTGATGCTTGCTTCGTTGGGCGTGTTGGCGATCTCGTGTGAGATGAAGGCTCTTACACAGGAAGCGGTTGACGTTTCGGCGTGTTTCGATGCGTATCGCGATGAGCTCGAAACTTTTGACAATTTGACAGCTGACCAGCGTTTCGATGCCTATTTGCTTGGCTTGCCGCACGCGGATGAGCCTTCGGACGAAGTCGCATTTGCCGAGGGCATTGAAGATGCCATCCCTCGCGTGTTCAGGCAAATCCATCGCTCTTCTACGAATTGCTTTGGCCGAATCTCGGCGCGAATCAAGCGGATTTTCGTCGGAGTGAAACAAAAAAGTAAAAAGAATCAAGCGACAAATGCAGCATAGATGCGCTGACGTAGAATAAATTGCAGCAGAAAATCTCTATCAAGGAGCAGCTTTCATGGCCGAAGAAAAAAGCAACGTCGTTCTTATCGGCATGCCCGGCGCGGGCAAATCGACGCTGGGCATCGTTTTGGCAAAGATACTTGCCAAGAACTTCATCGATGCCGACCTGGTTATTCAAGAGCAAATGGATAAAACGCTGCAAACCATCATCGACGCGATGGGCCCCGATGGCTTCATCCAGATCGAAAACCAAATCCTTTCCGATCTGAACGCTAGCCACGCCGTCATCGCTACGGGCGGCAGCGCGGTGTATTCCGATGAGGCCATGAAGCATCTTTCCGAGATCGGCACGATCGTTTATCTCGAAATCTCGTACGAATCGCTGGTCGGCCGCTTGGGCGACCTTCAAGAGCGCGGCGTGGTTTTGAAGGGCGGCATGGGCATGAGCCTGCGCGACCTCTACGATGAACGCAAGCCGTTGTACGAAAAGTACGCCGATATCGTGGTGAACGTGGACGACTTGTCTATCACCGCTGCAGCTCGCAAGGTTGCCTGTGCGCTCGACCATTGCGAATAACCGCTGCGGCGCGAACGGCGTGACACCGCGAGTGACGCCGAATCGCGAGCGATTGTTGCGGAGGCAAACCGCTGCGCGGCAATAAAGTGCCGCATCGCGTGAGAAAGGGGATCGCATGGAAGTAACTATGCTCGGCACGGGTCATGCCATGGTGACCGAATATTACAACACGTGTTTCGCCTTGCAGAACGATGCCAAGGCGCCCGCGAAGGCAACGAGCAACCCCCTGAGCAGCGAAGAGCCGGTGTTTCTTGTTGACGGCGGCGGCGGGAGCATGATCCTGCACAACCTAAAGCACGCTGGTATCAAAGTTTCGCAGATCCATGACGTGTTCGTGAGCCATCACCACATCGATCATATGACGGGTGTCATCTGGATCGTTCGCGCCATTACCAGCGAGATGTCGCGCGGCTCGTTTGAAGGCGATGCGCGCATCTATGCGCATCCAGCGCTATCGAAACTCATGGAGGATTTCTGCAAACAGGTTATCGACAAACGTCAGGCTGCTTTCATCGGCGACAGGCTGAAATTCGTCCCTGTGGAAGACGGCGAGCAGCGCGAGGTGCTTGGGCATTCGGTGACATTTTTCGATCTAGGGCCCGAGTGCAAGGTTCGCCAATTCGGTTTCCAGATGACGCTGGAAGACGGGCGCAAGATAACGATGTTCGGCGACGAAACATGCCATCCGGCGGGCGAACCTTATATGAAGGATAGCTACTTGGTCTTCCACGAGGCTTTCTGCCTCGATGCGGAAGAGGCAAAGTACCATCCTTACCAAATCGGGCATTCCACGGTTAAAACCGCATGTGAGCTGGCCGAAGCGGCCGGTGTGCGCAATTTGGTTTTGTATCACACCGAAGATAGCCACGGAGCCGATCGCAAACGTCTGTACACTCAAGAAGGCGCGCGTTATTTCACGGGCAACTTGCGTGTTCCCGATGATTTGGAGTCCTTCGAGATTTAGCGAGTGCTATAAGCCGAAGAGTTTGGCGGTTGCTTCCATACGATCGGCGATTTTCACGCCAAAGGGGCAGTTGGGCTCGCAAGAATGGCAGCTGATGCAATCGCTTGCGTGCTTGGCGAGCACTTCGTAATGGTTACGCACAGAATCGGGGACGCTTTCTTGTGCAGCGGCGAGATCGGAGAACTTGTTGACCTCGGCGATATTGATACCTACCACGCATGGTTGGCAGTGGCCGCAATAGATGCACTGCCCGAAATACGAATGCGATGGCGCGTTTGAAAGCACTGCGCCGAAATCTTTCTGCTCGGCGGTGGCGTTTTCGTACTCAAGGCAGCCATCGCATTCCTCGATGGTGCGGTAGCCGGTCATAACGGCGGCAGCGCCGGGGCGCGATAGGCAATATTCGATACATTGGGTGGTGCTCATACCAACGCCGAACGGCGATTTCTCTGCATCGAGTAGGCGTCCACCCGCAAAAGGCTTCATGACGGTAAGACCCACGCCTTTCATGCTGCACAGGCGATGCATTTCTTGACGAACGGGATCGATGTTGGCAACGCCCTCGTCGTAGGTTTCCGCAAACGCGACCTCGAGGTTTTCCGACGGCGGCAGCATATCGAACGCCGCGTTGGTCGAGAACATGATCATCTCGATTTCGGGATAGTTGCATGCGGCGATACCGACTTCGGGATTGTGCGTGGAAAGGCCGATATGGTCGATATGCCCAGCAGCTTTTTCTGAGCGGATATATTCGATGAATTCGCCGTGCATGATGCTCTCGAACTCATCGACGGCGTCGACATAGTGGATGAGGCCAAGCTCGATATGGGCTCCAAAGCAATCGAGCAGCTCTTCCCATGCCGGTACGACGGCTGCCATGTCGCGCGTGCGCGTGTATTGCTCGTTTTGCCAGGTGGATCCAAAATGCCCCTGCACGATCCAATGAGCGCGGTCTTCGCATACGGCGTTGCCGAGCGCGCGGCGTACGGCGGGATCAGCCATCCAGCAGTCGACGATGTTTATACCAGCTTCTTGGGAGTGTTTCACCAGGTTACGAGTGAATTCGGGATCATCACCTGGCACCCATTCGGCACCAAAACCGATTTCGCTCACTTTTAAACCGGTTTTGCCGAGTTCGCGATAGTTCATGGCGATTCTTTCGTTTTGTTGAGTGGAGTAGCGGTCGGTTGCCTATTCGGCGGGATGCAGCGCGGCGTCGGCGCGTTTCAGCTCTTCGCGGATGCTGATGTGCTGCGGGCATGCTTGTTCGCACAGACCGCATTCGATGCATTCGCTTGCGCGCTTTTTCCCGTGGCCGTCGACAAGCCACCCTTCTTGGTGTTGGGCGCTGGTGAGGTCGCTATATAAAGTAAGAATGTTCATCGAGGTGAAGGTGCCGGATATGCCGATATTCCTAGGGCAGACTTTCGCGCAATAATCGCAAGTGGTGCAGGGAATGAGCGGGATTTTCGCAAGCTCCTCGCGGGCGCGTTCGAGCGTCTGCTTTTCGCGATCGGTAAGCCCCGTGAAGTTTTTCATGTGGGCGAGGTTATCGGCCATCTGTTCGACGCTGCTCATGCCCGAAAGCACGGTGATGATACCTGGCAAATCGGCGCAAAAACGTAGCGCCCAGCTTGCGGGTGAAGCGTTGGGTTCGGCCGCTTGCAGCACGTCGAGAACGGGTTTCGGTGGGTTGGCCAGCATGCCGCCTTTCACGGGCTCCATGATGATCACGGGGATGCCGTGCTTGCGCGCTACTTCGTAGCATGCGCGGCTTTCGATAGCGGGGTTATCCCAATCGGCGTAGTTTATTTGCAGCTGGACGAAATCGACATCGGGGTGGGCCTGCAGAATGGCGTCAAGTTCATCGGCGCCGGCATGGAAGCTAAAGCCCGCATGTTTGATCAGCCCAGATTCTTTTTGTTCGGCAATCCATGTCCACAGGTCGAAATCGTCGAACACCTGGGTGCGGCTTTCGCCAAGGTTGTGCAGCAGATAGAAGTCGAAATACCCCGCTCCCGTTTGTTTGAGTGAAGTTTCAAACTGTGCGATTGCCTTTTCGCGCGTGTCGCAGTTGATCCAAGCGGCCATTTTTGTCGCCAGCTGGAACTTTTCGCGCGGATGGCGCTCGACCAAAGCCTGCCTGATGGCGTCTTCGCTTCCCGCATAGGCCCAGGCCGTATCGAAATAGGTGAAGCCGGCTTCCAAGAACATGTCAACCATTTGCTTGGTTTGCTCGATATCGATCTTGTCGCCGTTTTGCGGCAAACGCATCAGGCCGAACCCGAACTTCCCGATGCCCTCGATTGCTCCATCGATCATGGTGGTTCCTCTCTCGGAATACTGCCGACCCCTCATTTCGGCAGCGCGATATATTGCTCAATTATAAATCGGGTGCAGCGTGGGCTTTTTGCGTATCGATAAGCAAATAAGTTCTGGTTATAAGCTTTTCTTATTCGACAAGGTCGATGAGGTCTTGGTGGGAATGAATGCCCAGCTTTGCATAGATGTGCTTGACGTGCGCCTTAACGGTGTTGCGCGAAACCACAAGCTGCTCTTGAATATAAGCGGCATCGCGTCCGCGGGCAAGCATTTGGAAGACTTCGAGTTCGCGCGGGGTGAGGTTGTACGTTGCGGCGATCTCGGTGCAACGCTCGTCGAAAGTCTTTTGCGGGGCTTCTGCGGCGATGTCGGCAACGGGTGTGATGCCGTCGATCGCCGCCCTGAAGCTGAAATTCTTAAGCCCGATAAGCGCGTACCCGACAAACACCAGCACCAGCACGGCGCCGAAAAGGCCAAGGAGCTCCGTTTGACCATTCGGAAGCGTATTGGCTTGCACGCCGATGGCTGCGCCGAGCGTTGTGCCCAGCCCTGACACGCCCCGTCCCCAAGCAAGGGCGGCAACGGCGCCGCGGCTGTTTCGTGAGGCCATGGCGATAAGCACCATCCAGGCAATCATGTCAAATAGCGTGTTTCCGCATGAAAGCAGGACTACGGCGACATCGTTGGCGTGGGCAAGATGTATGTTCATCGCCGAAAACCCGCCCACTACCAACAGCACCGAAACCTGGACTGCGATATCGGTGGGAAAGCGCTTGCCTTTGCTTTGAAAATACAAGGCGATTGCGGCGATTAGCGTGATGGGAATGACGATGGCGAACGACGAAAGTGGAACACCCTCTACTTCGCCGAAGCGCAGCGAGCAGCCAAACGCCACATGAAAAAGGAACAAGCAAACGAAAAGCTGGCTTGCCAAAGGAAGAAACGACGACGGCTGGGTTATCGAGAAATCGCTGGGCGCATCGCTTTTCTCTGCGTTTTCCAAAATAGGTTTCGCATCTGGCCAGGATAAGGCCCATGCGCCCCAAGGAATAACGAGGAACAGCAAAATCCCCAGCCATATGGGGACGATCCAGGCGTAGGTTGACGCCACGCATTGCAAGACGAAGGCAAAGACGACCAGCAGATACGTTTGCTCGCGCGAGAGTTTTGAGCAGGCGATTCCGGCAACGAGAACGCACCATGCTCGACCGATTGCCAATGCGCTCGCTCCAATCGTCAATGCAAGAGGGAGCTTAAGCGCCAATGCCGCTGGCAAGATGATGCATCCGGTAAACAGTAGCGAAAGCATGACGACATTGAGCCTTCCCACGTGCAGGAAGGCGGGTTTGAAGGTTGCGATAAGGCCGATAGCCAGAAGCGTTGTCGCGTTAGCCAAAACCGATATATCGCGTGCATGGGTGAACACGTGGTCAAAAAGGGGGAATACTGACACGTTCATGAACGAAGACGAGACAAGCGCTAGGGTCAGCGCGCAGAAAAGACGCCAAAAATCACGGGTGAACGGAGACAATGCATGTTTTTCGCCGCTATTTTCGCTGGCTAGTTGGTCTGATTGGCTTTCCGGTTCGCTCATGCGGCTGATTGTAGCATGCGGTGTTGCCATACCTCTGCATTTTTGTCCAAGTGGTAAAAGGAAAAGCCCTCCAAAGCGCAAGGCCTTTGGAGGGCAGGGAGAATTGCGTTAGTTGCGCGCGGCCTGGCCTCGTAGGGGCATGGGGCGGAACGGGTCGGGTCGCCGTTGCTAGCCGCGCGTGGTTTGGTGCCGCAGGAAAAAGAGGAATTGCACCGGCTACGCAGGGATGCGGCTGCGCAGCCGGTGCAGCCGGTGTTTACGCTTGGCCGGTTGCCGCAAGCATCCCGGCGCGGCGCCCGAAGGTCATGGTGCGTCCGCAAGCCAGCCCCGTGAACAGGTTGGGGTAGCTTACGCTAAAGAACCCGCCCGAGCAGTCGCCCGCCATGTAGAGCCCTTCGATTTCCGAGCCATCCTGGCGAATGGGGTGCATGTTGGTGTTGATGCGCACGCCATCAAGGGTTGCCAGGAACCAAGCGCCGGTGCGAATGCCGTAATAAGGAGGGGTCTTCAGGGGAATCAGACGATAGGGCTCCTTGTTGTAGTCTTCATCTTTGCCTGCTTCGGCCATCTCATTGTAGCGATTGAACGTCTCGACGAAATTGTCGACGGGGATGTTCAGCTTTTCCGCCAGCTCTTCGGGGGTGTCTGCTTTTTGCAGATAGCCCTTTTCCAAAAGCGGCTCGAAGAACATCTTGGGCATGAGGCTGATGTCCATATTCGATGGCGCCCCGTTGTCGAAGGGGTACAGACGACAGCAGCCAACTTCGTTCATCTGCTTTACCTGCGCGGCATAATCGCTGTCGAAGATGTCGCAGTAGGTGTGGCCGGGTTGCATGATGGTGCTGTGCAGCATGTAGTCGTAAGGGCCTGATTCGTTGCAGAAACGCTTGCCGTTAAGGTTTACCTTCATAAACGGCTGTTCTCCGAACCACCACCATTCGCCGACGATGCCGTCGCCTGCTTGTTCGTCAGGTTTCACGCATGCGCGGTTGAAGGTGCACGCGGCGCCCAAGGGATCCATGAACCCGCCGGCCCAAAGGGCTGCTTTTATGCCGTCGCCTGTGGGGTTGCCGCCTTTGCCAGGTGCCGCCACGCGGATCGATTGGTTCCAGGGTTGGCGGGCTTGCATCATCTCGAGGTTGTTGCCGTATCCGCCTGTGGTGAGGATCACGCCCTTGCTGGCGTTGATGCGGATGTAGTGGCGGTCTTTCACGTCGCGGGCGATGATACCGGTCACGCGGCCGTCGGCATTTTGCTCGAGCTTTATAAGCTCGGTATCCCAACGAAACTGAGCGCCCTTTTCCTCGGCGTATTCTTTGAGCGAGACGCCGAAGGTGAAGTTCTTGTCTTCCTTGCCGAGGTCGGTTTTGTTGGGGCTATGGCCGGTTGCCCATGCTTTGTCGCGAGCGCCTTGACCTTCGGTGCCAACGGATCCTTCGAAGTCCATGCGCAGACGTCCGTCGCGCTCGACGATCTCGGTGAGCCAGTCGATCATATCGCCCGATTCATCGGCCCAAAGCTTTACCAGGTTGTAGTCGATAAAGCCGTTGGCGTAGCGGACGATATCTTCCATGGCTTCCATTTTGTCGATCTTGAATTGCGGGTGCTCTTCAAAGGAGGCCTTTTGCAGCTTGGAATCGATAGCGCCGATGTCTTCGCGCGGGGTGGCTACGCTTGAAACGCGGTCGATGCCCAAAACCTGCGCACCGTTTTCGGCGGCGGAGATCACCGCGGGCAGTCCGCCTGTGCGGCAGCCGCACACCAGCACTTCGGTATCGAGCGTCTCGGTAATGTCGCGCTCGGCGATCTGCGGGGCTTCGCCGAGCCAGCTGGGGGTGGAATTAAGTTGACCAGCGCTAGTGTTTACGGGGGCGTCCTGCGCCGCGACGGTGTAGCCGTTTCCGCAGCCGGTAAGGGCTCCCATGGCGGCTGCGCTCAGGGTGGCGAGGCTTGCGCCCTTTAGGAAGGTGCGGCGGTCGAGTGCGTTATTGCTCATTGGGGTTCTCCCATCCTTCGGGCAGATTCAGGTTGTGGCATTGATTGCACATAAGAACACTGGTGCTGTGGGCTTTATGGCAGTCGCCGCAATCGAAGGCGAGGTCTTGGTGGCTGCTGTGCGGGTTGTACTTGGCGTCGTTGCCCGCAAAACCCCAGGTGCTGTCGACCACGTTGCTCATGCTGTGGCATCCGCTGCGGGCGCAGAACTGTTCGCTGGCGAAGCTTTTGCCCGTGGCGAGCATCTTGCCGTCGGCGCTCATGGGGTAGCTGTCGGATACCCATTTCATGGCTTCGGTCACCTGATCGGTTATCTTTGCTTCATGGCAGCTAAGGCAGTTCTTGCCGGCGTCGCTGTGCGCCGATGCCAGCATTCCCTTGTCGTTGCTGGCGAAGGTTTTCACGTAGGTATCCATGGGGCTGTGGCAAATCGAGTTGCAGAAGCTCGGTTGCTCGTGCCAAACCCAAAATGCGCAGGCGATGATCACGATGGCGCCGACAATGCCGCCTACGATCAGATGCTTCTTTTTGATTTTAGGCTTGGGCGCGCTGCCGGGCTTTGACGCGGCGTCGTTGGCTTCGGCATCGGGCGCGCTGCTAAGCTCCTTGCTTGCCGCGCTGGTTTCTTCTTCGGTCATGCTCCCCCGTTCCTTTCCCGAAATGGTTTGTCGATGTCTCGGATTGTGCGCTTTCTACGCGCGTGCGCCTATTACCCCTGTGGGGTGAAATTTACGAAACCGCAGGTAAATAACGTTTGAACGACAAAAGCAAAACAAATACGGCAAAGCAAGAAAAAGTTCTTGAAAGTCTTAACGGTACCGTTTACTTTATGGTGGAAAACGTTGGATTGCAAAGAAAGTGAGTATCGTGAAAGACGAGAAACCTGAGAAAAACAGGAAAGAAGTCCTGTTGGATAAGTACCATCAAATAACCTTGCTGCAATTTTTCGCGCTTGGAAAACGTCGAGGTTTTGTTGGACGCGTGGGGCGCCCTGTTGAAAACCCGTCGAGCGGGCAGGGGAGAGTGCTCGCTTGTCTCAAGCTAAAAGACGGTATAAGCACTAAAAATTTGGCGCAAATCTTGGGAATGCGCGTGTCGTCGCTTAACGAGCTTTTGGCGAAAATGGAGAAGGCGGGGTATATAGAGCGCCGCCCCTCCGAGGAAGACAAGCGTGTGATGCTGGTTTTCGTCACCAAGCAAGGGGAGGAAGTTCAGCAATCGGAGCCTCTCCATTCGCCTTTCGACAGCGATCCGTTCGAGGGATTTTCCGATGATGAGCTGCAGACGCTTGAAGTCTTCCTTGATCGCATGATTGCGAATCTCGAGGCGAGCATCGGCGATGACGAGCTTGCTCATCTAAGGGAAAAGCGCGAAGAGCGCAAGGAGTACCTGCGCGAGCAATTTGGACACTCGAGCGAGGCTTTTGCTAAGATTTCCGACGATTTTTTAAGTTTTCATCGCGGAGCTTTTAGCCATGGCGTGCATGACGGTTTGCGTCACTCGCACGGATTCGAGCATTTTGCGACGTCGGGCGCACGAAGCTCGGAGGAAGCGTCGGTTCTGTCGAGTTCGACAGAACCGAATATACCCGCTTCGTCGTCAACGACTTGCAGGACCGATTCTTGCAGCGAAAAGCCAGAGGGGAACAACGAATGAACGAATTTGACGATTTTAGCGAGGTCGACGCTTTCGAGTTCGAAAACGACGGCTTTGAGATAGCGCTTGAAGCAAAGTCGGTCCAGGGTAATTTGATCAAAGCGGAAATACGTGCGCCGCAGGCAGCGAAAGCGTGCCCGGGCATCGAGCTCATTGGCCACACCATCCGTACGCTGGTTTTCTCAACCGATTTGTACATCATTCGCAACAGCAATGCCGATGCCGTTCTCGCCGCTGCGCCGTTTACTTGCCAGCCAGCGATCACGCAGGCGCTTTTGCAGGTGTCGGGCCGTCCGGTGCTTGCGGGTGTGACGGGCGCCACTACTTCGGGGCCGCGTTCGGTCATTTTGGCCATGGAGGCTGAGACGCAAGGTGTCAGTGCGGTTATCGCCAATATGTCGGCAACTCCCGAGCTTATTGCTGATATGGCGCGGGTGATCGACATCCCCATCGTTGCTACCGTGGGTGTCTTCGATGAGAATCTTGAGAAGAAAATCCTTGCGGGGGCGCGCATAATCAATGTGGCGGCTGGTCGCAAGACGAGCGAGGTCGTCGCGCAGGTGCGCGCGGCTTATCCCGATATTCCCATCATCGCTACGGCTGGTCCCACCGAAGAAACCGCGAGCGCAGCCATAAGAGCCGGTGCCGATGCACTTTCGTGGACGCCGCCAAGCAGTGCCGACCTTGAGCGTGAGACCATGCGTCGCAATCGCGAGATGGCAAACGCCCAAAATCATGAGGAACTGGCCTAATGCAACTTGTCGAAGTTGAAAATCGCAGCGAAGACCTCGTGCAGCAGCTAGTTGCCGTATGGGAGCGCTCGGTGCGTGCGACGCACTCATTTCTTTCGAAGGAAGAGATAGCGCAAATCAAGGAGTACGCCCCCCCAGGCTATCGGCTCGGTTGGGCGTCTGCGGGTTGCCCAGATGCTCTATATGCGTTTGTCTACCTGCTAATCGCAGCTCAATGAGCGGTTTGCTGTTCAATAAGCAGCATTTATATAGTAGAATGCCAGTCATCGGCGCGCGCTGCGCCGATGACGCCTAAATGAACGAGACTGTTGCGGGGGGGGGGTACGCCCCTTGCCGCGCGCACAGGGAAATGCAGCAGAGAAACGCAAAACATCGTCACCGTGCGAGGTGGGTGCCTCGCGCCTTCTCCCTGGCTATCGTACTGTGCCTAGTTTCGTCCCTGTGATTTCCTGGGTCTTTTGCATCTATTGCGCAAGCTGCGGGTTCGTCCGCTTTTTCGAGCTCAAGTTCTTTCGGTGGGCTGTCGATAAACGACATCGATGCTGATGGGGATAGCGGTTCTTCCGCGGCGGCTGCGGATGCCGGTTTAGCCGATACCGTCGGTTCCGCTTCTGATGCGGTATCTTCTCAAGAGAAAACGAGTTCCATAGTTTCGGATGCGTCATCGAGCGAAGACGCTGTGGCGTCTTTGGCAAGCCAGAGCACAGAATCGGCGGATACGGAAGATTCTTCCAATCACGATTCCGAAGTTTCTCCAGCAACTTACGAACCGACGACAAACGGTGATTACACCGACGTTACTTTTTTCGTCCTCATCGACAATGTATGGACCAAGGTAAACGGCGACGGAACCGTTACCTACACAACTGCTGAAACGATATCGGGCGACATAGCGGTTTACCCGGATAGTGTCAATATTCGCAACTATCGAATATCTTACAATGCCGGCACCTTGGGCAACTACTTGCAGCCGATGGGTAGTATTTCCGTGGCCAGCCAGGTCGTAACGCAAAACGGCAGCATCTCGTTGGGCGGTTTGAAAAACCAGTCCAACCTTACGGACACTTACGATTCGACGTCGGGCGACTATACGGTTCTTTCGCCCGACAGCGATTTAGCCCAGGTTAAATACGTTTCCTCTTCGGGAAAAAACGACCCCAAGAACCGTCGCTATCAATATACGTTCGTCGGCTGGAAAGTGAAGAGCTCGGGCGCTGTTCTTTCGGCGGGTCAAAAGCTCAGCGTGGGAGAAATGGCAACGGTTTCAGAATATAGCGGAACCGTTGAGCTAGAGGCGATGTGGGTTGGTTGCGATGCGACGACGGGCCGTTCGCAATCGGCCAACTTCTATATGAGCACCAATTGCGAAATCGCCGACAATCGCCGACAATATGAGTAACGGTTTCTCTCCTCCGGTTTTGGAAGACGACTTCACCGACTCTATTTATGTCGCGCGTGTGCACGGCGCCGAGGGGTTGGGAAGGACCTCGAACGGCGACGCGATGTTGTTGGCTCCTGCGACGGAAGAGGATTCTGTCTACGAAGCCGATACTGCTTTGCGCGGGTCGGCGATAGACCACATAATTCCTGATGAATCGCTAACGGGGACATCGTATACGGGTGATGGCATTTGGTTGGAAGATTTTCCTTCCGACGAGGATGTTTTGGCTAAATTGCGCACCTCAACTGCAAGCACCATTAAAATCGATGGCAAGGTTGTAGATAAAAAGGACCTAACTTCTGACAACTTCACGGTGCGTTGGTACACCATGAAATACTCCCATTATGATGGCTGGCGCATCGACGGCGTTTTGGTGGCGAAAACGGCGCGTTTGGTTGTGAAGAAAACTTTCTCGGGAAGCAACGATGCCATCCAAGCTGTGAAAGCGGGCGGTTTCAACATATCGGTGGAACACGAGTCTTCTGGCGTAGACGCATCGGCAAGCTCTGCTGCAACTCAAGAAGCGGTGCTTGATTATACGTTAACGCTCGACTCTACTGCCGAGGCTCCCGAAGGTAAAACGGGTTATACCAGCTACGATGCGCAAACCGACACCTATACATGGGTTATCGACGGTCGTCAGGGCCGAACCTACTCGGTGCACGAGAACAGTTTTGCCGCGCCCGACCCTTATCACAACACGTGCTTGTACAAGATAAGCAATTCCGAAAGCGCCACTAACGGTTGGTTAACATATAGCGATACGAGCGAAATAAACGTCACGCTCGGCTCATACGCAAGTGACCTTCCCCTTGACGCCTATCAAACCGTTTCGTTCAATAATCTGTACACCCAGGTTGGAACGATCAATGTTTGGAAGGTCGATGCCGTCACCCACGATGGCATCGCTGGTGTTTCTTTCAACTTGTCCACCAAGGATGGCTGGACCCCTCCCATTTACTGCAAGCCGGGCACCGCGGAATACTCAACCGATTCTGCCGCGCTAAGCGATGGCTACGAAGAGGTTTCTTCGATTGAAACCGATGCGAGCGGCCGTTTCAGCATGCATCTATCTTCGGCGCAATATACCACGTACTACTTGAGCGAAGAAACGCCTTTGGGCTATAAGGGTCCGCAAAATATAGAGATGAAGCTAACCGCTGATGGCGATATAGAATACGCAACGCCGCAGAACACCCACTCTGACGTTGACGAGCCTAAAGACGGATGGATAGAAGTCGCGGGTGGCCGTGTGCTTACCATCAAAAACGTATCGAAAGAGTACACGTCGGCAAAAGCGGTGAAAGACTGGGGCTCTACCAGCGAAGATGCCAAGCTCCCTGTTGTCGTACAGCTTTGCCGTAACGGCGTGCCCCTGTCAGACATCGATGGCGCGAGTTTCAAACAAACGCTTAGCGCCGACAACAACTGGACTTACGAGTGGAACTGCCTGCCCCTGTTCACCGACGGCGATCTTGCCGAGTACAGCTTGCGCGAAGTGCAGATCGGCGACGTTTCCTATGACCCCAAGGCTGATTCCGACGGCTACGAAAACTATCAGGTTTCCTTTGCTGCTCCCGTGTATTGGGAGAGGGCAGATGGGAAAGAGCACGAAACGGCCTATTGGGACGAGGGCTCGACGCGCCACTTCTCCGATCATATGCGTCTTACGGTGTACAACACCGTGTCCAAGGGCCTTATAAGCTTGAGCAAGGTTGACGAAAAGAGCCGCGCACTTGCCGGCGCCGTGTTCAGGCTTTATTCCGACGCTGCTTGTTCAAATGAGCTGCAGAGCGTGACTTCGGCCGAGAATGGGGCCGTTACCTTCGATGCTGTTCCTACGGGAATCTACTATCTAAAGGAAACCGGTGCGCCCGCTGGTTATAAGTTCGACGCCGATGTGCTCTACAAGGCGCAAGTGACGGGCTCTGGCGTAACCATCACCAAGATCACCGCCGACGGAACCGAGGACAAGACTCCCATTACCAGCATCACCAACACCTTTGGCGCGGCGCCAAAGGTTCAGAAGCGCGACGTATCGGGAAACCCGCTTGCCGGCGCCGAATTCACGCTTTACAAAAAGGCCGATGCCGCAGAAGATGCTAACGCGGCCGCCAGCCAAGGCGTCAATGGCAGCGCTACCCAAAGCGCAGATGGTGCCATCGGGGCGTTTGGCGATCCATTCATTACTGACGAGAACGGCGCGGCATTTTTCGATGGCGAGCTCCAGGATGGAACCTACTATCTAAAGGAAACCAGGGCGCCAAACGGATTCTGCTCGCTTCAAAGCGAGGCGACGATAAACGTGCAGCAAGGCGTTGTGTCCGTGCAGCTGCCCGATGACGGCTACTGGGATTACGCAGGTTTAGCCGAGGGCAGCAAGACATGCACTTTCACAGTCGTGAACGATATCTTGTATAACCTGCCCACCACTGGCGGCGTCGGCGTCGTGCGTGTGACGCTTGTTGCCATCGCTTTGATGGCAACAGCGATGGTCGGGCTTTTCCGTCGCGATTTCGCTAAGATGGCGAAACGCCGCAAAAGAGGTGGGATGCATGCCTAGATACTGGAGCGCGGGGCATCCGCACGGTTGTCACGGGAAGAACCCGCCGGAAAACGGTTTTGAGCGGTCCTCGCAAAGCGCGAGGCCGCTGGATTGCAAAGAAGGAGAAGCCGCAGAAATGCGGTCGGCGTAAAAGGAAAGGAACCCCGATGGTTTCTGCAATGAGGAAAGCAGGCGTGCTCGTTGCTGCCGTGGTCTTGGCTCTGGTCGCAGCGCTGTGCTCTGTCGCCCCGGCGTTGGCAGATGAGGCGCCGAGCTATGCCAAAACCGTCACGTTCGACAATGTGGCAACGGGTGACACGGTAAATGCTTACAAGCTCTTCAGCTATACGGACGAATACCATGGGTATGAAGTCAATGCGTCTTTCAAATCGTATTTGAAAGACGCGGACGGCACGGTTGCCTGGGCTTCCGCTCTTCCCGAGAGCGGTTCTCTTTCAGATTTGACCGACAATCAGCTCGCCGATTGGTTCTCTGGCGTCAATAGCACAAGTGCTGACAACGTTCGCCTGATCTTGAAGGGCTACATCAATCAGTGGGGCGACAAGAAGCCCGATGTGGTTGCTTCCATCAAGAAGGACAGCGATTCCGCCAACCCCAGCTACTCTTTCGAGCCGGGCTACTATTTGGTGCTCCCTGCCACCACGGGCGAGAATTCTTCGCTTTACAACCCTGTTTCGGTGTTTGTGAAGGTTGAGGGCAGCAAATCGATCGTTTACGCCGGGGGCAACGATTTGGGTAATTCCCTTACTGTGCAGATGAAGAGCACCCAAGGCCCCGAAATCAACAAGTTCGTCAAGCGCGTGAATGGCGATTTGAAGAAGACCCAAACGGTTCAGGTTGGCGAGACCGTCACCTATGCCCCTCAAGGTTACTTTCCCCGACTACACTGCTGTGGGCAAGCCCTTCTTCACGCTTCATGACGAACTGAGTAACGTCGAGTACAACGCGGATTCCGTCGCTGTTTACAAAGCTGCCAAAAATGGCAGCGAGGCGTATGAGGGCGATTCTATTACCGATGCTGTATCGCTTAACAGCGAGGGTACAACCTCGTATACGGGTGGTAAGCAACAAGTCGCCTTCGATATCGATTATGACAAGTTGGGCGAAGGCACGTATTACATCGTCTATACGGCAAAGGTCAAAGACGATATTGTGAAGACCCAGGTCGATGGTCATTACGAGGGTGAAAACAGCGCATATCTGACCTACTGGACCAACGCTGCTGGCGACACGTCACAGACCAACAAGGTCTCTGCCACGGTGTATACGTTTGCGCTGCAGCTTGCTAAGACAAATCTCGACAGCGATGCCCTGACCGGCGCGAAGTACACCTTCCATACGGGTGGTGACACCAAGGATGCATCGAATCCGCTGAAGTTCAAGCAGCTTTCCGATGACATTTATGTTGTGAGCGACGACGACGATGCGGTGTCTGAGATCGCGGCCGCTGCGGGCGCTGGCGAAAATCAGCTGGAGATTCGCGGTATCGATGCTTCCAAGAAGTATTTCGTGGAGGAGACCACGGTTCCCAATGGCTATTACAAGCCCCAGAGTTCTTATACGCTCGAGTTGCAGTCGCTCAAGCAGAATGGCAACAACACCGAGCATACGGGCAATCTTGGCAACCCCGCGACGGCGAATCCTACCTTTGGCTGCTTGACGGCTGATTCCGAAGCCGATTTTCAGTTGATCAAGGAAACAGCAGCGGATCATGCAGTTTGTAAAATAACTTTGGCTAACTCTGCCACTCCTTCGCTTCCCACCACGGGCGGTATGGGCACCATCGTGCTTACCGTTGCGGGTGTCGTGCTGATGATCGCAGCGGGTGCGTTCTTCGTGTTCCGTCGTAGAAACCAGCGCTAGCGCGAGCTAGGTTAGCGTATGCGCGCAGGTGGGCCAAAGCATGCAAAACGGTCGAGAGGAGGTTCAGTCGCGAACTTCCTCTTCGCGCTGGTGTTTGTTCTGGGTTTGGCTCTGCTTTTGTACCCCGCCTTTTCAAACGCACGGAACGAGTGGAGCCACGGGCGCGCTATAGCCAGCTACCAGCAGCAGGCTTCCGATACAAGCGAGGCCGATTCGGATCGTTGGCTTGCTGCCGCTGAGGATTACAACAAGACGCTTGAAGGCAAAGGCATTCCCGATGCGTTCGCCTTCCATGCCGAGGACGAAGACGCTAACTATAAGGCGCAGCTGGCTTTTCGCGATGACGGGATGATGGGCTACATCAACATCCCGCGTATCGGGCAGAATTTGCCGATTTATCACACTACCAGCGAGGACTCCCTCAAAGCTGGCGTTGGGCATTTGCAGGGCTCGGCATTGCCGGTGGGTGGCGCAGGGACGCATTGTGTTTTGTCGGTTCACCGTGGGCTGTCTTCGGCGGCGTTGTTTACCGATCTCGATCAGTTGGAGATCGGTGACAAGTTTTTCATCCATGTGCTGGATCGCTCGATGGCTTACGAGGTCGATTGGATCGCGGTGGTTGAGCCTACGGAAACCGAGAGCCTTGCTATTCAGGGTTATTCTGACCTAGTCACGCTGGTCACGTGCACGCCTTACGGGGTCAACACTCATCGTCTGCTCGTGCAGGGTCATCGTGTGGCGTATTCTCCTGACGACGAGGCGCTGGCTGATGTGTCGCAGTCGATCTTCACGCAGTATTGGTTGTGGATTTTGATTGGCATCGCAGCGGTTGCGCTGGTGCTCAGCTTGCTGTATTTGATTTTGCGCCGCCGTGGCGCGAGGGAAGACGGGCGAAACGAATGAGTGCGTATAGGCAAATTAGGCGAATGACGGAGTTCGGCATCGGTCGTTTGCATGCGTCTTACCTGATCGCGCTCGCTATCGCCTTCTTGCTGGTTTTTACTGGACGTGTGCAGGTGGCGTACGCGACCTCGGCTGGCCAGGATGTCCAAAGCGCTCCGGTTGCACAGTCTATCGATTTGCAGCGTACGGGTTCGCTTGTGCTTTCGTGCGAGTTTGATCGCGCCCCGGTCGCGGGGCTTTCCTTTGCGTTGTGGCGCGTTGCCGATGTTGATCAAGCTGCCCGGTTTGAGGCAGCCCCCGAATTTGCCGATTGCAGCATTGATTTTGACGATCTGGGATCTTCGACAGAATGGGATGCTGCGGCAAAAACGCTTTTCGCAGCGGCGGCAAAGGCGAAGGTGCAATCTTGCGCAGAGGGGACGTCTTCTGCCGACGGCACGGTTTCGTTTACGGAGCTTGTTCCGGGGTTGTATCTTGTTTCGGCTGCCGAGGTGGCGGTCGATGGGTATCGCTACGATACGGCGCCTTGTCTCATTTCCGTTCCCCATGCTGCGGCTGTTGGCGATGGCTGGGACTACGATGTGGTCGCCTTTCCCAAGATGGAGCAACAGCCGATTAGCACGCCGGATAGCGATTCAGGCGACGATGGGCAAGGGAAGGTCGATGATTCTGCGTCCTCTGGCGACGAGGCTTCTGGCAATGCGCTTGCGCGCTTTCTCCAAACAGGAGATGGGGTTCCGCTGATTCCCTTGGCGCTTGCGTGCTGCCTGGCTTTTGCGGTTGCGGTTGCCGCGCATCGCAGCCGTTCTTCCAGATAGATCGGGAGTCGCTTCGCTCCGGGCGGCGCTTTTGCCGACTTGCAGAAATCCCTGCAAAAGCCTGCGATCTGGATGGAAAATACGCGAGAGGGACAGAAAAGACGCCTTCTGTCACGAATTTCGCATTATTCTCGCGATGCCGGCTTGCGATAGCTACTTCGGCCTGTCGTTTTTCGGCATGTATGCCTTGCGGGCGATTGCTGCTTTCGAAATTCCTGCTCGTCTTGTGACAGAACCGCGCTTTTTTGTCCGTGTGTGCGGCAAGGCAGCAAAAAGAAAAGACCGCTCGAAGCGGCCTTTGTATTCGATGGTGCGGGTGAAAGGACTTGAACCTTCATGGGGTTGCCCCCATACGGACCTGAACCGTACGCGTCTGCCAATTCCGCCACACCCGCATAAGTTATCAAGCGATAACAGACAAGAATGATATCGCAGCCGCGTAACTTGCGCAAGGCGATTTTTCAATTCGTGGAGCAAATTTCGAGAATCGCTATCGCCGACTTTTAGCGCATTGCTCTGCGATGCGCTACTATATTGCCAGATTCTGCGTATCTGGCGGATAAGACTCTTTTCGATCGCGCTCAAAAACAAACTACGGAAAGGGCAGGCCGCATGGCCAAAAGCAAACTTATACTCGATCGCTATCGTTTGCTCGGCGAAGCCGGTGCGGGTGGCTATGGCACCGTTATGGTGGCAAAGGATCCGCGTATTCAACGCAAGGTCGCAATCAAAGCCATTCCCCTGAGCGAGATAGAAGCTCGTCGTGCCGCTCTCCCGGGTGCCGATGCTGTTTCGAGCGCGAATACCCACCTTGGCGACACGGACGATTTCTCTGACGGTGCAAGTAACAGCTATTCCGAGGACAATGGCTTTCTTGGTGACGCAAGCGATTGTCGCCCTGACGCGCGCGAACACTCCCTCGAAGGCGAAGCCGACGATGAGGAAGACGAAGCTTCTGATTCTCCTGACGTTCAGTCGCTTGCTCACATCCCCGGCCTCGACGAAGCGCGCACGGCCGCCATGCTTTCCGATCCTCATATCGTCACCGTTTATGACGTGGAGGTGCGCGATCAAACCGCCTATCTGGTGATGGAATACATCGAGGGCATAACTTTGTCCAAGCTTTTGCGCGATTACGCCGACTCCTTGACGCTCGATGTAGTTGCCGCCGTGTTCGATTCTGTTGCTGCCGCGCTCAGGAAGGCGCATGCCAGGCGCGTCCTGCATCTCGACATAAAGCCCGACAACATCCTTATAAATCGCGAAGGTCAGGTAAAGGTGACCGATTTCGGCCTGGCTACGCTGGTCGATGCATCTGGTGTGGGGACCACGGGCGGTGGCACCATCGGGTACATGCCGCTTGAGCAGATGCGGCGCGAGCAGCTTGACATGCGCGCCGACGAATGGTCGCTTGCTGCAGTGACTTACGAGATGCTTACTGGCGAAAACCCTTTTATCGCGCCCGATTTGGTCCGCGCCGAGCAGGCGATCGAAAACGCTGAGCTGGTGCTCCCATCGTTGTGTTGGGATAATCTCGATTCCGGCATCGACGACGTGCTTTTCTACGCGCTCGACCCCGACAAAGAGGAGCGTTATGCAACGGTGCTCGATTTTCAGGAAGAAACCGATAAATTCCTCGGGGACGCCGCGCAAGGGTCTATCGAGCTTAAGCGAGTGGTGGAAGAAGCTCTTGATGCCGCCCGCGCTATTGATGACGAAAGCGATGCGGCGGATCGCCAGCAATTGCGAAACGATTCGCCCGAAAAAGAAAGAAGGGAGCAAGGCTTCGAGCCTCGTCGGCAGAAACAGCCTCGTGCGCCTCGTGAGCCGCGAATTCCTATGAGCGAACGCTTGACGGCGGGGGTGCAGAAAACGCTCTCGCGCATTTTTGGTGCATTGACCAGCGGCCTGCTTGGATTTTTCGCGTTGGCGAACTTGCCGTTTTTTGCGGGATGGCAATACGGTCTTTCGGCGGCGAGCTACGGCTTGGCGCAGATGACGGGCGGCGCGACTGCTGCCATCTCGCCGCTTGTGTTGCTTGTCGTTTGCGCGTTGGTGTTTGCTGCGGTGGGGGCTGCCTTGCCGCACGTGGGGGCGCTTTTGGGCTTTGCGGCTCTTTCTTTGGCATTCATCATGGGTGCAAATCCGGTGCTCGGGATTGTTTTGCTGGTTGCAAGTGCAGCTTGGTGGTATTTTGTCGGGCGCACGGGCGTTGCCGAGCCTAATGTCGCTATGGCATTGCCGGTCGTGGGCGCATTCGGGTTCAACGCTTTTCTGCCGCTGGCGGCAGGGACATGCTTGCGTCCGCGCAATGCATTTCTTACTTTGGCTTTCTCGGCGTTATGGGCGCTTGCCCTGGGTGCTTGCGGCACGGGAAATATGCTTGGGTGGGATGCTTTTGCCAATTGGGATTTCATGGGCATCGATATTCAGGGGCGCTTTATCAGTATGCTCACGCTGCCTGCCACTTGGTGCATCATCGCCAGTTGGCTCGTTGCGGTTGTGGTGGAATCCGCATGCAATTTGCGCGGTAGCAAGCCCCTATCCATTTTCGGAATCGTGGCGGCGGCGCTTCTTCTTGTAGTTGGCGCTTTTGCCGCGGCTTGGTTCGATGCAGGCATGGGCGCATCTCTTGCGACCCCTGCACCGAGCTTACTTGTGCCGATTATTGTTTCGGCAGCGGTGATGTTGGGCATCACCGCTTGGCTGAAATAGCTCGACGAAGTTTCGTATCGTCATTTGTGGTTTCCTTCCAGGAGATGGAGTCGGCCTACGCAGCGCAGGATGGCCGCAAGCGCGCCTGCGCATAAGCGCGAGTAAGCCGACGGAATCTTCCGGAAGGAAACCGATCGATTCGGTGCTTATTTCTGCAGCAGTGCGGCAACCTTGCCGAGCAAGAGCTCGAAATTGACGCCGCGCTCTTGGAAGTGCGGCTGCTTGGTGGAAACGACGATGGCATCGTGCGTCAGATCGCCTGCAAACCATGCGGCCTCGTATAGCGAACGACCAGCCATGATGCCGGCCAACAGGCACGAAGCGTAAAGGTCGCCGGTGCCGTGCAGCATGTAGGGAACAAACTCGTTAGTCACTTCGAACACATCGCAGTTCTCGCCGCCCACGAAGTTGCGGATAACGGTCTCGCCTTTGCGCTGGACGCCCTTCAAGACGACGTTTTTGGCCCCCTTGGCGATAAGCTGGTCGATCATCGTCTTGGCTTCATCGTCGCTGATGTCGGTGCCCTTCCATTCGGTGCCGAGGATTATGGAAGCCTCGGTGAGATTGGGGGTAAGGATATCGGCGTCGGCGGCCAGATCGACCATTGCTTGGCAAAGTTCGGGCGTATAGGTGGGGTAAACCTTGCCGTGATCGGCCATAACGGGATCGACAAGCTTTATGGCCTTGGGGTAGGTCTTGTAGAGGTCGCGGATGATGTCAACCTGTTCGGGCGCGCCCAAAAAGCCCGAATACACGGCATCGATATCGACATCGATGCTCTTCCAGGCATTCACGTAGTCGGAAAGAATCTCGGTAGTGTCGTGCATGTAGAATCCCGGGAATGCGGTGTGGCTGCTAAAAAGTCCCGTGGGAACAGGGCAGACATCGCATCCTGCGGCGGAAAGCACGGGGATGGCGACGCCGAGCGAGCATTTGCCGTAGCCGCACAGGTCGTGCACAGCGGCGATGCGGGGGATATAGTCGCCTTCGCGCTGGTAAAGCGTAGGGGTTTGGGGTGTTTGGTTAACGGTCATAGACGCCCTCTTTCGTGGTGGTTACTTGCTAGTAAGTATATTGCCGCGGTTTAGCGCTGCGATAGAATTGTCTCAAATTCCAAATTAGCGAAAAGAAAGGTTGTTCCCATGGAAAACGAAGTCATCGAATCGCAGCTCAACAGCCTTTTGAATTCTTATATCGAGTGCGTTGAGACGCAAAGCCGCCAATTCTTCGACGAAGTGTGGTCGAATGAGGGAGCCTGCCGCATGATCAGCGGGCAAAACATGTTCGAGGGCCGCGAGAGCATTTGGGAAGATTTCGTCGTCGGCAAGATAGGCGCGTCTTACGAGAGCATCGAGTTGGTTAAAGAGGATGCGTGGTTCGAGATTATCGATGATGCTCATGCGCTTATCGTTTTTAGATACCACACGGAGTGCGTGATGCGCGAAACGGGCGAGCCTTTCGGCGTTGCCGGCTTGGAGACGCAGGTGGCGGTGCGCAAGCCCGAAGGCTGGCGCTTGCAGCACGTGCACTACTCGAAATAAAGAGCGCGCTACGTGCGCTATTCCACGCGGCGGCGAACGGTCGCCTTCTTGATTTCGGGCTTTTTTTCCTCGGTTGCTTTCGGCTTGGGCTTCGAGGCGGTAGACGTGGGCTCGTCATCGCCATCATCGAACAGCGACCATTCGTCGGCATCGGTTTTCGGGCCGCGATCCTTATATACCTTGCGGGTCTTGCGTTCCATGACGACGCAGAGAATCAGGCTGATGACCAGACCTGCTGCAACCAGCACGCCGATACCCGCATAGGTTTCGAAAAGAAAATGGTAGATTTCGCCTGCGTCCATGGATCCGCCCGTTCAAACTCGAAGTGCTTGCGCGCTCCATCTTACCATTGCGCAGAGCGCGCAAGCCATTTGTGTGCGCATTCCACGCGATAACCCGCACTCGCCCGCAAGCCCGCTCGATTAGGCGCTATACTTCGGTGCCATATCACGTTTTCGTTTGTTGACGGGCCGCGTCGCGTGCCCAAAAAGGAGCTGCACCATGCTAGACCTTCGTTTCGTTCGCGAAAATCTCGATGAAGTTGCTGCCGCCACTGCAAGTCAGCACGTTTCATTCGACAAAGAAGCCTTCGCGAGTCTGGACGAAGAGCGGCGCCAGGCGATCGTTGCCGAAGAGGCCCTTCAGGCTGAGCGCAACACGCTATCCAAGCAGATCGGCCAGCTCATGGCTCAAAAGAAGATGGAAGAGGCCGAGGCTGCAAAGGCCCGCGTCGCTGAGATTAAAGAGGAGCTTCCTCAGGCAACCGCCAAGCGCGAGGCCATCGACGAGAAGCTGAACGACATCCTGCTGCGCATTCCCAACATCCCCTCCGACACCACGCCGGTCGGCGAAGACGAAAATGATAATCCCGAAGTGCGTCGCTGGGGTACCCCGCGTGATTTCGCTGCCGAAGGTTTTGAGATGAAGCCGCATTGGGATCTGGGCGATGAGCTGGGCATCATCCAACCCGAACGCGCCAGCAAGCTTGCTGCTAGCCGCTTTGTCGTTTTGGCCGGTCAGGGTGCGCGTCTTGAGCGTGCGCTCATCAACTTCATGGCCGATACGCACACTTCGCGCGGCTTCAAGGAGTGGTGGCTGCCGGCGATGGCCAACGAGAAGACCATGACGGGTACGGGCCAGCTCCCCAAGTTCGAAGAGGACATGTTCCATACGCGTGAGGGCCTCTACCTCATCCCGACCGCCGAGGTTCAGCTTACCAACCTGCATGCGGGCGAGGTTATCGAGGGCGATGACCTGCCGCTTAAGTACTGTGCTTTTACCCCTTGCTTCCGCGAGGAGGCAGGCAGCGCCGGACGCGATACTCGTGGTCTTATTCGCGTGCATCAGTTCGACAAGGTTGAAATGGTCAAATTCGCCAAGCCCGAGGATAGCTACAACCAACTTGAGCTTATGGTTCAGGATGCCGAGAACATCCTGCAGCTTTTGGGCTTGCCGTATCGCGTCATCAATTTGTGCACGGGCGATCTGGGCTTTTCTGCCGCCAAGACCTACGATCTCGAGGTCTGGCTGCCTTCCTATGGCACTTACAAAGAGATCTCTTCTTGCTCGAATTGCGTCGATTTCCAGGCGCGTCGTGCGAATATCCGCTATCGCGACCCCGAGAACTTCAAGGGTACGCGCTATGTCCATACGCTGAACGGATCGGGTTTGGCGGTTGGGCGCACCATGGCCGCCGTCATCGAAAACTATCAGCAGGCCGACGGCACCATCAAGGTTCCCGAGGTTCTCGTCCCGTACATGGGCGGTGCCGAGTACATCACTGCTCAAAAATAAGCTTGCGGGCATGCCCGTTAGAGCGCTGCTGGGGCTTTGCGCCCCAGTGGCGTTTTTATTGCAACGATAAACGCAGATCAAACGCACAAAGGATCGTCTTGCATGACCGACGACACCAACATAGGCACCGGTGACGATGCGCGCGTAAATGAGGCGCATGGCAAAGCGAAACGCGCCGATGGGTCGCTTGATGCCAAAAAAGAAGACTTCGCAGGGGAGACTCTTGCCAGCCGTTTACCCAAGATCGTTTCGGTACCGGAGGTAATTCAGACCACTAAAGAAAAGACGTCTCGGGTATCTGGTGGCGAGGCGCACGTTATTCCTTTGCCGACGCCTGCCGAGCGTGATTCGCTGCGCGAGAGTCTCCCCGATTTCGTCGAGCGACTTGCCGCCGCCGACGCGGCGGATGCGGAGCTGACGAAGGAAGGGTCGGCATCATTGGATGCGGCGATGCCGAGCGCGAACGGCGTCGCCGCATCTGCGGGGATTGCCGAAAAGCCCGTTGGCACAAAGGGCTCTGGTGAGGCTTCTGTATCGGGCGTCTCTACGTCTGAAGCTTCTGCAGCCGCTATCGCCGCACCTTCTGAGCCTGCGGCTCAAGCTGCCCTTGGCACTTCGCGGCCGAGCGTTAAAGGCCAGGTCAAAGGCAAGCCGCGTTTGCGCACCAAGAAACCTCGAAAAAACGTGGTGCCTTCGGCGGGCGCGGCGGGTTCGGCCGAGGACGCCGAGAATGCGCAAAACGAGAAAGGTGCTCGCCCTTCTCTCAAGGCGAAATTGCCTTTTCGCGGCGATCTTAAAAAGACGTTCATTTCGCTAGGCATCGTTTTCGCCATGGTTGCTGTTTTGGCTCTCTTTGTTTCATGGGGCCGTTGGTGGCGCTATGACGATGCGCACGATTTGCAGGGCCAGTGGTTTTCTCAAGGTACGACGGGAACGGCGGTCGTCACGATCGACGCGGAGCATATCAATCTTTCGGGCGAGGTGGCTTATTCTTACACCATCGACCCCACGGCGAAAACCATTGCTTACGATTTCGGCACCATGCACGGGCAAGGACGCTATTGGTTCTCGGGCGATCGTAAGACTCTGGCGATCATCGATGGCGCCGACTACACGGCGACGTCAACCTTTTTCGAGGATTCCGGCATTTGGTTCCAGGGGCTTCTTGCGCAGATTCAAGGTGAAGGAGAAGTTCTTCCTGCGGGAGAAAATGCTATTTACCTGGTAAAATCCGATGCTCTTTCGGCTGACGGAAGCTCCGCGGCCGAGGTATCGCAATCCAATGCGGGGATGGCCGCTGGTGTTGACAACGACCTCGCAATCAACGAAGACGCCGCCTCTGACGGAGATGCGACAACCGATGCTGCTGCGTCCGATAGCGAAGGCGCAGAAGGCGGAGCTGCTTTTGACGATAATGCTGGTGCCGATGACGAATCAACCTCAGCCAATTAGCGTACGGCGCATTACCGTTGAGCGCGATCGTTTGGTTTGCGAGGTTTGCATCCCCGATGCGCGTTTTCGCTACAGCAATGTTAGCTTGGGCGCCCTTGTGAAGGCGACGTACCCCGACCTCGTCCACCATGCTTGCGTGAACGAGGTGTCCAACCGTTTCGTCGACGTCATCGACGAAACGTCGATTCCGCACATGCTCGAGCACATCGTCATTGACGAGCAGATTCGCATATCACGTGGTGCAGACCGTTTTGTTGGTGCAACCGAGTGGACTTGCGAGCAAAAGGGCGAGGCAACGGTGCAGCTAAGCTTTGCCGACGATCTCGAGGCGTTGCGCGCGCTCAAAAAGGCGCTTGCGTTTTTGAATACGTCGCTTATCGGTTTGGCAACCGATTCGTAAAACCGCGCCTCCCGCTTTGGCGTCAAAGTTGCTGCGTTTATAATAGGTTCATTGTTGATTGCAGATTCAAGGAGGAACTTATGCCCAAACTTGGTCCTTTCATCGCTGGCGGTATCGTCGGCGCGGTTGCTGCACTTCTCTACGCACCTCGCACCGGTGAGCAAACGCGCGCGTTAGTGAGCGAAAAGGTCAGCGCCGTTTGGGGCGAAGCGACTGATTTCGCGGAAAGCGCGGGAGTTAATCCGGCTTCTGTTTATCAAAGCGCTGCCGAGCGAGGCACCTCGGTTTTCCAAGGCGTCGCAAGCACCGCTCAGGACTTGGCTCAAAACGTTCAGAGCAAGGTGCAGAGCGCCGCTGTTCAGGCTTCTGTGGTCGAAGAACCCGCTGCGGTCGATAATGACGACCTTCGCGAGAAGATAGAGGCCGCGCGTGAGCGCATCGCTGCCCAGGTTGTGAAAAACGCCGAGGAATCCCAGGCTGCAGCCGCTGCTCCGATGGAAGCGCAAACAACGGAAGAGCCTGCTGAATAGCATGTCGAAAACGATTTCCGCAAGCAAGAAACTGGTATCTACCAGCGAATATGTCGGAGTGCGCGTCGTTGAGGCCGGCAAAAGAAACGACAAGCGTATTGGCAAGGTGTATCACTTCGTGTTCCACCCTACTGAGAAGCGCGTTGTCGGCTTCATGGTGAAGCGTCCCGATTTGCTGCTGATGTTTCATCGCAAAGATTCCTTCGTCGCGCTTGATGGGTTCCGTGTCGAAGACGGCCGCGTGATGATCAACGATGACAAAACCGCAACAGGCAGTGCTGCCGTGAAGCGTTTGGGCCTCGATTGGGATAACTGCGTGCTGTGGGTAGGCATGCCCGTCGTCACCAAGGGCGGCAAGCAGCTAGGTTATGTGGGAAGCGTTTCCTTTGATGTCGAGACGGGCGCGGTCGATTCTTTCGATGTAGGCATGGGCGCTATGAACGACGCAATCGTCGGCAAGATGACCATCCCCGCCAATATGATTCGCGGATTCAAGCGCGGTATGGGCGCCCCGCTCGCTGAGGTCGACGAGCGCGGGCAAGGCGACGAAACCGCTGAGCTCGGCGCTATTTTGGTAGACGACGCGGCGGCCGATATCGAAGCCGTGGGTGGTGCTGCTGCGGCCGCTGGCGAAGCAGCGGCCGTTGTCGCCGACAAAGCGCAAAAGGCCGTAGAAACCGCAAAGCCCAAGGTGGAGGAGGCGTCTCGCGTTGCTGGCGAAGCCGTGGAAAAGGGCGTGCATGCCACGGGCAAGCAAATCGGCAAATCGAAGAAGATGTTTGCCGATTTTAAAGACGAGTTCGACAAGGCGCTCGATGATGGCGCGGACGCGCAGCCGTCTTCGGGCAAGTCAACTGAAGCCAAAACCAGTTCACCAACTAAGAAGGCCCCGGCCAAAGAAGGGCCTTCAGCCAAGAAGCCGCAGGCAAAGAGCAGCTCGGCTGCTAAATCGTTGGGCAAGCAGCTTGGTCGTGCATCGGGAATGTTCTCGGCCTTCAAAGAAGAATACGACAAAGCGCGAAAAGACGATTGATCGCTTGAGCGAAAGCGGCGCTCCTCGCGATGTGCTGGAGCACTATGCAACTTGGCGTCTTTCGCGCGCCGCCGCGCCGACATCCGCAGGACGTCGGCGTTTCGTGTGGGGCTTCCACGCGGATGCTGAGCAACAGAACGATTTCAGAAAAGCGTCATCTCCTGATATCTGGGTATTATGTCCATAGCGTGATACGGAGGGGTTGCGATGACGTTTCAGCAGGATACCGGAAGCTCATATACTCAGACCCAAGATGACTATTGGCAGGGCATGTATCGTCCGCCTTGTCCGTCATCGGCTTATAGTGCACAGCAGGCTGCGCAACAGAGTCCGCAACAAGGGACGGGGCAGTCCCAGTCTCAATCCGCTTCGGCTGAGCAAGATGCCCAAAATCAGTCGAGCGCTCAGCAACCTTTCGGCCAGGGACAATCCCCATATGGGCAGGCGCAGTCGCAATACGCTCAGCCTGGCCAACCGGGGCAGCCTGGGCAGCCCGGCCGATACTCCCAACCTTATGGTCAGCCCTACAATCAATATAGCCAGCCCCTTGTCTCCAAGGATCATATAGCTGCCGCTTTGTTGGCGATTTTCTTGGGGCCTTTGGGGGTGCATAAATTTTATCTGGGCTACAACCAGGCGGGATTCATCATGTTGGCCGTCACGGTGCTGGGCAGTTTGTTCACGTTCGGTTTGGCGGCTCTCGTGATGGAGGTCATCGCGTTTATCGAGGGCATTATTTATTTGGTGAAAAGCCAGCAAGAATTCGACGAAATTTATGTTCGGGGACGGAAGGAATGGTTCTGACCGTTTGCCGTTGCAGCGACGCTGCGAGTCGGTTGAGGCAACTACCGACAAGCGAAATCCGATACAATTAAGAATGGCTTTGCGCACGCAAGGCGCTTATTCACTCTAATGAGGAGGAAAGATATGCCAACCATCACTCGCGACCAGGTAAAGGTGCCGGTAGACGTTTCGCCGGAAATGCGTGATGTGTATGTCGAGAACTACCTGAAGGCAACGCGTGGCACGGGTCGCCTGATGCTTTTTGCTTGCGACCAAAAGGTCGAGCATCTGAATAAAGACTTCTATGGCGAGGGCATCGATATCTCCGATAGCGACCCGCAGCATCTTTTCGATATCGCCGAGCAGGGCACCATTGGCGTCATGGCTGCTCAACGCGGTCTCGTTGCCCTTTATGGCGCCGATCATCCGGAAATCAACTATCTGATCAAGATGAATTCGAAGACCAATTTGGTTAAGACCGCTCAAAGTGATCCGTATTCGCCGCAGCTGCACGATCTTGAGGCTGTTTTGGCTATGCGCGAAAACGGCGTGAACATCGTGGGTCTGGGCTACACCATCTATCTTGGCAGCGAATACGAGTCCACCATGATGGCCGAAGCTGGCCAGCTTATCGCCGAGGCCCATGCAGAAGGCTTGCTGGTTGTGCTGTGGATTTACCCCCGCGGTGCTGCTGTCGCCGACGAGAAGGCCCCTGAGCTCATTGCTGGCGCGGCGGGCGTTGCTCTTTGCTTGGGCGCTGATTTCGTCAAGGTGAATCCCCCCAAGGCCGTTGAGGGCCAGACCTCTGCCGAGGGCTTGGCAATCGCTTCGCGTGCTGCAGGTCGTACCGGGCTTGTTTGCGCGGGCGGTTCTAAAGCCGATGCGCATGAGTTTCTTACTAGCTTGCATGATCAAATCCATATCGGCGGCGCGTGCGGCAATGCTACGGGTCGCAACATCCATATGCGTTCGCTCGATGAAGCCGTTCGCCTGACCAAGGCAATCAGCTCCATCACTTTGGCCGATTACAGCGTCGAAGATGCCGAAGCCGTATTCAATGGCGAGAAAGACTTTGCGTTGTAGTAGAATCATCGTGACGTGTTCGCTATTGTCGCGCGTTTCAACAAGGTTCTCTCTCATTTAAGGCCGTCTCTCGGGACGGCCTTTTGCATGCGTGGGAAAGCCTCATAGCGGATGGGCTTATAGGGCGGGATGCGTGTCTGTCCGAATCGTTTGCTGCCTGTGTTTCGCGGCATACGGAGCTTGCTCTGATCGATTTCGGCTCTGCATCCTTTGGGTGAGCGGTCGCGTTTCTCATCCGAATGGGTGGGTGATTGCGCCGCATGCCGATGTTTCATGTGAGTTGAATCGGAAATTATCCACAGATTCGAAAAAGTTGTAAACTGAATAGCTCAATGTGGATCCGTAACCGTTTCGTTACGTTGACGCCGTTGGAAAAAGCAAAGCGCATAAGCCAAAAAGCGTGCGCTCGCCATGCTACGGGAATTTTAGACCGAGAAATTCTCGCAACATGGGCGATGGTTTTAGCCTTCGAAGCCTCGGATCGCATTGGCGACATTCATGCAAAAGAGGGATGGGGCGGCGTTGTCTTTGACGAAAGATGTCGTGCTCAATCGTTTGCTTGCCGCGCATGAAACTTGGTACGACGTGTATCGCGACTACGAATTCGCAGGTCGCGTATTTCCCGGTTATGCCGAGTTCCATACGATGGGCGAGCAATACGTTTTGGTCAAGCGCGCAAAGCTTTGGGGGGTTGCCTCCCACGAGTACATCTTCTTCGTTGAGGTTGACAGACTCGATGAAGCCACGTTGAGCGAGCTCGTCTCGTTTATGGAGACGAAGGCGATCGAGAAAGTCGATCCAAGCGAACCCGATCATATGCAAAGTTTCTTGTCATTGGTCATCGTTGCCGATGGCATTGACGGCTTGGTGCTGAAGACGGTTCGAAAAACACGCTTCCGCAAAAACTTCAAGCTAGGCATAAACGGCTGGGCTGATTTACGCCTAGCTGTGGTTGACCTTGCTCGCATGAAGGTCGTCACTAACGCCATGGGCAAAGACATGCGTGCCTCGCTTGAGGCGAATCTTGTCGTGGATGAAGCCCCTGACGTGAAAAAGTAGGTTTTAGGAAGGAAATCAGTACCATGAACGCAATGATCTTGCTGATCGTTTGCGCCGCTATCCTCGTTTGCGGATATATCTTCTACGGCGGATGGCTTGCAAAGCAATGGGGCGTCGATCCGAATCGCCCAACCCCTGCTCATGAGATGGAGGACGGCGTCGATTACGTTCCCGCGCCGCCTTATGTCGTTTTGGGGCATCATTTTTCGTCCATCGCCGGCGCTGGTCCTATCAACGGTCCTATTCAGGCGGCTGTTTTCGGTTGGGTGCCCGTTGTGCTGTGGGTTCTCATCGGCGGCATTTTCTTTGGCGCTATGCACGACTTCGGTGCGCTGTTCGCGTCGCTTCGCCACAAGGGTCACACGCTGGCTTCCATCGTGGAGGAGAACATCGACGATTCCGCGAAGAAGCTCTTCTGCATCTTCGCGTACCTTACGCTTATCTTGGTCGTGGCCGCGTTCGCTTCGATTGTTGCGAACACGTTTGCCTCCACGGCTGCTAAGCCGAGTGTCGCCAACGAGCAGACCGCTTCGATCTCGTTGCTGTTCATCGTCGCTGCCATCATCTGGGGTTTGCTGACGCGTGGGCGCAAGCTGCCTGCTGCGCTGAACATCGGCATGGCGCTGGTGGTAATCGTGGTTGTCGTTGCCATCGGCTTCAACTTCCATCCGCTGCAGCTCGACTACAACACGTGGATGATCATCTTGGGCATCTACATCTTCGTCGCGTCGGTTGCTCCGGTTTGGATTCTTTTGCAGCCGCGCGATTACCTGTCGAGCTACTTGCTTTACGGCATGATCGCCCTCGCCGCGTTTGCCATCATCGGTTCCGGCGTTATCGGTGCCGTTGGCGATTTGCAAATCCCCGCTTTCACGGGCTTGGTTGCAACCAATCAGGCTTACGATGCGTCTACCGGTGCGGCTATCTTGGACGAAGCAGGCAAGGCCGTCGTGAACAAGGCGGCGCAGGGCGGCTTCATCTTCCCTGTGCTGTTCGTTACCATTGCATGCGGCGCCATTTCCGGCTTCCATAGCTTGGTTGCTTCGGGTACTACCTCCAAGCAGATTGACAAGGAAGGCCAGGCCCAGCCTATCGCATATGGCGGCATGCTGATCGAGAGCCTTTTGGCTGTTATCTCGCTGTGCGCCGTCGGTTTCGTGTGGGCCAAGTACACCTCGGGCGGTTTTGCTTCGCCGACGCAGGTTTTTGCTCAGGGTCTTTCGAGCATGATGGCTTGCATCCCGGGCCTTGCTGGTGCTGAGAACGTTGTTTATTCACTGCTGATCTTGGCTATCTCCGTTTTCTGCCTCACCTCGCTGGATACGGCAACGCGTCTTGCTCGTTATATGTTCCAAGAGCTGTGGACCCCCAAGGGCAAGACCATCGATGAGCTTACTGGCGCTCACAAGGTTTTCGCTAACCAGTGGGTTGCCACGGGTATCACGGTTGTCGTCGGCGTGGCGCTGGGTCTTTCCGGATACACGCTCATTTGGCCGCTGTTCGGTGCAGCTAATCAGCTACTTGCCGCGCTTGCCCTGCTGGCCATTTGCGCTTGGCTTGGAAATGCGGGTCGCAACAACAAGATGTTCTATGTGCCTATGGTCTTCATGATGGCTGTCACCTGCACGTCCTTGTGCATGACCATTCAGGCTAAGTTCACGGCGCTTCTTGGCGGTGCGGTGAACTTGGGTAATGTGCTGCAGTTCGTTTTGGGTGTGGCGCTGCTTGTTTTGGCCATCGTCCTTGCGGTCAAGGCCGTCAAGGTGATCTTCGGCGGCAAGAAGAAGGCTGCTGCCTAAGCGCTGTTCGGTCGCTGCTTGTCAACAGGTTTCACCAACCAAACAGGCTCGTTGGTTGGTGGAGGGCGCGCGGGTTTGTCCTGTGCGCCCTTTTTGCATTTCTGGCGTACTCTTTGGTGTCCACAAGCAGCGTTTGCGTCCGTGGTTTCGGGCTCGGGAAACGTCGTGGCTTGCATCTACGATGCCCGCAGCCGTTTTTGCGAGACAGGTGTATCTGTTTATGGCCGCTTTGCGAGGCGGGCGCGTCTATTCGCGGCCGATTCTCCTCTTCAAGAGGGGATCGGGGGTTATCGACATGACGGCCTCTCTTTTGGGCGCATGCTTTTGACGACGTGGACAAAAAGGCGACAATTTGACACGAAATAGACCAGCGTTTTGATGAGGAGGAGCGGCAGAGGTCGAATGATTCAAGAATCAGCAGGTCAGAAATCAACCGCGAGCGAAGCAACGCGAAACCGGCATGAGCTTTGTGTCAAAGCAGAACTTTTTTGTCCGGCTCACATACTTCTGTGAGGGCTCGTTGCTCAATTTCGCCGTGGATGGGTGGAGTGCTGCGGTGGCGTGGGAGCGAGATTTATTTAGACGCCCGTGGTCGTACGACAACAAACGGTCCCGGACACACTTTTCTGCCCATATCCCCACTTTTCCGACTACACCCGGCGTTTTGCACAACAAAAAACGACCTCCTTTTGAAGGTCGTTTCGTTTCGAAATGGTGCCCGAGGCGAGAGTCGAACTCGCACGTCGTTAGACAATGGTTTTTGAGACCACCGCGTCTGCCATTCCGCCACTCGGGCGCAGAGATAGATTATAGCGGAAGCTCCCCCTTGCGTCGAGGGGGAGCTTTTGATGTTTTAGCGTAGGTTTTTTCTCTCGCGAGCATGCTACGATTGACGACAAGTTGAAACATGCGTTGTGCGTGGAAAGATGCGCCGTATGTCGCGGTCTTGTTCCACGCATTCAAATCATATGGCGAGAAAGAGCGGTTTTATATCATGGTCGAAAAAGCAAAGTCCGTCTCCGAGGAAACAGACCCCGTCATCGAGCAAGAACGCCTTGCCGATCTCGATGCCGAAATAAACGAATACATCGCTGCAAACTGGGAAAACATACTGCGCAACTTGGAATCTCTCGTGAAGATCCCAAGCGTCGAAGAGCCCGACGCCGCAACGCCCGGCGTCCCGTTTGGCCCAGGTCCGAAAGCTGCTCTTGACTGCGTTCTGGAAATGGCGCGTGAGATGGGTTTCGATGCGCACAATGTTGACGGATATATCGGCTACGCTGATTATCCAGGTGAAACCGCAACCCAAGTCGGCGTGATTGGACATGTCGATGTGGTGCCTGCAGGACCTGGCTGGACGGTCGAACCCTATGCCCTCACTCGCCGCGATGGCTATTTGCTCGGTCGTGGAACAAGCGACGATAAAGGTCCGTTGGTTGTCGCCATGTATGCCGCAAAATTCTTGCACGAGAAGCTTGCGTCTCAAGGGAAGCGCCCGCGTTACACCATAAGACTTCTTTTCGGGGCAAACGAAGAAACCAACATGGCCGATGTGGCTTATTATCGCGAGCGCTTCGACGATCCTGCGTTTCTGTTCACGCCCGATGCCGAGTTCCCCTTGGGCTACGGCGAATCGGGTTGCTGCGTAGGTGAACTGAC
Organism: uncultured Eggerthellaceae bacterium; assembly: GCA_934617425.1. GTDB lineage: Bacteria > Actinomycetota > Coriobacteriia > Coriobacteriales > Eggerthellaceae > UMGS1502. The sequence goes on along the minus strand of CAKTUD010000001.1, from coordinate 206,750 downwards.
GGGTCCCGTTGGCGGATCGGCGAAACCCACTGATGGAGAAGGCGCAATCGTCAAGATATGGGGCGGTGCGGCGACGAATGCTGTTCCCGGGGAGGCGCATGCTTTGCTGCGCCTTCCCGAAGAAAAATCGTCTGCCGTTTTTGGGGAAACTGTTCCTGGGCTCGGCGGCGTAGATGTCGGCAACAAGGCGTGCGCGGCCGATAGAAGCACGGCCGCCAACGGCGGTACACGCGCATCCGTCAACGTCGCGCCGGGGGTCTTTGCGACGCTGCAAGATGACGGCTTCGTTTTGCTCGACGCCGTGGGCAAAAGTGCCCATGCATCGACCCCCGACCTCGGGAAAAACGCAATTGCTCTTTTAGTCGACTACCTGCTTGCCGTCGACCTTTGCGCCCCTGCCGAGAAAAGCTTCTTGCAGCTGGAAGGTGATTTGCTAAACGATACCAGTGGCAAATCGGTGGGCATCGATGCTCGCGACCAGCATTTTGGCGATCTCACTGCCGTCGGTGGCATGGTGAGCATGAGAGACGGCCGTATCGTGCAAACGCTCGATTGCCGCTATCCGACAACGACGTCTGCGCAGGAAATAGAGAGCAAATTGGCATCGCACGCGCAAAGCGTCCACGCAGATTTTCGCATAACGCACGACAAAAAGCCGTTCCTCATGAACCCCGAAAGCGATGCTGTAAGCGCGCTGATATCCGCCTTCAATCATGTGACCGGGAGAGATGCTAAGCCGTTCACCATGAAGGGCGGCACGTATGCGCGTATGTTCGATCATGCGGTAAGCTTTGGTCCCGAGGTCCCAGGCGAGGTGACCCCCGATTGGGTGGGTGGCATGCATAGCCCCGACGAGGGCATAGGCGAAGAGTCGCTCAAACGTGCCTTCCGCGTGTACGTTCACGCGCTGGATGCGCTCATGAGGGTCGATTTGTAGCGCCCGCTTCCGGGCGATATGCGATGCCCTGGAACGGAGATATCGCGAAGATTCGCAAGATGTTCTATAATCGGGAAGTTAGAACGGTTGGCAGCCCTGGCTTTGCCGACCCTATTTGTCGCCATATGCCCAGTAGCTGGTGTTTTGCGACCACGGAAAGACGAGTTGCGGTTTTTTGAAAAGAGGAGTCCGCTGTGCTCAGAGCAATCATAGTCGACGACGAGGCTCCTGCCCGTTCAGAACTCAAATTCCTGCTTGACGAGCTTGGCTCGGTCGATGTCGTCGCCGAAGCTGCGAGTGTTCGCGAGGCTATCGAGAAGCTCAAGGAATATCAGTGCGAAGTGATGTTCCTCGACATCAACATGCCCGAGGCAAACGGCTTGCAGTTGGCAAACGCCCTTCAGCATCTGCGCTATCCCCCGGCGGTGGTGTTCGTCACCGCTTACAGCGAGTTCGCCCTTGATGCATTCAAGGTGAATGCCATCGACTACTTGGTGAAGCCCGTCGAGAGTGATCGCTTGGCTCAAGCGGTGGCTCGTGTGCAGGAAAACGTCGCTTTGCATGCCCAGGCGCAGCATTCCGAGCGTATTCCCGTGGAAAAGGGTGGCAAGAAGATTCTCATCGCCATTGACAAAATCCGTTTTGTTATGGCGCGCGATGATTATGCATATTTGCAAACCGATACCGACCGTTATTTCTCCACGGTCAGCTTAGCTCAGCTCGAGAAGCGTCTCGATGGGCACGGGTTTTTCCGTGTGCACCGTGGCTATTTGGTAAACCTTGCCATGGTCGAAGGTGTAGAACCCGTATCCGGCGGTACGCTCCTGCTTACGCTGAATGGCGTCGAGGACAAGATCCCCGTATCGCGCCGCCGTGTGTCCGCGCTCAAGAAGGCCTTGGGTCTGTAGCGCGCGCCGCGATTCTGCAAACCAACCCAAGAAGGTATTATGATTTCCCTAGAGATGGAAAAGCTATACCCTTCGAGCAAGACGCTGGTGAAAGATTGCGTTGCCAGCCGTATCTTCGCGAAGGATGATACGCTCTACGATTTTTCGGACAATGCGCAGGAGTTCGCGAAAAACTTCATGGGCTGGACCGATTTGGCCAGCAATCCGCCTTGTCCACTTGACGAGATCAAGTCTTTTGCCGCCGAGCAGATTGCCGGCGGCCTGAAAACGGTTGTCCTGGTGGGCCAAGGCGGCTCGACGCAGGCGTCTATGACCATTACCAAGTACAACAAGATGGACGGGACCAACATCCAGTTCCGCACGATCGATTCCGATTCGCCGGTGCGTTTGCGCGCGTTGTTCTCGGAGATCGATCCTGCCCATACGGTGTTCATCCACTCGTCCAAGAGCGGCGGCACTATCGAGCCGCGCCTAATTATGAGCGCTATTCGCGATATTTTGGCTACACTTATGCCTGAGGACGAGATTCCGCGTCATCTGATTGCCATTACCGATCCGGGCTCGGCGCTTGCCCAAAAGGCAAATGACGAAGGTTGGCTGGGCTTGTTTTATGGCGAGCCCACGGTTGGCGGGCGCTATTCGGCGCTTTCGGTTTTCGGCTTGTTGCCGGCAGCTTTGGTGGGCATCGACATCGACCGGATGATCGAGTGCGCGGTGGCTGCCGAGAAGGCTTGCAGCGAAGACTCCATCGACAACCCGGCGATCACGCTGGCGGCTTTCCTTTACGACGGCTACGCGAACGGCCGTGACAAGGTGTGTTTTCTCACGCAAAAGCGCGGCCGCGTTTTGGGACTTTGGATCGAGCAGCTGGTTGCCGAGAGCCTCGGAAAAGAAGGCAAGGGCATCCTGCCCAACATCGAGGTCGATTCTCTCAACCTGACGCATGATCCTGGCGATCGTAGCGTGATTATGTATCAGACGAAAAACGACCTTTGGGACGAGCTCAAAAACTTCGAGATGAGTCTTTCGTACGTCGATGCAACCATCCCGCGACTGAATTTCAAGATCGATTCGGTTGAAGAGCTTGCCGAGCACTTCGTGATGTGGGAATACGCCATCGCCATGTGCGGCTATCTGATGAAAATCTGCCCGTTCGACCAGCCCGATGTCGCTTCGGCTAAGGCTGCGGTTTTGGACATCCTGAAAGACGGTCATCCCGAGCCTGACATCGTCGAGAACTTCATCGGCGATCTGCAGATGGGTGATGCCGAGGTTGAGCTCGCGCCGTGCTTCAAGAGCGCGACTACCATCAAAGATGCGCTTTATCAGCTTTTCGACAGCGTCAAGCCGGGCGATTTCTTTGCTCTGAACGCGTTCTTGCCCTATACAGGCGAGTGGCGCCGCGAGTCGTTGGAGAATATCCGCCACAACGTGGCTGCGAAGTTGGGCGTCGTTTCTTGCTTGGAGGTGGGGCCGCGCTATCTGCACTCCACCGGTCAGCTGCAAAAGGGCGGTGCCAACAACGGCGTCTTTCTTATCTTGTCGGCCGACGAGGTAAAGGATATCCCGCTTGCGGGCGAAGCTGCCGATAGTCTGGGTTCGCTTTCCAAAGCGCAGGCCTCGGGCGACTTGGTGACGCTTGCCTCGCGCGGACGTCGTGCGGTGCATCTGCATCTTCCCGACAACGCCGGCGTTACGCTGCGGGCTCTCAACGAAGCAGTGCAGCACGTTCTCGAGGAGATCGTTGCGAAAAGAAACGCATAAAGCAAAATAGCGAAAGCGTGGGGTTGATGATCGAAGCACTCGATATCAATGTCAAAGGTATTGTACAAGGGGTGGGTTTCCGCCCCTTTGTCTATCGTTTGGCCAAACATTACCTGATAAAGGGCTGGGTTCTCAACGCCGTGGACGGTGTCTTCATTCACGCCGAGGGCGAAGGCGATCTGCTCGACCAGTTCGTTATGGAGATATCCGATAACGCTCCAGTGGCCGCGCGGGTCGAACGCATCACGATGAAAGAGGTGCCGCTTTTGGGCTGCACCGATTTTGAGATTCGCTTTTCTGACGATGCTCAAACTGCGGAGACCACCCTGGTTTCTCCTGATCTCGCTACGTGCGATGATTGTGCGCGCGAACTTTTTGATCCTACGAATAGGCGATATCGCTATCCGTTCATCAATTGCACCAATTGCGGGCCGCGGTTCACCATCATCGACAAGCTGCCTTATGATCGCGCGGCTACCTCGATGGCGGCATTTGAGATGTGCCCCGATTGCGCGCGCGAATATGCTGATCCTGCTGACAGGCGTTTTCACGCCCAACCCGATGCTTGTTTTGAATGCGGCCCGCATGTCAGCTGGTGCGAGAGAGATGACGACGGCGCGATAGGCGAGGTTTCCTGGGGTATGACGCGTGAGGAAAGCGATGCTATCTTCGCGCGGGCGGCAGAATTGCTGCGGGCAGGAAAGATTCTTGCAGTGAAGGGCTTGGGCGGCTTTCATTTGGTGTGCGATGCCTCTAACGAAATGACTTTGACCGAGCTGCGACGTCGCAAGCACCGCGATGGCAAAGCTTTTGCCGTGATGGTTCGCGATACCGATGCCGCTTGCGAGGTTTGCCAAGCAGACGCTGTCGAGCAGCAGCTGTTACAATCGCCCGAAAGGCCGATTGTCCTTTTGCGCAAACGCTCCGACGTCGTGCTTGCCGCCGGCTTGGCCGATCGTCTACCCGAACTGGGGGTGATGCTTCCGGCGACGCCCGTTCAGCATCTGCTCCTGCACGACTTCATTGCCGCCGGTGGTGCTGGCATGCTGGTCATGACTTCGGGAAACGTCCATGATGAGCCTATCGTCACCGACGATGGCCAAGCTTATGCGCGCTTGTCGGGTATCGCGGACGCGTTTTTGGGCAACGATCGAGCCATTCGCGCACGCTATGACGATTCGGTGCTGCGTGTGCTTCATGTGGGGGGCGCGGACGAGGGCGGCAATCCTTTGGAAGCCGTGCAGTTCATTCGTCGTGCGCGAGGATTTGCGCCTGCGCCACTTGTCGATTCCGTCCGAGCAGAAGATGCGCCGAGCATTTTCGCGGCCGGCTCCGAGCAAAAGAACACCTTCGCGATCACGCGCGGCAAGCAGACGTTCGTCTCCCAGCATATCGGCGACATGGAAAACGCCGATATCTACGATGCATGGCTCGATTCGAAGGCGCGCTTCGAGAATCTTTTCGAGCTTTCGCCTGCGGTTGTTGCATGCGACCAACACCCCGAATACCTCGCTTCCAAATGGGCGCATGTGCAGGGGCTGCCGGTGTATGAGGTTCAGCATCATCATGCGCACGTCGCTTCGATTTTGGGCGAGCATGGCATAACCGACGCCGTATGCGGTATCGCCTTTGACGGCACGGGCTATGGTGCCGATGGGAACATCTGGGGCGGCGAGGTTCTTCTGGCCAACAGGCAGACGTTCGAGCGTTTCGCCAACTTCGTTTACGTGCCCATGCCCGGCGGGGCTGCTGCGGTAAAACGTCCTCTTCGTATGGCTTATGGTGTTCTTTGGGCGTTCGATTTGCTGGGACATCCGGGTGCAAGCGATGCCGTCGCTGCCCTTGGGGCGGAGAGCTCGGTATGCGACCAGATGATCGAGCGCGGGCTGAACGTGCCGTTCACCTCGTCGGTGGGGCGTTTGTTCGATGCCGCCGCCGCGCTCTTGGGTGTATGCGTGCAGCCTAGTTACGAAGGTGAGCCGGCCATCATGCTCGATGCCGTGCGTGCCGAGGTCGACACCTATGCGCCAGCCTCGCAAGAAGCCGCCGACGTTGCCGAACGCTATGCCATCGGCGTGGTGAAGAATTCGGCCACGGAAGGCAGCACGGCGCTTGACACGTCGGTTCTGCTGCTCGATCCCGCAAGCACCTTCAAGGCCATGCTAGATGACAAAGTTGCGGGGGTTCCTGCTTCGGTGATCTCGCTGCGTTTCCACAACGCCTTCGTTTGCGCCATCGAGACGATAGCCCAACTTGCTAATGCGCTTTACGGTCTTACGACCGTGGCGCTTTCGGGCGGCGTGTTCATGAACCGTTATTTGGTCGAAAACGCGTCTGCGCGTTTGGGAGCTTTGGGATTCACCGTGGCGCTGAACAAGGATTTGCCGCCAAACGACGGATGCATCTCCTATGGACAGGCGGTTGTCGCAGCGGCGCGGGTTTCCGGAAAAGACGACTGATCGCGCTCGCAGCTTAACTGCCGCCGACCGAAACGAGCCGTAACACGAATGAGGGGGTTGCGTAACACCTGCACGTGTTAGCATCGGCAACAAAAGGAAAAGCCGCTTCGCGCGGCGGGCGATAAGGAAGAAGGCTTGTTATGTGCCTTGCCATCCCTATGGAAATCGTGGCGATGAAAGACAACCAAATGGCAACGGTAAGTGCTAGCGGTGCTACGCGCGATGTTGCGCTTGATCTTACCCCCGATGCGAAAGTGGGCGATTTCGTGCTCGTCCATGCGGGATTCGCCATCGAGGTGGTAAGCGCTGAATTCGCCAACGAGACGCTTTCGCTTATTCAGGAAATGGCCGACATGGTCGACGATCCCTTGTTCAACCCCGCTGTTGCCGAAGAAGTGTGTACCGTGGGCGGCTCTCATGCGGCTGCCGGTACAGAAGCGTAGGCAATCATGGATCTGGCAAAGGAACTCGATCAATTCAAAGACCCGAAGCTTGCACGCAAGCTGGTGGAGACCATCCAGGTGCTTGCTCCCGAGCATGCGACGCTTATGGAGGTATGCGGCACGCATACTGTCGCCATCGCGCGCAACGGTATCCGCAATCTCATGCCCGAAGGCGTGCGTTTGGCTTCCGGCCCAGGTTGCCCGGTGTGCGTGACTTCCAACCACGATATCGACACCGTCATAGCGTTGTGCCGCGTCCCCGACGTCATCATCACCACGTTCGGCGACATGACTCGCGTGCCTGGTTCTACCTCGAGCCTGCTTAACGAGCAGGCGCAGGGCCGCGACGTGCGCATTTGCTATTCGCCGCTGGACGCCTTGAAGATCGCGCAAGACAATCCCGACCGCCAAGTTGTCTTCGTGGGCGTGGGGTTCGAGACCACCACGCCGTTGGTTGCGATGGCTATTTATCGTGCAAAGGCTTTGGGTTTGAAGAATTTCACGGTGTATGCCGCGCATAAGAACATGCCGGGGGCTCTGGAAGCAATCGTGAACGACCCGAGCGTGCAGCTCGATGCGCTTATCTTGCCCGGTCATGTAAGCACCATCACGGGTATCGGCATTTACAAGTTCTTGGCCGAGAAGTACCACATCCCCGGTGTCGTTACTGGTTTCGAAGCTGTTGACGTGCTTCAGGGCATCGCCATGCTTATGAGACAGCTGCACGAAGGTCGTGCCGAGATAGAGATCGCCTACGAGCGCGGCGTGCGTGCCGAGGGAAATCCCGTAGCGCAAAAGATCATAAACGACGTTTTCGACACATGTACCGCCACGTGGCGCGGACTGGGACCTATCCCCGATTCTGGCTACAAGCTAAAACCCGAATTCTCGCAGTTCGATGCTATTGCACGTTTCCAGCCTCAGGTAGAGCCGACGAAAGACCCGCGCGGCTGCCGCTGCGGCGATGTCTTGCGCAGCGTTATCGCCCCTAATGAGTGCCCGCTGTTCGACAAGGTGTGCACGCCCGAGAATCCCGTTGGCCCCTGCATGGTTTCTTCCGAGGGGTCCTGCGCGGCCTATTATCGATATTACCGATAGCTGTCGAGTCCAGGCGAAGCGCGGGCTCGAGTTGCGGACATTCAAAGCAAAGGATTCCTTACAATAGCCGCCAGGTTGCGGCTATTTTGCTGCGCTATGCTACAGTTGAAAGATAATGATTTCAACGACGCTTCGCGTCAGATTGCTAAAGCGGTGATGACTAAACATGGGCGACAGACCCGATTCCGGTCTTTTTGGCGGATTCAGAAACGCATTCGGTCTTGTCAAAAAGCGCCAGCAAGTTTCCGAAGAGGAGATAAAGACGCTGGTGGACGATGCTGACGAGCTCCTTGACGACGAAAAGCGCATGATAGGCGACATCCTGAGCCTCAACGACATGACGGTGGGCGAGATCATGACGCCTCGTGTCGACATCATGGCGGTCGAAGATACCGAGACAGTGCGTCAGGCGCTCGAGCGCGTGAAAGGCACGGGGTATTCGCGTTTGCCGGTGTATCACGAGGACCTCGACTCCATTGTCGGCATCGTTCATTGCAAAGATCTTATCCCCGCTGTTTTGGATGGTCGTTTCGGCGATCTTGCTATCGACTATGCTTTCCGCCCGCTGTTCGTTCCCGAATCGAAAGATGTGTTCCCGCTGCTTTCCGAGATGCAAACAAACAGGCAACAGATAGCCGTTGTCGTTGACGAATACGGTGGCACCGATGGTTTAATTACCGTCGAGGACATCGTGGAGGAAATAGTGGGCGAGATCATCGATGAAACCGATGCCCAGGCAGATTTCGTGGTGGAAAGCGCCCCCGGCGAATGGGTAGTTGACGGACGTCTTCCGGTTGAAGATGCTCGCGAGCTGGGATTTCCGGTGACGGAATCCGACCAGTACGAAACGATAGCGGGTTGGCTGATGTCGGTTGTCGATGCAGTGCCTCGCATCGGTGACGAATTCGTGCTCAACGGGTTCCGCTTCATGGTGCAAAGCATGCGCAGGCGTCGCATCCAGAAACTGCGTGTGTCGCGCGAGGCTGAACCGAAGGCAGATGCCCCAGAAGACGCAGAATAGAGTTTTCGACTATTAGAGCTGCATGCATGCAAGGAAGCGTCGCTTAAGGAGCGCGAGGTGAGCAAAAGCAAGGCGAAAAGAAGGCTGTACAGGTCGCGTTCGGGCCTTATCGGCGGTGTTTGCGCCGGCTTGGCCGATCTTTTCGACCTCGATGCCATCGTCGTTCGCGTCTTGGCGGTGCTTATCGCGTGTACGACGGCGGGCATGGGTGGCTTGATTTACGTGGTGATGTGGATCGCATTGCCGCTTTCGCCCGAGGGCTATGTGCCTTATGAGGTGCAGGCCGAACACGTCGATTCGTCCAACTACGGGCATGTCGACGTCAGTCAGGCGCGTGGGCGCACATCGGGCGAGCTTAGCGATATCTCTGCTGCCGAAGGTATGAACACCCCGGTGCGCGTGATCGTGGGCATCGGCCTTCTTCTACTGTTTGCAGGCGTAGCTCAGACCATAGCACCGTTCATCAAGGGCACGTCGTGGTGGCAGTGGTGGCCTCTTGCGCTTATCATCACGGGTTTTGCAATCATTGTAATCCCCATTGCCCGTGAGTGGGCCGATCTTTGGCATATCGGCGGGGCGCTCTTCGTGATCTTGGGTTGGACAGTTACCCCCATGAGCTTGGGTTTTATCTCGCCGCATGCGTTGGTGAGCGCTTTTGCTGCACTGTGGCCGCTTTTGCTGTTGGCGGTGTTTCTGTTTGCGGGAGGGCTTCGTCATAAGGCGTCGCCGATGCTCATTTTTGCGATTGCGCTCTTCTTTTTGTTTTGCATATCGACGCTTACGACGTATGCCGAGCCAGGTGATTTAAGCGATCTGGTTTTGCTTCTGCCCGATGGCACAAGCAGGCTCATGTTGCATGGTCCCAGCATGCCCAAATTGTAGGCCGGCAGCGCGGCGCTGCGCATAAGCTGTGGGGCGATTCGCTTTCTTTTTTGCTGCGCCTAATGCTGCTGACGGGGATTTTGGATAAGTTTGGTGCACCAAGTGACAAAGCGATATGGCAGGAAACGCACCAAAAAGACTACGATGCGCGGGAAAATCCACGGTATGCATAGAGGCTTGTTCCGCTTGAGGGCGCGATAGCCCGCGCCCGCCACGCGCGCGGGGTTGGCAAGCATGTTCCCCAAAACGGTTTTGTCGGCATCGGCTGCTCGCCAAAAGTTGGTGCGCAAAGGCCCGGGGCAAAGGGCGGTCACGCGCACGCCGTGTCCCGCCAGCTCGGAATGAAGGGCCTGGCTAAACGACTGCACGAACGCTTTCGAGGCATAGTAAGTCGCCATGTAGGCGCCCGGCATAAAACCCGCCATCGAGGCGATGTTCAAGATCTCGCCGTGCCCTCGCTTTGCCATCTGCTCGCCGTAGAGGAGGCAAAGCTCCATGAGCACCATATTGTTCACCTGCAGAAGGTCGTGCTGGCGATCCAAATCGCTTTCGGTGAACACGGCGTCATAGCCGAAGCCGGCATTGTTAACCAGCGCATCAACTTCAATTTGATGCATTTCGGTAAATGCGAACACGCTTTGCGATGCCTCCGCCTTCGCCAAATCGCAGGCGAATGTGACGGCCGAAATCCCGTATTGTGATTCCAGCCGCGCGGCAGCTTTTGCGAGCCTGTCTTCGTTGCGGGCGACAAGCACCAGGTCGTAGCCATCTTTCGCAAACAAATGCGCGAGTTCGAATCCCACGCCGCCCGAGGCTCCCGTGATCAAAGCGGTTTTTCGTTCCATGAGAACCCTTTCAAAAGCTGTTGTTCCGGCTCGGTCAAGAAAGATGCCAGAGAGCGTCTCCATAACTCATCATCTGACAATATCGCCAAAACTGCCAAATGAACAGGTGAAATAAAAATTTCGAACGATGCAAGCGCATAACCGGTAGCGCTCATCTCCATAAGATTTTGCCCAACAAAGGCACCTACGGTAAAATACGAGTATCGAAAAAGCGCTTTGAGCGCATCTGCCTGACAGCAAACATCCACCAAACATCTCCGCTGTCTCCGGTTGCACGCCGGCCAGGGGCTTGTTGCGCCAAAACGAGTTTTACGAGCGAAAAGAGGCAGCAAGGGTATGACAACACGTGCAACAACGCGCCGCGTCCCCGCCATCGCTATGGCATTGGGTGTTGTCGTCGTGTCCCTCGCCGTCGTTCTGTGGGCCGCAACCAGCATCGCTTCGGCCGACAACGGTCCGTCCGAATGGGATTCATTCGGTATCGATGCCGCCACGCAGCAAGCTTCATCGAAAACTACCTCGGATTCTTCCAGTGCATTTGACAACGCCAGCGAAGCCACGGTGAATGAGGCTTCCATTTTGACGGTATCTTCTTCGGCTGACATCTCGGCGGGTATCGCCGCAATCGAAGAAGAAGAGCGCGCAGCCGAGGAGGCTCGCCTTGCGGCCGAGCGCGCCGTCATCGAGGCGGCAACCGCCGCTCAGGCGAAGTACGATGCTCAGGTTGGCAACAGCCTCCCCGATATCGATTGGTCGGTAGGCGAAGAAGCTTTCGTTGCGGAATGGACGACGCGCATCGACGATTATCTGGCAGGCTCGCCGCTTGCTGGCAAGGGCCGGGTTTTTGCTCAAGCCGCTTGGAACAACCAAGTCGATCCTCGCTGGTCGCCGGCCATCTCCAACACCGAGAGCAGCAAAGGCTTGATTTGCTTTAAGTCGCACAATGCGTGGGGCTGGGGCAATACTGGTTGGTCGAACTGGGACGATGCCATAAACGCGCATGTCGCTGGTTTGGCAAACGGCTACGGCTACTCGATCTCGCTGGGCGCAGCGCAAAAATACTGCCCGCCTAATTATAGGAACTGGTACAACAACACGCTCAGCCAGATGGCTCTTATCTAACGGCTTGGGAAAACTCAGCATGGTTGCGGGGGACGTTCGCGTCCCCCGTTTTTATTGCGGTATTGGCAAAAACCCCGCGCATGCGTTTGCTCTGTGAGACAATAGAGAGCAGGCATCTGGGAAGGAACTTTTGATTTATGAGTAACGTCATCGTAGTGGGCTGCGGTCGCGTTGGTTCGCGCTTGGCGAATATGCTCTCGGACAACGGCGACAACGTGTGCGTCATCGACAAGCGCGCGTCGGCATTCGACAACCTTGGCAGGATGTTTAACGGCTCGACCGTGCAGGGGATCGGTTTCGACGAGGTCACGCTGCTTAAAGCAGGCATCGAGGACTGCGATGTCGTGGCAGCCGTCACCGAATCCGACAATGCCAATCTCATGGTCACCGAGGTCGCCAGCCGTCTTTTCGGGGTGCCGCGCGTCATCGCTCGTCTGTACAACCCCGACCACGAGCGCGCTTATATGCAGCTTGGCATCGATTATGTGTGCGGCACCACCTTGGTTGCCGAGGAAGCCTTCGGTAAGGTCATTTCGGGCCACGGGTCACATCTCGACACGTTTGGCGATTTCGAGGTGCTGCGGTTCTCGCTCAATCTCGAAGCGCGAGGCAAGGTTGCCATTCGTGTTGCCGATATCGAGCGCGACCACGATATTCGCATCATCGCGTTTGAGCGCGCCGACGGTTCGGCATCGTCTATCCCCACGCGCGACTCTGTTTTATATCACGGTGATTTGGTGCTTGCCTGTGTGCGGCACGATTTGCTCGAAGGCTTTGCATCCTTCGTTCAGGACTAGTGAGGCGATATGTACGTTGTTATTGCGGGCGGTGGCAAGGTTGGCGAGTATTTGGCCAACGTTTTGCTGTCGAGCGGCAACGAGGTTGCCATCATTGAGAAAGAGCTCGATGTAGCCGATCGTTTGTCGATGTTGCTGCAGGGGCGCTATCTCATCATTCGCGGCGACGGTTGCGATTCGCGCTATCAAGAAGACGCCGGCATTCGCAAAGCCGATGTTTTCGTTGCGACGACCGGCCAAGACGACAATAACTTGGTTTCATGTGAGATTGCCCAACGTGTGTTCAACGTGCCGCGTTGCGTGGCGCGTGTGAACTCGCCTCAAAACCAGCGGATTTTCCGTGCACTCGATATCGAGTCTATTTCCTCCACCGAACTTACCGCCAGCCTCATCGAAGAGGAAACGCTACTTGGCAGCGTGTCGGTGGCGTCTACCTTAACGCATGGCAACGTGGGCTTGATATCGGTCACTGTGCCGCGCATGCGCAATCATCGCGGCGACGAGGGCGTTGCGGTGGAGGATATCGCCATGCCCGAAAACAGCCTGATAGCAGCCGTGGAAACGCGCGACGACGTTATGGTCGTAAGCGGTGAGACGCGGCTTCATGCGGGAGATAAGGCAATCGTGGTCGCCGACAACGACGTGCTTGACGACGTGCGTGCAGCTTTTAAATCGCTTTAGCAAAACGTTTGATTCGATAGCAAGGGAAGGGCGGCCTGCCGCTCGCGAAGCAAGAAAGGGATAAAAGATGATCGGTCGCTATACGCGCCCCGAGATGGGCGCTTTGTGGGAGCCTCAAAACAAGTTCTCCATCTGGAAAGAGATTGAGATTTTGGCGTGTGAGGCTCAGGCTGAGCTTGGCAAATCGGGTATCACCAAAGAGGAAGCCGCTTGGATTCGCGAGCACGCCGATTTCACCATCGAGCGCATCGACGAGATCGAGAAGGTTACCAACCATGATGTGATCTCGTTCCTTACCAACATGGCCGAGTACATCGATGCCGATCTCCCCGAAGGGTGGGAGCCTCCCAGCCGTTGGGTGCATTACGGTATGACCAGCAGCGACCTTGGTGACATGGCGCTTTGCTATCAGATCACCCAAGCGTGCGACATCATCATCGCCGACGTGAAGAAGCTCGGCGAAGTGTGCAAGAAGCGCGCTTTCGAGTTCAAGGACACGCTTTGCGTCGGGCGCACCCACGGAATCTCGGCCGAACCGATGACCTTCGGTATGAAGTTCGGCAGCTGGGCTTGGATGCTCGAGCGCGATCTTACGCGCATGCAGGAAGCGCGCGACATGATTGCTACGGGTGCTATTTCTGGCGCTGTCGGCTCTTATTCCAGCATCGACCCCTACGTCGAAGAATACGTGTGCAAGAAGCTGGGCCTTATGCCCGATCCTCTTTCGACGCAGGTCATCGCCCGTGACCGTCATGCTCAGGTCATGACCACGCTGGCTGTCGTCGCTTCTACGCTCGAAGCCATCGCCACGCAGATCCGCCTGCTGCAGCAGACGGACGTCATCGAGGCGGAGGAGCCGTTCAAAAAGGGTCAGAAAGGTTCTTCGGCGATGCCTCATAAGCGCAATCCTATCACGGTGGAGCGTGTTTGCGGCCTTTCTCGCGTGGTTAAGGCCAACGCCCAAGTTGCGCTTGACAATGTTGCTTTGTGGTACGAGCGCGACATCAGCCATTCTGGTACCGAGCGCGTTGCCCTGGCCGATAGCTTCATCGCTCTCGATTACATGTTTGGCAAGATGCAGGATATCTTGGAGGGTTTGTTCACCTATCCTGCCAAGATGGAGCACAACTTGTGGCGCACGCGTGGCCTGATCTTCTCATCGAAGGTGCTGCTAGCGCTGGTGCAGACGGGCATCACGCGCGAAGATGCCTACGTCATCGTGCAGCGCAATGCCATGGCGGTGTGGGAAGATATCCAGAACGCGGTCGACGGCCCCACGTATCGCGAGCGTTTGGAGGCCGACCCCGAAGCCAAGCTTTCCAAAGAGACGCTCGACGAGATCTTTGATCCGTGGGATTTCCTTACGCGCAAAGATGCCGTCTTCGAGCGTTTGGAAAAGATGTCGTTTTAAGTTCCCTCGACCTGCGCGCTGCGATGAGCGGCATGCAGGTTGGGCTCATTGCACGAAGAGGAGTGAAGATGATCGATTCGGCCTTTGCGAGCGAGCGTTTTTGCGTGCTTGATCATCCCCTGGTTGCGCATAAGGTTTCGATCATGCGCGACAAAGACACGAGTCCGGCGCAGTTTCGTCAGCTGGTGCGCGAGCTGACGATGCTCGAGGTGTTCGAGGCCACGCGTGATTTGAAAACCGAGCCGGTTTCGGTTCAGACGCCGCTCACTGAGACCGTTTGCCAGCGCATACCGAGCAACGCCTTGGCGGTCGTTCCCATCTTGCGCGCGGGCATGGGCATGCTTGACGGCGTGCTTTCGGTGGTGCCCTCCGCCGCTGTCGGTGTGTTGGGGATGGAACGCAACGAGGAGACGTTCGAGCCCCGCGAGTATTATGCGAAGATGCCCCAAGGCATCGAAGAACGCACTACGTTGCTTATCGATCCCATGCTTGCAACGGGTGGCAGTTCGCTTTCGGCCATTCGCTATCTGCGTCGCGTCGGCGTGAAGGATATCCGCCTGCTTGTTATGGTTGCAGCGCCGCAAGGGGTCGAGCGCATTCTCAAGGAAGACCCCGACGTACGCATTTGGACGTGCGCTTTTGACGAGGGGCTGGACGAGCGAGCCTACATTCTGCCCGGCTTGGGCGATGCGGGCGATCGCATTTTCGGAACTATTTAGAGCTTTAGGGGCTTTCCCAGCTCCTGCGATAATTTAGGAAGAAGGTCCGCGAAGGTTTGGTCGCGGACCTTCTTTTTGAGCTCGCATTCCCAAACAACGTGAACAGTCCAGCCGTCGGCCTCAAGTTGCGCAAGGTTCTCCTTATCGCGCGTTACGTTGCGGGCGAATTTAGCTTCCCAATAGTCGATATTCTTCTTAGGCGTTGACGGATGGCAGTGCGGGCAGCGATGCCAGAAGCACCCGTTTACGAAGATGCATACTTTCTTGCCGGGCCAAGCTATGTCGGGTCGGCCCGGCACCTTCCATTGAAGGCGATATCCGTCAAGGCCCGCTTCGCGCAAGCGCTTGCGTACAAGCAGTTCGGGCTTAGTGTCCTTGCGTTTGTTGCCTTGCATCGATTTATGCACGGCCCAGTTCGAAGCAGCTGGCGGCATGCTCACGTTTGCGTAGTTGATACGCGAGCGTTTTTCGGCCGCGTTTGCGGCGGGTTTGCTTGCATCGCGGTTTGACAGGCCGGCGAAAACAGCATCGAGTTCGCTGCTCCACCGTTGTTCGAGCCGCTCGAGGCTCCATGCGGCGTTTGCCGGGCTTGTCGAGGGAAGCACGCATGCCTCGATACCGGTTTGCCACTGGAGAAAGCGTTTATAAAGGCGTCCGGCACATGCGCCGTTGCAGATGACGGCATCTATCCGTGCCGCTTTTGTTATGCGCTCTATCTTGGAAGGAACAACGTTTTTGATGCTTGCATCGCTCGAACCCTTGATGTCGCATTCTTCGATGACGTCCCAAAGCGCGATGCCATGTTCGAGCAGCAGAAGCTTCTTTTCGGCGATGGTCTGCGGTGCAGGCAAGTCGGTGCTTGCCTCGGGTTGCGCTTCGGCGGCGGTTGTGAGGTTCAACGGCGGGGACGCGATTTCCAGTGAGGGAGCGCTTGCCAGTGCGGCGGTCATCACACGCCAAAAGCGATTTTGGGGATTCCCGTAGTAGAAATCGTTTTTACGCGAAAGAACCGAGGGGAACGAGCCCAAGATCAACACGCGCGAGCGCTGATCGAAGACGGGTTCGAACCCATGCGATATGTGTTGGTAAGCGCTCATGCGGCAAAGGTCAGCCGACGGGTTTCCAAATCTTCACGCGGCAAAGCTTTTGCTCGGAGTCGTTCACGGGTTTGTAGTCGATGCTGGTGTAGGTCACCAAGGTGTTATGCGAGCCCGACGTGGCAAGGTATTCGCCATAGTTGTCGGCGCCGTTGTCCACATCGATGGCAAAGTATTCCTTTGCATCGAGGTCGATGCCGCAAACCGAGTAACTCGACTTCACGATAAGGTACTTTCCGCAAAAGGCGGGCGAGGCGGTGGGAGTGCGGCTGAAACGGAACCATTTTGCCTTGCTGTAGTTTGCGCTGTTGTCGTAGGGAAGGGCTGCGTTGGCGCTGCCTGCGCTGCTCGCGTTGCCTGCATCGGCGGCGTCGCTATAGGAGAAATCGCAGACGGATACCTTTGACATCGGAACATAGGTGCCTAGGTTGGCGATGCCCGCGCCGTAGTTGTAGATGTTCTCGAACGAAAACATCAGCCCGTTGCTGCCGCAACCTACTTCGAAGGGCGTCATCGATTGCGGAAGCGTCAGGCCATCGCAGACTTCGCCCGTCGTCGCATCGATTTTCGCCACGCACGTGTACGACCGTCCAAGTTTCGAGCGCGGGGTTATGACGACGCCGTCGTCGGCGGCGTAAAGAGGCGTCGCCATGCGGCGGCTTGTGCTAAAGAGGCTTTCGCTGTCGGTGGACCCCGCTGTGGCGCGCATGATTTCCGTTTCGGGCGTCTCGGCATCATTTTGGTTTGAAGAAGCGGGCGCTTGCTTTTGCCAGAAGCCATAAGAACCTACGGCTGCGATGCTCGGTGTTTCGTAAGACGAACCGCCTTCGTCGGCCAAAGCAGGATCGCCTATGTTGCCGTTGCGGATGGCTGCGGTGTAAACGCGCCAAACGCCGTCGAGAATATTGGCTTCGACCCAGATAATCCCCGATGAACTTGCGCGTACATCGTAGATCTCGAATCCGGCACGGGCGCCTACCGCCTGTTCGAGGACCACGTTGTAGGTGGCGCTGCCAAGCATCAGCAGGGCAACTTTCGAGAGCGGGCTGCCGGTATCGGTGGGGATAAGACACGCGGCAACATCGTCGCTGTTGCACCAGACAAGCGAACCTAGCGGCAGTTCTACCGTCCCGTAAAGCGAGAGACGGCTGGTCGAATCGTCTATTAGCGCAAGGTCGTCAAGAGTACTTACGGCGTCGGTGGGAACTTCCAGATATTCCAAATCGGTGTCGGGCCCTTTGGTGGCGAAATACACAGCTGCACCGCCGCCAGCGGCCACGGCAGCTGCTCCGACGCCGATAGCGCCGTACAAGAAGTTTTTCCGCGAGAGTAGGGGCGCATTCGCCTCATCGGCCAAACTGGGGCGCGCATGGGGCTCTTTGCGTGCGGTTGCGGTGCGATTATGTACGGGCTTATTCGTCATGCGGGCAATTGTCCCATGATGCCTTTCGCCCGCTTGCGCTGCTGCTCAATTGTTACAATAAACGCAAACGTTCTAATTGTCTGACGTGCGCATTTGTGTAAACTGCCCGATTTCTGGTAATGTATATTCAACTATGAGGTAACCGATTTCGGTTGCTTACGTACGTTTTTGGATGCGTGGTTATACTGGAACCAAAGCGTCAACGTAGGATAAAGGTGATTGTATGAGCAACGAAACACGTCGTATTCTGCTTGTAGAAGACGAGAAGGCAATTCGTGACGCAGTTACGGCTTATCTTGAACGTGAGAATTACTGGGTCACCGCGGTTGGCGATGGCCAAGAGGCCCTTGATGAGTTCGGCAAGCATCACTTCGACTTGGTGATTTTGGACCTTATGCTGCCGCGTGTTCCAGGCGAGCGTGTTTGCCGTGCGATCCGCGACAACTCCGATGTGCCCATCATCATGCTTACCGCAAAGGGTGAGGTGGAAGATCGTATCATCGGTCTGGAACTTGGCGCGGACGACTATCTGATCAAGCCGTTCAGCCCGCGCGAGCTGGTGGCGCGTACCAGAGCGCTTTTGCGTCGCGTGCATGCTGATTCCGAGCCGCAGCGCGAGGTACTTACCTTCGGCGAGCTGACTATTGACGTTTCCGGCCACAAGGTGCTTGTTTCCGGCAAGGAGGTCGACCTCACGGCAAGCGAGTTCAAGCTGCTCACCACGCTTTCGCGCTATCCCGGCCGTGTCTATTCGCGCATGGAATTGGTGGAGAAGGTTCTGGGTTACGATTTCGAAGGCTACGAGCGCACCATCGACAGCCACGTTAAGAACTTGCGCGCCAAGATCGGTGACAATCCGCGTCATCCCACGTGGTTGCATACCGTGCATGGTGTCGGCTACCGTTTCGAAGACCCCACAAAGGCTCTGCAGCCGCAGCAATAGCGCAGTCGGAAAAGTCGTTTAGCTGCAAAGCAGCGGGAAGAGCCCATGACGCAAGAAAAGAAATCAGAACATCTGGCCGCCGAGACTTCGGGCGGCCAGTCTGCTAAAGAGACGAAGCAGAGTCGGTCGCGCCATCGGAAGAAGTTCCGTTGGTCAAGCCTTTCGTACTCGGCGCGCATGACGCTCGCCTTCGCTCTTATCGCCGCGATGACCACAGTGGTGGCCATCGGCGTGGTTTCGTTTGTGTGGGGGCAGCATTTTCAGTCGTACACGCGCGAGAACATCCAATATGTGGCAGATATCACGGCCGAGCGTTTGGCTTTGCGCTACGAAACCGACAACGAATCCTTCACGCCTGAAGCGTTCGAGGCCGCGAAGAACTACGTGAGCGTTTATTCGGGCCTGGGTATGCAGGTAGTCGATACTTCGGAAAACGTTCTGTACGATTCCACCACCGATTTCAACAAGGGCGAGGCGGCGGATTCGAGCGTGAGCGCGCCGTCGCTTGCGCCAAAGCCGAGCACCGCAGGCACCACGTCGTCGGCTGTGATGGTCGATGGGCAAGCTGTCGGTATGGTTCGCGTGTGGGCCTACGGTTCGGATTCGTTGATGCGTCCGTCTGACCAGCAGTTCCGCGATAATTCGTACCAAGCTCTCATCATGGCTGCCATCATCGCCATCGTGTTGGCATCGCTTATCGGCTTTTTGTTCGCGCGCAATCTGGTGCGTCCGGTGAAACGCATTTCCGACACAGCCGAGGCTATCAAAGAAGGCAACTTTAAAGCGCGTACCAATTTGGTGGGCGACGATGAGATCGCGCGCTTAGGGCAGACGTTCGACGCCATGGCGACAAGCGTCGAACAAAGCTACGAGCTCGAGCGTCGCCTTACCACTGATGTCGCGCACGAGCTGCGCACGCCGCTTATGGCTATCCAGTCGACGGTCGAGGCCATGGTCGACGGTGTTTTCCCGGCCGATGAGGAGCATTTGGCCGTGGTCAATTCCGAGGTGCAGCGCCTGAGCCGTCTCGTCGATTCATTGTTGAAGCTTTCGCGCTTGGAAAATCGCTCTACGGCGAAAAAGGAAGAGCTGGTTGATGTGGGCGAGCTTATCTCGACCATCGTCATGACGCATGAGGCATATGTCGAAGATTCCGGTTTGACCTTGGATTACGCTGCTGATCCGGATACTTACGTGATGGGCGACCCCGATATGATCCGTCAAGCTACGGCTAATCTTATTTCCAATGCAGTGCGCTATACGCCCGAGGGCGGGCATATCAGCGTGCGCGTGAAGCGCGGCGATGCGATGGCTTCCATCGCGGTGCAGGATACGGGCATCGGCCTTTCGCCCGACGAGGCAAAGATGGTCTTCCAGCGGTTTTGGCGTGCAGACGCTGGTCGAAACCGTGCAAGCGGCGGCTTGGGCATCGGCCTTTCTGTGGTCAAAGAAATCGTCGATCGCCATGAGGGTTGGGTCGAGGTCGATGGCCGCAAGGGCGAAGGTGCGTGCTTCACCATCTACATCCCGCTTTACGACCGTAAATCCAAGCAGCAGAAAAACCCTTCTAAGGCTAAAGCGCTGAGGAAAGCCGCAAGGGAAGGGGCCGCTGAGTAGCTGCGGTTTAGGCGGTTTAACAATTTCGACACCGATAGGGTTCATAATGAGCCCGATATGCAAAACACGAGCGAAGGGATAGGGCACATGGCCGGTATCGACATCAAGCCAGATGCGCAGGGTAAGGTACGCGATATTTACGATTTGGGCGATAAGCTGCTTATGGTGGCGACCGATCGTATTTCCGCGTTCGACTATATTCTGGAAGACGAGATCCCCCACAAGGGCGAGGTTCTCACTCAGCTCTCCTTGTTTTGGCTCGATTTGCTGAAAGACGTTATCGGCAATCACCTAATCAGCGCCGATGTTGCCGACCTACCTGAGCAATTCAAGCCTTATGCCGATTATCTTCGCGGGCGCTTCATGCTGGTGAAGAAGGCCGAGATGTTCCCCATCGAGTGCATCGTGCGCGGCTACTTGGCTGGCAGCGGTCTCAAGGAGTACGAGCAGACGGGCACGGTTTGCGGCATCGCCCTTCCCGAGGGCTTGGTCAACTCCTCCAAGCTGCCCGAGCCTATTTTCACGCCTTCCACCAAAGCCGAGCTGGGCGATCACGATGAACTTATCAGCTTTGAGCGCTGTGCCGAGATCATCGGCGAGGATAACGCTTCGGCATTGCGCGATCTTGCCATCAAAATCTATTCCATTGCGCGTGATCATGCGGCGGCAAACGGCATCATCATCGCCGACACCAAGTTCGAATTCGGCGTGGTCGATGGCGAGATCATCTTGGCTGATGAGGTCATGACTCCCGATAGCAGCCGTTTTTGGCCGGGGGATATTTACGAACCTGGCAAGAGCCAGCCTAGTTTTGACAAGCAGTTCGTGCGCGATTGGCTCAACGCCAATTGGGATCGCCAGGGCAATCCGCCGCGTCTTCCGCAGGAGATCATCGACAAGACTAGCGAGAAATACATTCAGGCTTACGAGAAGATCACGGGCAAGCAGTTCCCGTTTGCCTAGCCTTGGTCGATTGCCTGTGCAAAGGCAGGCGTCTTGTGGACGGTGGACTTTATAAAACAGATGTGTAACAGCAGGTTATTCTACAGTTGTTGCATATCGAGCTTGATACAATGAGCAGGCTCGATGAATAGCTGAAGGGGTCGAGGCGTTGGCTGCTCGGCCCTTTTTCGATAGGTCCGCGCGAGGCGGGCGTGAGGAAAGGATTGTTGTGCGAAACGTTCTCCGCGTGCTTTTGCGCGACCTGAAGCGAATCGCTAAAGCCCCTGCTAGTTGGGCTGTCATGCTGTTCCTCATCGTGTTGCCTTCGCTGTATACGTGGTTCAACGTGCTGGGATTTTGGAATCCTTACGACAACACGGGTCAGTTGCACGTATGCGTGGTGAACGAAGATACTGGCGCGGAGAATGACCTTTTGGGAGAACTCGAGCTGGGCGATCAGATTGTTGATCAGCTGCGCGAAAACAGCCAGCTCGATTGGGACTTCGTCGATCGCGACACAGCCATGAGCCAGCTTGAAAGCGGGAAAGCCTATGCGGTTTTCGTCATCCCGAGCGACTTCAGCTTGGATATGGCCACTATCCTTTCGGCGGATTTCCAGCAGCCTCAGCTTGAGTACTATGTAAACGAAAAGCTCGGCCCGGTTTCCCCTAAGATTACCGATACTGGTGCTTCGACGCTCGACACCACCATCAACGATACGTTCGTGTCGACGGTTTCCGGCACGGTTGCACAGGCATTCAACGAGGCTATGGCTGATTCTCGCGCCGATTTCAGCGAATCGAAGTCGACCGTCATCGCCGAGCTCGACAAAGTTGACACCAACCTGCAAGAAGCACGCGATGCCATCGCCCTTTTGAACGACGCGTCAAGCACCGGATCGACCAAGGCCGACGAGGCCAAAGATTCGCTCGCCAACGCCAAAGCCGAGATCGCCGATACGGCTATCATCCTTACGCAAATCGGCACGCTTACGGGAAACGCGACCGAGGGTGTTTCGAATACGGTTAATTCACTTGATGACGCCCTGGTGAAGGGCGGTGTCCTGATTCAAAGTGCGTCGGGCGTGGCCAACAGCGCCGTTAGCAAAGTTGACCAGGGCGTTCAGAACGCCAACAAAGTTGTAGACGATGTCTCGCAATACGTCGATGAGCTGTATGCGGCCAACAACAAAGTGATAGACCAACTTAAAGGCGAAGTCGGCAAAGTAAGCGACGAAGACGTGAAGAAGGCGCTCGAAGACACGATCAGTGCGCTCTCCATCGCCAACGAGAACCTTAAAGCCCAGGGCGGGTCGGATGGCCAGCTCGGTGCGCTTTCCGGAAGCCTTGCTGCAACGTCGAGCGCGATCAAGACGGCATCGGGCACCATGGATGATTCGGTGAACACGAGTCTAAGCGCGGGCGACGATTTCCGTAAAAGTCTTAAAAACGAGACCTTGCCGCAAATGAACAGCGCTCTTAGCTCTATCGGTAGCACGGCAACAGGGCTTGCGAAGACGGTGGGGCAGCAAACAGCGCTCGTCGATCAAACCTCGCTTGTTCTTGACCAACTGAAAGCAACGCTAAGCAGCACCTCTGATGCCCTTGCGCAAACCGACGGGCTTTTGGTTGATGCGCAGAAGGAAATGTCCAACGTGCGCACCGACGTGGCGGCGCTTGGGACCTCCAATGCCCTCGGCGAGCTTTTTGGCGAGAACGGCGAGATCGACGTGGACAAGGTCGCCGATTTCATGCAGTCTCCGACGCAGGTGAAAACCGAGGAGCTCTATCCGCTAAACGCATACGGGTCGGCAATGGCGCCGCTGTTCATCAACCTGTCGTTGTGGATCGGCGTGTTCATGCTGATGGTCATCATGCATATCGAAGTGGATGATGAAGGAATCAAAAACCTTACGATTGCCCAGCGTTATCTGGGACGCGGTCTGCTGTTCGCCATCATGGTGTCTTTGCAGGCAACTGTTTGCATCACGGGCTGTTTGTTCTTGGGGGTGCAGGCGATCAACGCGCCGGCGCTTTATGCAACGGCTATCGCATGTTCGCTCACCTACCTTGCCATTCAGTACACGCTTTCCACCACGCTGCAGCACATAGGCAAAGGTCTGTGCGTCATCTTGGTGTTCGTCCAGATTCCTGGCGCGACGGGATTGTATCCGGTTGAGCTCACCACGAGCTTCTTTCGGGCTATCTACCCCGTGTTCCCATTCACGTACGGAATCAACGCCATGCGCGAAACCACCTGCGGTTTCTATGGCAATGCATGGGCGAATTGCATGGGGATGCTGGCGCTGTTCTTCATCGTCTTCCTGCTTGCGGGTATCTTTTTGCGGCCGTTCCTTACCAACACCAATCGCATGGTCGCTAAACAGCTGGCCGAAACCGACATTATCAATCATGAGGCTGTTCAACTGCCCGAACGTCGCTATCGCGTCACGCAGATCATTCGCGCCATGTCCAACCACGGTGAATTCCGCGAATATGTGGATGAACGAACAGAGAAATTCTTCCGCCTTTATCCAAAGCTCAAGCGCGGTGCCTTAGTGCTTGGCGTGGGCGTTCCGGTGGTTTTCACGGCTCTTATGGCGACGTTGAGTCCCGGCAAAAAGGTGGTTATGCTCACGGGTTGGCTTATCTGGTTGATCTTGATGATTACGTTTTTGCTGGTGGTCGAGCATATTCGCGATAGTCTCGAGAGGCAAGCTGCGCTTGAAGCCATGACCGATGAAGAGCTGCGCGGTTTGTTTTCTGAGCGTAACAAGATAATGTGCGAATGCCCCGACGGGGAAAATTGCGACTGCATAGAAGGATATTCCCTCATCGAGATGCCCGGTGCGGGCGATGATCGCTGCGATAGCGATGATGCTGCGGGCGACCCTGCGCAAAAGAAAGGGGGCGTCGCGCGATGAAGAACGTCTGGAAACTGTTCAAAGGCGATGTTAAACGCCTAAAGGGCAATGTCGTTACGGTCATCGTCGTCCTCGGCATCGTGCTTCTGCCCTCGATTTTCTCGTGGTATAACATGATCGCTTGCTGGAATGTATTCAACAACACCGGAAATCTTTCGGTTGCCGTGGCCAATGTCGACGAGGGCTACAAAAGCGATCTCGTTCCCATAAAAATGAACGTCGGCGAGCAAGTCGTATCGGGCTTGCGCGCCAACGACCAGATCAATTGGGTATTTACCGACGAGGAAGATGCCATCGACGGAGCTCGATCGGGCAAGTACTACGCGGCGGTGGTCATCCCCGAGAGCTTTAGCCGCGATATGATGACATTCTATTCCGATGATGTGCAGCATGCGCAGATAGTCTATTACTCAAACGAGAAGAAAAACGCCATTGCCCCTAAGGTTACCGACCAAGGCGCCGACCAGGTTTCGGCCCAGGTCAATCAGGTGTTTATGGAAACGCTTTCCGATGCGGCACTCGGCATCGCCCAGCAGTTGTTCACCTATGCCGACGATGCCGATGTCAACGGGGCTATCGCCGAGCTAGGCGATCATGTTGGGTCGCTTTCCGGCGAGATGACGCGTGCTTCTGCGCTACTGCGCTCGTATTCGACGCTGCTTGGTTCGTCGTGCGATCTGGTTTCGAGCTCGGGCGATTTGCTGACAAGCGCCAAGGCGGGGGCTCAAGACGTCATCGATCAGGCATCGGGCATGAAAGATTCGGCCGACAGCATCACAAGCGCCATGGATTCCGCTGTCACGGGACTTTCGGGCGCGCTCAAAACCAGTGCCGGCACGCTCGATTCGGTGAAATCTTCGGTTGGCGATGCTTTCGACAAATCGACTGTCTCTATCGACGATGCTAAAAGCACCATGAACTCGACGGCATCCTACCTCGAAACCCAATCGGGCAATTACGTGAAGATCGCCAAAGATCTGGACCCCATCATCAAGGAGCTGCAATCTACGGGCTCGAGTTCTGGTTCGGGAGAGGACGAAGCATCGTCTTACGAGGCGCTCGCTCTCGAGGGTCTCCAGCGCTATCTGAACATGACGTCGGATCTCATGGCCGATTCGGCGGAAATACTGAGAACCGCAGCAGCTGACGGCACTCTCGATACGGTTGACGAAGAAGCCAAAAAGGACGTCTTGGATAAGCTGCAAGAAGCCCAGGACGCCCTCAATAGCGCTTCGGGCGAATACGACAAAGTGAAGCCGTCGCTCGATAGCCTTACAAGCGCCGTGAACGATTTGACCACGCGCGTTGGCAATAGCGCTGCCCTTTTGGGCGATGCAAGCGACGACTTGGTGAATGCTGCGGGTTCCGTTTCGGACGGGCTCTCCGACGCCAAGCAAAAGCTTGATTCGGCGGCGGACGAGTTCGATCGCTCGGCCAACAAGCTCAGCGATCTTTCGCGCGGTATCAACGAGGCTTTGGCGACGGGCGATAGCGAGCTTTTGCGCACTGTGCTCGGGGGCGATACGGCTTCGCTCGCTTCGGCTCTCTCGGCGCCGGTGAAGGTCGACCGCCATGCGCTTTATCCGGTTGAGAACTTCGGTTCGGCAATGGCTCCGCTGTACACGTCGCTGGCGCTTTGGATCGGCGCCTTGCTGATCATGGTCACGTTTTCGCTCAACCCTTCCCAGCGCATCCTGCGCGAGCTCGATAACCCTAAACTTCCTGAGATCTTCCTAGGCCGATTCGGGGTGGTGGCGTTGCTCTCGCTGGCGCAAAGCCTTGTGCTTTCGCTGGGCAATATGCTGTTCTTGCAGGTGCAGGTAAACAATCCCGGACTTTACGTGCTGTGCTATGCGATTGCCGGTCTGGTGTTCGCCTTCATCATCTACACGCTTGTGGCGTCTTTTGCAAACCTTGGCAAAGCCATCGCGGTTATCCTGCTGATCTTACAGGTTGCGGGCGCGGGGGCGAGTTTCCCCTTGGCGATACTGCCCGACTTCTTCCAAGAGGCAAGCAAATGGCTTCCGGCGACCTATGTGGTGAATGCGATGCGAGCGGCGATGTTCGGAGTCTATGGTGGCGATTTTTGGTTGAATATCGGAGCTTTGCTGCTTTACACGGTGCCGTTCATCATTCTTGGCTTTGTCTTGCGCAATCCTACCGTAAAGCTTGTGAACTGGTTTGTTGAGAAAGTCGAAGAGTCCAAGGTGATCTAGGCGTTTTAGTTTGTCCGATGGGGCTAGCGTCAAGGCACATCAAGTATTAATATTAATCTTTGCTGAAATATCGGCGCAAAACAAAGCAGGCGCCTGCACAACCAAGGAGTTCCTTCAATGACCCAACGCAATCCCATGAACGAGCGCTATCAGACGGATGAGCGCACGGGTAAGACGCGCAAAAGCGCATCGGCCGCAAAGCCGGTTTCCAAAGCGGCTGCCACGACGAGCGACCCTGCTCCCAAAACCAAGAAGCAGAAAAAGGCCGAAGCCCGCGAGCGCGAGCGCAAGGAAATGGAAAAAGCCCACGAGATGGGCATCGATTCCAACAACATGCCCACGGTGCAATATCGCAATCTGCGCCGCCAGTATTGGTTCGCGCTGATTGCGGCTATCGTGTGCACTGTTTTGTCGTTTGTTACGAGTGGCATGGCCGATCCGTTCTCCAACTACTCCATCGGTCTTTTGGTGATGGCCTACATCTTCATCATCGCTGCCCTTTATATCGATATGGGTAAGATTCGCAAGCTTCGTAAGAATCAGCAGCAGGTTATGCAGGGCAAGAGCAAGGCCGCTCGCCGCGAGCAGAAGGCTCGCGCTGCCCAAGCTCGCGAGCAGCAGAAGGAAGCTGCCGCTGCTTATGCGGCTGCAAAAGAACAGGAAGCCGGCAAAGCCGCCGAAAAGAAAACCGTCGGCCAGCGCGTAAAGGGTTGGTTTGGCTTGGACAAGGCGAAAAAGGCTAAGTCCGACTTGCAGGAAAAGGCCGAGGCGGTAAAGAACGCCGAGGCAGGGAAAACCGATAGCGCTTCTAAATAGCCATGGCACGTCGCCTCGACGACAATCATCGTCCTGCGAATAGGCCGTCGGTCAAAGCCGGAGGGTGGTCAGGTGCGCCACGTGCCGCAGGGAAAACCAAGCAGAAGACCGTCAAAGCAGTCGCAGGCGTTTTTGCGGCTGCTTTCTTGGTGTTTGTCGGCTATTTTGGCGCGCGTTTGATTATGGGGGCTGCTGCATCGAGTCAAGATACGGGCGAAGTGTCGCAGCAGGCAGAGCAAGCGTACCAGAGCCCCTATACATGGTCGAATCTCGATCGCTCTACGGGGCGTTATGCTTATCGAGTGAATGGCAAGTCTCTTTCGCGCGTGGGTATCGACGTCTCCGAAAATCAAGGCGACATCAATTGGCGCGAGGTTGCTGGCGACGGGGTTGATTTCGCTGTTGTTCGTCTGGGCTACCGCGGCACTGCTACGGGCCGGATTGTGCTCGATGACAAGTTCGAGGCGAATATCAACGGCGCCAAGTATGCCGGCATCGATACGGGCGTTTATTTCTTCTCTCAGGCTACAAGCGTCGCCGAGGCGCAAGAAGAAGCCGATTTCGTATTACAGAATCTGGCGGGACGCTCGCTGGAATATCCTATCGTCTACGACTGCGAAGAGCTTGCCGCTGGCACGGGGTCGTCGCGTACCTCGGGTATGACCGCCGACGAGATGACGGCTTGCGCTAAGGCGTTTTGTGCACGCGTGGAGCAATCGGGCTACAGCGCCATGATCTATGGCAACAGCGCCGATCTTTCACGCTACAAGCTAGCGAATCTATCGAGTTACGAAATCTGGTACGCGGAATACGGCGTGCCGGTACCAACCATCAACCACGACTTCGTTATTTGGCAGTACTCGAACAACGGCACCGTGGCGGGAATCGATACGGTGGTCGACCTCAATATCGACCTCATCGAAGCCTATAACGCCGTCAAGGGTTAATGCCGTCTTGCGGCTATCTCGTTAAACGAACAGCTCGTAGTATGTGATGTCGTGATATTCACCCATCTTGAATGCAACTTGGCGAATAGTGCCGCAATATTCGAAGCCGAATTTCTTGTGCAGCGCTTGGCTGGCGGCGTTTTTGGAAGTGATAACCGAGACGATAGTGTGAATCTCGGGATTCCTGCGTCCTTCTGAGACTATGGCGTCCATCAGTGTATTGCCCAAGCCTCGACCGCGTTGGTCTGCCGCAACGTAAATCGAGAGCTCTTTGGAGGGCGCGTAACCGTCTTTTTTCGCGCGGAAAGGAGAAAGACTGGCGTAACCGCAGACAGTGCCGTTGTCGGCGGCTACTATCAGCGGGTTGTTCAGGCCCGGGCGATTGTACTTCTGCATGGCTGCTTCCCATTGGTTCGCGCTTGCGGGCTTGGTGTCGAAGTTGTTGCAGGCGTTTTCAACCTCGTAATTGTAGATGGCGCGAAGCGCTTCGTAGTCACCGGGAATCGCCAAGCGAATCTCCATGGGCGTCTCTCCTTTTTGGTTTTTTGTTTTGCTCTAAGCGGTTTATCGCAAACGGGGGTGCGGCGCAAGATAATTGGCGCCGCATTTCGTAAAGTTTCTTATCGCGCCTTTATTCGCTGCTTTCGCGCGCAACCAGTTTCGTCGATCCGTAGCGCTCGCGCAAAAGCGGCTTGTCGATTTTGCCGGTGGCGTTGCGCGGTACATCTGCGAAGATGTATTTACGCGGGCGTTTGTATCGTGGCAGCTTCATGCAGAAATCGCGCAGCTCATCTTCTGTGCAGGTGGCATCGGGCTTCAGTTCGACGACGGCACAGGCGATTTCGCCCAAACGTGCATCGGGCAAGCCGATAACAGCGACGTCTTTCACGGCGTTGTTGGCATGGATGAAATCCTCGATTTGCACGGGATATAGGTTTTCGCCGCCGGTGATGATGACGTCTTTCTTGCGGTCGACCAGCCAGATAAAGCCATCGGCGTCGATCTCGGCCATGTCGCCCGTGTAGAGCCAGCCGTCTTTCAGTGCCTCGGCGGTTGCCTCGGGATTTTTGTAGTAACACTCCATCAGGCCATCGCCCTGAAGGCACAGTTCACCTACTTCGCCGGTGCCAGGTTGGCACAGGGTTCCGTCGGGTTTGCGCACTTCGGTTTTCCAGCCATAGCCGGCAACGCCGATAGCGCCGATGTGGTCGGTGTTTTCGACACCTAAATGCACGCTGCCAGGTCCTATGCCTTCCGACAGGCCATAGTTGGTGTCGTACTGATGGTTGGGGAAATAGCGGCGCCAGCGTTTGATCAGGCTGGGGGGCACGGGTTGCGCCCCGATATGCATCAGGCGCCATTGCTCAAGGTGGTAATCGGAAAGTTTCACGGTGCCGTCTTCAATGGCATCGAGGATGTCTTGCGCCCATGGCACCAAGAGCCAAACGATGCTGCAACGTTCTTCCGAGACGGTTTGCAAAATCCAATCGGGGCGCACGCCACGTAGGATAACCGCTTTGCTCCCTACGGTGAGGCCGCCCAGCCAATGCATCTTGGCGCCCACGTGATACAGCGGCGGGATGCACAAAAAATTGTCCTCGTGCGTTTGCCCGTGGTGCTTTTGCTCAGTTATGGCTGCTCGCATGAGGCTGCGATGCTTGTGCAGGATAGCTTTGGGAAAACCTGTGGTGCCGCTTGAGAAATAGATGACGCCCAGGTCGTCGTCGAATATCTTCACGCCGGGGTCCTCGGCGGTGAAATGCCCCACCCGAAGGTTGTAGCTATCGGCAAAGGTGGGGCAGTCTTCGCCGACGAAGTACAGGTGCTTTACCTGCGGGATACGGTCGACGATCTCTTCCACGCGCCCGATAAATTCCGGGCCGAATACCAGCACTTCGACGTCTGCCAGTTCGAGGCAGTATTTGATTTCGTCGGCGGTGTAGCGGTAGTTCATAGGGACGGCGATGGCGCCCGATTTCAGCACGCCGAAATACACAGGCAGCCACTCCAGGCAGTTCATCATCAAGATGCCCACCTTGCTGTCGCGCGTGACACCGGCGTCAAGAAGCAGATGCGCGAAGCGGTTCGCACGGTCGTTGAACACCTTCCAGGTCATCTCGCGACGATAGCGGTGGGTGGGGTTGGTTTCGACTAGCTCGTATTCGCGCCAGGTTTTGCCGCGACGCTCGCGGATCTCGGGGTTCACCTCGACAAGTGCAACTTCGTCGGGCCAGGTCTGGGCATTAAGGGTAAGAAAATCGGTTACGGGCATCGGCTACTCCTGTTCGCCTGCATCGAGGAATTTTTTGCGGGTTACGAAGTTCCACATCATCACGACCGCCGTGGCAAAGATCTTCGTTATCAAGTAATGGATGCCCAAAAGCTCGACGCCCGCCCACATGCAGAGGTTGTTGATCAAAAGGCCTATAACGGAAAGCGCGACGAATATCACGAATTCGCGTCGGCGGCTCATGTCTTCTTTGTGCGTGAAGATGTAGCGCATCGAGGCGATGTAATTGAAGATCACGGAAACCGTGAACGATATTGTGGCGCTTATCAGGTAATTCACGCCAAATGCTTCGGTGAACAGCGCCAGCAGGCCATAGTCGATGAAGAAGGCGATGACGCCCACAACCCCGAACTTAGCAAACTGCGCAATAAGCTTTTTCATCGATCTCCTTGGTGACACGTTCCAGCGATCATCTCTGGCGCTTTTGCCCGTGTTGTTCCGAAAACGCAATGGTTAGCATAACAAAAAGGGCCGCTCTTTTGAGCGACCCTGAAAGCTTGCCACGAAGAGGGCATTCGCTACACGATATCCAGGTCGTCGCGGTCGCGAAGCATCTGCGCACGCAGCGAGGGAACAAGCGAAGCCAGCCAGTAAAGCAGGCCGCCCAAAAGCGCTGTGAAGCCCGACCCGGTGGTGAAGCAGAAGATGGAGCTGCGGATGTCCCCGGTGATGGGGTTGTACACAAATACCAGTGCTACAAACAGCGTGATTACGATGACGCCGATGCCGATCCAGTTGAACCCGCCCTTGAAATCGTAGGCAGTGTGGCCTTCGCGATGATAAAGCGACTTCAGCGAGAACTTGCGTTTGCGAACAACGATGTAGTCGACGAACATAATGCCGATAATCGGACCTTGGATGTACGCTGCAATGGAGATGAACTGCCCGAAGTTAGCGGTAACTTCGCCGGAAAGCGTGAGGATGCTCACGTAGATGCACGACAGCAGCACCAAGATCTTGTAGTCGACCTTAGGCCAAGCGGCCTTTAAGACCATGTCGTTCACATAGCCGCCAACAGCTTGGGTACCGACATTGGCGAACGCTACCAGCATGAGCGAAAGCAGCGCCACGTTGGGGCCGAGGGTGGCAAGCATCACGGTGGGGTCGCTTTCGTAGACGCCGGTGGTGATGTACATGACGATGGCCATCACTGCGCCGATGAACACGAAGAACGGCGCCACGATGGCGTAGCCCGCGAAGGTCCCCCAGTAGCCGCCGCGCTCGGTATGCGAAAGGCGCGGAAGGACGATTGCCTGGGTCGACCAGCTAAACGAAAACGCGACCATGCCTTCGGCGGCAAGTGCATAGCCCTGCATGCGATCGACGCCCATGGTTTCGAGATCGGGCTGATAGCTGACGATTTGGTCGATCGGCACGATGCCAAAGCACATGAAGAACACGATGACGCCGATGGCCAAAAGCGCGGTAACCAAAATACGCGACGTCCACTTGATGGCCGACGGACCGGCGATGGCGATGAGCGAACCGAGCACGACGCTGATAACGCTGATGACGTTCACCCACTGGTCGGGTATGAGGATCCCGTATCCGGCGCAAATCTGAGCAATGGCCGAGCCGAACATGTTGGCTGCCACTGCGTACCAAAACCAATTGCCCAAGATAACCGCTGTGGCGAATATCTTCACACCGTTG
Source organism: uncultured Eggerthellaceae bacterium (assembly GCA_934617425.1). Taxonomy (GTDB): domain Bacteria; phylum Actinomycetota; class Coriobacteriia; order Coriobacteriales; family Eggerthellaceae; genus UMGS1502. Next base: position 174,796 of record CAKTUD010000001.1, on the reverse strand, counting down.
TCGCCCAGCACTGCACGCAGGTAAACCCACAGGTCGACGCCGTAGCGTACGGCGAAGATGACGGGCAGCGATTCGATGATTAGGAACAACCCGCCCATGGCGAACGTGAGGATGAGCGATTGCCAGAAATCGGTGTAGCTTGCGGTAAGCGCGCCTTGCGAATAGCACCATGTGGCGATAGCGAAACCGCTGGTCACCAACAGTGTGTCCCAAAAACCGTACGTGCGCTCGCTTTTCTTGACGGGAACCAGGCCAAAAATCGTTTCCTGATTCACGTACTCTTGCATCGTCTGCTTTGCCATGGGTCCTCCTACAGGAATTCGCCGATAACCAGCAGGGCAATGCTTGCGATGGGGATTATCGTGATGAGCGTCCAGTCGAGCCTGTTCAGTGCCTTGGGGAACTCATAACCGGGTTCTTCCATAAGGGCTAGGCGCTCGTTCACCTCGGCATTAAGCTGGCGTTCGAAATCATTGTTCTGCGGCATTTCAACCTCGTTTTCGTTTGTTTTGCTACGGGCGTTTGTAAAGCGCTCGTCATTAGATGTTCAAGATTATGCAAAATGCAGATTATTTGAACAAGCGAATTCACCCTGTGTTGTTCAAAAATTTTCAAACGTCCACATTTTTGAACAACCGCCGAACAACCGCCGAGTGGTGGCACGTTCCAGCGACCGCCTCTGGCACTTTCGATGGTGGCACGTCCTGGCAATCTTCTTCGGAACCTTTCGGCGAAATAGCTTCGATTCAGATTTGTTTTGGTGCCGGAGGAGAGCAAAGGTGCCGGAGATGATGGCTGGAACGTGTCACCAATAGCTCACCAAATAGCTACCAGCAGGCGTCGCGGCATTGCGGGATTTTGCGTGCGGCTGCGGGCTTCGTGTCGACCCCGGGTGAAATCTCACTATAATAAAGCGCATTCGAAATCGCTGAATCGGAGCATCGGGCAGCGTGTGGGAATACTCGCGCGTCCGTCTAACGCCCGGGAAAGATGAAGAAGATGAAAGCTTACAATCCGCACGAGATCGAGCCGCGCTGGCAAAAAGCGTGGGAAGAGTCGGGCATCAACAAGGTACACGAGGGCGACGGCCGTCCCAAGAAATACGTTCTGGAGATGTTCCCGTACCCTTCGGGCGACATCCACATGGGCCATGTGCGCAACTACACCATCGGCGACGTGATCGCGCGCTATAGCCGTATGCAGGGCTTCGACGTGCTGCATCCCATGGGTTGGGACGCGTTCGGCCTGCCAGCCGAAAACGCAGCCATCAAACATCATAGTCATCCCGCGAAATGGACGTATGCCAACATCGAAACGCAGAAGGCTAGCTTCAAGCGCATGGGTTTCTCCTACGACTGGGACCGTACGGTTGTGGCTTGCGACCCCGAATACTATCGCTGGGGGCAGTGGATTTTCGAGCAGTTTTGGAAGCGCGGTTTGGTTGAGCGCCGCAATTCGCCGGTCAACTGGTGCCCGAGCTGCGGCACCGTTCTTGCAAACGAGCAGGTTATCGAAGGACGCTGCTGGCGCTGCGACAGTGAGGTTGAGAAGCGCGACCTTACGCAGTGGTATTTCAAGATCACCGATTACGCCCAGGAGCTTCTCGACGACCTCGACCAGCTCGAAGGCTGGCCCGAGCGCGTAAAACAGCAGCAGGCCAACTGGATCGGACGCTCTGAGGGCGCCGAGGTCACGTTCACCTTGTGCGATGCCGACGGCTCCGTGCCCGAAAACCCTACCGACGACCAGCTTCTTACCGTGTTCACCACGCGTGCCGACACGCTTTTCGGCTGCAGTTTCTTCCTGTTGGCGCCCGAGAGCACCATCCTTCACAACCTCGTGCATGGTACCGAGTACGAGGCTGCCGTCATGAAGGTGGTCGAGGACGCCAAGAAGATCACCGCTGTCGAACGCGCCCAGGGCAATAAGGAAAAACATGGCGCCTTCATCGGCCGCTATGTGGTGAATCCTGTGAACGGCGAGAAGGTCCCCGTTTGGGTGGCCGACTACATCGTGGCCGACTACGGCACTGGCGCGGTCATGGCTGTTCCTTGCGGTGATCAGCGCGACTTCGAGTTTGCCAAGAAATACGACCTGCCCATCATCCCCATCATCCTCAACGATGACGATCCGCTGTACGACCAGCTCAAAGATGAGAAGAATCGCGTCGTCACTAGTGTCGATTGGGACAGTGCCATGGAGGCCGAGGGTCGCCTGGTGCAATCCGGCGAGTTCACTGGCCTTATCGGCGGCAAACATTCCGAGGGCGAAGATGCCGTGGTGGCCTATCTCGAGAAGATCGGTCGCGGTCATCGCCAAGTGATGTTCCGTTTGCGCGATTGGCTCATCAGCCGCCAGCGCTACTGGGGCAACCCTATCCCCGCCATCTATTGCGATGATTGCGGCGTCGTGCCTGTCCCTGAAGAGGATTTGCCGGTCATGCTGCCCAAAGACATCGATCTTGCAGCTGGCGAGACTCTAGCCACTCACGAGGAATTCGTGAACTGCACGTGCCCCAAATGCGGCAAACCCGCTAAGCGCGAGACCGACACCATGGACACGTTCACGTGCTCCAGCTGGTACTACATGCGCTATACCGATCCCCACAACGACAAGCTCCCGTTCGACAGCGATAAAGCTAACGCGTGGATGCCCGTTGACAAATACATTGGCGGCATCGAGCATGCCATTCTGCATTTGCTCTATAGCCGTTTCTTCACCAAGGTGCTGCGCGACGAGGGCATGCTTGATTTCGATGAGCCGTTCAAGAACCTGCTTTGCCAGGGCATGGTGCTCGACGAACATGGCGATGTCATGTCCAAGTCGAAAGGCAACGTGATCGCCCCCGAAGACATGATCGCCGCTTACGGCGCCGACGCTGTGCGTGCATATATCCTGTTCATGGCGCCGCCCGATAAAGAGCTGCTGTGGAACGAAGACGGTCTTGCGGGCATGTACAAGTTCCTCAATCGCACATGGCGTGTGGTGTGCGATCTTATGGGCAAGGCCGACGACGAAACGCTTTATCAGCCTGGTGCCAGCGCCGATGAGATCGTTGAGGTTTCCAAAAAGCTCAACCGCGAGCGCCATCGTGTGGTGGGCAAGGTCGCGAATGACTTCGATCGCGACAACTTCAACACTGCAATCGCCGCCATCATGGAATTGGTGAACGCTGCAAACGACTATCTGCATGCGATGTCGGCCGAGCAGCGTGCCGCTAGCGCTGATGCTGCCGCGCAAAGTGAGGAAATAGCCGAGGTTTTGGTGAAGCTCATCGCTCCTATAGCTCCTCATTTTTCGGAAGAGCTATGGACGAGCGTCATTGGCGGCGAGGGTTCCATCCATGAGCAGGCTTGGCCCGAATTCGATCTTGAGCAGGTGAAAACCGACGAGGTCGAACTTGCCGTACAGGTCAATGGCAAGGTGAAGTCGAAGATCGTCGTCGCGGTCGACGCTCCCGAAGCGGATGTCAAGGAGACCGCGCTTGCCACCGTAAGCCGCGCCGTCGATGGCAAGGAGATAAAGAAAGTCATCGTCATCCCTGGCCGTCTGGTCAACATCGTTGCCAAATAAACGCTCTGCGGCTCGGGCGCACTTTGCGTCTGGGCCGTTTACTCACCTGTGGTTTGCGGGTTTTGCTGCGACCGATAGGGGCGGGCCATTCGGCGGGCTGTATGTGGATTCTGCCGCTGCAGACCACCTCACCGGCGGGCTGACCGTATAATGTCCAAATATATGGTCTAACTTCAAATCATCGAACCATCGCTGCCGCAAGGAGGCATTTCATGAAGATTCTGGGATTAGGCGTGCCCGAACTCATCATCATCCTCATCGTCGTCCTGCTCATTTTCGGTCCCAAAAACCTTCCGAAACTCGGTAAGGCTTTGGGCGGCGGGATCAAGAACCTTCGCGCAGGCATGAAGGAAGGTGCCGAAGAGGCTGCTGAGGAGGAAACCGCCGAAGAGGAGCCCGAGGAGGAGGCCCCCAAAAAGAAGGTCAAGAAGGTTGTAAAGAAAGCTGCTCCCGCCGAGGATGCGGAAGACGAGCCTGTCGATGTTGAGGCCGAAGAAGTATCCGACGATGCAGAAGAGCCTCCTGAAAAGTAAATCCTCGCCTTCGAGCAGAATTTCAAAAGCAAGCGAAAGCCGCCGATAAAGGCGGCTTTTGTCTTTCTGCCTTCATGGTTCGATTAAAGCGTGTTTGAAACTCGCTGATCGTTGGTGACGTCGCCCGATTGCTCAAGGCTGACGGGTTCTCCCAGGATGGCGCTTCTCTTTTTTATAAGCGTATAGACGAAATCCTTGCTGCGTGCACCGATTTCGCGCACGTCGTAATAATTTTGCTTGGCGTAAGGACCTCCGTCGGATGCCACGCCAATGGCGTCTATTCCCAAGCCGCGTGCGGAATAGACCGCACGTGTGAGATGGTACGATTGCGTGACTACGACAAGGGTTTTGCACCCAAAGATATAGCGCGCTCGATAAGTGCTGTCATAGGTGGAATAACCTGCGCGATCGCAGAATATCGCCTCGCTGGGAACCCCTATGCCGATCAGATAGTCCTTCATCGCGGCGGGCTCGTTGTACGAGGTCTGACGTCCGTCGCCGCTCACGATGATCCGCGATGCCGCTCCGGCAAAATAGAGCCGCGCTGTTTCGTTCAGCCGGTCTTGCAGGATGCCCGACGGCGTTCCGTCGGCGAAAACGGAGGCTCCCAAGACCAAGATCGCATCCGGCTCCCGCGCGGCTGCGTCTTCTTCCGAAACGATATCGTCTTGCGTCGTGCCGATAACCACGAGGTTGGTTAAAGCCACAAACGCGGCAAACGCCGCCACGCAAAACAAAGCGAATCCAAAAAGTCCGCGCACGATGCTATGTCCTTTCCTGGTCATGAGGCAAGCATAGCAAAGCGCCCGGCCGCATCGACGACCGGGCGCTCGTTTTCGTGGAATCTAAATTCTCGCAGATGAGGGGCTTGTTTGCGCGCAAAAGGCTTTAACCCGCATGCGAGGTGGCGAGGTTGGCGTCCTATGCTTCGCAGGTGCCGCTGCAGCAATCGCAGGGCTTCGGGACCACTTTCTCGATGATCTCGCGATTGCTGATCTGCTGCAAAAACCACTGCTCTTCCGAGGTGAGATGTGCGTTCACGTTGGTGATCACGTTCAGCGGGCGCTCGAGACGGCATCCCTTGATGCGTAGCGTGGCAAGGCGCTTCAGACGGCATTCTTCTTGTACGGTTAGTTCAGACAGAACAGACACGCCCAAACCCGCCATCACGGCTTCTTTGATAGCCTGTGTCGAGTTCAGCTCCATGATGGTGTTCACCTTTTTCGGGTCGAAATCGCTTTCTTTCAAGGCGTTCTCGATGACCTTGCGCGTGCCCGAACCTTTTTCGCGTGAGATGAACTTCTCATGCAGGAAATCGTCGTAGTCGATTTCGCCGAGGCCTGCCCAAGGGTGGTGATATGGCACGATGATGACCAGCTCATCGGCCCAAAATTGACGGATTTCCACGTCTTCCGACTCATTTACGGGGCCTTCTATCAGGCCTATTCCCAGTTTGCCGTCGGTTACGCCCTGCACAATGGCTTTGGTGTTGGCGATGTTCACGTTGAACTTCGGCGACGAGTTGTCGGAATGCGTGAGGCTCATCATGTGGGGAAGAAGGTACTCGCCGATGGTGAAGGTGGCGCCCACGTGCACTATGCGCCCTTCGCGCTCGGCGTATTCGCGGATGCTCTCTTTTGCCTGCTCGACGGCGCGCAAAGCGATAACGACCTGATCGTAGAGAATCTTGCCGAAAACGGTGAGCGTGACGCCGCGATTGGTGCGCGAGAACAGCTGCGCGCCGTATTCGTGCTCAAGATTTTGAATCTGCACGCTGACGCTTGGTTGGCTGATGAAAAGACGTTTGGAAGCTTGCGTGATGCTGCCGGTGTCGGCGACTTCCTTGAACACGGTAAACTGCTCGATTGAACTCATTACGGCGTTCTCCGCTTTCTGTGAGAAGATATTCGGCGATCGTTCCGAAATCCTCCTGGGGCTATCTCGCCCATAAGCTTCACGAATGGCTTTCTATAAACGAAACATTCGAAAGACATTAGAAAACCCTATGGGTATAAAACTATTTTATCACAGAAACATTTAATGAAAAGCGGCCGGGAGCGCACTGCGCATCATCCGTTTACGGATTGCACATAACCTACTTAACAGTTGTTCGCGCACGTCTCATGGCGTTTGGCTCGGCGGTTGGCGGATGGGTTGCGCTCGGCGCCGTTGCCGCTGCATAGCGGCCACTTATGGAGCAATTTGGATTTCGCATTTTACAGCGCTCGAAAATGCCCGTACATTACGCTTAGCTGTATTATGAGCAGATATGCAAATAAGCATATCAGATAGTAGTTGGTGGAAATAAGAGAGAGGTTCCGCCAAGGAACCAAGGGGGGTTCGCATGAATACATTGGTATTCGTCTTTGTGCTCGCTGCGCTTATCGGCTTTCTCGTTCTGAGCGCTGCGAAGTTCGCAAAGTACTCTAAGTGGTCCACTCATTCTCGTTTCGATCTGTACCCCATTCCCAAGGAAACCGGGCGTGGCGTTTACGGCGGATCGTTCTACGAGGAAGACGAGTGGTGGACCAAGGAGCGCAAGGTCGACCATGTTGCCGAGATGATCGACGTCATGAAGGAAATGATCTTCATTCGCAAGCTGTTCGTCAGCCAGCGTGGCCTTTGGGTGCCGTCCTTCTTGTTCCATGGTGGCATCTACGTCATGTTGGCGTGGTCCATCTGCTTGTTTATCCCGGCTTTCTGGCCGCTCGACTGGGTGGTTGCCGTCATGAACGTCGTCGGCGTCATCGGCTTCGGCTGCGCCACGCTCGGCGCCGCCATCTTGCTGGTCTTGCGTATCACCCGTGAGGATCTCCGCGTCTTCACCACGCCCGAGGAGTACTTTAATCTCATCGCTATCCTGGTCGTGCTGATCAGCGGTATTTACTGCTGGACCAACGTCGCCAACGTGTACTTCGTTGCCCATCAGGTGTTCACTTTGAGCGCCACCAATCTCGAGCCGATCGTGCTGGTGCATCTGGTTCTCATGGGCGCTCTCATGATTTACATCCCTATCAGCAAAATGGGTCATTATGCAGGCAAGTTCTTCTGCTTCCGTTCGGTCTTCTGGGACAACAACCCCAACTTGGCCGGTTCTGAAACCGAGAAGAAGATGAAGGCAGCTGCCGCCGTGCCGGCTACCACCAAGTGGTCCGCGCCGCACTGCCAGCCCGCCCCGGCTAAAGATTCGGAGGAGTAGTTCATGTCTGTTAACACCAAACATCTGCGTCCGCGCGACATTTCCAAAAAGGTTGACATTCTTTCGCCCGTCGATGACCTCAAGCCGTTGCCCGCGCCTTACGACACCAACGGTCTCGAGCCTGACTTCAAGGAGAAGAAGCCCAACTGGGCCGAGGAGCACTGCGCTTCGCTTGACGGCTTCATCGCCCTCGATGGCCTCAAGCGTCCCGAGACCAAGGAAGAGGAGCAGGCGTTCGTCAAGAGCTTCCTCAGCGGTCTCGAAAAATTGTTCTCGGATGCCAATAAAAACGCCATCCAGCCTCTCATGCTGAACATGGAGTTCTGCGCCAAGTGCAACACGTGCTCGGCCGCTTGCCATATCTACGAGGCAAGCAACGGTGACGAGATTTATCGTCCCAGCTATCGTGTTGATGTTCTGCGTCGCATTTACAAGCGCTATTTCACAAAGTCGGGCAAGCTGCTGGGTAAGTTCGTTGGCGCCGATATCGACCTCGATTGGGAGACCGTCGCGCGTTTGGGTGAGCTTTCCTATCGTTGCAATGTTTGCCGCCGTTGCGCTCAGACCTGCCCCATGGGTCTTGACAACGGTCTCGCCGCGCGCGAGATCCGCAAGATCTTCTCGCAGGAGATGGGTATCGCCCCTTCCGCCATCCACGAGAAGGGCACCGAGCTTCAGCTCAAGGTTGGCTCCACCACCGGCATGACCCGCCCCGCTTTCCTCGACAACGTCGAGTTCTTGCAGGAGGACATGGAGGACCTTACCGGTCGTAAAATCGAGTTCCCTATCGACAAAGAGGGCGCGGACGTTCTGCTTCTGCACAACGCAGGCGAGTTCATTGCTTGGCCTGAGAATCCCACCGCTTTCGCAATCCTGCTCAATGAGGCTGGCGTCAACTGGACGCTCAGCTCCGAGCTCATGGGCTACGACGGCGTTAACTACGGCGTTTGGTATGACGACGTTCAGGCCAAGAAGATCGTAACCAAGCAGTACGAAGTCGCTAAGAAGCTCGGCGTCAAGCGTATCGTCATCGGCGAATGCGGCCATATGCACAAGAGCTTGGCCATTTCGGGCGACCGCATGGCCACCCCTGAGGACCATCCGCCGGTAGAGAGCTTCTTGCCCCTTATGGCGCAGCTCGTGCGCGACGGTAAGTTGAAGTTCGATCCGTCGAAGAACGACTTCCCGGTCACCTTGCACGACCCCTGCAACATCGTTCGCCAGATGGGCATCGTCGAGCCGCAGCGTGAGATCCTTCGCGCCATCGCTCCGCAGTTCCGCGAGATGACCCCGCACGGCGTCGACAACTACTGCTGCGGCGGTGGTTCGGGCTTCGCCATCATGAACAACTACAATTTCGCCGACTTCAAGAACAAGGTCAGCGCCCGCAAGAAGTTCGAGCAGATCATCAACGCGTTTGGCGAGGACTTTGCGAACCCCGACATCGTCAAGTTCGTTTGCGCACCGTGCTCCAACTGCAAGGGCACTATTCGCGATATCTTCGGCGTGTACAAGGCAACCGCCAAGTACAATGTTCATTACGGCGGTTTGGTCGACCTTATGGTCAACGCTCTCGAGAGCACCGAAGAGCCTTACCTGGAGTTTCTTAAGGACTAACAGCGGGTTTGCTCGTTTCGGGCATCTGCTGGTTTGATTATGAATCGGAGGCATCGTTTGCGAGACGGTGCCTCCGATTTTGTTTTTTGCCGTTATAATCGAACTTGATTACGGTTATAGCGAATAGCTATGTTGCGTTTGAATCATCTCGTAAGGGCTATCCTGAACAGGTGATATTATTCGCAATAGGTTCGTTTGATACCACGATTAATCATGGATATTTTCCAACGGGGGTCTTTCGTGGTCAAATGCAATCGGTGCTATGAATGTAAACGCGCTCTTTGTGAGAGAGGGGCGCATTTAATAGCCGTATGGGTTAAATGAGAGAGAAAAAGAGAGAGGAGGAGCCCTTATGTACATGATCTCTATCGATGAGGATGCATGCGTAGGCTGTGGCGAGTGCCACGAGAGCTGCCCTGCACATATCTTGGGCTTCGAAGATGGTCACGCGTTTGTTTCCGGTGACGAGATGGAGTGCCTGGGTTGCCAGACCTGCGTCACGGTTTGCCCGGCTGGCGCATGCCTCGTTACTGAGATGTAAGATCACCGCAAGGTAGAAGATAATAAGCATTACGAGAAAGGGGCGTTATGGCTGAATACGGAAATACTCCGCTGCTTGACGAGCTCGAAAAGGGCCCGTGGCCTAGCTTCGTAAAGGAGATCAAGACCGCAGCTGCGAAGAACGAGATGTCGAATGACCTTCTGAACCAGCTCGAGTACTCCTACGAGACGAAGAAGGGCTACTGGAAGCACGGCGGCATCGTTGGCGTTAAGGGCTACGGCGGAGGCGTCGTTGGTCGTTACAGCCAGCTGGTTGACGAGTACCCGAACTTGGCCGAGTTCCACACCATGCGTCTTAACGCGCCGAGCGGTTTCTTCTACAACACCGCTAAGCTGCGTACCATTTGCGACATCTGGGAAAAGCACGGTTCTGGTTTGACCAACGTTCACGGTACCTGCGGCGACCTGGTTATGTTGGGCTGCAAGACCGAAGAACTTCAGCCGACCTTTGACGAGTTCTCTGAGGAAGAGATTGACCTTGGTGGTTCTGGCTCCGACCTCCGTACCCCCGTTTGCTGCGTAGGCCCTGGCTACTGCGAGCATGCTTGCTACGACACGTTGGACATGTGCACCGACATCACCAACGAGTGGCAGGACGAGCTGCATCGCCCGATGTGGCCGTACAAGTCCAAGATCAAGATGGCCGGCTGCGCAAACGACTGCGTTGGTGCTGGTGCTCGTGCCGACATCGCGGTTATCGGTACTTGGCGCGACTCCATCACCATCGACAACGATGAGGTGAAGAAGTACGCCGCCGAGGGCATGGACGTTGCTGCTGTTGCCCACAAGTGCCCCACCAAGTGCCTCACCTACGACAAGGAAACCGGCGAGCTTTCCGTCGACGCTCCCAACTGCACCCGCTGCATGCACTGCATCAACACCATGGGCCGTGCAATCAAGCAGGGTAAGGAAAAGGGCGCAACCATCCTTGTTGGCGCTAAGTCCACTATCGTCAAGTCCCCGTTCATGGCTTGGGTGCTCGTTCCGTTCATGAAGATGGAATCTCCTTACGACGAGTTCAAAGAGCTTGTTAACAACATCTGGGACTGGTGGGACGAGAACGGCAAGACCCGCGAGCGTCTTGGCGAGACCATTTACCGTATGGGCATGGGCGAGTTCCTGCGTGGCATCGATATGCCTGCTGTTCCGCAGATGGTTTGGCGTCCGCGTGCAAACCCCTACGTATTCTGGCAGCCTGATGAGGTTGTTTCGCGTGACGAAGAGGCAACTGAGTAACTGTAGGATTCGTACGTTCTAGCTTTTTTGATAAAGCGCAAACGTTACTAATGAAGGGGTGAACATAATTGGCTATCACTGACCAAGGCCCAATGAATTATAAAGAGATGATCCCGCCGATCGTCGAAGAGAACTATGGCAAGTGGGAAGACCACGAGTACATCAAGCCGGGCGTTATCAAACATATCGGCCCTGCTGGCAATCTGTACACCGTGCGTGCCGGCCAGCCTCGTTTGATGGCTATCGACAACATTCGCGAGATTTGCGACCTTGCCGATAAGTACTGCGACGGCTACCTGCGCTTCACTACTCGTAACAACATCGAGTTCCTTGTCACCGACGAGGCTAACATCGATCCGTTGATCGAGGACGTCGAGAAGCTTGGCTACCCTGTTGGTGGCACCAAGCACTCTCTGACCAACATCGTCCATACCCAAGGCTGGGTGCACTGCCATACGCCCGCAACCGACGCTTCCGGCGTTGTCAAGGCTGTCATGGACGACCTGTACGAGTACTTCGTTTCCGATGATAAGCTGCCTGCCAAGCTGCACATCTCCATGGCTTGCTGCTTGAACATGTGTGGTGCTGCTCACTGCTCCGATATCGCCATCGTTGGTATTCACCGTACCGCTCCGCGTATCGACCATGAGACCATCCGCAAGACCACCGAGATTCCTTCGCTCGTTGCTTGCTGCCCGACCGGCGCTATCCGCCCCGATCCCAAGAACAAGAGCGTCAAGGTTGTTGAGTCCAAGTGCATGTACTGCGGTAACTGCTACACCATGTCTCCTGGCATGCACATCATCGACGAAGTGAATGACGGCATCGCCATTCTCGTCGGCGGCAAGGTTGCCAATGCCCGCACTGCTCCGGCTTTCTCGCGCATGGTTATCCCTTACCTCCCCAACACTGCTCCTCGTTGGCCCGAGACCGTTGCTGCTATCCGCAACATCGTCGAGTGCTGGATCGAGGGTGGCCGCAAGGGCGAGCGTCTGGGCGACTGGATTGAGCGCATCGGCTGGGAGAAGTTCTTCGAGGTTACCGGCATTCCATTCTCCGATAAGCTCATCGACGATTACATCTTCTCTCGCGAGACGTTCCGCACGTCTGCAGCGTTCAAGTACTAATCGTTGCTTTCCGTGCTGCCCCATCCATTGGGGTAGCACGGTTTTTTTATGCCCTGAAACAATTCGCAACCATATTGGAGAGATGTTCAAATGGCCGAATCCAACGACGACATGGCATGTTTGTGCACTTCCGAAACGTGCTTTTTCCTGCCCTTTTACCAGGTCAAGAGATGCGCAGGCGCTAAGACCGAGTCGCAATGGGATGAGTATATGGAGTCCGAGAAGGTTACGCCCGACCAATTGAAACAGCTTGCTTCGTACGCTGACAAGCGCATCAATCGCTGCGCCGAGTTGATGTCATTTCTCATGAAGGTCAATCCCGATTGGGAAGTGATCCCGCGAAGCGAGGGCGTTTATATGGAAACCGACGCTATGAAATATGAAGATCTTCTTCCGCTGCTTAACTCGGCCGGGTTTACTGGCGAAGACTTCGTGATTTACAGCGAATATACGCGTAAATGGGGCATTTCGTAAAAATTTGGCGATAATCCCAGCTCAAATGCTTTGACAAGCTGGGTCTATGGCGCTATTGGAAAACGTAATAGGCACGTTCGCATACGGTAATGAAACTGAAAAGTTGCTATGATTGTCTAGTTTATAGCAGTATGCGTAAACGCGTATAAGTTCAGCACAGATAGGAGTGTTGTCATGGACAAAGGACCTGCAGATCCCGTAATCAAGCAGAAGGTTCTCGATTACCTGGGCACCATCGAAAAGGCAAAGAGCAAGGAAATCGCCAAGGCTATCGATGAGCGCAAGGGCGCAGTCGACTTGGCTATCAAAGAGCTTGCTGCCGAGGACTTGGTGGAGTACCTGTACATCACCACGACTTTCGTTGCCTTGAAGGGCAAAGTTCCTGAGCCGGAAGAGAAATAAGGAAACACCAAACGGGGTGTTTTGTCGCATTGCGACAAAAGAGAGAGGTATTGTTTCCAATGTTCGACAAGGTCGCAGCTGGCGGTCATGAGGCATCTATTGTGCAAAAATGGAGCGCCAAGTTTGACCCTGCTTTTGGTTCCGATGATTTCGCCGGGAACATCAGTTCCCGGCGATTCAGGAATCCCTCCGCGTACCACGTAGATGCTGCGGCACGCGAAGTGGTTCACTATGTGCTTACCGGTGAGAAAGGCGAGAAGCTCGATTCTTCGCTCACCGATTTGTGCCAACTGATTGCGTTGTGGAGCACACCGCCATCAGTAACTCTTGCTCCGTTTCCCGAGCTTCGCTCGGTGATCGCATCGATCATGGGTGGCTTCGATGCGAATTCCGAGGAAGGTCAAGCTATCAGCAAACGTGTAGACGAAATGACGCTTTTGGCCGTTGAGCATTATGTCGAAAGCCGCGAGCGCGTCAATGCTATTCGATACAACGAGCTGAAGCAGCGGACCGAGATTTTAGAGAGAGTATTCAATAACGCCGAGAAAGAGATGGGGGAATTTTAAGATGAAAATTCTCGGACCCCTTGTGATGGTCCTTGCTATCGTTTTCGCCGCGTGGGTGGGTACCGCTTGTCTGCATCTGTATACGTTCTTCGGAATCGTATTGCCGTATGCAGCCATCGTCATGTTTATTGCGGGCGTGATCATCCGCATCGTGCGATGGGGCAAAAGCGACGTGCCCTTCGCTATTCCCACTACCGGCGGACAGCAGAAGAGCTTGCCTTGGATTAAGCAAGCAAAAGTGGACAACCCCTTCACCTACTGGGGTGTCGTTGCCCGTATGGCTCTTGAAGTGCTTACCTTCAGGTCGCTGTTCCGTGGCGCTAAGGCCGAAAAGACCGAAGATGGTCTTCATATCGGTTCTTCCAAGTGGTTGTGGCTGGGCGCTTTGGCGTTCCATTGGTCGATGCTGATCATCGTCATTCGCCACCTGCGCTTGTTCCTTGATCCGGTTCCGGCATGGCTTGGCGTGCTCGAGTCGATCGACGGGATGTTCCAGATTGGTCTTCCTATCGTGTACATCACCGATGTGCTTATCACGGCCGGTTTGGTTTTCTTGTTCTTCCGTCGCGTCGTTGCTCCGCGTATCCGTTACATCTCTCAGCCAATGGACTACTTCCCGCTGTATCTGCTGCTTGGCATTGCCATCACCGGCATCACCATGCGCTATGGCTTCAGGGTTGACATCACCGCTGTTAAGGAAGTCACCATGGGCCTTGTCACCTTCCACCCCGTTGCTGGTGACGGCATCGCTCCTATTTTGTATATGCATCTCACCTGCGTGAGCGTTTTGCTTATGTACTTCCCCTTCAGCAAACTTATGCATGCGTTTGGCATTTTCTTCAGCCCGACCCGCAACATGGCTAACAACAGCCGCGCGGTTCGTCATGTGAACCCCTGGAACTATCCGGTCAAGGTTCACACTTACGAAGAGTATGAGGCAGAGTTCGGCGAGAAGATGAAGAAAGTCGGACTACCTTTGGACGGTGATGAGTAATCATGGCTAAGACTCCTAAACCGCAGGAGATTCGCGAATCTTACGATTTCTCCCTTCCCGATACGGAGTGGATGGATACCAAGACCGAGTTTAAGGAAGGCATGTACTGCTATGCAGTCAAGCCCGACTGGTTGAAGCCCATCGATTTTCCCAATGCCCATCAGTGGACTCCCGAAGAAGAGAACTGGAACCTTCCTGAGAATTGGAAGGAAATCGTTCTTGACACCATGGCGGATCTCCTGAAGAAGTACCGTTCGTTCCGTCTGTTCATGGACATCTGCGTACGTTGCGGCGCCTGCGCTGACAAATGCCACTTCTACATGGGCACGGGCGATCCGAAGAACATGCCTGTTCTTCGCGCTGAGCTTCTGCGCTCGGTTTACAAGCGCTACTTCACCACTTCCGGCAAGCTGTTCGGCAAGCTGGTTGGCGCTCGCGACCTCACCGAGGAAGTGCTGCACGAGTGGTGGTACTACTATTATCAGTGCACCGAGTGCCGCCGCTGCTCGCTTTTCTGCCCCTATGGCATCGACCAGGCAGAAATCACGATGATGGGTCGCGAGATCTTCAATAAGCTGGGTCTGAACACCGACTGGATTGCCGGTCCTGTTGCTAACTGCTTCATGAAGGGCAATCACGTCGGCCTCGAACCGCAGACCATCATCAGCAACGTCGAGATGTTCATGGACGACCTGGAAGACGTTACCGGGCATCATTATGAACCGTCCTTCAACCGTAAGGGCGCCGAGATCTTGCTGGTTGTTCCTTCGGGCGATCTTTACGCTGAGCCTGGTATCTTCACCTTCATGGGCTACATCACGTTGCTCGAGCACCTGGGTGTCGACTACACGCTTTCGACGTACGCTTCCGAGGGTGGTAACTTCGGTTTCTTCACCACCAACGAGATGGCGAAGCGCCTGAATTCCAAGATCTATGCCGAGTCGAAGCGTTTGGGTGTCAAGTGGATTCTCGGTGGCGAGTGCGGCCACATGTGGCGCGTCATGAACCAATATATGGATACGTGGAATGGCCCTGCCGACTGGCTGGAGATGCCCGTATCTCCTATCACCGGCACCAAGTTTGAGAATTCGGCCTCTACGAAGATGATTCATATCGTCGAGTTCACTGCCGACCTCATCCACAATAACAAGCTGAAGTTCGACAAGAGCCGCAACGACGATCTGGTCGTTACGTTTCATGACTCTTGCAACACCGCTCGCGGCATGGGTATCCTCGAAGAGCCCCGCGAGATCATCAAGGCCGTTTGCAACAACTTCTACGAGATGCCCGAAGAGACCATCCGCGAGAAGACGCTTTGCTGCGGCGGCGGTTCTGGCCTGAATGCAGGCGAGAACATGGAGCTGCGTATGCGCGGCGGTTTCCCCCGTGCTGAGGCAGTGCGTTCGGTGCGCGATCGCTTCGGCGTGAACACGCTGGCGAACATCTGCGCTATCGACCGCGTCGTTCTCCCGCCGCTGATGGACTACTGGGTGCCTGGCACCAAGGTTTGCGGCGTTCACGAGCTCGTTGCGAATGCCCTCGTGCTTGACGAGAACGACCATCGTACGCTCAATATGCGTCTTGAGGATCTTCCTCAGGCCGCGCAAGACAACGGGGAGGTGTCTGAGTAATGAATAAGAAAACGAAGATCATCCTGTTCATCGTAGTATTCTGCGCGATTCTCATCATCCCGTTTGCCGTTAACGCCGGCAACAAGAGCACCACGGTTGATGTGAGCCTCGATACTCCCGAGATCAATGCGATGGGCGAGAACGCTCAGTGCATCGAAGATGCTCAGTGGATGCGCGAGAACCACATGAAGCTTTTGGATCAGTGGCGCAACGATGTTGTTCGCGACGGCTCCACGCAGTATGTGAGCAGCACGGGTCAGGTGTACGAGAAGAGCCTCGACGACACCTGCCTGAAGTGCCATTCGAACCCCGAGGAGTTCTGCAACAAGTGTCACGAAAGCGCTAACGTAGAATTTTATTGTTGGGACTGCCATGGCGCGAATGACCCCGATCTTCATACCGTTAACGGTCAGAACTAGGGGGCAGACATGGCAAACAAGAAAGATAGCTCTCTGAACATGGAAAGAAGAGACTTTACCAAACTTGGTTTGGGCGCGTTGGGTTTGGGCGTGCTCGGTCTTGCTGGCTGCAAGACCGAGACCGTCTCGTACGCTCAGATTGCTGCCGACACCAAGATCGATGGCAAGAAGCATTGGGGCATGGCTATCGACGTCGAGAAGCTCAATGAGCTTAACGTTCTCGACGACATGATCGATGCTTGCCACACTTACCACAACGTTCCCGATACGGGCGACCCCAAGACTGCTGTGAAGTGGATTTGGGGCGACACCTATGAGCACTTATTCGAGGACATGGAGAATAAGTTCACCGAGGAAACGGTGAAACAGCTTGAGTTCCCCGCGCTTTGCAACCACTGCGAAGAGCCTCCGTGCTGCCGTGCCTGCCCAACCGAGGCAACCTTCCAGCGCGCTGACGGCATCGTCATGATGGATATGCACCGTTGCATTGCGTGCCGTTTCTGCATGTCTGCTTGCCCGTATGGCGCACGTAGCCTGAACTACAGCGACCCGCGCAAATATTTGAAGGAGATCAATCCCGAGTATCCTACGCGCAGCAAGGGCGTTGTCGAGAAATGCATGTTCTGCTACGAGCGCATCGACAAGGGCGAGATGCCTCTGTGCGTGGAGAAGTCGAAGGGTTCCGTTTACTTCGGCGATCTCAACGATGAGAATTCCGATGTGTGCAAGGCGCTCAAGAACGCATTCTCCATTAGGCGTAGGGTTGAGCTTGGTTCCGGCCCGAGCGTTTACTACATTGTCAAGGCTGGTGAGTAGGCATGATTGAAAAAATCGCACACGGCGGAAAGCTCTACTGGGGCTGGGTCATCTTCTTGCTGGTTTGCATCGGCATTGGTGTTTGCGCTTATATCAACCAGTTGAACAACGGCCTTATCCTTACCGGCATGAGCCGCGATGTTAACTGGGGCCTCTACATCGCTCAGTTCACGTTCTTCGTCGGCGTTGCCGCGTCGGGCGTTATGGTTGCCATTCCGTTCTACCTGCATAACTACAAGGAGTTCGGGCCGTTCTTGATTTTCGGCGAGTTCTTGGCCGTTGCAGCGGTTCTGGTTGCTCTTCTGTTCGTTATCGTCGACCTTGGCTATCCAGCGCGTTTGTTCAATGTTTTGCTGTATCCTTCGCCGCATTCGATCTTGTTCTTCGATATGTGCGTGCTTTCCTCGTACTTGATCGTGAACATCATCGTCGGCTGGGCTGCGCTTTACTGCGAGCGCAAGGGCATCCCGCCGTTCAAATGGGCTAAGGTGCTTGCCATCATCGCCATCCCCTTGGCTATCGGCATCCACACCGTTACCGCCTTCATTTATATCGGCAACCCTGGTCGCGCTTATTGGGGTTCGGCAATTGTGGTTGGTCGCTTCCTGGCTTCCGCTTTCGCTGCTGGCCCAGCTTTGTTGATGATGATTTGCTTCATTATGAAGAAGTTCACCAAGTTTGATATTTCGGACAAGGCTCTGAACTCCTTTGGCAAGATCGTCGCTTATGCAATGACCGTGAACATCTTCTTCTTCCTGCTGGAGATTTTCGCGAGCTTCTATCCCAACAGCAAAGCTCATATGGCTCCTATCGAATACTTGTTCTTTGGTCTCGATGGACTCAATCAGCTTGGGCCTTTCATGTGGGTCGCTGCGGTTTGCGCATTCGCGGGTATCGCATTGCTGATTACTCCGAAGTTCCGTCACAACCATAAGACTTTCGTTGCCGGCATGTTCTTGGTGTTCTTGGCTTGCTGGATCGACAAGGGCCTTGGCTTCACTTTGGGTGGTTTTACGCCTAACAACTTCGGCGAGGTTGTGTCCTATATCCCCAATCCCAATGAGATTTGCGTTATCATCGGCGTATTCGCAATCGGCGCTTTGGTTTTGACCTTGCTGTACAAGATCATCCTTGGCGTGCGCGAGGCAAACGCCCAGGACGCCAAGAAGCTTTCTGAGGTCGCGGGTCATTAGGATCGCTCTTTTCCGCGAGGGTTTGCTTTGCGAATCCTCGCGGGTATCTGCGAGCAATTCGTTAAAATAGACACTGCGCCTGCAGACCTTGCGTGGTGTGCTATGATGAAGGCAATTCGTCGTCGTAAGACGACTGGATGCAAAAAAATACTGGATGCGTTAGTTAGAAAAGGAGTTGAACATGGCTGATATTCAAGTAGGCGATAAGACTGTCGCTCTTGACGAGGACGGCTTTTTGGTCGATCCCAACGATTGGGACGAGCAAGTTGCAGAGGCTCTCGCTAAGACCGAGGAAGTCGAGCTCACCGACGCTCACTGGGCAGTAATCAACTACCTCCGTCAGTACTATGCTGACTTCGGTACCGCCCCGATGGTTCGTAAGATGCTGCGCGACACCAAGCTGTCCAACGGCGAGATGTACGAGCTGTTCCCGAGCGGCCCTGGTAAGGGTGCTTGCAAGATCGCCGGCCTTATGAAGCCGACGGGTTGCGTCTAAGTCTTTAAGGCTTAGTGGGTTACATACCTGTAATGTCTAACGGTCTTGTTGTGGATTCTGCTATGGTCAAAGAGCATGCTCTGCCGCGCCTCATGATTGCGGCCCCTAGTGGAAGAAGCGGCAAGACCGTTACTACTATGGGCATAATGCGCGCGTTAACGTCAGCCGGGATCGATGTACGCCCTTTCAAGAAAGGGCCTGATTACATCGATCCCGGCTGGCATTTTCTTGCCTGCGGGAAATCCTCTCGCAATTTGGACAGCAAGTTCATGTCCGATGACGTTATGCGATCGGTTTTATGCGATGTGGCCGAAGGCGGTGATATCGCGATTATCGAAGCCGCCATGGGCTTTTATGACGGAAGCGACCTTGAAGGTTCGAGCTCTTCCGCCAATGTGGCGAAGGCGACGGGCACCCCGGTTGTTTTGGTCATCGACGCCACGCGCATGACGCGTACAGTGGCGGCTCTGGTTATGGGGTGCATGCATTTCGACCCTGATGTTCGCATCGCGGGCGTTATCGTGAACCACGTGCGGGGAAAGCGTCATGCTACGCGTATTCGCGAGGCTGTCGAGCATTACTGCGGCATTCCTGTGTTGGGCACTATTCCGGAGAGCGAGAAGCTGGCCATCCCCGATAGGCACTTGGGCCTGGTAAATGGCGTCGAGTACGATCCAGCCGATGCTTTTCTCGATGGCGTCGCTGAGGTTATTCGCGACAATGTCGATCTTGACCGCCTTATGGAAATCGCGCAATCTGCGCCTGTTTTGAGCTGCGTCCCGTTTGAGTATCCGCGTTCGCCTTATTTGGGGAAGCGCGATGCAGTGAAGATCGCGGTTGTACGCGATGGCGCTTTCAATTTCTACTACCAAGAAAATCTTCAAGCGCTTGAGGCAGCGGGGGCTGAACTCTTGTTTGTCGACGCGATTGCCGATAACGCTTTGCCAATAGATATCGATGGGCTCTACATCGGCGGTGGTTTTCCTGAGTCGTATGCTGCCGAGCTTGAGGCGAATAAGGGGTTCCGCACCAGCGTGAAAGCCGCGATTGATGCAGGTATTGCTTGCGTCGCCGAATGCGGCGGGCTTATGTATCTTACGCGCAGTATCATCGCCAAAGGTGAGACGCACCAGATGGTGGGCGTATTCGATTTTGATGTTGAGCTGATGGACGAGCGTCAGGCTCACGGCTATTCGGTGGTGTCGGCTCGCCCTGAGCACCCATGGCTGCCTGCAGGTGAAGTGCTGGTAGGGCACGAGCATCATCATTCGAAGGTTTTGGGCGCAAGCGATGATTGTTCTTTTGGCTATGACCTCGTTCGTGGCAAAGGGACTTTTGGGAAGAAAGACGGCCTGTGCGAAAAGCGCACGGTTGCCAGTTATCTGCATGTTAATGCGATAGCTTCGCCGCAATGGGCGCTCGCTTTCGTCGAGGCTGCGGCAGAATATAGGAACGAGCGATTGCGGAAGCTTTCGGAAAAGGATTATTAAATGACGCAGGATACCCCTAACCCCACCCTCTCAAAAGAAAGCGTGGGCGTTTGCGGTGCGGCGCCTGCGGATAGCGAATCCAGCAATAGAACAATGCGTGCGGGTGCCGGCTATGCCCTTTTCATCGATTTATCGGGCCAAGACGTTGTTGTTATAGGCGGCGGTCCTGTCGCCGAGCGCAAGGTGCAAACCGTGTTGCCTTTCGGCGCGAAGATAACGGTTGTTTCCCCCGAGATCACCGAGGGGCTGAAAGCTCTCGCTTTGGCTGGTCGGATTTCTTGGCTTGAACGTACTTACCAAAAAGGCGATCTCGCTGCTGCGCGCATGGTTTTCTCCGCATGCGGAAACCCGCAGGTCGACGATGAGGTTTGCGAGGAAGCTCATGCCGTGCGGGCTTTGATCAACGTAGTTGATGTTCCCGACAAGTGCGAATTCATCGTTCCGAGCACGGTCGAGCGCGGTCCCTTGCGTATCGCGGTTAGTACGAGCGGATGTGCCCCCACCGAGGCGAAAAGAATCCGCCGTTCGCTGGAAGACGAGTTCGACGCAAGCTGGGAGCCTTATCTTGAACTTATGCAAGAGGTGCGCGTCCTGGTCAAGGAGCGCGTGGTAGGGCCCGAATCGGTGCGCAAACCTATTTTTGAAGCTGCGGCGAACGCCGGTTGGCGTGAAAGGCTTGCGGCGGGCGAGGTGATAACGCCAGAGAGCGCTTACGCCGAGGCGGCAAGACAAGCTGGGGTGAGCTTATGAACATTTGCGTAGTTGGTTTGAACCACACCACTGCGGGCGTTGAGCTGCGCGGTCGTATCTCGTTTCGGAAGAGCGAGATGAAACGCCAGCTTACGCGTTTGCTTGAATACGAATACGTCGATGGCGCAGTGATTATAAGCACATGCAACCGCACTGAGATCTACGTATCGACGCCCGACCCCGCGCAAGGCATCGCTGCGGTTCGCAAGTTCTTGCTCGCCGAGAAAGACGTAACTGCCGAAGAGCTCGATGCGAGCCTTTATAGCGAATCGGGTGAGGATGCGGTGGCTCACTTGTTCAGTGTGGTGTCGTCGCTTGATTCCATGGTTTTGGGCGAACAACAGATTATTGGCCAAACGCGTACGGCATTCAAAGAAGCAAGCCATTGCGGCAGCGTTAATCTTATCCTGTCGAAGCTTTTCCGTCAGGCTCTAGAATGCGGGAAGAAAGTACGTAGCCAAACGATGATCTCCGAGAGCCATGTGAGCGTCTCGACGGTGGCAATCGACATCGCCAAGCGCGCTTTCAGCGATTTCTCTGACAAGACGGTTTTGGTTGTCGGCGCAGGCGAGGCAAGCGAGCTTGCTGCTCGTTATCTCAAGGAGCAAGGCGTCGAGGCGTTTATCGTCAGCAGTCGCACGCGCGAGCACGCTATCGTGCTTGCCGAGGAGCTTGGCGGCGTCGCACGCCGCTTTGAGGATTTGCGCCTACTGGTGAAAGACGCTGACATAATCGTTTCCGGCACTGCTTCGCCGCATTACGTGATCACGCCCGATATGTTCGATGGCACGCAGCACGACAAGCTGCTCATTTTGGATATCGCGATCCCGCGTGACGTCGATCCCGAATGTGGCAACGCTGATGGCATTATCGTGCGCAATCTCGACGATATTGGTGCTGAGATTGCGGCTAACAAGGATAATCGCAGCGTGGCTGCCGAACAGGCCCGCGCTATCGTTGCCGAGGAGACCAAGAAGTTCATGGATTGGTCGGCGGCGTATGCGGTGACGCCGATCATCAAGGCTATACGTCTTGATGCCGAGCGTGTTCGGAAGCAGGAAGTCGAGCGTTTGGAAAAAACGCTCGATGCAACTCTCTCCGAACATGATAAGGAAGTTATCGATTTGGCGACCAATGCCATCGTGAAGAAGATCTTGCACAGCCCAACCGTGCGCATGCGCGAAAGCGCGAGTTTGCGCGAGGGCTTCGAGACTATCGATGCGGCACGGTACTTATTCGATGTGCCGCATATTTAACGAGCGCAAAGGAGCGATTCCCGTGAGGAAAATCATGATTGGCAGCCGCGGAAGCAAGCTGGCTCTTTATCAATCGAACCTGGTGAAAAGCTTACTTGAAGAAGCGGTCGCGGGTTTGGAATGCGAAGTTCGCGTGATACACACGAAGGGCGACAAGATGCTCGATGTCGCTCTTTCGAAAATCGGCGACAAGGGTTTGTTCACCAAGGAGCTCGAACGTGCTCTTATGGCCGGCGAGGTTGATTTGTGCGTGCATTCTACTAAGGACATGCCCACGGCACTACCTGCGGGCTTGGCTATTCTCGGCATGCCCAAGCGCGCCAATGCCCAGGACGTGATTATCGGCGCGGAAAAGAACATGACGATAGATTCGCTGCCGCAGGGGGCGCGGATTGCCACGGGAAGCTTGCGTCGCGTGGCGCAGCTTTTGCGTCGACGTCCCGACCTCAACATTTGCGAGATTCGCGGCAACGTCGATTCGCGCGTTCGCCGCGTGCTCGAAGGTGAATTCGATGCGGGTATTCTTGCCGCGGCGGGCGTTGAACGTTTGGGGCTGACCGATGCGATTGCTGGATACGTGCCGGTCTGGCAGCTTATTCCCGCTGCTGGTCAGGGGGCTATCGCCATCGAAGCGCGAGAGAACGATGCTGAGATAGCCGCGCTGCTGGATGCGATAACCGATCAAGACACCTTGCGCGCTGTAACTGCCGAACGTACCGTTTTGGCGGCGCTTGAGGGCGGCTGTCAGGTTCCCATGGGCATCCACGCCGTCATCGAGGGTGCCGCTATCGAAGTTCATGGTTTCGTGGCTAGTTTGGATGGCGCGCGTTTTGTCGATGCGGTGGCAAAGGGTTCTGCCGAGGCTCCCGTCGACGTGGCGAATAAGGTGGTCGACGAGCTTGTTGCAAAGGGCGCGCGAGAAATTCTTTCCGAGATAATGGAGACCTCACGATGAGCA
Organism: uncultured Eggerthellaceae bacterium; assembly: GCA_934617425.1. Lineage (GTDB taxonomy): Bacteria > Actinomycetota > Coriobacteriia > Coriobacteriales > Eggerthellaceae > UMGS1502. The sequence goes on along the minus strand of CAKTUD010000001.1, from coordinate 151,505 downwards.
ATACCGAAACAGCATTCCAAGATGCGGCCGAGCCTTCAACGGTTTTGCGCGGTGTGGGCTCGAGCGAGGTTGAATTGAACGCAGCTCAAAACGGGAACCCTCAAGGTGAAGCCGCCGCGACCGTTTTTTTGGTGGGGGCGGGGCCGGGTGATCCGGGTTTGCTTACTCTGCGCGCAAGGGATCTTCTCGCTAAAGCCGATGAAGTGATTTATGACTACCTGGCCTCCGATGCCGTTATGCGCTTCGCGGCCGATTCGGCAAAGAAGATCTTCGTTGGCAAAAAAGGTTTTTCGCAGCATGTCACGCAGGACGAGATCAACGACTTGCTGATTTTCGAGGCGCAGGCTCAGCCCGGCAAGCTGATAGTGCGTTTGAAGGGTGGCGACCCGTTCGTTTTCGGGCGCGGCGGCGAGGAAGCGCTTGCGTTGACTTCGAACGGCATTGCGTTCGAAGTCGTGCCGGGTATCACCGCTGGTGTTGCCGCATGCGCCTATGCGGGCATCCCGGTGACGCATCGCGGGCTGGCGAGCGCCGTTACGCTGATAACGGGTCACGAGACCCCCGATAAGCCGGAGAGTGCCATTAATTGGGCGGCTTTCGCGCAAAACGCCGGCACCTTGTGCTTCTATATGGGCGTGCGCGATCTTCCTCATATCGTGGAACGTCTGATTCATTTCGGTCGTCCGGAAAATACGCCGGTTGCCTTGGTGCGCTGGGGTACTACCCCTAAGCAGGAGGTTCTTTCCGCAACGTTGGGCGACGTGGTCGAGAAGGTCGAGAAAGCCCAGTTCAAAGCTCCAGCCATCATCGTCGTGGGCGATGCCGTGACGTTGCGTGATTCGCTTGCGTGGTTTGACGCTAAGCCGCTTTTCGGCAAAACCATCGTGGTCACGCGTTCGCGTGAGCAAGCGTCCGCTCTTTCTTCCCGCTTGGAGGCGCTAGGTGCCGAGACAGTGGAATTCCCCGTCATCAAGCCTGTTGCTCGCCCTGTTGATGGCGACATCGCTCATGCGATCGACACGCTTTCGGGGTACGACTGGGTGGTATTCACATCTGCGAACGGCGTGTCGAGCTTCTTTGCCCAACTTGAATCGCAAGGTAAGGATGCTCGTGCGTTTGGCGGTGCCAAGGTGTGCGCCATAGGCCCGGCAACCGCCGCTGCGCTGAAAGGCCATGGGATCGTGGCGGATATTGTCCCGCCGCGCTTTGTTGCAGAGTCGGTCGCGGAAACGTTGGAGGGCTGCGACGTCGGCTCGGGGAGCAGGGTGCTGGTGCTTCGCGCCGCGGTTGCGCGCGAGGCCCTCATCGAGACGCTGCGCGAGGCCGGGGCCGATGTGGACGTGGTTGCGGTGTACGATACCGTGAAACCGCAGGCAGACGAGCAGGTTTCTTTATTGAAACAGCGTCTTGAGGCCGGGGAGATCGATGCGGTGACGTTCACGTCGTCTTCCACGGTGCGAAATTTCTGCGATCTGATAGGCGACGCTGTGGGTAAAGAACGCTTTCGCGATTTGATGTCGGGCGTTGCGTGCCTAAGCATCGGTCCGGTCACCTCAAGGACGATCGTCGGAGAGGGGCTTTCTGTCTCAGTGGAGGCGGAGGAGTTTACGATCCCCGGTTTGGTTACTGCGACGCAGGCTTATTTCTGCGGTTAGGGTAGCGCTTGTTTGCTGCGATTTGCGATTGTTTCGTGGTGCCGGGGTTAGTCGCTTCGCGAGTTGCCGTCATAGCCTCTGCTTTTCGCATTTTCGAAAATTTCTATACGCAATTGCTGGGAACCTTGGTATCTGCCAGGGTTCTCGTTTTTGCGTAGGGGTACACTTTTTCGTGATCAGTTGAATAAGGAGGCAAATATGGAATACGGCAAGTTTCCAGCATATCGACCGCGTCGTATGCGTGCGAACGAGACGGTGCGCCAGTACATTCGAGAGACCGAGATCAGCGCGAAGGATTTTATCTATCCGCTGTTCGTGAAACCGGGCGAAGGATATCGCGATGAGGTTCCTAGCATGCCAGGCGTTTTCCAAGTGTCGCTTGATATGCTCATGCCCGAAGTGAACGAGCTGCTTGGTTTGGGCGTTACCAGCGTCTTATTGTTCGGCTTGCCCGCTTCAAAGGACGAGATAGGGTCTTCTGCTTGGGATGAGCATGGCGTTGTGCAAGAAGCGATTCGTCTGATCCGCGCGCAGGCGCCCGAGATGTTCGTCATTACCGATGTATGCATGTGCGAATACACGAGCCATGGCCATTGCGGCAAGCTCGAGCCTGATGGATCGGTGAACAACGATGAAACTCTAAAGCTTTTGTGCAACGAAGCAGTAAGCCATGCTCAGGCTGGGGCTCAGATGGTCGCGCCTTCCGATATGATGGATGGGAGAATCGGCGCTATGCGCAAGGCTCTTGACGAGGCAGGCTTCCAAAACGTTCCTATCATGAGCTATTCCACCAAGTATGCAAGCGGTTTCTATGGTCCGTTCCGTGATGCTGCCGACAGCACGCCTGCGTTCGGCGATCGCCGCTCGTACCAGATGGACCCGGCAAACGCTGCAGAGGGCGTGCGCGAGGCGATGTATGACATAGCCGAGGGCGCTGATATGGTCATGGTGAAGCCCGCGCTTCCTTATTTGGATGTTTTGCAGCGTGTGAAGCACGAGACCGGCTTCCCTACGGTTGCATACAATGTCTCGGGCGAGTATTCCATGGTGAAAGCTGCCGCTCAAAATGGCTGGATCGACGAGAAGCGCGTGGTCTTGGAGCTTCTTACCAGCATCAAACGCGCTGGTGCCGATATGATCATCACCTACCATGCGAAGGATGCTGCTCGCTGGCTTGCTGAATAGGTGCAAGGTAAGAGACTTATTTCTTGTTTATTTTCGATTTTGAGGTGAGACGATGACCCACGAACAATCGGCTGCTTGTTTCGACGAGGCGAACGGATGCATTCCCGGTGGAGTGAATTCGCCGGTGCGCGCGTTCTCTAATGTTGACGAGACCCCTGTTTTCTATGACCATGCCAAAGGCAGTCATGTTTGGGACGTCGACGGTAACGAGTACATCGATTTCATCGGCTCGTGGGGCCCGATGATTTTTGGGCATCGCCCTGATTTCGTCGATGCAGCGGTGCGTGCGCAGCTGGATAAAGGTGTGTCGTATGGTGCTCCGTGCAAAAACGAAATCGCTTTGGCTGAAAAGATTTGCCAGCTGGTTCCTTCGGCAGAGAAGGTGCGTATGGTGTCGAGCGGAACCGAGGCGACAATGAGCGCTATTCGCTTGGCACGCGGCTATATGCATCGCGATAAGATTATCAAATTCGAGGGTAACTATCATGGGCATTCCGATTCGCTTTTGGTAAGTGCGGGATCAGGTGTGGCGACATTTGCCATTCCGGGGACGCCGGGCGTTACCGCCGGTACGGCGGCGGACACGATCGTGTGCCGTTACAACGACCTTGATTCTGTCAGGACGGCGCTTGGCGAAGGAGAGGTTGCTTGCGTGATCGTCGAGCCTGTTGCTGGCAATATGGGCGCTGTTGCGCCTGATGAGGGGTTCCTTGAGGGTTTGCGCAGCTTGTGCGACGAGTTCGGCGCGCTGCTTATCTTCGATGAAGTGATTTCTGGTTTCCGTGTGGCCCTCGGCGGCGCGCAGGAGCGTTATGGCGTGCTGCCTGATTTGTGCACATTCGGCAAGATTATCGGCGGAGGCTTGCCTGTCGGCTGCTTTGCGGGTCGTGCTGAGATAATGGACGAGCTGGCGCCGAATGGCCCGGTTTATCAGGCGGGCACGCTTTCGGGCAATCCTGTTGCCATGGAGGCGGGTTTGGCGCAGCTTGATGCTCTCGAGCAGGGGGAAGTTCCGGCTTCGGTGAACGCTTGCGCAGCGGGGCAGGATATTTACGAGTATCTCGAATCTTTGGGAGCCCGTCTTGAGGCGGGGATTCGTGATGCGATTGAGAAGACGGGCGTTGTTGCGCAGGTCAATCGCGTAGGCGCTTTGGCTACGATTTTCTTCACCGATCGTCCGGTTCGCAATTGGGACGATGCTTCCACGTGCGATACCGCACAATTCGCTCGTTATTTTTCGGGTATGCTGGAACGCGGTTTTTTGATTGCCCCCAGCCAGTTCGAGGCGCTGTTTCTTTCGTGCGCCCATACGCCCGAGGAAATCGATGCGTTCGTTGACGCCGTGCGCGAGGTTTTCGCCGAGATGGCGCGCTAGTTTCTTGCAGAGGGGGTTCGGCATGTTAGTATATGCATGCCCCCTTCGTCTAGCGGCCAAGGACACCGACTTCTCAGGTCGGCAACGGAGATTCGAATCCTCCAGGGGACACCAGGGATTGCAAGGCGACTGCTGTTATGGCGGTCGCCTTTTTTGATATTCGCTTGCGAGCTTGTCTGCGGTTTTATAGCCTCAAGCTTTGGGTTTTGTGGTTTGACAAAAGAAAAAGGTCGGGAGCATGCTCCCGACCTTTGCATTTATGGTGGTCGAGGAGGGATTTGAACCCCCGACCTTGTGCTTGTAAGGCACCTGCGCTCCCGCTGCGCCACTCGACCATAAACCTTTCGGCAAGAAAATATTCTTGCATACTTTTTCGATTATTGCAAATGCTGTGCTGGTTTCCTTGTCGCCGACAGCTATTTGTGTCGCGCTTGTCTAGTCGATGCAGCGTGGTTTTGTTTAACTTGGCGGCTAATTCGTCGGCAGATCGGCGATAGCTAATCAATCTGCCGACGAATCGTCTAATTTTTGATTGATTTACTGCACAAGCGCGCTGGGCAAATGGGGAACGCATTTTGAAATGTTGCTGGTTTCGATAGATATCGCTGATAGGTTCCTCGTTCATACTCGCTGCGATGTTTGAGAGAGGCGCGAAAGGACGGACGATGGAACAGAAGCGGGCGAGAATCATTGCAATCGCGAGCGGTGTTGTTTGCATGCTTTGCGTTGGCCTTTTCATGCAGTCGGTTCAGGGTAGCGCCGATGCCGCTCGTGCCGAAGCTCTGGAGAAGTACGGCGGAACGCAAGTTGATGTATGGATTGCCAAGCGGGACATCGCTGCAGGGGAGCGCATCGAATCGTCGTTGATAGAAGCTAAATCATGGGTAGCTGATTTGCTTCCTGATGGCGCGTTGCGTTCGTCCGAAGCGGTTTCTGGAAAGACGGCGTCTTCTCCCATTTTTGCGGGAGAGGTGCTTGTGGAAAAACGTTTCGCAACTACGGGGAATCAGCTCGATGTGCCTCAAGGGACCACGGCCCTGAGCGTTCCAGCCAAAGCGGTGCAGGCGGTGGGTGGGGGCTTGGAGCCGGGGATGCGCGTTGATGTTTATTCGACGGGCGACAGCAAAACCGCTGTGATTGCCAAAGATGTCCTGGTATTGGCCTCTTCCGGAACTAGTGCATCGCTTTCGAGCTCTTCATGGGTGACGATTGCTGTTCCTGAGAAGTTGGTTCAGCAGCTTGTCGCTGCCGCGAATTCTTCTGAGCTGTATTTAGCATTGCCGTCGACGAGTGAAGAAGGTGGGGAAGAATGAGCAGGGTTGCTCTATGCATTGACGAGATGACCGCTCGCAATCCTTCCCTTATTGGCTTGCATGACGAGAATATCGCGGCCCAGAAGTGGCTTGCCGTTTACTCAACGGCGGAAAATGCGCGGGCTTCGATATATGCCGAGCGTGATTTCGTCGAAGTGTGGGTTGCTGGATGCGATGACGCCGAGGCGATTAACCTTGCGGCCGCTATAAAGCACGATAGACCGCATTTGCGTGTTTGCTTGGTGACGCGCGAAGGCAACGGGTCACTGCTTAGTCGTGCGGGTGCGGCCTCGATCGATGCTGTCTACGACGAGGGACTATTCGTGCGAAGGTATTCTGCGGTCAAGGTTGCCCTGGCAAGCGCTTTCCGGCGCTCTTTCGTACCTGACCCCAATTACGATATCGCAAAGGACTGCTTGGAGGACAATGCGGAAACCGGGCTTTTTCCAAAGGGCATCTGTCTCGACGGCATAACGGCTCGCGAATCTTCCTGCCATCGCAATTTTTCGGATGAGCCGTTGACGGCAATCCGGGAAGAGGCGAAATCGGTTTCCGGCATATCGTCGCAACCTCGAGGTGCGGCTCTGAAGACGGCATTTCTGCTATCCGTGCTTAGTGGCTCGGGTGGCGCTGGGAAAAGCACCGTGTCGGCTTTGGCGGCCCTTTGCGCGCAGATGCGTGGGAAGAAGACCCTTCTAATCGATTTCGATTATCAGTTCGGTAATGTGGCGAGCTTTTTTCGCGAGGTGAAACCCGTTGGAGTCGACGAGCTATTAAAAGACCTTTCGTCTATTGGCGGGTTGGAATGTTCGGGGGCGTTGCCGGCAATCGTTTCGCCGCCTCGTAATCCGGAGGAATCTGAAGTGATAGTTGGCCATACTGCCGATTTAATCGATTCGGTCTCGCAACATTTCGATGTTGTGGTTGCCAACACGGGGGCTTTGTGGGCTGAGCAGCACGCAGCTCTTCTCGAGCGAAGTTCCAAGGCTTTGTTTTTGGTCGATCAACGGGCGTCTTCTCTTCAATCATGTCACAGAGCGCTGCTTCTGTGTGAACGCTGCGGTATAGCTACAGGCCCGATGCTGTTCGTCGTGAATCGCTGTAGGAAAAATGCACCTTTGAGTTCGATAGATGTTTCTTGCGCCTTGAAGGGTGCCGAGGCTGTTGAATTGCGTGACGGTGGACGCGAGGTCGAGGATTACTCGTCTGCGGGTGTTTTAGCGGATTTGGCGGTGGCTGCGAATCCGCTTTATTCAAGCGTCGATGGCCTGGTTGCGGGGCTCATTCCCGGGGCGGATGCCGATCCTCCTGTTCCCATTGGCGGCGAAGCTTCGAGATCGCGCTCGCGTCGACGTGGGTTGTTCTGGAGAGGGGATAACCGATGACCTTGTATGAAAGGGCGCAAAAAACCGAGAACGAAATGCGGGGAGATCGCCCTGTTCCTGATTCGGCATTGCTTCTTTTGCGTAATCAAGTGCGCCAGCTTATTTCAGCGGATGAAATAGCGGTGTTGGCTAAGGTAAACCCGTCGCGGGCTCGCAGTGAGGTGCGAAGCGCCTGCCGTCGCGCTTTCGAGAAGCCAAACTGGGTGCATTTTCCGTTGGAAGAACGCGGTCGCTTGGCTTCAGCGCTTCTCGATTCGATATTCGGTTTCGGTCCTCTGGAAGAACTGATAGAGGATCCAGCAGTTACGGAGGTGATGGTAAACGGCCCCTATTCGGTGTTTTTCGAGCGAGATGGACGAATTTATCCGTTTGAACGCTCGTTTGAAAACGAAGCAGAGTTGACCGCCCTGATCGATCGCGTTCTTGGTCCATTGGGAAGGCGCGTTGACGAGTCGTCTCCTATGGTCAACGTTCGTTTACCCAAGGGCTATCGCATGAATGTGGTGATGCCTCCTATTGCGCTTGACGGTCCTTTGGTGACGATTCGTAAATTTTCTGAACATGTCATCTCGCTCGAGGATATGGTCGCCAGCGGTTCTTTGGATGCCCGGCTGCGTTGCTTTTTTGAATGGGCTGTTGCATCGCGTTGTAGCATCGCCGTTTCGGGTGGTACGGGTAGTGGCAAGACGACGCTTCTCAATGCTCTTTCATGCGTTATCCCTCATACCGAACGTATCGTGACTATAGAGGACTCCGCTGAACTGCGATTTCTCGAGCATCCACACGTGTTGGGTCTCGAGGCTCGCCCCAGAAACGCTGAAGGGCTGGGGGAGATTACTATTCGCGATTTGGTGACGAACGCTTTGCGCATGCGTCCTGATCGCATAGTTGTGGGCGAATGCCGTGGCGCCGAAGCCCTGGATATGCTGCAGGCCATGAATACCGGACATGAAGGGTCACTAACGACTTTGCATGCGAACTCGCCAGAGGAATCGATTTCTCGATTAACCACTATGGTTCGCTATGCAGCTGATTTGCCGGTTGACGTCATTGAAGCGAATATTGCGAGCGCGATTGACCTTGTTGTGCAGACGCGGCGATCGCCTGGGGGCGAACGATACGTTTCGGCCGTTGTTGAGCTGTTCTTCGATGGAGAAAAGTCGCGATGTCGTCCAAGGCAGGTGTACCAGAGGGGCTTTGCTGAAGACGGGGGCAAATGGGCCAGTTGTCCCTGTTGGGTTGATTCTCTTGAGCGGCGGGGATTTGCGACAAGGAAGGAGGTTTCCGCATGGAAGGAAGAATGTTCTTTTTCGCAATTGCCCTCGTAGCAGCTTTCGCGCTCGGACGCTTTCTTTCGGAATTGCTATTTGCTACATGCTTGCGCCGCGCCAATATGTACGGAGAGAGTCCCTCATTGAAGACGCTTGCTCTTTGGCGCCTGAGAAATGGGGTTGGCTGGGCAAGCCCATTTGCGCGACTGCTGTTGATGAGACGCTCTTTCGCTTCGTTGATAGGTGAGTGTCGATTACTTCTTTCGGAGAAGGGCGCAGAAAGCACCGACGAGTCGTTGTCCTCATTATTCGTGGCGATTTCTTTGCTGTTTGGCCTGTTTGCTGCGATTCTGTTTGGCAACGTCGCTTGCTTATTCGTTGTTCCTCTCGGCACTGCCGTTCTGGTGGGTTCTTATGCCGCGACGCTTAAAGACAAACGTCGCGAACTCGTGAGGGAGTCTCTTCCCGCAGCGTTCGAATCTATGGCTGCGTGTTTTGGCGCGGGTTACACGCTTTTGCAGGCATTCTGCCAGATATCGAAGGATGTACCCGGTCCTGTTGGAACCATATTTCTCTCGGCGGCTAATATCCTTGAGGCTGGCGGCGGCGCTAACGATGCTCTCAAGGTTCTTCGAGAGAGTGACGCGGCTGAGATTTCTTTTGTGGCTGTTGCTCTTGATGTGCAACATCAGACGGGTGGATCGATGAAGCAAGTGCTTGATACAGCGGCGGACAGCGTTAAGGGGGAGCTTGCCCTTAAGCGGAGTCTCCGCGTGCAGACCGCTCAAGCAAAATTATCCGCACGAATCGTGTCGGTTATGCCGATAGCGCTGGTTGCATTGTTTTCAATTGCGAGCCCGACATTTCTTTCGCCGTTTTTTCAAAGTCCGGCTGGTTGGGCGATGCTCGTTTTGGCTTTGAGCATGCAGCTTGCAGGTGTTTTGTTGGTTAGAAGAGCGTTATCGATAGGAGGATCTTTATGAAGGGGGTGTTTATGCAGGTGGTGCCTTTTGCCGCTATGGCGAGCGGCGGTATTGCGGGGTTGTTTGCTGCATTTGATTTATCGAGGGTTGTGCAGTTGCGTAAAAGAAAGCGTAATGCGCTGGCTCATCAAAAAGCGGTGATTCTTGCCGCAGCTTCAGGCGTCAACGAAATCGATTTTGGCGAAAATTCGAAGAAAGACCTCCCTTCTCGTCTGATTGCTTATGCGCAAGGCTTGTCGAAAGGTCTTCTTTATCATTCGATTGCGGCGATATCGCCAACCGTGCGTTCTGCCAAAGCGCACGATACTCACGCTGCATCTTTTTTGTTGGAGCATGCCGCTAAGGCCGGGTATCCCCATTTAGACGCAAATGGGTTTATCGAAGCGCGTTTTCGATTAACTCTCGTAGGAGCTGCGGCCGGGATGTTGCTCGGGGCGCCTCTTTCTACCGAGATGATGATCGTTCTAGGAGTCATTGGCGCTGTTTTTGGCTGGCGATCGCTTCGTAAATGTCTTCTTTCGATTGAGCGTCATCGCGGTGTCGAGGCGGAGTCAAGTGTTTCGGAGATGCTTGAAGTGGTTGCTCTTGGGTTGAGGAGTGGGCTGACATTTGATCGCAGCTTTGCAATGTATGGCGATCATTTCGAATCGGCATTCGCTCAGAGTTGTGCTTCGGCGTGTAAAAGCTGGTCGCTTGGTTTGGCGACAAGGGAAGAGGCGTTGCGCAACCTGTCCGCTTCGTATGCCTGCGAAACACTCGATAAAGCAGTCGAGGGGGCTATCCGATCGCTGCGTTTCGGTGCTTCGTTTGCTGACGATCTAGAAGAAATGGCTGCTCAATCACGTGAGAAATATCGTGCTGTGGTGAGCGAGAAGGTGGCAAAGGCCCCAGTGAAAATGATGCTGCCCACAGGAGCTCTTATTCTTCCCGCGATGCTGCTTTTAGTGCTTGGCCCTATATTGCTTGAGCTCGCGCAGGGCTTTTGATTTCGTGGTGGATTTCAAAAGAAAGGAGAATTCTATGTATGCAGAGGGAGATCAAAGGGAGTGGAACCTGCCCGATAAGTTTCGGGGCGTATGTGTTGGGCTTTGGTGCGGTGCCTTGGCCCCTTTAGCGGGAGTGCGCTCGAGAGCTCGTCTTCGAAAGGGATCGCTAGACGAGCACGGGCAAGGAACGACCGAGTACGCTATTTTGGTAGGCGTGCTGGTTGTCATGGCGATTATCGCTATAGCGCTTTTCCGGCCTCGTTTGCAGGAGCTTTGGAATTCGATAGCCGAGGGGATAAACAGCCTGTAGGGTCTTTGCCGAATATGTGCTTGGGCGCTTTGGGGGAGACTGGGCAATCCAGCGTTGAATATGCGGTGGTGATGGCAGCGTTCGCGGTTGTTCTTGCAGGGCTCTCCGCTTTGCTCCATGCATTCCAGGGTGGGATTTTCGTCGAACATGCATTTAGCGTTGCGTCGCATTGTGTTTCGGGGGCTGCGGCACCTATTGTTTCTGACATTTTTCTTTACTGAGAATAGGGGTGGTGTGCGTGAGACGATTGATTGATGAAAGCGGTCAGGGAACCGTGGAAACTGCATTCGTGCTCCCCATTCTCATGGTACTGGCGCTGTTGCTTATTCAACCTGGAATCATTTTATACGATCGTACGATTATGATGCATGCAGCGAGCGAGACATGTCGACTACTGACTACATCGACGAATGATTTTGGATCGGCGGCAGCGGCAAACGAGGCATTTGCCAGACATCGACTGGCGGCGATTCCGGCGCAGGAGAACTTCCATGATCATTCTTCAGGGTGCCCATGGGACATTTCGTTATCGGGTGGGGAAGATTCTTCGATGGTGTCGGTTTCGATTGCCAATAAGCTGAAGCCGCTTCCCCTTCTTGCCTTTGGTGTTGCCGCTTTTCGCGGTCTCGACGAGAACGGCGATATTGAAATAAAGGTGGAGGTTTCTGCCTCCACCCAGCCCGAATGGGTTCGGAAAAGCTCGATTCCCGATGCTTCGACATGGGCGGGAGCGTGGCTCGGATGAGGTGTTCGATTTGTGGCAGCATTAGTGAGAATCAATCCTTGCGCGACGCTCCTGCTCGATTGGGCCTCTTTCGAGATGAGCGTGGTCTCACCACTGTGTCCATGGTCGTGTCTTTGCTGCTTACCGTGTCGCTGCTGTTTTCGGTTGCTCAAATATATCGCGTAAATTCATTATCTGCGCGCGTTCAGGACGTCGCTGATGCTGCGGCGATTGCTTCGGAGAGCCAGGTGGCGGATTTTGTTCTTGCCGCGAGACTTTGCGATGCGGTCGCTCTTTCTCTTTCGCTTACAAGCCTGGTTTCATACGGGGTTGGTGTGGTGGCGTTATGCGTACCAGGAGGGCAAGCTGCGGGGGATGGCTTGATAGACATCGCGGGGAAAGTTTCTAAGGCGAGGGACGATTTTGCCGAAAAGGCCAGTCGCTCGCTCGATTCTCTGCAGAAAGCGTTGCCGTATCTTTGCGCGGTTCGTTCCGCCAGCGTTGCTGCGGCGAATAATGACGGGGCGGCAGGATCGCGCTATCTCGGTGTGTCGTTTATCGTTCCCGTTGAGGGGGCTGATCCCATTTGCGAAGCGGTCGACACGTCGGTCGTCGAGCAAGAGATAGAGGGAGAGGCCAAGTCGCTGAAAGAGCAGGCGAGGATGGCGGACGAGGCTGCTAAAGCAGCAGCTTCGATGAAGCAGGAAGCTTTCGAACGCGATTGCGGTGATTGCCCGAATTATTGCCTATACGAAAGGGCTGATAAGCTGGCGAATCTTTCTTCGGCGGAGAACCCTCTTTACACGAGTGTCGATGCCTGGTCATTCTCCGTTGCTCTCGATAGAGCGCGAGCTTACTACGCGGCAAGAATGAGAGCCGAATCGCCTGCGGACGACTCAGCAAAAGAGCATGCTCGGTCTGTGCTGCGTCTTCATTTCTATGAGTACGCTGCAGGACAGCTTGAGGGGGCATATGTTCGCGAGGAGTCGGATTCGTTCGAGGCTTATTTTCCTAAACTGCCGCGAAGCGTTGAGCAAATGAAATCGACATCTCTTTATACCGATGAGGTGTATCCTGCGACGTTTTCCGATGATGGACTGCTGATCGCCCATGCTTGGGAGGGATGTCCGCAAGCGCAAGGAGCGAACGCTCGTGTTTCATTGGAGCAGGTAGAAAAGGAAAATTGCCCCGTTTGTCCTTCGTGCGAATTTTCCGCTTCTAGCATGGGTCTGGTTGCAGCGGCGTCTACTTCTGTCGAAAACGGATTCGAATACCACTACGAAGCTATCGCAAATGCGGCTGAAAAATACGAAAAAGCAAGATCAGAACTGGACCCTGTCTCTCAAGGGGTGAAAACGACGGCGGGCGGGCTGCTGAAGCTCGTTAAAGATGCGGTAAGCACTGCTGGGAAAAATCGCATAGAAGTGAATCCTCCTGGCGCTATTGGAACCGTAACACTTGCCGTGGACATGGGGTCCCCTTCGCAACTGCAGGGCTTTAATGTGTTCGCGAAGTCGAATCTGTCCCTCGGTCCTCGCATTGCTGTTTCGGGTGCGACTTTGTTGGCCGAAGAGTCGGATGAGGGGCGTAACGCGATTAATTCCGTACTCGATGGCTACAAAGATCTGGGCGTTGCTGCAGGAGCTGCCGGCATTGTTCTTGACTGCTGGTCGTCGTTGCTTGTTGCGTACGCCGATGGACAGGGCGCTTTGCTTGACGCCGTGGAAAAAGGCTTGGATTCTGTGCCGTTGGCTGGTTCGAGCGGTTTGGGAAGATGGGCGGCGGATACGCTGCAGGGTCTTTTCGGCGATATCGGTCTGGCTCCGGCGGAAGTGGAGTCACTTAAACCTGTCCTTATAAATACTGGACATGTTGCGGCGATGTCCGAAGATCGTTCTTCCGCGCGCTACCTCGAAGTGAAGACAAGGATGATAGAGAATCCATCGAGTTCGACCGATTTGCTCTCATCGGTGGCCGATGGGGTTCAGTCGGAGATTGAAGAAAGGATTTCGGGAATCGATTCAATCACGATTGCCGAGATTCAGATCCTCGGCAACGGGCCGATGATCCGTATTGAGGTCCCGCTGCCTCCGTCGGCGAAAGACGCTTCGATTTCTCTCGTTCAAGAAGCGCTCTCGCGTTTCCGGTCTTTGTGCGCGGACTTATGGGGTGGCGATTTATGGGAATGATAGATGAAAGGGGACAAATGACGATCGAGCTGGCCGTTGTTTTCCCGGTGGCGATAGTGGTTGCGGCTATTGCTGTCAACGCGCTTGTTTTTATCTCGGAGTGCGCGGCTTTCGACCGTGCATTTCCGCAAACAGTCAGGCTTTACGCTGTTCCTGCTTACGGATATTCGACGGAGGGGAACTCTGGAGAAGTGCAAAATGATTTATCTAGTCAGTTCGATAAAAGCTATCAGTCGGTGGCGATTTCGGTATCTCGTGTCGATGCAGTGCATGTTCGTTTTGTTGGAGAGCTTTCGTTTTCACCAACGTTGTTCGGGATGGGGGTGCGTGACGAGGTTTTCGGGGTTCATTTGCCGAGGATCGTTCACCGCAGCGAGTACGTTGTGAATCTGTATAAACCGGGGGTGATCGCTTGAGAAAGAACGTTGCTTTTAGGCATAACCGAGCCTTTCGTGCTTGCTGTATCACTTTGGTATTGCTGGTGGTTTTGGTTTCGTTCGGCTTCGTTTTGCAAGTCGTGTGTGAGACAGCCCATAAAGCGGTTGCCGTGCGTGCGTCATTTGCTGCTGCAGAGGACCTGTTAAATGGGGCATCGGCGGAAGCTGTCGTTGATGGCTTGATATTTTCGGCTGCGGGCGATGTTGCCTATTCCGATGCGCTGCCTGGAGTTTTGCCCGAGTCGTTGGCATCGGTGGTTGGTCTGCCGAAAGGGGCAAGGAAGGTTCGTGCTGATGAGTCGCTTTGCATAATCGGCTACGAGTCGGATGGTCCTTCTCATGAAGCTATCGAGCTATTGAAAGAGGCAATGCAGGAATTCGGGTGGCAGGTGGTGAATCTTGATTCTTTCGGAAGCGTTGGGTTTGTTAAGGGTTCTGATTCTGGCGGATTTCGATGCGCGATTGCAAATTTCACGTCTTTCGAGCAGGAAACGAGTGCAGTGATTCAGTTATTGCGGTAAGGATGGGTGGCTATGGACGCAACATTAATTGAATTAGGAAATTTTCGGCTTGCGTGCCGAGGGAAAAGTAGGGCGAAGGGCCTGCTTGGGCGATCGTCGTCAAATGCAGTGCTTCTGGTTCCGTGCAAGGATATCCATACATTTGGGATGAGGTCGGCCATCGATGTGGCGTTCGTTTCCGAGGACGGGGAGGTCTTGCTTTCTCGGAGGGGCCTCAAGCCGAAGCGCAGGCTGCGCTGCTCTCATGCGGCGTATGTAGTCGAGCGCTTCTCCAAGGATGGGAAGCGCTGGCTTGAGAAGGGTGATCGGGTGGTCTGGCGCCTTCTTTTGGAGAATGCGCGTCCCGTCGATGGCGAACTTTAGTGGCGGGGGGTGCTCAGATGAAGCGGTGTCCAATATGTTCCGCAGTTACTTTTGACGATGCCGAGATTTGCTACGGCTGTTTGCACCATTTCGAAAAAGAAGGGGACGATACCGAGAGCGAGAACAGCGCTGCTGGATTCTTGGCCGATGCCTTGGCGGAAAGCACTTTGCCGATAGCGGGGACTTCATGGAGAACGCGTGCTGACATGGAGGTTTTCGATGATGGCAAGACTGTCGTTTTTCACCTGGAAGTGCCTTTGACTGATTCAGGTGACGATTGCTCTGCGGGCTTGGTGCTTGATCGTGATGTTTGACTTGCTCGTACTGACGTTTGCGGCGCTTTCTGTTGGCATGGCTTCGCTTGCAGCGAAATCGTTTGGCTGCTGGTGCGCAATGCGGGCGCAAAAGAGGGAGCATGGCGAAATCTCTCCGTCTCCATATCTATGCGAAGACGGCCTTCTGCACCTACGTTTTGCCGGTATCATTCGGGTTTCTTTGCTCGCGGCATTTTTCGCCGTAGCCCTTTTGCAAAAAACGATCGTTTGTGGGATTGCGGTTTTCGCGATGGGCTTTCTGGCGATTTGTGCAATTGAAAGCGACGTCGGTTACGGGTATATCCCAAAGGAACTGTCAGGTCTTTTGGGCATTGTCGGATTGGCCTTCCAAGGCGCAGATGGTGATTCTCTCGTTTTCGGACTAGGTTTTGGATTTTTAACGGCGGCCGTTTCTCAGGGGCTGCGTTGTCTTGCTCGCAAAAAGAGGGGGATCGACATTGTCGGCGGAGGGGATATCCGCATGATGCTTTCGCTGGGGGCGGCTACAGGTTTTGGGAGTCTCGCGGGGTTCTTTTTCTGCTATGCATTTGCGGTTTTATGGATGCTTGCAGCCAAACCGAGAAAGGGCGTATTCCCTATGGCGCCGTTTTTTTCGGTCTGGCTGCTTGTGGGCTTAGTTACGTCGTAAGTAGATGAGTTTCGGGTTGTTTCTGCTAGTCTACCTGTTTTGAAAGGAATGCCGTCACGGCGCTTTCGATAGCGGCGGTGTCGCCGTCGATTATCTGCGTGAACCGAACGGGCATTTGATCGAGTTCCGCAAGACCTCGCGGAATGAAAGTCTGGTGGGCTTCTTTGGCAACAAGTTCGTTGAGCTTGCAGCCGGAAAGAGAGGCGATATCCGCGGGGAGTTCTTCGTCGAGGCTCAATTTATGAAGGGCGCGGTAAACATTGCTGCCGAATTTTGCCCAATGGGCAGTAGCTGCGATAAGGACGGGCGTGTCATCGTCGCGAAGGTTTTCTGCCACTTTGTAAGCGACGGCAGTGTGAGGATCGAGCAGATAGCCGTTTTTGTCGAAAACTTCGCGAATGGTTGCAAGGCAAGTGCTGTTGTCCACGAAATCGGCGCGGAATTGCTCGCGTAGAGATTTGAACGTATCACGGTCGACGCGGAAACGCTTTGTCTGCTTGAGGTCATTCATCCAACTTGCAATGGAGCTGCTGTCGCGGCCGGTCAACTCGAAGAGCTGACGTTCGAGATTGGACGAGACAAGGATGTCCATCGATGGAGATGGGGTTTTCACGAAAGGACGGTTGCTGATGTCATACAGGCCGGTGTTGATGAAATCAGTCAATACGCAATTTTCGTTGCTCGCACAGTAGAGCAAGCGGATAGGAGTTCCCATGCGTTTAGCGTAATAAGCCGCCAGGATGTTGCCGAAATTCCCGGTGGGCACACAAATGTCAATAGGGTCGCCAGCAGCAATCGCTCTTCGTGCGACGAGGCGAGCATATGCGGAAATATAATAAACGACCTGGGGCAACAAGCGTCCCCAGTTGATGGAGTTCGCGCTGGAGAGTGCGACCCCGTAATCAGCATGGAGCTTTTCGGCGAAGGTGGCATCGCCGAAAACGTTTTTCGCGCCCGTTTGGCAGTCGTCGAAATTGCCGCGTACGCCCCAGACGAAGACATTGTCGCCCTTTTGCGTGGCCATCTGTTTGTATTGGATGTCACTCACGCCGCCTTGCGGGTACATGACGCCAATAGAGACGCCATCGATATCGCGGAAACCTTCAAGCGCCGCTTTCCCCGTGTCGCCCGAGGTCGCCACCAGAATCATGTGAGTGCCGGACAGCTTGCCCTGTTTGCGCAGTTTTGCCGCGCTTGCACTGAAGAAGCGAGGAAGGCACTGCAGTGCCATGTCCTTGAATGCGCTTGTGGGACCGTGCCACAGTTCGAGGATGTGCGTATTCTCATCGAGCGACGTGATGGGGCAGATTTCGCTATCGTCAAAATTGTCGCCATATGCTTCGTTCGTGATTTGCGAAATCTCCTCGGGGCTGAGGTCGCCACCGAATGCGTTGAAGATCGTGGCTGCTTGTTGGGCATAGGGTAGATCGGCAAGAGCGCATATCTCGTCAAGCGAAAGGGAGGGGATGCTTTCGGGGACGAACAAGCCGCCTCCGTTGGCCAAGCCATCGATCACGGCTTGGGTGAAAGAGACCGGCTCGGCGCAAATGCCGCGTGTGTCGATGTAGCGGTTGTTCGTCAATGCTTTGCTTGCCGCCATTGAATCGTCCTCTCGCAAGTTTCGATAGGCGCAGTGTGCGCTTCCTTTGATAATGAAAAGATTATAGCGGCGCTCGGTCGCTTGTTTACCAAACCAGAGAGGCTCTGTGCAAAAATCGCAGCATCGCAGCATATATGCGCGAGCTGCTGGGTGAATTGGCTTGCCGTCTGAATTTAAAGTTATATGTGTGCAACATATGGAGAAGTAAACTTAGGAAAACTTACTGTTGACATGGAATATATGTAACCCTAAACTAACAATTGTCGAAAGGGACAAGAGAAACGGATCGGTCAAGCAACAACGGCACCGAGAGATTTAAGGCGAAGCTTCTTCTGGAGCAGAAACCGAAAGCCCTGAGACATTTGAAAAGCTAATCCGAGCGGTGAAGATTCCTCTCTCGTCTGATTATTCACCGCAAAAATTGCCGACGAGGGGACCCACCCCCCCCTCTCCCTCCCCCTCGTCGGCCTCTCTGAAAAGAAAAGCCTCGAGATTGCGGCAAGCCGCTCCGAGGCTTTCTTTGTTAGCTTTGGCGAATAATAAGCCTTAGCTGTGTTACTATTTCTCAAAACTTTTCATCTATCAGGAGTTGTTCTCGATGAAGGTCTCGAAATCGCACGAAGATTATCTTGAAACGATCGTTGATCTTGGCGGCACGACCGAGCATTCAGTGCGTTCGGTCGACATTGCAAAGAAAATGGGTGTTTCCAAGGCATCGGTGAACAAAGCGATTACTTATTTGAAAGAGCAAAACTTGCTCGACCAGCCTTATTACGGCGATATCACGCTTACTTCCAAAGGCTATGAGTATGGATGCAAGATTGTTGAGCGTCATGATCTTCTTGTTGCATTCATGGAGAATGTTTTGAGTATCCCAAGCGAAACTGCCGAAGAGGAAGCTCATCTGATGGAGCATGCCATCAGCGACGATTCGTTTGAGAGATGGACGGCTTACATTAAGCATTTAGGCATCGAATACTAGTGCGCCAATTCTCGTTTGTGCTATCCTGAAACAGCTCAAGCATTAAATTCATCACAAACCAACCACGATGCTTCGGGGAGCGCATTCCATTGGCACAGCGTTCGAATATAGTCTCATTCGCCGCGGCGAAGCGTAGCAGCGCCGCGCGTTCTCGTGCAACTGACTCTGAGCCGTCGACCTCTGTACATCCTTCTTCCGATGCGGTTGTCGGAAGTGCTAAAGAGCGCAGGCGCAGGCAAGCAACGAGGGGATTTGACTCGGCATATATGCGTGATCTCGATGCGCGCCTTGAAGATGATGCGTTCTGGGCCGAGATTCGCGGCGATTACGCCGCTTCGAGTAAATCTGCACCTCAATCGGGTCGCAATGCGAAAAACGCTGCGCGTCTAGAAGACCGCTTCGCCGGATTCGATGGCTTCTACGAGAGCATGGCAGACGAGGGCTCCGAAGAGAGCTTTTCTGCCAAGGAAGCAAAAGAAAAGGGGAAGCGCCGCAAGCGCGCAAAGGAACGCGCTGACAAGATGTTCGTCAAGCAGTTTGGCGACGATGCAGCATCAGATTCTGCGGTTGACGCCCCGCGAGCTGCCGTGTATGAAGGGAAGATGGGAAAAACCACGCGCCGCGCTGCTCGGCTGGTCGCCTCCGACAGGGCTGCCTCGATTGCTGCGGGCTTCAATCCTTTTGGTTGGATCTCTAAGATTGCGGCGTCTTCGCGTCGGCTGGTTGCCACGGTTGCCGTCGTTTGCGTGCTTTGTTCTTGCGTTGCCCTGTATGCTCCGGCTCAGCAGTTTTATCAATCGGTGCGTGATAACGATAGGGCGCAAGCGCAGTATTCGGCGCTCGAGAACCGATCCGATGCTCTCGAGGCGCAAAATGCGACGCTCACCAGCGACGTCGGAGTGGAGACTATTGCTCACAAAGATTACGGTTGGGTGAAATCAGGCGAGCAGACCGCAAAGGTCGAGGGGCTCTCTGATTCAGCCTATGCCAAGGAAGAAGCTGGCAGCAATATTACTGCCAATGTCGCCATCAACGACATCGGCTATCCCGAAACTTGGTATTCGCCCATTCTCGATAAGGTTTTCGGTGTGAAGTAGCCGTCGTGCGTCCGTCCGAAAGCGAGAGCGGAGGTAGTATGCAGGATTCCATGCGCTTCGAAACGAAAACCGAGCCTGCGCTTGGCGAGATGGCTTCCACATCTCAGGAAACGGAAATCGTCCAAATGGAAATCGCTCGGAAAGAAGAGGCTTCGCTTTCGACCGTTGAGGCGGCTTCGACTGGCATGGTTCTTTCGACTGGTGTCGCGCCTTCGGTCAATGCGCTGCTTTCGACTGGCAAAAGACCTGTTCGCGTTGCTGCGATCGATATCGGAACGGTGACGTGTCGCATGCTCATCGCCGATGTTTTTCCAAATGGCACGTTGCGCGAGCTGGCGCGCGAATACGCCATAGCAAACCTGGGCGAAGGAGTCGATTCGACCCATCGGCTAAAACCCGAGGCCATAGACCGTGTTGTTGCGATAATCAAGCGTTACTTGGGGAAACTGCGCGAGATTTGCAACGAAGATGCCGCCAGCTGCTCAAATCCGCCTCGCGTGATCGCTGTCGCTACTTCGGCCTCGCGCGATGCCGAGAACGCCGATGAACTTGCGAGCCGGCTGCACGAGCTGGGAATCGACGTTCGTGTCCTTCCCGGAGAACGTGAGGCTGCGCTCTCGTTTGCGGGCGCTACATCGGAGTTTCCCGGCGAGCGGGTGGTTGTCGTCGACGTTGGCGGCGGCTCCACCGAAGTCGTGGCAGGCACGGCAGGCGAAAACCCGATGTTTTCGCGTTCGTTCGATATAGGCTGCCGCCGTATAACCGAGCGCTTCTTAAAAAGCGATCCCCCGGCAAAAGAAGAAATCGTGGCGGCTCGCGATTGGATTCGCAGCGAAATGGCTTCGTATTTCGAGGATATCCGAAAGAAAAACCTGTCGGATTCTCGCATGATTGCTGTTGCAGGAACTGCTACGACCATGGTTTCCATTCGCGAATCTATGGCTCGATACGACGCCTCGCGTGTGCATAAGGCTCGTGTAAGCCGCGAAAACCTCGACGCCATTGCGAAAGATCTTGCCGAGAAAACGCTTTCGGACAGAAGGGGCGTGGTCGGCCTCGACCCCGACAGAGCCCCTGTGATAGTGGCTGGGTGCCTCATCTTGCAGGCTGTGATGGACTTGCTGGGCGCCAATGAATTCACCGTAAGCGAATCGGATATTCTCCAAGGTATAGTTTTGAGGATGACCGCCGATTAATCGCTGCATCTCTTGCAATGTTTGGTAAAGTGAATCTCACCGCGCAAAAGGGAGCGTGGCGGAATTGGCATACGCAGCGGACTTAAAATCCGCCGCCTTCGGGCTTGTGGGTTCGAGTCCCACCGCTCCTACCAGTTCGCGCGGAAGACAAAATGGCGCGAAACGTCGAAATCAACGCATCTTGCAGCAGGCGGGCTGATTATCTAATGCAGAGCATCAATGAGATTCTTGCGCAGGGCGGAAAGCCCGGCACGTTCGAAGAGTATCTGAATTTCTATGCGTCTCAGGTGGGCGAGCTTGTCAACTCGTTCATCCCTCACGGGACGCATCCCGATATGGACAAATATCTCTACGATCCGCTGCGTCGTTATAGCGAGAATGGCGGCAAGCGCCATCGTCCGCTGATTTGCTTTGCTGCCTGCCTTGCAGTTGGCGGCAATGCCGATGCGGCTGTCTCTGCCGCAGCGGCAATCGAGCACTTTCATACAGCGGCGCTCATCCATGACGACATCGCCGACGAAGCCGAGCTTCGCCGCGGCGAGCCGTGCTTGCATCTCACCGAGGGCGTGGGCCTGGCCATCAACATGGGCGATCTCGGTCTGTCCCTGGTGAATGGCACCGTTGTCGAAGATCCCAATTTAGACGATTCTACCAAGGTTCGCGTCATCAAAGAGCTTATCGACATGACGCGCCGCACCATCGAGGGTCAGGCGCTTGATATCGGCTGGGCGCGCGACGGCCGCTACGACATCACTCCCGAGGACTATCTCACCATGGCCACGCACAAAACGGCGCATTATTCGGGCGCGGTTCCGCTGGCCATCGGTGCGATTGTGGGCGGTGGTACCGAAGCCGAGATCGAGGCTTTGCGCAACTACGGCTTGGATACCGGCCTTGCGTTTCAGATTCAGGACGACCTGCTTAATCTCGTGGGAAAGACGGAGAGCACCAAAAAGGGCTTTCGCGACGATATCACGGAGGGCAAGCGTACGCTGGTTGTGGTTCATTGTCTGCAAAACGCCACCGAGGCGGATCGCGTCCGCATCATCGAAATCCTTTCTTCGAAGGAGAAAGATCCAGCGGTGCTTGCCGAGGCGGTTGAAATCATGGAACGTTCGGGCAGCGTTGATTACGCGCGTTCATACGCCGAGAACCTTACGAGTATCGCCAAGAATCGCCTGATCGACATGGTGAAACCCTCTGATTCGCGTGATTTGCTTATCTCCATGGCCGATTGGTTCGTGAACCGTCTGAAATAAGCCGCGATGGCCGATGCCGTTGGTCGAACTGAGGCGAGGCGACAGCCTGACATATTGACCGTGATCGAGAGGCGATTCGCACAGCGCGCTTCTTCTCTATTATTTTAATGTGAGCCGTCACCGAAAAGGGCGGCTCATCTTGTTATGGGCTACCATGAGCCGCATGGAAACTATCAAGAAAAATGATTCTGGTGCAGCCGTTGAGGACGTCCAACAGCGCCTTGTGAAAATCGGTCTTTTGGCTGACGGTTCGATTGACGGCCTGTTCGGGCAGAAAACCGCGCAGGCTGTTGCTTCCTTTCGCGAAAAAGAGGGGCTTCCTGCTGGCGATGACGTCGATGAGCGCGTCTGGTCGGCGTTGGTCGACGCTTCGTTCGGCATGGGGGATCGCACGCTCTATCTGCGCATGCCGTATTTTCATGGCAACGATGTGCTCGAGCTTCAGCAAGCCCTTGGCGCGTTGGGCTTTTCGTGCGGCGACGAGGACGGCATCTTCGGAGCCTATTCCGAGGATGCTTTGCGCAAATTTCAGACGAACATGGGGCTTCCCGCCGATGGCATTGCGGGAGCTTATACGTTTGCGGCTATTCGCAACCTGCACCATTCGTGGGAAGGTAAAAAGCCGATAGGCGCGCCTATCAACGTCGGTTTTGCTCGCGTAGCCGATGTTTTGGAGCAGCATGCGCTGTGTCTTTTCGGTACGAACGATTTCACACGCAGCGTCGCCTCGCGCATGTCGAATCTCTCGCTTGCAACCAACCCTGCGTCAAAGATACTCAGTGCCGATTCTCTTTTGGTGAAGCCTGACGAGCGCATGCTCATGGTGCATATCGTGCTGCCCGAAGAAGGAGTTCCCGCAGAAACGCCGCGCGTGGGTTTTGCCCCGGAAGATACGCTTGCGCTGCGGCTTTCTTCGGCGTTCGAATCAGTTTCTGCTCGCGGTGCCAATCGCATCGCCATCGAAATCCCAGGCGTCATGTGGGAAGATGCAGGCGAAGACCGTTCGGCGCAACACTTTGCGATTACGCTTTTAGACGCGCTGTGCGCAGCGCTTTCCGAAGAAGAATAGAGAGAGGGAGGCACAATGGCTCGTCCGATGACCATTGCAGAAAAGATCCTTGCGGCGCATGCCGGCCTTGACGAGGTTGCTCCTGGTCAGCTGGTAGAATGCGACCTCGACCTGGTCTTGTCCAATGACGTGACCACGCCTATTGCTATCAAGACGTTCAACGAAATCGGGGTCGATCGCGTCTTCGATCCAACGCGTGTTCTCATCGTGCCCGATCATTACACGCCCAACAAAGATATCAACTCCGCAAAGCAAGCGAAAGTTGCTCGCGATTTCGCTCGCGAGCAGGGTATCACCCATTATTGGGAAGTTGGCTGCGTGGGCGTCGAGCATGCTCTCTTGCCCGAGCAAGGCGTTGTCGGTGCGGGCAATCTGATCATCGGCGCCGATAGCCATACCTGCACCTATGGTGCTCTCGGCGCGTTTTCCACAGGTGTCGGCTCGACTGATGCTGGTGTGGGCTACGCAACCGGCAGGGCATGGTTTAAGGTACCCGAGTCTATTTTGTTCAAGATCGAAGGCGAGCTCCAGCCTGGTGTCACCGGCAAAGATATCATCTTGTATATCATCGGTATGATCGGTGTCGACGGCGCGCTTTATCGTGCGATGGAGTTCACGGGCAGTGCTATCCATTCTCTGAGCATGGACCAGCGCCTTACCATCTCCAACATGGCTATCGAGGCTGGCGGGAAAGCGGGCATCATCGAGGTGGATGACGTCACGCGTGCCTATATGGATGGCCGCGTGGAGCGTCCTTATATCGAATACCATTCCGACCCCGATGCCGAATACTACAAGGTGTACGAAATCAACGCAGCGGACATCCCGCCGACGGTCGCTTTTCCGCACCTGCCCTCCAATACGCGTCCCGTTGCCGAAGCGCGCGATGTCGTCATCGACCAGGCCGTTATCGGCAGCTGCACCAACGGCCGCATCGAAGATATGCGCCAGGCAGCAGATGTTTTACGTGGTCGCAAGGTCAATCCCAACGTGCGTTGCATTATCATTCCGGCGACGCAGCTGGTTTACCGCCAGTGCATCGACGAGGGCCTGATGCAAGTTTTCCTCGACGCGAATTGCGCTGTTTCCACCCCAACGTGCGGCCCGTGCTTGGGTGGCTACATGGGCGTTTTGGCGCCGGGCGAGCGCTCTATCGCTACTACTAATCGAAATTTCGTCGGGCGCATGGGTGACCCCACAAGCGAGGTTTATCTGGCTTCGCCGGCTGTTGCTGCTGCTTCTGCGGTGCTTGGCCATATTGGTTTGCCCTCTGACCTCGATTAATCTAAGGAGCCTGAAATGAAATTCGAAGGAACCGTTCACAAATACGGACGCGATATCGATACCGATGTCATCATTCCGGCGCGCTATCTCACCACTTCCGACCCGGCTGAGCTGGCAAAGCATTGCTTGGAAGACCTCGATACCGAGTTCGTGAACAAGGTCGCTCCGGGAGACATCATCGTTGCCGAAGAGAATTTCGGTTGCGGATCCTCGCGTGAGCATGCTCCTATTTGCATCAAAGCCGCAGGTGTGAGTGTGGTTATCGCAAAGAGCTTTGCTCGAATCTTCTACCGCAACTCCATCAATATCGGCCTGCCTATCATGGAGTGCGCTGAAGCGGTGGATGCCATCAAAGACGGCGATGTGGTTGAGGTCGATGCCGACAGCGGTGTCATCACCGACAAAACCACCGGCCAGACATTTCAAGCGCAGCCGTTCCCTCCGTTTTTGCAGGAAATCATCGAAGAAGGCGGCTTGGTGGCGCGCACCAAGAAGATGCTAGGCAAATAATCGACGTTCAGCGAAAGAGGCAGACAGGATGACCACGACTTACAATATTTGCACGCTGCCAGGTGATGGCATCGGCCCCGAGATCATCGCCGAGGGCGTGAAGGTTCTAAAAGCCGTCGGCAAGAAATACGATGTTGAATTCAATTGCGAGGATGCGCTTTTGGGCGGTGCCGCAATCGACGCTACGGGTGAGCCTTATCCCGAGGCAACGAAGGCGGCAGCTCATGCGGCGGATGCTGTTTTGCTGGCGGCTGTCGGTGGCCCGAAATGGGATTCCACCGACCCCAATGCTCCTCGTCCCGAACAAGGTTTGCTGGGCATTCGCAAGGATCTCGGTCTGTATACGAACCTTCGTCCCGTGAAAATCTTCGATGCTTTGGCTGGTGCTTCTACATTGAAGCCCGAAATCATCGACGGCGTTGACCTGATGATCGTGCGTGAGCTCACGGGCGGTCTTTATTTCGGCAAGCGCGAACGTTTCTACGACGAAGAAGGTGCCGGTACCGACGGTGCGAAGGGCCAGCGTGCGTATGACACGCTCGAGTATCGCGAGTACGAAATCGAGCGCATTGCCCGTCAGGCTTTCGAAGCAGCCCGCAAGCGTCGCGGTAAAGTAACCAGCGTTGATAAAGCAAATGTGCTCGAAACGAGCCGCATGTGGCGCGAAATCGTCCATCGAATCGGCGAGATCGAGTACCCCGAGGTCGAAATCGAAGACTTGCTGGTGGACAACACCGCCATGCAGCTCATCAACCGTCCCGCCGACTTCGACGTGGTTGTTACCGAGAACATGTTCGGCGACATCCTTTCCGACGAAGCGGCGCAGATTACGGGTTCGTTGGGCATGCTGGCAAGCGCGAGCTTGGGTGACGGCACTGCGCTTTATGAGCCGAGTCATGGCAGCGCTCCCGATATCGCCGGGCAGGGTATTGCCAATCCGTTGGCTCAGATTCTCTCTGTTGAGATGATGCTTCGCTACAGCTTCGACATGAACGAAGCTGCCGACGATATCGCTCGTGCGGTGAGCGAGGTCCTCGACGAGGGCTGGCGCACCGGCGATATCAAGGACGACCAGACTCCGGTCGATCATGTGGTTGGCACAGTGGGGATGGGCGACCTTATCGTCGAGCATCTGTAAGTTTGATAACAACGAACCTGCTGGAAGGGGCCGCTTGCAAGCGGCCCCTTCTTTTTGCGATCATTCCGCAAAAAGAAAACGACCGCCCGAAGGCGGCCGTTTGAAAGCATTGTTGCGAGAAGTTATTTCTGCTCGAGGGAGCTGATGTACTTTTCGGCAGCGGTGGCGGCAGAAGCGCCATCGCCGACGGCGGTGGAAACCTGACGCAAGAACTTCTTGCGGACATCGCCTGCAGCGAAAACGCCGGGGACGTCGGTCGCCATGTTGTCGCCCGTGGTGACGATCCAGCCCTTTTCGTCGAGGAACGGCTGATCGCCCAAGAAGTCGGTGTTGGGGTCCATGCCAGTGAAGAAGAAGACGCCTTCGCAGGGAAGGGTGGACTCTTCGCCCGTGGTCACGTTCTTGAGCTTGATGCCCTCGACCATATCCTCGCCGTAGACCTCGGTGATGGTCACGCCGAAGTTCACGTGGATTTTGGGGTTCTTGAACGCCTGCTCGGCAGCAGTGGCGTTGCAGCTCATGCGACCGTCGGTGTGGCGGGAGATAATCTCGACGTTCTTTGCGAACTTGGCGATGAACTCGGATTCCTCTACGGCTTGGTCGCCGCAGCCGATGACGGCAACGGTCTGATCCTTGTAGAACTCGGCATCGCAAGTGGCGCAGTAGCTTACGCCGCGACCGGTGAATTCGACCTCGCCCGGGGTGCCGATGACGCGCGCATGCGTGCCAGAGGCGATGACGACCGCCTTGGCATGATAGGTGATTTTGCGGGTTTCGATGATCTTATCTTCGCCGGAGAAATCGACGCTTTTCACGGCCTGCTGACGAATCTCGACGCCGAAATTCTCGGTGTCGGTGCGCATTTTCTCGATGAGATCGGGGCCAGTGGTGTGGCCTGCGGAAGGGTAGTTGACGATTTCGGTGGTGGTGGTCACGCGACCGCCGATGGCGCCTTTTTCAAGGATGACGGTTTTCAGCAGTGCGCGGCCGCCGTAAAGGCCAGCTGTGAGACCTGCAGGGCCGCTGCCGATGATGACCAGGTCATAGTATTCGTCAGTCTTCTCCATTGCTCCCCCTATTAGTAGTAGTGGACGCGTACTTTTATTTGAGGCAAGCTTGCAGACGTGCTGCGAGCGAATAGCATCCTCTATCGCGCTGTTCCCAATTTACTCTATTCATTAGAAGTGCGTTCATTCACTTACCCGATATCTGGCTCGGCATCATAGGTTTTGCCTATGATGCGCAAAATTAACCCGATGAAGCATCGGCGTTACGCAACGTCAGGGCGCTGATAAAAATTTCCTATCGTCGAAGAGCTCTCAATTTGAAATTGAGAGCTAATGATTTGCGGCAAAGTGTTAGCATTCCAAAAGAAGCTTAAAACTCAAAGGAGAAAGGGAGTTTTTAAGAATGAAAAAGCTTAGTCCCGAAGCATTCGAGGAGCTCGTAGAAGACGGCGGCCAGAAGTGCCTCGTCCTCGTTTCCCGCAAGACTTGCCATGTGTGCCAGGAAGTTCATCCGAAAATCGAAGCACTCGAGGCCGATTATCCCAAGTACAAGTTCTATGAGATCGATGTTGAGCAGCAGCCCGGCATTCTTCCGAAGTACCACCTGAAGGGTGTTCCGCAAACCATGTTCTTCGCCAACGGCGATGTGAAGGCTGTCATTTCCGGCGACGCTCCCGAGGACGATTTCGCCGATAAAATCGAAGAGTTCATGTAAGATCGCCTGGTCTTTTCTTTCGATAAGATTTGATGGACATGGCCGCACGTCATCTCGAGCGTCGTGCGGCTTTCCATAGATGGTAAAGCAGGAAAGCAAGTCAGGAGAAAGAGGTAAAGAATGGGACGTCCTAATATCTTCCCCACTGGTACCACTGTGTACTATCCGGATGAGTGCTGGAATGGTTATACGTTGTTCTCGGCGCCCGGTCTTGGCATCAACCTGATCAACATGAATGGCAAAGTCGTTCGCCACTGGAAGGACATGTACGGTTTTCCACCTAAGTTCCTGCCGGGCGGCCACATGATCGCTTCTCGTGCTACCCGTCCTGCCGCTAACGGCTATCAGGACCAAGAGGACCTGACCATGGTCGACATGGACGGCAACATCGAGTGGACCTTCAACCACAACCAGCTGGTGAACGATCCCGATGGCGAGCGCTGGATGGCGCGTCAGCATCATGACTATCAGGTTTCTGGCAATCCTGTCGGCTACTACGTGCCAGGTATGGATCCCGATCCGAACTTCGACAAGATGCTCATCCTCACGCACAACGATGTGCGCAAGCCCAAGATCTCGCCGCAGCTTCTGCTTGACGAGCGTCTGATCGAGATCGACCGCGAAGGCAATATTCTTTGGGAGTGGAGTTTGCTCGACCACTTCAACCAGTTCGAGCTTGATGAGACCATTAAGAACGCGATGTATCGCAACCCTAATACCCAGCATACGGGCACCGAGGGCCAGGGCGACATCTTCCACTCCAACTGCGCTTCCTATCTGGGTCCCAACAAGTGGTATGACGCAGGCGACGAGCGCTTCAAGCCCGACAACATCATCATGGACTCGCGCGAGTGCAACATCATGTGGATCATCGACCACGAGAGCGGCGACATTGTGTGGAAGGTCGGCCCCGACTACACCAAGGATCCCGCACTGCGCATCTTCGGCACCATCGTCGGCCCGCACCACACCCACATGATCCCCAAGGGCCTGCCGGGCGAGGGCAATATCATGGTGTACGACAACGGCGGCTGGGCCGGCTACGGCGCCCCCAACCAGTTCTCCAAGACCGGCCTCAAGGTGACCCGCCGCGACTCCTCCCGCGTCGTGGAGTTCGACCCGACTACCATGGAAATCGTTTGGGAGTGCACCGGCGAGCCTTCCGGTTCCGGCGGCGGCTTCAACTTCAACGGCAACTACTTCTACAGCCCGCTGACCTCCAGCGCGCAGCGCCTGCCCAACGGCAACACCCTTATCACCGAGGGCTGCTCGGCTATCCTGCGCGAGTACACCAAGGAGCAGAAGCTGGTTTGGGAGTACGTCTTCCCCGATGTTGGCATGAGCTTGCTGTATCGCGCATACCGCATTCCTTACGAGTGGGTACCGCAGCTCGAGAAGCCCGAAGAGGTCGAGATTCCGCGCATGGACATCACGAAGTTCCATCTCGAGGGTTCTGAGCAGTCTGAGTACGAGACCACGGCTGTCACCGTCGAGGGTGCTCATGCGTTCAACGACGAGATGGCTCACTGCGTAGAAGGCTTGGAGTAACAACTCCGCGACATACTTAGCGTTTGAGTGTTTATTTGCATGAGGGGCGGTGCCGAGAGGCGCCGCCCCTCTGTTTTGTCCACGTGTGAAATTTTGTAGACTTTGCTAAGACTTTGTTAAGAAGATTCGATAGCCTTCTATGTTGTATCGAGCATGTTCGTGCTCGCGCACATAAGTAGGGAAAAATTGAAGGAAGGGAAAGTATGGAACGCCCTAATGTTTACCCCACGGGTGTAACGGTTTACTACCCTGAAGAAGCCTATAACGGCTATACGCTGTTCACAGGCAAAGATCACGGCATCATTCTTCTTGATATGAACGGCCGCATGGTTCGTTTTTAGAAAGACATGGCTGGCTTCCCCGCAAAGATGCTTCCCGGTGGACACGTTATCGGCAGCTTAGGCACCTGTGGTGCTCAGTACGCTTACCAAGACCAGCAAGATCTCACCATGGTCGACTGGGATGGCAATATCGAGTGGACCTTCAATAAGAATCAGCAGGTAGTGGACGACGGAGAGCCTTATTGGAGCGCTCGCCAGCATCACGACTACCAGGTTTCCGGCAGCCCAGTCGGTTACTATGCGCCTGGTCAGGAGCCTGATCCCAACTTCGATAAGATGCTCATCCTCACGCACAACGATGCGAAGAAGCTCAAGATCTCGCCGCAGAATCTGTTGGAAGACCGCCTGATCGAGATTGACCGCGAGGGCAACCTCCTCTGGGAGTGGCGCATGCTCGACCACTTCAACGAGTTCCAGCTCGATGAAGTTCAGAAGAATGCCATGTTCCGCAACCCCAATGTTCAAAATGCCGGCCCCGAAGGCCAGGGCGACATCTTCCATGTGAACTGCGCCTCCTATCTCGGCCCCAACAAGCACTGGGACGCCGACGATGCGCGCTTCAACCCCGAGAACATCATCATGGACTCTCGTGAGAACAACATGATGTGGATCATCGACCACGAGAGCGGCGACATTGTGTGGAAGGTCGGCCCCGACTACACCAAGGATCCCGCACTGCGCATCTTCGGCACCATCGTCGGCCCGCACCACACCCACATGATCCCCAAGGGCCTGCCGGGCGAGGGCAATATCATGGTGTACGACAACGGCGGCTGGGCCGGCTACGGCGCCCCCAACCAGTTCTCCAAGCAGGGTCTTAAAGTGACCCGCCGCGACTCCTCCCGCGTCGTGGAGTTCGACCCCATCACGCTCGAGATCGTGTGGGAATGCACCGGCGAGCCTTCCGGCACCGGCGGCGGCTTCAACTTCAACGGCAACTACTTCTACAGCCCGCTGACCTCTGATGCGCAGCGCCTGCCCAACGGCAATACACTAATTTGCGAAGGCTGCAGCGCCATTTTCCGCGAGTACACCAAGGATCAGAAGCTCGTTTGGGAGTACGTGTATCCTGACGCTGGCGCGAACCTGATTTATCGCGCATACCGCATTCCTTACGAGTGGGTACCGCAGCTCGAGAAGCCCGAAGAGGTCGAGATTCCGCGCATGGATGTTTCAAAGTTCCAGGTGGAAGGCTCTTTCGGCAGCGATTACGAGACCAACTGCGTTGAGGTCGAGGGCGCAAATGGCTTTAACACGACCATCGCGGCTTGCGTGACGGGCGTTTAGTTTGTTTCGGGCGCCCATCGGCTCTCTCTTATCGCGAGCGCAGGGTCAAGTGACGGCGCGAATCGGATTGTTTCGAGATAGCGGAGTCCTCTTCGGAGGGCTCCGCTTTTGCATTAACGAGACGAAGCTGTTCGGGTGCTTCGTTTTGCGAAAAGCGTTTCGTAGAAAGATGATAGGACAACGTCTTGCTAAAGCATTTTCTTATGGCCGTGCGGCGGTAAATTTGCTACACGTGGGAGCCGTCGGCTCTTCCAAGTAAATATTCGCTGGTCGGAAGCCCCGTCGGATAAACCGTCCGAGATGGAGCTTCCGACAAGGCAAATCTTGGACGAATCGTGGCAAAGCCTTGCGCAAAATGGGGAGGACTTTTGGAGGAATTGTGATACAGTGAGTCTATTGCAAATGCGGCGAGCGGTAGGAACTCGCCCGTGAAAAGAGGGCAAAGAAGTTAAGGAAAGGAGAGGCAATGGACGAGAATTCGCAGGGTCTTAAGCTGGTGACCCCGAAGAACATTCACTTCCTCATCGGCCTGGCCATCATGTTGGTATTCCGCTTCATTCCGCCGTTTGGACCTATCACGGCCATCGGCATGCAGATTCTAGGCATCTTCATCGGCACGCTGTACTTGTGGACCACGGTTGACGTTCTGTGGTCGTCTATTCTCTGCATAGCCATGGTCGGCTTGTCTGATTATGACACCATGGGCAATGTGCTTTCGATGGCATTCGGCAACTCGGTTGTCGTTCAGGTTCTGTTCATGATGATCTTTGCTGGCGCTCTTGCGCATGAAGGCATCACTGCCCACATTGGTCGTTTCTTCCTGACGCGCAAGTTTTCCGAGGGCAAGCCGTGGTTGTTCACTTTCATGATCTGCATGGCTTCGTTCGCCATGACGATTTTCGTTGGTTGCACGCCTGCCATCATCTTGATGTGGCCCATCGTTTACGACGCCCTCGAGCAGGTTGGTTATCGTCGCGAGGATCATGAGACCTACGGCGTTTTGGCGATTATCTTGGTTGTCCTTTCCGCTTTGGCCGCGTTCCCTGTTCCGCCTTTCAAGTCGAACGGCTTGGCACTGCTCGCTAACTACCGCGCACTTTCGAGCGATCCGAGTTTCATGAACGACGGCATGTACTTCATCGCTACGATGATCGTCGGCATTCTGTTCGTGGTTATCGCTATCCTGATTTGCAAGTTCGTTTTCCGCCCCGATGTCTCCAAACTGAAAGAGCTGAAGATCGAGGACCTGAACAAAAACCCGCTGCCTGCGCTCGACGCACGCCAGAAGGTTTTGTTCTGGGGCGTTGTTCTATTGACCTTGGTTATGTTGCTCCCGAGCTTCTTCAAGGGCATCCCGTTCTTCGATTTCCTAAACGCCAACACCATCGGCATGGCGGTTCTCTTCTGCGGCGTTATGGCTGGTGTCCACATTGCCGGTAAACCCATCGTTGCCGTTGGCCCGTCCATCCAGAAGGGTGTTTCTTGGGGCATCTTCTTCCTGATCGTTGCAGCTATCATGCTGAGCTCTATTCTCCCCAACGAGAAGACGGGTATCTCCGCTGCTTTGAAGCTTGCGCTTACCCCGCTGTTTAGCGGAATGAGCGGCTTTACCTTCGTGGTCTTTGCTTTGCTCATTCAGATGGTTCTTACCAACATCTGCAACTCTCTGGTTATCGGCATGATTTTCCAGCCCATCATCTTCGCGTACTGCAGCACTGCAGGCGTGAATGCAGCTCCGATCGTTGCCGTGAGCATCTTCTTCGTGCTCTCCTGCGCAATGTTCACGCCTGCTGCTTCGCCTTTCGCAGCAATGATGTTCGCGAATACCGACTGGTTGAAGTCGTCCGACATCTACAAGTACACGGGCACGTTTATCATTGCCGAGCTTGTTTTGATGCTGGTTGTGGCATATCCGCTGTTCAGCGTGATGCTGTCGTAGCCTTTGGCGAAAACCTCGCTCAAGTTGGCACTCTGGCCGCCGTTCACGAACGGCGGCCTTTCTTTTGTCTTAAAATGAGGGAACCAATTGGAGCCTTCAGATGAGGACGGGGTGTCAGATGGCAAGTGCTCAAGCAAGCCGATCCGCAGAGCTTTTCGTTTCCGATCCGCATGGCGAATACGATATTTTTTCGCGTCTGCTCGACAGCGGTTGCGGCGGTTTGTGTGAAAGTATCGATGCGGTTCATCTTGTGGGAGATGTTTTCGATCGCGGTCCTGCGCCCGAGCTGATAATGGATCGCCTTGCGACGCTGCCGAAGGTCGACGTGCAGTGGGGCAACCACGATGTTGTATGGATGGGTGCGGCTTTGGGCCAGCGCGGATGCATCGCGCATGTGGTGCGCAACTGCGCGCGCTACGGCAACATGGGGATTTTGAACGCATATGGGATTGACTACGCGCCGCTTGAGGAAATGGCACGGAGCGTTTACGCCGATGATCCATGCGTTGCTTTTGGTTTGAAAGTTTCGGATGGCTTAACGCATGATGAGGTACGTCTAAATACCCAGCTGCAAAAGGCCATGGCTATTATCCAGTTTAAGGTTGAAGGCCAGCTGATAGATGAGTACCCATCGTTTGACCTAGCCGACCGCAAGTTACTGGATAAGATCGACTACGAACTTGGCAACGTGCTGCTTGACGGCGTCGTTTATCCGCTGATCGACGACGTGTTTCCGACAGTTGATCCCGCAGATCCGTATAGGCTTACCGACGAAGAAGAGTCCGTTATGCGCGCGCTGGAGAGCGCGTTTAGGAAAAACGAGCGCTTGCAAGCCCACATGCGTTTTTTGCTGGATTTTGGCAGCTTGTACAAAAAAATCGGGAACACGTTGCTGTTCCATGCGTGCGTTCCGCTGAATCCTGACGGAACGCTTATGGAAGTGGATTTATTCGGACGGAAATACCGGGGTCGGGCGCTTTTCGACGCCGTTGACGCCTACATTCGCCAAGCATTTGATGCCCAGGATGCAAACGTGGCAAAACGTGGGCGCGATCTTCTTTGGTATTTATGGCTGGGGCAGGGATCTCCTCTATTCGCCAAAAGCAAGATGGCGACGTTTGAGATTTACTGCATCGAAGACAAGGCCGCGCGCAAAGAAATAAAGAATTCGTTTTATGCGCTGCTCGAAGACGAGCATGCCGTGGCCGGTATCTTTGAGGATTTCGGTATGGATCCAAGCAGCTCGCGCATAATTTGCGGTCACGTGCCCGTGAAAGTTAAAGATGGCGAAAATCCTGTCAAATGCGGCGGCAAGGTGATTATTATCGATGGTGGCATGTCAGTTGCTTATCGTAAGACGACAGGTTTGGCGGGCATGGCGCTCGTCCGCTGCGGCACGACCGATACGCTGGCTTTGATATCGGCGGATCAAGAGGGCGCCCCGGTGGGGATGATTCGCTTTCAGGAGACGCGCGAGGTATAGCGCGATAGGGGTTCTATGGCAGAAGAGCTGATAGATATATACGACGAAAAACGACACAAGACTGGGCGCGTCGTTGCACGCAATGGCTTGCATTTGGCGGAAGGCGAGTTCATGCTGTACGCCTTGGCCGTGATCGAAGATCGCGGCGGGCGTCTGCTCATCACGCAGCGGTCGCTGAACAAGAAATGGGCAGCGGGCGCTTGGGAAGTTCCCGGGGGCGGTGTTCGCGCAGGCGAGACAACTTCCGAAGCTGTTGTTCGCGAGGTTTTCGAGGAGACGGGCCTCGATGTGAGCGACATGGTGCGTACACCTATTTACTCATACGAGAACGTGGCACTTGATAAGGGCGACAATTATTTTGTCGACATCTACCATTTCTTGTTTGATTTCACGCTTGAACAGGTGCATGTCAAGCCTGATGAGGTTATCGGTTGTGCTCTGGCTACCTGGGATGACATCTCAGCGCTTGATGCGCAAGGGAAGTTTTTGCACTACGGTCGCATTCAACAGGCGCTTGGGTATCGCCGTTAGTGATTGCCGCCGCCCGCCTCGGTAAGGGCGGGCTTGGCTGAACCGACCCGTTTTACGTGTTCTTGCGCGAGGGGAAAGGCGTGCTATCATGCGTGTACGCGTTTTCCAGGCGCTACCATTGAGACGGTTTTCCGTCGCTGATTTACGGAGGCTCATATGCCAACAACCATTTACAAGCGCCGCCTTCCTATCCCCCAGGAGATTCGTGAAGAGATGCCTCTTTCGCCCGAGCTCGTGGAGGCTAAAAAGGCATTCGATGCCGAGGTTGCCGATGTCATTTCAGGAAAAAGCAACAAAAAGCTGTTGATAATCGGTCCATGCTCGGCTGATAGGGAAGATTCTGTGCTTGATTACGCAACGCGTCTCGCGCGCGTGCGCGATCAGGTTTCCGAAAAGCTAATCATCATTCCCCGCGTGTACACTAACAAGCCGCGCACGAAAGGCACAGGCTATAAGGGCCTTTTGCATCAGCCCAACCCTGAGGGAGAAGTTGATCTTCTGGAGGGTATCAAGGCTATTCGTCGCATGCATTTGCGCGTCATCGAAGAGACGGGCATGTTCACGGCTGACGAAATGCTTTATCCCGACAATTATCGATTCCTGTTTGATTTGCTGGGCTATCTTGCGGTGGGTGCTCGTTCGGTCGAGAATCAGGACCATCGCCAGGTCGCCAGTGGAGTTGAGGTTCCCGTGGGTATGAAAAACCCGACGGGTGGTAGCACAAGCGTGATGCTGAATTCGATTTATGCCGCTCAGCAGCCTCAGAATTTCATTTATCGTAACTGGGATGTGGAGACTACGGGCAACCCCTATGCGCATGCTGTGCTGCGTGGCTACAAGGGCCTCGACGACGTGAACTATCCCAACTACCACTACGAATACCTTGAGCGCCTCGCCGATGCATACAATACGGGCGAGTATCAAAACCCGGCCGTGATCATCGACTGCAATCACGATAACTCGGGCAAGCGTCCGCTCGAACAGCCGCGTATCGTAAACGAGGTGCTTGAGAGCTGCAAGCGTTCCGAGAAGATTGCGGGTTTGATTCGAGGCTTTATGGTCGAGAGCTATATCGAAGATGGCAATCAGCCTATTGATGGCGGTCAATACGGCAAGTCGATTACCGACGCTTGCCTGGGTTGGGACAAAACCGCCCATTTGATCTTCGATTTGGCGGATAAGCTCTAGGAGCCGAGCGGCGATTTGCTGACGCCGAGCCGCGTTTTGCGAAGCAGACTGCGGCCGACAGCGCCTACGATAAGAAGCAGACAGCGGCCGACAGCGCCCAGAAATCCGAAAGCACCAAGCACCCGAACCCCGACCCCCAAGCGCCGCATTGCGTGAAGCAAGGCGGCGCTTGCTATTTCTGCCTGCTATAATCCATGTTGTAGGTAGACTTTGGTTTCGCGGCCGGTTCGGCGCGTTGGGGGCTCGATATGCTTGTTTCCACAAAAGGGCGCTATGCATTGCGTTTTCTCATCGATCTCGCCGAGCACGACGATCAAGGTCCCGTTTCGCTAAAATCCATAGCGGATCGGCAAGGCATTTCCAAAAAGTATCTCGAGCGCATAGTTGCATGTCTCAATCCTTCGGGGATGCTCAGCATCACGCGCGGCTACCAAGGTGGCTATCGACTTGATCGCGATCCGGCGCTGATAACCATCGCCGAAATCCTGCAGCTCACCGAAGGGGGCTTCTCGCCTGTTCCGGCAGAGGAGCTTGTTCGCGACGACGCCTCCACTTATGTTTGGGAGAACCTAGAGGGTGCGATAACGCGCTGTCTCGAAAACCTTACGTTGGCTGATGTGATAGAACACGGTGCCTCTTCCCGCTAGTTGCAAGCTCGAAGATAAGATGGACTATATCGAGCGTGCCGAGCGTTCGGGCGAGTTCTCGACCCTGTGAGCGGTGCGCTTATCCATAATTGCGGCAGCGTGTTCGTCATCGCGAATTCGTCGTTTTTTTGCTGACATGGCAAATGAAAAGCCAGAAACGTTGATTCCGCCCCCCCCCAAAAAAAGCCGATTTTGCGTGCGCCGTGCGATTTCGCCTGCACGGCGCATTTTGCATTAGGCCTGAATTATGGCCACCTCATCAAAAACTATAGCAACTTGCTTTTGCGGAGGCCTGCGCCGACGGTTCCTTCAAAGGCTTGTGGTAGATTAGCGCTCGACATCAATGCTTTTGCGAAGGGCTTACATGAAGACAGGAATCATCGTTGCGAATACCGGGTCGCCCGCTAGCTGCCGACCTGACGATATCGAGTCGTATTTGCGCGAGTTTCTGCTTGACGATCGCATCTGCCAAATGCCCAAACTCATTTGGAAATACATCGTGTACAAGCATATTCTGCCGAAACGCAAGTTCTCGTCGGCTGGTCGTTATAGGTGGGTTTGGACACCCGAAGGTTCGCCGCTTATCGTGAACCAGCAGCATTTGGTCGACAAACTCCAAGCTTCCTATGACGAAAGCTGCGCTAGGGGGATTGTCGGCGGTTCGTTTGAGGTGCGCAGCGCCATGAGTTATGGCGAGCCTTCGATCGGGGCGGTTCTTGCCGATTTGCGCGATGTCGGGTGCGAGCGCATTGTTTTGCTGCCACTTTACCCGCAAAGTGCATACTCAATCACTCAGTCGGTGGTCGATTCGTATCGTCGGGCGCAAAAAACGGTTGGATGGAGCCCCGCCACGTGCATCATCGACAACTATCACGACAATCCTCGATACATCGATGCAATCGCCGACAGCATTCGCGAGCGTGGATACGACGCCGATCGCGGTGATAAGCTGATGCTTTCCTTCCATGCGATTCCGCTGAAGGATGAGAAGAACGGCGACACGTATCGGACCCAAGCGAACGAAACGGCGGCTTTGATCGCTGATAAGCTGGGAGTTTCGCGGAGAGATATCACAGTTTCCTATCAAAGCGTCTTTGGGCACAAGGAGTCATCATGGGCTTCGCCTCTTTCGGAGAACTTGCTGCCGAAGTGGCGTGACGAGGATTTTCGCGTGTTCTTTTGCTGCCCGGGGTTTGCCGTCGATTGCCTGGAGACGCTTTACGACATCCCAAATGAGATTTGTCCCGAGCTGGAAGGCGAGGATAAAAAACCGCTCGTCACCTGCGCGGAGACGAGCGGGGATATTCAGGCTGCTTGCAATACTCAGGGGCGTTTCAACTGGGTTTCGTGCCTGAACGCGACGGACCGACAGCTCGGCGTCATTCGCGATGTGCTCGACAAGGCTGTCGCAGACAG
Source organism: uncultured Eggerthellaceae bacterium (assembly GCA_934617425.1). Lineage (GTDB taxonomy): Bacteria > Actinomycetota > Coriobacteriia > Coriobacteriales > Eggerthellaceae > UMGS1502. Next base: position 113,608 of record CAKTUD010000001.1, on the reverse strand, counting down.
TTCGTTTGGCGATTAGAAAAGGACGATCTCGCAGGTGAACGCCGTATCGCCGCTCGCGTTCATGCCTTGGGCGAGGATGGTTTTCCCGTCGCGTTTGACGAGCATTTCGAGTTTTTGACCCGCATGCACTTCGTGTCGATAGTCGATTTGAAGCGTTTTGACGGCCTCGTTTTCGTTCAATTCTAGAACATCGAGAATATAGGTTGCATAGCAGGCGTTGTTCACGTGGCCGTTGGGGTCGACGTCGCTTTCGTGCGGGACGACTACGAACGGGCCGGCAGTGGCGTCTTCGGGCGCGAAGGGCTTTGTGCGGCGGATTTTCTTTTCGAAGGCACGGTCGGGCGCGTACTCGTAGCTCGAGGTGTCGCAATGGTCGAGGATCGATTCGATTGTGCGCGTCTCGATGTTCATGAGCATCCATTCGCTTGTGGCCTTTATCAGCAGGTTTCCATCGAGGTCCTTCATGCTATAGTCGCGCTGGAACATGAGCCTGTTGGGATCGTGGGGCCAGGTTCGTGCATTTACCGTGGTGTGCATGACCGGGTTTTTCACGATTTCGAGTTTTGTGCGTGCGACGGCCCAGAACACGCCACGCGAGGTCATCGTCTCGTAGCCGATGCCCATGTTTTCCGCCTGGATCGCGGCGATATCCTGAAAGATATCAAGCGCCGACGCCGGCTTGATCCGCTCGTATCGATCGAAGTCGCTGGTGCGCAGCTGATAAGGGCTTGTGAGTTCGAGCATGGGCTCCGCTTTCTCTAGGTTTCAGAGCATTATACGTCTGCGACGGGCTGTTTTGAGAAAACGTCGGGGTTGCGAGGGCGCGCAGGGTGGGTTTATCCAATCTGACAGACCAAGAGCTCGTGGCTGCTTCCGGCGGTTGCCAGAAGATCGCCTTGGGGGCCGAAGACGCAGCTTTGTCCGACGTATCCTGGCCCAGCAAGAGAAACACCTGCTACATGCATCCTTGTTTCGCGTGCGCGCTCGGCGAGAAGGGCGCACCATTGATCGGCTTTCGTGGGTCCGTCGGCCCAGCCGGCGGGGTAGAGCATCAGCTCGCATCCTTGCTGCGCTGCCTGGGTGGCGATTTCGGGGAACCGCAAATCGTAGCAGATTCCTATGCTGAAGCTGCCGAAAGGCGCTTCGATGGGCGCAAGAAGTTCGGTGCCGGGCGCCATGTAATCGGATTCTTTGAGAGGATTCAAATCAAACAGGTGGTTTTTGCTATAGGTTCCGCGAATGGCGCCGTTTGCATCGAGCACTACGGCGGTGTTGAGCGGTTTTGCATCGGGCGCAGAATCGTTGCGTTGATTCATGGTGAATATGGTCCATATGCTATGTCCAGCGGCCATTTTCGCCATTGCGTGCACAAAGGGGCCATCAAGTGGCTGCGCTGCTGCGCGGAATGCTTCGGGCGTGCCTTCGAGGGGCATCATGAGAAATTCGGGAAAGACCAGTAAATCAACGTTTTCGCTTGCGGCTTGCTGGAAGAAATCTCCAGCGACGTCAAGGATGCTCGCATCTTCGGGGCGATAAACCTGTGCGAGGCCGAGCGTGAGATTCATGATTGCTCCTTTTGCGTGTGTCTCCTGCGGAAATTTGCGAAAATCGATCCGGCTATATTGTGCCAGACGCTAAAAATCGCGCCAGGGAGCGTTGCAAGCGGGTTGGTGGCGAAATTAGCTGCTGCCAACGTTACAGCGAGGCCGGAGTTTTGCATGCCGACCTCGATGGCCAATGTCGAAGTTTTTGCGTAATCGAGCTTGAACAGGCGTGCAACACCGTAGCCGGCGAGCATCCCGATGCCGTTGTGCAAGGCGACTACGGCGAGGGTGAGCATGCCGCAATCGAGGATCTTCTGCGTGTTGTTGGCCATGATTCCCGCAACGATAAGCGCGATTGCCGCCACGCTGAGAAGCGGTAGCGCGGGCGTGATCTTGCGCACGGCACGTCCCGCGAACATGTTTGCCAGAATTCCGGCGGCGACGGGGATAAGCACCACCTGTAACACGCTCGAGAACATCGCCGAAAACGATACTTCCACCCATGTGTTGGCGAAAAGCCAGACCAGGGCGGGAGTTGCCAAGGGTGCAAGCAAGGTTGACGCAATGGTCATGCCCACGGAAAGGGGTACGTCGCCTTTAGCTATATAGGCGATGACGTTCGAAGCGGTGCCTCCTGGGCAGCAGCCTACCAATATGACACCAAGAGCCAAATCGGATGGTAACTGCAGCAGGGTTGCCAATCCCCAGGCGGAAAGGGGCATGATGGTGTATTGCGCCAGTGCGCCGAGCAGCACTTCCTTGGGGTGGGTAAGGACCACTTTGAAATCGGCGGCGCTGATGGTAAGCCCCATGCCGAACATGATGACGCCTAAAAAGATGGAGGTATAAGGCGTCGCCCACGCAAATAGTTGCGGGGTGAAAAACGCCCATATCGAGAAAACCACGATGATGACGGCGACGTATCGAGTGCAGGTGTTTCCTATTTTGGCAAGCAAGATCTGGCCTTTCGCGGCGTTGCGGCGGGGTGGGCTAGTTGTCTTCGTAGCTGAAATTGTCGATGAGGCGCGTTTTGCCGATGCGCACGGCCATGGCAACCAGCGTGTTGCGATCGATGGTCTCGATGGGCTGCATGGTAAGCGCGTCGACGGCGGTGACGTATTCCGTTTTGGCCAGCGGTTCCTCACTCAGCACGGCTTTCATCGCCGTTTCGAGGTCGGTCGCTTTCATGCCGTGCTCGATGATTTCTTGGCCTTTTTTGATTGCGCGGTATAGCACGGGTGCGGCGGCGCGCTCTTCGGGCGAAAGGTAGGTGTTGCGGCTCGATTTCGCCAAGCCGTCAGCCTCGCGCACGATGGGGCACCCATTGATTTTCACGTCAAAGTTGAGGTCGCAGACAAGCTTCCTCACGATAGCGAGCTGCTGCGCATCTTTTTGACCGAAATAGGCGTTATCGGGCAGCATGATGTTGAAAAGTTTGCTGACCACGGTGCACACGCCACGGAAGTGGATGGGCCGGGCGGCGCCATCCATGGTTTCGGAGAGAAGGTCGATGTTCACGAAGGCGTGAGGATCGTGGTACATCTCGCTTGGTTCGGGGTGAAATACCAGATCGGCGCCAATTTTTTCGCACAGTGCGCAATCGTGTTCGAAATCGCGCGGATAATCCTCTAAATCTTCGTTGGGGGCGAATTGCGTTGGGTTGAGGAAAACCGACACGACCACGCGATCGTTCTCCTTGCGGGCGCGTTCGATGAGACTCGCGTGACCTTCGTGCAGATAGCCCATGGTGGGTACAAGGCCGATGGTCTCGCCGTTGCGTTTCCAGGCGCGGGTTATCTGTTTTGCTTCGGCTACGGTGTATGCGATTTGCATGAGGGGGACTCCTATTCCACGTCTTGCAGGCGGCCGTGCTTTTCGTAATCGGTTATGCGCGTGGGTTTGTTGGCATCGTCAACAAACACGACCTTTGGCTTCGCCAAATCGGCTTCTTGAGGTGTGAGCTGGCCATATGCCATGATAATCACTTTGTCGCCGAGGTTGGCGCAATGAGCTGCGGCGCCGTTTAGGCACACGATGCCGCTTCCGCGCTCGCCCGCGATGGTGTAGGTGGCGAAGCGCTCGCCGTTGTTGACGTTGGCGATTTCCACGCGCTGATATTCGCGGATACCAGCGGCGTCGAGCAGGTCTTCGTCGATGGTGATAGAGCCCACGTAGTCGAGTTCGGCTTGCGTTACGGTTGCGCGGTGTATTTTTCCGATAAGCATTTCTAGCGTCATATGCTGCCTTTCGTTTGTGCGTGACCCATTTTAGCGAGGTCTCCGGTGACATTTCGGCTATAAACAATTTGTAAGGAAACGTAGGGAACCGACAGAAACGGATTGCCATCCGCAAAGGAGCCTGTGAAACGCACATGTATTTGAAGCAAACGAGGAGAAACGGGCGCACTTATCTGTCGGTGGTGCGCAATTATCGTCAGGATGGGCGCGTTTGCTCGAAAACGGTGGAGAGCATAGGGTATGCGGACGAATTTGCCGACCGCTTTGCCGACCCCATCGCGCATTTTAAGGAATATGTTGCTGATCTGAATGCTCGACAAGATGACGCGGAGATTCGTCTGTCGTTGGGACGCGACTCCCTTATCTCGCCTGATGGCGCGGGGTCGGTGCAGCTCGGCGGCGCGATCGCTCTGGGCTATCTGGACAGATTCGGCGTCGGGCGTTTTTTTTCTTCGGCAACAGGTAGAAGCGCGTGCGGGCGGGCTTTCGAGCTTTTGGCTACGGCGCGCATGCTCCATGCCGTTCCGGTTCACGAAACGTGGAATGGGCGCGTGAAGTTTCCACGGCGCTGTGAGTTTTCGTATGCCGATTTGTATCGTTCCTTCGAGGCTGTCGCAAGCCTTGATAGAGGGTTCGTCGCACATCTGAACAAAAGGTATTCGCAGATCAAAGGGGGGCGCAATCTCACGGGTGTGCGTTTGGTTTTCAGCAACTACGAATTCGCGTGGGCTGAAGGACAGGTTGCGGGCGGTCCTGATGAGCTGGGCTCGCGCGCGAATGCGCGCCTTTGCTTGATGATAGACGGTGGCGGCATTCCCCTTTCGTACCGAATCGTGCCGCGCGATATGTCGGTATCGCAGATACTGGGGATCGTGGCGGCCTTGAAGGACGAAGCAGGGGTCGATCGCGTCACCTTGGTTGCGGCTCAGCTCCCCGATGTCGATGGCGTGGCGAAGGCTTTGGTCGAGCAAGGTGACGGCTTTGTTTTGTTGCAGCCGGCGGAATCGCTCGCCCGCGAAAGCGCTCTTTGGGCTGATGATCCGCAAGGATACAGGATGACGCGCAACGGGGCTTTTCGCATTAAGTCGCGTCAGAGCAGAAAATCGCTGGGGGCGATGCGCGGGGCGCATTCGATCGAACTTAAGGAGATCGCCTTCAGCAGCACGGCGAGCGCGCATCCGCAGGCGCTTTGCATAGTTACAAACGAGACGGGGAATTCCGATGCGGCTGTTTTCAACATTTATCGCGAGCTCTGGCGCGTGCACGAGCCGTTCCAGGTTATCGCGGCCGATTTCATATCCGTTCCGCACGAGGTCAGGGCGGATATTCATCTAAGGGCGCATTTCCTTATCTGCTACACGGCGTTCTTTGCGCTGCGCGTGTTGCGTGAGGATATGGGCTGGCGCTTCAATGCTGCGCAGGTGGCCGACGCGTTGCTTGCGATGGAAGGGGCTCATGTCGCCGAGAACTGGTTTGTGTTCAACTACCGAACCGCGGTGACCGATGCGATTCAGCGGGCTGCCGGCATAGAGGTTGGCCGCCGTCTGCTCAGCCGCGATGATATTCGCCGTATCCCCAAGCGTGTTAGCGGTTGTTGAGGCGAGAACGTTGCGGTTGGGCCTTGCGGTTTTGTGGGGCGTGCCGTGTTTGGGTGACGGGATTCTGCATCTTGTATTAGATGGCGCTAATTTTTCTTGACATACCCTAGGTGGGTATTATAATGCAGCCGAAAGATACCCTTGTGGGGTATACGACGAGTCGCCGTCAAGGGCAACCGAAACGATAGGCGGGAAACATGGAAACCGAGAACGACGGGGGCTGCTGTTGCGGAAGCCCTCGCTACAAAGATACCGAGCGCGCGCTTGACCTGCAAGACGATCTTCAAAAGCGCCTGAATCGCGTTATCGGGCAGCTGAACGGCGTGAAGCGGATGGTGGACGAAAATCGCTATTGCGGCGATATCCTAACCCAGCTTGCCGCCGCCGAAGCTGCCGTGCGCCGCGTGTCCGAGATCATCTTGCGCAACCATCTGGAGACATGCGTGGTCGAGCGCGTGCAGCATGGCGACACCGAAGTCCTCGATGAGGTAATGGATCTGATAGGGAAGTTCAGCAAATAAGATGAAACAGACATTTGACGTTACCGGCATGTCGTGCGCTGCGTGCGAAGCGCGCGTCGATAAGGCCACGCGTGCTGTCCCAGGCGTGAACGGCGTTGCCGTGAATCTGCTGAAGAACAGCATGGATATCGATTTCGATGGCGATCCCGAGACGCTCAAGGCGGTTTCCGAAGCTGTCGAGAAGGCGGGCTATGGCGCCATTCCGCGCGTTGCCGTCAAAGAGGGGAAGGGTGCTCCGTCAGGTCCTACGCCTGCTGAGCGAGCAGCGGCGGAACTTGCCCATATGCGCTTCCGCGTAATCGTGTCGTTTATCTTCTGCTTGCCGCTTTTCTACATTTCCATGGGGCATATGCTAGGGTGGCCTCTGCCCGACGCCTTGTTGGGGCACAACGTGGTGCCGTTTGCATTGACTGAGTTCTTATTGTTGCTGCCAATCGTCTATGTCAACTTCAAATTCTTCCGCGGTGGCTTCAAAAGTTTGTTTCACGGCGCGCCCAACATGGATTCGCTGGTGGCGCTGGGAGCTACGGCCTCTATCGTCTATGGCATCTATGCTATGTATCGCATGGGCTTTGCGCTGGGTGCGGGCGACATGGAATCTGCGCATATGGCCGCCATGGATTTGTACTTTGAAGGCGCGGGCATGATCCTTACCCTGATCACGCTGGGGAAATTCTTCGAGGCACGGGCAAAGGGCAAGACCACCGATGCTATCACTGCGCTTATGGACCTGGCACCGAAAACCGCTTTGCGCGAGCTTGCCGGGGGCGAGCAGGAAGTGCCTATCGAGGAAGTCCGCGAAGGTGACGTCCTCATCGTGAAAGCCGGCACGAGCGTTCCTGTCGACGGAACCGTGCTTGAGGGAACGGCGAGCGTGGACGAATCGGCCATCACGGGCGAGCCCATTCCCGTTGAAAAACTTGCAGGCGATGCTGTTGTCGGTGCGACGGTGAGCAAGGCGGGGTATTTCAAGATGCGTGCCGATCGCGTTGGCGATGACACCGCGTTGGCGGGCATCGTGCGCATGGTAGACGATGCCACTTCATCGAAAGCGCCCATCGAGAAGCTTGCCGACAAGATATCGGGGGTGTTCGTCCCTGCGGTTATCGCGATTGCCCTCGTGGCATTTGCGGTGTGGTTTGTGATCCTTGGCGCAGGGCTTGAAACCGCGCTTACGCATGCCATTTCGGTACTGGTCATTTCATGTCCGTGCGCATTGGGCCTAGCGACCCCCACTGCCATCATGGTGGGAACTGGGCGCGGTGCACGCAAGGGCGTGCTGGTTAAAGACGCCGAGGCGCTGCAGCGCGCATCTGAGATCAAGACCGTCATCATGGACAAGACGGGCACCATCACCAAGGGAGCGCCCGAGGTGGTTGACGTTCGCGCGGCCCGTGCGGTGTCGAAAGATGACCTGATAGCTGTCGCCGCTTCGCTGGAGAAGTTCTCGGAACATCCGCTTGCTCAGGCCGTATGCGCTTATGCCGAAGGGCGCCTGCGCGCGGGGCATGTTCCGATGACCGTCGATGGCTTTGTACAGATACCGGGCCAGGGTATAGAGGGTTCTATCGAAGGTGAGCGCTATTGCGCGGGTAACGCGCGTATGATGGGCGATCGCGGCATCGATTTGGGTGAGTTCGAGCAGATGGCGCAAATGGCTGCCGACCAGGGGCGCACGCCGTTGTTTTTTGCTCGAGGGGCGCATATCCTCGGCGTCATCTCGCTGGCCGATGCCGTGAAACCCACCAGCAAGCGTGCAGTCGAAGAGCTTCGCCGCATGGGCATGGAGACGCTCATGCTTACCGGCGATAATGAACGCACCGCTCGTGCCGTTCAGGGTCAGGTTGGCGTCGACCGTGTTATCGCCGGGGTTTTGCCCGATCAAAAAGCCGAAGTCATCGCTTCCGCGAGCGTAGCCGGCGGAACGGTTATGGTGGGTGATGGCATCAACGACGCCGTCGCTCTGGCAACGGCCGACGTGGGCATCGCCATCGGTGCGGGAACCGATATCGCGATGGAATCGGCGGACATGGTTCTTATGCGCTCCGACCTTCTCGATGTTCCTGCAGCATTGCAGCTTTCGCAGGCGGTGATGCGCAATGTTAAGCAGAATCTCTTCTGGGCGCTTGTCTACAACGCCATCTGCATTCCCCTGGCTGCGGGTTTGGTTCCGGGTGTGACGCTGAACCCGATGATAGCCGCCGCGTGCATGGCATTCTCTTCGGTGACGGTCGTTTCCAACGCGCTGCGTTTGCGCACATGGGAGCCGAGCTGGGAGCGCGGTGCGGATCCGGTGGCCGAAGACGATGCTTTCAAAGCGCAGGAAAACGATGTTGAACCTGCAGCGGTGATAGAAGAAGCCGCTGCCGTACAAAGAAAGGATGCAACTATGCAGAAAACCGTAGATATCGAAGGCATGATGTGCCAGCATTGCGTAGCTCATGCGACGGAGGCGCTCAAGGGCGTGCCCGGCGTCGAAGATGCGCAGGTAAGCCTCGAGAACAAGAACGCGGTGGTCACGCTTTCCGGCGATGTTGACGATCAAGCGCTTATCGACGCCGTCGTCGCTGCCGGGTACCAAGCGAAGATGGCTTAGTTTTTCGACTTGTTGGCAGATTGCTTGCGCGAAACGCCCTGGCGCCAATTGCTCGAAGCGAGGTGCTTCGGTCTGTTGGCGCAGGGCGTTTCACTTTTTTGTTCGCGGCTTCGACACGAAATGCCATGCGTGTTGTTCAAGATGGGCGGGCGAATTCGTTTAATGGCTCTATCGGGGAATATCTTGCGAACGCGATAGGTTCGCATCGGCGATAGAAGGAGGCTCGCTATGGCGACATCGAAGCTGGCTCAGGCAAGTCAGGAGATTTCCGACAAAGTGGTCGATGGCTATAAGAAGATTGAAAATGCCGTTGTCGGTGGCTATGAGAAGGTCGAGGAAGGCGCCGTTGGGGGCTTTAAGAAAGTGGAAGATGCTTTTGTCGATCGCTATCTGACCCGCGAGGGCGAATCGGTCGAGGACGCAAAGGAGCGTCTGCGCGATAGCCGCGATGAGCGCGAAGAGAGGGCGCAGCAGCGTTTCGAGGTACGCGAGGCGCGCGCTGCCGAGCGGGAAGAGCGCCGTCAGGCGCGCGGCTCCTATCGCAGGGGCTAGCTTTGCCAAGCGCGCGCCGTGCGTCGTAGCGTGCGCGGTTTGATTGACGGTATAAAGAAAAAGCCGAGGCGGGAAATCCTCCTCGGCTTTTCTATTGGTCAAAAGTGCCAGAGATGATCGCTGGAACGTGTCACCTATACCAGGCCCGGGGCGATCTGCAGGCCGCAGGGCCCCATATTCTCCATGGCGATGTCGCGATCCATCGCATAGGCATCATAGTAGTTGAAACCGCCGGCGACGCTTGCACAATCGTAGCCCATCTGCGACAGCATGCGGCAAGCGACGTAGCTGCGCAGGCCGGTTACGCAGTGGATGTAGATCTTCTTATCCTTGGGGAGCTCGCTTGCGCGGTCGCGCAGTTGGTCGAGCTCGATGTGGATAGCGTTGTCCAGATGATCCTGGTTGAAGTTCAGCGTGGGGCGAACGTCCAACATGATGTCGTCGTCGGTCATCTTGTCCAAAATATCCCAGTGGACCTGGCTGTAGGTGCCTTCCATCAAATCTTGGATGATATAGCCAGCATAGTTTACCGGGTCCTTTGCGGAGGAATAAGGCGGAGCGTAGGTGAGATCGAGCTCGGTGAGGTCCTCGCCGGTCATCTTCGCCTTGATGGCGGTTGCCAAAACGTCGATGCGCTTCTCAACGCCTCCGAAGCCAGCACATTGCGCACCCAAGATGCGGCCATTGGTCTTATCGAAGACGACTTCCATGGTGAGTGCTTGGGCTCCGGGATAGTAAGAAGCGTGCTCGGCGGGCATGAGCACCACGAAATCGGCGTCGTAACCCTCGTCGATGGCGGCTTTGTAAGAAAGGCCGGTACCGGCAACGGTGAGGTCGGCCATCTTCATGACGAAGGAGTTCTGCGCCCCTGCGTAATGGCGATCTTTCCCACATATGACATCGGCAACCAAACGGCCTTGTTTGTTGGCGGGGCCGGCCAGCGGCACGACGGCAGGCTTGCCCGTGATGCTATTGGTGATCTGCACGGCGTCGCCCACTGCGTAGACGTCGGGATCGTTGGTGCGCATCTGATCGTCGACCACGATAGCGCCCTTGATGCCGGTTTCCAGACCGCACGCCACGGCGAGGTCGTTTTCGGGACGTACGCCGATGGCCACGACCACCATGTCGACATCAAGCGGTTTTTGGTCGCGCATCTGCACCTCGAGTTGCTCGCCCTTGTCCTCGAACCCGATAACGTCAACGCCCAGCTGGATATGGAGGCCAACGTAGCGCATGCGGTTTTGCAGAACGGACGCTATGCCCTCGTCAAGGCCTTTCATCACATGGGCGCCGCGGTGGAGGACGGTTACCTTGAGGCCGCGCTCCATCAGGTTCTCGGCTACTTCCAGGCCGATGAAGCCGCCGCCGATGACAGCTGCGGTTTTAGGTTGGTTGTTCTCGACGAAATCGCTGATGGCGAAGGTATCTTCGATGGTGCGCAGTGAGAAGATACGCTTGTCATCGACGCCGGGAACATCGGGGATAACCGCCTTGGCGCCCGGGGAAAGCAGCAGCTTGTCGTAGCTCTCGTCGTATTCTTCGTCGGTTTCGAGGTTCTTCACACGGACGGTTTTCGCCGCGCGGTCGATGGACGTGACCTCTGATTTGATGCGAACATCTACATTGAAACGCTCTTTGAAGCCCTTGGGGGTTTGCACGGTGAGCTTGCTGCGCTCTTCGATGACGCCGCCGATGTAATACGGCTCGCCGCAGTTGGCGTAGGAGATGTAGCCCGTGCGCTCGAAGATGATGATTTCGGCGTCTTCGTCGTTGCGACGAAGACGCGCAGCGGCGCTCGCGCCACCGGCAACGCCGCCGATGATTACAACTTTCATAGTGTCTCCTTCGAATGTCTCGAATGCGGATCAACTGAGTGCCAGGCGCCAAGGTACGTTTCGCAAAGCAACCGCACCAGCAGCGCCCCAACTTACCCGTCCATTATATGTTTCGTGCGCGGGGGTGGTGCGAACTTGTTATGGAATCGGAACCCGAGGCGCGGTTTACGGAGTAAAGCGCGCCGACAGGTTCGGGCGCTAAACCCCTGAGGCGCGGTTTACGGCGCCGAGGCGCGTTTTGCGAAGCAAACCGTGCCGACAGCGCCAGGGTTGAAGAAGCGCGCCGAAAAGCTAGGTCCTCATCTGCGAAAAGGTGACTTTTCTTGGTGGAGCGGGTATCATTTACCAGCTGTGCAAAATCGCGCTTAGCGCGTTTCGGGAAAGGCGTTTTTGGTGGCTAATACAGCAAATCGCGCCACGTGGTCGGGCAAATTGGCGTTTGTGTTGGCAGCGGCGGCATCGGCGGTCGGCTTGGGAAGCATGTGGCGCTTCCCCTATCTGGCGGCACGCTACGGCGGCGGCATGTTCTTGCTGACGTATCTTTTCTTCACGTTCACCATCGGCTTGGCGTTGCTGCTGCTCGAGACGGCGTTGGGACGTCATACCAAGCAGAGTTCGATCGGGGCATTCAGGGCTTTTGGCAAGAAGTATTCGGCGATAGGCGTTTTCGTAGCGTCAATCCCGTTCGTCATCGTCCCCTATTACTGCGTTATCGGCGGATGGGTTACGCGTTATCTGCTCGGCTACGTCTTTGGCGGAAGCGAAACCCTGGCTGATGGCGGTACCGCTTTCTCGACGTTTATCGGCAACGCCCCGGAGAGCGTGGCGTGCATGTTGGTGTTCATGGCGCTTACCTACCTTATCGTCGCTTTGGGTGTGAACAACGGCATCGAGAAAGCCAATATGATCATGATGCCGCTGCTCATCGTCATCGCGGCCGTGGTTGCGGTTTATGCGCTCACGTTGCCGGGCGCTATGGATGGCTTGGCGTTTTATCTCGTGCCTGATGTCAGCAAGTTCTCGCCCGAGCTTGTGGTTGCAGCGCTTGGACAAACGTTTTTCACGCTGTCGCTGGCTATGGGCATCATGGTGACTTACGGCTCGTATTTGGAGAAATCCACCAAGCTTACCAGCAGCGTCACGCAAATCGCATTCACAACGTTCAGCATTTCGCTCCTTGCGGGGCTCATGATCGTGCCGGCGACGTTTGCGGCGCTTGGATCGGCCGAGGCCGTTGCGCAGAATTCGGGCCCGTCGCTTATGTTCATCATCTTGCCGCAGGTGTTTAGCAACATGGGTGATGCGGCGGGCATGATCGGCGTGGTGTTTTTCGTGCTGGTGCTTTTCGCGGCGCTTACCAGCTCGCTTTCGCTGGTGGAAACCTGCACGTCGGTTATAAGCGACGCTACCGAATGCTCGCGTCGGCGTGCGCTGATCATAGTGGTGTTGTTCACCACTATCGCAGGCATCGTGGTGAATCTGGGCTACAGCACTTTGTCGTTTATCGAGCCGCTTGGCCCGGGGTCGAGCATCCTCGATTTTCTCGATTTCATCTCCAATTCGGTCATGATGCCCATATCGGCGCTTATCACCTGCATTTTCGTCGGTTGGATCATCAAGCCCAAGGTGATTATCGACGAGGTGCGCGAGTCGGCTGAGTTTAAGCTTGCGTATGTGTGGGAAGTAGTTATCAAGTACATCGCGCCGGTGGTACTGGTCGTTATTCTGATCGCCTACGTGGCGCAATCCCTTGGTTTGCTGAAGCTCTAGCTTCCGGTGCATCTTAGGTTACCTTTAGGTAAGGTTTGCCTCGCGGGGTTGCATGGCGTTGACATTGCGGCTATCCTGCAAGGCATGAATTCTGTTTCAGGGCGAGGTGAAAATCCTCACTGGCAGTAACCGGCTGCGTTTGCGCAGGTCGGAAGTCTGCGACCCCGACGCCATCGGCGCGGGCTGATTTGGTGAAAGTCCAAGACCAACGGTTAAAGTCCGGATGGAAGAGGCAGGGTTCGCGAACATCGCACGTTCGATGGCGTGCGGCTAGCGAATTGAGGCCCGTATCGAAGGAATTCATACGGGCTGCTTTCTTTCATGCGAAGCGGGAGGCTTGCCCGACGAGGCTGCTTCGCGGAAAGAAGGCTTTTATGGAAAACCCCAATACCCAGATGAACCCGATGCGCAACACCAACCGCTGGGATACCCGCCAGCTTGTGTGCATGGCGCTTATGTGCGCTATCGCCGCCTTGTTCTCGTTCGTGCAGATCCCATTATTTCCCCCGGCGCCGTTTTTGACGTACGATCCGTCGCTTGTCCCCGCCATGATATGCGGCTTTGCTTTTAGTGCGGGGGCGGGCTTCGCCGTGGGTGCTGTCGCCGCCGTTATCCACGGCCTTATCCTTGGCGAATGGGTGGGCTCGCTCATGAATATCTGCGCCACGCTGTTTTTCGTGGTTCCGGCGGCTGTCATCTATCGGCGCAACCATACTTTTAAAGGGGCCGTTATCGGATTGGTTTGCGGGTGTGTCGTGGCTGTCTTGGGTGCCGTTGCTGCCAATTGCACCATCGGCGTTGTGTTTTGGTATGGCTCGATCGACGCCATTGTGCCGTTGCTTTTGCCGGCGGTTGTGCCTTTCAACATCTTGAAGGCTGTGGCGAACTCGGCGGGCGCGCTTTTGGTGTACAAGAGCGTCTCGAATATGCTGACGCCGAAAAAGCGCCAGGTGAAAGGCCGGTAGCATGATAGATTTCTCGGGGGTTCGCTTTACCTACAACGGCATTGATTATGCGCTCGACGGCGTGAGCGCCCATATAGCCGAAGGCGAATTCGTCTGCATCTTGGGGGGCAACGGCAGCGGCAAATCGACGTTCGCCAAGCACGTGAATGCGCTGCTTTTACCCGATGAGGGAGTCGTTACCGTTGACGGGATGGACACCTCCGACGCCAACTGCACGTACCTTATTCGGCAGACAGCTGGTATGGTTTTTCAGAACCCCGATGATCAGCTCGTCGCGTCGCTCGTGGAAGACGATGTTGCCTTTGGGCCGGAGAACCTTGGCGTTCCTACCGATGAGCTGCGCGAACGCGTCACGCGTTGCCTTGCCCGCGTTGGGCTTGCGGGTTTTGAGCGCCATGAGACGCATGCCCTTTCCGGCGGTCAAAAGCAGCGTGTCGCCATCGCCGGCGTGCTTGCCATGAATCCGCGCATATTGATTTTGGACGAAGCTTCGGCGATGCTCGACCCCCGCGGGCGCGCCAGCTTGATGCACGTATGCCGCGATTTGCATCAGCGGGGCTTTACCATCGTGATGATTACGCATTTCATGGAGGAGGCGACGCTGGCGGATCGCGTGATCGTGCTGGATGCTGGAAAGATCGCGTGCGTTGGGACACCTGACGAGGTGTTGTCGCGAACCGATCTGCTTATGCCGCTTAATTTGGAAGTGCCATTTGCCGTGCGTCTTTCGTTGGCGCTGCAGCAAGCGGGTGTGGATGTGTCTCTCTCGGTGGATGAGGAAACGCTTTCGGGCAGGATTTTGTCTCTCGCGAAGGCGCGCGGGCGGCGAGACGCCAGCGTCGATGGTGCCGATATCGCAGGTGACAGGTTGCCTCTGAACGCCGAGGTCGGCTCCAAGCAATCGGTGATCGAGTTTTGTGACGTCTCCTATGCCTACGACGTTGCGCAAGCGAAGCGCAGCCGCGGTAAGTCACCGCGTCAGGCCGATTGGGGCGGTGCTCCTGACGAGGCATGGGCGCTGCGCGATGTTTCGCTTGCTGTTCGTCCGGGTGAGTTTTTGGGGATAGCCGGCCATACCGGTAGCGGGAAATCGACGCTCGTCCAGCATATGAACGGCATTCTCAAGCCGACCGAGGGAAAAGTGCTGGTGCATGGCCTGGATATGGCGAACAAGCATAACGCGGCGCTCGTTCGCGGGGACATCGGCGTGGTCTTCCAGTATCCCGAACACCAGCTTTTTGCGGAAACCGTTTATAAAGATGTCGCTTTTGGTCCGCGTAACTTGGGACTTTCCGACGACGAAATCGACAAGCGCGTGCACGAAGCTCTTGCTCGCATGGGTCTTTCTTTTGAGGGTGTCGCGGAAAAGAGCCCCTTTGAGCTTTCCGGAGGACAACAGCGACGCGTTGCCTTTGCTGGCGTGCTTGCGATGGACCCCCAGGTTTTGGTGCTCGACGAGCCTGCTGCCGGTCTCGATCCGGCAAGTCGCAAGTCGTTTTTGGGCATGATATCCCAGTTGCATCGCCAAGGCCTTACCGTGGTGATGGTGTCGCACGATATGGATGATATCGCCGCGTTGTGCGATCGCGTTGCCGTCATGAACGAGGGCTCTTTGGTCGGTCTTGCCGCACCAGAGGATTTGTTCGCGCATGTGGAAGCGCTTCGCTCTATCGGCCTTGGGACAACCCGCGCTCAAGCGTTTGCGAACAGATTGCGCGCAGGGGGCTTTCCTTTGCCGTCGGGGTTCTATACGCAGGAGTCCTTGGTCCGTGCTGTTGCGTTGGGGGTGCAGGCATAGACTATGGGGTTTAGTTTTGGAAGCTACGTACCGAAAGAGAGTTTTGTCCATAAGCTCGACCCGCGTGCCAAGTTGCTGCTCGGGTGCTTGTTCATCGTGGCCTTGCTGTGCTCTCGGAGCGCGGGGGGGCTGCTGATCGCGGCGCTGTTCGTGCTCGTTGCTTATTTGATCGCGCGTATTCCTTTGCGGCGGGCGATGCAATCGCTTGCGCCGTTAATGCTAATCGTTGTTTTAGTTGCCGTGCTTAATTTATTCACGGCGCAAGGCGGGGAGATTTTGCTTGACGGCGGATTTCTTCGCGTGACGCAGGCGGGCGTTGAGACGGCGGCATTCGTGGGTGTGCGCCTCACTATCATGATGCTCGGCATGAGCTTGGTGACGCTCACGACCCCTACCATCGATTTGTCCGAGGCATTTGAAGCGCTGTTTCGACCATTGGCTCGTTTTGGTTTTCCTGCGCACGAGTTGGGCATGATCATGGGGATCGCCTTGCGCTTCATGCCTCAATTCGCAACCGAGCTCGACGTCGTGCGTCATGCGCAGGCGAGTCGTGGGGCGCGGTTGGGGTCGAGCCCTGTTCGCGGGATGCGGGCCTTGTCGGCGCTTATGGTTCCTTTGTTTGCAAGCGTGTTTCGCCATGCGGAAACGCTTTCTGCCGCGATGGACGCGCGCTGCTATCATGGAGGTAGCGACCGCACGCATCTCAAGCCGTTGCGCTTTACGGGCAGGGATGCGCAAGCTGCTTGTGCGGTTGCATTTCTGCTTGTCGCCATCGTCGCCGCAAACATGTTTGCTTAGGAGTTGCCATGGCCGTGATTTTTATTGTGGAGGACGATGCGCCGCTGCGCGACGGTTTGCTGCGCATGCTGCAGCTGCAAGGCTACGAGTGCGAGTTGTGCACGTCGTATCCCAATGCAGCTGACGAGGTTCTGACGGCACATCCCGATTGCGTTTTGCTCGACTTGTCGTTGCCGGGCGCTTTCGAGCATGAGATATGTCGCGACATCAGCGCCGAAAGCGACGTGCCAATCATCATCCTGACCTCATCGGATAGCGAATTCGACGAGGTCATGGGAATGAACGTCGGCGCAGACGATTATGTAACCAAGCCTTATCGTCCCGCAGTGCTTTTGGCGCGCATAGAGCGTTTGCTGGCTTGAAGTTCGGCCGGTGCGGAAAATGTGGTGAGCCATCGAGGCGTTTTGCTGGACGTTGCCCGTGCTTCGGTATCGTATCTGGGCAAATCGGTTGACCTGCCGCGCAACGAGGTGCTGATATTGCGAATGCTCATGCGCAACGCTGGCGCCATCATCTCACGAGACGATTTGATGGACGAGCTGTGGCAAACCGACGAATTCGTCGACGACAACACGCTCACGGTCAATGTCAATCGGTTGCGACGCAGTCTGGGGTACGAGGTTCGCTGATGAAAAGCGCGTACTCGTGGTGGCGATATGTCGCCGAGCGAAAATCGACGATCTTCGTTGCAGTTGCGAGTCTGCCCTGTCGTAAGCATGGATCATGCTTACGACAGGGCAGACTCTTTCTGCGGTCGCCCTGGTGTTGGAGGCGATGGCCGTAGGGTGCACTATCGCGATGCATCTCGGCTATCGCAAGAATCGCTATTTCTATCGTCAGCTTGTCGATTTTTCCGAGAATCCCATCAATGCGAGGGTTTTAGCTGAGCTTCTGGATGAGCCGAAAGGCTCCATTCAAGCGAAAATCGCATACTGGGCGCTTGTCGCCCAGGGTCGCGTTTCCTGATAGAGCGAGGCGTGACCCCGCGAATCGACATTCCTGAGAAGACGACGGTGATCGCCGATGCCAAATGGCTTTCTTTCATAATCGCGCAGCTGGTTGAGAACTCTGCCAAATACGGCGCCACGACGGTTGCTTTCGGTAAGGCAGATAGGGAAGATATACGGCTCGCGTGAAACCATTACGCGAGCGCTTGACAACGTTTCGTTTGACGTGAACCCGGGGGAGTTCGTTGGCATCATGGGCCCTTCTGGGTCGGGCAAGAGCACGCTTTTGAACTGCATCTCGACTATCAATACGGTGACGAGCGGTCATATAATGCTCGATGGGCGCGATATCACTCAGCTGCGTAGCAGGCAATTGGCGAAATTCCGCCGCGACGATCTGGGTTTTGTGTTTCAGGAAGCGAATCTGCTGGAAACGCTCACCGGCTTTGAGAACATTGCCTTGGCGCTGACCATCAAAGGCGAGCTGCCCGCCAACGTGAAGGTGAAGGTTGAGCGCACAGCCGATCTGCTGGGTGTGAAAGACGTGCTCGGCAAATACCCCCATCAAATGTCGGGCGGTCAACGGCAGCGCGTTGCCGCGGCGCGCTGCCATCGTAGCAGACCCCCAGCTCGTGCTTGCCGACGAGTCTACTGGCGCCCTCGACTTGCGTAATGCCGCAGTGCTACTCGAAACCCTCGAACTTCTGAATGCCAAATTGCACGCGACCATCATGATGGTGACGCACGATGCTTTTGCGGCATCGTACGCCGACCGCGTGCTGTTTATCAAAGACGGCAAGCTGTTCAACGAGGTGCGTCGCGGCGACGATACCCGCACGCGGTTTTATACGCGCATCCTGGAGGTGCAGGCGTTTCTCGGTGGAGAGCAGGGCATTCATGGTTCTGCTGCGGCCGGCATGGTTGCCGGCCATAAAAGCGCGACGGGTGCTCAAGGTGCTGGTAGCGTTGCCAGGGCGAAAAGCGCTGCCGCTGAGGTTGCCCGCCAGGCTGCAAGTGGTGATGCTGATACGTCTGCCCGTCGCGCAGAATAGCGGGTGGTCGTATGTTGATGAAGCTCGCTTTGAGCAATGTGCGCCGCAGCTTGCGCGATTATGCGATTTATTTCATAACGCTGGTGTTTGGCGTGGCTGTGTTCTACGCATTCAACGCTATCGATGACTCGCGCGTGTCGTTTGAAGTTCAGGAGGGCATGGCAAACGCCGACTCCGATTTGTTTGATTCATTGTCCACTATGATCACCATAATGAGCGTTGTGGTCGCGGTCGTGTTCGGGTTTTTGGTGTTCTATGCAAACAAGTACGTGGTGCGCAGGCGCAAGAAGGAATTTGGCACCTATTTGCTTTTGGACATGAGGCCTTCGCAGGTTTCGAGCATGGTTCTTGTGGAAACCGTCTCGGTCGGCGTGTTCGCGATGCTTGTCGGCTTGGTTGTCGGTTTCGGCCTTTCGCAGCTCATCTCGTTGATGACGGCGAACATGCTGGGCCAGGCACTGCAAAGTTATAATTTTGTTTTCAGCGCCAAATCGTGCGGTATGACCGTTGCGTATTTCGTGTTGATTTTCGCCGTGGTGGCGCTGTTCGACGTGTTCCAAGTTTCGCGTTGTAAATTGGCCGATTTGCTTTCGGCGCACAACCGCAGTGAGAAGATGACCATGCGCAATCCGTGGCTGTGCCTTGTCGTGTTCGTGATGTCCGTAGCCATGCTTGCTGTTGCGTACCAGACGCTTTTCAAAAGCGGTTTGGTCATGCTCGACGACGATTTCTTTAATGCAACTGCGTTGATGCTTGTTAGTACGTTCTTGCTGTTCTGGCCGCTTTCGGGGTTTGCTATCCTGGTCTTGTCTCGCCTGCGCGGCGTGTATTTCAAGGGGTTGGCGATGTTCACGGTTCGCCAAATCGCTTCGAGGGTGAACACCGCGTTCATTTCTCTTTGGGCGGTGAGCATTCTTTTGTTCTTCAGCATCACCATCTATTCGGGCGGCATGGGAATGGCCTCGATATTCGCGGGTGACGTAGGCGCTACTGCTCCTTATGACGCAACGTTCACTTCGATGACGAGCATTCTCAATAACGCAAATGGCGAACAGGAACAGCCGGATCAAGCGCATATCTTGTGGGAAAAATACGACGGGAATATGGAATCATGCTTGTCGGATACCATTCCGAGCTGGGACGATACGATAACAGGGGCTGCCCGAATCGACAAGTACAACGACCCTCAGCACACCAACGCCGAGCTGCTTGACATACTGGTCTCGATCTCAAAGATGGCGAGCTCTATCGCGAGAGGGGGATACAGCTCGTTGGCGTATCGCAGTTCAACAACGCATGCAAGTTGGTGGGCAAGCAAGGGGTCGAGCTTGCTGATGACGAATTTGCTATCGACAATAATCTTTCCGCTACCAACGAGTTTTCCAAAGAGCTGAACAAGTACGCCTTGCCGATCGAGATTGCGGGCGTTCAGCTGAAATCTTCGGGCAAGTTGTTCGACCAGTCGACCTACACCACCCAGTTGGCGCAGGTCGACATGGTCTTTATCGTGCCCGATTACGTGATCGGAGGCTTGCGCAATCAAGGGGTTCTTCCCGAATACAGCTGGCTTAACGTGAACATATCCGGCACAGGCAAGGATGCGACGTTCTAGGCGCTGCTCGAGGAATACGGCAAAGTTTATCCTTCTGCGCCCGAGTACCAGCAGTATCGGACATACGATTCGATGGCCTGGCCCGTCTCGTATACCGATACGAGCGAATCCGTCATGCAAAACTCGCTGGGTACCCGGATTCTTCTCACCTATTTGGCGCTTTATCTCGCCTTTGTGTTCTTGATAACCGCGGCCGCTGTTTTGTCGGTGCAACAGCTTTCCGAGGTTGCCGATAGCTTGCCGCGTTATAGATTGCTAGCTCAATTGGGTTGCGACAAAACCATGATATTGCGGAGCCTGTGCATCCAGATAGGAGTCTATTTCGCCGCTCCTTTGGTTGTTGCCGGCAGTCATTCGGCTTGCGCTATCATGGTGCTGTTCGATTCGGCGTTGATGACGATTGCGGGCGAAGGCATTGCTTCTACATTGGCGTTTAGCGCGGTGGCGGTTGCTGTGGTCTACCTGCTGTATTCGGTGATGACGTATCTTGCCGCGCGCAATGTCGTGCTTGGCGGAGCGGGAAAGAGCCTCGCCTAAAACAAGGATTGCGGCCTATATCCCGAAATAGGCCGCAATCTCTTTCATGCGCTCGCTTTGGACTACGTCAAACGGACAGCGGTTATCGCAGTGGCCGCATTTAATGCAGTCGCTGGCATGCTTTTCCAAATTGCGATAATGACCTGCGGCGATAACGTCGCCTTGGCAGGCGAGGTCGTAGTATTTGTTCGCCATGCCGATGGCGATTCCCGCGGGGCAGGGCTGGCAGTGGTTGCAGTACATGCAAGGGGCATCGGCGTTTTCGGGGCGGAATCGGGCAATCTCCGAGTAATCACGCTCCTCATTGCTTGCGTCGAGATAGGTGAGGATGTCTTGCAAGTCGTCCATACCGCGAACGCCCGGGAGAATGCTGAGTACGGCCGGACGGTCGAGGGCGTATTGCAGACACTGCGTGCGCGAAAGGCTCTTGCCAAAGGGACTTGTGGCGGCATCGAGCAGCTGGCCGCCCGCAAAAGGCTTCATGACGGAAATGCCGATACCCGCGGTTTCGAGCTCGCGATAGAGAGCCATGCGGTCATCGGCCTCGTCGGATCCGCAGGATGATTCGTCGGTATAGTCGTACATGGGATTGATGCCGAACATGCATAGGTCCACTTCGTTTGTGGCCGCCAGGCGGCGCGCAATATGCGTGCTGTGCGTGCTGAAGGCGAGATGACGGATGGTGCCGTCGGCCTTGCGCTTTAGGGCGTATTCCCAAATGCCGCCGTTGAGCACATGGTCGAGGTCGACATCTTCGTCGATGCAGTGGATAAAGCCGAAGTCGGCGTAATCGGTGCCCACTGTGCGTAGGCGGTTTTCGAATTCGCGGATGGCGGTTTTCGCGTTGGTCGTCCATCCATAAGCACCGCTTGCGTAGTCGGCGCCTATGTGCATTTGGATGTTCACGTCGGTACGGTGGCGGCCAAGTGCGCGCGCCATAGGCTTAAGCGGCGCCGCGGTGCTCGGGATGTAGTCAAACAGGTTGACGCCGGCATCTATCGCGGCGTCAACGGTTCGTTCGATTTCCTTTGCGCTGGAGTTGTGCAGACTTCCCGCGCCCATGCCGATAATGCTTATCTGCTCGCCGCCGTGTGGCAAAGTGCGATAAATCATGCTGGTCTTCCTCTCGTCTGTCTGACCTCATGATACGAGAAGGCGCGCTTGGCGGGCAATCGGCGAAGAAGCGCTTTTTATAAGAGAATCTAATGGGATTGAGCGAGTGTTTTTGCAACGAAATTCTTTGTTAAAACGTTTCGCGGGAAATTAGCTCATCGAGTGCTTTGGTCTGTTCGTGACGTGGCGCTGGTTGGGCGTTGTCGGCGGGATGACCGACCATCAGCAGGTCGACGAGCACGTAGTTTTCGGGCACGTTGAAGTTCTTGCGGATGGTCGGCGCGTCGTAGGCGCCTACCCAGCAGCTTCCTAAACCTGCAGCGGCAGCGGCGTTTGCCATGTTGGTAAGAACGATGCTGGTATCGATATCTCCGAAATCGCCTGTTTCGTAGCCGAGCCCCTTGGCCGATTGCTCCTTGTCGTAGGCGGCGATGATCACGGCTTGCGCTCCATAGCGGCATTTCGTCGCCTCATCTATCTTGGCAAGCCCTTCGGGCGATTGCACCACGCAAAGACGGAAGGGCTGGTAGTTGCAAGCAGTGGGGGAGAGCTGAGCGGCAAGTAGGAGTGCGTCCATCTTCTCGGGCTCCACGGGCTGGTCGCTGAATGCGCGCACCGAATAGCGGTCTTTCATCAGCTGCAGATATTCTTCGATGTTCATGGCTTCTCCTTTGCCGGCTTGGTATGTGCGTCTGTGACGTTGCGATTTGATTCGAAGTTTAGCGTTTGGTTGTGCTGAATGGTAGATGCGGTGCACATCTTGCGAGCATCGGCGAAAATGAAGGCAACGAAAACGATAGAGAAAGGGATGTCGTGCTTTCTTCGTCTGCAAACCGCGTTGTAAACCGCCCGCTGAAGATCGTTGCTTTGATTTTTGCCTGCATTGCGTTGGCAATCGGTGCATACGTCGCTTATGTTGCGCTCACGTATAGCCGAATTTCCGACAACGTCGCGCTTGACGTCGAGAGCGATGCAGGGCAGACGCTCGAAATCGGTCAAGAATACACTGCCACGACATACAACATCGGGTTTGGTGCGTACACGCCCGATTACACCTTCTTCATGGACGAAGGGCGCATGCTTGACGGCACCGAAAAAGTGGGCACGCATGCGAAGGCCGTGAGCAAGGCGAGCGTTGTTAATTGCACAAGCGGCGCGATAAACACCATAAAGGAGATAGCCCCCGATTTTGCGCTTTTCCAAGAGGTGGATACCGACTCCGATCGAAGCTGGCATGTGAACCAGCGCGAAGCTATTACCGCTGCATTCGACCAGATGGGAAGCGTGTTTGCGGAAAATCTGCATTCGGCGAACCTGCTTTACCCGCTCAATGATCCCATTGGGGTCATGAATAGCGGCATCTTGACTCTTTCGGATTGCAGCATCGATTCGGCGGTGCGGCGCAGCTATCCGATTAGCGACGCGTTTCCTGCCAAGTTCTTTGATCTGGATAGATGTTTTGCGGTGATGCGTATCCCCGTCGAAGGCACTGACAGGCAACTGGTGCTCATCAACAGCCATATGTCCGCGTATGACGAAGGGGGCGTGTTCCGCGCCCAGCAGATGGAGCTGCTTATGGGCGTGATGCGCGAAGAGGCCGAGGCGGGCAACTGGGTTATCGCGGGTGGCGATTGGAACCACGCTCTTTGCGGGAGCGAGAGCATGTATACGTCGCAGCAGCTCGTGCCCGATTGGCTGGCGGTGTTCGATGCTGACGATTTGCCAGCTGGCTTTTCGGTGGTGCGTGCCGACAACATCGAGGAGGTGCCGTCGTGCCGCGATGACGATATTCCTTACGAGCCGGGGGTTACCTACACGTCGACGGTCGATGGCTTCTTGGTGTCGAACAACGTATTCGCTCATGCCGAGAACGTGGACACGGGGTTTGCCTACAGCGACCACAACCCTGTGAAGCTGACGTTCGAACTAGAATAACGAGGGCCAGGATGCGGTTCGTAGGAAAGAGCGGCTTGATGCGCTAGACCGTCAAGCACGTTATCGGAAGAACGAAAACGTCGTCTTTACGTTTCATTTCAAATGAAGCAATGCCACGGGGTCAATCCGTGGCATTGCTTCATATTTTTATGCGGGCTTTACCCCATAGAGTATTCCGTATTACTCGCATATTCTTCTGTCGGAATCTAGTGTGATGCCTTCAACAGGCGTCCTCCCATAACAAGGCAGCCTACGCCAACCGAAACACCTATCGTTACGGAAATGATTCCTAGGGCAATTGCCCAGCCGCCGGCATGGCGCATGGTCTTAGACGCTCGGTCCATAGCGAATCTCCTTCAATCGTTCCCGTTGGATTCTCTGTTGGTAAGAGTCTACGCTTTTGGGCCCGCAGCGACGATTTCCTCGGGCATATGCGCATACTTTTCGCTGAAATTCTGTTGGAACATTCGGCAGAGCTTGCGCGCGGATTCTTCGTAGGCGCCTTTGTCTTCCCAGGTGTTTGCCGGGAGCAATATCTCGTCAGGCACGCCAGGGCAGCTGGTGGGCACCTGCACGCCGAAATGGGGGTCCGTCACGAAATCGGCGTTTTCGAGCTCGCCGGATAGCGCGGCGGTTACCATGGCGCGGGTGTAGGACAGTTTGGTGCGCTCGCCCGTGCCATTCCAGCCGGTGTTCACCAGATACACGTTGGCGCCGGCAGCCTCGGCCTTCTCTTTGAGCATATGTGCGTAAACACTCGGTTCCATGGGCATGAAGGGTTCGCCGAAACAGGTGCTAAACGTGGGCACGGGCTCGGTGATGCCCAACTCGGTGCCGGCGACTTTGCTGGTGAAGCCCGAGATGAAGTAATACATCGCCTGATCCATGGAAAGTTTCGAGATGGGCGGGATCACGCCAAACGCGTCGGCGGTAAGGAAAATGACCGTTTTGGGAACAGGCGCCACGCCTTCGACCAGCGCATTGGGGATGTAGTCGATAGGGTAGCCTACGCGCGTGTTCACGGCATAGGTATCGTCGTCAAAGTTGAGCTTGCGCGTCTCGGGATCCATCACCACGTTCTCTACCATCGCCCCGAACTTGATGGCGTTGTAGATCTCGGGCTCGCCTTCGGCGGAGAGATTAATGCATTTGGCGTAGCAGCCGCCCTCAAAATTGAAGACGGCGTCGTTAGCCCAACCGTGCTCGTCGTCACCGATGAGCTGGCGGTTAGGGTCGGCCGAAAGGGTGGTTTTGCCCGTGCCGGAAAGGCCGAAGAATATGGCCGCATCGCCGTTTGCACCCACGTTTGCGCTGCAATGCATGGGTAGGACGCCTCGTTTGGGCAGGTTGAAGTTCATGATGGTGAAAACCGACTTTTTAATTTCGCCGGAATATCCTGTGCCCGCAATGAGAACCTTGTGCTGCTCGAAGTCGATGAGGATGGCCGCTTCGCTGTTGACGCCGTCTTCTGCGCCGTTAACCTTCATGTGAGGCACGGCGACGATGGTGTAGTCGGCGGCGAAATCGGCAAGCTGCTGCGCATTGGGACGGCGAAGCAGCTGGTGAATGAAGAGATTCTGCGAAGCAAGCTCGTTGATGACGCGGAAATTGAGCGAGTAGTCGGTGTCGGCGCCGGCGAATCCGTCGAACACGAACACTTCTTTGTCGCGCAGGTATTCGAGCCCGCGTTCAAAGAGCATATCGAAGGTTTCTTGCGAGATGGGGCGGTTGACGCTTCCCCAATTGATATCGTCGTGCACGCTGGGTACGTCGACGATGAACTTGTCGTTTGCCGCGCGGCCGGTGTACTTGCCCGTTTTCACGACGAGTGCGCCGTTTTCGCTGAGTTCTCCCTCGTTGCGGCGAAGCGCGGCTTCCACAAGCTGGCTTGGGGTGAGGTTGCGATGGGCGTGGGCGTTTTCCGCGAGCAAATCGTTTGCAGTGAACATCTAGCTGATCCTTGATCGATATCGTGCAATGGGTTGCCAAGGGCAACGCTCAATATAGTAAGCATTCCGTGATCGGTTTGCGAAACGAGATGGAAATATTCGAAATAATAAGGTTAACGGCAGGCTAATCGTTTATCGCCGCCGCGCCATGCGCATAAAAACAGCCCGCGTAAGCAGGCCGTTTGCAAAGTTTGAACGAAATTGCGGTTTCGCTTGAACGCCGCGGCTAATTTTCGCCGGTCATTTCTTGCGAATCGTCTCCGTCGGCAACCACCGCGGGCTGTGCTTCTTTGGGCATGCAAAGGTTCATGACCAAGGCAACCAAGAAGGTGAGTGCGATGCTGTTGTTGACGAAGATGTTCTGCACCAGCTCGGGAAACGTCTGGAAGATGACGCTTACCTGCGAGAATCCGATGCCTATGGCCAAAGACGTTGCAGCGATGGTGATATTGCGCTGCGTGAAGCCCGCGGCAGCAACCATCTGAAAACCGCTGGTTACGATGGTGCCGAACATCATGATGGTGCATCCACCCAAAACGGCGTTGGGAACCGAGCTGAAGGTGGCGCTGACGGCGGGCACGAAGGCGGCAACGATAAGCACGCCTGCGCCGCAGGCGATGGCACGGCGGTTGACG
Source organism: uncultured Eggerthellaceae bacterium (assembly GCA_934617425.1). Lineage (GTDB taxonomy): Bacteria > Actinomycetota > Coriobacteriia > Coriobacteriales > Eggerthellaceae > UMGS1502. The sequence goes on along the minus strand of CAKTUD010000001.1, from coordinate 87,611 downwards.
ACGCCCGTCATGCCGATAAGGCCGATGTTCTGCGCAAACGAGGTGAGCGGCGAGCATCCAAGGACGCCGGCAATGGCGCTGGTGAAGCCATCGGCCGCAACCGCGCCGGAAATCTCGCGTTCGGAAGGATTGCGCTCGAAGCCGATGCGCGCAATCGCGCCGGTGTCGCCGATGGTTTCCGCCGCGCTTACCAAAAAGAGCAACGTCATCGAGATGATTGCCCCGGCGTGGAATTCGGGTGCAAAGGGCATGATGTGCGGCAGCGAGAAGATTTGCAGCCCCTGGAATCCGGAAAGGTCGACGCGCCCCATGATAAGCGCCACGACATAGCCGAAAACCAGGCCGAACAAGATGGAGAGCTGCTTTGCGCTGCCTTTGGCAAAGCGCTGGAACAAAAGGCACGCCAAAAGCGAGATGGTGCCCAAAAAGAGATTTTCCCACGAGCCGAAATCGGCAGCGCTCGAGCCGCCAGCAAACGTTTCCGCGCCGGTGGAAAGCAGCGAAAACCCGATGGATACGACAACGACCGCCGAAACGATGCTGCCTATATATTTGTACCAATATTTGGCGAAAAGCCCCAGAAAACCCTCGATGCAGCCACCTACGATGACGGCTCCTACCACGGCGCCCATACCATAAGTTGCCGCAACGCCGCAAAGAACGGTGACGAACGTGAAGCTTAAGCCCATGACGATGGGCAGCTTAGCGCCGATGCGCCATACGCCGAAAAGCTGGATGAGCGTGCCGATGCCGGCGGCGATCATGGCGTTTTGAATGAGCATAGCGGTGTCGTCGGTGCCAAGCCCCGCCGCCGCGCAGATGATGACGATAGGGGCTAGGTTCGAGACGAACATGGCTAGCACGTGCTGCACGCCGTAGGGCAGCGCTTTGGCAACAGGAACATCTCCGTGATAATCGCCAAGCTGGCGGCGAAGGTCGGTTTTGCTGCTCATGCGCGGAACTCGATCTCGCCCGTTGCGGCATCCATGGATTCCACGATGGCAAGTGAGTCGATGTCAAACCCACGTTCGCGCAGCCTATCGCCGCCGCCTTGGAAGCCCTTTTCGATGGCGATGCCGATTCCCTCGACGGTGGCGCCGGCCATCTTGCAGATATCGATCAGGCCGTCCATAGCGCATCCGTTTGCCATGAAGTCGTCGATGATGAACACGTGGTCGTCGGATCCGAGGTACTTTTTGGAGACGATGACCTGCGAGATGTTCTTATGGGTGAACGACTCTACCTCCACGTTGTAAACCGAGCCGTCGATATTGATGCTCTTTGCCTTTTTGGCGAAAACAACCGGCACATCAAAGACGCTTGCTGCGATGGCTGCGATGGCGATGCCGCTGGCTTCGATGGTCAGGATCTTGTTGATGGGGCGGTCGGCAAAATGCTCTTTCCACTCAAGTGCCATCTCTTTGAATAGGCTCACGTCCATTTGGTGGTTCAAGAAGTTGTCAACCTTCAAGACGTTGCCTTCTTTGACGATGCCATCCTGGCGGATGCGCTCTTCAAGTAGTTTCATTCCCGCTATCCCATCGATCTTGATTTTTATGGAAGCGTGCCGACGATGCCGCGCGCAAAGATGATAGACAGATTCTAGACGTTGCCGCGCCGCAGGTGAACCCATGAAAAGCAATAAACTGCACCGAAACTAAAATTGCCGGGCCGCATAAGCGCGACTCCGGCAATTTGCATGCGGAAAAGCGATTAGACTGGTGAGTAGCTTTATGAGAGGCCCAACCAAATGGCAACTTTGGGCGCGTATCCCATGATGAAGATGATGACGATCAATGTGGGTACGCCGAAACGCAGCCAGCCGTGCGCCCAGCGCGGGAACTTGATGCCCTCGCCCGCATCGGCTTCGGCAAGGAATTTATCCCAACCCCAACCCTTCTTAATCGTGCAGAACAGCAAGAAGATAAGGCTGCCCAAAGGCAACATGTTGTTGGAGACGATGAAGTCCTCGATCGATTGGATGTCGCCGATGGCGGGGATGGTGACGCCCGACCACAGATTGAATCCCAGGGCGCAGGGCAGGCTGAGCACGACGACCAAAAGGCCGTTTATGACCACGGCTTTGCCGCGGGTGATGTTCCATTTATCCATCGACCAGCTGATGAGGTTCTCGAACACGGCGATGACGGTGGAGAGCGATGCGAACGACATGAACACGAAGAACAGTGCGCCCCACACGTTGCCGAGGGGCATCTGCCCAAAGACCACCGGCAGCGTGACGAACACGAGCGACGGGCCCGAATCGGGGTTCACGCCATAAGCGAAGCAGGCGGGGAAGATGATGAGGCCGGCCAGGATGGCAACCACGGTGTTCAACACCGTTACCGACACGGCCTCGCCTGTAAGGCTGCGCTCCTTGCCGATGTAGCTGCCGAAGATTTCCATTGCGGCGATGCCCAGCGACAGGCTGAAGAACGCTTGGCCCATGGCCGCGTATACGGCGTCGCCGAAGGTGGAAAGGCCGTTGGCGAACAGGCGACTGAAATCGGGAACCAGGTAGAACGCGATGCCTTCGCCCGCGCCTGGCAAGGTGACTGCGCGGATGCACAGCGCAAGCATGACGACGAACAACGTCGCCATCATCCATTTCGTTACGCGCTCGACGCCTTTTTGCAGGCCGAGACTGCATACCAAAAAGCCGATGGCCACGGCGGCAAGCATCCAGCCGATGAGCATGGTGGGATCGGCCAGCATCGAGCTGAACGCCGCGCCCGAAACATCGGCCGTCGCACCGTCGAACATACCCGAGGCCATCTGGGGGATATAGGCAAGCATCCAGCCGCAAACCGTGGTGTAGAACATCATCAAGATCATGCAGCCGACGTATCCCCACCAGCTAAACCAGTGCCACTTGCGCGAAGGTTGCAAGATGTCAAAGGCCTGCGCGGAGGATTTTTGGCTGGCACGTCCGACGGCGAACTCCATCACCATGACGGGCAAACCTAGGATAACCAGGAATATCAAATATATAAGGACGAATGCCGCGCCGCCGTATTGACCGGTGATATAAGGGAAGCGCCAAACGTTTCCCAAGCCGATTGCGCAGCCGGCGCTAATGAGGATGAAGCCCAGACGCGAGGCGAAATGCTCGCGCGGGGCAGCTGCCCCGCTAGTGCCTTCGGCGCTAGCGCTTGGATTGTTTCCTTGCTTTTCTGCCACGATACGTAACCTTTCAATAGTCAGCAACGCGCTATTCTAGCGCAATCGCCAGGTGGCAGTGTTTTCAATGTTGGAGTGCTCTGCCAATGGAAGTCCGTTTTTGGTCGGATGTCGCAAGCTTGCCTTCGTGCAGTCTTGTTTACGGTGGGCGAATCCCCTGCAAAATTATGCTTATAGCGCGAGCTAAAGTAAGCGGGCTATAATCCAGCATTACGGCGTGTAAAATTTGTTAGTCATCATGAATAAAGCCTGTGAACAGGCAATGTGATGATTTTGTTACAGAAACTGTTATTCAGCCGTAACTTCTTTATGTTGCCATGGCAATAAGTTATCTTTAGTTAATAAGCTCAAGATTTGAGTTTGTTTGCATTAAGTTTCTTGGTTCTATCGAGTAAACGAAGGGAGACAAACATGACTCTGAATGATCTTAAGCCTGGCGAGACAGGTCGCGTTGTTCGTTTGAACGACACCGGCGAGACGCGTCGTCGCATCATGGACATGGGTATCACCCGTGGCGCAGAAATCACCATCATGAAGGTTGCGCCGCTTGATGATCCCGTAGACATGACCGTACGCGGCTATCATCTGTCTTTGCGCAGGTCAGACCTCAGTGGCATCGAAGTAGAGAAAATCTAGCCACTTTCAGATCTAACGTCAACGCAAAATCAAAATACGATTTGGGCGCGTATAACGCGCAGAGTGGAGCACTAAGCAAATGGCACTTAAGATTGCTTTAGTGGGTAACCCCAACTCGGGCAAAACGACGTTGTTCAACCAGCTCACCGGCAACCATCAGTATGTCGGCAACTGGCCGGGCGTTACAGTCGAACGCAAGACGGGTACCCTAAAGGGCGATAAGGAAATCGAGTTCGTAGACCTTCCTGGCATCTATTCGCTTTCCCCCTACACCAACGAAGAAGTTATTGCTCGCGATTATCTCGCAAGCGGCGATCCTGATGCGGTCCTCAACATCGTCGACGCATCGAATCTTGAGCGCAACCTTTATTTGACCACGCAGCTGATGGAATTCGGCCTGCCTATGGTTGTTGCCTTGAACCAGATGGACATCGTCAAGAAACGCGGTTACACAATCAAGTCCGACGAGCTCAGCCGCAGGCTGAACGTGCCGGTTATCGAGATTTCCGCACTTCATGGCGATGGCATCGAGGATGCCACCGCAGCGGTCGTGAAAGCCGGCCGTTCGGGCCAGGCTCCCATCCCGCCACATTTCTGCCAGGAGGTCGAGGCTTACCTGAAACGCGTGGAAGAGAAACTTCCCGCATCGGTTCCTGCGCAGATGCGCCGCTACAACGCAATCAAGCTCTTCGAGCGCGATTCTCTTGCAGAGCAGAAGCTCGGCAAAATCGATTGCTCCGACATTATCCTGGGCGCCGAGTCCGAGTTTGACGATCATTCCGATGCGATCATCACCAACGAGCGCTACAAGTTCATCACGAACTTCATCGGCAGCGTGCAGAAGCGATCGATCAAGGGCTTGACAACCTCTGAGAAGATCGATCGTATCCTGACGCATCGTATTCTTGCATTGCCTATCTTCGCTGCCATCATCACGCTGGTCTACTACCTCGCTATTTCGACGGTTGGCACTTACTTCACCGATTGGATGAATGACGGCGTGTTCGGCGACGGCTGGTTCGTTGCCTCTCAGGGCCGTGAGGCTTATGACGAGGTTTCGGGTGAATACGATGATGCCCAGAACGACATCAGTGCGTTTTTGACCGATGCCGAAGAGGCGGGTATCGATGTTGACGCTATCTCTGAATACCTCGGCGAGGACGCCGAAGGCGACCTCGATTCCGATGAGGGCCAAGCCGCTCTTGCCTCATTCGAAGAGGACGCAGCAAACCTTGTTGCGGAAACCCACATCGTTGATGAGGAAACCGGTGAGGTTGACGAGCATGAAGTGACCCTGGAGGACTTCCAGGCGGCTCTTGAGGTTCCCGAGGCTGATCCGAGCGAGTACGGTCCGTGGGTTCCGGGCATCCCCGTTCTGGCTGAGGATGGCCTTACCGCCATCGATGCGCCTGAATGGCTGGATGATCTGGTCATCAACGGCATCATCGCCGGCGTTGGCGCGGTTCTCGGCTTCGTGCCCCAGATCATGGTGCTGTTCTTCCTGCTGGCCATTCTCGAGGGCTGCGGATACATGGCACGCGTCACCTTCATTCTCGACCGCATCTTCCGTCGCTTCGGCTTGTCTGGCAAGACGTTCATCCCGATGATCATCGGCACCGGTTGCGGTGTTCCGGGCATCATGGCTTCCCGTACCATCGAGTCGGAGTCTTCGCGTCACCTGACCATCATGACCACCACGTTCATGCCGTGTTCGGCTAAGCTTCCTCCGATCGCCCTTATCTCCACGGCATTTTTCGGCGGCGTCTGGTGGGTTGCCCCGATGGCGTACTTCTTGGGTATCGGTTCGATCATTGTTTCCGGCATCATGCTGAAGAAGACCAAGCCGTTCTTGGGCGAGACCACTCCGTACATCATGGAGCTGCCCGAATACCGTATGCCGCGGTTCGTTGACTTGCTGCGCAGCATGTGGGAGCGTGCATGGGCATTCATCAAGAAGGCTGGCACGATCATCCTTCTGGCAACCATCATCGTTTGGTTCCTGTCTGGCTATGGCTTCGAAGATGGTGTGTTCGGTGCGGTTTCCGAAATGGACAACTCGCTGCTTGCGGCGTTTGGCAATGCCTTCTGCTGGATCTTCGCTCCGCTTGGCTGGGGCAACTGGGAATCCGCTGCGGCAACCGTCACGGGCTTCATGGCCAAGGAGAACTTGGTCGGCACCATGGCTGTTCTGTACGGCGGCGATCCGACCATCGCTTGGACCACGGCGCTTACCACCAGCATGGCAGAAGTTTCCGGCGGCTTCGGTGCTGCTGCGGCTCTCTCGTTCCTGGTGTTCAACCTGCTGTGCGCACCGTGCTTCGCTGCCATGGGTGCTATCAAGCGCGAAATGGGCGGCTTCAACAAATGGTTCTGGGCGGCTATCGGTTTCGAGATGCTGTGGGCCTACGTTGTGGCGCTGATGTTCTACAACTTCGGTCGTGTGGCTGCTGGCGGTAGCATCGATGCATGCTTCATCTTGGCGGTTGCTTGCGCGGTCGGCATCCTGTACATGCTGTTCCGTCCCTATCCTAAAAAGGAAGGCGAACTCGAGGTTAAGTAAAAGACCAAGCTTGAGCTAAGCAATAGGGTTTGTGTTCGTGGCCGTGCCTCTTTGGGTGCGGCCACGATTTTTTTCAATGCTGTGGTTTTAGCTGGGGGCCGTTCGAGCTTGCGATTCGGTTTGCGGCATTCGCAGAGGGCAGAACCCGCTGTTTCGGTTGCGAAAGATTGCGGCCCGTGCCTGCCGAGGGGGCCTCATCGCGCACTTCCAAGATGTTCTTCCAGAAGCGCTTAGGCATGAACTGCCGTCGTAGCTCGGGGTGGTACCGTGCAGGGATGGAAAGCGCGCTATAGAAGCCCTTCCAAGCAGCTTGCATGGTTTGCTCGTCGTCCGCGGGGGAAGGTAGATGCACGTCGTTCGTTTCGGCGAGATACCACCCTTTGCCATCGTAAATGCCGGCAATATGATGGATCTCGTCATGGATGACGAAGCATTGCGTGTTGAAGCGCGCGGAGAACCAATCCATCAGCAGAGGCACCACATTCGCTTTCGGGTTGCATCGTGCGAACCAGAGGTCGCCTTCGAAGTGTTCGAAGCGAATGAACTGTTGCATGAAGTGCCGTTCGTTACGGACGAATCGGTGCAGCTTGATGACTGGACCGACGACAGGATCGGTCAGTTGGTCGTTTAACTGGCGGTTTTGGATGGCGGGGCGAGCCATGATAAGGCGAACAAGCCGATAGATCGCCGTGCCCGCGTGCGGCTCGTCGGAAAGCGAAGCGTCAAAGATGATTTCCCATGTCTTTTGATTCGACTTGCGAACGATTCCCCTGCGAACGCGCTCGGCATGCTGCGCATTCGTCTCGACAGAGACGATGCTTTGTCCAAGACGCGGTTGGATATCGCCATTCCGTACCATGTCTTGCGGTTGCTCATGATTGGCGTATGCAAGGAAAATCGCCGAGAGAAGCCCCTCGGTTGTTCCATCGTAAACATAGGAGACGTTGCTAAGTGGCATGCTATTCGCTGCGGCTTTGATTTGCGGGCGCTTTCCCTTTGAGGCGTTCGTTGCCGCATCTTCGAGTGCGTTGACTGCAGAAGAAGATGTTGAAGCTTTCATGCCGGGATCTTCTCGCGATCTTTGCCTTGCAAGGCGTTCTGCCAGCCGAATACGCCGTCGATGGAGAGGGGCTGTGCTTTGGGGAGGGCACGGCTGACATATGGGTGATTGGTTTCTGCTTGATTACTCTTCGGGTCGGAAAACATTTTGCTGGCGTTTTCGACGTCATTGCCGAGAAGGTCGTTTCCCTCTTCTTCATCGAAAAGGCTCATCTGACCAGGCAACGTTTTCGCAGAGCGGCTTCCATGTTCGCCGCCGTCAATGGGCGCGGCAAGCTGTGCGCGAATCGTTGCTGGGTCGAATTCGATTCCGGAACCCATGTATTTGCCGTTGCATGTTATGAAATAGCACGCTCTTTTGTAGGCGATGCCAAGCTTTCGCAGCTCCCGTTCTCGCAGGCAGGCGGTTCGCCGCGCTTTGACGATCAGCCGTGCGCCGCGTGGACCGATACCGGGCACGCGAAGGAGCAATTCAAGCGGTGCCGTATTCACTTCGATGGGGAAGACATCGAGGTGGTTGATGGCCCAGCCCGCTTTCGGGTCGAGGTCGAGTTCGAGGTTGGGTGAATCTTCGCTGATGATTTCCGAGACATCGAATTTGTAAAAGCGTAGCAACCAATCGGCTTGGTAAAGGCGATGCTCGCGATTGAGCTGCACCGCATGATTTTGCGGTAAGCGCTTATCGGCGCTAACAGGTAGATAAGCGCTGAAAAAAACGCGTTTGAGAGCGAGCGACTTATACAATGCTTGCGACAGGTTCAGGATTTGAAAATCGGATTCAGGGGTGGCGCCGATTATCATTTGGGTTGACTGTCCGGCAGGTGCGAATGCGCGCTGCTTCGTTTTAGGACGTTTTGAAGGCAAGTAGGTAGTTTTCGATCGCGTGTATCCACGCGATTCGCTATCTTGTGCGATGCTGTCACGTATTTGCCGCATGGGCTGGATAAGCCGTTGCTTGTTTTTCTGCGGGCAAAGCAGTTGCAGGCTTTTTTGGCTGGGAAGTTCGAGATTCATGCTCAAACGATCGGCTAAACGCCCTAATTGGTCGATAAGTTCAGGCGAGGTGCCCGGCACGGCTTTCGCGTGGATGTAGCCGCGGAAGCCGTGCCGTTCGCGAAGCAACCGAAGCGAGCGAATCATCAGCTCGGTTGTGTAGTCGGGCGATCTGATGACCCCCGAACTCAAAAACAGCCCTTCTATGTAGTTGCGTCGGTAGAAACCGATGGTAAGCTCGGCAAGCTCTTCGGGCGTGAATGTGGCACGAGGCACTTCGTTGCTCGCTCGGTTCACGCAGTAGGCACAATCGTAGACGCAGACGTTGCTCAGCAGTACCTTCAACAAGGTGACACAGCGGCCATCGGGCGTGAAGCTGTGGCAGCACCCAGCCCCCAAGGCATTGCCGAGTTGTCCTTTCTTGGCGCCACGCGACAAGCCCGACGATGTACAGGCAACATCGTACTTCGCTGCATCAGCGAGCATATCGAGCTTTTCAACCAAGTCCATCGGCGTCTCCATCAACGTACATATGTACGTGCGAATATCTGCTCGCTACGATATACGAACAGACGTACGTAGTCAAGATGGGCGATCGCTCGTTATGGATGCTTTTATAAGAAGAAACTAGCCGAATGCCGCGAAATCACTTCGCTTCTTTGATGATAGGCATGACGGCGTTTTTTTCGGTTGCTTCGGAATGGCAGCCGTTGCGCTTCGCGCAGTTTTCGCAACCGCTGGCGTGAGGATCCGGTTCGTCTCCGCCGCTACAGCACGATCCGACATGCGCCTTGCTTCCTTTGGGACGCTTTTTAAAGCCGCCGAAGAAGTAGCACTTTATGGCGATGAACACCCAAATAGCGATGACGACGATAAGAATCCAACTGCCGAGACTCATTCCCGCAATGTAAGGCATGGTGCCTCCTCGTTCTGCATCTTACTTCTTTTATTAGCTAATGCTAACTCGATGATTGTTGCAGTCAAGTAACTTCTTTCCCAATATCATAAAACATGCAGTCGCGGTTTAGGGTCGATGGGCTCCGAGCCATCGCCGGGAAGTGGACCGTTGGTGAATATCCGCGCGGTGGTTCCGCAAAGGAAAGGGACAACGGCGATGGTAGGAAGACCGTTGTCCCTTCTAGGGAAGGATGCCGCAAGCCTGCCGGTGTAGGAAAAGGGGGAAGGGGGCTTGTGGCGGATGTTGTAGATAGTGATTGACGTTTGATTGAACATGGGGACGCTGACGAAGGGCAATGAAGATCGCGAATGGCCGAATGCTAGAGCATCCCCCACTTGCGCGTATATTCGGTGTACAGCACGAAGTCGGTGCCGTCGAAGCCGGCGGCTTCGAGCTTCGGCAGGATCTCTTCAGCGTTCATGGTTGACGTCTCCATGAACACGCCGTCTTTGCGCGCTGAGATCTTCCAATCGTCATGGAGATCGGTGAGGAAATCGATGATCGCGGCGCTGCGCGCCATGCGGTTGTTCGTGTACGCGGCAAGCTCGCGAACGGTTTGCGCGTCAACGTCTTGCTTGGTGAACTTCTGCCAAGGCGACTTATCTTTAGCTCGCCATTCGCCCGATTCGAAAAACGGAAGGAAGAAGCAAGCTTCTTGGATGCACGTTTCTTTGACGTTCTTTCCGATTGCGAGCATTTCGAAATCCTTACCTTGCATTGACGATAGATCGGTTTTGATTCGCTCTAAGCTGGATTGCCAAGTTCGATTGGGCGATAACAAGCGCTCAGGTCGGCGTTTGTCGGTTTCGCGAGGGGGCGGGAAGCCCCCTCGATTCGATTCTATCGTGTTGATTTACATTCCGACGGCAGTCCAGTAATCGTTCAAGATAACGGTCGAGAACAGGAAGCCGAGCGCAACGTTCGCGGCGACGCCTACGGTGAAGGCCGCGACGGGTTTCCAGCCGGTTGCTGCGAGATCCTTGAAACGGGTGGTCATGCCGATGCACAGGAAGCACAGCACGAATGCCCAGCCGCGCAGGTTCTTGATGGGCGACACGACAGCGGAGTTGATCGCCGATGCATCACCTGTGGAGACGCTCAGATTCACGATGGTGATGATGATGGACGCCACGAAGAAGCCAAGCACGAACTTCGGGAAGCGCTCCCAAATGACGCCTGCGGACGGCTTCTGCTTCTCGCCGCCGTCTTTCTTGGCCTCCCAAAGGGTGACGGAGATGATGGCTAGGATGAAGGCCCAGATGCCGACGAAGATGTCACGGCCGACGACCTTCATGAGGGTGAACGTGGTAAGCGCGCCATCACCGAACTGGGCCGCCGCTGCGATGCCTGCTGCATCGGCGAATTCGGAGGTGCCGATCCAAGCGCCGGATGCGCCATCGGATAGGCCAAGCGCGCGGCAAACGATGGGAAGCAGGAACACCATGATGGTTGCCCATACGACGACCATTGAAATCGCCATGGAGACGTGGTCTTTCTTGGCGTTCACTGAAGAGCCGATGGCAATCGAGGCGGAAACGCCGCAGATGGAGCCGCCGGCACCGAGCGTTGCCGCGAAGGGCTTCTCGAGCTTGAACACATGGGCGCCTACGAAGTAGATCACCAAGAAGGTGGAAACGGCTATGACGGTTGCCTGGCCGAACGCCACAGGGCCCGATTGGAGGATAAGCGTGAAGGGCAGGGTTGCGCCCATGAAGACGATGCCAGTCTTCACATAGAACTCGGTGCGCATGGCTTCGTCGAACCATTCAGGGATTTTCACGAAGTTGCCGATGATCATGCCCACGATAAGAGCCATGACCGGTGCTTCTAAGTTGAGCGTTTTCGCAACGCTCCACGAACCGAGGATCTGCACGATGACGGCCATGACGAAAAGCAGGGTGAACCCTTTGAGGAAGGTCGAGGGTTTGTGGCCCATGATTTTCATGGCGATGGTGAACACGATTGCTAAAACCGCATAGAGCACAAGCGCTTTCGGCAGAATGGGCGCGACGAGCGCTGGCATGTCGGCGAAGTTGGTGTATGAGGGGATGGAGACCGAAAGCCACTTCAGGTCGCCGCCGACAGCCCAGACGATGAGGCCGATGGCGATCGTGGCGAGGCCGATCCACACCGCCCAGTAATCTTCTTTCAGATAGAGGGCTTTCAGGCCAACGCCGTTTGTCTTGGTGTTGTTCGCTGGCATAACGTGCCCCTTTCTTTCTCAGTGGATAATAAGGCTCGGCTGCTCGTGGGAACGCGATCGGTCGCTTCGGCATGTGCTGCTCGTTTAGCGGCTTTCTTCTTTACCCGATTGCTTTCCGGCGAGCATGCATTTGAAAGATGCTTCTATTTCGTTTGAGTGGCGCCTCCTTCTTGTTGTGGTTTCGTTGGGCTTTGGCTGCATCGGTGAGAGATGGGACGTGCTATCTTGGTATAGGAGAAAAGCACGTCCGCAATGCATTTTGCCTATTGCCTAATGAGGATTTTGACGAAAAGCCAAGGAGGGTGAATCACTAGTTTTTCATGATTCCCGCGTTTCAATGACGCGCGAGGCGAAATCACCAGAATCTGATGATACGTTGCAAAATCGCAGGTGGATAGTGTTATGTTTGATTGCGAAGCGATGCCGGCACCCTGAATTCCCGAGAGTAGCTGGCTGGATTGCTGGATGGTGCGGAGGATGGTTTTGGCAAGCGACAAGAGGGCAAAGATCGCGCTCGAACATGTTCAGGCGCCCGCTTCCGAGCAAAGGGGCGCGCGGGTACGCGCAGGGGCTTCTGCTGCCGTTTACCTTTTGTCGCAGATTCGCTTGCGGCATTTGGGGATGGCGTTCTCTTGGGCGTGCTCGATGCTTACCATGCGCACCTCGAATCTGCTTCCCGACGGCGCTGATGTGCAGGTGATGCCGACTGCGTTTTTGGTGTTTTCGTTTGGTGTGAACATCCTTACCATGGTGCTGCTTGCCATCAACGAGTTCCGCAAGCCGGGCTCGTTCGAGGAACTTCCCGATTGGCTATTCGTCTCGGCTGCCATCATCGGCATTTTGGTGCTCAAATCGCCTGCATATGGGGTGGTCGATGGCCCGACGGCATTTTTCCTCGGGTGTTTCATGACGGGCATCTCGTATGGCTATCTCTGGGTCGCTTGGGCGCGCATTTACGGTAGGTTGCACCCCGATATCACCACGGTTGCGCTGCCGCTTACGTTCGTAGTTACGGTCGCGCTGTATTTTCTGGTTGGGTTTCTTGCCGACGTGCTCGATTGGCCTGATTTCGCGCTGATGGCGTGCTTGCCTGCTATTTCATGGGTACTGCTTATTCGATGTCAGTCGCAAGACGAGTGCCGCGAGATGGTCGATCATCGCGAGGGCCTCCCATCGGCGATTTCCGATCTTTCCGATCTGCTTGTGGCATCTGCTCTGTTCAGCTTCCTGTTCGGCTTCATTTGGGAATCGTCGTTGTTGCGCCTTTCGTCTGTTGAAGCCGTTCATCGCGTTCCACTCATGTTCTCGGCGGCTATGGGCGTATTGCTTGTTTTGTTCACGGTCTTCGGACGCAAGCGCGTGGATATCGATTGGGTATACAAAGTTGCCGCGCCGGTCATTGTGGCTTCCTGTGCGCTGTTCCCGTTGCTGTTCGCGGTGAACCCGCTGATTATCGGCAGTATCATGGATTGCGGCTTTACGGTGCTCGAAGTGCTTGCATGGGTCATGGTGGCTACGACCTCTTACGATTACCGTGCGAGCGGCGTTATCGTCGGCACCATTGCCCGTTCGGTATTCCTGTTGTTCAGGCTTGCAGGATTCGTCGTCGCTTATTTCATGAGCGAGCTTTTCATCGACTTCGGATTGGCTTCCTCGATGTTCTCGGCTATGGCTGCAGGCGCGGTGGTCGTATGGGGTTTCATTGCACGTAAGGCGCCCGAGGCGAATTCCCCCGAAGCTGCGGCGCAAGCCAGGGTTGAAAAAGGGGCAGGCGAAGAGGCGGAGGATGCTGAAGGGAAAGCCCTTGAATCGTCGTACGTTTGGCGCCTATCCGAGCTGGTAAGCGAACATTACGGTTTGTCGCGGCGCGAGGCGGAGCTTTTGCCGTATCTTGCGCTTGGCCGCAGTGCTTCGTTCATTGCGAACGAGTTTTACATTTCCGAGAACACGGTGCGCACCCACATCAAGCATATCCTAGAGAAAACAGGGGCCCCGTCGAAGCGCGCCATCACCGACTACGTCTACACCGAGGGGGCGAAGCTCATGAAGGAAAAGGCAAGTTCGAAGCGTGAATAATCGGAGCTCTTAAAGCGCAATGAAGATCGATGAGCCGGGTTTTCTCGTTGCTCGAGCTTCATTGCGCTCATCTTTGGCGCAGTTAGGCGTTGATCCCGCGGATCTTCACGTTTTTCAAGGCATAGAACCAGATGCAAATCGATATCGCAATCGAGATCGTGACAAGCGCGCCTACGCCGAACATGTAACTTGGCCAGGGGAACACGGCGCAAAGCATGCCCACGCACCCGAAGATGGTGTGCGTGAAGTTGATGACCGAGCTTGCCGCTCCGGTTTCGCCATCGTGCTGGTTGAGCAAGATATTGGTGCTGTAGGGCCGCGCACACGATTCCGCGAGGATGAACAAGACGAACAGAACGCAAAAGCTGTACTCGGAAATGTCGCCGAACAGCATGAGGGATACGCCCGCAACAAGGCACACTGCCAAGATAAGCGTCGTGAATTGGCGGGCGTTCATGAACTTCTGCGCGAAAAGCCAGATGAACGGCCCTACGCTGCCGGCAACGGCGCCAACGGCGAAAAACGCGCTGTAGCCAAGCTCGGAGAGTCCGAACGCATCGATGTAGATGTAGGATCCCACGGCGATGTATCCCATGAACGGGATGTTGAACATGGCTACCGTCAAAAGGAACATAACGAACGGCTTGCTTTTGAGCACCCAGGTAAGATGGCCGATAGTGGGCAGGACGTCGTCATGCGTGCGCTCGCGTGCGGGTAGTGACTCATGAAACATCAGGCTCATGATCAAGATCAGCAAACCGATGACGGCGAGGGTTGCGAAAATTCCGCGCCAATCAGTGAATTGCAGAAGCGTTGCGCCGATGACCGGGGCGAACACAGGACCGACCACGAACATCACTTGCACGACGGAGAGAACCTTCTCGCGATAGGAGGGCTTGAAGGCGTCTTTCACCACGGCGGTGCCGATGGCGCCCACTGCTCCTGCGCCGAGCGCTTGGATGATGCGCATGGCGATGAGGAGCTCGATGGTGGGGGCGACGGCGCAGCATGCGCTGCCGACGGTGTAGGCGATTGCGCCGCAGACCAGCACGGGCTTGCGGCCGTATTTGTCGCTTACCGTGCCGAATAGCAGCAAGCCGATGGCGTTGAATGCGAAGAAACCCACAAGGGTGAGATTCACCAAGTCGGCCGTGGTGTTGAGGAAGCCGACCATGTGGGGGATCGCCGGCGTGTACATGTCAAGCGCTAGCGGGGTGAGGATCGACGCGAACACCAGAAGGACGAGCGTGCCGATGGCGCCTAGGCGTGGTTGCTCGCACGAAAGCCACGAGCCAAGACTCGATGGCGACGACGCGGACCCTGGCTTTTTGTCGTCCGATCGATCGTCTAGGCTTTCGCCACCCCTGGCGTTTTCGGATGTTTCGGTCTTGGGTGTTGCGGCTCCCTTAGCGTCTTGCTCGTTCATACTCGTGCGGTGTCTCCTCAATCGATGGGCCCCGGCAGTGCGAAAAGGCGCGGGACGGGGTTTCGAAAGGGGATTGTCTCACATTCGAAAATCAATTCCTAGGGGCGGCGATTTATGCGAATGCCAGATGGCTATTATCGTGATCGCTGCGTTTCCGGGGTGTGTTTGTGAGATACCGATAGGGTTTATCCCTGCTTAATCGCAGGGCCGCTCGTTCAGTGAAAACCTTCTAAGGAGGGTTCATGTCGGAAACCGCTCCCGTTGCCAACTGCGAAACCGATCGCAAGCTTGAAGCCGTTGGGGATGTTGCTGGTGGCGAAAACCTCGTCAGTGAAGCTGTCGTCGAGAAAGCTGCCGTCAGCAATGGCTCCGATGTGCTTGACGGTACATCTGGCAAGGCGACGAAGAAAGCTGCGAGAAAAGCTCAGAAAGAAGCGCGCCGCGCATACAAGAAGACGCGCCCGAAGATGCCGAAGTGGCTGCACTTCATCACGGTTCTGTTTGCTCTGAACTTCATCTTGACCATCATGGGCTTGGTGTTCACTTCGCGCGATTTGGTCGATTACGGGGCTGCCAACTTGCTCGACTGGGCGAACGTCGTGTTCGAGATGGTCATGCTGTGGATGCTATGGTGCCGTTTCAAAGTCGCGCGTTGCTTCGCCATGGGCTATACGGCGTTCAACATGCTGGTGGGCTTCACCAATTCGGTGATCGAGGGGCATTTCGATCCGCTCGGTTTCCTGATCGGTTCGCTGTTCGATGTCATGCTGTTCGTCTACTTCCTCACCTCGAAGAAGACCAAAGCCTACCTTACCGAAGATTTCGGCATCGACCAGAAGTCGGCCGCTCCGTACGTCAAAGAGCTTTCCGTCAATCGCAGAAGCTGGGCATTTTTCCGCAACCTCATCATTTACTACTGCTTCTTCTCGTTGGCGGGGCATTGGATGGAATCGGCGTTTTGCATGCTCATTCGGGCGGGCATCGTTGCCGGCGAAGTGGATCTTAACAACACCATGCTGTGGCGCGATTGGTTCTACCCGTTCCCCATGGAGGGAATAGCCGTCGTGCTTATCGCCGTGTTCTTGTATCCGCTGTTCATGAAGCTGCTGAAAACGGTGAAATTCCCCGGCGTCGCTTATCTTGTCAGCTTCGTGGTGAACGGCTTGGTTTGCGTTGCCATCGAATACGCCATGGGGATGTTCGTGAACGCCGATTTGCAGCTTTGGGATTACCGGAACATGCCGTTCAATCTCAACGGCATGATTTGCCTGCAAAACGGCGTCGGCTTCGCTTTCGCGGCATCGGTGATCTGCTGGGCGGTGTACCCCGCGCTCGAGCGTCTTTTCGCGCGCATCCCGGAGAATGTGATGAATCTCGTTTTCGTCGTCACACTGACGGCCTACATGATTCCCCAAGCGCTCTATCTCACCGATCCGCCGGTTTCCTATAAGGAGGAAATCGAGGCGCAGCTTGCCGATGAGAACCTCAGTGAATCGACGCGTGCCGAGCTTCAAGCCGACCTCGACAAGCTGAATGCGCTTGAAGAGCAGGGCGCGACCCTAGCGGGCGCACCCGATTCCCGCGGAGTCGTGGCGAATGGGGCAGGCTCGGCGACCGAAGCCGCCGCTTCTGGATCGGCTGGCGCGTAGTGGCAGCCGATGAGGGTCTGTCGCTGAAGAGCAGCAGCACGAGACTATGCGATTACCTGCCATTTAGCCATGGGGGGCTGGGCGGTTTGCCTATAGGCTTGCGCTTGCTGCAAATCTATCAGATAGGTGTCGTGTTTGCCGTGCTCATCGGAGCCGCGCTTGTCGACCCCAACCATTTTTCGTACGATCTGAGCTTGGTGTGCGGCATGCTTCTCGCGGGCGCCACGGTGGTGTCGGTGTGGCTGGTGCAAATACGCTCGGCGAGCGCTCGCGTGGTCGTGCCGATAGCGATCGCTTTGAACAACGGTATCATGTTGGTTGATTTGCTGCGAGGCGGTTCGTTTGCGACGCTTGCCTCGCATCTGGGCGTCGCGCTTGCGGCGCTGCTCGTGGGTGCGCAGGTTTCGTGCGCCGTCGCGGCAATCGTTTATCTGCTTTTCTCGAGCACGGCGAAAGCGGTGCTTAACAGCGCGTACCGTCGCGACGATGCACCGCAAGGGTATACGTGGGATCTTCCTCTTAAACAGCGTTTGCGCACGTGGGAGTCCTGGCGCGATCTGCTGGTGTACTTCTTCTCGTTCTCGTTCTTGGGCCATTGGGCCGAGATAGCCTTTTGTTGGCTGATTCGCTTCGGTTTGGTGATGGGCGACTACGACCCCTCGAACCACATGTTGTGGGATCAATGGCTGTTCCCGTTCTCCGCCGAGGGCATAGCGCTTATCATGATCGTGCTGGTGTTGCATCCGTTCAGCCGCTTCATTTTGCACAAGACGGGTGGTAAGGTGGTGCCGGCGGTTATCGTGAGCTTTCTTGCCAACGCCCTCGTGTGCACGGCGATCGACTTCATCACCGGCATCACCGCGAATGCCGATTATCACCTGTGGGACTATCGCGCGCTGCCGTTCAATTTCATGGGGCAGGTATGCCTGCAGAACTCGATGGTGTACTCCATAGCGGCGACGCTCATCGTGTGGGTGGTGTACCCGCTCATGGATTCCGCCATGCGCAAGTTGCCGCGCGCCGTTGCCGACGGCTCCTTTTGGTTCTTGGCAGGCGTTTACGGATTCTGTGCAGCGCTGCATTTCATGCGCCTCGGCAGTTCGGGCCTCGTTTTCGGGTAACGCTGCAATTACGGCTCGCTGAAGAGATTATGCGCAGTGTCGCCTCTGCTGTCTATTTGCTTTCGTGCGCGTTAAACTCAGAACCTACGACCGAGCGGGTTGTCATTCTTCGTGCGCGCGTTCTGGTTCGTCACCTCCGAAACGAAACGACTGGACATGCCAAACCGCAAACTGCTAACACTCGCCGTGCCCGCGTATAACGCGGCGTCTTTTCTGCATCACTGCCTTGATACGCTGGTGCAGGCAGGCGATGTCGTCGAGGTGCTGGTGATAAACGACGGTTCGAAGGACGACACGCTCGAGATCGCGCGTGCATACCAGCGGGAATATCCGGGCATCGTCGTTCCCGTCGATCAAGAGAATCGCAACTGGGGCGGTGCCGTCAATCATGCGCTCGAGCTTGCTTCGGGCGATTATTTCTACATCGTCGATGCCGACGATTGGCTGGATTCGGTCAAGCTCGACGAGGTCGTCGCTCGTCTTGCCGAATTGCGCGATGCGCATGAGCAGGTCGATCTGTTCGTTGTGAACTATATCTACAACCGCATCGACGATGGCTCGCGCCACACCATTCAGTACAAGAAGCTGATCCCGCACGACGCCGTCGTCAAGTGGGATGACCTCAACAAGCCGAAGATCGACCAGTATTTGATGATCCACAGCATGATCTACCGTACTGCCATCGTGCGCGAGAGTGGGCTTCGCCTGCCTGAGGGCGAATCGTATATGGATAGCCTTCTTATGCTGAAGCCGCTGCGTTACGTGCGCACGCTTTACTACCACGATTGCGATCTGTATTGGTACACCATCGGGCGTGAGGGCCAGTCGGTTGAGCCCGAGGTGCTCAGGAAGCACATTGGCGAGCAGATACACGCCACGCATTTGGCCATCGATGGCTTCGATTATGCAGGGCTTCAGGCCATAAGCCCGCGTTTGGCTAGCTGCAGCTTGCGCTATCTCTCCGCCATGATGACGGTTTCGTCGATTCACTTGTTTGAGATAAATACGCCCGAATCGATTGAGATGAACAAAGAACTGTGGGATTACCTGCGCGCCAGCGATCCTGCCCTCTATCGCAGGCTGCACGTCTCCTTTGCTGGGTTGGTTTATCGCAAGACGGCATTTGGCCGCGCGGTTGCGAAGTTCGGTTACAACATTGGTGCTAAAATATTCAAGTACGCCTAAATTCGCAGCTTTCACCGATTAAGAAGATGTATGCCTGTAGATAGAAGCGAAAAAACCGAAGAGGCGCTGCTCGAGCCCAATTTGCTCGATGAAGTTGCCCCCGAAACCGCTATGGAGCGCCCGCATGTAAAAGGCCGCTTGCTCAATATCGTGCTTTGCGTTTTCGCTTTCGGCATGCTCATCGGCTATTTGGTTTTCGCGGGCGAAGGCGAAGATCTTGCCCATGCGCTTTCGAGCATGCAGTGGCAATGGCTCGCGCTCGGCGTTGGCATGGTGGTGCTCTATTGGGTTTTGGAGTCGTGCTGCTTGCAGGTCTTCTCGTCGGATATGTTCCCCAAGTTCAAATTCAGCAAGACCATGACCTGCACGGTTATCGGGCAGTATTTCAACTGCATAACCCCGCTTTCGAGCGGCGGACAGCCGTTTCAAGCTTATTACTACAATCGTTTCGGCATGCCTCTTTCAAAAAGCATGCCGATGCTTCTGTGCCGTTTCGTCACGTATCAAATCGCCACCAGCACGTTTTGTGCTTTGGTTTTGCTCCTGCGCTTCCACTATTTCATGGATGACAATCCGGCGCTTATGGTGCTGGTGACTATCGGTTTCATAGGCGGCCTTGGCTTGCTTGCCATGCTCCTCGCGGCTGCTTTTTGGCGCTCGGGCATTCTGAAGCTCATGAGGCTTGCATTCGATTTCGGCGCCAAGCTGCACTTGGTGAAGAACCCTGAGGAGAAGATCGCCGGCGTCACCAAAACCATCGACGATGCTTACACCGAGATGCATTATCTCTTTAAAAAACCAAAGCTTTTTTTAAAGAGTATGGGCATCACGTTTTTGCAGCTGCTCGAATATTTCAGCATCAGCTACGTGATCATGCGCGGTTTGGGCTGCGATGGCGATATTTTGACCGTCATCTCGTGCCAGGCTTTCGTGTACATGATCTCGTCGTTTGTACCTACGCCGGGCGCTGTCGGCGCGGCTGAAACCAGCTATGCGCTGTTTTTCGGTACTATCTATCCGAACGCTTCGTTTGTGGCTCTTTCCACGTTTATCTGGCGTTTCTTGACCTTCTACTTCCCGATTGTGGTCGGGATGCTTGTGACGCTTACCGTGAACCGCCATGAGAAGGCTAGCGAATACAGCTCCACCTCGGTGATCAAGTAACTTACTGTCCGTGCGTCGCGCTGCGACGGCGGGCGCACTATTCGAGATAAGGCGCGAGAACTTCCAGAAGGTCGGACATCGAATTCACGGTGCCGCCAGGTTTCACTATCTCGCCGTCGTTCGCGATGAGGCAAGGGACGCTGAGGATGTTGTAGCGCTCTTGTAGGGCGGGGAAGTGCGCCAGGTCGTAAATCTGCGCGGTGACGTGCTCGTTGAGCGCGGCGACGCGTTCTGCGGGGATGATGGTGCTACGGCAGCGTGGACAATCGAGCCCGGCGGCAATCTTTAAATCGAGCGGTTTTTTGATTGCGGCTATCTTCGCGAGCGTCACGTCATCCGGGATGTCGCCCGCGCCCGCTGCATTCAGCAGGCTGATGACAAAAGGATCGAATTCGTGCTCGAGGGGCACTCCGTGAAAAGCGAGACCTGTCCATGAGCCGTCTTCGGTGCAAATCCGCGTTTCGGGCAAAACCGCATCAGCGGCGGGTTTATCGACTATTTTGATGTTCAGATTTTCGATGTTTGCGGCGATGGCTTCCATGCATTCGCGCATTGCAAGCGACACGGGGCGCTCATCAAGCGATAGTTTAAGCACGAGGCGCTTTTCGATTTTCGCCGAAGCTTCTTTTAACGTGGCGACCATTGCAGGCGTGAGCGGACTTGCGTTTTTGCTTGCGTCGATGATGCTGCCGTTGGGATATGCCGCGCCGTTGCGGGATGCGGCATCGGGCTCGTTGGAACCCTCGCTCATGTTCTGCAGCGCATTTGTCGAGATGCAAAACGTGCTGTTCGCGTTGCTAGAAGCGTTGCTCTTTGCGCGGTCGTTTTCTGGTTGTTGCGGAACGAAGCCGGTCCGTTTTTGCGCCGCGGCTATGAACGTTTCCATTTCGGTTGCAGCTGCAGCCGCTTGGCCGACGGCGGTGGCAACTTGCCTAAGATTTTTGGGGCAAACATCTCCCGCTGCAAAAAGGCCGATGCAAGTTGTCATTTGATTTTCGTCTACGACGATGCATCCGTTGTCGTCGAGTTTTGCGATGCCTCTGACCAGCGATGTTGCGGGTCTGCGACCAGCCAAGACAAACACCCCGAAGGTCTCCTTGGGGTTCTCGGGGTGCCAGGTTTCGCGTCCTTTGGTAAGCGTGTCTTCGATGATTGCCGCGCGAATGGCCGTGTCGCCGGTGATGCGCGTTATGCGCGTGTTGGGAAATATCTCGATCTTGGGATTGCTCCAGGCTTCTTTTGCAATCGGCGCTGGGCAGCTGAAATCTCTCTTTCGCATCATGACGGTAACTTTTTTGGCGTACTTTGTCAGGAAGATCGACTCTTCCGCCGCTTGGTACCCTCCGCCGACGACGATGACCTCTTTGCCTGCAAATAAAGCGCCGTCGCAGGTGGCGCAATAAGAAACGCCGCGTCCTTCGAAATCATCCTCGCCGCCGAAACCGATTTTTTTAGGTGCAGCTCCCGTGGCAAGCAAAACAGAAAGACATTCGATATCGCCTGCGTCGGTGCGCACCGTTTTGATATCGCCGTCCATTGCAAGGCCGGTAACTTTTGCTGAAAGAAGCTCGGCGCCAAAGCCAAGCGCTTGCTTGAGCATGGTGGCGGCAAGGTCTGCACCCGATGTTTCCAAGATGCCCGGATAGTTCACGACGCTCGACGTTGTGGCAATCTGCCCGCCGAAGCGCTCCTTTTCGATGACGAGCACGTGGTAGCGAGCGCGGCCTAGATAAATCGCTGCGGTAAGGCCCGCAGGCCCGCCGCCGATGATAACCGCGTCGTAAAGGTTGGAGGCATCGTCCATGATCTGCTCCTTGCGAAAAGTCTACCGAACCTAAGTTTATCACGGAGCCGAAAAAGAGGGATTTTAGTAGTAGGAATAATTCCCAATACGTATAATTATGACAAAGTTGCAGGTAGGAAAGCTGCCGCAAAGCAAAGGGGGAGGCATCATGGTTGCTCGCAGAAACACTCGCCAACGCGAACTGGTGATGGATGCCGTTCGCTCTCTTGCCAATCATCCCACGGCAAACGAGGTTTACGAGTACGTGCATGCACGCGATGCGCACGTGAGTATGGGGACGGTCTATCGCAATCTCAATTTACTTGCCGAGGCGGGCGATATTCTTTTGGTACAAGCACCCGGTGGTAGCCATTACGATTTTCGCAATACGAAGCATTCTCACGTGGTGTGCGTGAATTGCGGCAAAATGGATGACGCGATGTTCGAGTACGATGAACTTGCCGACAGTCGCGCTGCCGACCAGTCGGGCTACGATATCTTTGGTCATAGCGTGGTTTTCGAGGGTCTTTGCCCGAGCTGCCAAGCGCTATCGGCGGCAGGCGGGGAAAGCTGACATCGCCGTCGCCGTCTGTTTCGTCCATGAAAAAAGGCTGCCGCATAAGCGGCAGCCTTTCGCTTCTCAAACCTCGAGCTAATCGATATCAGATTAGTCCAAGCCCTCGACGCAGTGAGCCATGGCGCCAGCAGGAACCTTGGTGCCCTCGACATCGATGCCGTACTTGTCAAAGTCGGAAGCAACAGCACCGGGCATCTTGAACTCGACGTTGTCAACGCGATGGATGGCAACCTCTTCGGGTTTCTCGATTTGCGGAATCCACTCGTAAGGTACACGATAGGCGCGATACAGCAGAGCCATGCCAACCTCGGGGTATACGTACTCCCACACGATCTTCTTCTCGGGGGTAACCTCGCGAATGGTTGCGCTGCAGCCCTCGCAGATAAGCGTGTTGCCGTTGGGCAGGCGCTGAGCATCGGAAGTCAGCGGGCTGTAGTGATAGTTGGCATTGAAGTTGAAGTCGCCGTCGAGAACGTGCGGCTCGCCGTCGTACTCCCAAACAATTTCGAGCGTGGTGGGGTCGAACTCCACGATGCGCGAGTAGTCGCGACGGGTAACCTTGAGGCCGGTCCTGGAGAACTGGTTGGGGGCGCCGTAGCCGGCCCAGCCGCCGTTGTCGTAGACCATGACATGACCCTCGCCCGGCAGGCCCTTGGGGATCATGTGGGTGTGGTGCGGGCCGACGATGGTGCCGAAGATGCGCTTCTCGGGGGTGTCGGTGAAATCGGGGCCCACCTGCCATACGATATGGCCGGTCTCGTGGTCGACGATCCACATGATGTTGCACTCGCGTGAGTCCATGATGATGTTGTTGGGGTTGAAGCGCGCATCGCCTTCGTCGAACCAGTGGTTAGGACCGAGGTAGGAGGCGCAGTTGCAGTGGAACAGGTCGCCCTGGCCCTCGGGACCCGCATGCTGGGTGTTGGGGTTGCGGAACATGGCGTTCTTGGCGGCCTCGCTGAAGCCGAACTCGTTGAAGTGGTCGACGACGCTCCACTCCCAAGTGATGTTGCCGTCGCGATCGATCTCGATCAGACGGTCGTCAAGCAGGTTCTGCGGGGAGATTTTGGGCTTCTTCACGTCGCGGTGCGTGAGCAGCAGCATCTTGTCGAAGTTAGGATCCATGTCCATGCCAGGGGTCCAGTAGCCAACCGGGCTGCCGGTAACCTGATAGTCATGATGCTGACGGGCGCTCCAATAAGGCTCGCCGTCGTCGGTAACCTCCATATTGTGGTTGAAAGTCCACTCGACGTTGCCGTCCATATCGACCATGGTCAAGTCGCCCATGTCCTGGTAACCAAACTCGGCGCCGCGGGGTGCGCGGGTGCCGATCAGGTGGCCGCCGGGAAGAACGCGCGGCGGGAAGCCGTTCATGTCCTTGAAGAAGCGAACGATCTCGCCGTTCATGCTGATGATGGCGATGCCCTTGCCGGGAGCGGTAAAGACGGTGTAGCCGTTCTGGCACTCCTCCGGCTCATAGATGGTGGTACCAGTGGGGAATACTGTTGGACGTCCCATGGCAATCCTTTCTCGAGGTTTGTTTAACGTTTCTCCTCAAATGCACGCGGTGTCCATTTAATCGCGCACAAACTCCATACTACTCGATTCCTCCATGGCTTGACCATAGAAACCCCGTATTGCCATCCAACCGTAAACATAGGGAATATCTATCGCAAAATCCGATATATGCTGCTATTGTCGGAAAATTTGATGCTTTCGCTTTGGTTAACTTTTGGATGAAGCGTTTTTGGTGCAGGTTTTGCCTTGCCGCAACGTCTTGATGTTCGAGCGGGGCGTTTGCTCGATGCGAATGCGCACCGCCCGATGGGTTGCGAGTGGCACGTTTTCGTATGTTAGTATCTTTCGGGTTCTGCATTTTTTTGATCGGGGGTTTCGGATGGCCGGCGAAGCGGGCTCTAAGAGCGGGTTTCATTATGCGTTTTTGATTGTGGCTGCGGGCGTTGCCATAACGTGTGTTCCTTGTGCATGCGTTTTGAGCTGCGCGGGTATCTTCTTTACCCCTGTTGCCAATTATTTTGCTGTCCCGAAAGCCCAGGTGTCGCTTTACTTCAGCATTCTCAACTTGGCGATGATGGTGATGCTTCCCATTGCTGGCAAGCTTATGGAACGTTTTGACCTGCGCATCGTGCTCTCGGCATGCGTTTTGGTCGATGGGTTTACTTATTTGGCTATGTCGCAGTTCGGCGCGGTTTGGATGTTCTACGTGGCTGGTGCGTTGTTGGGGCTTGGTACCGCACCGCTGATTTATCTCGCCATCCCCACGCTTATCAATAATTGGTGCAAGCAGAAAGTGGGGTTCTTCATCGGGTTGTGCATGGCTTTTACGGGTATCGGCGGCGTGATATTCAATCCTTTGGGGACGGCATTCATCAACGCCGGTCCCGATGGCTGGCGTATGGGCTATTTGGTGCTCGGCGCCATTATCTTGGTTGCCACGCTGCCGTTCACGCTGTTCGTGGTGCGCACACGCCCTTCTGATAAGGGCTTGCTCCGCTATGGCGAATCGCCCGATGCGCTTGGCGCTGTCGGAAGCGGGTCGGCTGAGGACGGCGCATCCGAAGGCGTTACGCGCGAGTCTGCAAGCCAGGCAGTTACGGGCGTTCCGGCGACGCGCGCCATGAAAAGCGCGGCCTTTGCGGCACTTGCCGTCTATGCATTCCTCATTACGGGAAATCAGCAGGTGTATCAGTTCTTCGCTTCGTATTGCCAGTCGTTCACGGGAACCGAAATCGCTCTTGCAGCGGGTGCTGTTGCAGGTGCGTGCATGGCTGGCCAGGCGCTTGCGAAGGTTGTTCTCGGTGCCATAAACGATAAAAGCGCTCGTGCGGGTTTGGCGGTTGGCATCTCATGCGGAATCGCGGGCATCGCCCTTATGTGGGTGGCGCCGTTGCAGATAGTGCTGCTCATGATTGGTTCGTTTTTGTTCGGTTTCGCCTATGCATGCAATGCCGTGGAGATTCCCATGCTCACGCGTGCGGCATTTGGCGAGCTGGATTATCTCGATATCTATTCCAAGCTGGCCATGGCAAGCGCATTCGGCGGCGTGGTAGCGACGACGCTCTGGGGCTTCATCATCGACATGCCCGGCGGCTATTCGCTGATGTTTGGGATTAGCATCGCCGTTATGGCCTTGTGCGCGGTGCTGGGTTTTGCGGGCATGTCGCGCGGCCAGAAGATGGAACACGTTTCGCGCTAGCGCGTTGCCGTTGAGTGCGAAATACGGGCGCGCTCAACGGTGCGCGCCCGGCAAGGCCTTGCGCTATTCTTTCGGCTCGGCGATTGCGACGAGCTTTTTGTAGAAAGTGCCCCAGGTTCCCATGGCTTCGAGCACGGGGCGCAGAGAGGCGCCCAGTTTGGTAAGCGAATATTCGACCCGTGGGGGGACTTCGGCATAAACTTCGCGATGCACGAGCCCTTGCGCCTCCATGGTGCGCAAATTGGACGTGAGGACTTTTTGCGAGATGCTGCCGACTGAGCGTTGGAGCTCTTTGAAACGCTTGGCGCCGTCCATCAGGTCGCGCAGGATAAGCACCTGCCATTTGTTGCCGATGAGCGTGAGCGTCGTTTCTACGGGGCAGGCCGGCAGGCTTTCGGGCGAGGGCAGGGAAACCCCCATGCTTTGCCTGATGCTTTTTGCGGATTGCTCGGCAGATTCTGACATTTTGATTCCTTGTTTTCGCAGGTGAAACAAAAAGTAACTAAAAGGCGCTAGGGTACTGTATTGTGCTTGCTTTCTAAAACGCTGCAACGATCTTAGCATAGGCCTTGTTGTCGGTCGATTCCCCTAAAAGGGGATAAAACCTGCGAGGCCAACAACGAATACGCAGGTCGCGGCGGCTATGAGTGCCGCTGCGACCTGTTTGCCCAGAGGGATTTTTTGCAACGTGGGAATCATCTTGTAAAGCGGTCTGCGGTCAGCGATGAGAAATGCGGGAACCGAAAGTAGGACGACTATCGCTGCGCCGCTGATGCTTCGCGCAGCGGGCCGCATCGCCTCGACAGCAGATCCCGCTGTGGGGTTCATCACGACAGATACCGTTGCGGCGGCAATTAGAACGATCCAAAGCACACATAAGACGTCGATTGTCATGCCGACGGGTTTGGGGATGGCTTTTAGCAGGTTGCGCACGCGGTTCCCCGTGGATGTCGGGGTGCCGCTGACACTTTCGTGCATGTGTTGACTTGCGCGCCGATGGGCTTTTTCGCTGCTTGCTGCGGCTTCCGTTGCTCCGGCTGAAGCGCTAACGAAAGCCTCTTTCAGCTCCAAGACGCTTTGATATCGGGCGTTGGGGTCGAAAGACGTCGCGCGGGTAAGGATCGGACGCAACATGGCGGGAATCTTTTCGTTATTGAACGACGAGCCCGCCAATACCGGATCGGGATTTTCCTCGGTGAGCAGATAATAAAGAAGCATTCCGAGCGCATATACGTCACTGCGCTCATCGGTTTGACTGTAGCCGAACTGCTCGGGCGGGGCATAAGCCTTGGTGCCGAGGTGGCGCGTGTCGTCTCGTGCTTCATCGTCGAAGGTGCGGGCGATTCCCAGGTCGATAAGGTAGACGCCACTCCAAGCGATCATGATGTTGCTCGGCTTGATGTCGCGGTGGATGATGGGCGGGTCGAAGCTCTCGTGGAGCTCGCGCACGGCGTCGCATACTTGCGGGAATATGCTTGCCGCAAGTTGGGGTGACGCATCGCGTTCGTAAACCTCGTCGGAAAGCGTGTGGCCGGCGATGTATTCCATGACCACGGTGCATTCGGTTTCTGTTTGCGAATAGTCGAGGATGCGCGGAAGATGCTCAAAGTGCTGGCCCGCTTTTTGCGCTTCGAAAAGGCGTTCGTAGATGGCGCCGGCGCTTTGTGGGTCGAAAAATATCTTGCGGATGAAAGGCCCTTGCTCTGAGGTGTCTTCTACAAGGTAGACGCGTTCGGTGCATTCGGTGGCGCTGCTTTTGAGGGCGGCATCCACGCGATAGTTCGGGCGGGCGTCGAGCTCGTCTATCGCGGCGTCGAGTTGTTTTCGGAGTTGGTTGTCCATAACTTAATGGTATCAGCTGTCGCGGCTTGCGACGGTGCAGTTTAGCAAATGGTTTCTTCGCCAAAGCGATAAAGCTCTTCGTCGGTTTGCTGCAGCGTTTGCGCATGGTCGATGCAGAATATGATGATCGCATCGCGGCGGTTTTTGCAATAAAGCGGATTTACGCCGCCGGCCTGCAGCAGGCGGTTGGTTTCTGCGAGGTTGAGTTTCATGGCGAAGGCGATTTGCAGCAGCTTGTTGCGCGATGCGTTGCGCGCTCCGGTGAATATCTGGTATCCAAAGGTGCTGTTGATACCCGCTTCGCGCACCACGGCAGCGCGTTCGAGCCCCTTTTCGTCGAGAAGACGCTGCAGATAGTCGGGGAGTTTCACCTGTCCGATCTTGTGCTTGTTCGCAAAGGCGACGGGGCTTGATGAGCCAAGCAGCTCGTTAAGAAGCTCTTCGGTCAAAGGCTCTTTCACGCGCCGCTTCCTCCTTTTGCGTTTTGCGGGTTTGGATTTCTCGCTCATGGTAGCAGAAAAGGCGAGGGTGCGCTGCTTGCTAGCTGCGCACCCTTCCATGCGGCTCGATTATCGATTAGGCTGCGTTCCAGGATACGTTGCTGTTGCGGCCCCAGAAAGCATTTTCGTAAATTACCTTGGTTATATCTCCGTCGAAGTAAATCGTTCCTGTTAGATTTCCGCCTGCGGCAAGAGTTCCGGAATCAAGTTTGTTTTGACTATTTTTTGCGATTGCGGTTGCCGACCTCTGTGCGCCCTGGGAATCTTCCGCTTTCCAGTCGAACACGTTGAAAGACGCTTGCTCGTCGCCGTTGTTCTGGTAAGAGACGGTAACTGCCGTTGCTGTACCATCGCCATACTTTGCAACGCCCGGTTCGACACTGACGACCGTAACGGCGAGGCCGTCTTTTGAAGTGGCGGTAGCTCCGAGCGGCATGTTTTCGGTAGATGTTTCGGCGGAAGACGAAGATGCACTTGTCTGCGCCGATGCTGCTGCAGAGCTGCTAGATACTTGCATGTTGGGACTTGTGGCATCCTTTATCGCTGCGCTGTAAGCACTTTGGGTTGTCAAGACGATGACGAAAGCGATAACGTTCACGACAAGCGCAGCGATGGCAAGGCCCTTGCCGGATTTCTTTCCTTTTGCGGTGGTGACTACGCCGACGATGCCGAAGATGGTGCCAAGCAATGCAAGCAGCGCGGAGAAGTTATTGATGATGGGCAGAAACGATGTGAGCAGGGCGATGATGCCGAGAACCAAAGAGGTTATGCCCATAGCTGATTTCGGTTTTGCCTGTTGGGGCTTTTCGGTTTCGTTTTCGGCCATGATGGTCCTTCCTTTTTCTTTTCGGGGGGGTAGAGTGGTAAAACGCTTTCGATGTTAGGGAAACGACACCCTACTTTCATTAGCTCGCAGCTAATGAGACGGATTTTTTCTTGATGCATAATCCAGCGAAAGTGGTCCGGCGTTTGTTTGGAGGTTTTGCATGTCGAAACTGAATATCGATCAGAAATCAATTCGCGAGCTTCTTACGGACAAGAAGGCGGATTTTCTCATCCCCGACTATCAGCGACCTTATGCTTGGGGCGAGGACGAATGCGCCACTCTCTGGGATGATTTGTTCACGTTCGCTTTTCCAGACAACAACTACGAGAAATTCGACGATAAATCAGACGAATATTTCCTTGGCCCCATCGTCACTTTTAAAAACGAGCGTGGCCAACTGGAGATAATCGATGGTCAACAGCGCTTGACCACCACTATGCTGTTGCTGCGTGCCTTCTACGATAAGTTCACCAAGATGCAGGACGGTCCGTCGACGACGATGCGTGAAGCGATTGCGCGCTGTATTTGGAAGACTGATGAGTTCGATAAGCCAAATATGGAGCTGCTGAAGATTGATTCAGAGGTTGCTTCGGACAAGGACAAGAACGAATTTTTGGAGATTCTTCGAACTGGTGTCATCGGCAGCGGGTGGAAAAGCGTATATGCAAAGAACTTCACCTTTTTTCAAACGAAAATCGAATGGTTGGTAAGCGAATTCTCGACTTATACGGCTTATATGGCAACGCGCCTCATCAACAATGTCATCCTCTTGCCGATCGAAGCTGAATCTCAAGACACAGCGTTGCGTATTTTCTCGACGCTGAACGACCGCGGTTTGCCGCTTTCTGATGCCGATATCTTCAAAAGTCAGCTTTACAAATATTATTCAGGCATGGGCGTAAAGGATGATTTCGTTAAGCGCTGGAAAAAGCTCGAAGAAGGAGCAAACAAAATTTTTCATCCGTGGCATGGAACGCCTATGGATGAGTTATTTACTCGTTACATGTATTATCGTCGCGCTAAGAAGGGCATATACAACACTACGACGGCTTCTTTGCGCGACTTTTTCAGTGTCGATGGATACGCTATGCTCAAGGATGGAAAAATACTCGAAGATCTTGAGTCCCTCCTTGCTTTTTGGGAAAGGGTGGATGCCCAAGAAGGCTTTTCCGATGCTGTTTTGCGACGGTTGTTTGTGTTGAATTATGCTCCGAATAGCATGTGGACCTATCTTGTAAGCACTTGGTTTTTGGCCAATCGCGACAGCGAGGGCACTTTGGAGCAGGGTGCGTTTTGCGAGTTCCTTGATTTGATTACTGCATTTGTTCTGGCTTATGCAATAGAGCGTCCCGGCGTGAATTCGTTGCGCGCCCCTGTTTATCCCGAGCTGATAAACATTGTAGAGGGTAGGCCGGTCGAATTTTCAGGATATCGTTTTGACCGTGTGGGCATAATCGAGCGTTTCCGCGCGTATGTGTTTACCAACATTCGCCCGGTCACCAAGTCGGTATTGACGTGGTGGGCTTTCAACGATCCGGCGCAACCTCTTTTGGGTTTGGATGCAAGTCTTGAGATCGAGCACATATATGCAAAGAAACGCAACGAAATAAGCCCCCTCGACAATCGCGCGAACCTTGAGGCATTGGGCAACAAGGCCCTTCTTGAGAAGCGCGTGAACATCCGTGCTGCTGATTATAAATTTCCTGATAAGCGAAAGCACTATGAGGGGTACACGGATGATTCCGGCAAGAAGAGAGGTGGCACCGAGATTATCGAGCTTAAACGCCTCGCTGCAGATAAAGATGATTTCACTGAAAAGGATATAGAGGCTCGTACGGATAAGATAATCGAGACGTTTGCCGATTATCTCGGAAAGAATGGCCTTCTTCGATAAATGCGTCGGTTGGCGGATGATCGCGTTTCGTTTTCGTCTTGCGTTGGCTAAATATCTAACACGGATAGCCCAACTATCGATTGTGGCGATAGTGCAGCATCGATAACGCATTCTTCACGTTGCTTGTGGATGCTGTTAATCTGCAACAGGTGAAACCAATGGAACCTTGCGGCAGCTTGCGTTGCCGCTCGAATCTTCAAGGAGAAAACGATGACCAAGCACAACGCGCCTTATCGCTACGATGTTGTGGGCAGCTTCCTGCGTCCCGACTATCTGCGCACCGCCCGTGCCGCTTTCGAGCGCGGCGAGCTTTCCGAAGCCGAGCTTAAGGAAACCGAGGATCGCGCGATTCTCGACCTTATCGCCAAGCAGAAGCAGGCCGGCTTGCACTGCATCACTGACGGCGAGTTCCGCCGCCTTACCTGGCATCTCGATTTCATGTGGGGCGTCGAGGGCGTTCGCCGTGTGAAGTCCGCCACGGGCAACACCACCTTCGAGGGCGAAGCTGCGGCCATCGACGACGTGACCATCGAGGGCAAGCTCTCTGCCAAAAATCATCCCTTCATCGAGCACTTTAAGTTCGTGCAGGCGCAGGAAGACGAGAACACCGTCGCCAAGCTCACCATTCCGTCGCCGGGTCAGTTCTACGCGCAGTTCACCGGTGCGCAAGAGCTTGCCAACACGCTTAGCATCTACGGAACCAAGGAAGCCTTTGCAGATGACGTAGTGGCTGCTTACTCCGAGTTCGTTGCCGAATTCTACGCAGCTGGCGGGCGCAACCTGCAGCTTGACGATTGCACGTGGGGCGGTTTCGTGAACGCCGACATGGCCAAGCAGCTCACCGGTCTTTCCACCAAGGAAGAGCTGCGCGAGTACATGGATGTCTTGGTCGACATCAACAACCGCGTCATCGCTTCCAAGCCGGGCGACGACCTTGCCATCAACACGCATGCATGCCGCGGCAACTATCACTCCACCTTCTTTTCGAGCGGCGCTTACGATTCGGTTGCCGATCCGCTGTTCACCAGTGAAAACGTCGACGCTTACTATCTCGAATACGACGATGAGCGCTCGGGTGGTTTTGAGCCGCTGGCCAAGGTTTCGGGTGACAAAAAGGTGGTCCTAGGCCTTATCACCACGAAGAGCCCCGAGCTCGAGAACAAAGATGCGGTTATCGCACGTATCCACGAGGCGGAAAAGTACATTCCGCTTGACAGGCTATACTTGTCGCCGCAATGCGGTTTCGCAAGCTGCGAGATCGGCAACAAGCTGACCGAAGACGAGCAATGGGCGAAGGTTGCGCTGGTGCGCGAAATCGCCGAGGAAGTGTGGGGCGAGGAAGCGTGATCGGAACAGTCGCCAATACCATAGCCATTATCGTAGGCAGTTTTATTGGCGGCACCGTAGGCGATGCCCTCGGCTCAAAATACAAAGACATCCTTTTCGCGGCGTTGGGTCTTGCCTGTTTGGGCATCGGGCTCAACGCCGTGGTGCATAACATGCCGAATAGCGCCTATCCGGTGCTGTTCATTGCCAGCTTGGCTATAGGCGGGGTGGTGGGAACCGCGCTCGACCTCGACGGACGCTTCAAACGCGCTGTTGACAAGCGGCAAAAAGCTTTGCCTGCGGATGGTCGCCTTGCGGACGAAGAACCCGCCGGCAACTCCTCCGAGTCGAGTGGGCATTCGGTGGTGGCTTCGCGCTCCGATCTTGCGAATGGCCTTTCCACCGCCATCATGCTTTTTTGTGTGGGGACCCTTTCCATCCTCGGCCCCATCAACGCTGCGCTTTACGGCGACCACACGTTTTTGTTCACCAACGCCACGCTCGATTTCGTCACATCGATGGCGCTCGCCTCTACCTTTGGGATGGGCATCGCGTTTGCGGCCGCCGTGCTATTTGTATGGCAGGGTTCGATCTTTCTTGGTGCCAGCTTTTTGGCGCCGCTTTTGTCGGGCGGCCTCATGGTCGAGATCTCAATCGTGGGCGGGTTTCTGATCGTTACCAGCGGGCTTTCTCTTCTCGAATTGAAAGAGATCAAATCGATGAACCTTTTGCCCGCGCTTTTCGTGCCGCCCATCTGGTTTGTTCTCGTTTTTGCAACAAACAATCTTTTCGGATTGGTATAACGTTGCACGTCTACCCGATAAGTGGGATTTAGGGCGCAAGGTTGGCAAAGGGCATCGTGCGGATACCTTTTGCGGCTTCTGCATCCCGAATTTCGAATTGTGCTTGTTGGCGTAGAATCCCTGTGGCAAATTTATGTCTCCGAGGGAATAAAACAGAAAGGGCCGTTGTCAAACCGCTTCCCAGCGAATATGCAACGGTGAGGGATTTGAACATATTTAATATGGGGAGGGTGAAATGAGCCGGCTCACTATCAGTGTTCCTGGTGTCGACGAGGACCGCACCACTTCTTTTGTCGAAGACTACAAAAGAAGCCTTCAGGCCACGTCGCCAGATTCTTGCCCGTTGGAGGTGCTGCTTGCGCAGCTGTACCAGACAACGACGCAGTCGTGCAGCAAGTGCGTTCCGTGCTATCACGGCATTCCTTTGATGGTCGGTCTTTTGCAAAAGATGATCGACTTCAAGGCGACCGAGAAAGATCTCGAGGAGTTCAAGGCCTACGCGAAGATGGCTGCCGAACTTTCCGATTGCGCGGTAGGCTACAACGCTGGCAATATCGCGCTTTCGTATCTCGACACGTTTGCGGCCGAGTTTGAGAATCACATTGCCAACAAGAAGTGCAGCCACGCCGACTATCGTCGTGTTCCGTGCGAGACGCTGTGCCCGGCTCATGTGAACATCCCGGCATACATCGCGCTCACTGCCAAAGGCGACTACGCAGGCGCCATCAACATGATCCGTCGCGACAACCCGTTCCCGACGGCGTGCGCGCTTATCTGCGAGCATCCTTGCGAGCGCCGTTGCCGCCGCACCATCATCGATGCGCCGGTCAACATTCGCGGCATTAAGAAGTTCGCTGTCGATCAGCGTGCCGCCGACACCGTCGAGGCCCCTGCGCGTCTTGCCGACACGGGCAAGCGCATCGCCGTCATCGGCGGCGGTCCTTCTGGCATGACCTGCGCTTACTTCTTGGCTTTGATGGGTCACTCCGTCAAGGTGTTCGAAATGCACAAGAAGCTTGGCGGCATGACCCGCTACGGCATTCCCGCTTATCGTTTCCCGCGCCATCGTTTGGATGAGGACATCAACGCTATCCTCTCCGTCGGCAACATCGAGGTCGAGACCGAGTGCTACGTGGACGAAGAGAAGATGCGCGCCATCTACGACGAGTACGACGCGGTGTATGTGGCCATTGGCGCCCACTCGGGCAAGATGCTCAAGATGGACGGCATCGATTCCGAGGGCGTTTTCTCGGCTGTCGATATCCTTGGCAAGATCGGCGATGACGACTATCCCGATTTCACCGGTCAAAGCGTCGCCGTTATCGGCGGCGGCAACGTTGCCATGGACTGCGCACGCACTGCGGTTCGCGCTGGCGCCAAGCAGGTTTCGGTCGTTTATCGTCGCCGTCGTGAGGACATGACCGCACTTGATGCTGAGATCGATTCGGCTGCAGCCGAAGGCGTCGAGCTCATGATGCTCGAAGCGCCTGTTGCCATCGAAACAGACGAAGGCGGGCATGCTCGTTACGTTATCGCTCAGCCGCAGTATATCGGCCCGGTTGATCGCGGCCGCCCGGCTCCGGTTAACGCTGCGAAGCCTCAAATCAAGATTCCCGCCGACATCGTCCTTATCGCTGTTGGCCAGGCTATCGTTTCCGAGCCGTTTGCCAACTTCGGCATGGCTGTTTCGCGTCGCGCCAACTTCGAGGCCAACGATTATCTGGAGGCTAAGGGCGATCTTCCCGGTTTGTTCGTCGGTGGCGACTGCCAGACCGGCCCTAAGACCGCGATTCGTGCCATCGGTGCCGGCAAGACTGCCGCATACAACATCGATGCCTATCTGGGTTTCGACCATGTTCTTGATTGCGGCGTCGAAACTCCCGAGCCCAACGCAAACAATCGCACGCCCACCGGTCGCGTCGAGATCAGCGAGCGTCCGGCGTTTGAGCGCAAGAACGATTTCGAGTACGTCGAAGTTGACATGTCTCCCGAGGAGGCCGCGCAGGAATGCGGTCGCTGCCTGCGTTGCGATTGCTACGGCTTTTTGAGCGACGACCAGCGCGAGGTTGCCGACGAGACCCGTTCGAAGTTCGACTTCTAGGTTTTGGAGGGAGCGTAAATGGGTAATAGGTTCGTAATGGCCGACCCAAGACATTGCGTTGCCTGCAAAGCCTGCATGGGAGCCTGCATCGCCAAGCATTCGGTGCCTGGTGACGCAGGGGTTCCTCGTTTGAAGGTTGTTCAGGTGAACAAGCTTGCTTCGGCCCCGATTCTTTGCCATCAGTGCGAAGAGGCGCCCTGTGCGGCTGCGTGCCCCACGGGTGCTCTTTTCCATGATGACGAGAACGCGCGCATCGGCGTGAATATGTCGCTGTGCATCGGTTGTCGCAGCTGCGTGAATGCGTGCCCCTTTGGCGCCGTTGACGTGGCAAGCGCGCCGCAAACGTTTGAATTCGGCGGCCTTTCCTTGAGCGACGCCAGCAATGCATCGGTTATCAAATGCGATCGCTGCGTCGACAGGGAAAACGGCCCCGCATGTGTTGAAGCCTGCGCTTCCCGCGCCCTGCGCATCATGCAACGCGAGGAAGACGGCAGCGTTCATGAAGTGGACGGGGGTGTGAAGTGAACAAATATATCGCAGTAGACCCCACGCGTTGCACCGGCTGCAACGAATGCCGCGAGGCATGCAGCGAGGGCCATCGCAAGGCGGGTTATCAGGCCGAGCCTCGCTTGGCTTTGGTGGAGGGCGACATCAACGCCGCGCTTTCGTGCCACCACTGCGAAGGCACTCCATGCCTCAAGGCGTGCCCGGTAAACGCGCTGCGTCGCGACGATGATGGTTGCGTGCGTGTTGACGAGCATCGTTGCATCGGCTGCAAGCTGTGTGCCGTCACCTGTCCGTTTGGTGCGATTCGCATGAGCGGTACGGGCGTTGAGGGCGTCGGTGGCATCAAGTTCCCGCTCCCTGATGCTCAGGCAAATTTGAACCCGCTGATCAAGTGGGAAATCGGTGTGAGCCGCGTTGCTGTTAAATGCGACCTATGCGCATACGACAATGGAAACCCGCATTGCGTTGCGGCGTGCAAGACCAACGCGCTGCGCCTGGTTGAGGCGGCCGATCGCAACAACGAGCTTCACTATCGTCGCGTCCAGGCCGGTAAGGATGATTTTGCTATGCTTATCGAGCAAGATTCGCAAGGGGGTGCGCAAGCATGAATTACCTGCTGATCTCTGCAGGCGTGTCGTTCGTCGGCGCACTTTTAGCGCTCGTGCTTAAAAAGAGCGACTCTGCTGCACGCGGCGTCGCCTGCCTGTTCGGTGCGGTTGCTGCAGCGCTTGCCATTTTTGCGGGCGTCGGCGGCATCTTTGGCCGTGCAGTGCTGGCAAGTTACGTGACGCCTCTCTCGTTTGCCAACTTCACGTTGCTGCTCAACCCGCTTTCGGGGCTTATCTTGCTGCTCATCAATGTGTTGGCGCTCGTTGCGTGGGTTTACGGTTTCTCGTATTTCAAGGAATACGAGGGCAAGGCGGGCTACATCGGCTTCTTCATGAACCTGTTCGTGGCCGCTATGAATTTCGTCGTTACCGCCGACAACGCGTTCTGGTTCTTGGTGTTTTTCGAGCTTATGTCGATGACCTCGTACTTCTTGGTTATCGTGGATCACACCGAAGAGGGCAACCGCGGTGGTTTGATGTATCTGATCGTGGCCCATGTTGGCTTCTTGCTGATCATGGTTTCTTACATGATCATGGCCACGCAGACGGGCAGCTTGGAATTCCAGAGCTTCCGCGCTGTTCAGTTCAGCCCTGCCGTCGCCTCGGCGGCTTTTGCGCTGGCGTTCTTCGGTTTTGGTTGCAAGGCCGGTATCGTGCCGCTGCATTCGTGGTTGCCTCAAGCCCATCCGGCGGCGCCTTCCAACGTGTCGGCGCTTATGTCGGGCGGCATGATCAAGATCGGCGTTTTCGGCATGATCAAGGTTGGCTTCGATCTGCTGGGCGCTTCCGATTGCCAGCTGTGGTGGGGCATCTTGGTCTTGCTCATCGGCTGTGTGTCCGCCGTTATCGGTGTTACTTACGCGTTGCATGAGCAGGATATCAAGCGCCTGCTTGCATATAGCTCCGTCGAGAACATCGGCATCATCCTTTTGGGCGTCGGCATCGGTCTCATTGGTGCCGCTACCCACAATATGGTGCTTGCCTCCTTTGCGTTGATGGCTGGTCTGTATCACGTGCTCAACCATGGCATGTTCAAGGGCTTGCTGTTCATGGGCGCAGGTTCGGTTCTTTATTCCACCGGCACGCGCAACATGCAGGTTCTTGGCGGCTTGGTGCGCACCATGCCGATTACTGCTGGGTGCTTTTTGGTGGGCGCTCTGGCCATTTCGGCTATCCCGCCTTTGAACGGCTTCGTTTCCGAGTGGTTTACGTATCAGGCGATGTTTGATGCGGCTATGACGGGCGATGTTCTGGTGAAGCTTTGCATGGCTGTCGCTGCTGTGGCGCTGGCCATCACCGGTGCGCTTGCGGCCGTGTGCTTCGTTAAGGCTTACGGCGTCACTTTCTTGGGCAAGCATCGTAGCGATGTTGCCCAAGATGCAACCGAGGTTCCTGCTCCGATGCGCCTGGCGCTCATCGTCTTGGCTCTGGCTTGCGTGTGCCTTGGCTTGGGCGCTCCGTGGATCGCCCCGATCATGAACTATATCGCGCAGTCGAGCGTCGGTTCGCTCGGCGGATATGTTTCCGTTGGCTTCATCAGCATCAACCCGCTTGGCGGCGGTGCGGTTTCGCTTCCTTTGGTTGCGTTGCTGCTCATCGTTGCTGTGCTGTTTGCGGTGGTGTTCCAGAAGGCGCGCAGCAAAGGCGGCGTGGCAACGGATCGCGATTCGTGGGCTTGCGGCTACAATCCCACGTCGGACATGGCTCCGGCCTCTACGACGTTTGGCTCGCAGGTTGATATCTTCATGCACCCGCTTTATCAGATGCGCTCGAGCATCGTCGGCGGCGCTGCGGCTTTCTCCGGTGCCATGAAGAAAACTTTCCAAGGAGCGAACGACGTCATCGGCGAGCAGGATGCAACGGGGCGCAACCCGTTTGCGACCATTGCTTCGTGGCTGGGTGCTTTAGCGCAAAAGCTTGAGGGCGGCGATTTCCGCAAGTACATCGTTTATATCGTGGTCGCTCTGGTTGTTCTGTTGGCGATTGCGGTTATGACGCAGATCGGAGGGGGTGCACGATGAGCTTCGTCATCGCATTGATTCAGGCTATCGTCGTGATGGCCATTGCGCCTCTGGTTTCGGGCATCGCGCGCGTTATCCGCGCGAAGATGCATACTCGCAAGGGTCCGAGCATTTTCCAGGATTATTACGACATCGCCAAGCTGTTCAAGCGTCAGGATGTCCATCCTAAAGATTCGAGTTTCGTGCATCGCATCACGCCCGCATTGTATCTGGGCGTCATGCTGGTGCTTGCCATGGGCATCCCGATGTTCACGGCTTGGTCGCCCGTTCCGCTTTTGGGCGATATCTTCTTGATTATCTACCTCATGGCGCTTGCTCGCTTTTTCTTCTCGCTGGCGTCTATGGACACCGCAGATGCTTACGCCGGCGTTGGCGGTCTGCGCGAGCTTTTGGTGGGCGTGCTTGTTGAGCCCACCATGATCTTGGCACTGTTCGTTTGCGCTATCTGCATCGGCTCCACCAACGTGGGCATCATGAGCCAGTCGGTTTCGCTGGGAGCATTCTCTTCGCCCATCGCCGTGGCGCTTGCCGGTGTGGCTTTTGCGTTTGCGTGCTATGTCGAACTTGGCAAGCTTCCCTACGATATGGCCGAGGCCGAGCAGGAGATCCAAGAGGGTCTTCTTCAGGAATACTCCGGCCCGTCGCTGGCCATGCTGCACATTGCCATGCCGATGAAGCAGATCATTGTCGTCAGCTGGTTTGTGGGCATCTTCCTTCCTTTTGGATCCTCGCTTGACATGAGCATTGCCGGCATCGCCTTGGGTGCTCTGTTCTATCTGTTCAAGATCTTAGTGGTGTTTTTGGTATGTGCGCTGATCGAGAATTTGGTTTCGCGTGTGAGATTTAAATTATTGGGTCGTCAGACGTGGGCGATGTTCGGTATCTCCGTGTTCGCGCTCGTGTTCTGCCTGATGGGTATTTAGGGGGCTCTGAATGAACGGATATTTTATCGTTAATGCGCTCGGCTGCCTCCTTGTCGTCACGGCTTTGCTGGTCGTCATTTCAAAAACTCCGCGCAAGGCCGCGTTTCTCTATGCGGTTCAGTCGCTGGTTTTGATTTCGACGTTCGTTGCCTTGGGCAACGTAACTGGCTCTACCGAGTTGTTTACTTGGGCCGGCACCGGTTTTGTCACCAAGGTGCTGCTGGTTCCGGGCATCATTTTGTTTGCACTTAAGAAGATGGGTGAGCCTTCGGAGCGCTTGGAGCCGGTTATCGGCGCCGCTCCGATGATCGTGCTTGCCGCTGTTGAGGTGTGCGTGTGCTTCGTGGTGGTGCAGGGCATAACGTTGCCGACGGCTCTTGAGGTGAAGCCCGCGCTTGCTATCTCGCTCGCGCATTTCTTCATCGGCCTTACGTGCATCGTCACTCAGCGCAACATTCTTAAACAGGTTTTCGGC
This sequence comes from uncultured Eggerthellaceae bacterium, assembly GCA_934617425.1. Classification (GTDB taxonomy): domain Bacteria; phylum Actinomycetota; class Coriobacteriia; order Coriobacteriales; family Eggerthellaceae; genus UMGS1502. The sequence goes on along the minus strand of CAKTUD010000001.1, from coordinate 47,998 downwards.
TATTGCCTGATGGAAAACGGCTCGCATCTCACGTTGGCTTTGCTTGCTCCTACGGCCCCGAGCTTGGTGGAGATCGGCATCGCCACCGATGCGGTTTTCGCGATCATCATCATGGCCGTGATGGTATGTCGCATTCATCGCACTACCGGTTCGCTTAATGCCGACGGCTTGATGGAACTGAAGGGCTAGGTGGCAGACGTGGAACTTTCTACTCTTATGGAATTGCTTATCATTATTCCGCTGGCAGCCGCTGTGCTCATGGCTCTTTTCCCAGCAAAATCGACCCCGACAGCCCTTTTCGAGGGTGTGCATACGGTGTCGGTTGCGGCGGTTTGCGTGATCGGTGTTTATCTCGCCTTAGGTGTGATGACGTCCAACCATAACATCTTCGCGTTTTCGGCGTGGTTCAACATGGATGCGCTCGCTGCGATCTTCGTGATCCTTATCGGTGTCATCGGGTGCATGACGGGTTTGTTCTCCATCCCCTACATTCGCCACGACATCGCCGAAGGCGCGCTGGACAACGGTCAGGTGAAGATCTACTACGTGTTCTTCAACCTGTTCGTATTCACTATGCTTTTGGCATCGCTTTCCAACAACATCATCATCATGTGGGCAGCTGTCGAGGCAACCACGCTTTCGACGGTGTTTTTGGTCGCGGCTTACAGCAAGAAGAAGCTTTCGCTTGAGGCCGGCTGGAAGTACATCATCGTCTGCACCGCCGGCGTCGCGTTCGGCCTGTACGCCACGGTGCTCACGTTCGCCGACGCGAACAGCATCCTTGCGAATTCGAGTGATGCCGTGCTGTGGACCTCCATTGTGTCGCACGCAAGCGCTTTTGATCCGATGCTCATGAGCGTCGCGTTTGTGTTTGCCGTTATCGGTTTTGGCACCAAGGCGGGTTTGTTCCCCATGCACACCTGGTTGCCCGATGCTCACTCCGAGGCGCCGAGTCCTGTTTCGGCTTTGCTGTCCGGCGTCCTTTTAAAGTGCGCGCTTTTGGTCATCATTCGCTTCTATATCCTTACATGCCAGGCGGTTGGGCCCGAATTCCCGCAGCTGGTCATGCTGATCATCGGTGCACTGTCTGTGTGCGTTGCCGCGGTCTCCATGTACGCGCAAAACGACCTCAAGCGCAAGCTCGCGTATTCTTCGTGCGAGAACGTCGGTTTCGTTGCTCTGTGCTTGGGCTTCGGCGGTCCGATTGGCATCGTCGCAGCGCTTCTGCATTGCATCTTCCACGGTTTCAACAAGGCTTTGATGTTCTGCCTTTCCGGCAACATCCTTATGAAGTACGGCACGCGCGACCTGCGCAAGATCAAGGGTGTCGCTCATGTTGCTCCGTTTACGGGCACGCTTTTGGGCGTCGGCTTCTTCGCTTTGGCCGGCATGCCCCCGTTTGCCATGTTCGTCTCTGAGATTTCCGCTTTCATCGCCGGCATTGGCGCGAATCTGGTGTGGCTGGTCGTTCTTGTTGGCTTGGCGCTTACTATCGTCATGGCTGCCTGCGTGAAGGTCGTTACGGGGTCTGTTCTCAGCCCAGCGCCCGAGGGAGTTGATGCAGGCGACGTGAGCAAGTTCGCCTTCGTGCCCGAGGTGATTCTTTTGGCTATCATCTTGTGGTTTGGCGTCGCCTTGCCGCAGCCGGTTGCTCAGGGTGTCGAGAATGCTGCGGGCATCGTCTTGCAGCAGGATACCAAGGCGCTTCATGAGGCGCCTATCGTGAAAGACATTTTCGTCAATACTAACCAGGGCATGAGGTAGGGAGCTATGGTTATGGATACACAAAGCAGCAAGGCTCTTGCTGGGCAGACGCACATCGAGGCAGTGAAGAATCGCTTCCCTGGTGCAATCAAGTCTGTCGAGTGGGTGCAAGACTATCAGCCAGTCATCACGGTGGCGGGCGATATGGCCCCCGACGTCATCGAATATCTGTACTACGAGCGCGGCGGTTGGATGCCCGTTATGGTGGGCAATGACGAACGCCAGCTGGTCGGTTGCTTCGCCCTGTACTACGTCTTGTCCATGGAAGAGCAAGACAAGTGCATGATGCAGGTGCGCGTTGAGGTCGATCCGCAAACCATGACGTTTAAGTCGGTTTCGCCCAAGGTGCCGGCAGCTGTCTGGCCCGAGCGCGAGGTGCAGGACATGTTCGGCCTGCATGCCGAGGGCATCATCGACAATCGCAACCTGGTTCTTCCCGACGATTGGCCGCAGGGCGTTTACCCGTTGCGCAAGGACGCGATGGATTATCGCTATCGTCCCGAGCCCACGTCGGACATCGAAAGCTACCAGTTCCTCAAGGAGACGGGCGATCGCGAGACCACCACGATTCCTATGGGCCCTATGCATATCACTTCCGACGAGCCAGGTCATTTCCGCCTGTACGTCGATGGCGAAACCATCGTCGACGCCGACTACCGCATGTTCTTTATCCATCGCGGCATGGAGAAGGTTGCCGAATCACGCATGAACTACGACCAGGTTCCTTTCTTGGCCGAGCGCGTTTGCGGCATCTGCGGTTTCGCGCATTCCACGGCCTATGCGCAAACCATCGAGCGTGCCCAGGGCATCGTTGTTCCGCTGCGTGCCGAATACATCCGTGCATTGGTTTTGGAGACCGAGCGCTTGCATTCGCATCTGCTCAATCTCGGCCTTGTTTGCCACTATTCCGGTTTTGATACCGGTTTCCAGCACTTCTTCCGCGTACGCGAGAAGTCGATGGACTTGGCCGAGATGCTTACGGGCGCTCGTAAAACCTATGGCTTGAACCTCATCGGCGGCGTCCGTCGTGACATTCTTGCCAAGCAGAAGCTCGAGACGCTGCGTTATTGCGAAGAGCTGCGTAGCGAGGTTAAGTCTTTGGTTGATGAGCTTTTGTCGACGCCGAACTTCGAGAAGCGTGCTTCGGGCGTTGGCGTCCTCGACCCCAAGGTGTGCCGTGATTACAGCCCGGTTGGACCTTATGTACGCGGTAGCGGATTTGCTCGCGATGCGCGTTGGGTGCATCCGTACGAGGCGTACAAATATATCGCGCACAACCACAAGCCCATCACGCAGGACACTTGCGATGTTATGGGTCGCACTTTGGTGCGCGTAGCCGAGGTGTTCGACAGCCTGGACATCATCGAAGAGCTGCTTTCCGCCGATTTGCCCGCGGGTCCTGTGCTCAACGACAAGTTCGAGGTCAAGCCCAACAAGTTCGCTCTTGGTTGGGTTGAGGCTCCACGCGGCGAGGACATGCATTGGTCGATGGTTGGCGACAATCAGAAATGCTACCGTTGGCGTGCAAAGGCTTCTACGTACAGCAACTGGGCGGCGCTGCGCTACGCGTTCCGTGGCAACACGATTTCCGATGCCGCGCTGATCGTCGGCTCGCTCGATCCGTGCTATTCGTGCACTGAGCGCGTGACCATCGTGGATGTTAAGAAGAACAAGCAACAGACGATCTCCAAAGCTCAGCTCGAAGATTACTGCCGTACCCGCACGCATAGCCCGATTGACCTGTAGGGGGCATGCCACATGTTTAAGACACTCAAAGAAATATTGAAAACAGGGTGCGCCACCGCGTCGTACCCTGATGCTCCGCTCGAGCGCCCCGAGTACGCGCGTGGTAAACCTGAGCATAGTCTCGAGGCGTGTATCGCCTGCTCGGCATGTGCTAACGCTTGCCCGCCGAACGCCATCCAGATGGTGCCCGATGGCGATGCGGGAACCATCACTTGGTCGATCAACTTCGGACGCTGCATCTTCTGTGGTCGTTGCGAAGAGGTTTGCCCCACGCACGCCATCGTGTTGACGTCCGAGTTCGAGCTTGCCGTGTTCGACAAGAACGATCTCGAGCAGACGGCTACCTACCCGCTGCAGAAGTGCTCGGTTTGCGGTCAGTACTACGCTTCGGCTAAAGAGGTCGATTACGCGGGCCAGATCATTCGCCACAACGGCGGCGCTGATGCCGACCAGGTGATCGAGATGCTGGGCGTATGCCCCGAGTGCAAGCAGAAAGCTGATGCCGCGCGCTATCAGGCTGCCGCGGAGAAAGCCGGTAACCCGACACCTGCGCCAACCGAAGAGCAATTGGAAGAGTCTCGTCGCATCGCGGCGCTTCGCAAGGAGGCATAACGCATGATCATCGATAGCGCTTATCCAAGCGAACTCCAATTTAAGCCTGATAAGATCGAGCTTGACCAAAAAATTGCCGAGGCGAAGGCCGCGCTTCTGAACGACATCAAGCGTTCGGTGTACATCTATCGTTGCGACTTGGGCGGTTGCAATGGTTGCGAAATCGAGATTTTCGCAACCATCACGCCGGTGTTCGACGCCGAGCGTTTCGGCATCAAGAACACGCCGAGCCCGCGTCATGCCGATATTCTGGTGTACACCGGTGCTGTCACCCGCGCCATGCGCATGCCGGGTCTGCGCGCTTATCAGGCGGCACCTGATCCTAAATTGGTTGTTTCCTATGGTGCTTGCGGTTGCACCGGTGGCATCTTCCACGATAACTACTGCACGTGGGGCGGAACCGATCAGCTGTTCCCCGTTGATGTTTATATCCCGGGCTGCCCCCCGTCGCCGGCGCAAACCATTTACGGCTTCGCCATCGCGCTGGGCAAACTTGGCCAAAAGCTCAAGCATAAGGAGGAAGTAGAAACCATCGCTACTTCCGCCCAGCTTGCCTATGCCGATATTCCCTACAAAGTGCGTACTGCGCTCGAGCGCGAGGCTCGTTTGTACTCGGGATATGTTATGGGCCACGACATCGGCGACGAGTTCCTGCGTGCGATTGACACCAAGCAAAGCGCCTTGGCAAACGTCGACGAACTTATCGCTGGCGAGCAGGATCCGCGTAAGGTCGAGGTGTTCAACCATCTTCGCGAGACCATGCTGAACATGGTTGTTACGCCCGGTCAGGAAGAGGCAAACATCAGCACGGGTATTCGTACCGTCACCGCGCCTATCGGTTCGATGGATGGCATCTACGGCGGTATCGCACGTGGTGCTGCGCATGCCGATTCCGAGGATAAGGTTGCCGAGTTCATGAAGGAGCATCCGGCGTTAGCGGAAGAGCCTGCCGAAGAGGCTTCGGCTCAGTAGTTGGTTTGATTCCGAGCCCGCTTGCCTTTGGGCGGTGGGCTCGTTTTGCGTTTAGGAGGCATTTATGGGAGTTGCTGCTTCTCCTGCGGCGCAAGCGGCTATGAACGAACGCCATGCGCAGCTCGAATCGTGCATTTGCGGCCCCTTGCACAGCGGGCCGGACAACCCGCGTGTGGTCTTCTACAAGTTGACGCATCGTTTCGTGGACAGCGAGAAGAACATCTCGCAGGAAACGGGCGATATCATCTACTACGCCTTGGCGGTGGGACACAACACTGGTTTGTGCGACTGCCTTGATGAGGAGCTTGTCTGTTCAAAGGATGAGTACTGCCGATTGGTTGGGCTTTTTCCCGAGGGTGCGGCTCGCTACAAGATGGAGGGTATTCTTCGTTGCGACGAAATCGTCGTCGACCGTAGCCATGTCGTAGTGCTCGATGAGCCTGTTCGCGCGCTGATTGCCAAGTGTGCCGATGATCCGGAGCGCGCCTTCGAATTCCAATGGCTTATCCATTTCTCGGAGATGCTCGATCGCATTAAGAAGGACCCTGCGGTTTACTACATGGGAAGGCTGAGGCGCTGATGGCGGGCAAATTCGTGTTCACAGTGGGGGCGGTGTTGCGAGGCGACGATGCGGCGGGTCCGATGCTGTCCAAGATGCTTGAGGAAAATCCCATCGATGGCTGGCGGGTTATCGATGGCGAGATGACGCCCGAGGATTACATCGGCGTGGTGAAACGGGAGAAGCCCGATTTTTTGGTGCTGGTCGATGCGGCTCAGATGAGCCTCGAGCCCGGTGCCACTCGTTTGCTTAGTCGTGACGACGTGGTGAGCAACTACATGATCACCACGCATTCGATGCCGCTTTCGTATCTGATAGACGAAATCGCCGATTATTGCTCTGAGATGATTTTTATCGGCATTCAGCCAGCTCAGCTTGAGTTCTTCGCGCCTCTTACCCCTGAGGTGCTCGCGGCAGTCGAGGACATTTACGCTGCCATTGCAGCCAACGACTTCTCAACCATCCCCTACGTTTAGTGGTGACGCGTTCCAGCGACCATCTCTGGCACTTTTGACCATGACGCATCGGGGAGATTGCGGCGCGCCTGGGTGCCTTTTGCAACCCGCGTCTTTTCCGTACCTCTTTCTTCTATAATCTCATGTGCAAAACGAGACTTAGAGGTGGCGTATGGCATTTCTGCTTGGCTGTGAGAAAGCACGGGTCGAATTCCCCACGAAAACGGTGTTCGAGGAAATTTCCCTCGGCGTGGATGAAGGTGACCGCATCGGCATCGTTGGACGCAATGGCGACGGTAAGTCGACATTGCTCTCGCTGCTTTCGGGCGTGCTCGAGCCCGATGAAGGCCGCGTTATCCGCACGCGCGATGTGACGGTTGGCGTGCTTGCTCAAACCGATGACCTTGACGACAGCGCTACCGTGCACCTGTCGGTTGTGGGCGATCGCCCCGAATACGAGTGGGCGGGTGACCCGGAGATTCGCTCGATCATCGACGGTCTGATTGCCGACATCCCCTGGGAGGGTCGCGTAGGCGCGCTTTCTGGTGGTCAGCGCCGCCGCGTCGATCTCGCGCGCCTGCTGGTGGGCAAATGGGACGTGCTCATGCTCGACGAACCTACTAATCATCTGGACGTTCGCGCCATCAATTGGCTGGCGCAGCACTTAAAGCATCGTTGGCGCGACAAGCAGGGAGCGCTTTTGGTGGTGACGCATGATCGCTGGTTCCTTGATGAGACGTGCTTGAATATGTGGGAGGTCCACAACGGCGTCATCGAGCCATTTGAAGGCGGCTTTTCGGCCTATATCATGCAGCGTGTCGAGCGCGATCGTGTTGCGCGCGTTACGGAGGAACGCCGACAGAGCAAGTTGCGCCGCGAGCTTGCGTGGCTCTCTCGCGGCGCTCAGGCGCGCTCGACCAAGCCGAAATTCCGCATCAAGGCTGCTCAGGAGCTCATTGCCGATGTGCCTCCATTGCGCAATTCGCTCGAATTGCAGCGTATGGCCGTGGCGCGCTTAGGCAAAGAGTGCATCGATCTGGAAAACGTGGCCGTGCGCTACGCGAATTCTGACAAGTTGGTGTTTGAAGGCGTAACCTGGAACATCGGCCCAGGTGATCGCGTGGGGATTCTCGGCGAGAACGGTGCTGGCAAAACAACGCTGCTCAAAACGATTGAAGGTATGATGACCCCTGTTCGGGGGCGTGTGAAAATCGGCAAAACGGTGAAGTTCGCCGTGCTATCTCAGCATCTGGACAATTTGGCAAAGCTCGGCACCGATCGCGTGCGCCAAGTGGCGGGCCGCTACACCAGTCGCGTGATGCTTGACGGCAAGGAACAGACCCCTGGCGACCTGCTCGAGCGCCTCGGTTTCTCGAAAGCCGACCTTAACGAGCCCGTGTGCGATCTTTCGGGCGGGCAAAAGCGCCGTTTGGCTCTGATGATGATCCTGCTCGACCAGCCCAACGTGCTTATCCTCGACGAGCCTGGCAACGACCTCGATGTCGACATGCTGGCTGCTGTGGAGGACTTGCTCGATGGATGGCCCGGCACGCTTATCTTGGTGACGCACGACCGCTATCTTATGGAACGCGCTACCGACAACCAATATGCCTTGATAGGCGGTCATGTTCGCCATTTACCGGGTGGCGTCGATGAATACTTGCGCTTGGAGGACGAATTCCACAACGCTGCAGCACAGGCCCGCGAGAGTGCAAAGGCGAATGCGGACGCCGCGAAGCCCGCAGGCGGTGGGCTTTCCAACAACGAGTTGCGCGCCCTCAAAAAGACGATTTCCTCAACCGAGCGCAAGATGCGCACTCTCGAGGGCAAGATCGAAGATGCCCAAAACGCCATGTTCGATATCGATCCGACCGATTTCGTGAAACTCGGCGAGCAGCAGCAGGCGATCAACGATCTGAAAGCCCAGCTTGACGAACTCGAACTTGCCTGGCTCGAGGCGAGCGAAAAGCTCGAGAATGACAATCGATAAGATGATGGTTCCGCCTGGCAATCTGCCGCTATCGTTTCTTCTATGCTGCGCTGTCTTCACGTTCTCCCCGTATAAATGACATGGGCGGCTCGAATGAAGCGGAAGCTGAGGCTGCATGCATCCTCCTGCGAGCTCTTTTTTGAGGGTTGCAACAGCAACCTAATCGGTTGGACTATGTTGCTATCCTGGTTCTAGGATTATCTATATCTTCGTTTCGAGAAATAGGGGTCGCTATGGCTGAATTAATCAAGAACGTGCAGAAGGAAACCGTTTTTACCTTGGTCGATCAAGTGCAGGTTGAGGAAGGCTGCGTGAACAGCCTCACGCTTGCTCAGATGCCCAACACCAAGGTGACGCTTTTTGCCATCGATGCTGACGAGGGTATGTCGAGCCATGCCGCCGGCGGCGATGCTATGGTGAACGTGCTTGAGGGCACGGGCGAGATCGTTATTAATGACGTGCCGCATGTCTTGAATGCTGGCGAAACCATCGTCATCCCCGCGGGTGCTCCGCATTCCGTGCGCGGCGTGACTGCGTTCAAAATGCTTTTGGTAGTGGTGATCGAGTAGAAGATTCGCGTTCGCGTCGTGCCCGCCGCGCCTTGCGCAACAAGCTTGCGTTTTGCCGCACTTTGCGCATCGCGGTTGTGCAGCGGATTTGGGCGACGTGTTCTGCAGATGCACGGCTCGCTTGCAGCGCATGTCGTATGTCGTAATGCCGACAGGAGATCATATGTCGTTTCGCAATTTCCCCACTGAGGTCGCAGCGTCGCTTGCTTCGTTGACCAGCGCGCATTCTGGTCAGGTTTCCAGCCGCAGTTTCACACGTGTTGGCGATCCGGTTGGCATAACGCTCCTCGCTTTTGCCGAGGGCGAAAGCGTAGCCGAAGAGCGCTACCCGGGCGATACGGTGTATTACTTGGTGGAGGGCGAAACCGAGATAACCTTGCCCGATCGAGTTGTGGCCATGAAGGCAGGCGAGGTCTTTTGCGTTAGCGCAGGAATCGATCACGCTATCGAGCCGAAGACGGCCATCAAGATCTTGCAGATCACCTTGCAGAGTTAGCTTTATTGGCTTTGCGGAAGGCGCGGACCGGCTCACGGTGGCTAGCCCGCATCTTTTTAATGGGCTTTCACTGCGGAGTCGGTTTGCCTGTTTGGCCTCTGCCATCTTTCGTTTTTTGTCTTGCTCGCTACCTGTTTGTTTTTCGAGGCGGTCAAAAAGAAGAGGTTTTGGCAAAACCATGGCCTCACTTCTTGAGTGCATTAAAAGAGAGGCAGCTGCGAACAGGGAATTTGCTTCGAATCGATTCCATCAAAAACCGAAATCCATGAAATCGCGGCGGCATTTGTGACAAACTAGGCTGTTTTTGTCCACCAAAAGGAAATCTTTACTAGGGAGGAAGGCGAATCGAGGCCAGAGCGCTTTGCTGGCGAAATGATCCGCGCAAAGAAGATTCTGCTAATAAGCTCCTGCTAGCGAAGCCCCGCAAAGCGATGGAAATTCTCGAAGTTTACCGCTGCTGTTTGGCGATTATCGTTTGGCGCTGCAGGCGCCTGTGGGACGCGCGGCGTTCGTGGGCAGCGGGTCGGGCAAGGTGAACGATGTCTGCGCCAAGTCGGCCAAGGTCACGCCATCGACGTAATTCTCAATCACCTCGTCGAGCCCGGCCCAAAACGCCACGGCCGAGCACATGCTCTCGCGCGGGCACGAATCGTCAAGCCCCGCGCATGCGACGGGGGTGGTGGAGCCTTCTGCTGCGCGAATCACGTCGCCCGCGCGGATGGAGCTCGCTTCGCGTGCAAGCATGTAGCCGCCGCCGTGTCCGCGCACGCTTACGAGCAAATCGGCTTTCACTAGCGTGTGGGCTAGTTGCTCCAGGTATTTCAACGATATGTTCTCGCTGTCGGCCACTTGTCTAAGCGTCACTTTATCGCTAGCGCTCGAGGCGTCCCCGCCTGCTGCGGCAACGTAAATCATCAGGCGCAATGCGTAACGCCCTTTGCTGGTGATAAGCATTCGCGCCCTCCTTTTCCCCTCGGCCGTGTGGCGCAATATCGAATCTGCGCGCTCATCGTTAATTCTAGTATTTTGCTAGGGATAGCTTGACTATCTACCCTAGGAGCCTATCTTAAATCCTAGCCAATCTATAGAGTTTCACGATTAGAACAGGAAAGACAAATGACGAGAGATGCTTTGCTGACTATCAAAAACCTCTCGGCTTCGGTCGACGAAAAGCAGATTCTCAATGATGTGAATCTTGAGGTTGCGCGCGGTGGCGTGCATGTCCTCATGGGTCCCAACGGCGCCGGTAAATCGACTCTCGGCCATGTGGCCATGGGTGACCCCACCTATGCCGTGAACAGCGGCCAGGTCATCTTCGACGGCAACGACATCACCGAGCTTACCCCCGACAAACGTTCGCTTGCCGGCTTGTTTCTGAGCTTCCAGGCGCCGGTGGAAATTCCTGGCGTGCCGCTGTCAAGCTTCCTGCGCGCCACTCTCGATGGTCGCGAGGGCATGAAGATGAAGAACAAGGAATTCCGCAAGCGCATCAAGGCCCTGGCAAACGAGCTCGACTTCGGTACCGAATGGCTCGACCGCGAGCTCGGCGTGGGTTTCTCCGGTGGCGAGAAAAAGAAGGTCGAGATGCTCCAGCTGCTTCTTTTGCAGCCCAAGCTGGCGATTCTCGATGAAACCGACTCGGGCCTTGACGTCGATGCACTCTCCGTCGTCTCGAAGGGCATGGAAGCTTACCGCGAAACCTGCGATGGCACGTTGCTGATCATCACTCACAACACGCGCATCCTCGAGCATCTCGACGTAGATCGCGTGCACGTGATGGTGTCGGGCCATGTGGTGGCCGAAGGCGACGCCAGCATGATCGCGAACATCGATGCCAACGGCTTCGAGCAGTTCATGCCGGAAGCCCAGTAAGGCGGCAACTATGGCAAAGCAACGTACCGAAGTAGCCGACATCGATCGTAGCCTATATGATTTTCGCTACGACGATGAAGGCGCGGAAAAGTTGGAAGCGGGTCTGACGCCCGATATCGTCCGCGAGATTTCCGCTAAAAAGGACGAGCCTGCATGGATGCTCGAGCACCGTTTGAAGTCGCTCGAGATCTACAATTCCATGCCTGTCTCCGATTGGGGCCCCTCTATCGCCGGCCTCGACATGAGCAATATCGTTACCTACGTAAAGCCCAACACCGAGCAGAAAAGTGATTGGGAGAGCGTCCCCGAGAACATCAAAGACACGTTCGAGCGCTTGGGCATTCCCCAAGCCGAACGCTCCTATCTGGCGGGTGTTGGCGCACAGTACGATTCCGAGCTGGTGTATCACTCGATGCAGGACTCCGCTGCCAAGCAGGGCATCGTGTACTCCGGCATCGAAGAGGCCCTGCATGGCGAATATGCTGAACTCATCCATGAGAAGTTCATGACTCTCATCACGCCCGAGGACCACAAGTTCGCAGCTCTGCACGGCGCGGTGTGGTCGGGTGGCTCGTTTGTTTACGTGCCCAAGGGAACCAAACTCGACTACCCCCTGCAAAGCTACTTTCGTCTGAATGCGAAGGGCGCCGGCCAGTTCGAGCATACGCTCATCATCGTCGAGGACGAAGCCGATCTGCACTTCATCGAGGGTTGCTCGGCTCCTAAGTACAATGTGGCCAACCTTCATGCGGGCGCCGTTGAGCTGTTCGTGGGCAAGAACGCCCACCTGCGCTATTCGACCATCGAGAACTGGTCGAAGAATATGTACAACCTGAACACCAAGCGCGCCATCGTCGATGAAGGCGGCGATATCGAATGGATCTCCGGCTCGTTTGGCAGCCACGTGGGTTACCTGTACCCTATGTCGATCCTCAATGGCCGCAAGGCAAAGTCGAGCTTCACCGGCATCACCTTTGCTGGCCAAGGGCAAAATCTTGACACTGGCTGCAAGGTGGTGCTCAACGCCCCCGAAACCTCGGCGTTCATCGAGACTAAATCGATCTCCAAGAGCGGCGGCATATCGACTTTCCGTAGTTCGGTTGTGGCAACGCCCAAGGCCGAGGGTTCCAAGGCGAGTGTTTCGTGCCAGTCGCTCATGCTTGACGATACCAGCCGCTCCGATACCATCCCCGCGATGGATATCCATTGCAAGGACATTGACGTGGGACACGAGGCGACCATCGGCCGTATCGGTGACGACAAGATCTTCTATTTGATGAGTCGCGGTCTTTCGGAGGAAGAGGCCCGCACCATGATCGTCAACGGCTTCGCCGAGCCTGTTTCAAAGGAGCTGCCGCTCGAATATGCCGTGGAAATGAACAACCTCATCAAACTCGAGATGGAAGGAGCGATTGGCTAATGGAAGCAACTGTTTTCGAAAACGCGAATGCCATGCCTGCGCCCACGTGGCACCGCATGCATGCCAGCAGCGCCGAAATCAGCATCCCGGCTGGTCTCGAAGAGGCTCATGACGTTTCCATCGAGGCAACCGAGGGCTCTTTCGGCGAGCTTGACGCATTCGATAATGCTATGGCTTGCGCTCAGGCTGCGTGGGACGCCGAGCACCCCGAACCATACCTGACCACGGCGCGCGTCGATGAGGACAAAACCGACGATGCCGTGTACGGCGGAACGGCTCTTTCTCGGTACCAGGCGGAATCCGATGCCGTCGGCGAGTCTAAGAGCCTCACGGAGGCCTTTGAAACCGGCATTGGCGCCGAGGTTTACAACCACATGCGCGGAATCGCCGATGACCCCATCGTTATAGCTGCAGCGGCGGGCAAAACCGTGAAGGCTACGGTCGACATCGCCGGCGTCGATGGCGCTATCAACGTGGTCGCAATCGATTTGGTTGCCGGTGCGGGTGCGGATATCACGCTTGTCGTGAATGTCGACTCACCCGAAGAAGGCGCGGGATTCGTGGGAACGTCGATCCGCGCATTTGCCGATGCCGACGCAAGTATCCATATCGTTCGCACGCAGACGCTTGATGACGGGTGGACCGACCTCGACGACATGGGGTTGTTTACCGCTGCTGATGCAAAGATCGATGTCCGTCAAACCATTCTTGGAGCAACGCAGACGTTCACGGGCATTGCCGGCGATATCCGCGGCAATCGTTCGCGCATGGACATCACTGCGCGCTATCTTGGCCATGGCCAGCAGAAGCACGACATCAATTACACGCTTCGCCACCATGGCGTGAAGACCCAGTGCAACATCGCCGCCAACGGCGTGCTTGCAGGCGAAAGCCAGAAAACCCTGCGCGGCACGATTGACTTGGTGCGCGGCTGCAAGGGTGCCGAGGGGCAGGAGAGCGAAACCGTTCTTCTCGTCGACGAGAAGGTGCGCAACAAAACCGTGCCCGTCATCTTGTGCAACGAAGACGACGTTGCGGGCAACCACGGCGCCACCATCGGCCATGTTCGTCCCGAGCAGATGTTCTATCTGGCAAGCCGCGGCCTCTCCCAGCAAGCTGCCGAGCAGATGTTCGTACGCGCTATGCTCGAGCAGGCTGCGATAGATGCGCCCGACAGCCAAAGCCGCGCCGGTGTTTTGCGCCTGGGCGGCAAGCTGGTCGACGACTTCGATGCCGACTTCATGGAAGAGGAGGCATAGATGGCCTACTTGGTTAACGGGGTCGATATCGAAGCCAATCCCTACAAAAAGGATTTCCCGCTGTTTGGCCGTCATCCCGAAGTCTCGTTTCTCGATAGCGCCGCCACGGCGCAGCGTCCGGCCGTGGTGCTCGATGCGCAGCGCGAGTTCTACGAGACCATGAACGCCAACCCATTGCGCGGCCTGTACGAGCTTTCCTACGAAGCGACTAATGCCATCAACGACACGCGCAAGCACATCGCGCGTTTCATCGGCGCGGGTGAGGATAACTGGCAGGATATCGTGTTGTGCCGCAACACTTCCGAAGCGCTCAATCTGGTTGCCTATTCGTTTTCCGAGCTGGTTTTGCAGCCGGGCGACGAGGTGTGCATCAGTATCATGGAGCATCATTCCAACTGCGTGCCTTGGCAGATGGCGTGCCGTCGCAAAGGCGCCAAGCTGGTTTATATGTATCTCGATGAAAACGGCCGTCTTTCCGAAGACGAGATGCGTGCGAAGATCGGTCCGAAAACCAAGATCGTCTCCACCATGCAGGTCTCCAACGTGCTCGGCGTGGAAAACGACGTGAAGCTTCTGGGCAAGATCGCTCACGAAAACGGTGCCTACATGATCGTCGACGGCGCTCAGAGCGTTCCTCATATGCCCGTTGACGTGACCGACCTCGGTTGTGATTTCTTCGCTTTCTCGGGTCATAAGGTGTTCGGCCCTATGGGCATCGGTGTTTTATGGAGCAAACACGAGCTTTTGGAGGCCATGCCCCCGTTTTTGACGGGCGGCGAGATGATCGATTCGGTTTCCGAGCAGAGTGCTGTTTGGGCTCCTGTGCCCGAGAAGTTCGAAGCGGGCACGCAAGACGCTGCCGGCACATATGCCTTGGGCGCGGCTCTCACCTATGTCGAGAGCGTAGGATGGGAGGCCATGCAGTCGCGCGAGGCTGCCCTTACCAAATACTGCATGGACGAGTTGCAAAAGCTCGATTTCGTGCAGATTTACGGTTCGAAGGATGCCGCCGATCATCATGGCGTCATCAGCTTCAACGTCAAGAACGTGCATCCCCATGACGTGTCGGGTATCCTTGATAGCGTGCATGTTGCCATTCGCGCCGGTCACCATTGCGCTCAGCCGCTGATGGCTCAACTTGGCTGCATGTCGAACTGCCGTGCCAGTATGGCGTTTTATAACGATAAAGCCGACATCGATCAGCTGATCGATGGCCTGAAACTTGTTTGGAGCATGTTCGATGGCATCTAATATCTATACCGCGGCGCTCATGGAGCACAACGCGCATCCCGATTACAAATACGATTTGGAAGGTGCCGATTTCGAGCACGAGGGCATCAATCCCAGTTGCGGCGACGAAATGGTTCTCAAGCTCAAGGTGACCGACGGCGTGATCGAGGAGGCTGCTTTCACGGGTCATGGTTGCGCCGTGTCCCAAGCTTCCGCCGATATCATGGCCGATCTCATAACAGGCGAGACCGTCGAAGAGGCAAAACGTCTCTCGGGCTTGTTCATCGGCATGATCCAAGGCAAGGAGTTGAGCGATCAAGATCGGGACGACCTCGACGAAGCTGCCGAGCTCGAAAGCATTTCCCGTATGCCCGCCCGCGTGAAATGCGCCGAATTGGCTTGGCGTACACTCGATGGCATCATCGCAGAGAACAATCTTTAGCAACGCGTTTGAAGTTTGACGTCAATCGCCAAACGATGAAGCGGGGGCTGCTCGACCAGTGTTCGAGCAGCCCCCGCTTGCGTTTCTATTCTTCGGTCGAATCGGCGGCGTCATCGGCGTGGTCGGGCAGGTAGCCTGTAACGGCCTGCTGAATGAGACCCACGTAGGCCTGGGCGCCCTCTTCATTTAGATGCGTGCCGTCGCCGTCGAACCAATCGCCGTGGCTTGCGCTGTAGCCATACCAGTCGATAAGGTTCGCGTTGGGGTAGCGTGCCGCCGCATTGGCAAGCGTGTCATTCGTCTCGCCTTGCCAATCGGTGGTCGAGCGCGTGTTCACAAACCAGACGTGCTTGTCACTGTCGACTAGCTTCATCACGTCGTCTATCTGGTCGTCGGTGACCACGCCGTTCGTTCCTAGGGCGAACACGACAACATCCCCTATCATGTTCAGGTCGAGATAATGCCGGTAGAGGCCGGGAGCGTCCCATATCTGGCGATTCACCTGCGCATCTATCAAGCCGTAGGGGAAAGCATCGCTAAAGAAGGGGATGGCGCGCACCGAAACAGAGTCGCCTATCAAAACGATGTCGTAAGGTTCGGCGACGGGCTCCTCGGCGTCGCTCTCGGCGGCTTCGCCTTCGGTTTGCTCGGGCGCGTTGGTTTGAGCCTCCTCGTTTTTGAGAAGGTCTCCGCCTTCAAGCGCGCTGGTTTCGGGGACGAATATGCAGCCAATGACGGCGATCAGCAGGGCGATGGTGGAAATGGCGACGGGGACGATTCGTCCGCGCACCCATTCGGCCAAGGTGTATTCGCCGTCGCGTAGCCCCGCGATAAAGCGCCCAATCGCGCCGTGGCGAATCGGGTTTTCCACGAAGGTGTATGAAAGCCACGAGACGACGATTATCAGGGCGAGCTGCAACAAGCGTCCCCACCACAGAACGCCGCTTTGAAGATTTCCCGGTGTCGTGAGCAACAGCAGCGGGTAGTGCCACAGGTAGATCGAATAGCTCAGTTTGCCTATCCACGTCAGCGGCTGCCAGCTGAATATTTTCCCCAGCAGACTGACCGGGTGCACCATAACCGCCATGGCGATGGCAGTGAGGATGGAGCAAATTAAAAGCCCGCCGTAGTAGATGAAGGGCGAATAGCCGTTGGTGAGCGCAACCATCAAGATCAAGCCGACGAGGGCAACGATGCCGACGCCGTCGAAGATGAGGCGTTCTTGTCGCGAGAGATCTTGTCCGCTTACGTCGGTCAGCTTTGCCGATGGCCACACCATGGCCAGAAAGGCGCCGATGAGCAGAGAGAACGCCCGCGTATCGGTTCCGTAATAGACGCGGCTGGGATCGCCTGTCGGGTCGAAGAGCAGCATCATCAATACGGCCGATACGGCGATGAGCACGCAGGTCAACTTCCGCATCGTGCCCTTGCGCATGCCAAAGCGCAACGCGATCAGCAACAATGGAGGCCAGATGATGTAGAACTGCTCTTCGATGGAAAGCGACCAGCAGTGCGTGATGGGCGAGGGCGCTCCCAGCGCCTGGAAATACGAGACGTTGCTTATGATTTGCCACCAGTTGTTGAAGAACAGCGCCGTCGGCACGATATCGGGGCGCAGCTTGGTGAGTAGTGCGTGGTTGAAGATAACGCACAGAACCGTCACGCCGAAAATAGTGAACAGCACCGCTGGGACGATGCGGCGAATGCGCCGCAGCCAGAAATCCTTCAGGTCGATGGTTCCCGAATATTCGAATTCGGCCAGCAGAAGCCCCGTGATCAAGTAGCCCGAGAGGACGAAGAACATCGTCACGCCCAAGAGCCCGCCCGGCGCCCAGGGCATGTTCATGTGGTAAGCGATGACTGCCAAGACCGCGAATGCACGCAGTCCGTCGAGGGCGGGGATGTAGCGGGTTTTGGGTCGGCTCATGGTGATGCTTTCTCGTGCTTGATACAGACAGCATATCATTTTCGACCTGCGCTTTTTTCAAATGTCGGACAATTGGGCGATACTCGTTGAAAAACCTTGCCGCATACTCGGAAAAGCTCCGAGTGGAGGGTGTTCGTCGTGTATCATGGGACCGATTGGAAAAGTTTATCGAGCATCGGGTTGACGAATGCATAGGAGGCCGTCATGGTTACGATTTTCGTTATCGGGGGAATGGGCGCAGGCAAATCGACCGCGCGCAAGGCCCTTGTCGATCAAGGCCTCGAATGGATCGACCTTGATGAGCTCGGGCACGATATTCTTACATGGGGTCTGGTGAAAACCGATCTTCTCGGTGCTTTCGGCCCCGACATCTTCGACCCGCACGGAGAGGTCAATCGGCCTGCTTTGGCGCGCAAGGCATTTGAAAGCCCTGCTCAGACGCGCAAGCTCAATCGCATTACCATGCCGCGCATCGAGGAACTTTTTGTCGACAAGCTTGACGCCCTCAAGAAAAAGGGCTGCAAGGCCGTGGTGGTCGAATATTCCGTGTACAAGAACCGCCAGTCGTCGATGGCCTATGCCGCCGATGTGGTGTTGGCCGTGCTTGCGCCTGTCGATGTTCGTCTGAAGCGCGCTATCGCCGCCGGTTGGGCCGAGGACGATGTCCGTCGCCGCATCGCGCAGCAGATCACCGATGCCGAGCGCATCGAGGAATCCGATGTCGTTTTCAACAACGACTCGACTAAAGAAGAGCTGTACAACAAAGTTGTTTCGTGGTGGCGCGATTATGCTGATCGCGAGGGTATCGAGCTTTAGCGACGAATGTTTTGCGCGTGGTCCGATTTGCCCGCGCGCCGCGCAGTTGCGCTTTGCTGTTGATTAAGAAGGAACCATGCCGCATCTTTCCAACCTGGAAGGCACAACCATGGAGGGAAAGCTTCCCGAGGTGCGCCTTGCGAACACACCGTTCAAGGTCGTTTCGCCTTATGAGCCCGCAGGCGATCAGCCGCAGGCGATCGCCGCCCTTGCCAAGGGGGTCGAAGAGGGTCTGCGCTATCAGACGCTTCTGGGCGTTACCGGCTCGGGAAAAACCTTCACCATGGCAAAGACTATCGAGGCCGTGCAGAAGCCGACGCTGGTTTTGGCACCCAATAAAACCTTGGCGGCGCAGCTTGCCGGTGAGCTCAAGGAGTTCTTCCCCAACAATTCGGTGGTGTATTTCGTCTCTTACTACGATTATTACCAGCCCGAAGCCTACGTGCCCGCCTCCGATACGTTCATCGAGAAGGACGCTTCCATCAACGAAGAGGTGGAGAAGCTGCGCCATGCGGCGACCTCGGCTTTGCTTTCGCGTCGCGATTGCATCGTCGTTGCTTCGGTGAGCTGCATTTACGGCATCGGTTCGCCTATGGATTATGCCGGGATGGCGGTTTTCTTGGACAAGCAGAAACCCGCCGAGCGCGACGATGTGATCCACGAGCTGATCGATATTCAATACGATCGCAACGATTACGAGCTTTCGCGCGGTACTTTCCGTGTGCGCGGCGATGCACTCGACGTGTTCCCCCCGTATGCAGATAACCCCATTCGCATCGATTTTTGGGGCGATGAAATCGAGGAAATCGCCGAAGTCGACAATGTTACCGGCGAGGTTCTGCAAAGCTTCGAGGCGTTGCCCATTTGGCCGGCGTCGCATTACGTGACCGCGCGCCCCAAGCTGGAACACGCGGTGAAGACCATTCGCGAAGAGCTGCAGCAGCGCTTAGAGCAGTTTAAAAGCGAAGGAAAGCTGCTTGAGGCCGAGCGGTTGGAGATGCGCACCAGCTACGATCTCGAGATGATCGAGACCATGGGCTTTTGCAGCGGAATCGAAAACTACTCGCGGCATTTGGATGGGCGTGCGCCAGGCGAGCCGCCGTATACGCTGATCGACTATTTTCCTGACGATTTCTTGTGCATCATCGACGAGAGCCATGTGACGGTGCCGCAGATTCGCGGCATGCACGAGGGCGACCGTTCGCGCAAGATCACTTTGGCCGAGCATGGGTTTCGCTTACCGAGCTGTTTGGATAACCGTCCGCTTCGCTTCGACGAGTTCGAGCAGCGCGTGCCGCAATTCATCTACGTTTCGGCAACGCCAGGCGATTACGAAGAGCGTGTGAGCGAGGCCAAAGTCGAGCAGATCATCCGACCCACGGGGTTGCTCGACCCCGAGATAGTGGTGCGTCCGGTTGCATCGCAGATCGACGACATCGTGGACGAGGCTAAGGTGCGCGCCGACCGCGATGAGCGCGTGCTGATAACCACGCTTACCAAAAAGATGGCGGAGGATCTTACCGACCATCTGCTCGACCGAGGAATCAAAGCGCGCTACATGCATTCGGACATCGCTACGCTCGAGCGCGTCGAGATACTGCGTGACCTGCGCTTGGGAAAGTTCGATACGCTGGTGGGCATAAACCTGTTGCGCGAAGGCCTTGACCTGCCCGAAGTTTCCCTCGTGGCGATTCTCGACGCTGACAAAGAGGGCTTTCTGCGCAATCATCGATCGCTTATCCAGACCATCGGTCGCGCGGCGCGCAATGTGTCGGGTCAGGTGATCATGTATGCCGACAAAATCACCGATTCCATGAGCCTTGCCATAGACGAGACGCGCCGCCGCCGCGCTATCCAGATGCGCTACAACGAAGAGCATGGCATCGAACCGCAGACGGTTCGCAAGGCGATAAGCGACATAATAGGATATGTAACCGAGGATTCCGCTGGCAAAACAGCCGAGCAGGTGAATCGCGAGCTTGCTGAGCTTTCGCGCGAGGAGGTTTTGCGCATCATCGCCAGCATGGAGGACGAGATGGCCGAGGCGTCGAAGAATATGGATTTCGAACAGGCGGCCGCCTTGCGCGATCAGGTGGTGGCGTTGCGCGCTTCGTTTGAGGGCACTTCCGAGGAGGATGCTTTGGCGGGCCTGAAGAAGCAGGCGCGTAAAGGCAGCGCTTTCGGGAATCGGAAACATTCCGCCTATGGCGGCTCGCGTCGCAGTTAGCGATGGCGTTCCCGTTGGGGGTTGCTTTGCTGCGACTTCGGCGTAATCCACCGTTTCTTGCTGAAGTTTTGCCTGATGGTCGCTTGACGGCTGTTGGGAGACGGTTGGATAGGCGCTTGGGTTGGTTTGCTATACTCGTTTCGAATTCTCTAAAGCGAACTTGGAGGATACATGATCGATGAAATCCAGGTATGCAACCTGGCTCTTATACGCGAAGCGTCGCTTACGCCGTCGCGCGGGCTTACCGTGCTCACGGGCGAGACGGGCGCCGGCAAAAGCGCATTGCTTTCGGCCCTTAAGCTGCTTATGGGTTCGCGCGCCAGCAGCGATATGGTGCGCGACGGCGAAGAGGCGCTCGAGGTTTCGGGTCGCTTTTTCGGGATTCACAGGGAATCTGGCGATCCGGGTGAGGACGCTGCTTTTTCCGATGGCCAGCCCGACGATTTGCTTGACGAGCTTGTGGCTGTACGGAAGGTGAATTCCGACGGTCGCTCGCGCGCGAGCATAAACGGGCATATGGCTAGCGTGCGCGAGCTCTCCGCTTTGGTTTCCCCCGCTATCGATCTGTGCGGCCAGTTCGAGCATCAGCAGCTGATGAAGCCTGCTGCGCACGGCGGCATGCTCGATGCATGGGCGGGTCGGGCGATAGAAGAGCCCCTTGCCGCGTATCGTTTAGCGCTTGCGCGAGCTAATGCCGCAGCGATCGAGCTTGCGCGCATCGACGACGCGGCAAGCGCCAGCTCTGCCAAACTTGACGATGCGCGATTCGTCCTAGCGCGCATCGATGAGGTTTCTCCGCAGCAGGGCGAGTACGATGAGCTGCGTCAAAGTCTCGATCGTGTTGAGCATGCCGAGGCTTTGGCCTCCGCCGTATCTGGCGCTCGTGCTGCTCTCGTCGAAGACGATGGCACGATGGATTCGCTTAACCGTGCAGCCGATTTGCTCGAATCGGTCGCGTCGGTCGATGACAAACTCGGTGCTTTGGCGGCGAGTCTGCGCGATGCTGGGTTCGTTTTAGAAGACGTTTCCGCCGAGCTTCGCAGCTATCAGGATGAGATCGATTTCGATCCCGAAACGCTTGCGCAGCAGCAAGAGCGTTTCGCTAGCTTGCAGGGTCTTTTGCGAAATTACGGCCCCACGATGGAGCAGGTTTTCGCGCATCGTGATGAAGCTTACGAAACCGTGTCGCTGGTAGACGATGCCGACGTTCGCCGTCGTGCGGCTGCCGAGGCAGCGAAGCACGCCGAGGACGAGCTCGAAAAGGCCGCCGGCGTTCTCGATGCCGCTCGTAGCGAAATAGCCCCACGGTTCGCCGAAGCGGTTTCTAAGAACATGGAGCGCCTCGAGATGTCGGGGGCTTCCATAGAGTGTCGTATAGAGCGTTTGCCCCGTTCGGCTTGGAGCAAGGCCGGTCCGTCGTCTATCGAGTTCATGTATCGTTCCGGGAAGGGGATGTCGGCCCGTCCGCTTGCACGCATCGCTTCGGGCGGCGAGGTCAGCCGCGTCATGCTGGCGATCAAGGTCGTTCTCGGCGAATCCGATGCCGTCGATACGCTTGTTTTCGACGAAGTTGACGCAGGTGTGGGCGGATCGACCGCAGTTGCCCTAGCAGGCGTTTTGGCCGATCTTGCGCAAACCCATCAGGTTATCGTCGTCACACATCTGGCGCAGGTTGCCGTGCGGGGAGATGCGCATTACGTCGTAAAAAAGACCACGTCGGACGGTTCGTGCGCGCTTGAGACAAAGCTTGAGCGCGTTTCGGGCGAGGCTCGTGTTGCCGAGATAGCGCGTATGCTTTCCGGCGACGTGACCGAAACCTCGCTTGCGCATGCTCGGGAAATGCTTGAAAATTTTTCTTGACATACGGCAAACCATGCCGCTAAAATCCTCTCAACAACTTAATAGTTGAAACCGTTGAAGCGAAAGTAACGTCAGCAGAGGCGCTCACAGAGAGCGGGCGATGGTGGAAATCCCGCAGTAGCTGGTTGGCAAATGGTTCGCCGAGGGAGAGGGGAAAGGCGCAAGGCCGAGTATCCAATCCGTGAGCCCGCGTTAGAGGCAGGACATGTGTTGGCATGTTCGTGAGAGGGTTCTTGACCAGAACCAAGCAAAGGTGGCACCGCAGGTATCAAGCCTGTCCTTTGAAGCTCGAAAGGGCTTTAAGGACAGGCTTTTTTGTTTGTCGGGGTCGCAGCAGTAAGTCGCGAAAGCGCGGTAAGACAAAAACTTTGCTTGGCAGCCAGATTCCTTGTTCGATCTGCCGGCAGTATCGGATGGCTGCAAAGCCACGAATCGGTGGTTGAACAACCGCCCCGAAAGGAGACCATCATGGCTGCTCAAGAAACCGCACAAAAACGCACCGTCGCGACTTCGGAAAACAAAACGGGCCTTAGCGTGCAAGATCTCATCCTCATTGCTGTTCTGTTGGCGGCTGGCGCTGTGTTGAAGCTTACCGTTGCCTCGTTTTTCGCGGCGTTCGGCATGAAACCCAACTTCATAATCGCCATGTATTGCTTGGCAATCATTCTTACGAAGCCCAAGGTTGGGCAGGCGGCGATCATCGGTTTGCTAGCCGGTCTTGTTTGCCAGCTCCCTATGCTCAACGCTACGCCGCTGATCAACATCGTATCGGAGCTTCTGGGGGCGTTTGTTTGCGGCCTGCTGGTTAATGCGAAGATGAATATCGGCAAAATAGATCTTGGCCCCACGGTGAATACCTTCATCTCTACGGTGGTTTCGGGCGGTTCGTTTGCCTTGCTGGCGATCTTCATCAACGTTGTCTCCAAGGGCGGCACGCAGGAAACCGTTATGGCCGCCATCGCTTCCTACGCGGTGATTGTTCTGGGCACTGCTGCCGTCAACGCCGTGCTGAACACCATTCTCGTTCCGCCGATGCGCAAGGTGCTCAAGAAGTAGGTTGGCAATTTTCCGGGGAGGGGCAATCTCATGATAGAGATCAAAGACCTTACGTTTCGCTATCGCGAGGGTATGACACCTGCGATAGAGGCGCTGAGCTTGAGCATTCCCGATGGCTGCTTCGTGGGGGTGACGGGTGCTGCGGGCTGCGGGAAATCGACGCTTACCTATGCGCTCAACGGCGTCATCCCCCATTGCTACCCCGGCGATTTCTACGGTTCGGTGGTGATAGATGGCCAGGACACCTGCGAGACTGGTTTGACCGACATCTCGCGAATGGTGGGAAGCGTTTGCCAGGATATCGACAGCCAGATGGTTTCTCCGGTTGTCGAGGACGAGGTGCTTTACGGGCTCGAGAACTTCGGTGTTCCCCATAATGAGATCGAGGACCGTCTGGTTGCCACTTTGCGCGATATGGGAATCGTCGACCTGCGCAATCGCTCAATTGCTTCGCTTTCGGGCGGACAGAAGCAAAAGGTGGCCATTGCGTCGGTTCTCGCGATGGATCCCAAGGTGCTGGTGCTCGACGAGCCGACGGCTGAGCTCGACCCCGCAAGTTCGCTTGCCGTATTCGAATTGCTCGCGCGTTATGCGCGCGAGCATGGCACGACGGTGGTGGTCGTCGAGCAGAAGATAGCCCTGCTTTCCCAGTTCGCAGACATGCTGGTGGTGATGGAGGATGGACATATCCGTTTCGCCGATACTCCGGCTAACGTCTTGGCGCACAGCGGCGAATTGCTTGAGATGGGAGTCAACTGCTCTCGTTCGACGACGCTCGTAAATCGCTTGATGGACGCTGGCTGTTATAGCGGTCCTGCGTGCCGCAACGTCGAAGAAGCGGTTCGCGCGATTTTGGAGATGGTGGCATGATCGAGTTCGCAAATGTTTCGGCGTCGTATGGCGGCGGCGCACCGGTGCTACATGATGTCAGCTTTTCTATAGACGCGGGTGAGTTCGTGGCTTTCGTCGGCACCAACGGCGCGGGCAAATCGACCACGATGCGCCTGGTAAACGGTCTGCTCAAGCCGAGCTCGGGGCAGGTTTCGATCGATGGCGTTCCCACCACGGCTTTAAAGACCAGCGAGCTTGCCCGTCGCGTCGGCTATCTCTTTCAAAACCCCGATAGCCAGATTTGCTGCTCGACGGTGCGCGATGAGCTTATGTTCGGTTTTGTTGCACAGGGGAGTGCAGGTGCGGATGCCGCTGCTCGCGTCGATGCCATCATCGACGATTTCGGACTCGATGGCGATGCCGATCCGTTTCTTTTGAATCGCGGTATGCGGCAGCTGCTGGCCCTGGCTTCCATCGTGGTCATGGAGCCGCCCGTTATCGTTCTCGATGAACCTACAACGGGGCTCGATTATCGTGAATGCATGAAGGTGATGGAAATCGTGCGCGCGCTGAACGGCAAAGGGGCCACGGTCGTCATGGTTTGCCACGACATGGAAGTAGTCGCCGATTTCGCGCGGCGCGTGGTCGTGATGGATTCTGGCCGCGTGGTCGATGACGGTCCTACGTTCGAGGTTTTGCGCAATGCGAAAACCCTGAGCGAGGCCTCTCTCGTGCCGCCGCAAGTGCCGGCGATCTCCATGGCGCTTGTCGCGGCACGCTCTGCTCTCGCGAGAAGCGCGCTCGCCAAGGCCAATACGCTGGATGAGATGGTCGATGCCGTTTTGGCGCATGCTCGGGCGAAAGGGGCAATCGATGAATAGCTTTTTGGAGTACGTTCCGGGTGAGAGCTTTGCGCACAGGATGAATCCCGTGGCAAAGCTTGCTTTTGCGGTGGTTTTCGCTGTCGCCTGTTTTTGCGCGTCGGACGCGCTCGCTTTGGCGGTGCTTCTTGCGGTCGCCTATTTGATCGCGGCGAGTTGCAACATGATGCGTCAAACCCTTGGCCTCACCAAGGCCGTCCTCGTGTTCTCGCTTCTTTTGGCGTTAGTCATCGCGCTTACCACATCGACGGGCGAGCATCTTCTCGACCTGCCGTGGGGGTATATCGGTACCGGCGGCGTATTTATGGCTGTTGCCACAATCGCTCGTCTGGTCGCTGCCGCGATCCCGCTGTTCCTGCTGTTTTACGTGACCAAGATGTCCGATTTGTCGAATTCGGTGGTGAAGGTGCTACATGTGCCATACAAGTACGCGTTTACCTTTACGTCCACAGTTCATTTCATCCCGGTGTTCCTTAACGACATGCGCTCTATCATGGAGGCGCAGACGGCACGTGGCGTGCAGTTCGACCAGGGGGGAATCGTGAACAAAGTGCGGCTTATCGTGCCGTTGTGCGTTCCTCTGTTGGTAAGTTCGGTTCGTAAAACCAACTCGACGGCTATTGCAGCCGAGTTGCGCGGCTTTGATTTACGTACGCGAGAGAGCGGATGCAAGGAATATCCGTTTGCCGCGGCGGACATAGCGGCGCTTATCGGTGCTTTTGCCTTGCTGGCTTTTGCAATCGTTTTTTGAGATATGGGCAAATGGAGCGCCCCGAGCGTCTGAGCTTGAGCTTAGAGCAATCCCAGCCATGAAAACGGCAACAGGATGGAAATCACGCCCATAAACAGCGCAAATGGGGCAAGAATCATATTCTGATAGCGGTGCACTTTGCAGCTTTGCAAATCGTTTTTGCTCACCCAGATCTTCGTCGGCTTGTTCACGGAAAACGAGCGCTCGATTTCCGTGAGAGTAAACGAATCGACGCTCGTGCCGCTCAAGTGTGCGTCGTCTATGGTGTAGGAAAACGTCAGCACTTGCTTGCCGGACCCCTTTGCCTCTATCTCGGGGCTATAACCGCGAAAGACTCCCTCGACGGGGATGCTGTAGTTCACGGCATCGAGAATGGGCATGACTCCTGCCCAGATCATTCCCAGGCCGAGGGGCAAGCAAATGAGGAAGACCAAAAATATGGGTGAGTCGAGCAGCACGGCAAAGCCAAACAGGGCGAATAGGATACCTAAGGCCACAGAGATTCGGTTATCGCGCGAAATTCCCTGGCGCGTGAAAGCGATAAGCAGCGCGCCCGCAGACCAGAGCACCAGTGCTATCGGCCAAGAACCAAGCCCCATGAAAATTCCTCCCTTTGGCATGTCGTCTTTTTCATTAGCAGTTTACCTTTTCGGGCGAGGCTTTCTCGGGCGCATTTTGCCATTCGCGAAATCAATTTGAAGATGCTTTCCTATCGCAATCTATGCGATGCTTTGGGCTATACTTTGCAAATACATGCGTTAGACGAAGAAGATGCTGCGCAAAGTGCTTGCTCAAAGAGATGCGCCCCTTGGCTGAGAGGGCGCAAGCAACACGCGCAGCAGTTCCCCTTCGAAGCAGCCTGCCTGAAAGCGAATGCGCGCCGCGCAAGGCGAGATAGGGCAGGACGGAGCCCCGCCGTCATAGGGAATCGAGTGGGTCGTATCCGCAGATGGCGGCTGCGATCAACCAAGGTGGTACCGCGAGAGCCTTCTTTCGTCCTTGGAATGCGCCGTGAGGCGCCCAAGGCGAAGGAAGGCTCTTTTTCGTTTGGGAAAGAAAGGCAGAAAGTATGGCAATTACAGATGAGCTCGCCGAGCTGCGTGCCAATACGCTTGCTGCAATCGAGGCGGCGCACACGTCGGCCGCGCTCGACGAGGTTCGCGTGGCGGTTGTCGGCAAATCGGGGTCGCTTACGGGTTATCTGCGCAACATGGGCAACATTCCCAAGGAGGAGCGCGCGGCTGTTGGCAAGACGGTTAACGAGGTGCGCAACGTGGTCGAGGAGGCTCTTGAGGCTCGTCGTCTCGAGCTTGCTGCCGCCGAGCTCGAAGCGTCCATCAATGCGCAGGCAGTCGACATCACCATGCCCGGCCGCGCGCAACAGATAGGCACGCGTCATTTGATCAATCGTATTTCCGATGAGATATGTGATGTCTTCTTGGGCTTGGGCTACACTGTGGCAACCGGCCCCGAGGTCGAGACCGACTGGTACAACTTCACGGCTCTCAATGCTCCGGCCGATCACCCAAGCCGCAGCATGCAAGATACTTTCTACGTTCTCGATCGCTCGGGCGACAAGGCCGCCGTGCGCGGCGAGTCCGACGTTTTGCTGCGTACCCAAACCTCGGGCGTGCAGGTTCATTGCATGGAGGATCAAGAGCTGCCTATATACATAGTGGCTCCGGGCAAGGTGTATCGCCGCGACGTGGCTGACCCTTCGCATCTGCCCCAGTTCACGCAGTGCGAGGGCTTGGTGGTTGACAAGGGAATCACCTTCGGTGATTTGAAGGGAACGCTCGAGCATTTCTGCCGTGCGATGTTCGGTCCCGAGCGCAAGACGCGTTTCCGTGCTCATTATTTCCCGTTTACCGAGCCTTCCGCCGAGGCGGATGTGAGCTGCGGCGTATGCGGCGGAACCGGGCACACGCACGACGGTGAGCGCTGCCGCATGTGTAAGGGCACCGGTTGGCTTGAGATCTTGGGCTGCGGCATGGTCGACCCCAACGTGCTCGAGATGTCGGGCATCGATCCCGAGGTTTATTCCGGGTTCGCGTTCGGCGTGGGCGTCGAGCGCGTTGCCTGCCTTAAGTACAACGTTCCCGATTTGCGTTATCTGCTGCAGGGCGATATGCGTTTCCTGCGTCAGTTCTAGGAGAATGGCATGAAAGTATCTCTCAAATGGCTCAGCGAATACGTCGACGTTCCTGCTGACACCCAGGCCTTTTGCGACCGTCTGGACCTTACGGGCACGGGCGTGGAAGGTGTCGACAAAACAGGCGCTGCGTTTGACCATGTGGTGACCGCCCAGGTCGTTTCCAAAGAAGCGCATCCCGATTCGGACCATATGTGGGTGTGCATGGTCGACGTGGGGAAGAATAACGTCGACGAAAATGGCGATCCCGTGCCGCTGCAAATCGTCTGCGGTGCGCAGAATTTCAACGCTGGTGACCATATCGTCACTGCGCTTGTCGGCGCTCATTTGCCGGGTGACGTGAAAATCAAGAAATCGAAGCTTCGCGGCGTCGTGAGCAACGGCATGAACTGCTCGCAGCGCGAGCTTGGCCTCGGTGGTGATCACGAGGGCATCATGATCCTGCCCGAAGATGCACCCGTGGGCGTTCCTTTCGCGGAGTACGCCAAGCTCTCCGACACCGTTCTCGATCTTGAGATCACGCCCAATCGTCCCGATTGCCTTTCGATGGTGGGCATGGCGCGCGAGGTTGGCGCCATGTATCGCACGCCGGTCACGTTCCCGCTGTACGAGCTCGAGGAAGCTGCGGACGAAACCCCCGCGGCCGATCTCGCCTCGGTCGATATCGTCGACCCCGACCGCTGCGACCGCTATACCGCGCGCGTCATAAAGAACGTGAAAATCGGCCCGAGCCCCGATTGGCTTGCCGAGCGCGTGACCGCTGCCGGTGCTCGTTCGATAAACAACGTGGTAGACGTCACCAACTATATATTGTTCCTGTTCGGTCAGCCGCTCCACTCCTTCGATTTCGACAAGGTGAAAAGCGCCGACGGCAAGGCCCATATCATGGTGCGTGCCGCCCACGATGGCGAGGAATTCACCACGCTCGACGGCGAGAAGCGCGTGCTCACTTCCGACATGACCGTCATCGCCACGCCCGAACGCTCCGTTGCGCTGGCGGGCGTCATGGGCGGCCTCGATTCTGAGATAACCGATGAAACCACCACGGTTTTGCTGGAAACGGCTACGTTCTCAAGCAGCCATACGAGCCGTACGAGCCGAAATCTCGGTTTGATCAGCGAATCGTCTATGCGCTACGAACGCCGCGTTGACGACAATCCCATTGCCGACATCGCCGATGCGGCCGCGGCTCTTTTGGCTGAGGTTTCCGGCGGCGTTGTGTGCCCAGGTTTGATCGATGTCTATCTCAAGAAAACCGAGCGCAACGAGCTGAAATTCCGCATCGGGCGCTTTAACGCGATGATGGGCCTTGACGTGCCGCGAGAGGATATCGTCGATATTCTCGAGCGCCTCGATTGCGACGTCGAAGGCACCGATGACCAGGGTGTTCTCGCTGTCTCTACCCCCACATGCCGTCCTGACCTCGAGCGCGAGATCGACCTTTACGAAGAGGTGCTGCGTCTTTGGGGTATGGACCGCGTTGAATCCACGTTGCCGGCAAGCCCCGATCGTGTGGGCGCTCTCACTGACGAGCAGAAGCTTATGCGCCTGGTCAACACCAGCATGCGCGCAAGCGGGTTAAACGAGACCATGACCTACTCGTTCGCCGAGCCAGGTGAGCTTGGCGAACTTCGTATGAACACCGAAGGACTTGGCGAGGCCGTCGAGCTTCTAAACCCGATGAACGCCGAGCAGTCGGTTATGCGTCAAAGCATCATCCCGGGTCTTTTGCGCAGCGTCGCCTATAACCAGAGCCACGGTGTGAAAAACGTGCAGCTCTACGAGGTCGGCAAGGTCTTCTTTGCCCATGATGGCAAGAAGAAGCCTAAGGAAAAACAGCGTTTAGCAGGCGTTTTGGCGGGCTCCATGCACGATGTCGCATGGAATGCTCCTGCCGCGCCCTTCGACTTCTTCGACGGCAAGGGCGTTGTCGAAAATCTCTTGCGCGAACTTGCTGTGCCCAAGGTTCGCTTCAAGGTTGCCGATCCCGAAAAGAACGCTCATTTGCAGCCTGGGCGCGGCGCCGAGATTTATTCGGGAGGCACGTTGCTTGGCTGGGTTGGCGAGATTCATCCGCTTGCCGTGCGTGCCTACGATGCGCAGGCTCCGGTTGTGGCTTTCGAGCTCGACCTCGATGCCCTCGCAAAGGCCACGCGTCCCGCGCGCGATTACGTTGATGTGCCGACGTTCCCCGCTTCGACGACCGATGTCGCTTTCATCGTGAGCGAGGATGTTACCAACGAGACGATGCTGCAGCGTATAAAGTCGGCCGGTGGCAATCTGCTTGAAGAGGCGCATTTGTTCGATGTTTACCGCGACAATCTGCGTATTGGCGCCGGAAAGAAATCGATGACTTATGCCTTCACCTGGCGTGCCGCCGATCGCACCCTTACCAGCGAAGAGGTTGAGAAGGCTCAGACGCGCATGGTCGAGAAGGTTTCCCGCGCCGTTGGTGCCGAGGTTCGCGGTTAGTTTATGGGGCGGCCAGTATTCGGCCGCCCGTTGTTTTGTGGCGAAATCCGCCAAGAAGAAGGTTTCTTATGTTCGATAGTATGAAAACGCCGGGACGCAACGACGAATGCTGGTGCGGCAGCGGCAAAAAGTACAAGAAGTGCCATCTCGATTTCGACGAACGTCTCGAAAGCCTTTATGAGCAGGGCTTCGAGGTCCCCGAGCGCTCGCTGCTGAAGACTCAGGCCGACATCGAGGCCATCAAGCGTTCCGCTGAGGTGAATATCGGCTCCCTCGATTATGTTGCCGAACATATCAAAGCGGGCGTCACGACCGAAGAAATCGACAAGTGGGTTTACGATTACTGCATCGAGCACGATTCGATTCCTGCCGACCTCAACTACGAGGGCTTTCCGAAGAGCGTTTGCACATCCATCAACGAGGTTGTGTGCCACGGCATCCCTTCGCCCGACGACGTCTTGAAGGACGGGGATATCGTGAATGTCGATATGTCCACCATTAAAGATGGGTATTTTTCCGACTCGTCGCGCATGTTTTGCATCGGGGAAGTCGATCCTGAGCGCAAACGTTTGGTCGACGTCACTCGCCAAGCTGTTCAAGCCGGTCTTGATGCTGTGAAGCCTTGGGGTTTTCTGGGCGATGTAGGAGCGGCGGTTCACAAGGTTTGCACTGATGCGGGCTTTACCGTGGTTCGCGAGTTCGGTGGGCACGGCATCGGTAAGGAATTCCACGAGGATCCGTGGGTCAGCTTCACTTCCGAGCCGGGCACAGGCATGATTTTGGTTCCGGGCCTTTGCTTTACCATCGAACCCATGGTCAATATGGGCGCTCAGGAAATCGATATGAGCGATCCCAACGGTTGGACCGTTCGTACGGCCGATGGCCAGCCCACTGCTCAGTGGGAAGTTCAGCTGGTGGTTACCGAGACGGGATTCGAATTGATTTCTTGGTAAAACACAAACAAATGTTCGTGAAACTGTGATATAGTGCAGTCAGACAATTCTTCTGGCGAGCGCTGTACCGCAGTTTCGTATAGTCCACTGAAACGCACAAAGCGCTTTCACTCTACGCTCGCATTTTCTTGGGTGAAAGGGGCTCTTATGAACGTCATTGCGAGCGAAAGCATCATCGATTTCTCCGACTTTGCCGATATGATGCAATTAGCATCGGATCCAGTTGTCGTCACGAGAGGGGACGAAGCGCTATTGGTTGCTATGGCCCCCGATGTATTCGAGCGCACTTTATTCGATGTGAACCTTTTGAACTGTTGCCAAAATCGAGCTATCGGCTATTACTAGTCGCGCAAGGGGGCTTCGATATCGGCGAGAGAGCGTTTTTTGTCGACAGTGCGGCGCAGCGTTTGCAGGAAAGGCTGCTCATTGTCGTCGAGACCGCGTTTGGCCCAGTCGAAAAGGGTGGTCAGCAGCTGGGTTACAGGTTGTCCATAGGCCACCGCGCCGTATCCGTCCGACATCAGGTTGCTGCGTGTTCTTGCTATATCGTCGTTTCTCACGCTTTCAAACAGGCTGTCAAGTGCGGTTAGATTTTCTTCGTGGTAGAACAGGCCTTTTACCAAAGCCGCATAGGATGCGACATAAGGTGCGGGCATCGAGTCGGCGGGGCGTATCTCCAGGTATGTTTTTACGCGTACGTCGGTGAACAGCATCGACAACGCATGTTCGATTTCCGCATGGGTCATTTCGCGGTTTGCATACACTTCGCCGAAGGTCTCGCTGGTTTCGCGGTAGTCGTCGCCGTCAGGCACCAGTATCGCAGGAGTGTTCAAGACGAAATCCGCATAATCGGGAAGAGAAAATGCTAGGTCCGCGACGTTGGGTATGCTTTCGCAGCGATCCGGGTCGCAGTAGCGCCAGACGTCGGCGCGCATCAGGTGATGGGTGCGAGGTTCATTTTCGAACACAGGGGTATTGTCGCAGAGCAATGTGAAGAGGGGTGCAAGTATGGACGAAAGACGGAGCTTTCTCGTGCAGTCATCAGCGGAGAAGAAGTCAATCGAAATCTGGGTCGACGCGCTGCATCGCATCATGCGACGTCCGTATGTGCCGATGCGCTCAAAGTATCTATCCATGAAGTAGTAGCGCTTTTTTGGGATGAGCTCGATATCCGAGGCTAGTCCTTTAGGGCGGTACCCATAGGAAACTATTCGTTCCCCAAAAGGTTCCAGCATGCTGTTGATGCGATTATTGAAATTGTCGAAATCGTGCTGGATCGTGCAGATATTGGTGTAAGGACCCGAGGAAAGTTCCACTTGCGCGCCAGGCTCCAAGGTGACGGTTTTCTTTTCATCGCCTACGCCGATAAGCCTGCCATCGGTTCCGTGGGCGCTTTCGGGAAGCCAACTGGCAAGCTGCTCCAAAAGCCAGTCGATGCCGTGTTCGTCGCTGTACATGATGGGATTCTTTTCAGCCCCGACGACGAATTGCTCGAGTTCGACACCCAGGCGTCCTTGTTCGGTGGCAGGCTTTATGCCGCTTTCGATGTAGGAAACGATAGCGTCGATGTTTACCCGTCGCATAGGCTGGTCAGCGGATTTGACGGCATTGGCTATCTCGGCGGTTTCCATGCGCACGCTGCTCCTTTTGGTTGGCTGTTTCGGCGAGAATACGATACATCAAAGTTCGCGTCGGCGTTTAGGAATGCAAAGGCTTGACACAGTAGAGACGCTCGACGAGAGCTATTGGCTTGGCTCGTCGCCTGTTCTTTTAGCAGGAAATAGCGTTTGAATGTTACCTATATATTAAAAAAATGCCCTAAGGTGGTTCTTGTCGGGAATTTCTTGAAATGGGGCGAAGCCTTTTTTACGATGACGTAAGCGGCTCGTCCGCTTTAGAAAGGAAGTGCGAGATCATGACAATCAAGGTTGGGGTAATTGGCGCGGCAGGCTTTGCTGGTGCAGAATTAGTGTGTTTGCTCCTGCGACACCCCGGCTTCGATCTCGTTGCTGCAACCTCCAACGAACTTGCAGGAAAATCCCTCAGCGACGTCTACCCGCTGTTCGCTGGTCGTACGAACCTCAAATATGTTGCGCATGACGATTCGTCGCTCGACCAATGCAAAGTCGTCTTTTTGGCTGTGCCGCATACGGCGGCGCTCAGGCAGGCCCCTGCTTTCATTAGCCGTGGGGTTTCCGTGATCGATCTTTCTGCTGATTTTAGGCTGGAAGACCCCGCCGTGTATGAGCATTGGTATAAGGTCCCCCATACCGAGACGGAGCTTCTCTCTCAGCGCGTTTTTGGGCAGCCCGAGCTTTTTCATCAAGGGCTCGAGAATGCTTTCGCAAAGCGCGAACAGGGAGAACCTGTGCTTGTTGGCTGCGCGGGGTGCTATCCAACGGCAACTTCGCTTGCTGCCGCTCCGGCGCTTAAGGCCGGTTTGGTAGCAGATGGCGTTATCGTTGCGGACGCTATCTCAGGTGTTTCGGGTGCGGGAAAAAAGGCCAACGAGCGTACTCATTTTTGCTTCGCGAACGAAAACGTCGAAGCTTACGGCGTTTCGAATCATCGCCATACGCCAGAAATCGAACAGATTCTCGGTATTCCGGGGCGTTTGGTTTTCACGCCTCATCTGGCGCCATATAACCGCGGTCTGCTCTCTACGGTTACATTGCCTTTAAACGATGCGAGCGCTACGCAGGAATCGATTCATAAACTATACGAAGAATTCTACGAGAACGCCCCATTTGTCAAGGTGCTCGACGGCGTCAACCAACCAAAGACCGCTTCTGTGGCTGGTACGAATTTTGCTCATGTGAATGCGGTGATCGACAAGCGCGTCGGGGTTGTCATTGCGACCTGCGCTATCGATAACATCGGCAAAGGCGCAGCAGGCCAAGCTCTTCAGTGCGCAAATATCGTGTTTGGCTTCGATGAGACGACGGGTCTCGAATCCTTCGGGATTCCCGCATAGCGAGGTTATTATGAAAAACGAGAGCATCGCAGCAGCGCAAACCATCCCTCTTTCCCTAGCGGTAGGAGAGCTTGATCAGACGGGGATTACCGTTATTCCTGAAGGCGGCTCTACCAGTGCGCTTGGCTTCAAGGCGGCTGGCATCCATGCTGGATTTCGCGCTGATCCCGACCGTCTTGATTACGGTCTGGTCGTCGCAGACGAACCTTGCGCCTGTGCTGCAACGTTTACTACCAACGTTTTCTGCGCTGCTCCGGTTACTGTTTCGCGCGAGCATCTTGACGGGTGCTCTTACGGTACCGCGCGCGCGATTTCCATCAATTCCGGCATCGCGAACGCCGCTACAGGCCATGTGGGTTTGCAGACTGCTCAGCGTTCTGCAGAAATCGTTGCCGATGCCGTTGGCTGCACGCCCGATGAAGTGCTAGTTGCCTCGACGGGCGTTATAGGGCAGCACCTTGATTTGCGTCCATTCGAGACGGGTGCTCCTGCCGCCGTCTCTGCGCTTTCGCGTGATGGTGGCGCTGCGGCAGCGCGGGCGATTATGACTACTGATACGCATCCAAAGGAAGCCGCAGTCTCATTTTCGGGAGACGAAATCGGTTATCCCGGCATCGTTTTCACGGTGGGCGGTATGGCAAAGGGCGCGGGTATGATCATGCCCAACATGGCGACCATGATTTCTGTTATCACGACCGACGCTCCCGTTCGACCCGATTTCCTTCATGAGGTTCTTGTCGATGCAGTAAACCATTCATTCAATAAAGTGACGGTCGACTCCGATACGTCCACCAATGACAGCTGCTTTCTTATGGCGAGTGGTGCTGCTGCGCCGAACGGCTCCTATTTCGAAGAGGGATCTCCTGCCGGCGAGCTTTTCTCTCGTGCGGTGCAGACGGTTTGCCGCACGCTTGCTCGCGATATGGCTGCCGATGGCGAGGGGGCTACGCGTCTCGTTCTTGTGCGTCTGGCGGGAGCGGCAAGCGCTGAAGATGCCGATGCTGCGGCGCGTACTGTGGCAAACTCCCCTTTGGTGAAAACCGCCATTTTCGGACACGATGCAAATTGGGGGCGCATTGCCGGAGCGCTCGGCCGCTCTGGGGCGCACTTCAATCAGGAGGATGTCGCTATCGACATCATGGGTTTGCCCGTATGCCGCGCAGGTCTCACGGTGCCATTCGATGAGGAAGAGGCTCTCCGACGATTCGAGCGTCCGGAAATCGATATAGATATCGATCTGGGCGCAGGCGACTTTCAGACAATGATGTGGACATGCGATTTTTCGTATGAATATGTGAAGATCAACGGAGATTACCGTACATGAGATATGCAAAAGACACGCGCCCTAACGGCGTGACAAATAAAGAGGCGGCGCAAATTCTTGCAGAGGCGCTTCCTTGGATCAAGAACATCACCGGTAAAACGATTGTAGTGAAATACGGCGGCGCTGCCATGACCGATGAAAAACTGCGCGCCGATGTCATGAGCGATATCGTTTTGCTGAAGATAGTAGGGGCGAACCCAATTATCGTCCATGGTGGCGGCAAGGATATTTCGCGCGCCATGGACGAGGCGGGCCTGCCGGTCGAATTCGTCGATGGGCAGCGCGTCACCACCGATGCCGGCATGGATATCGTTCGCACGGTGCTTGCAGGTAAAGTGAACCAGCAGCTTGTGCGCGCTTTGAACGAGCACGGCAATTTCGGTGTAGGGGTTAGCGGCATCGACGGCGGCACCATCATTGCCGAGCCCATGTCGGAAAAGCTTGGGCGCGTTGGCCGCATCAAGCGTGTTAATTCCCAGTTCCTTCAAGATCTCATCGACGCTGATTACATTCCCGTTATCGCTTCGGTGGCCATCGGCAACGATGGCGGCTATTGCAACGTGAATGCTGATTTGGTGGCAAGTGAGATAGCGATAGCCATGGGGGCAACCAAAATCCTGTTCCTTACCGACGTCGACGGCCTATATATGGATTTCGAAGACAAGGGCTCCCTCATCTCGAATCTGACGCTCGAAGAAGCGCGCAAGCTAGTGGACGACGAGCTGATTTCTTCGGGTATGATCCCCAAGCTGAACTCATGCATCCGTTCGCTTGATGGTGGTGTCGAGCGTGCCTACATGATCAACGGAACCGTCCCGCATTCGATTCTTATCGAATTTCTTACGCGTACCGGTGTCGGCACGGTTGTGTACCCCGAGGGCGATGAGGTGGAAAACCCCAGCGCCCATCCGCTTGGCAGCTTTGCTTCGAAGCTGCTTGAAAACAAATACGCTCTATAGCGTGCGAGGCAATTTAAGGATTTGTCGCGGCTTTGGCCGCAGGATAAGAGGGAACGATGTCATTCGAAGAAGAAAAAACGCTCGAAGATGCATACGTTATGCATACGTTTGGACGCAAGCCGGTTGAGCTTGTATCTGGCAAGGGCATGACCGTAGTAGATGATAAAGGCAACGAATACCTCGATTTCATCGGGGGCATCGGCGTTATGAGCCTTGGCCATTGCCATCCCGCTTTGGTGAAGGCGGTATCCGATCAAGCAGCACGTCTCATTCACGTAAGCAACTACTACTACATCGAGAAACGCGGCGAGGTTGCCAAAGAACTTTCCGACCTGCTGAACGAAACCGTTCCCGAGCAAGAACGTGAGCCTTGGCAAACGTTCTTCGCCAACTCCGGTGCCGAGGCAAACGAGTGCGCTATCAAGCTCGCACGTCTTCATGCGCGTCGTGCCGCCGAGGCGCGCGGCGACGCTCGCACCCCGCGTACGGTCGTCACACTCGAGAGAAGTTTCCATGGCCGTACGCTGGCGACGCTCGCTGCTACCGCGCAACCTGCCAAGCAGGAGGCTTTTCAGCCGCTGCCCGACGGCTTTGTGGCTACTCCCGCAAACGACGTTGCTGCGCTCGAATCTCTGTTCGAAGCGATGGGCGATGATATCTGCGCCATCTTGATGGAGCCGATTCAGGGCGAGAGTGGTGTCCATCCGCTTACGAAGGAATTCATGCATGCGGCAAGGCGCCTTACTGCCGAGCGCGGTGCCTTGCTTATGCTCGACGAGGTCCAGTGCGGTATGTTCCGCACAGGGTCCGCTTATGCTTTCCAACATTATGGAGTGACTCCCGATGTCGTGTCGATGGCGAAGGGCATTGCGGGCGGCATTCCTATGGGTGCATGCGCAGCGCGTGCAAGCGTCGCTTCGGCATTCGCTCCTGGCGACCACGGTTCCACTTTCGGTGGCTCCAACATCGCCATTGCGGCGGCGTATGCCGTGCTCGAAACCGTTAAGGCCGAGGGCATTGCGCAAAATGCAACCAAGGTGGGCGCGTATTTGCAAGAGAGGCTCGCAACGCTTGATGGCGTCGCCGAGGTGCGCGGCATGGGTCTTATGGTTGCAGCCGATCTCGCTGATGACCGAGATGCATTCAAGGTTGTCCTGGATGCATTGGGCAAAGGCCTTTTGCTCAATGCTACCGGAGATCATACGCTGCGTTTCCTTCCGCCCCTTGTTTGTTCAAAGGGTGAAGTAGATACCCTTATCGAGTGCCTTTCTCAATTGCTGTAAGATAATATCCGCGAATGTGCCAATCGGTATAAATCCAAGAGAGGAACTACTATGGCAGAGGAAAAGGACAAAGTCGTTCTTGCCTACTCGGGCGGTCTTGATACGTCTGTCTGCATTAAATGGCTGCAAGTGGCCAAGGGTCTCGACGTCATCGCCGTCATTGGCGAGGTCGGTCAAGAGCACGAAGGACTCGAGGCCATCCGTCAAAAAGCATTGCGCACTGGTGCGATCGAAGCTTATGTGGTCGACATGCGTGAGGAATTCGCTAACGAATATTTGACCTACGCACTTGCCGCGAACGCTTTGTACGAAAACAAATATCCGCTGCTTTCCGCTCTTTCGCGCCCGATTATCTCGAAGCACCTAGTCGAAATCGCCCACAAGCATGGTGCGAAGTACATTGCTCATGGCTGCACCGGCAAGGGCAACGATCAGGTGCGTTTCGAAACCGCCATTCTCGCTCTCGATCCGAGCTTGAAGATCATCGCTCCTGTTCGCGAGTGGGATATGCATACGCGTCCTGAGGAGATGGACTGGGCCGAGGCTCATGGTGTCGAAGTTCCTACCACGAAAAGCTCCCCTTATTCCATCGACGATAATCTATGGGGCCGTGCTATCGAGTGCGGCATCCTCGAGGACCCCTGGAATGAGCCGCCCGAAGATATTTACACTATGACGGTTGCCCCCGAAGCCGCTCCGGATGCTCCCGAATACGTCGAAGTCAGCTTCAATGCGGGCGTCCCGTGTGCGGTCGATGGCGAGGAAATGAGCTTCCTCGACGTTATTTACAAAATGAACGAGATCTGCGGTCGCAATGGTTTCGGCCGTCTCGACATGGTCGAGAACCGTCTTGTCGGCGTCAAGAGTCGCGAATGCTATGAGCAGCCGGCCGCATTGGCGCTTATCGAGGCTCATAAGGCGCTCGAAGCTATCTGCCTTGAGCGCGAGACCCTTCATTACAAGCTCAATCTCGAGCATGAATGGGCTACGCGTGTTTACTATGGTCAGTGGTTCTCGCCTCTAAAGAATGCCCTTGATGCGTTTATGGCTTCAACGCAGCAATTCGTCACGGGCACCATTCGCTTGAAATTCTACAAGGGCAACTGCACTGTCGTTGGCCGTAAGAGCGATTACTCGTTGTATAGCTATGAGCTTGCGACTTACGACAAAGAGGATACTTTCGATCACAAGGCCGCTGCAGGTTTTATAGAACTGTCGTCTTTGCCCATTAAGGTTTGGGCGATTAACCGCAAGCAGGCACAGGATAAGTAGTTTTCTCGCAATCTAGAGAGAGATATCCATGCGCGGTTCGAGGCGATTGCCTGGCCGCGCATGCTTTTCTTAAGGGCGCACCCTCCTCTAGCTTTCGGCGCACTCTACGATAACGTTCGGGAAATGCAACCCGGGCGTGCAGAAAGGATTTTCATGGCGCTTTGGTCAGGACGTTTCACCGAAAACGTAAGCGAGTTCACACAACGCTTCGGGGCGTCGCTTCCCGTCGACAAGCAGCTTTACGTTCAAGACATCGCCGGCTCGAAGGCCCATGCGCGCATGCTTGGCAAGCAAGGGGTCATCAGCAAGGAGGACGTCGATGCGATCGAGACAGGCCTCGACTGCATAAAACAGCGCATTGACGAAGGCGATTTCGTCTTCGATATCAATGATGAAGACATCCATATGTCCATCGAAAAGGCGCTCATCCAAGATATCGGCGAAGCAGGTGCGCGCCTGCATACGGGGCGTTCTCGCAATGATCAGGTGATAACGGACACGCGTCTTTTCGCGAAGGCTCGCTGCGAAGACCTCATGCGTTCGAATCTCGCTTTGCGTCGCGAACTCATTGCTCAGGCAAAGGCGCATTTCGATGTCATTCTCCCAGGGTATACGCACATGCAACATGCGCAACCTGTGCTGCTTTCTCATCATCTTCTCACATATGTCTGGATGCTTTCACGCGACTATACGCGTCTGGTTGCTGCGCGTGATGCGGCAGACGTCAATCCTCTGGGATCTGCCGCCCTTGCCGGGACCACCTATCCGCTCGACCGTCAGGCGACTGCCGACGAACTGGGCTTTTCTTCGGTTACGCAAAACTCTCTCGACGCTGTTTCCGATCGCGATTTCCTTCTCGATCTCATCTATGCTTGCAGCGTTTCGAGCATTCACTTGTCGCGCTTGGCTGAGGAAATCGTTTTGTGGTCCACTACCGAATTCGGCTTCATCACGCTTTCCGATGCTTTTTCCACGGGCTCTTCCATCATGCCGCAAAAGAAGAATCCTGATTTTGCCGAGCTCATCCGCGGCAAGACAGG
Source organism: uncultured Eggerthellaceae bacterium (assembly GCA_934617425.1). Classification (GTDB taxonomy): domain Bacteria; phylum Actinomycetota; class Coriobacteriia; order Coriobacteriales; family Eggerthellaceae; genus UMGS1502. The sequence continues at coordinate 7,834 of CAKTUD010000001.1, read as the reverse complement.
CCGCGTTGTCGGCGATCTTGTGGCGCTGCTCATGACGCTGAAATCGTTGCCCCTTGCCTACAACAAGGATCTCCAGGAAGATAAAGAGGGCGCTATCGACGCTGCGCATACGCTTGAAGATTGCATGGATTGCATGGCCGGCATGATATCTACCATGACGGTGAATGCTGACGCCATGGCGGCTCAAGCGAAGAAGGGGTATTTGGCGGCGACCGACATTGCCGACTACCTGGCGAAGAAGGGGTTGCCTTTCCGTCGCGCGCACGAAATCGTCGGTCATCTGGTGCTTTTATGCGACCAACGTGGCTGCGACCTCGAAGATCTCACGCTCGACGATTTCAAGGCAGAAAGCGATCTTTTCGAAAGCGATATCGCAAAATGCCTGAATCTGCGCGATATCGCCAATGCCCGCATCACGATAGGCGGTACTGGTCACGATGCGGTGGTTGACCAAATGGCCAAGGTCGAAGCTGTTCTTTCGGTAGATGAGGCAAGGCTTTCCTAAGCTTCGCTAGTTTCTTGCTTCCGAAATCAATGGTAGATGCGCCCGGTGCTGTTGCGAATCGCGCCGGGCGCATCTTTTCTTCTCAGATATGTAATTTCACATCCGCCAAGCTCCCGATGATAGAATGATGCTCATACTGCGTGCATGAGAATGGAGGGCTGCGCATGGGATCTCGCTCGATGAAGAACAGGCCAAGCGCAAAGAAGAAGCACCCTGTTACAGGCCTCATCGCGGTTCTGTCTGTCATCGGCGTGCTCGTTGCCTGCCTATGCGTCGGCGGTATCGCCGTATGCGCTTCGTGGCTGCAAGACCTTCCCGATTATACGAATGCCGAAACGTACTTAAAAGATTCGAAGCCCACGGTTGTCTACGCGTCCGATGGATCCACCGTTCTTGCTCGCTTCCAGCTTGAAAACCGCGAGAGCGTTGAGCGCTCCCAGATTAGTGACTATGTTCTAAAAGGCACTGTCGCAACCGAAGACGAGCGTTTTTACGAGCATGGCGGCATCGATATCGCCGGCATTGCTCGCGCTTTCATCAACAACATCACGGGCGGCGCGCTCGAAGGCGCCTCTACTATTACGCAGCAGCTTGTGCGAAACACGGTTCTTGCTGACGAGATGGATGACATCTCGATCAAGCGTAAGGTTCGCGAGGCTTATATCGCCATGAAGCTCGAAGAGCAGTATTCGAAAGACGATATCCTTACGATGTACCTGAACACTATCAATTACGGTTCGGGGGCGTATGGCATCGAGGCCGCGTCTAAGCGTTACTTTTCGAAAAGCGCCAACCAATTGACGCTCGCCGAGGCCGCATTGCTGGTGGGCATCCCTCAGTCGCCGACCTATAACGATCCCATAAACTATCCGGAAAATGCCTTGAAGCGCCGCAACACCGTGCTTGATCGCATGCTTTCCAATGGCTATATCACCCAAGCCGAACACGATTCCGCCCAGGCAGAACCCGTGAGCCTCAATGTGCAAGAAAATCCCGACGACGGTATTTTGAAATACCCGTATTTCACCAGCTACGTGCGCAATCTTCTGTACAACAGCTACGACTTCTCAACCAGCGATATCCTCGAAGGTGGCCTGTCGGTATACACCACGCTTGATCCCGATATGCAAGATGCCGCCGAAGAGGCCGCGCAGAAAAAACGTGAGTCAATGCCCGATGGTCTCGATTGCGCGATGGCGGTCGTCGAGCCTTCTACGGGCTACATCAAGGCTATAGTTGGCGGCGCCGACTATTACTCCAATCAGGTTAACATCGCAACGGGTGACGGCGCGGGCGGCAGACCGTGCGGTTCGGCGTTCAAAGTCTTCACTTTGGTGACGGCGCTTGAGAAGAAGATAAGCCCGCAAACTTATATCGACTGCACGTCGCCTGCAACCATCGATAAGTACACGGTGCAAAACTACGACAATATCAACTACGGCGTTCGTACCATCGCCCGCGCATTGGCGGTGTCCTCGAACACTGGTTTTGTGCGTTTGATTTCCTCCATCGGCGTCAATGACGTTGCGAAAATGGCTCAGCAGATGGGTATATCTTCGGAACTCAGCCCTTCGACAGCGGGCGCGACCCTGACCCTGGGCGTCGAAAACGTGACGCCGCTCGAGATGGCAGAAGCATTTGCCACCATCGCCAACGGCGGGGTTCACTGCGATTCCACGCCTATCGAGAAGATCGAAGACCGCAATGGCAAGGCCATCGTCGATAACACCGATGTCTCCAAGCGCAGTGAACGGGTTATCTCCGAGGAAGTCGCATACGCTGCCGAGCAGGTTATGGAAGGCGTGGTTAACTCTTCCGAGGGTACCGGCACCTCAGCCCGGCTAAACAACGGTCAGGTTGTTGCCGGCAAAACGGGTACTACCGAAAACTACAAGGACATTACTTTCTTCGGCATTACGCCGAAGATGTCTGTGGGCATATGGTGCGGCGACCCGTCCAATGTGGAATCTGTTCCCGTGGGTACCGACTGCGCCGATGTATTTGCTTCCTTTGCCAACAAAGTCATGAAGGCAAGCGATGTGGAGCAATGGAAAAAGCCTACTACCCAAATCCAATATACGAATTATACCGATGATAAATATCATGTCTACGGCACCAACTACGTGTCGCAAAGTTCGTCGTCCAGCAACGCAAGTTCGGCCTCTTCCAATTCGAAAGCCTCTAGTTCTTCCACATCGACAGGTGCAACTGGGGCAGGCAGCGCAACGACGGGCGGCAATGCTGCCGGAGGCAATGGCGGCGCAACCGCAGGCGGCACGTCTGCAGGTGGCGCAAATACCGGAGGGGCCAACGGCAGCGCGACCACAACGTCTCCCAATGCCGGTTAAGTTGCGCTTTCATGCGCTTGGGTAACGCTTTGTTTGCGTGGCAACGGTGCATGGTAAAGTTTTTGCGGTTTCATTCAGATGTTGAATTCGACTCTCAAGGAGTAGCAGATGTCCTTTAAGACTTTTTCGAAGATAGCCGCTCTGGTTTGCTCTGGCGTTTTCGCTGTGGCCATGCTTGCCGGTTGCAGTACTGCGCAGAGCTCGGCGACAAGCGAACAGGTAGCGAATCGCGACTACATGTCCGAAGTAAACCAGAAAGTCGCTTCGCTCAAAGATACTCTCGGCGATTTCGAGGACGCGGTTTCCCGCGAGGATGTCGTAAACATGAAGACGACGGCGGCCAACGCTGGCAAAGTCATCGATGAACTGAAAGCCATCGAAGCGCCCGATGAGCTTGCCGATATTCAGTCAAATTATGCCGAGGGCGCCCAGAGCCTTGAAGATGCGCTGAATGCTTATGTCGACCTTTACACCGAGATCGACAGCGCCACCGAGGCAAATCCTTTCGACTGGTCGACCTACGATTCTCGCATGACGTCTATCCAGCAGCAATACGATCAAGGTGTCGCCTCTCTCAAAGCGGGTGACGAAGCCGCGGCGAGCAAGCAATAACCCGGCGTTCGCACATGGTGAGTGGACACTTTAAGGCGACGAGGTGTGTCCGGCGCATTCCGGCACGCGCTTCGTCGCTTCGTAACTAGGGACAGACTTAGGGAAGATTTTCAGTGGAACAGCGTATTGAGATTTTGGCTCCCGCGGGCAATAGCGAATGTCTCCGCGCAGCGGTTCGTGCAGGAGCCGATGCGGTTTATCTCGGTCTTGGCGAATTCAACGCTCGTCGCAACGCCGACAATTTCACTATCGAGGATTTACGTTCTGCATGCGAATATGCGCATCTGCGCGGTGTTCGCGTGTATGTGACGCTCAACATCGAGATTCTTCCGTCCGAGGTCGATAGCGCGGTTTCTTTTGCTCGTGAAGCCTATTTGGCGGGCGCCGATGCTTTCATCGTTCAGGACATCGGCATCGCACGCGTCCTTTCCGAGGCGATCCCGGGTGTTCATTTGCATATTTCTACGCAAATGAACACTCTCAACGCGGCTGGTGTCGAAGCGGCTGCGCGGCTTGGGGCCAAGCGCATTACTCTTGCCCGTGAGCTTTCGATTGCTGAGATTGCCGAGATTTCGGCAATGGCTCAAGACTTTGGGATAGAGATCGAGACATTCGCCCATGGTGCCCTTTGCATTTGTTATTCGGGCCAATGCCTCATGTCCTCGCTTATCGGCGGCCGCTCGGCAAATCGCGGTTTATGCGCGCAGGCTTGCCGTTTGCCTTACGAGCTCCATGCAGAAGGCAGGGCGGAACCCTTGCCGGCCGAAGGGGAGCATCTTCTTTCCCCCCGCGATCTATGCGCCATTGATTTGATCGCGCAGCTCGCGGGTGCCGGGGTCTCTTCGCTTAAAGTAGAGGGGCGCATGAAGTCGGCCGATTACGTGTATTCGGTTGTTTCGGTCTACCGTGCAGTGCTCGATAGATTTTATGCGGGCGGGGACGCAACGCCGACCGATGCGGAAAAATCGCAACTTGCTGAAGCTTTTTCGCGTGGCTTCACTACGGCTTACCTTACCAACCAGCGAGGCAACGAGATCATGAGCTACGGGCGCCCTAACAATCGCGGTGTCTTCGTCGGGCGCGTTGCCGGCATCGAGGGCGACATGGTCGAGGTGCAGCCCGAACGACCGCTGAACCCCGGCGACGTTTTGGAATTCTGGACCAATCGCGGCCATTTTGCAGAAACGCTCGAAGACGCTGTGTTTTCCAAAAGGGGTACGGTCCGTCTTGCTGTCGTCCAGCGCGTGGGGAAGGGCGATCGCGTTTTTCGCGTGCGCAATGCCGCGTCTGCCTATCGCGATAACGAATTCGAGCCGCGCGTTTCTGTTAGTGGGTATGTGCGCGCTGTCGTCGGGGAGCCTTTGCGCGTGAGGTTTTCTTTGCTCGACGGCTCGCTTTCGGCTGAAGCCCAAGGTGGTGTTGTCGAGCCTGCTCGTACCAAAGCGATTTCCAAAGAAGACGTGCGAACTCATGTCGACCGCTTCGGGCAAACCCCGTATGCGCTGAATAGCCTTGAGATCGAGTTGAGCGATGGCGCCGGCATGGGCTTCTCGCAGTTGCACAAGGTCCGCGCGGCTGCCCTCGATCTTCTATCCGAAAAAATCCTCGCGCCCTATGCTCGTTCGTGCGAATCCGTTGATGCTATGGAGCCTCGAAAAGCAAAGCGCTTTGCCGGACGTCGCGAAGATAGCACAGTTGTTGCATGGGCGACGAATCCTGCTTGCGCTCGTGCTGCAAAACGCGCTGGCGCTGATGCTGTTTACGTCCCTGTCCTCAACTATCGACGCGGCCAGGCCACCTATGCCGGCGTCTGCGTCAATCAGGTTGACCAAGCGGGCTATCCGAAAAAATGCGTGATGGCCATGCCGACGGTCGACCACGACCCTGTTTCGGGCACGCGCGAGTTTGCTCTCGATTTTGACATCTGGGACTACGCGAAAGAAGGCCGCGCTGTCTATGCCGACAGCTTGGCTGCTTGCGTGCGCGCATCGGCTCTCGGCTCTCGCGTGGAGCTCGGCGCCCATGTTCCCGTAACCAATCGTCTTGCACTGAGGGCAGCGCAGGAGATGGGTGCCGATTTCGTTTGGCTCTCTCCTGAGTTGTCCCTCGGCCAGATCGCCGATTTGGCCGAAATCTCCGAGATCGACCTGGGGCTTACCGTTATCGGAGCCCAAGAGCTCATGATTACCGAGCACTGTTTGCTTATGAGCCAGGGCCAGTGCGATCGTCGCTGCGAGACATGCGCGCGGCGATCTCGGGGACATCATTACGTCGATCGCAAGGGCTTCGAGTTCCCTATTATCACCGACATGCTCGGTCGCAGTCATCTTTACAATGGCGTGCAGCTTGATATTGCCCCGAGTATTCCTGATTTGCTCGACATAGGGGTTGCTTCGTTCATGGTCGACACCACGCTTATGTCGAAGGAAGAAGCGTATTCTGCGGTGGCGCGCGTTGTGAAGGCTCGCGATTTTGCAATGCAGGGGAAGGGCTCTGTTCCCAAGAGGCCTGGCACTACAAGCGGGCATTTGTTCCGCGGCGTCTCATAACCGTCCGATCGGTGTGCTAGAATCGCACCCATTAATCATAGATTTGCGGTCTCGAACGAACGATTTCGAACGAGGCTGTAGCTTGTATATCAAGAAGGAGAAGAAGCATGCTTTCTGCCGAAGAACAGATGCACATCATCGCTTCCGGCGTCGATACGATCGTGCCTGAAGCGGACCTGCTCAAAAAACTCAAACGAGACACCCCGCTGAACATCAAACTTGGCGTCGATCCCACTGCGCCTGATATCCACATCGGCCATGCGGTCCCCCTGCGCAAACTGCGCCAGTTTCAGGACCTCGGGCACAAGGTGACGCTCATCATCGGCGACGGCACCGCGCTTATCGGCGATCCATCGGGCCGCAATAGCACTCGTCCGCAGCTTACGCGTGCTCAGATCGAAGAAAACGCTCAAACCTACGTGGACCAGGCGTATAAGATTCTCGACAGGGATAAAACCGAGCTCGTTCACAATGCCGATTGGATTCTCGACCTCAAGATGGAGGATATCCTTTCGCTGCTCAGTCGTTTCACGGTTGCTCGCATCCTTGAGCGCGACGATTTCTCCAATCGCTACAAGAACAATCACCCCATCAGCCTCCACGAATTCATCTATCCTGTTATGCAGGCCTACGATTCGGTAGTAATCAAGGCTGATGTCGAGCTTGGCGGTCGCGACCAGCTCTTCAATTTGCTTGCCGGCCGCGAGCTTATGGAAAAGATGGGGATGGAACCCCAGGTGGCTCTCACGCTCCCGCTCCTCGAAGGCACTGACGGCGTGCAGAAGATGTCTAAAAGCTATGGCAACTACATCGGGCTCACCGACGAACCAAACGACATGTTCGGCAAAGTTATGTCCATCCCCGACGAGCTCATGGTGAAGTACTTCCGTCTCGCCTCTACGTTGCCCGTTGCCGAGGTCGATGAGATCGAGCGCGGCCTCGCGAACGATGAGCTTCATCCCAACAAAGTAAAGCGTCAGCTTGCGCGCAACATCGTGAGCGCATACCACGACGAGGAAGCTGCTGTACAGGCCGAAGAGCAGTTCGATCTCGTTTTTAAGAACCACGAGGCGCCCGAAGACATTCCCGAATATAAAGCCGACCTTACCCCCAACGATGAAGGCAAGGTCTATCTTGCAAAGCTTATCGCAGACGCTGGTCTGGCGAATGGCACAGGGGATGCGCGTCGTCTCATCGATGGCGGCGGTGTGAAAATCGATGGCGAGGCTCTGCCCGCGAAGCAGTACAACGTTGACCCCGCTAAGCTCGAGGGCGCTGTTATTCAGGTCGGCAAGCGCAAGTTCATAAAGCTTGTCTAAAAGAGCTGATGCTGTCGGCATCGTTGCGGCAAATAAAATGTCATAGACTTGTAGAGAGTCGCTACTGCGAAAGGGAGCGCCCCCGAAACCGTCGGGGGCGCTCCCTTCTTATCTGCGTCGTTGCCGCTCTGCGAGACTTGCTCTCATCATCTGCTCTGGCTCTCGATCTTGTCGGCTGGCCATCCATCCGTATGGCCCAGTCTTTCATGCTGGTCTTTCGCGCTTAGCGTCTTAGCCTGCTTTTCGATTGTCCCCTCCACGGGCTGGGGCCGCGCCCCCGTCCCGGCCCCAGCCCCCCCTCGCGACCAGCGCCCGCCTCCGGCCCCCTCTCCGAGGGCCCGCCCTCCCCGCGTCTCCCGCCGGCCCCGCGGGGAGGGCGTCCCGGCCCCAGCCCCCCCGTTTGTGTAGGAATCGTGTGCATCCATCCCGTCGCTTGACGGGAGGGGATGGGGAGAGTAATTTATCTCCTTGCCGCAAGCGACAGCGAAGCGGCGGCGGGCC